>NZ_QQNH01000002.1 GCF_003345525.1 Pelagibacterium lacus
GTGGATGACTTCGATCTGCGTGACCGGATGAAGGCGATTGCCCATGAGCGCCGGCGCTTTGGGTATCGGCGCCTGCATGTGTTGCTGCGCCGGGAAGGCTATGTGGTCAACCACAAGCGCCTGTTCCGGATGTATCGGGAAGAGAAGCTCTCGGTGCGGCGCAGGGGCTGCCGGAAGCGGGCCCTGGGAACGCGGGCCCCGATGGTCATTCCCATGGCACCCAACGAGCGCTGGTCGTTGGACTTTGTCTCCGACCAACTGACCGACGGGCGCCGGTTCAGGGTTCTGGCCGTCGTGGATGACTGCACGCGCGAGTGCCTGGCGCTCGTCGCTGATACATCCCTCTCAGGTCTGCGGGTTGCCCGAGAGCTCGAAACGATCATGGCGGCACGTGGCAAACCGAAGATGATTGTCAGCGACAACGGCACCGAGTTCACCTCCAATGCCATCCTGGGCTTCGCCGACCGGCACAAGATCGACTGGCACTATATCGCCCCGGGAAAGCCGATGCAGAACGCGTTCATTGAATCGTTCAATGGAAGGCTCAGGGACGAGATGCTCAACGAAACCCTGTTCCCGAGCTTATCCTATGCCCGTATCGCCCTGAGAGAATGGCGGGCTGACTACAATGGAAATCGCCCACACTCGCGGCTGGGCTGGCTCACCCCAACCGAATACGCCACCACCTTCACCCCACGACGGGACCTGGCGCTGCGCTCAATGGTCAGCTCCTCGCCAGCCCCCGTCTTCCACCAGGCTCAGCAGGGCCAAAACAACTCCAGGAGTCTACGTCACGCTGGATAAAAGTTGGGGGCAACGTCAGAAGCAAACGACAATAACTAGACATGCGCGCTAATTCGCCCCGCCACCGAGCGGGGCTTTTCTTTTTCCCAACACTAGCCGCCTCCGGGGCACATCCACAGGACCCCACCATGGACATCAGCGCCAAGGGGGCGGAGTTCATCCGCCACCACGAGGGCTTTGTGCGTCTGTAGCGCGAACAAACCACCACATAGAGACAGGAGGGCCGGTAATGGACCCCACCGTGCCACCGAGTGCGGCGCTTTTGCTCGACTTCATTCGCGAGATTGAAACCGGGCGCAAGGGCCGTGAGGCATATGACGTGATCTACGGTCATGCTCAAGGCAAGCTGCCAAAGCCGATCACGCAGATGACCATTGCCGAATTGCAGCGGCATCAGTCCAGCGGCTGGCCCGCCAAGTCTACCGCATCAGGTGCATACCAATTCATGAGGGCCACGCTGGCCGACCTTCGCCGCGAATTGAAGCTGCTGGACGGGCAGGTTTTTGATCCGAACCTGCAAGACCGGCTCGGTTATCACCTGCTCAAGCGGCGTGGCTATGAAGCATTCATGGCAGGCCATATCAGCCGGACCGAGTTCGGGCGGCGACTGGCGATGGAATGGGCTTCACTGCCTGTTCTGGCCAGCGTCAAGGGCGCGCACCGCACCGTGCAAAGAGGACAATCCTATTACGCAGGCGACGGGCTCAATAAATCGCTGGTTGAGCCCTCGCGCGTCGAAACGATCCTCGACCGGGCCAAGCACGCCAACGGCGCCCCACTTCCGCCGGATGTGCCTGTTCCGGCACCTTCGGCCCCGCCTGACACCAAACGCCCGCCAGCGACTCCCGCTGCCCTCGCAATCGCAATCGTTCTGGCCGCCCTCGTAGCGGCCTTTTTCATATTCCTGCGCTGAAAGGAAAACACCATGGGCAAGCTGCTCAATCTTCTCGCAATGTTCGGGCCACTCCGGGCCGCCAAATTCTGGGTGGCGCTCGTGATGGCGCTGGTCCAGTTCGCCAACATCTACATGGGTCTCGACCTCGGGCTCGATCAGGAGACGGCCACGGCCATCATCACCGGCATCGGGGCTGCGCTGGTGTGGCTGGTGCCCAACGCCAAGCCGAAGAACGAAATCCCGTCCTACACTGAGGCGGGGGTTCGAGCCGCGACGGGCTATGACGGGCCCATTGTCGATCGGTCGCAGCACTGACCCTTCCTCTCGCCTTCGGGGGCCGACATGACACCACCTGACAGCGCGCTTGGCCGCGCGTCTCTCACCCTGACCAAGCGCGTTGAGCTATTGGAGCGAGATCGCGAGCAGCAATCGAGGATCATCACCGAGATGGTCGAGAGCGTCGGGAAAGGGTTCTCCGATGAACAGCTTTCTCAGATCAGCAAAGTCTTCCGGGAAGCCCTGGCAGACGCCGGGCTCCGCCTCGATGGAACTGAACAACAGTTCGAAGCGAGGGAGGATTTCCGATTCCTGCGCAGATTTAGGCTATCGTGGGATGGGGCCTCAAAGAAGGTCGGCGGCGCCATCCTCGGAGGCGCCATCATCATCGTTGGGGTGATACTGGTCAGCGGGTTCTGGGCCTGGATCAATAGCGGGGGTAGGGGGCCATAAAGGCGAGGCTCGGAGCCATGGGGATAGTCCAAGCCTCGCCGGCCAAGCCAGGAGTGGACGCAGGCTGGCCTCGATCACCATGGCCTATTCGGGGCACTTCTCAATGGTCCTTTGGTCGCAGCCGGATGACTAAATGTCCCGCTCCCGCTTCCCATGCGCCCTCGCCCAGTGGTTGAAGGAGTCCCGAGCCAGCTTCTGGAGCGCCCGCTTTTCCTCAAGCAGATCAGGCCAGCGCTCCATGGATGCCAGCACGCCCTCCTTGATCAGTTCAAGCGCTTCTTCCAGCGACTGACACTCCCCTCCTACCGAATGCCCATCAGCGGCCATCGCGCCCCATGACCATACATGGCCCCGATGGGCCGTCAGATGGTACGTGGCTGAACCTACCCGCACTCCGTCATAGACCACGACGCGATGCTCTGCGTGGCTGTCGGGTTGGTCGGGGAAGGCGGGGCGGTGTGTGAACTGGGGCATGGCGTATGATAGCGCCCCGAGAGGGTGGAGAGCCAGAGGGCTCGTGAACGAAAGGCGAATTCCGGCAACTAACGGTCTTCTCTTAGGTTCGCTGAACCTGCGTTGCGTGAACGTAACGAAAACTGTTGCGCTAGAGGTTCAAGCAAACATTGCTCTTTTCGCCAGAACGCGGGCCTTGCGGCATAGGGATGTTTGCTCATAACGGTCTGGTTTCCGGTTCGAGTCCGGACGGGCCCACCATGCACATCGAACAGAACTGCGGCATCTGAAGCCCTATGCCTGTCCCCGGGCGGAGAGCAGGCTTTTTCGCGCCGAGGCGATGTGGCGGCGCATGAGCAGTTCGGCCAGTTCGGCGTCGCCGTCGGCTATGGCGTCGACGATGCGTTCATGCTCGATGAAGGCGCGCTGCGCCCGGCCCGGCACCAATTGGTGCCGGCGGCGATAGAGTCGGAACAGCGTGTAATATTCCCCGCAGGAGAGGTCGAACAGAAGCTGGTTGCGGGCGATGCGGGCGATGAAGAAATGCAGGTCCGAATTGGCGGTTTCCTGCCGGTAGAAGGTGGTCTGGGGGTCGTCGATCTCGGCCCGGTGGGCCATGAGCAGGGCCCGGAGCTCGGCCACCTCGGCCCTTGTCGCGTGCAGCGCCGCCTGATGCGCCGCCAGGCCTTCGAGCACTTCGCGGATGGTGAACAGCTCGAGGGCGTGCTGCAGCGAGGGGATGATGACCCGCACGCCCTGGCGCGGGGTGCGGGTCACGAGCTTGCGCTCCTCGAGCAGCCGGATGGCCTCACGCAGCGGGCCGCGGCTGACGCCATATTGCCGCGCCAGACGCGGTTCGCTGAGCTTGGTGCCCGGCGCGAAATCGCCCGCGACGATCGCCTCACTCAGCTTTTCGAACAACTGGTCGGTCAGCAATCGCTCATCGATAGGGGCCGCGCTTTCGGGCGTCTCGATTGCCGCCTCCATGCTCAAAGGGCGTAACGCTTTTCGAGCGCGTCGAATTCGGGCTTGCCGACCAGACGCTGGCGTTCGCGGAAGCTCGCCACCGGGCCGTCCTCGCCCATGCGGCCATCGGCCTTCAATTGCCCCAGCGCCGCCTGCATGCCGCAGATGGCGCCCTGCAGGGCGACATTGGCGTAGAGCACCAGCGAAAAGCCCATGGCGTCGAGCTCGCCCAGATCGACGATGGGGGTCTTGCCACCCACCACAAGGTTGATCAGCTGCGGCGTGCCGGAGAGCCGGGCGGGAATCGCGCGGATCTCCTCGAGGTTTTCGGGGGCCTCGACGAAGGTGATGTCGGCGCCGTCCTCGATGAAGGCCTGGGCCCGTTCGATCGCCGCGTCGATCCCCGCCACGGTGCGCGCGTCGGTGCGCGCCACGATCAGCAGGTTGGGGTCCTGTCGGGCATCGGCCGCCGCCTTGATGCGGCTGCGCGCCTCGTCGAGCGCCACCACGTCCTTGCCGGAGAAATGCCCGCAGCGCTTGGGGCTCACCTGGTCCTCGATCTGGATGGCGCTGGCTCCGGCCCGTTCGAGGGAGCGGATGGTGTGGCGCACATTGAGCGCGTTGCCGAAGCCGGTATCGGCATCGACCACGATGGGCAGGTCGGTGGCGTCGCGGATGGTCGAAGTGTGCTGCACCAGTTCGGCGAGACCGACGAACCCCAGATCGGGCATGCCCAGATAGGTGTTGGTGAGGCCGGCGCCGGACAGATAGACCGCCTCGAACCCCAGGTCCGCGATGATCTTGGCGGCCAGTGCGTTGGCGGCGCCCGGCATCAGCACGGCGCCGCCCCCCGCGAGGCGGGAGCGGAACTTGGCATTGATTTCATGGCTGAGCATGATGGTTACTCCAAGCCGCGATCGAAGATGCCCTGACCGGTGGGGGCATCGGGGGTCACCGCGCCGGCGGGCAGGGCGGGCACCAGGCTGTCGAGCGCCCCGGCCTTGAGGTTCGCGAACCCCTTGGCGGCGTCGAGGAAGGCGTCCTGCTGGGCCTGGGGCAGGGCGTCTTCCGTCAGCGTGCGGAACTTGCCGACATAGTCGGGCCAGGTCCAGGGATGGGCGCCATTGGGGTGCGCATCGGCGACGCCGCGCTCGCCGACGATCGTGGTGCCATCCTTGAGGGTGATGGTGATCTTGCCGCCAAAGGCGCGCTTGTCGGGATCGGGATCGTGGTAGCGCGTGGTCCATTCCGGCGTTTCGAGGGTGCGGATCTTGTGCCAGACCCCCAGCGTGTCCGCCTTGCGCGCCCGCTCCACGGTGTAGGAGTCGACGTGGTGCCACTTGCGGTCTTCCAGCGCCACGGCGAGGATATACATGATCGAGTGATCCAGCGTCTCGCGGCTGGCCTCGGGGTCGGATTTCTGCGGGTCGTTGGCGCCGGTGCCGATCACGTAATGGGTGTGATGGCTGGTTTCGAGCAGGATGTCCTCGACCTGCGAAAGATCGCCGATCTGCCCGCCCAGCTCGATGGCGAGGTCGATCAGCGCCTGCGCCTGGTATTCGGCCGAATGGGCCTTGGTATAGGTCTCGAGGATGCCGCGCGGGGATTCGCCGGGCTCGGGCAGGGTGACGCTGTAGACCGTGTCGGGTCCGCCCAGCATCCAGGAGATCACCGAATCCTCGCCCTCATAGATCGGCGAGGGGGATTTCTCGCCGCGCATGGCGCGGTCGATGCATTCGATGGCCAGCTTGCCGGAAAAGCCCGGCACATAGGCCTTCCACGAGGAAATCTCGCCCTTGCGCGACTGGCGGGTGGAAAAGGACAGGTGCACCGCCTGGTTGACGGCCTGGAAGATGGTTTCGGCTGAAAGGCCCAGCAGCGTGCCGAGGCCGGCCGTGGTGGCCGGGGCCAGATGGGCCACGTGGTCCTTCTTGTATTTGTGCAGCGAGATGGCCTTGACCAGCGCCACGTGCACTTCATAGGCCACCGCTATGGCCCGCGCCAGCGCCGCGCCATCGGCGCCGACCTGCTGGGCGGCCGCGACCAGCGGGGAGATCGAATCGCCGGGATGCGAATAGTCGGCGGCGAGGAAGGTGTCGTGGAAATCGAGCTCGCGCACCGCCGTGGCATTGGCCCAGGCGGCCCATTCGGCGTCGACCCGCGTGGTGGCCGGGAGGCCGAACAGCGTGCCGCCGCCCTTGCGCGGATGGGCCAGGGCCATGGCGCGCGCCGCCGCCACCGGGGCGCGGTTGATCGCCGCCAGCGCCACGCTGGCATTGTCGACGCTGCGGCAGGCGATCATGTCGAGGACGTCCGGGTCGAGCGGGCCGCAATCGGCGGCGAAGCTGGCGATCTTCCAGGCCAACTGGTCTTCCCGCGCCAGGTTGTCGGCGGAGGGGTGGACGCGAACTGTATGGGTCTTCATGGGTCTTGGGTATCCGTTTGCAAGCGATGCGCCTTCGGCGGAAATCCGCCGGAGGCGCGGGGTTCAGGCATTGGCCCGCAGGCGCTGGATCAGCGGCGGCAGGGCGAAGATCAATACGCACAGCACGATGAGCGTCGCCGAGACTGGCGTGCCGACGAGGACCATCGGGTTGCCCTGTCCGGCGGCCAGTGCGGTGCGCAGGTAGTTCTCGGCCATGGGGCCGAGGATGAGGCCGATCAGGGCCGGGGCGATGGGGAAGTCGTAGACCCGCATCACGTAGCCGAGCACGCCGACCGAGGCCATGATCAGCAGGTCGCTCCACGCCCCAGACACGCCCCACACGCCCACCATGGCGAAGACGAGGATGCCGGCGTAAAGCTGCGGGCGCGGGATCGAGAGCAGTTTGACCCACAGGCCCACCAGCGGCAGGTTGAGCACCAGCAGCATGAGGTTGCCGACATAGAGCGAGGCGATGAGGCCCCAGATCAGCGACGGGTTGGAGGTGAAGAGGAAGGGGCCGGGCTGCAAGCCATAGTTCTGGAAGGCGGCCAGGAGCACCGCCGCCGTTGCCGATGTGGGCAGGCCCAGCGTCAGCATGGGCACGAGAATGCCCGCCGCCGCCGCGTTGTTGGCCGCTTCCGGACCCGCGACGCCTTCGATGGCCCCCTTGCCGAAATCGTCGCGCTTGGAGAGTTTGCGCTCCAGCGTATAGGACAGCATGGTGGGGATTTCCGAGCCGCTGCCGGGCAGGGCGCCCATGGGGAAGCCGATGGCGGTGCCGCGCAGCCAGGGCTTCCACGAGCGGGAAAGGTCCTCGCGGGTGAACCATTTCTGCCCCTTGATGGGCTGCATGACGCCGGGGATCTTGTTGTAGCGCGAGGCGACATAGAGCAGTTCGCCCACGGCGAACAGCGAGACCAGCACCACGGTCAACTCGACCCCGCGCAGCAATTGCAGCGTGCCGAAGGTGAGGCGCGGCTGGCCGGTCATCGCGTCGATGCCGACGACGCCCAGCGCCAGGCCGAGGAACAGCGAGACGAAGCCGCGCGTGCGCGAGCGGCCCATCACCACCGCTATCGAACAGAAGGCCAGCGCCGTCATGGCGAAATAATCGGCCGGCTTGAGGTAGAAGGCCAGTTCGGCGATGGTGGGCGCCGCAAAGGTCAGGCACAGGGTTGCGATGGTGCCGGCGACGAACGAGCCGATGGCGGCGGTGGCCAGCGCAGCAGCGCCGCGCCCGGCCCGGGCCATCTTGTTGCCCTCCAGCGCCGTCATCATCGACCCGGCCTCGCCCGGAGTGTTGATGAGGATCGAGGTGGTCGACCCGCCATACATGGCGCCATAGAGCACGCCGGCGAACATGATGAACGCCGAGGTGGGGGCGAGGGTGATGGTTACGGGCAAAAGCAGCGCGATGGTGAGCGCCGGGCCGATGCCCGGCAGAACCCCGATCGCCGTGCCCAGCACCGAGCCGATAAAGGCCCAGAACAGGTTATGGGGCTGAAGCGCGACGCTAAAGCCGTGCAGCAAAAGCTCAAAGGTTTCCATGCATCAAAATCCGAGCGGCGGGAAGAAGCGCCCCAGTTGCAGGCCGAGTTGCGTGAACAGCAGCCATGAGACGCTGCCGATCACCCCGCCGATGACGAAATTGGCGATGAGGCGCGTGGAGCCCAGCGCGCGGGTCACGAGGGTAAAGGCCAGCGCCGCCGTCAGCGGCAGGCCCAGCGTGGGCAGGGCGCCGACCGGCAGGAACACCGCCACCAGCGCGGTGAAGAAGGCGCGCTTGTCCATGGGCGAAGTGGCGGCCGCGTCCTCGCTGTCCTGGGGCTCGAACCTTTCGCCGCGCAGGATCTGGACGATGAGGATCACGCCGAGCAGCACCAGCACCGCGCCGATGAGCGTCGGGGTCAGCCCCGGGCCTACCGCCGCGTAGCGGGCGCCCTGCGGCAGGCTCAGCCCGCCATGCATCCATATGGCGCCGATGGCGATCAGTCCGCCGCCGATCCAGAAAGGACGGGGAGCGGCCGTTTGGCCGCTCCCTTCTTCCAGCGGAAGATCCGTTTTCGCGGACTCAGTCGACAAGGCCCGCATCCCGCAGGATCTGACCCTGGACTTCGACTTCCTCGGCGATGAAGGTGCCGAAATCGTCGCCGGCGAGGAAGAAGTCATCCCAGCCCTGCTGTTCGAGGACATTGGCCCAGGCATCGCTTTCGCTCAGCTCAACGAAGCGGTCGATCCACATGCGGTAATTGTCTTCCGGCGCATCGGGGGCGGCGAGGATGCCGCGCCAGTTGGCCAGTTCCACGTCATAGCCGGCTTCGGCGAAGGTCGGCACGTCCGGAAGGTCCGGACGGCGGTCGGCCGAGGTGACGCCGAGGATCTTGATGCGGCCCTGTTCGGCGAACTGGTTGAACTCGGAGGTGCCCGAGATGCCGGCAGTCAGCGTGCCGTTGACGATGGCGGTCACCGTTTCGGCGCCCGAGGTCTGCGGGATGTAGTTGAGTTCGGGAACGTCGATGCCGGCTTCCTGTGCCAGCAGCGCGAAGGCGATGTGGTCGACGCCGCCGGCCGAACCGCCGCCCAGCGGGTTGGCGCCGGGATTGTCGGCCAGCGCGGTGACCAGGTCCTCAAGGGTGTTGTAGGGCGAATCCGCGGCTACGGCGACCACCAGATATTCCGCCGTCAGGCGGGCCACCGGGCGGAAATCGGCGAGGTTGATCGGCGAATCGTTGAGCTCGATCGAGCCCACGGTGATGGCGCCGAAGACGGCCAGCGCATCGGGCTGGCCCGTGGACGTGCCGAGGAATTCGGCAAGCCCGATGGTGCCGCCGGCTCCGCCGGTATTGGTGAAGTTGACGCCGCCGGTGTAGATTCCCGCGTCGTTCATGGCCTGGAAGGCCTGACGGCCGGTGCTGTCCCAGCCGCCGCCGGGTCCGGCCGGCAGCATGACGTTGACCTGGGCCTGAGCCGCGCCCGAGACGGCGAGAGCCGCACCGAACAGGACGGGCGCTATGATTTTTGCGAAATTCATTGAATTCCTCCCAAGGAGATTTTTCCTTCATCCGCCGGGCCGGGAACATGCCGGCCGGAGGATGGCAGATCGAAATTTTGTCGACATATCTGCAGGGAGAATAGGAATTGAAATCGATTTGGGTGTCAACCGGAAACTTTTGTCGACAAAATTGGACAGCATTCCGCCACGCGGGCGGTGCCGTCCATGGTTTCCGGAGCCGACTATAGCGGCTTTTTGAGCCAGCGGGCGATCACCCCGATGATTCCCTCGCGGAACAGTAGCACGGCGATGACGAAGATCACGCCCTGCAGCACTGTAACCCAGGCGCCGAAGCTGGCGAAATAGTCTGCATGGTGACGATGATGGCCGCGCCCACGATGGGGCCGAACACCGTGTGCATGCCGCCGAGCAGCGCCATCAGCACCACTTCCCCCGACATGGCCCAGTGCACGTCGGTGAGCGAGGCGAGCTGGAAGACCAGGGCCTTGGTGGCGCCGGCGGTGCCCGCGAGGGTGGCCGAGATGACGAACACCGCGAGCTTGTAGCGGTTGACCTGATAGCCGAGCGAGACCGAGCGGGCCTCGTTCTCGCGTATCGCCTTCAGCACCTGCCCGAAGGGGGAATGGATCACCCGGTAGATGAGGAACAGGCCGGCAAAGACGATGACGAAGACGAATCCGTAGAGCGCCATGTCGCTCGAAAGGTTGATGATCCCGAACAGCCGGTTGCGCGGCACGGCCTGGATGCCGTCCTCGCCCCCGGTGAAGGGGGCCTGCAGCGAGATGAAATACACCATCTGCGCGAAGGCCAGCGTCACCATGGCGAAATAGATGCCCTGGCGCCTGATGGCGAGGCTGCCGATGACGAGGCCCAGCAGCGCCGCGGTGCCGGAGCCCATGAGCACGCACAGTTCGGGCGACAGACCCCAGACCTTGGCGGCGTGGGCCGAGACATAGCTGGCCGAGCCGAAAAACGCGGCGTGACCGAAGCTGAGCAGCCCGCCATATCCGAGCAGCAGGTTGAAGGCGCAGGCGAACAGCACGAAGCACATCACCTTCATCAGGAACACCGGATAGAGAAAGAACGGTGCCACGGCGAAGAAGGCGAGCAGGCCGGCAAAGATCGCCAGGTGCAGCGGGGGGATGGCGAGGGGGCGGGTGGCGCGTTGCGCGGCGGGTCGGCCGGTCATGGTGTGATCGCTCATTTATGTGGCCCTCCCGAACAGGCCGGTGGGCTTGACCATGAGGACGATGGCCATGATGACGAAGATGACCACGGCGGAGGCCTCCGGATAGAAGACGCGGGTCAGGCCCTCGATGATGCCGAGACCGAACCCGGTGAGGATGGCGCCCATGATCGAGCCCATGCCGCCGATCACCACCACGGCGAAGACCACGATGATGAGGTCGGCGCCCATATTGGGATTGACCGAATAGATCGGGGCGGCGAGCACCCCGGCCAGCGCCGCAAGGCCGACGCCGAAGCCATAGGTGAGCGTGATCAGCCGCGGCACGTTGATGCCGAAGGCCCCCACCATGGCTGGGTTTTCCGTCGCCGCGCGCAGATAGGCGCCGAGCCGGGTCTTTTCGATGAGGAACCAGGTTCCAAAACATACGACCAGCGAGGCGAACACCACCCAGCCGCGGTAATTGGGCAGGAACATGAAGCCCAGATTGGTGCCGCCCTGCAATTGGGGCGGAATGGAATAGGGCAGGCCCGAGACCCCGTACTGGTTGCGGAACAGGCCCTGGATGATCAGCGCCAGCCCGAAGGTGAGCAGCAGGCCGTAGAGATGGTCGAGCTGGTAGAGGCGCGAAATCATCCGCCGCTCGATGACGATCCCGAAGGCGCCGACGATCAGCGGCACGAGGATCAGCGCCCACCAATAGTTTATGCCCAGATAGGACAGCAGCATCCAGGCGACGAAGGCCCCCATCATGTACTGGGCGCCATGGGCGAAATTGATGATGTTGAGCAGGCCGAAAATGACGGCGAGCCCGAGGCTGAGCAGGGCGTAGAACGACCCGTTGATCAGCCCGAGCAGCAATTGCCCGAACAGGGCGGCAGCCGGAATGCCGAAAATCTCGAACATGGGCGTGTGCTTTCAGACGGCGGAAAGGGCAGGGGATGCGCCGGGTCTCGCCGGCGCATCCATGGTCAGGCCGGGCCTACTGGACCAGGTCGCACCCGCCCTGGTCGAGCGGACGGAAGGCGTTGGCGGCGGGGATGGTGTAGCCGAGCTCGTAATAATCCCACGGGCCCTGCGACTGGTCGGGCGCCTTCACCCGGAACAGGTACATGTCGTGGATCTTGCGGCCGTCGGCCCGCACCTCGCCCTCGCCGAACAGCGGATCGGAGGTCGGGGTGGACTTCATGGCCTCCATCACCGGACCGGCCTCGACGCTCTGAGTGGATTCGATGGCCTTGAGGTAGTGCAGCACCGAGGCGTAGACGCCCGCATGCACCATGGAGGGCATGTCGCCGCCATTGCGCTCGGCGAAGCGCTCGGACCATTCGCGCGTCCCCTCGTTGAGGTCCCAATAGAAACTTTCGGTCAGCACCAGCCCCTGGGCGGTTTCGAGCCCCAGGGCGTGCACGTCGGTGATGAACATCAGCAGCGCGGCCAGCGACTGGCCGGCCTGGGTGATGCCGAATTCGGAGGCCTGCTTGATGGCGTTGACCGTGTCGCCGCCGGCATTGGCAAGCCCGATCACCTTGGCGCCCGAGGACTGCGCTTGCAGCAGGTAGGACGAGAAGTCCTGTCCCGGGAAGGGGTGGCGCACGGTGCCCAGCACCTGGCCGCCCGCCGCTTCGACCACGGCGGCGGTGTCGGTTTCCAGCGCGTGGCCGAAGGCATAGTCGGCGGTGAGGAAGAACCAGGTGTCGGCGCCGGTTTCCACCATGGCGGTGCCGGTGCCGTTGGCCAGCGCCCAGGTGTCATAGGTCCAGTGGATGGTGTTGGGCGAGCACTGGGACCCGGTGAGATCGGCCGATCCGGCCCCGGAATTGATGAAGATCCGGTCCTTTTCGCGCGTCACCTCGTTGACCGCCAGGGCGGCCGAGGAGGTGGGCACGTCGAAGATCGCATGCACGCCCTCTTCGTCATACCACTGGCGGGCGATGGTCGAGGCCACGTCGGGCTTGTTCTGGTGATCGGCCGCGATGATCTCGACGTTGATGTCCTTGTCGGCGGCGCCGAAATCCTCGACCGCCATCTGGGCGGCCAGCACCGAGCCCTCGCCCGAAAGGTCGGCATAAATGCCCGAGCGGTCGTTGAGTATGCCGATCTTGACGTCGATGGCATAGGCCGAGCCGGCCATTGCGGCGACCATTGCGGCGGCCAGGATTGAGGTGGTCATCTTCACGGTTCTTCCTCCCTTGAATGAACCCGTTGTGCTCACACGCCCAGATAGGCGTGCAATTTCCCGATATTGGCGTCGAGCGCGGCATTGGGGATCATGTCGATTACCCGGCCCTGTTCGACGATATAATGACGGTCCGCCACCGAGGCGGCGAAGTGGAAGTTCTGCTCCACCAGAACGATGGTGAAGCCTTCGGATTTGAGGTGGGCGATGGTGCGCCCGATCTGCTGCACGATCACCGGCGCCAGCCCCTCGGTCGGCTCGTCGAGCAGCAGCATCTTGGCGCCGGTGCGCAGGATGCGGGCGATGGCCAGCATCTGCTGCTCGCCGCCCGAGAGCTTGGTGCCCTGGCTCGAAAGCCGTTCCTTGAGGTTGGGGAACATCTCGAAGATCTGCTCGAGGCTGAGCCCGCCGGGCTTGACCCGGGGCGGCAGCATCAGGTTCTCCTCGACCGAGAGCGAGGAGAAGATGGCCCGCTCCTCGGGGCAGAGCGCCACGCCGGCCCGGGCGATGGCGCGCGGCGGCGCCTTGATCAGTTCGCACCCGTCGAATTTAACCGATCCGGTGCGCCGCGGCAGCATGCCCATGATGGCCTTGAGGGTCGTCGTCTTGCCGGCGCCGTTGCGGCCCAGCAGCGTCACCACCTCGCCCGGCGCCACGTCGAAGGCGATGCCGTGCAGCACATGGCTTTCGCCATACCAGGCGGCGAGGTCGGCGACCGAGAGCAGGGGGGCCGCTGGGGAGATCTGAGGTTGCGCGCTAGCCATGTCCGACCCCGATATAGGCTTCGATGACCCGCGGGTCCTTCGAAACGGTTTCATATCCGCCCTCGGCCAGCACCTGGCCGCGCGCCAGGACGGTGATGGTGTCCGACAGGTCGGCGACCACCGAGAGATTGTGCTCGACCATCAATATGGTGCGGCCGGCCGAGATGGATTTGATCAGCGCCGAGATGCGCTCCACATCGGCCTGCGCCATGCCGGCCATGGGCTCGTCGAGCAGCAGCATTTCCGGCTCCAGCGCCAGGGTGGTGGCGATCTCCAGCGCTCGCTTGCGGCCATAGGACAATTCCTGTGCGGTGTGGTGAGCGAAATCCTCCAACCCCACCTCCTCGACCCGGCGCATGGCCTCGGCGTCGAATTCCCCCAGAACCGTCTGGGCGCGCCAGAAATCGAAATTGGTGCCGCGGCGGCGTTGCAGGGCGACGCGCACATTCTCGATCACCGTGAGCTTGGGGAACACCGCCGAGATCTGGAACGAGCGTACCATGCCCAGCCGGGCAATCTCGGACGCCCCCAGCGTGGTGATATCGCGGCCGTTGAAGCTGATGGTGCCCGATGTGGGTTGCAGGAACTTGGTGAGCAGGTTGAAGCACGTGGTCTTGCCCGCCCCGTTGGGGCCGATCAGCGCGTGGATCGAGCCGCGCCGCACGTCGAGATCGACATTGTTGACCGCCATGAACCCCGCGAACTGCTTGGTCATGCCCTTGGCCGAGAGGATCAGGTCGCTGCCGGTCATTTCGCCGTCCATCCTCCGTCGATCGAGATCGCGGCTCCGGTGATCGACCGGGCCAGGTCGCCCGTCAAGTAGTGCGCCATCTCGGCGATCTCCTCGGCGCGCACGAAGCGTTTGCTAGGCTGGGGCGCCAGCATGATGTCGCGGATGACGGCGTCCTCGTCCATCTTGCGCAGCCGCGCCTGGTCGGCGACCTGGGTGGCCACCAGCGGGGTGTGGACATAGCCCGGGCAGATGGCGTTGACGGTGATGCCGGTCTCGGCCACTTCCAGCGCCACGGTCTTGGTCAGTCCCACCACCCCGTGCTTGGTGGCCACATAGGCCGATTTATAGGGCGAGGCCCGCAATCCGTGCGCCGAGGAGATGTTGATGATCCGCCCCCAGTCCTTGCGCTTCATCTCCGGCAGCGCGGCGCGGATGGTGTAATAGGCGCTGTCGAGGCTGACGGCGATGATGCGGTGCCAGTCGGAGGGATCGAGTTCGTCGACCGCTGCCACCTTCTGGATGCCGGCATTGTTGACCAGGACGTCGATGGTGCCGAACGTGTCGGCGACGCGGGCCACGAGATCGCGGCTCTGGGCGGGGTCGGCGAGGTCGGCGTGGAAATAATGCGCCTTGCCGCCGACGCCGGCGATTTTCGCCATGGCGGGGGTGGCGTCGTCCTCGCTTTCGACCCCATGCACCGCCACGGCGCAGCCGGCTGCCGCAAAGCGCTTGGCGATCGCCAGGCCGATGCCGCTGGTTGCGCCCGTGATCAGCACAACACGATGTTCCGCTCGTTCGGACACGGCTCCTCCACCCCTTGTTTTCGTTCTTGGGCCTTGTCGGCCGGTTGTGCCGAACATCCTTACAAGGATCGTGCCAGTTGCCGTCCGAGGCCGGAAAGGGCAGGCCGGGCGGGGAAAACCGGCTCCGGGCGCGTGGCCCAGGCGGCGGCACGCGCGTCCGGCTGTCCAGACATTTGTCCGGATTTCAGGATGTTTTTTGCCGGACCTTGCCGGTTTGTCCGGATATCTCTACGCTCGCGGGCGAGGAGACATGCCATGCACATCCAATCCCCTGCCTTGGCGAGCACGCCGCCGGCCCTGGTGTCGGCGGCCATGGGCGCATTCGACATGCTGCGCGAATATTTCGAGGGCGCCATCATGGTCGATGCGGAGGCCCGCATCATCTGGCTCGACGGGCGCTATCGGCGGCTGCTCAAGCTGACCGAGGATTTCGATCCGGTCGGCCGTCCGGTCGAGGAGGTTCTGCCCCATTCGCAATTGCGCAAGGTGGTCAAGACCGGCCGGCCCATCCTGCTCGACATCATGCAGTTCGACGATCGCCAGTTCGTGGTCTGCCGCATTCCGCTCAAGGACGAAGAGGGCGTGGTCAAGGGCGCCATCGGCTTCGTCTTCTACGACAATGTCGATTATCTCGCGCCGATCCTCAAAAAGCTCGAACAGATGCAGCGCCAGCTCTCCCGCGCCCAGGCGGCGCTGACCCGGGAGCGGCAGACCAAATATTCGCTGGCCAGTTTCGTCGGGACGAGCGAGATCGTGCAGGACCTCAAGTCGCAGATCCGCCGTTTCGCCCTGCGCGACGGGCCGGTGCTGCTCATGGGGGAGACCGGCACGGGCAAGGAACTGCTCGCCCACGCCATCCATCAGGCGTCGGACCGGGCCGAAGGGCCGTTTGTCGCCGTCAACATGGCGGCGATCCCGGAAACCCTTCTGGAATCTGAGTTTTTCGGCGTGGCGCCCGGCGCCTATACGGGGGCCGAGAAGAAGCCCCGCAAGGGCAAGTTCGAGCTCGCCCATGGGGGCACGCTGTTCCTCGATGAGATAGGCGACATGCCGCTCTCGATCCAGGCCAAGTTCCTGCGCGTGCTTCAGGAGGGCGAGATCGAGGCCCTGGGCTCGAACGCGGTCAAGAAGGTCGATGTGCGGATCATCGCCGCCACCTCGCAGGATCTGGAGGCGCTGATGGAGGAGCGCAAGTTCCGCTCCGACCTCTATTACCGCATTGCCGTGCTCACCGTGAACGTGCCGCCCCTGCGCGAGCGGCTGAGCGATATCGGGGTGATCTGCGAGCGGCTGCTGGAGACCATTCCGCGCGCCGAGGACATGGCCGACTGGGCCATCGAGGAGGATGCGGTGGCGCTGCTGGCCGGCTATGACTGGCCGGGCAATGTGCGCGAATTGCGCAATGCCCTTGAGCGCGCCGCCGCCATCGCGCCCACCGAAATGCTCGATGCCGAGACCATTTCGCGCGCCATGCCCCGGGTCGCGGCCCGGCCGCGCCCGGTCACCCCAGACGCGCCCGAACTGGCCGATACGCGCGCCCGAGCCGAGCGCGAGGCAATGATCGACGCCCTCAACCGCGCCGGGGGCAAGCGGACCGAGGCGGCGCGGTTGCTGGGGGTATCGCGCAGCCAGTTCTACGAAAAGCTCAAGCGCTACGCTCTCTCGTGAGTGTCCAGAGCGCCGGATCGAATTGTCCGATTGTCCGGACAGTCCGGACGCGTCTGTCGCGCGCCCTGCGGCGAAAATCCCCGGCCGCTCCGGCCCCGCCGCCGATTGGCACGCATCTTGAAGGCGGTTTCGTCAGGGGCCGGCGGGAGGAATGCCGGGCCGCGACACAAGAGCAACGGGACGGTGAGGGTCCCATGGGAGGAACGAGATGAAACTGACAAGGCCGCTAAGTCTGGCAGTCCTTTGGCTGGCCGGCGCCGCCGGGGCGGCGTTCGCGCAGCAGGACCCCATCACCATCGCCCATGTCTATGGCAAGACCGGCGCGCTGGAGGCCTATGCCACCCAGTCCCATAACGGGCTGATGCTCGGGTTCGAATATTACACCGGTGGCAGCATGGAGGTGGCCGGCCGGCCCCTCGAGGTGATCGAGAAGGACACCCAGTTGCAGCCCGATATTGGCCGGGCGCTGCTCGCCGAGGCCTATGGCGACGACGATGTCGACTTGGCGGTGGGCGGGGTGAGCTCGGGCGTGGCGCTGGCCATGCTGCCGGTAGCCGAGGAATACGGCAAGATCTTCATCGTCGAGCCGGCCGTCGCCGATTCGATCACCGGGGAGAATTTCAACCGCTACATCTTCCGCACCGGGCGCAACTCGTCCCAGGACGCCATCGCCAATGCCGTGGCGCTGGGCAAGGAGGGGGTAAAGATCGCCACCCTCGCCCAGGACTATGCCTTCGGCCGCGACGGCGTGGCGGCGTTCCGCGACGCGCTGGAGGGGACCGGGGCCGAGCTGGTGTTCGAGGAATACGCGCCCCAGGACACCACCGATTTCACCGCCCATGCGCAGCGCATCTTCGACGCGCTGGCCACCGAAGAGGGCCGCAAGGTGATTTTCGTCATCTGGGCCGGGGGCGGCGATCCGCTGGGCAAGATCCGCGATATGGAGCCCGAGCGGCTCGGCATCGAGATGGCCACCGGCGGCAACATCCTGCCCGCGCTGGTCGCCTATCGCGATTTCCCCGGCATGGAAGGGGCGACCTACTATTATTACGAAAGCCCCGAGAACCCGATCAATGACTGGCTGGTCGAGCAGCATATGGAGCGCTTCGGCACGCCGCCCGATTTCTTCACCGCCGGCGGGTTCGCTGCGGCCGGCGCCATCGTCGCCGCGCTGGAGGCGACGGGCGGGGATACCGACACCGAGACGCTGATTGCGGCCATGGAGGGCATGAGCTGGGATACGCCCAAGGGCGCCATGACCTTCCGCCCCGAAGACCATCAGGCGCTGCAGGACATGTATCACTTCCGGATCGAGGTGCAGGAGGGCGTCGAATGGGGCGTTCCGGCCCTGGTCGAGGTAATCCCGGCCGATCAGATGGACGTGCCGATCCGCAATTGAGGTTCCTCCGGGGCCGTGGCGGGTGCGCTTGTCGCGCCCGCCACGGCCTTTCCCCGCATGCGTCGAGGTCCCCCCATGGCCAGCCCGTCCGTCCCGGTCCTTGAAACTCGCGACCTGACCATAAGGTTCGGGGGCCATGTGGCCGTCGATGCGGTGTCCTACAGCTTCCGCCCGGGCAATCTCGTGGCCATAGTGGGGCCGAACGGGGCCGGCAAGACCACCTATTTCAACCTCATCTCCGGCCAGTTGCGCGCCTCGGGCGGGGCTGTGCTGCACAAGGGCGAGGACATCACCACGCTCTCGGTTCCCGATCGCACGCGCCGGGGCATCGGCCGCGCCTTCCAGCTCACCAATCTCTTTCCCCGCCTTTCGGTGCTCGAAAACGTCCGGCTCGCCGTGCAGGCCCTGCGGCCGGGGGCGATGGGCCTTTTCGCGCTGGCCGACGCCGATGCCGGGACCCTGGAGATCGCCATGGGCCATATCGCCCGCTGCGGGCTGGCCGATCGTCTGGACGAGCGGGCGGCCAATCTCTCCCATGGGGATCAGCGCAAGCTCGAAGTGGCGCTGCTGCTGGCGCTGGAAAGCGAGATCGTGATGTTCGACGAGCCCACCGCCGGCATGAGCGCCGACGAGGCGCCGGTCATTCTCGACCTCATCAAGTCGATCAAGGCCGATACCGGCAAGACTATCATCCTGGTCGAGCACAAGATGGACGTCATCCGCTCGCTGGCCGACGAGATCATGGTGCTCCACAATGGCCAGTTGGTCGCGTCCGGCGAGCCGGGGGCGGTCATGGGCTCGCAGGTGGTGCGCGAGGCCTATCTCGGCACCGGGCTGCATTAGGAGGCGAGGATGGGGGAGACGGGCGAAACGCTTTTGTCGCTGTCGGGGGTCCACACCCATATCGGCCAGTATCACATCCTGCACGGGGTCGATCTGGAGGTGCCGCGCGGGCAGCTCACCATGCTGCTGGGCCGCAACGGCGCCGGCAAGACCACCACCATGCGCACCATAATGGGCCTGTGGCAGGCGCGGCAGGGCGCGGTGCGCTTCGCCGGCGAGGACATCGCACGGCTCGCCACCCCCGACATAGCCCGGCGCGGCATTGCCTATGTGCCCGAGAACATGGGCATATTCGGCACGCTCACCGTCGAGGAGAACATGGTCCTCGCCGCGCGGCGCTCGGGCCTCAATGCGGAACGGCTCGACTGGATCTATTCGCTCTTCCCGGCCATGCGCAAATTCTGGCGCTGGCCGGCCGGCCAATTGTCCGGCGGGCAGAAGCAGATGCTGGCCATTTCGCGCGCCATCATCGAGCCGGCCGAACTGCTGCTGGTCGACGAGCCGACCAAGGGGCTGGCCCCCACCATCATCGACGCGCTGGCCGAGGCCATCATGGCGCTCAAGCAGACCGGAGTGACCATCCTGATGGTCGAACAGAATTTCGCCCTCGCCCGGCGGGTGGGCGACACGGTGGCGGTCATGGACGACGGCAAGATCATTCACACCGGCACGATGGCCGAGCTGGGCGCGGACACCGCGTTGCAGGGGCGGCTATTGGGGCTCGATATCGGCGGAGGCACAGCATGAGCACCACGCGGCAAGAGGGCGCCATCGCGGCGGAGCCCCGCAACTGGCTGGGTTTCGTGCGCGACCGGGCCGCCTATTTCACGGTTCCCGTCCTCGCCCTTCTGGCCTTCCTGCCCATCGGTTCGCTCCCCACCTGGGGCACGCTGACCCTGGCCGGGCTGGCCATGGGGCTGATGATCTTCATCATGGCGTCCGGCCTCACGCTCGTGTTCGGGCTCATGGACGTGCTCAATTTCGGCCATGGCGCCATGATCTCCTTCGGGGCCTTTGTCGGCGTCTCGACGCTGGTCGCGCTGGGGCCGCTCTATCTCTCCTCCGGCATCGAGATGAACCTGCTGGCTCTGCTGATCGCCGCGCTGGCGGCGATGCTGGCCGCTGGCGTGCTCGGTCTCGTCTTCGAGCGGCTGATCGTGCGCCCCGTCTATGGCCACCACCTCAAGCAAATCCTCATCACAATGGGCGGGCTGATCGTCGTCGAGCAGTTGATCATCGTCCTCTGGGGTCCCAACGAGATCCCCATCCCGCGTCCGCAGAACCTCAAGGGCGCCTTCATCGTCGGGGGCGTGGTGCTGGAAAAATACCGCCTGCTCGCCGTGGCGCTGGGGCTCGTGCTCTTCGTCGTCCTGCGCCTCGTCCTCACGCGCACCCGCATCGGGCTGCTGGTGCGGGCCGGGGTGGAAAACCGCGAAATGGTGGAATCGCTGGGCTACCGCATCTCCATCCTCTTTATCGGCGTCTTCGCCGTGGCCTCGGCGCTGGGCGGGCTGGGCGGCATCATGTGGGGGCTCTATGACGAGGTGATCACCGCCCATCTGGGCATGAGCGTCATGGTGCTGGTGTTCATCACCATCATCATCGGCGGGCTGGGCTCGATCGAAGGCTGCTTCATCGCCGCGCTGCTCATCGGGCTGACCAATAATTACGTCGCCTATCTCGCCCCCAAGCTGTCGCTGGGCTCGGCGATCATCCTCATGGTCGTGGTCCTCATGTGGCGCCCGCAGGGCCTGTTGCAACCGAGCGGATCGCGGTGAGGGCCATGATCAAATCCCTTCTTTCGGGCGATGCGCCCGGCAAGCCTCTCCTGGCCCTGATCGTCTGCGCCGTAGTCATCTGCCTGGCGCTGGCGCCGTTCCTGTTTCCCGGCACGCGCTCGGTCGATACGGCGGCGCGGATCTGCATCATCATCGTGCTGGTCGCCAGCTACGACCTGCTGCTGGGCTATACCGGCATCGTCTCGTTCGCCCACACCATGTTCTTCGGCATCGGCGCCTATGGGGTGGCGATCGCCTCGTCCAGCATGGGGCCGGGCTGGGACGCTCTGGCGCTGGGCGGGGCCGGCGGCGTGCTGGTCGCCGCGGCGCTGGCCTTCGTCATCGCGCTGGCCTCGCTGCGGGTGCGGGCCATCTTCTTCGCCATGATCACCCTCGCGGTGGCCAGCGCCTTCGGCGTCCTGGTCTCCCAGCTCTACACCATCACCGGAGGCGAGGACGGGCTTACCTACCGCCTGCCGCAAATGCTGACGCCCGCCTTCGAATTTGCTGATTTCCGCCTGTTCGGCGTGCGGCTCGATGGCCGGCTGCTGTCCTACTACCTCATCTTCTTCAGCGCGGTGGCGCTGTTCCTTGTCCTGTTGCGTTTGGTCAACTCGCCTTTCGGGCGGGTGTTGCAGGCTATCCGCGAGAATGATTTCCGCGCCGAGGCCCTGGGCTACAAGACGGTGCATTACCGCATCGTGGCCTCGGTCGTCTCCGCCGTGGTCGCGGCGCTGGCCGGGGTGCTGCTGGCCATCTGGCTGCGCTATACCGGGCCCGACACGACGCTTTCCCTCGACCTGATGATCGACATCCTGGTCATGGTGGTGATCGGCGGCATGGGCACCATGTGGGGTTCGGTCCTCGGCGCCACCATCTTCGTCATGGCCAAGAACTATCTGCGCGAGGTCATGGGCGCCGCCAGCGCGCTGACCTCCGACCTGCCGCTGGTCACCGATATCCTGCACCCGGACCGCTGGCTGTTCTGGCTGGGGCTCTTGTTCATCCTCAGCGTCTATTTCTTTCCGACCGGCATTGTCGGCAAGTTTCGCCGGAGCACCCAATGAGCGGTCGGACCTCGCGCTATTTCACCCTTCGTGGCCGCGAGATCCATGTCAGCCAATGGGGCGAGCCCGACCGGCCGGCCCTGGTCATGTGGCATGGACTGGCCCGCACCGGACGCGATTTCGACACCATCGCGGGGGTGCTCTGCCGGGACTATTTCATCCTCGCCCCCGATACGCTGGGACGCGGGCTGAGCCAGTGGGCGACCGAACCCGAGCACGAATACCGGCTGGACAATTTCGGCGCCATGGCGGGCGAGTTGCTCGACCAGCTCGGCATCGGGACCTGCCGCTGGATCGGCACCTCCATGGGCGGCGCCATCGGCATGCATCTGGCCGGCGGGCCGTTGCGCGGGCGCATCTCGCATCTGGTGATTAACGATATCGGTCCCGAGCTGCCCGCCGCCGCCGTCGAGCGCATCCGGACTTATGCCGGCAATCCGCCGGTGTTTGCGACCGTTTCCGAGCTCGAAGCCTGGCTGCGCACCGTTTATGCCCCCTTCGGCCTGCTCACCGATAGCGAATGGCGCGTCATGGCCGATTCCTCGGCCCGGCGCACCGATGCCGGCCAGGTCACCGTCCATTACGATCCGCGCATCGTCGCCCAGTTCGCGGCGAAAAACGATGTCGGGGATCAATGGGCGAGCTATGACGCCATCACCGCCCGCACGCTGCTGTTGCGCGGCGCGCAGAGCGATCTGCTGAGCGACGATCTGGCCGGTCGCATGCAGGCGCGCGGCCCGCGCCCGGCCCGGCTCGACATCACCGGGGTCGGCCATGCCCCGGCGCTCAACAGCGCCGAGCAGATCGATTCCATCCGAGATTTTTTGCTCTAGGAGTGCTTCCAGCAAAAGTGGATTCCACTTTTGCGGTTCGGAAGCGCGACAAACAGGTGGTTAGAGCTCCTATCAGGAGCGCTAACCCCGCAGCTCGGGCAGGTCGGCATAGAGCGCCAGCGCTTCGGGGTTGGCCAGCGCCGTGGTGTTCCTTACCGCCCGGCCGTGAATGGTGTCGCGCACCGCGATCTCGGAAATCTTGCCCGAGCGGGTGCGCGGGATGGCGTCCACCGCGATGATCCGGGCCGGCACGTGGCGCGGGCTGGCGCCCGAGCGGATGCGGCTGCGGATGGATTTTTCCAGCTCCGCATCGAGCCCATGGCCGGGGCGGAGTTTTACGAACAGGATCACCCGCTGGTCGCCCTCGAAATCCTGCCCCACCGCCACGGCCTCCTCGATGGCGTCGATGGTCTCCACCTGCCGGTAGATTTCCGCCGTTCCGATCCGCACTCCGCCCGGATTGAGCGTGGTGTCGGAGCGCCCATGGATGATGAAGCCGCCCGAGGGGCGCTTCTCGACGAAGTCCCCATGCGCCCATAGGCCCGGGAAGCGGGAAAAATAGGCCTCCGTATAGCGCGAGCCGTCCGCATCGCCCCAGAACTTGACCGGCATGGAGAGATGGGCGTTGCGGCAGACCAGTTCGCCCGCCTCGCCGCTGATCGGGGTGCCGGCCTCGTCCAGCGTGTCGATATCGAGGCCCAGCAGGGCGCATTGCAATTCGCCGCGCCGCACCGGCAGCAGCGGATTGCCGCCGAGGAAGCAGGCGCAGATATCGGTGCCGCCGGAGATCGAGGCGAGGTGCAGATCGGGCTTCCAGTCGCGATAGATATAGTCGAAGCTCGGCGGAATCAGCGGCGATCCGGTCGAAAGGATCAGCTTGAGCTTTTCGAGCCGGTGGGTTTCCCGCGGCTTCAGTCCCGCCTTGAGGCAGGCGTCGATATATTTGGCGCTGGTGCCGAATATGGCGATGTCTTCCGCGTCGACCAGGTCGAGCAGCCTTTCCTGGCCGGGATAGGCGGGATTGCCGTCATAGGTGACCAGCGTCGCCCCCAGCGCCAGCCCGGAAACCTGCCAGTTCCACATCATCCAGCCGCAGGTGGTGAAATAGAAGAACTTCTCGTCCGCGCGGATGTCGCAGTGGAGCGTCAGCTCCTTCTTGTGCTGCAGCAGCAGCCCGGCCGCCGAATGGGTGATGCATTTGGGCTTGCCCGTGGTGCCCGAGGAAAAGAGGATGGCCAGCGGCGCCTCGAACCCGATGCGGTTGAAGGCGATCTCGCCCGGCGCGAACGGGGCCAGCCATTCGGCCTCGGTCGTGGCGGGCAGGTCCGCCAGCGCCTCGGGCACGGCGTCGGCGAAAAGAACGATGCGGCTGAGCCGGGCCCCTTCGGCCACCGCCCGGATGGACGGAGCCACGTCGACCGCCTTGCCGGCATAGGAATAGCTGGGCACGGCGACCAGCACCTTGGGATCGATCTGGCACAGCCGGTCGCTGGCCCCATCCGGCCCGAAATCGGGCGAGCAGGACGACCAGATGGCCCCCAGCGCGGCGGTGGCCAGATAGGCGGTGATGGCTTCGAGGTCGTTGGTGACGATGGCCGCCACCCGGTCGCCTTCGCCCACCCCTTCCGCCGCCAGCGCCTGGGCGAGGCGGGAAACCTTGTCGTACAGCGCCTGCCAGCTCAGGACGCGCCGCGTGCCGTCGTCGCGATGGGCGATGATGGCGGGGGCATCGTCGCGGCGGCGCAGCAGGTTTTCCGCGTAATTGAGCCGCGCATCGGGGAAGAACCGCGCCGCGCGCATTGTCTCGCCCGCCACATAGGCCCGCGCGCCCTTTTCCCCCACGATGTCGAGGAAATCCCACAGCGCGTCGTGGAAGGCTTCCGGCTCGCGCACCGACCAGGCGTGCAGCGCCTCGTAGTCGTCGGGCGCCGCCCCGTGCAGCGGCCTTGTCGCCTCGGCGAAGCGCCACATGGCCGAACCGTGCTTGCGGGCCGCATCGGCCTCCCAGAGAATATCACCGGTCATCGCCTCAGCGCTCCACGCAAAGGGCGATGCCCATGCCGCCGCCGATGCACAGGGTCGCCAACCCGCGCCGGGCGTCGCGCCGCGCCATTTCGTGCAGCAGCGTCACCAGCACCCGGGCGCCCGAAGCGCCGATCGGATGGCCGAGCGCGATGGCCCCGCCATTGACGTTGACCCGCTCGGGATCGATGCCCAACTGGTCGACCACGGCGATGCTCTGGGCCGCGAAGGCTTCGTTGATCTCCCACAGATCGACCGTATCGGCGTCCCAGCCGGCCTTTTCCAGCGCCCGCCGCGAGGCGGGGACGGGGCCCAGCCCCATGATGTCGGGATCGAGCCCCGCCGTCGCCCAGCCGGCGATGCGGCCCATGGGCGCCGCGCCATGCTCCTGCAACAGGGCTTCCGGCATCAGCACCAGCGCCGCCGCGCCGTCATTGATGCCCGAGGAATTTCCCGCCGTCACCGTGCCGTCCTTCTCGAAGGCCGGGCGCAGCTTGCCCATGGTGTCGAGGCTGGCGTCGTGGCGGATGAATTCGTCCTCGGCGACCACGATATCGCCCTTGCGGCCGGCAATGGTCACCGGCACGATCTCGGCGGCGAACCGGCCCGCCTTCTGCGCCTCGGCGGCGCGCTGCTGCGAGCGCAGCGCGAACTGGTCCTGGCCTTCGCGCGCGATGCCGCATTGCCGCGCCACGTTTTCCGCCGTCACGCCCATGGCCATGCGCCCGAAGGCATCGGTCAGCCCGTCATGCATCACCGTGTCGATGAAGCTCACATCGCCGAGCTTGGTGCCGCTGCGCAGGCGCGCCGCATGCGGGGCCCGGCTCATGGATTCCTGCCCGCCGGCCAGGACGATCTCCGCGTCCCCCAGCGCGATCTGCTGGGCGCCCAGCGCCACGGCGCGCAGGCCCGATCCGCACACCTGGTTGACCCCGAACGCCGTCGCCCCGTCGGCCAGCCCGGCCAGCCGCGCCGCCTGCCGGGCCGGGTTCATCCCGGCCGCCGCGGTCAGCACCTGGCCCATGATCATCTCGTCGACCCGCTCGGGCGCCACCCCGGCATCGGCCAGGGCGGCCCTGGCCGCGATGGCGCCGAGCTCATGGGCCGCAAGCCCCGACAATGCGCCGTTCAGCGACCCGATGGCGGTGCGCCGCGCGGCGGCGATGAAGACGTCTCTGGCCATGTGTGGATCTCCTCCATGCTCCTCTGGCGCTATCAATATCGCTTGATGGCAGCGCCGTGTTAGACGTATTTATACGTCATGACACCGACACCCCAGCCCCGCGCCTTCACCTTGCAGGACCTGCCGGTCCCCCTGGTCTATGCCACCCACCGCATCATCCGCGAGGTCAACGCCGCCTTTGCCGATCTGTTCGGCTATGCGGTCACCGATCTGCGCAACCAGAGTTTCAACATCCTCTATCCCGACCTCGCCGATTTCGTGATGGTGGGGGAGTTGTGGCGCAGCAATTTCTCCGGCGGCCGCAGCTATACCGACGAGCGCATCATGCGCCGCCGCGACGGCACCCGTTTCTGGTGCCGGGTGCGCGGGCAATCCATGGAGGAGGACGATCCCTTTTCGCGCGCCGTCTATTGCTTCGACGCCCTGCCGCGCGCCGTGGGCGGCCAGCCGGCCGAACTGACCCCGCGCCAGCGCCAGATCGTGACGCTGATCGCCCAGGGCAAGACCAATGCCGAGATCGGGGCCGAGCTGGGCCTCTCGCCGCGCAGCGCCGAAACCCACCGCTATCGCCTGATCCGCAAGCTGGGCCTCAGGAACACCGCCGAACTGGTCACCTGGTTCGCCTTTGCGGGCCGTACCGCCCCCTGAGCGTTTACCGGAAATCGGCGAGATATTCGCCGGCCTGGTTGCGCAGGATGGCATAGGTCGGCCGTTGCAGCACCAGTTCGTATCCGTCCTCGTCGAAATAGCGCTTATAGGTCATCGGCAGGCCCAGATGCCGCACGAACCCCTCGGCCTGGTAGGAACCGTAATAGGACTGGATGATACCATTCAGCACCGGGAAGGTGCGGCTGTTGATGTCCCAGGCCGGGGCCCGCGCCGGCCGTCCGGCGACCGACAGGGTAACGGTCCCGCCCTCCTTCACTTCATGGCGGATATCGTTGAACAGCGTTGTGTATATGGTGGCGCTGTGCTCGCGATTGGCCAGCGAGGAGGCCACATAGGCCGAGGAGGTGGCCGCCACGAGGAGCGCGGAAAGGGCGATGGCCACGCCCGCCGCCCGGGCAAGGGCGGTGCCGGCATTGGCGGCCAGCGCGGCGCAGAAAACAAAGCCCAGCGTCATCAGGATGCGCTCGAAGATGATCGGCTGGGTAAAGAGCGCCGCCGGCAGGTAGATCAGCAGCACCAGCGCCGGCACGCCGAGCAGGGCCGCGATGCCGATCACGATCCGGCCGCGCACCATGGCCGCGACGGCGATCCGCACCGTGCCGACCACGGCCAGCGCGATGGCGGCATAGAGCAGCAGCGTCTGCGGTCCGTTCAGCGAGCGGAAGATCACGTGGTTGGTGCGCTCGATATTGGCGGCCAGGTGCTCCATCCCCGCCGCGTCGAGCCCGATGAACTGGGATTGGCTGGCCACATAGTCGTGCAAATTGACCAGTCGGTTGGTGAGGAAGGTCCAGGCCAGCGCGACCACGGCCGTTGCCGCCTTGATCCCCATCCACCCGGTGAGCGTTTCGTCGTCTTCCGCCCGGCCGGCCCGCGCGAGGAACAGGACGACGAGGGTGGCGCACACGATATTGGCGGCGGTCTGGTAGAACATGCAGCCGGCGATGGCGATGGCCGAGCCCACTGCGAATTCGCGCCAGGGCCGCTCGTGCCGGTACAGCGCCGCCCACATTGCCAAAACGAACGCCCCCAGCATGCCCACCACGTCCACGTGATAGGAGAAATTCTCCAGCAGCAGCGGCGAGGAGAGGACGGCGATGGCGCCCAGCCCGGCCAGCCATCCGCCCGCGCCGAAAGCCCGCTCGGCGAAGCGGCTGAGGACGGCGAACAGCGCGAGGCCGACCACCATGAGGTTGAAGGGGTAGATGTCGACCGGATTGGTGCGCTCGCCCTTCCCGAAGCCGTCGAACAGCGCATAATAGATTTCGGTGAGGAAGCGCCCCTTGTCCCACAACGCCACCACGCCGCGGTAAAACCGGCCATTGTCGTCGTGATAGAGGGGCAGCGCGAGGAGCGGGATCAGCAGCGCGGCGAGATAGAGCGCGATGACCAGTTGCGCCGGGCTCACCCGGGCCGCAATCGTCGGCGCTTCAATCCCGTCGCTGGTCTGCATCGGCCCCCCACGGCCCTGGCCGGTAGCCGGTTCCGGGCGGGGGATCAAGGCCAAATGCGCTTGCGCTGCTGCGGCCCGGTGCTTTTCGCCGTCAGGAGGCCTGGGGCGCTGATGCCAGCTCGGCCTGCTTGCACTTGAGGAACGGGTCGTTGAGGAAGGTGCCGAAGGGGAAGAAGGAGGCGATCGTGGTCCGCACCCATTCGAGCGGCGTGAACCCCTTGCCCCAGAGGGCGAAGATCATCGCCACGATATAGACGATGAAGGCGCCCCCATGGATCGCGCCGACCGGCGGAACGAGGTCCGGATAGCCGAACCAGTATTTGAGCGGCATGGCGACGAGGAACAGCGCCAGGGTGGTGATGCCTTCGAACAAGGCGATGGTGCGAAAGAGCTTGAGCATGACCGGAGCTTTGGCCGGATCGGCGCCCGCTGTCAGCGTGACCTGTTGACGCGCCGGAAAAAAGGCGAGCCGTCTGCTTGTGGGGGACGCACAGACGGCTCTTCGGTGGTCGGAAGTCTGACCATCCGCACCGGGTAACGCGCCTGCGACGCTTTTGTTGCGCGCCATATTGCACCTTTGTCGCGATTGAATAAAATCGGGCGGATCGATCTCCTGCACTATGGAGTTGCGGGTAATGGAACTTGCGCCTTCCCGTAGCGTCCGGCGGCAGGATTTGCATCTGCCCTATCCGTTCCGCGCCCCCGAAAACGAGCTGCAAGCCCGGGTTTGCGAGGCCTTTGCCTTCGCCCTCGAAATCGAGGGGGTGGGGGTGGACGACGAGTTCTTCGACCTGGGCGGCGATTCGCTCAGCGCCGAGGGCGTGGCCATGGCGGTATCCTCCAGGACCGGGCACGACATCCGGGTGTCGTGGCTGGCCAATTTCGGCACCCCGGCCGGGATCGCCCGCAAGCTGTCGGAAGCCGCGCCCGTGCTGGATGAGGCACCGGGCACGCCGGCTCCGGTCTTTGCCGTCCATGGGCGAATGGGCTTCATGCTGCCCCAGGCCGAAACGCTTGATCGGCTCGCGCCCGGGCAGCAGCTCCACATGTTCGAATTGCCCGGCCTGCGCGGCGGGGACGACGCGCCCCCGACCGTCGAGGCTATCGCCGAGCACTATCTCGACGAATTGACCGCGCTCTATCCCGAGGGTCCGGTGCATCTGGCCGGCTTTTGCGCCGGCAGCATCATCGCGCTCGAAATGGCGGTCCGCCTGCGCGAGAGGGGGCGCGCGGTCGAAAATTTCCTGCTCGGCGATCCCTTCGTGCCGGGCACGACGATCAAGAATATGGGCCTCACCCCCGAAGGCGCCTTCTGGTCGCCATCCTCGGGCCTCTGGCCGCGGCTGCAATGGCGGTTGCGGGCGCTGGGGCTGAGCGCCGCGCTCGGCCGCTGGACCGATGGGGCCGGGGACCGCGACTTCGCCGACGAGAAGCTGCGCCGGCTCTATGAGAGGTTCTTCCGGCTGTCGCTGGGGTTGGGGAAGATGCGGACGGCGCTGGGCGACCGCCGCATCGGCCAGCGCCATGTCAAGCTCTCCACCCCCGCCCAGGCGCGGCTCCTGGCCGCCTATCGCTGGCATCGGCCGCGCCCCTATGAGGGGGCGGTGACCGTGGTCATGTCGCCGGGGCGGCGGCGGCTCGTGCCGGTGTTCGAGCATCTCTTGCCCAATGCGGAAATCCTGTCCTCGGACATCGGGCATGGGGATGCGGTATCCATCGCCGCCGGGTTGATCGGCCAGCGCTCCGCCGCTGCCGTCCCGGCGCATCAGGGGAGCGAGGCGTCATGAGCATGGGGCGCGATTTCGTCGAGACCGTGGCGCGCTATGGCGAGCGTCCCGCCATGATCTCGGGCGAGGAGACCGTGAGCTATGCCGGCATGATCGCCCAGGCCGATCACGTGGCCGCCCATTTGCGGAGCCTGGGCATAGGGGCGGGGGACCGGGTCGGCATTGCGGTACAGAACCCCATCGAGACCATCCTCGCCATCCTCGCCTGCTGGCGGCTCGATGCGACGGCCGCCATCATCGATTTCCGCGTGCCCCCGCCCCAGCGGGCGCGGCTGGCGCGCGATTTCGTCTTCGCCGCCATGCTGGAAAGCCGGGCGCTGGTCGCCGATCCCGATTATCCCTCGGTGCTGTTCCAGCGCGACTGGCGCTTCGCCTCGACGGGTGGCGGTCCCGAGGGGCCGGCCACCTGTGCGCATCCGGCCTTCATCGCCTTCACCTCGGGCACCACCGGCGATCCCAAGGCCTATACCCAGCCGCATTCGGTTCTCATCAGCCGGCATCGCGACCTGGCCCGACCCGCCGACCGCGTCGCGCCGCGCTATATGACGCCCCTGTCGCTGTCGTTCATCTCGGTGCGCAGCTATGCGCTTTCGGTGCTGCTCGAGGGCGGGCTGGTGCAGTTCGCCCCGCCGGTGTTCACGCCCTCCGAGCTCATCGAGGACCTCCTGGCCTTCGGCGCCACCGCCACCTCGCTGCCGCCGGCCACCATCGCCCAGATGGTGCGGCTGGTCGGCGAGCGCCCCACGGCGCTGCTGCCCGCCATCACCGACCTGCGCTCGACGGGCGGCCCGGCCCAGCCCGAGACCAAGCTCGCCGCCTATCGCAACCTCTCCCCGGGCTATCGCTTCAGCTATGCCTCGACCCTCACCGGACGGGTGACCATGCTGGCCGGCAAGGACGTGCTGGCGCGTCCGGAAACCGCCGGGCGGCTGATCGAGGGGGTGCGGGTCGACATCCTCGACGCCGAGGGGAACCTGCTGCCGCTGGGGCAGCCGGGCACCATCAAGGTCTGGTCGGGCACCGTCGCCCCCCTGGCGCTGCTGCCGGGCAACCGGCTGGGGGTCGATCCCCAGACCATGGGCCCGGGCTGGGGCATTGCCGGCGATGTGGGTTTCATGGACGGCGAGGGATTCCTCACCATCGTCGACCGGCTGGAGGACATGATCGTGCGCGGCGGGGTGAGCGTCGCGCCGCAGGAGCTGGAAAAGATCCTGCGCGGCCATCCCGGCGTCGCCGAGGTGGCGGTGGTCGGCTTCCCCCATGACGTGCTGGGCCAGGAGATCGCCGCCTTCATCGTCGCCGAGGGCGATCTCGCCCCCGCCGAGATGCGGGCCTATATCACCGCCAATATCGCCCCGGAAAAGCGTCCGCGCGAGATCCGCTTCGTGCCGTCGCTGCCCTATAGCGACAATGGCAAGATTCTGCGGCGCAAGCTGGTGGAGATGGTGCCCTCATAGGCCGAGCGCCTGCTTGAGCAAAGGGGCCGGCCAGGCCCGCGAGACCATCAGGTCGAACACCGCATAGACGAACAGCGCCGCCCCCATGGCGCTGGCCAGCGCGGTGCGCCACGACGCGGCTCCCAGCATAAGCGTGCTGCCCAGGACGAAGACGAACGCCGCCGCGATGTGCCCCACTAGCAGCAGCAGGGCCGAAGCCGCCCCGGCCAGCAGCGCCAGCCGGACCGAGGCCTTGAGGGCGAATTCGCCCACCGGGGCCCATTCGCCCTCGCCGGTGAGGGCGGCAGCGGTCGTGCTGGTGCCCCGGTCCCGCCATCGTGCCGCGGCCTGGAGGAAGATGGCCAGCGCCAGCGCGGCGAGAATGCCGGCGCTGATCATGGGGAACATGCGCGCGTCGAAGGGGAAGGCTCCCGCCGACACGAAGGCCGCCACCGCGAGCGCCAGCAGCAGGCCGGAAAATACCAGGTCGGGCAGGGGGGCGGGCAGTTGGCGCTGCCGTCCGCGCGTCCGATACCAGGTGACGGCCCTCCGGCCGAAGCCGATGGCCGCCATGGCGAAGAGGGCGAGCACCAGCGGCCGGGTCAGCCAGCCCCAGCCATGGATCTGGTAGGTGAGGAAGAAATTGCGCTCCAGCATGGGCGCCAGCACGAAGCCCAGCGCGAAGGCCGAGCGCGGCCAGTTGAGCTCCTTCATGGCCATGCCCAGCGCGCCCACGCCCCCGAGCATCAGGAGGTCGAGCACGTCCATATTGTTCTGGAAGGCGCCGATGATCATGAACACCACCACCAGCGGCACGATCAGCCCGGCCGGCACATTGGCCAGCCGGGCCAGCGGCCGGGTGAAGAACAGGCAGATCACCGCCCCCAATATGTTGGCCGCCGCGATGGTGAAGACCATCGATACGGTGAGCGGGGCGTGCACGCTCAGCATGTCGGGGCCGGGCACCAGCCCGTGGATCATGAAGGCGCCCAGCAGCAGCGCCATGGGCGCCGAACCGGGCACGCCGAAGGCGAGGGTGGGGATCAGCGCGCCGCCCTCCTTGGCGTTGTTGGCGCTTTCCGGGGCGATGACGCCGCGCACATTGCCCTGTCCGAAGGGCGGGCCCTCGCCGGGGTTCTGCGCCGCATGACCATAGGATATCCAGTCGATGGCGGCGATCCCCACCCCGGGAATGGCCCCCAATATGGTGCCGATCCAGCTACAGCGGATCACCAGCCAGAACGAGCCCAGCGTGTCCCTGATGCCCCGCCACATGCCGGCATAGGTGGGCAGCTCGGCCTTTTCCTGGATGGAGCCCCGGGCCAGCAGGCCGGCCAGCTCGGGCAGGCCGAACAGCCCGAGGAACAGGACGACCAGCGGAATGCCCTCCCAGAGATAGATCTGCCCGAAGGTCCAGCGATGGATGCCGGCATTGGCGTCTATGCCCACGAAGGCCAGCAGCAGGCCCAGCATGGCCGCCGCGAGACCCTTGAGCGGCTGGCTGCCGGCCAGCATGCCGACCACCGAGAGCCCGAAGGCGCTCACCGCGAAAAAGTCCGGGGTCTGCATATGCAGCATCAGCGGGCGCATGAAGGGGATGGAGATCGCCAGCAGCAGCGCCCCGGCCACCCCGCCGATCAGCGAGGCGGAATAGGCGGCGCCGAAGGCCCGGGCCGCCTCGCCCCGGCGCGCCATGGGGTGGCCGTCGACCACCGTGGCCACCGCGCCCACCGTGCCCGGAACCCCCAGCAGCACGGCGGGGATGGTGTCCGACGTGGTGGTCACCGACGACATGCCCAAGAGAAGGGCGAAGGCGGCATAGGGGTCGAGCTGATAGGTGAGCGGCACGAACAGCGCCAGCCCGAAAATCCCCCCGATCCCCGGCACCACCCCCACGATGAGCCCGGTGATCGTTCCCGTCACCAGCATGAGCAGGCGGAAGGGCTCGGTCATCTCTGCCAGCGCGAGAAGGATGATGTCCAAGACCGCTATCCTATGGCAAACCGGCCCGCATGCCGGAGGGGGTGCGGGCCGAGCCTCATTCGATGAGCTGGCGGGCGAGGGCGAAGATGTCGGGATCGGCGTCGAGCCGCGCGCGCAGGGCCGTTTCGAGCTCCCCGCCCGGCACGAGGCGCAGCACCACACCGTCGATGATCGCCATGTCGGCGGCATAGGCGGGATCGGCGGCCATGGCCGCCATGGCATCGCGCAGCACCGCCATGGTTTCCTCGCTGGTCCCCTTGGGCGCGATGAACTGGAAGTTGAACTCGCGGGTGCCTTCGAGCAGCATCACCGCGGCGCGCATATGCGCGTCCTCGATGAAATCGCGCAGCCGGGGCACATCGGCGTAAGGCGACTCCTCGGGGCCGGCGGCCCGCAGCACCACATTGACGTGCTCGCCCAGCTCGGCGCGCCGCAAATCCTCCGCCGCCGCAAAGCAGTGTCCGGCGATCTCGCCCCGCAGCAGGGCGAGTTCGAGCTCGGCGATGCCCTCGAAGGCGGTGACGATGCGGAACTTGGCATCCAGCGCCTTGCGCGCCGCCGAGGCGAAATAATAGCCGGTGCTGGTGCGCCCCGTGGCCCCCAGGATGAAATCGCCCTCCCGGAACGCCTCGACGGTCTCGATGCCGAGGGACTTGGCAACGATGCACAGGGAATCCGGCGCGGCGGCGAGCGAACCGATCCAGCGCAGGCCGAGGGGGTCGAAATCCCCGACCGCCGGGTCGAGGGTCGGCGCCACCCACACCGCCGATCCGATGAGGCCGATGGAACTGCCGTCGCTCGGCTCGCTCCCCAGCATCAGTTGGGCCAGCCGCAGGCTTCCCCCGCCGGGAACGTTCTGGACGATGACTTCGGGATGGCCGGGCAGGTATTGCCCCAGATGCCGCGCCACGATGCGCGCCACCAGATCATATTCGCCCCCGGGCGCGTAGCCCACCTTGAGGGTCACCAGCTTCGTATCGAAGGCAGAAACCGAGGTTGGAAGAAACAATGCCAGCCCGACCAGCATGGCCCGGCCCCAACGCGCAACCCGGTTCTTCATGGTGCCCCCCAACAGGCCGAACGGAGTAGTCTTCTATTACTCAGAGCAGGGGCCGCATCAACAGTCAAGCGGTTCCCGATGGGGCGGATGCACTTTGCCGCCCATGGACAAGTTGCTGCTGCTGGCGCAAGATCGGAGCTTGGTTACCTGCCCTCGTTCACCTTGGCGCCGATGCATTTATGGACTGGTCTCCGCCGCCGCCTCAAGGGGCAGGGTCATGAAGCGCGATGAGGCCCGGGCACCGCGCCGGGGCGTCCTGGCGGCGCCCGCGCGGCTGCTGTCGCGCTTTGCGGGCGGGACGGCGCAGGCCGCCTTGCGCGGCATGTTCAAGCTGGCCGCCGGCAGCCTCCTTGCCCGCCTCCTGGGCATCGCCGCCCTGCCGGTGCTGGCGCGCATCTACGGCCCGGAGGATTACGGCGTCCTCTCGGTGTTCTCGGCGCTGATCACCCTGCTGCTGCCGGGGCTGAGCCTGCGCTACGTGCTGGCCATCCCGCTGCCGCGCGGCGATGCCGCCGCCATCAACCTCGTGGTTCTCTCTGCCCTCCTGATGGCGGTGATGGCGCTCGGCAGCGGCGTGCTGCTCTGGGCCTTCGCGCCCACCCTGCTCGGGCTCGTCTCCATGCAGGCGCGGGCGCCGTGGTGGTGGCTGATCGTCCTCGGCCTATTGGGGGCCGGCAGCTATGAGATCCTTACCCTTTGGGCCACGCGCAAGCGCGCCTATGGCCCGGTGGCGCGCACCCTTGTCTGGCAGGCGGTGATCGGCGCGGGCACCAAGATCGCGCTGGGCCTCGTCGGGGTGAAGCCGGCGGGCCTGCTGATCGGGCAGGTGGTGACCCAGAGCGGCGGCATCCTTTCGCTGTTCCTGCGCTTTGCCGCCGATCTGCGTGCTGGGATGCGCTTTGTCCGCCCGAGGCGCCTCCGGGCGGTGGCCCGCCGCTATCGCACCTTTCCCGCCTATCGCTTTCCCGGCCATCTGTTCCTCGCCTATGGGCGGCAGGCGCCGCTGCTCTTTGTCGCTTTGCATTACGGGCCGGCGGTCACCGGCCAATTCGGCATGGCCCTTTTGGCCATAGCGCTGCCGGTCGACTTGCTGGGGCGCAATATGAGCAAGGCCTATTACGCCGAGGCCGCACGCATCGATCCCGCGGATGGCCGAAGCCTTTATCTCCTCACCCGCGCCGTCCTCTTGCGCATGGCGGCGCTGGGGGTCGTGCCCGCCGCCGTCCTGCTGCTGTTCGGAAGGGAGCTGTTCGGCCTCGTCCTCGGGCCCGAATGGGGCCTGGCCGGAACGCTCAGTTCGCTCCTCGCCATCCTGATGTTCGCCCAGTTCGCGACGGCGCCCTTCACCCAGACCCTGTCGATCATCGGCCGGAACCAGCAGTTCCTCGTCTTCAGCATCACGCGCTCTATTGTGGTGACGCTGGTGTTCGTGCTGCCATTTTATTTCGCGCTCCCCGTCGCCGACTTGGTGCTGGTCTTTTCACTTGCCGCCACGGGGCAAACGATTGTCCAGGGCTGGGCCGTGCTCAATGCCGTGCGCAATCGCGCAAGATCGGCCGGGGAAAGTCTTTAGGCCCGCAACTATTCGCCGGGGCGACTATTGCCTGGGGGCGCAATATCTGGAACTCTTGCTTTTCGTGCCGGAGCCCGATCCATGCCAAGCCCGCAGCCAGTCGACCCCGCCCGCCTTTCGCCCGCTATGGAGGGCGAGGCGCAGCTTCTGGTGGTGGCCCGGAGCCGGCTCGAGGGCAATGTCACCCTGTCCGGGGCCAAGAACAGCGCCCTGCGCCTCCTCGCCGCCAGCCTCCTGACCTCGGAAACGCTGGAGCTGGCCAATTACCCGGCGCAATTGCTCGATGCCGAGGTGCAGGCGGGCATGCTGCGCCAGCTCGGCAAGACCGTCACCCTCGCTGCGCCCGACCGGGTGGTGATTACCGAGGACGGCCCGCCGCTTCTGACCACGCTGGACTGGCCGGGCCGCTCGATCCGCAACACGCTGCTGGTGCTCGGGGCGCTCACGGCGCGCATGGGGGTCGCCGCCGTGCCGCTGCCGGGGGGCTGCAATCTGAGCGACCGCAAGTTCGACCTGCACATCCTCGTCCTCGAACGGCTGGGTGCCAGGGTCTGGCAGGAGGGCGGCCTCCTCTGCGCCGAGGCGCCGCGGGGACTCTCCGGCGCCGATATCCACCTGCCCCTGCGCTCGACCGGCGCCACCGAGAACGCCATCCTGGCCGGGGTGCTGGCGCGGGGCACCACGCGCATCTGGAACCCCCATATCCGGCCCGAAATCCTCGATCTGGTGGCGCTGTTGCGCCGCATGGGGGCCCGCATCGCGGTGTTCGGGCAGGAGCATATCGCCATCGAGGGCGTGGAGGGCCTGCACGGCGCCACCCATCGGGTCATCGCTGACAACATGGAGGCCATCACCTGGCTGGTCGCCGCGGCCATCACCGGCGGCGACGTGGAGATCTTCGATTTCCCCTCAGGCGATCTCGAAGTGGTCCTCGCCCATCTGCGCGCCGCCGGCGCCAGCCTCTACCAGGGCGAGCGCTCAGTCATCGTGCGCGGAAAATTCTGCTATCCGCTGGAAATCAGCACCGGGCCGCATCCGGGCATCAATTCCGACGTGCAGCCCATCCTCGCCGCCTGGGCGGCGCAGGCGCGCGGGGAATCGCGCATCGTCGATCTGCGCTTTCCCGGCCGCTACGGCTATGTGCGGGAAATGGCCCGCATGGGCTTGCGCCACGAGGTGCGGGGGGACATGCTGGTCATCGAGGGCAGGGGCGGGGGGCTGCACGGCGCCGAGGTGCGCGCCGTCGATTTGAGGGCCGGCGCGGCACTGGCCCTGTGCGGCTTGGCGGCGGAGGGGGAAACCGTGATTTCGGATGCGTGGCAGATCGCCCGCGGCTATGAGGATTTCGGCGGCAAGCTCGAGGCGCTGGGCGCCCGGATTCGCCATGAGGGCTGAAAGCCGGCCGGGCGCGCCGCGGATTTCCGTCGTCTGCGCCTGGTACAACCGCGCCGGCCATATCGAGGAGACGCTGGCCAGCCTCCTCTCCCAGCACGAAGCCGATTTCGAGATCGTCCTTATCGATGACGGCAGCCCCGATCCGCGCGTGCGGGACATCCTTTCGGGCTTTGACGATCCGCGCCTGCGGGTCATCCATCAGGACAATACCGGCTTCAACCGGGCCATCGTCCGCGCCATCGCCGAGTCCCGCGGCGCCTACATCGCCATCCAGGGGGCCGGCGACATCTCGCTGCCCGGCCGGCTGGCGGCGCAGGCCGCGCTGCTCGATACCGATCCCGCGATCGGGGTGGTGGGCACCCGATACGACAATGTGGTGTTCGGCGGCCCGTCCCATGGCCTGCGCACCGATGCGCGGTTCACCGCACTGCGGCCGGAGCTCGATCACCTCCTCTATGGCCCCAATCCGCTCGGGCATGGCACGGTGATGATGCGCCGCGCCGTCTACGATGCGGTCGGCGGCTACCGGCCCTTCTTCCAGTTGGCCCAGGACCGTGATTTGTGGATTCGCATGGCGCCCCATTGCGGCATCGCGATCCTCGACGACAATCTCTACGAGCGCCGCCTGTTCCAGGAGGATGGGGTGGCCGCCGATCGCCTCAAGCTGGTGCTGCAAAAGGGCCTGGCCCTTTTCGCCCGGCAATGCCATTTCGACCGGCTGGCCAATGGGCGCGATTTCGTCGATCGGTTCGGGCCCAATGCCGCCTTTTTCCGCACGCGGTCGCCGGAACTGGCCGATTTCTGTGCCCGTCAGGCCGTGCAGGCCTTCGCCGCCGAGGATGGCGACGGCGCCGCCCTCCTGATTCGCATGGCGGCCGACGAGCGCAAGACTCCGCTGGTGGTGCTGGCCGGGGCGTTCCTTGCCGTCTGCGCGGCGCTGCCGCCTCTGGCCCGCCTAGCGCGCCGGCTCCTGCTCGGGCATGGCAATGCGCGGCTCTGGCAGTTGGTCCGGCCGGTCGCCAAATGAGCGCCACCCGGCCGCGTCTGGCCATCGTCACCATGCAGTTCCCGGTGCCTTCGGAGACCTTTCTCAGCCGCGAGATCCTGGCTCTGGGGCCAAGCGTCGAGATCGCGGTCCATACCCTCAAGGGCCTGCACCCCCGGCGGGAGCGGATCGCGGCCGAGCAGGGCGTCGATGGCGTTGTGACCTATCCGCCCTTTGCGGACAAAAGGCGGCTGTGGCAGGCGGTGCGGACCTTCGGCATGCGGCGCATCATGGCTCTGGCCCGCCTCGCCGTCACCGACCGCGCCCTGCCGCCTTCGGTGCGGCTGCGTTATCTCGCCGCCCTGCCCAGCGCGCTGCTCTGCGCCCTGCGGATCGCCGAGCAGCGGCCCGATATCGTCCACGCCTATTGGGGCCATTATCCCAGCCTGGTGCTCTGCCTGCTCGCCGGCCGCTCCCCCGCCACCCGGCACACGCTGGGGCTCAGCGCCTATGATCTGGCGCGGGCCGGAAGCATAACGCGGGAGGCGGCGCGCACTTCTGCCGCGGTCTTCACCCTGGCCCGCGCCAATATCGGCGCGGTTGCCGAGCTGGCGGCGGGCAGCCCGGTGCGGGTGGTCCATCACGGCATCGACCTTGCCGCCTATCCTCCCGCCGACGCCCTGCCAGCCAAGGACCCGCTGCGTATCGTGACGGCAGGGCGGCTGCTGGGGTTCAAGCGCTTCGATCTGGTGCTCGACGCCTTCGCGCTGGTTCTCGCCTCACGCCCCGAGGCGCGGCTCGACCTGGTTGGCGACGGGCCCGAGCGTGACGCGCTGCAGCGTCAGGCCTATCGGCTCGGCATCGCCGACAGCGTCCGCTTCCATGGCTGGCTTGCGCCGGGCGCGCTGCGCGACATGCTGCTGGACGCCCGGATGTTCCTGCTGCTCTCGCAATGGGAGCGCATCCCCAATGTGATCAAGGAAGCCATGGCGGCGGGGTGCGTGTGCATTTCCTCCCATACCCCGGGCATGGAGGAGATCATCTGCGACGGCTCGGACGGCTATCTGGTCGCCGATCCGGCCGACAGTTCGGCGGTGGCCGCCAGGATGCTCGCCCATCTGGGAAAAGCCGAGACCGATCCCATGCAATTGCGCGCCGCCGCCCGCATCCGGGCCGGCTTCGACGTGCGCCGCACCGTCTCGGGCTATCTCGAGGTCTGGCTCGCCCCCTAGCTGGAAACGCGACCAAATAAAGACTCAGCGGGCCGGGACCGCCTTGTGGCGCAGCTCGCGCTTTTGCGCGGCGATGCGGAACTGGGCATTGGGGGCGCCATAGCCCGCATAGCCGTTGCGCCGTTCCACCACCTCGAAAAAGAAGCCGTCGCCATAGAGCGCCGAATAGAGCTGGAAATATTCCCCGCCCTTCTCGTCGCGGTCATAGAGGATGTTGTTGCGCTTGAGGCGGTCGAGGAAGGCGTCGTCCAGCCCGAACCGGGCCTGCAAATCCGCGAAATAATTGGCCGAGATTTCGAGGAAGCCGAAACCGGTGCCGCCAAACGCCTCGGCGGTCTTGAAGATGTCGGTGGTGGCAAAGGCCACGTGCTGCACCGAGGAGCCGAAACTTTCGGCCACGAACCGTCCGGCGAGGGTGGAGCGCTGGTCGGCGGCGTTGAGGGTGAAGCGGATGGTTCCGGCGTCGTTCTCGATGACCTGTGAGCGCACCAGCCCGGCCGGATCGACGATGTCGAGCATCGGCGTCTTCCGCGTCTCGAACAGGGTGGTGTAGAACAGCAGCCAGCTCAGCAATTCCTCGTAATTCATCGTCTGGCCCACATGGTCGATATGGGACAGTCCCGTATCGGGCCCTGCTGTGCCCGGGGCGATGTGGAATTCGGTCTCCCACACCCGGGCCAGCTCGGTCTTGCCGTCGATGAAATGCATCAGCCCGCCGCCGACGCCGCGAATGGCCGGGATTTGCAATTCCCCCGGGCCGAGCGGCTGCTCGAAGGGTTCGGCCCCCAGGGCGCGGGCGCGGGCGACGGGCGCTCCGGCGTCCTCGACCCTCAGCCCGATATCGCACACGGTCGTGCCGTGCATCAGATAGGCCGAATGGGCGAAACCCTCGCGCTCGGTGTTGATGACGATATTGATGTCCCCGGCGCGGTAGAGGTCCACTTCCTTGGCGATGTGGTGGCCGGCATGGACGAAGCCCATGGAGCCCAGCAGGCCGGCGAGGTTCTGCGCCTCGCTTTCATTGGCGGCGAATTCGATGAATTCCACCCCCTCGACGGCGATCGGGGCCGGCATGGGCGGCAGGTCGACCGAAATGGAGGGCTCGGCGCGCCGCACCGCGTCCATCAGCGCCACCAGCGAACGGTGGCCGTCCACGGCGATGGCGCCGGGCGAGCCGCCGCGGAACTGGTCGTTGAAGATTTCCAGCGACCACACGCCATTATAGCCCGTGGCGGCGATGGCGCGCGCGAAGCGGGTCACGTCGAGATCGCCCTGTCCCGGCATGTTGCGGAAATGCCGGCTCCAATAGAGCAGGTCCATGTCGATCAGCGGCGCATCGGCCAATTGCACGAAGAAGATCTTGTCGCCGGGGATGGAGCGGATGGTCTCGGGATCGATCTTGCGGGCATAGGAATGGAAGCTGTCGAGGATCAGCCCGACATTGGGATGGTCGGCGCGCCGCACGATTTCCCAGGCGTCGCGGTGGTCGTGGACATGCCGGCCCCAGGCCAGCGCCTCATAGCCGATGCGCAGGCCGCGCTTTGCGGCGCGTTCGCCCAGTTCATGGAGGTCCGCCGCCGCGCGGTCGATGCCGCCCAGCGCGGCGGGGGAGACGTTGGAGCAGATCAGCACCAGATCGGTGCCCAATTCCTCCATGACGTCGAATTTGCGCTCGGCGCGGGCGAAGGCGCGCGAGCGTTCGGGCTCGGGCAGGCCCTCGAAATCGCGGAACGGCTGGAACAGCGAGATGTCGAGGCCGTGCTCGCGGGCCAGGCGCCCCACCTCGCGCGGGCCGCCGTCAAAGGCGAGGAAGTCGTTCTCGAAGATCTCGATCCCGTCGAATCCCGCCGCGGCGATGGCCGTGAGCTTTTCGCGCAGATCGCCACTGATCGATACGGTCGCAATCGCGGTCTTCATGGGGCATCCGACTCCGTCACTGTGTGTGTTCCCTTTAGCCATCTGCCGCCATTGTCGCAATCGGGTCGATCAGGGCCAGGCGGCGAACGAGCCCGATTGCCGGATCTGGTTGCGGGCGAAGTCCTTGCGGTATTCGCGCGGCGACTTGCCGTTCAGCCGCTTGAAGAAGCGGGAGAAATAGGCGGTGTCCTCGAAGCCGAGCGAGAGCGAGACCTCCGCGATCTGCATGCCGGAATTCTCCAGCATCTGCCGCGCCTCGGCCATGAGGCGCGAATGGATCAGCCGCTGCGGGGTCTGCCCGGTGGCCCGTTGCACCGCGCTGGTCAGCCGGCCGGCGCTCACCCCCAGATAGCGGGCATAATCGGCCACCGACCAGTGCTGGCGCATCTGCTGGTCGACCAGATGCAGGAAATTGTTTACCACATTGCGCGGCGTGGGCTGGGGGGCGGCGCTCACCATGTCGGAGCTTCGCCAGACGAGGATGCACACGATGGCCAGCTGGTGGCGCACCATTTCCTGCGCGCCCGGCAGGTTGTCGCGCAATTCCCCTTCCATGGTGGCGATCAGCGTGCTCAGCCGCGTTCCGACCTCGCGGGAGATGGGGCTGGCCAGTTGCGGCCGCAGGGCGAGGTGGCGCACGTCCTCGGCGATGTTGCCGGGCAGGGCGATCTGGCCCAGCGCCGCGTCCGAGATGGCCAGCCACGCCCCGCGCGATCCCGCGAATAGCGTCAGCCGCGCCGGCTGGCCGGAGGGCACCCATACCAGAATGGGGGCATGGATGGGCTGGGTATCGGTGCCGGTGGCGATTTCCCCATTGCCGGAGACCAGCACGAAAATCCGGTTGCGGCGGCCGTGCAGGGTCCATTGGGTCTGGTCGAGCGGGGAATTGATCGACTGGCTCTCCACCTCCTGGGCGAGGTCCAGTTTCTGCCGCCAATCCCGTGATGCGCCGTTTGCCCGCATTCCGCCTCCGTCTGGATCGTGCAAAAGTACAAGTTTCTGAGCAAAAAGTCTATTCTGATCGCTGCCGGTTTTAGGCTAGCGTGCCCCGAGGCGCTCGAAAAGACCAGAGCCGGAGCGCGTCCATGCCCCACATGGGGCCAGAGGAGGATTTTGCATGACTCTCATTTCCCGCCGGAATGCCCTGCGCGTTCTCGGCACCGCCGTAACCCTTCTGGCGGGCGTCAGCGCCGCCGCCGTCTCGGCCCAGGACCGCAGCTCGGTCAAGATCGGCTATGCCGTCTCGATCACCGGCGGCAATGCCGGCGGCGCGGGCATCACCACCATTCCCAATTACCGCCTCTGGGTGCATGAGGTGAACGAAGCCGGCGGGCTGGAACTGCCGGACGGATCGCGCCTGCCCATCGAGGTCGTCGAATATGACGACCGCTCCTCGGCCGAGGAAGTGGTGCGCGCCGTCGAGCGCCTCGTCACCCAGGACGAGGTCGATTTCGTCCTTTCCCCGTGGGGCACCGGCTTCAACCTCGCCGTCGCGCCGCTGCTCGACCGCTTCGGCTATCCGCTGATCGCCTCTGCCGCCGTCACCGACCGCGCCGCCGAATTCGCCGAGCGCTGGCCGGGCAGCTTCTGGCTGCTGGGCGGGGGCGCCGACTATGCCGGCGCGCTGGCCGGGGTTCTGGGCGAGGCCCATGCGGCGGGCGATATCAACGCCGATGTGGCGATCATCTCGGTGGCCGACGGGTTCGGCATCGACCTGGTCAATGCGGCCCGCGAAACCTTTGCCGAGGCCGGGCTCAACATCGTCATGGACCGCACCTATCCGCCGGGAACCACCGATTTCTCGCCCATGATCAACGAGGCGCAGGCTTCGGGCGCCGACAGCTTCGTCGCCTTCTCCTATCCGCCCGATACTTTCGCGCTTACCCAGCAGGCCCAGGTCGCCGCCTTCAACCCGGATGTGTTCTATCTCGGGGTCGGCACGCCGTTCCCGACCTATATCGGGGCCAATGGCGACAATGCCGAGGGCGTGCTGAGCCTTGGCGGCATCGACACCTCCAACGCGGCGCTGATGGATTACCGCCAGCGGCATGAGGAGTTCATCGGCCAGGCCCCCGATTTCTGGGCCTCGCAGATGACCTATGCCGGGCTCGAAATGCTCGAGGAAGCCATCCGCCGCGTCGGCCTCGACCGCGAGGCGGTGGCCAATGAGCTCTCCACCGGCACCTTCACCACCATCCTGGGCGAGACCACGCTGGAGGACAACCAGCTCCGCGACCTGTGGTGGACCGGCCAGTGGCAGGATGGCGTCTTCGTGGCGCTCGAGCCGTCCGACCGCGACGGGGCCAGCGAGATCCGTCTCCCCAAGCAGCCCTGGCAGGGCCAGTGACAGCGCGCGGCCCTGCCTTCCCAAAGGGGCAGGGCCGCGCATCGCAGAACAGACGAGGACAGGCTTTCCCATGCTTCTGACAGCGCTCATCTCCGGTCTGGTGCTGGGCGGCACCTATGCGCTGGTCGCCATGGGCCTCACGCTCCAATACGGCATCTCGCGCATCATGAACCTCGCCTATGGCGAGATCACCATCTTCGCCGCCTTTTCCGCCTTCATCCTGTTTTCGACCTTCGGCATCAATCCGCTGCTGGGCATGGCGATCGTTCTGCCCGGGGCCTTCGTCTTCGGCTATCTCATCTACGGCGTCATGATGCAGCCGCTGGTCAGCCGCTCGTCCCGGACCGGTTCGCTGGAGGTGGATTCGATCCTCGCCACCTTCGGGCTGCTGTTCGTCATCCAGGGGGTGATGCTGATCACCTTCGGCTCGAACTACACCAGCTACAACTACCTCAATTTCGGCGTGAACGTCCTCGGCGCCAACATCGCCGCCAACCGGCTGCTGGCCTTCGCGCTGGCCATCGTCATCGGCGGGGTGCTGTTCCTGGTGCTCACTCGCACCCGCTGGGGCACTACCATCCGCGCCATCGCCGTGGCGCCGGCCTCGGCGCCCCTGGTCGGCATCAACGTCAACCGCACGGCCCGCTTCGCCTTTGCGCTCGGCACCATGCTGGCCGCCTCGGGCGGGGTGATGGTCTCCATGTACCAGACCTTCAACGCCTCCATGGGCGTGGTGTTCACCATGAAGGCGCTGGTCATCGTCATCATGGGCGGGCTGGGCAATCTCATGGGGGCGCTGGTCGCGGGGCTGCTGCTCGGGCTGGTGGAGACGTTCGTCGCCACCTATGTCGATCCCGGCCTCACGCTCGCCTCCACCTATCTCATCTTCCTCGTGGTGCTTCTGTGGAAGCCCGCCGGGCTGTTCGGAAAGGCCGCCGGCCGATGACCCGCACGATAATCGGCTTCGTCCTCGTCGGACTGGCCCTCCTCGCCCTCGCTTTCATGCCCACCCAATTGGGGGCCTATGGCGTCGGCCTGCTGCTCGGCATGACCGGCTATGTGACCCTGGCCAGCGCCTGGGCGCTGTTTTCGGGGCCGACCCGCTATATCTCGCTGGCCACCGTCGCCTTTTTCGGCATCGGCGCCTATACGGTCGCCGTGCTCTCGGAAGCCATGCCCTATCCGCTGGTGCTCGTCACGGCGGGGCTGATCGGGCTCGGCGTCGCGCTCGTCGTCGGGCTGGCGACGCTGCGGCTGGCCGGGGTCTATTTCGTGATCTTCAGCTTCGGGCTGGCCGAACTGGTGCGCCAGCTGGTCACCTGGTACGAGGTCAACGTCACCGGCACCCTGGGGCGCTATATCTTCCTGCCGATCAGCGCCACCGAGATCTATTGGCAGTTGCTCGGCCTTGCCGCCATTACGCTCCTCATCGGCTGGTGGATTTCGCGCTCGCGCATCGGGCTGGCCCTCAAGGTGATCGGCGACGACGAGACCGTGGCCGCCCATACGGGCATCGACATCTCGCGCGTCAAGCTGGCGCTCTTTGCCATCAGCGCCACCATCATCACCCTGGTCGGCGCCATCCAGGCCCCGCGCTGGACCTATATCGAGCCGGCCATCGTGTTCAATCCGACCGTTTCGTTCCTCACCGTCATCATGGCGCTCCTGGGCGGCGCGAACCGGCTCTGGGGGCCGATGCTCGGCGCCATCCCGCTCTTTTTGCTGTTCGAATGGCTGAGCGCCAATTTCCCCAATCACTATTCGATCATTCTGGGCCTGATGTTCATCGCCATCGTCTTCATCGTGCCGCGCGGGGTTGTCGCGCTGGCCGAGGACCTCTTCAAACGCGCCCGGCGCAAGGAGGCGGCGCAATGACGCAATTGCTCGAAATCACCGGCCTCAAGAAGCAGTTCGGGGGCCTCACCGCCGTCAACGATGTCAGCTTTTCGGTCGGCGAGGGCGAGATCGCGGCGCTGCTCGGCCCCAATGGCTCGGGCAAGACCACGGTGCTCAACATGATCTCGGGGGCGCTGTCGCCCACCGCCGGCACCATCGCGCTGGCCGGGGAGCGGATTTCCCACCTTGCCCCGCACCGCATCGCCCACAAGGGCGTTTCGCGCACCTTCCAATTGGTCAAGATCCTGCCCTCGCTCACCGTGGCCGAGAATGTCGTCGCCGCCCTGGCCTTCCGGCGCGATCCGCTCTGGGGCAGCAGGGCGACCGAGCGCGCCCACGAATTGCTGGCCGAAGTGGGCCTGGCCGGACGCGGCGGCGAGCACGCCGACGACCTCACCTATATCGACCAGAAGCGCATGGAACTGGCCCGGGCGCTGGCCGCCGAGCCGCGCCTCCTCTTGCTCGACGAATGGCTGTCGGGGCTCAATCCCACCGAATTGCGCGTCGGCATCGACCTCATCGTCTCGCTGCGCGACCGGGGAATGACCATATTGCTGGTGGAACATATCATGGAAGCGGTGCGGGCCCTGTGCAGCCGGGCCGTGGTCATGAATGTCGGCAACAAGATCGCCGAAGGCCCCACCGCCGAGGTGCTGGCCGATCCCGTCGTCATCTCGGCCTATCTGGGAGAGGGCCATGCTTGAAGTCAGAAATCTCTCTTTGCGCTATGGCCGTCACCGGGCCCTCGAGGACGTTTCGGTCAGCGTGGGCGAAGGCGAGACCGTAGTGATTCTGGGCGCCAACGGGGCGGGTAAATCCTCGCTGCTCAAGGCCATCGCCGGTCTGGCGCGCCCGGAAAAGGGTTCGGAAATCACCATTGACGGCCGTTCGCTCATCGGCGTCGCGCCGCATCGGATACCCGAGACGGGGATCGCGCTGGTGCCTGAGGGCAGGGGGATGTTCGGCGATCTCACCGTCGAGGAAAACCTGCTGCTCGGCGCCAATCCCCGCCGCGCCCGGGCCGGCGAGGCCGAGCGCAGCGCCCTTGTCTACGACCTCTTTCCCCGCCTCGCCGAACGCCGGCGCCAGAGTGTGCGCACCATGTCGGGCGGCGAGCAGCAGATGGTGGCCATCGGGCGGGCCCTGATGAGCAATCCGCAATATCTCATGCTCGACGAGCCCAGCCTCGGGCTGGCGCCCATCGTGGTCACCGAATTGTTCGCCGCCCTCGACCGGGTCAAGAAGACCGGCGTGGCGCTGCTTCTGGTCGAGCAGAACGTCTCGATTTCCCTTTCGATCTCCGATCGCGGCTACCTCATGGAAGCGGGCCGCATCGTGGGGGCCGATACCGCCGAAGCGCTCAAGACCGACGCAGCGGTGCAACAGGCATTTCTCGGCGGCTCGGCCGCCTGACACACACCAAGGAGACACCAGCGATGGAACAGCTTGGCCTGCTTATCGCCAATGAAGACCAGAACGCGTCGGGAGGCGCGGTCTTCGAACGCCGCAATCCCATCTCGGGCACCGTGGCGACCCGCGCCGCCGCCGCGACCGTCGAGGACGCCCAGCGCGCCGCCGATGCCGCCGCCGCCGCCTTCCCGGAATGGTCCAGATCCCTCCCCAAGGAGCGGCGCAAGATTTTGCTCAAGGCCGCCGACATCCTCGAAGCCAGGGGCCCGCAATTCGTCGAGGCCATGGGGGCTGAGATCGGCGCCACCGCCGGCTGGGCCATGTTCAACGTGACGCTCGCCGCCGACATGCTGCGCGAGGCGGCCAGCCTCGTCACCCAGATCAAGGGCGAGATCGTCCCCTCCAACCGGCCCGGCAGCCTCGCCATGGCCGTGCGCCAGCCGGCCGGCGTGGTGCTGGCCATGGCGCCGTGGAACGCCCCGGTGATCCTCGGGGTCCGCTCGCTGGCCACCCCGCTCGCCTGCGGCAATACCGTGGTGATGAAGACTTCCGAGCTCTGCCCGCGCACCCATCGGCTGATCGTCGAGACCCTGCTCGAAGCCGGCTTGCCCAAGGGCGCGCTCAACGCCGTCTCCAACGCGCCCGAGGATGCGGGCGAGATCGTCGAGGCGCTGATCGCCCATCCGGCCGTGCGCCGGGTCAATTTCACCGGCTCGACGCGGGTTGGCCGCATCATCGCCGAAAAGGCCGGGCGGCACCTCAAGCCGGCCCTGCTCGAACTGGGCGGCAAGGCGCCCTTCGTGGTCCTCGATGACGCCGATCTCGACGAGGCGGTCGCCGCCGCCGCCTTCGGGGCCTATATGAACCAGGGCCAGATCTGCATGTCCACCGAGCGCATCGTCGTTCTGGACTCGGTCGCCGACGCCTTTGTCGAAAAGCTCTCGGCCAAGGCGCGGACGCTGGTGGCGGGCGACCCGACCAAGGGCGACACCCCGCTCGGTTCCGTGGTCGATGTGGGCGCCGCCCAGCGGCTGGAACAGCTGATCAAGGACGCGACCGGCAAGGGTGCGGTCCTTGCCGCCGGCGGCCGCATCGACGGCACCATCATGGACGCCACCCTGCTCGACAAGGTCGCCCCGTCCATGCGCATCTATGGCGAGGAATCCTTCGGCCCGGTGGTCACCGTGGTCCGCGTCGGCTCGGTGGATGAGGCCGTGCGCGTCGCCAACGATACCGAATACGGCCTCTCCTCGGCGGTGTTCGGCAAGGACGTCAACCGCGCCCTCGCCGTGGCCCGCCGCATCGAGAGCGGCATCTGCCACGTCAACGGGCCCACGGTCCATGACGAGGCGCAGATGCCCTTTGGCGGCGTCAAGGCGTCCGGCTATGGCCGCTTCGGCGGCAATTGGGGCATCGCCGAATTCACCGAACTGCGCTGGGTCACCGTCCAGGACGGCGCTGTCCACTACCCGATCTGACCCCGCCTTGCATCGGGCCGGGCCGCTCTGCCCCCTCCTGTTTCGAGGATGGGGCAGGGGCGCCCGGCCCGCTTTTTATCTCCACCACGCCGTTTCGCGCCGCCAAAAAATCGTCATCGAATTTTCACCGGCTGTGAGCGCTCCCGGCGCGGTAACGGAAAATTAACCCACCAAATCATTGGGTTTTGCGGAAAACCTCAAGCGCTTTTCCGCTGCCTTTATTGCCCTAAATCCCGTTTGACTCTCCCTGTTGTATACAGTATCCGGTATTCAAGGCACCCGGTAAGCCGGCTGCCCGAACGGGAGAGATTAATGCAGATATCCAAAATCTTGGGCGCTGGCTTCGTCGCCGGTGCAATGGTTTTTGCGGCAGGCGCCGCCACGGCTCAGGACTATCCGTCCAAGCCGATCACCATGATCGTGCCCTGGGGCGCGGGCGGGGGCACCGATGCCACGGCCCGCATCATCGCCACGCTGCTCGAAGGCGAGTTGGGCGTTCCGGTGCCGGTCGAGAACCGCACCGGCGGTTCGGGCGTGGTGGGCCATTCGGCCATCGCCAACGCCGCTCCGGACGGCTACACCATCGGCATCGCCACGCTGGAAATCGGCGGCATGCACTATCAGGGGCTGACCGAGCTCGACTACACGGCCTTCACCCCGATCGGGCTCTACAATTCCGATCCGGCCGCCATCTTCGTGCGTTCCGATTCCGCCTATGAGGACGTCAACGCCCTCATCGAGGCGGTCGAAGCCAGCGCGGATCGCGAATTCAAGGCCTCGGGCTCGGCCCAGGGCGGCGTCAACCATCTGGCCGTGGCCGGCATGCTGAACGCCCTTGAAATCCCCGTTCAGCGCGTCGCCTGGGTGCCCTCCGAGGGTGCCGCGCCGGGCCTGCAGGACCTCGCCGCCGGCGGCGTCGATTTCGTGGCCGCCTCGCTGCCCGAAGCCCGGGCGCTGATGGATGCCGGGCGCATCAAGCCGCTGGCCATCTTCGCCACCGAGCGCGCCGATGCGGCCCCGGATCTGGTGACCTTCGAGGAAGCGACCGGCGTTGCCTTCGCGCTCGGCTCCTGGCGCGGCATCGCCGCCCCGGCCGGCCTCGATCCCGAGATCGCCCGCACGCTGGCCGACGCCATCGGCAAGGTGGTCGAGGACCCCGAATACACCCAGTTCATGGAAGCCAGCGGCTATGCCATGCAGTGGACGCCCAATGAGGAATTCGAGCAGTTCATGGCCGATTCCGACGCCCAGATGGGGACCACCCTGCGGGCCGTGGGCCTCGCCCGCTAAGCGCAATACAGGAGGCCGCCCCGGGCGGCCTCCTGCTCTTTGAGGAGTTGCTCTCATGCGCATCCATGACAGCCTGATCGGCCTGTTCTTCGTCGTGCTCGGCGCTTACGTGCTGTTCGAGGCATCCCGCTTTCCCGGCATGCCGGGCCAGGCGATCGGCCCAGGCAGCTTTCCCATGCTGTTCGGCGCCCTGTTTGTCATCGGGGGCCTGATCATCGCCCGCCAGGGCATCGCGGAAGGTTTTGGCAAGCTGGTGGTGCTCAATGAAGGCTGGCTTGTGCCCTCGCGCGCCATCGCCGTGGTGGTCTCGGTGTTCGGCACCATCCTCCTCGCCGCCTTTTTCAGCCAGATCGGCTTTCTCATCGGGGGCGTCCTGCTCCTCGTCACGCTTTTCATGCTGCTCGGGCATCGCTCGCTGCTCTGGGTGGCCGTCGCGGTGGGCTTCGTGTTCGGGATCTACTTCCTGATGTCGCGCCTGCTGCTGGTCCCGCTGCCCGCCGGACCGCTGTTCTAGGAGATCGGCCATGGAAACGCTCATTGCCGCCGCTCAGCTCGTCCTCGAGCCCTATACGCTGATGGTGATCCTGGCCTGCGCGCTGTTCGGCCTGTTCATCGGCGCGGTGCCGGGCCTGTCGGCCACCATGGCCACCGCCATGCTGGTGCCCATCACCTTCTACATGGACCCGGTTCCGGCCGTGGGCGCCATCGTCACCATGTCGGCCATGGCGATCTTTGCCTCCGACATCCCGGCAGCGCTGGTGCGCATTCCCGGCACCGCCGCCTCGGCCGCCTATGTGGACGACCTGCACCAGCTCACCCTCAAGGGCAAGCCGGGCATCGCGCTCGGGCTGTGCGTCGTCACCTCGGCCATCGGAGGGGTGTTCGGCACCGCCGTGCTGATGATCGCGGCGCCGCAACTGGCCGAAGTCTCGCTCAATTTCACCTCGTTCGAATATTTCTGGCTGGCCCTGTTGGGGCTCAGCGCGGCGGTGATGCTGGGGTCGGGCACGCTGGTCAAGAGCGTCATGGCCCTGTGCCTGGGGCTGCTGGTGGCTTCTGTGGGGCTCGATACCAGCTCGGGCTATCCGCGCTTCACCTATGGCCAGCAGGATTTCCTGTCCGGCGTGCCGTTCATTCCGGCCCTGATCGGCTTTTTCGCCGTGCCCGAGGTGATCCGCGCCATCGTGCACCGCGACAATACCGTCTCGGCCCGATCCATCTCCAAGGTCTCCGAGCTCTTCGAGGGCATGGGCAAGATCCTGTGGAAGTTCCGCTTCAACGTGGCGCGCGGCTCGGTGGTCGGCACGCTGGTGGGCATCCTGCCCGGCGCGGGCTCCGACATCGCGTCCTGGATCAGCTATGCGATCTCCAAGCGCTTCTCCAAGCATCCCGAGCGTTATGGCAAGGGCTATGAGGAAGGGCTGGTCGATTCCGGCGCGGCCAACAATTCGGCCCTGAGCGGGGCCTATGTCCCGGCCATGGTGTTCGGCATTCCCGGCGACTCGATCACCGCCATCGTCATCGGCGTGCTCTACGTCAAGGGCCTCAATCCCGGCCCCATGGTGTTCATCAACAACGCCGTCGAGGTCAACGCCATCTTCCTCGTCTTCATGCTGGCCAACCTCCTGATGGTGCCGCTGGGCATTCTGGCCATCCTGATGGCCGCCCCCGTGCTGCGGGTGTCCAAGACCGCGCTGGCGCCGCTCATCCTGTGCTTTGCCATCGTGGGGTCGTTCTCGATCGAACTCTCCACCACGGCGATCACCGTGATGATGGTGGTGGGCGTCTTCGCCTATCTCATGGAGGAGAACGGCATCCCGGTGGCCCCGGCCGTGCTGGGGCTGGTGATGGGCACGCTGGTCGAGCGCAACCTCATCACCTCGCTGATCAAGGCCGACAACAACCCGCTGGCCTTCTTCGAGCGTCCCATCGCCGGGGGGCTGGGGGTGGTCACCCTCGCCCTGTGGTTCACGCCGCTTCTCGTGGCGCTCTATCGCCGCTATCGCCGACCGCGGGTGGCTGCATGAAGAACCTCAGGATCGAGCAGCCCCGGTCGCTGGCCGATATCGTCGCCGACCGCTTGCGCAAGGCAATCATCGATGGCGATTTCGGGCTCGGGGAAGCCATCCGCGAGGAGATGCTGGCCGAGACCTTCGGGGTCAGCCGCACCCCGGTACGCGACGCGCTGATCCAGCTCGAGCAGCAGGGGCTGGTGCGCATCCAGTCCAAGCGCGGCAGCTCGGTGTTCTCCCCCAGCGTAGAGGATGTCGCCCGCATCTGCGACTACCGCAAGATGATCGAGATGAACGCCCTCGCCATGGCGCTGGAGCGCGACCGCAAGGGGCTGATCGCCCGGCTGGAGAAGGTGGTCGCCGACATGGACGAGGCTCGGGACCGGGGCGATGCGGTGGCCTATGGCCATCTCGACACCGCCTTCCACCAGGCCTTTGTCGATTTCTCGGGAAACCCCTATGTGATCGATGCCTATCAGCTCGTCTCGGGGCCCATCGCGGCCCTGCGCACCCATCTCACCCGCCCCATCGAGCAATTGCGCGAGCAGTCGCTGCGCGAGCACAAGCTGTTCCTCGAACACGCGCGGGATGGTGATCTGGACAGCATCCGCACCCTTATGGACCACCATGTGGACCGCACCGCCGAAATCTACATCTCGGTGCTCACCGAGACCGAAAAATCCTCGGCCTGACCGCCGGGGCATGCCAACCCCCACCCTCAATGGACTCTAGCGAGCAAATGAATCACGCAAAGAATTTGAAGCACCGCCTGTCGCAACCCGGCATCGTGATGGCGCCCGGCGCTCCGGATTCCGTCTCGGCGCGGCTGGTCGAGCGCGCCGGCTTCGACGCCATCTACATGACCGGCTTCGGCGCCACCGCCACCCGGCTCGGCATGCCCGATATCGGCCTCCTGACCCAGACGGAGATGGCCGAACACGCTCGCAACATGGTCCGGGCGACCTCGATCCCCGTCATCGCCGATGCCGATACCGGTTATGGCGGCCCGTCCAACATCCACCGCACCGTGCGCGAATATATCCAGGCCGGCGTCGCCGCCATCCATCTTGAGGATCAGGTCGCGCCCAAGCGCTGCGGCCAGATGGCCGGCATCCGGCTCATGGAGGCCGATGAGAACGTGCTCCGCCTCAAGGCGGCCCTCGAATCGCGGGAAGGCGACGACCTCCTGGTCATCGGCCGCACCGACGCCCTGCCGGCCGCGGGCGTGGAGGAGGCCATCCGCCGTGCCAAACTCTATCAGGACGCCGGCGTCGATCTGGTCTTTGTCGACGGCATCAAGAAGATTGCCGAAGTCGAAGCGGTCGCCCGCGCCGTCGAGGGGCCCAAGGTGGTCTCCATCGTCGATGGCAACGAGACCACGGCGCTGACCGCAAAGGACCTCGAGGAGCTCGGCTTCTCGGTGGTCTTCTATGCCGTCACGGCGCTCTTTACCGCCACCCGCGCCATGGCCGACGCCTTTGCCGCCCTCAAGGCCAACGGCACCCCGGCCAATGCCGGTCCGCAGCACACCTATGCCGAATTCACCGAGATCGTCGGTCTGCCCTTCCACCAGTCCCTCGACGATCGCTTCGGAGCCCATTGAGTACCATGAGCTACAAGATCGTTCTCACCGACTATGAATTCCCCGATCTGGGCCCGGAAACCGAGGTTTTCGCGCGCGCCGGGCTGACCCTCACGCCCAATCAGGCACGGACCGAGGATGAGCTGATCGCCGCCTGTGCCGGCGCCGATGCGGTCCTCAACCAGTACGCCCAGTTGACCCCGCGGGTCATCCGCTCGCTGGACAAGTGCCGCATCATTTCGCGCTACGGCATCGGGCTCAACACCATCGACGTTCCGACCGCCACCGAGCTGGGCATCTATATCGGCAACGTCCCGGACGGTTCGCTCGAGGAGGTTTCGGACCACGCCATCGCGCTGCTGCTCGCCGTGGTGCGCGGCCTCGTCAAGTTCGACACCGCCGTCAAGGCCGGCAAGTGGGACTATACCGTGGTCAAGCCCCTCTACCGGGTGCGCGGCAAGACGCTGGGCTTGTTGAGCTTCGGCAATATCGCCCGCAAGGTCGCGGTGAAGATGGCCGGCTTCGGCGTGCGCATCATCGCCCATGATCCCTATGCCGACGCTGCCGAGGCCAAGGCCATGGGGGTCGAGCTGGTCGATCTCGAAACCCTGTGCCGCGAGTCCGACTATCTCTCGGTCCACGTGCCGCTGGTCGAGCAGACCCGGCATATCCTCTCGCGCGACCAGTTCGCGGTGATGAAGCCCACCGCCATCGTGGTCAACACCGCCCGGGGTCCGGTCATCGACGAGGCTGCCCTCATAGCGGCGCTTTCCGAAAAGCGGCTGGCCGGGGCGGGGCTCGACGTGTTCGAGACCGAGCCCGTCCGGGGCGACAATCCGCTGCTCGCCATGGACAATGTGGTGCTCTCCTCGCACGCGGCCTGGTATTCGGAAGATTCCGAATATGAGATCCGCAGCAAGACGGCCCAGAACGTCGTCGACGTGCTGCAGGGGCGGGAGCCGACCTATCTCGCCAATCCCGATGTCGCCGGGCATGCCCGGGCGAGGGCAGGGCAGTGAACGCTGCCGCTCCCATCGCTTCGGAGCTGCTGGCGGGCCATGTCGCTCTGGTGACGGGCGCCGCCGGCGGCATCGGCAAGGCGATCGCCGGCGAGTTCGCCGGCGCGGGCTGCGATCTGGTGCTCGCCGATCTCGCCGCGCCTGACGCGCTTGCCGCCGCCATGGCGGGCGAGCACGGGGTGCGGGCCATCGGCGTCGCCATGGACGTGGCCGACGAGGCCAGCGTCGCGGCGGCGCGGGACGCCGCCCGCGCCCGTCTCGGCATTGTCGACATCGTCGTCAACAATGCCGGCATCATGCAGCGCGAGAGCAGCGATCACCACACCTTGCCGGCCGACGACCTGGCGCGGATGCTCAAGGTGCATGTCTCGGGTGCCGCCATCGTCGCGGCGGCCTTCATCGCCGGCATGCGCGAGAAGGGGTTCGGCCGCGTCATCAATCTCGGCTCGGTCATCGGCCATGTGGGCCTGCCTCGGCGCACCGCCTATTCCACCGCCAAGGCGGCCATCGGCGGGCTGACGCGCGGGCTGGCGCTGGAGAACGCCCGGCACGGCATCACCGTCAACGCCGTCTCGCCCGGCTATGTGCTCACCGACGTGCTGCGGGCCAAGATGGAGGCGGGCACTCTGGCCTATGCCCCCTTCGCCGAGCGCGCTGCTGTGGGGCGCTGGGCCGAGCCGGGGGAAATCGCCCGCGTCATCCGCTTCCTCGCCGAACCGGGTTCTGGCTTCATCACCGGCGTCGACTGGCTGGTCGATGGCGGCTACTCCATCAACGGCGACCCCGAAAATTCCCTCGGTCCGCTGGTCTAGGGCGAACATGGCAGCGCATAACGGGCGATGAACAGCGCGCAAGACGCCGCACAACGCGGTAAATCGCAACAATTCTACCGCCTCGATCATTGACCTGTCACAGCTTCACGGCACATTAGTGGGCATGATCAGCGTAGCATCGTACAATATTCGCAAGAGCGTCGGCACGGATTGGAAGCGCGATCCCTTGCGCATCATCGACATCCTCAAGGAGGTCGATGCCGACATCATAGCACTCCAGGAGGTGGATCGGCGCTTCGGCAGCCGCACCGCCTCCCTCTCCCCCGAACTGATCTCCGAGCACTCGGAATATGAAGCCATCAGCTTCGGCATGCGCGAGCGCAGCCTGGGCTGGCACGGCAATACCATCCTGCATCGCAAGGGAGTGCGGGTCATCAACACCATGACGCTCACCTTGCCGGCGCTCGAACCGCGCGGCGCAGTGCTGGCCGATTTCGACACAGGCAGCGAAAGGATCAGGATCATCGGCCTGCATCTGGGTCTGGTCGACCTGTGGCGCCGTCGTCAGGCGCAATCGGTGCTGCATCAGCTCGACGTGCTCGACGAGGCCCTGCCCACGGTGATCATGGGCGATCTCAACCAATGGACGACGGAAGGCGGCTGCCTGGCGCATTTTTCCGAGAACCATCAGGTGATTGCGCCGGGCCCGAGCTTTCATTCCTCGCGGCCGGTCCTGAGCTTCGACCGGATCATCACCACCACCGACATCACCGTCCGGGAATCGGGGGTGCATCGGTCCGAACTGGCCCGCAAGGGCTCGGACCACCTGCCGGTCTGGGCACGGCTCGAAATCGGCGTCAATGCCGCCAGCATGGCGAAGACTGCCTGAGCCCTTGCAACGCGCACGGATTTTGGCCATGTGTCGCCCGCATGCGCCGCAGCGCCCATTTCAAGGACTCCCATGGCAGCCCCCATCCTCGCCCTGCAATCGATCGGCCTCAAGATCGGAACCAATCCCCTGCTGGAGGGGGCCGAATTGTCCGTTTCTCCGGGGGACAAGATCGCGCTTGTGGGGCGCAACGGTTCGGGCAAATCCACATTGCTCAAGATCGCGGCCGGCGCCATCGAGCCGGATGCCGGCGAGCGCTTCGTGCAACCCGGCGTCACCATCCGCTATCTGCCGCAGGAGCCTGATCTCTCCGGTTTCGCCTCGACGCTCGACTATGTGGAGGCCGGTCTCGAAGGCGCCGACGACCCCTATCGGGCGCGATACCTGCTGGAAATGCTCGGGCTGAACGGCGGCGAAGATCCCAGGTCGCTGTCGGGAGGCGAGGCAAGGCGCGCGGCGCTGGCCCGCGTCCTGGCGCCCGAGCCCGATATCCTGCTGCTCGACGAGCCCACCAACCACCTCGATCTCCCGGCCATCGAATGGCTGGAGGGCGAACTCAAATCGCTCCGCTCGGCCCTTGTGCTCATCAGCCATGACAGGCGGTTCCTCGCGGATTTGACGCGGGCGACGGTGTGGATCGATCGCGGCGCGACGCGACGCATCGATCAGGGCTTTTCCGGCTTCGAGGCCTGGCGCGACGATTTCCTCGAGCAGGAGGAAAAGGAACAGCACAAGCTAGCACGCAAGATCGTCGCGGAAGAACATTGGGTTCGCTATGGCGTCACGGCACGCCGCAAGCGCAATGTTCGGCGCATGGACCTGCTGGCCGGATTGCGCCAGCAGGTGCGCGATCACCGTGGGCCGCAGGGCAATGTCAAGCTCAGCGTGGCCGAGGGCCGGACGTCCGGGGCGCTGATCGTCGAGGCGGATGCCATTTCCAAATCCTTCGGCGATCGCGTGGTGGTCGGGGATTTCTCGACCCGCATCATGCGCGGGGCGCGGGTCGGTATCGTCGGGCCCAACGGGGCCGGCAAGACGACGCTGATCCGGATGCTGACGGGCGATCTCGAGCCGGACAGCGGCAAGGTCACGCTCGGCACACGGCTGGAACTGGCCGTTCTCGACCAACGCCGAGCTTCGCTCGATCCCGACGCGACACTCAAGGACGTGCTGACCGGCGGCGGCAGCGACACGCTCACCATCAATGGTCAGCCCAAGCACGTCATCGGTTATATGAAGGAGTTTCTTTTCACCCCCGAACAGGCGCGCACGGCGGTGGGCAAGCTGTCGGGAGGAGAGCGTAACCGCGTCACCCTGGCCCGGGCGCTGGCCTTGCCCTCCAACGTTCTGGTGCTGGACGAGCCGACCAACGACCTCGATCTCGAGACCCTCGACCTGTTGCAGGAAATGATCGCCGACTATGCCGGCACGGTCATCGTGGTGAGCCACGACCGCGATTTCCTCGACAATGTCGCCACCTCGATCATCCAGTCGGAAGACGATGGGGTGTGGACGGAATATGCCGGCGGCTATTCCGACATGGTCGCTCAGCGCGGGGCGGGAGTTTCGGCGCGCAAGAGCGAGCGCCAGCCCGCCCAGCCCCGGAGCAAGACGCAGGCCGATCCGGCGCCGGTGCAAAAACGCGGCAAGCTCTCGTTCAAGGACAAGCACGCCCTCGAAACGCTCCCCAGGGAAATGGACGCGTTGCGCGGCAGGCTGGCGGAATTGCAGACCGTGCTCGATGATCCTCAGCTCTATGCGCGCGATCCTCAGCGCTTCGAAAAGACCACTCAGGCCTATGTCGACGGCGAGACGAAGCTGGCCGGGATGGAGGATCGCTGGCTGGAACTGGAGATGCTGCGCGAAGAGCTCGAAGGCGGCTGAGCGCGCTCACATTTCCGAGAGGCCACTATCCTTTCGCGGTTGTAAACCTTTGCATGGCACTCTGGCGATGCCGGCCAGGAGCCGGGGCATTGTGAGCTTTACGTGGGCTGCAAAAGGGTTGGCTTGGGGGCACGGGGGCGGGCCCGCGAGAGATCGGCGTGGTGCAATTGGGCAACATGATCGCCCGACTGCCACAGGCCGGCGGAACCTTGTCGTCCTTGCCATAATTAGTCCCTTGCGCCTCACCGGTGCGTTTCTTACGGATACAAAGACGGACCCCATGACATCGCAACTCCGCCTCCTCGACCGCCGACATTTCCTTGCTGGCGCGGTCAGCCTCTCGGCTCTCGCTCTTGCTGGATGCTCCTCCACGGCCACCGCGCCCCAGCAACCGGCACAGCCCGTTTTCGACCCCTTCTACGTCAGCATGTATGGCGCCCGGCCCAATGAGAAGCACTTCGTGCCGGCCGTCGACCTGCGCTATGTCGATCCGGCCTTCTACCGCAGCGTCGTCCCCGACCCCACCGGGGAGCGGCCCGGCACGATCTATATCGATACAAGGGCCCACTACCTCTATCTGGTGCGCGAGAACCGGCAGGCGATCCGCTATGGCGTCGGGCTGGGGCGCGAAGGCTTCGGCTGGTCGGGCCGTGGCAACATCCAGTTCAAGCGCGAATGGCCGACCTGGACGCCGCCGGCCGCGATGATCACGCGCGAACCCGAGCTGGAGCAATGGCGCAATGGCCAGCCGGGAGGGATCGACAATCCGCTCGGCGCGCGGGCGCTCTATATTTTCCAGAACGGACGCGACACGCTGTATCGTATCCATGGCACGCCCGAGCCGTGGACCATCGGCAAGAATGTTTCCTCGGGCTGTGTGCGGCTGATCAATCAGGACATCATCGATCTCTATGATCGTGTGGCGACCGGTTCGACGCTGATTGTCGCCTGACTGCGGCGGTCGATTGTGCTTAAAGGCCCGTCCGGACAACCGGGCGGGCTTTGCTGTTGGGGATGAGGCCGATGAAGGTCGTCGATGTACTGGTGCTGGGGGCAGGGGCGGCCGGGATGATGTGCGCTGCCATCGCGGGGCAGCGCGGACGCTCGGTGCTGGTCCTCGACCATGCCGACGCGCCGGGAAAGAAGATCCGGATATCTGGGGGCGGCCGGTGCAACTTCACCAATCTCAACACCGCCCCCGGCGCATTTCTTTCGGGCAATCCCAAATTCGCCATTTCCGCCCTGCGCCGCTATCCGCCCTCCCGCTTCATCGCGTTGGTCGAGCGCTACGGGATTGCCTATCATGAGAAAACTCTTGGCCAGTTGTTCTGCGATGGTTCGGCGCAACAGATCATCGACATGCTGCTCGCGGAGATGAAGGCAGCGGGTGCCGAACTGCGCCTTGGGGTATCCGTCGACGCGGTGGACCGCATCGAAACAGGATTTGCAGTGCGGATCGGTGGCGAGCGGATCGAGGCCCGGTCCCTCGTGGTCGCCACGGGCGGCAAATCCATTCCGAAGATGGGGGCGACTGGGCTCGCCTATGCCTTGGCGGCGCAATTCGATGTGCCGGTGACCGAAACACGCCCCGCCCTGGTCCCGCTGACCTTCGAAACCGGGATGCTGGAGACCATCCGTCCGCTGGCCGGCATCGGCGTCGACAGTGAGATCGCCTGCGGGAAGGTGAAATTCCGCGAGGCGCTGCTGTTCACCCATCGCGGGTTGAGCGGGCCGGCCGTATTGCAGATTTCATCCTACTGGCGGGAAGGCGAGGCACTGTCGATCAACATGGCGCCCGATACCGATGTTCCGGCATGGCTCGCCGAAATGCGGGTACGCCATGGCGGCCAGAGCGTCGTCGCCGCGTTGAGCGGATTGCTGCCGCGCCGGCTGGCGGAAACCATCGGGCAGATGGCGAAGGTCTCGGGCCGGCTGGCCGATCTCAACAAGGGGGATCAGCAGCGTCTTATCGACCATATTGTGCGATGGCGTGTCAAACCGGTCGGCTCGGAAGGATATCGAACCGCCGAGGTGACCCTGGGCGGCATCGATACGGCGGCCCTCGATTCCAGCGACATGCAGGTCAAGGCATGCCCGGGCCTCTATTTCATCGGCGAGGCGGTCGACGTCACGGGTTGGCTCGGCGGCTACAATTTCCAGTGGGCCTGGGCTTCAGCCTGGGCTGCCGGGCAGGTCGCCTGAAGCCATTTCGGCTGCCAATTCGCTGGCATGCACCGCAGTGGAATGGGCGAGGCGCAGATGGCTTTGCCGATAGTCCAGCCGACCTGCCGCGAAATAAAAGCTCGTCCCGACCACGAGGACGATGGCGATCCATCCGATCAGAAATCCACGGCGATTATAGCCCCGGATCGGCGCCGGGGATGAACATGCGATAGGGCGGCGCGTAAAGGCCATTGTCGGGTCCATGACAGTTTCGACCGGGCCGCATCCTCTATGCGCAATGTGCGGTCACTGTGACGTAAACCTGTGTCAAAGAAGGCATTTTCGCCATTTTCTTTTCGCGGCGGAGCCGCCGGATTCTAGAAAACGGGTCTACTGCCGAAGCGGTTCCCCGCTGCCGCAACGGCTCAGAAATCCCTCCGAATTGGGGAACCAAGCCCTTCACGCGACGTTGATTGCCATGATGGCCGGATCGCCGACCGGAGGGAATTTTGGCTTCGGGGCACCTGCCTGACAACTTGAAACAAGCGATTTCAGGAGAAACCTTATGTATCGCAAGCTTCTTGCCACTACCGCTCTGTCGCTCATCGTGGCCGGCGGTGCTTATGCTCAGGAAATGGCGCCGGGCGACCCTGCCATGGCGCCTGTCGATCCCGCCATGGAGGCTCCGGCCGAGGTGCCCCAGGAGCCCCTCGTGAGAGCCGAAGACGCTGGCATTAACGCCGATGGCTGGCTCGCGACCGAAATCATTGGAGAAACGATTTATAATTCCACCGGTGACGATGCCGAAGCCATTGGCGACGTCAACGATTTCGTGCTCGACCAGAACGGTGAAATCGGGGCCGTTGTCGTGGGTGTCGGCGGTTTCCTGGGCATCGGCCAGAAGAGTGTCGCCATCAATTGGGATGAGCTCGAACTGGCCCAGGACATGGACGGCAACAATCGGCTCGTTGCGAATATGACCCGCGAGCAGCTTGAAAACGCTGCGGAATTCAATCGCGAGGAATGGCTTGCCAGCGAAGCGCGCGCTGCCGCCGAAATGGACGCCATGGCGCCTGCGGGCGACCCGATGGCACCGGTTCCGGCCCCGGCTCCCGCTCCGGCCCCCGATGTCGAGGCTCCTGCTGACGACATGATGGCTCCCGATGCTCCGGCTGACGATCCCGCTGCGGCAGATATGGCCCCGACTGATGATGTGGCCCCGGCCGATGATATGGACGCTCCCGCGGAGGATGTTGCTCCCGCCGATCCCATGGCGCCGGCCGATGATGCTGGTGCTGCGGAGGTTGACACGCCGGCTGATGCCGCCGTCGATGTGGAAGCTCCGGCCGACGATGCTGCCGCTTCCCCCGATATGGATGCCCCGGCCGACGATCCGGCTGCGGTTGACGCGGCGCCGGCTGCGGATGGCGTGGTTGCCGTTCCCGCTTGGGACACCTTGGAAAGCGTCGCCACGACCGATATTTCTGCCGACGAGCTCGAAGGCACCACGGTCTACGGTGCGGGCGATGAAGATATCGGCTCGATCGGCGATATCATCCTTTCGGAAGATGGTGCCGTTCAGGCCGTGATTATCGATTTCGGCGGCTTCCTCGGCATCGGCACCAAGCCCGTGGCGGTGGATTTCGAGAACCTGACCTTCGTTCGCAACGAGAATGGCGATCTGGTGCTTCGGACCTCGCTGACGGCGGAACAGCTCGAAGCTGCTCCCGAATATGACGAGAACGCCTATCTTACCGCCCCGGCCGACAACTCGCTTATCGTCGAGTAAACGAGTAAACAAGGCCAAATCGATCTCTCCAAGGGCCGCGCTTTGCGCGGCCCTTTCTTCATGGCTCTCGCCAACGCCCCTTGTCGGCCCATGCCGGCTATGGTTCCCTTTACGGAGGGCGTTCGGAGAATCGCACATGCAGGACAATGAGAGCGAACCATTGGTCGAGATGCTGTTCCGCAACGGAACGCTCACCGTCGTCGCGGTGGTCTTGTCCTTCTCTCTCTCCTTCGTCACCCAATGGGCGCATAATCCGATCCCTTGGGCGTTTTCCGATCGCCCGACGCTTCTCCTGTTGTCGGTGGGAATCGTCTGCCAGGGCATTTCCCTTGCGCTGCTTCTGCGTCACGACTCCGTCAAGCGGCGCATCTACGACCGCGCATCCTGGTGGTTCATCGCCGGCATCGCATCGACCGGCGCCGGGGTCATATCCGCGATCGTGGTCGATTTCATTCAACTGGTCTCGTGACTGCCGTACGGCAGGCGCAAAGAAAAAGGGCCGACCCTGAGGGCCGGCCCTTTGAGAGGCTATTTTCGCATCGCCTGTGACGGCTAATCCTCGTCCTCGTCATTCCCGCCCCGTGAAAGATACCAGCCGGCAGCGATGACGGCGACGGCTGGCCAGAAGAAGGGGCCGCGAGCGCGGGAAGCAAGTCGCAGGCCCGTAGTGGCCAGCGACAGGGTGGATGCGAGGACAGCGCTGTCGGCTGCCGTCCGCCGGCGCTCACGCTTGCGCCGGTTGGCCTGGGAGACCACGATGGCCAGGACGATGCCCGCCACGGCGATGAAGCCGATGCCGAGCAGGATGGCGGCAGCGAGCCCATCGGTGACCGAGGCCAACCAGATATAGAGCGCGGCGATGAGAAATCCCGCCCCGATAAGGCCCATGACGGCGACGACCAGATAGACCAGCGCCGATTGGCCTGCCGAACGTATCGAGGCGTTCACGCGGTTGGTGAGCGCCGAGAAAGGGGCGATCAGCGACATGCCGACCGATCCTAAAAGATTTTGGACAGGACGTAGCCGATGCCTGCTGCGATCAGCACGGAAGCGATCGGCTTTTGCCGGATCATGTCCTTGAGTTCGGTCTCCGCGCTCTCGAAACTGTCCTGCATATGCTCCAGCGCTTCTTCCCCCTGCTGTTGTGCCTTGCGGCCGAGCTTGCGAGCTTCGGTCTTGGCTTCATTGGCCCCCTGCTTCACCATGTCGCCCAAGGTGGCGGTGATGGAGGCGATGTCCTCGCGCAGGGCAGCAATTTCTGCTTCCAGATCCTGGGCAGAGGCCTTGGGGTCGGTATTGGTGGGGGTCGCAGCGCGGGCCATGAAGGGGCTCCTTTGGTCAGGTGTTGCAGTACTTCTGGGTCTAGACATCGGCTTCGGCACTAGCCGACGCCGATGGATTTCCTTGCTCAGGCGGCAGGGGAGGTAAGGTTCATCACGCCCACCGCCACGGCGTCGGGGCCGTATTCCCCGTCTCCTTCAAGTCGGAGGATATTGGCCAGTTGCGTCCGTGCGCGGCTGACGCGGCTTTTGATCGTGCCGACGGCACAATCGCAGATCTCGGCGGCTTCCTCGTAAGAAAAGCCGGACGCACCAACCAGGATCAGGGCTTCCCGCTGGTCCTCCGGAAGCTGGTTCACGGCTTTCTTGAAATCTTCCATATCGAGCTTGCCGACCTGTTCGGGATGGCTCGACAGCCGCTCGGCCATGGCGCCTTCGGGGTCGGAGACCTCCCGCTTGCGCTTGCGCATCTGGCTGTAGAACTCGTTGCGCAGGATGGTGAAGAGCCAGCCCTTGAGATTGGTGCCGGGGGTAAAGGACGATCGTTTGTCCCAGGCGCGAACCAGCGTCTCCTGAACCAGGTCGTCGGCCTTGTCGGCGGCGCCGACCAGCGACATCGCAAAGGCGCGCAGGTTCGGGATGACCGCAAGCAATTCAGCGCGAAAATCGTAACCAGACATGTCTTCCCCCATTATTTCGCGCCATTCTTCCTGTCATCCTCACCGAGCTTGCCCAGCAACTCAAGAAGACGATCGGGAACCGGCTCAGCGACGACGTCGTCGTAGAGCTCGCGCAGTTTCAGGCCGATAAAGGCCTGGGAATCCGTGCTCAGCGCCGGCTTGGGTGTGCTGTTTTCCACCTCGTCGTCCTGTTGTGCCATTCTATTGCTGCTAAGTTGCGTCACTTTGTGCCCCATTGCGTCTTTCCACTGGGCGAAACAACGTAACAGGTCAAAAAAAGTTCCTCCCCCGCGGGAACTTTCATGAGGGGGCTTCGTTAACGCCACATCGTGCGCCGGTTTGCCCGGCGAGCGCGGTATGCGAGGGAGCTATTTTAAAAATGAATCTTGCTGAGTTGATTGCGCCGCATATTCCCTATTTGAGGCGATTTGCCCGGTCCCTTACCGGAAGCCAGTCCAGCGGAGACGCCTATGTCTCGGCGACATTAGAGGCCCTTGTGGCGGATCGTTCGATCTTCCCCACCGACCTCGATCCCAAGGTGGCGCTGTACAAGGTCTTCTCCCAGCTTTGGCAGTCCGTGGACATCAATCTTTCCGACCTCCCCCCGGCCGCCGATGCCTGGGAAGAGCAGGCGCGCCGAAGCCTCAAGGCGATCGCCCCCCTGCCGCGCCAGGCTTTTCTCCTGGTCGCGGTAGAACGGTTCACCCATGGCGAAGGCGCGCAGATTCTCGGCGTGGACGACGCGGGGTTTGCCGAACTCATCGAAACGGCATCGCTCGAAATGGCCAAGCAGGTCGCAACGACCGTGCTGATCATCGAGGACGAGCCGCTGATCGCGATGGATATCGAGCAGATGGTGGAGTCGCTGGGGCACACGGTCACCGGCGTGGCCCGTACGCACAAGGAAGCCATCGACCTCTTCAACAAGCGCCGGCCCGGACTGGTGCTGGCCGATATCCAGCTCGCCGATGGCAGTTCGGGCATCGATGCGGTGAACGACATGTTGCGGACGGCCAGCGTGCCGGTGATCTTCATCACCGCCTTTCCGGAGCGCCTGCTCACCGGGGAGCGCCCTGAACCGGCCTTTCTGGTCACCAAGCCGTTCCAGCCCGACATGGTCAAGGCCCTGGTCAGCCAGGTGCTGTTCTTCTCCGAACAGATGGAAGAGGCCGCCTGATTCCGTTCTTTGTTTTTCTGTTCGCAATGATATTGGTCCATCCAAGACGTTGTCAGAAATGGGCGGTGTGTTCTCGGCCGGAGGGCAGCATCGCGATCTGAAGAACCTATCAAGTGAGGCTCGTGAACAACACGAACGAAAATGCGTCACCTATGAGAGGTCGGGAGCGTGAAGAGTCGAGCGGGGGCAATCTGAGTGGCTCCCGCCGCTTTGCATTCGCCATGCGCGCCCTCAGCCGCACGCCGGTCTCACTCACCTATCAGAACAGCGATCTGGTTTACGAATGGGCCGAGAACCTGCCGCCGCAGCTTTCGGCCGACGATGTTCTCGGCGCGGTGGACGATGATTTCCTGCCCCGGCTGGCTGCGGAGCGCATGCGGGGCTCCAAGCAGCGTGTCATGGAGACGCGCGAGCCGATGCGGTTCGAGCTGCCGGTCAATCTCCAGGGCGAGGTGCGGTGGTTCGATATCTGGATCGATCCCGACCTCGATGCCAGCGGCGTCGCCATGGGGGTCTATTCCACGCTCATCGATGTGACCTTGCAAAAGCGCAAGGAGGTTCAACTCAAGAATCTTCTGCGCGAAGTGAGCCATCGTTCGCGCAACTTATTGGCCATCGTGCTGTCGCTTGCCTCCCAGACGGCCCGCAGCGCCCGGTCCCTGCCGGGGTTCGTCGGCGCCTTTTCCGGCCGGCTGCAGGCAATCGCCAGGGCGCAGGATCTGGTCACCGACCGGGATTGGCAGGGCGCATTGCTCAGCGATCTGATTGCGCGGCAGATTGCCCTGTTCCACCGCGACAGCAGCCTTCCCGTGACCGTGCGGGGTGACGATCTGGTGATCTCGCCCACGGCGGCGCTCTATGTGGGTCTTGCCATCCATGAACTGGCCGCCAATGCCATCCGCAACGGCCAACTCGAATCCGACGCGGGTACGATCGACGTGGATTTCAACCTGCAGTCGCGCGCCGATGGGGAGCGGACGCTGATCATCCGCTGGTCCGAGCGTGTCGGGGGAGAGGCGGCGGAGGAAATCGAATCCCTGACGCGAAAATTTCTGGAAAGCGTCGTTCCGCTCGCTGTCGAAGGCTCGGGAACGCTCAATGTCAGTTCGTCCCATGTCGAGTATCTTCTCAACATCGACGGAACCCACATCACCTGAGGTGCCTTCCTTTCGGAAGGCGAAGCGCGTTTCGCGAAAAAAAGAGGATTGCCGGGCAGCAATCCTCTTTAGGGTCAGGGCTTGGCGCGATGAAGGTAGGGGCGCCTCCATCGGCTGTAGTGAAAACGAACTGCGCCGGACTTGGTTCCGCCCAATGTTTGATTTCTCGTCAGGCTGTCGGATGCTCGGCCAGTTGCGGAATGGAAGTGGCTGGTCACGGCTTTGAAGTCGTGCCACACTTCCGGTCTCTGAGGGGAGAACATTGTCATGAACAGCAGGTCGCGAAATGCCGCCACAGCCTATCGTTTACGATGCTCCCACGCCCGAACCCCGGGCCAGCGACGCTGAGACGCTTCGCAACGAAATTCTGGAAAAGCTGACATATGCGGTGGGCAAGGACCCGATCGTTGCCCGCAACACCGACTGGCTGACCGCGACCATTCTCACCGTCCGCGACCGGATCATCGACCAGTGGATGGAGTCGACCCGCGACACCTGGCGGACCTCCAAGAAGCGGGTTTACTACCTAAGCCTCGAATTCCTCATCGGCCGGCTGATGCGGGATGCCATTTCCAATCTCGGCATGATGGAAAGCGTCCGCGAGGCGCTGGCATCGTTCAATGTCGAATTGGACGACCTCATCGAGCGCGAGCCGGATGCGGCGCTGGGCAATGGTGGGCTCGGGCGGCTGGCCGCCTGCTTCCTGGAATCGATGTCGACCATCAAGGTGCCGGCCTATGGCTACGGCATTCGCTACGTCAACGGCATGTTCCGGCAGGAAATGAGCGACGGGTGGCAGGTGGAGTTGCCGGAGACCTGGCTGGCTCATGGCAACCCCTGGGAGTTCGAGCGGCGCGAGAGTGCCTATGAGATCGGCTTCGGGGGTTATGTCGAGCCGGTCCAACAGCCCGATGGCAGCGTTCGGCAAATCTGGCACCCGGCCGAGCATATCAATGCCGTGGCCTATGATACGCCGGTGGTGGGGTGGCGCGGAGCGCGGGTGAACACCCTGCGGCTGTGGAGCGCGCAGCCGGTCGATCCCATCCTGCTCGACCGTTTCAATTCCGGCGATCACGTGGGTGCGCTCGAGGAAAGTGCCCGGGCGGCCACCATAACCCGCGTTCTCTATCCCGCTGATTCCAATCCGGCGGGACAGGAGCTGCGGCTGCGCCAGGAGTTTTTCTTCTCCTCGGCATCGCTACAGGACATCGTGCGTCGCCATTTGCAGCAATATGGCGAACTCGGTTCTCTTCCCGACAAGGTGGCCGTGCAACTCAACGATACCCATCCGGCCATTTCCGTCGCCGAACTGATGCGCATCCTGATGGATGTGCACGGGCTGGGCTGGGACCAAGCCTGGAAACTGACCAAGGCCACTTTTGCCTACACCAACCACACGCTTTTGCCCGAGGCGCTGGAAACCTGGCCGGTCGCCCTGCTGGAAAGGCTGTTGCCGCGCCAGATGCAGATTGCCTACGCGATCAATGCCATGGTGCTCGAAGAGGCGCGGGAAAAGGGTATGGAGGACGAGCAGATCGCCGCCATTTCGCTGATCGACGAGAATGGCGGACGGCGGCTGCGCATGGGGCAATTGGCCTTTGTCGGTTCGCATTCGGTCAATGGCGTTTCGGCGCTGCATACTGAATTGATGAAGCACACGGTGTTTGCCGATCTTCACAAGCTCTATCCGCAACGCATCAACAACAAGACCAATGGCGTGACGCCGCGCCGCTGGCTGATGCAGTGCAATCCGGGGCTGACGCAACTGATCTCGGAGCGCATAGGCAGCGAATTCCGCGACGATATCGAGCAGGTCATAAAGCTGGACGCCCATGCGGAGGACAAGTCTTTCCAGGATCGGTTCGCAGCCGTGAAGCGCCAGAACAAGGAGCGGTTGGCCGCGGTGATCAGGGAGCGTCTGGGGATCGCGGTCTCGCCCGATGCCTTGTTCGACGTGCAGATCAAGCGCATCCACGAATACAAGCGCCAGTTGCTCAACATCATGGAGGCCGTTGCCCAGTACAACATGATCCGTGCGCACCCCGAAAAGCGCTGGGTGCCGAGGGTCAAGGTGTTCGCCGGCAAGGCCGCTTCGAGCTATTGGAACGCCAAGCTGGTGATCAAGCTCATCAACGACGTGGCCAAGGTGGTCAACAACGACCCGGCGGTACGTGGGCTGCTCAAGATCGCGTTCCTGCCCAATTACAATGTGTCGCTGGCCGAAACCATCATTCCTGCCGCCGACCTGTCGGAGCAGATTTCGACGGCCGGCATGGAAGCTTCGGGCACCGGCAACATGAAGTTCGCGCTCAATGGCGCCCTGACCATCGGGACGCTGGATGGGGCGAATGTGGAAATGCGCGAGAGGCTGGGGCCGGAAAACATCGTGATCTTCGGTCTCACCGCTGGAGAGGTCGAGGATGTGCGGCGGCAGAACCGCTCGTCCCGCGAGGTGATCGAGGCCAGCCACCCGCTGCGCGAAGTGGTGGAAGCCATCGGCGCAGGGGTGTTTTCTCCCGACGACAGAAGCCGCTACAGGCAGCTGATGGACGGGCTTTACGAGCACGACTGGTTCATGGTGGCGCGTGACTTCGACGCTTATAGCGCCGCGCAACGGAAGGTGGATGCCTATTGGGGCGATCGGTCGGCCTGGAATTCCATGGCCATTCGCAACACGGCGCGCATGGGCTGGTTTTCCTCGGATCGCACGATCCGTGAATATGCGGAAGAGATCTGGAGGGCATCGCACGTCTAGAAACGCGGGATGGCTGCGAATGATGGAACCCCGTTGTTCGCAACCGGTTCAAACCAGCACTGACGTTCGAAGTCAGGGGGAGTTGAAAAGTGGCAGAAAAACAGCCCGCCTGGCGGGCCGACCCCGAAGACATTGCGCGCATCGTTTCCGGGCAGCACGATGATCCTTTTGCCATACTCGGCTTGCATCACTCCGGTGGACGGTGGGTCAGCCGGGCCTTCATCCCCCATGCGGAGCGGGTCGAAGCGCGTTCGCTGGAGGGCAAGGTCGTAGGGCGGCTGGACAAGGTCGACGACCGTGGGTTTTTCGAAGGCGTGATCGACATCGACGGCGTCCAGCCGATCGTTCATCACTGCGGCAATGCGGGGGGCGAGTGGGACGTCGCCGATCCCTATTCCTTCGGGCCGGTGCTGGGCCCGATGGACGATTACTATATTGGCGAGGGATCGCATCTGCGATTGTTCGACAAATTAGGCGCGCATTTCATGACATTCGAGGGGGTAGAAGGCACGCATTTTGCGGTCTGGGCGCCCAATGCGCGGCGGGTGAGCGTCATCGGTTCGTTCAACGAATGGGACGGCCGACGTCATCCGATGCGGCGCCGGGCCGAAACCGGCGTCTGGGAAATCTTCCTGCCCGAAGTCGCCCCCGGGGCGCAGTACAAATATGAAATCATCGGCAAGGACGGCAATCGACTGCCGCTCAAAGCCGATCCCTTTGCGCAGCAATCCGAGCTCAGGCCGAAAACCGCCTCGGTGGTCGCCGATCCGACGCCATTCAAGTGGACGGATGACGCCTATATGGCGGCGCGCTCGTCCCGCGACTACCGCCGCGAGCCCATATCGATCTACGAAGTGCATCTGGGCTCCTGGCGGCGGCGGCCGGATGGGTCCTTTCTCTCCTATGAGCAGTTGGCCGAGCAATTGGTGCCCTATGTCGCCGATCTGGGCTTCACCCATATCGAATTGCTGCCGGTCTCCGAGCATCCCTACGACCCGAGCTGGGGTTACCAGCCCACCGGACTCTATGCGCCGACGGCGCGGTTCGGGGACCCGGCCGGGTTCGCCAGATTCATCGATACGGCGCACAATGCCGGGCTCGGCGTGATCATGGATTGGGTGCCGGCACATTTTCCTACCGACGAGCACGGGCTGGCCAGGTTCGACGGCACGGCGCTCTATGAGCACGCCGATCCACGGCAAGGCTTCCACCCGGACTGGAACACGGCGATCTACAATTTCGGGCGCAAGGAGGTGTCGAGCTTTCTCACCAACAATGCGCTCTATTGGCTGGAGAAATTCCACATCGATGCGCTGCGGGTCGATGCGGTGGCCTCGATGCTCTATCTCGACTATTCGCGCCAGCCGGGGCAGTGGGTGCCCAATCGGTTCGGCGGCAATGAGAACATTGAGGCGGTGGCGTTCCTGCAGCGGGTCAATGCCGAAACCTATGGCCAGCAGCCCGGCACCTTCACGGTGGCCGAGGAGTCGACGAGCTGGGCCGGGGTGACGGCTCCGACCTATGACAAGGGGCTGGGGTTCGGCTTCAAATGGAACATGGGCTTCATGAACGACACGCTGCGCTATATGCAGCGCGATCCCATCCATCGTCGGTTTCACCACAACGACATGACCTTCGGGCTGCTCTATGCATTCTCGGAGAATTTCACCCTGCCGCTCAGCCATGACGAGGTGGTGCACGGCAAAGGCTCCCTGCTGACGAAAATGCCGGGCGACGACTGGCAGAAATTTGCGAATCTTCGCGCCTATTACGCCTTCATGTGGGGACACCCAGGTAAGAAACTGCTGTTCATGGGCCAGGAATTCGCCCAGCGCGACGAGTGGAACGAAGCCCAGGCGCTCGACTGGTGGCTGCTCGATGCGCCGGCCCATGAAGGGGTGAGGCGGCTCGTCTCGGATCTCAACACCGTCTACCGCGAATTGCCGGCGCTGCATGCGCGCGACTGCGAGCCCGAGGGGTTCGAATGGATCATCGCCAGCGACCGGGCCAATTCCGTCTTCGCATGGGTGCGGCGAGCGCCGGGGGCGGAGCCGGTGGTGGTCATTTCCAACATGACCCCGGTGCTGCGGGAGAAGTATCGCCTGCCAATGCCCGCGAGCGGGCGCTGGACCGAACGGATCAACACCGATGCGGGCTGGTACGCGGGATCCAACAAGGGAAATCAAGGGGTTGTGATGGCCACGGAGGGAAATGAGTACGGGTATCCGGCGACGGCGGAGATTGTCCTGCCGCCGCTGAGCACCCTCATTCTACAGCACGAACCAGACATCTGAACGACAACATGCGTCCAACGAGGCTGGAAAAAGCCCATTGTGCGCGCGCAAAAGGAGAGGAAGATGGTGGGTATGAACAATCCAGCGCCCCTGGCACGTGACGCCATGGCCTATGTGCTCGCCGGGGGGCGCGGCACGCGCCTGATGGAGCTGACCGACCGCCGTGCCAAGCCGGCGGTCTATTTCGGGGGCAAGTCGCGCATCATCGACTTCGCGCTGTCCAATGCCATCAATTCCGGCATTCGCCGTATTTCCGTGGCGACGCAATATCAGGCGCACAGCCTGATCCGCCATTTGCAGCGCGGCTGGAACTTCCTGCGCACCGAACGCAACGAAAGCTTTGATATCCTCCCGGCCAGCCAGCGGGTGGCCGAGGACCTTTGGTATGCCGGGACAGCCGACGCCGTCTACCAGAACATCGACATCATCGACGATTACAACGCGAAATATATCGTCGTGCTGGCGGGCGACCATGTCTACAAGATGGACTATGAGATCATGCTGCGCCAGCATGCCGATACCGGCGCCGACGTGACGGTGGGGTGCCTGGAAGTGCCGTGCCACGAAGCCTCGGCCTTCGGGGTGATGCATGTGGACGATCGCGACCGCATCGTCGAATTCATGGAAAAGCCCAGCGATCCACCTTCCATCCCCGATAAGCCGGGCATGTCGCTGGCCTCGATGGGGATCTATGTGTTCGAGACCAAATTCCTCATGGACCAGTTGCGCCGCGATGCGGCGACGGCTGGATCGAGCCGCGATTTCGGCAAGGACATCATTCCCTATATCGTCCAGAACGGAAATGCCTGGGCGCATCGCTTCCCGCATTCCTGCGTACGCTCCGAGCACGAGCAGGTGTCCTACTGGAAGGATGTGGGGACGATCGATGCCTATTGGGAGGCCAATGTCGACCTGACCGACATCGAGCCCCAGCTCGACCTCTATGATCGCGAATGGCCGATCTGGACCCATGCGGAAATCACTCCGCCGGCAAAGTTCGTCCACGATATCGACGGCCGCAGGGGGCATGCGCTCTCGTCGTTGGTGTCGGGGGACTGCATCGTCTCGGGCGCCCAACTGCGGCGCACGCTGCTCTCGACCGGGACCAGGGTCAATTCCTATTCCGAGCTCAATGAAGCGGTGGTGCTGCCCCGCTGCACCATTTCGCGCGGGGTGCGGCTCAACAAGGTGGTGGTGGACGCCCGTGTCGAAATCCCCGAAGGGCTCGTGATAGGAGAGGACCCCGAGTTCGACGCCAAATGGTTCCGGCGCACCGAGAACGGGGTTACCCTCATCACCCAGCCCATGATCAACCGGTATCTCGCCTCGCAATGATAGACGTCCTCTCGGTCACTTCCGAAGTGTATCCCCTGGTCAAGACGGGAGGGCTCGCCGATGTGGCCGGAGCCCTCCCGTCCGCCCTCGCTGCCCACGACATCGCCGTAAGGGCGCTGATCCCCGGCTATCCCGTGGTGCTCGGGGCGCTCAAGGGCGGGCGCGTGGTGGCGCAGTTCGACGATCTGTTCGGCGGGCCCGCCAGCCTCATCGCCGCCCGGGCCGGGGACCTCGACCTGATCGTGCTCGACGCCGGGCACCTGTTCGACCGGGCCGGGGGCATCTATGGGGACCCGACGGGGGTGGATTGGCCGGACAACTGGAAGCGCTACGCGGCGCTTTCCTTCGTGGCGGCGGAACTCGCCAAGGGGCTGGTCGAAGGCTATCGGCCGCCGATCATCCATGCCCATGACTGGCAGGCGGCCATGAGCGCCGCCTATGTCGCCTTCGGGCGCGATATCTCCACCAAGGTGGTGCTGACCATCCACAATATCGCCTTCCAGGGGCAGTTCGGGGCCGACATCTTCCCCCATCTGCGCCTGCCCGGCGAAGCCTTCGCCATGACGGGAGTGGAATATTATGGCGGGGTGGGCTTTCTCAAGGGCGGCATGCGATGCGCGCATGCGATCACCACGGTGAGCCCGACCTATGCGCGGGAAATCCGCACGCCGCAATTCGGCATGGGGCTCGAAGGGCTGCTCAACGAGCGCGGGCACGATCTCTACGGCATTCTCAACGGCATCGACACAACGGCCTGGAATCCCCAGACCGACCCCAATCTCGCGGCCAATTACGCGGTGACCAATACCCGCAAGCGGTTTCTCAACCGCGAGGCGCTGCTGGACCGGTTCGGCCTCGAGCCGACCGAAGGGCCGCTGTTCGGGCTGGTGTCGCGGCTCACCTGGCAGAAGGGGATCGATATCGTTGCCGAGAATATCGACTGGCTGGTCGAACTGGGCGGGAGCCTTGCCGTTCTGGGCAGCGGCGAAGCGCATCTCGAGGCGGCGCTGGCCGAAGCGGCGCAGCGCCATCCGGGCCGGGTGGGGTTCGCCACGGGCTATGACGAGCCACTATCGCATCTGATGCAAGCCGGGGCGGATGTGATCCTTGTCCCCTCGCGCTTCGAGCCTTGCGGGCTGACCCAGCTCTACGGCCTGCGCTATGGGGCCATCCCCCTGGTGGCCCGGGTGGGCGGGCTTGCCGATACGGTGATCGATGCCAATGAAGCGGCGGTCGAGGCGGGGGTGGCGACCGGCGTGCAGTTTTCCCCCGTCGAGGGGCCGGAGCTGGGGGAAGCGCTCTCGCGTACGGTCTCGCTGTTCCAGCGTCCCGAACTCTGGGCGCGCATGCAGCGCAAGGGCATGAAGACCGACGTTTCCTGGACCAACAGCGCCGGCAAATATGCCGGGCTATATCGCAAATTGCTGGGGCAAGCCTGATGAGCATCAAAACCCTGTCCACCACTCCCTATGACGACCAGAAGCCGGGGACATCGGGGCTGCGCAAGCGGGTGACGCATTTCCAGCAACCCCATTATGTGGAGAATTTCATCCAGTCGCTGTTCGACTGCCTGCCCGGCAAGGAGGGACAGACACTGGTGATCGGCGGGGACGGGCGGTATTTCAACGACAGCGTCATCGAGACGGCGATCCGCATGGCGGCGGCCAACGGGTTCGGCAAGGTGCTGGTGGGGCGGGGCGGCATTCTCTCGACCCCGGCGGCATCCCATATCATCCGCCATTATGGAGCGTTCGGCGGCATCGTCCTTTCGGCGAGCCACAATCCCGGCGGGCCGGATGGCGATTTCGGCATCAAGTACAATATCGGCAATGGCGGGCCGGCGCCGGAAAGGATCACCGATGCGGTCTATGCCCGCAGCCGGGAGATCGAGCGCTACCACATCGTCGAGGGCGGGACGGTTGATTTCAGCGGTCCGGGGGCGTTCGCGCTCGACGGCATGGCGATCGAGGTGATCGACAGTATCGCGGACTATGCGGCGCTGATGGAAACGCTGTTCGATTTCGATGCGATCCGCAGCCTCTTTGCCTCGGGCTTCACCATGCGGTTCGATGCCATGCATGCGGTGACCGGGCCTTATGCCCGCGAGATCATCGAGGGACGGCTGGGCGCGCCGCACGGCACCGTGGTCAACGGTGTGCCCCTGCCCGATTTCGGCGGGGCGCATCCCGATCCCAACCTCGTCCATGCCAAGGAACTCTACGACCTGCTGATGGGGCCGGACGCGCCCGATTTCGGCGCGGCGTCGGACGGGGACGGGGACCGCAACCTGATCATCGGGCGCAACCGGTTCGTGACGCCGTCGGATTCGCTGGCGCTGCTGGCGGCCAATGCGCATCTGGCGCCGGGATACAAACGCGGGCTGGCGGGCATCGCGCGGTCGATGCCGACCAGCGCGGCGGCGGATCGCGTGGCCGAAAAGCTCGGCATCGAAATGCATGAAACGCCGACCGGCTGGAAATATTTCGGCAATCTGCTCGATGCCGGTCGGGTGACCATTTGCGGCGAGGAAAGCGCGGGAACCGGCTCCGACCACGTGCGGGAAAAGGACGGGCTGTGGGCGGTGCTGCTGTGGCTCAATATCCTCGCCGTGCGCCGGCAGAGCGTCGACGCGATCGTGCGCGAGCATTGGGCGACCTATGGGCGCAATTATTATTCGCGGCACGATTACGAGGAGGTGGACGCCGCGGCGGCCAATGGCGTGATGGACGCCCTCCGGGCCCGATTGCCCCGGCTGGAGGTCGAGGGATTTGGCGGGCGCGCGATCGCCCTCGCCGATGACTTCGCCTATACCGATCCGGTGGATGGGTCGGTGGCGACGGGGCAGGGGATCCGGATCGGGTTTGCCGATGGCTCGCGCATCGTGTTCCGGCTTTCGGGCACCGGGACGGTGGGGGCGACGCTGCGGATCTATCTCGAACGGTTCGAGCCGCCACATGGCCGGCACGACCGCGACACGCAGGAGGCTTTGGCCGACCTGATCGGGCTCGCCGACGCGCTCTCGGACATACGGCAAAAGACCGGGCGCGCGGCCCCCACGGTCATCACCTGAGCGGAGCGGAAAACCTTATGTCCGCCAAGGGGGAGAGGCCGAAGCTCGGGGCGACGGTCACCGCGGCCGGCGTGGATTTCGCCGTCTATTCGGAAACCGCGGAGCGGATTTGGGTCTGCCTGTTCGACGGCGGCGACCGGGAGGTTTCGCGCATCGAGCTCGCCCGTGGCGAGGGGGCGGTGTGGGAAGGGCACGCGGACGGGCTGGCGCCCGGGGCGCGCTACGGATTGCGGGCCGATGGCCGCTACGATCCGGCGCAGGCCTATCATTTCGACCCCAACAAGCTGCTGGTCGATCCCTATGCCAGGCGGATCGACCGGGGCTTCGTGCGCCGGCCCGAATTGAGCGCGGCGCGCGGGGAGAGCGTCGATACGGCGGCTTTCGTGCCCAAGGCGCTGGTTGAGGGGCCTGCGCCGGCCCTTTACGCGCCGCCGGAGGGGGGGCGGCCGAGGCTGGTCTATGAGCTCAATGTCCGGCCCTATACCATGCTGCATCCGGGGGTGGCGGCGCCGCTGCGCGGAACGCTGGCCGGGCTGATGGCGCCGGAGGTGATCGCGCATATCCAGCGTCTGGGGGTGGATGTGATCGAGTTGCTGCCGGTCGCGGCGTGGATCGACGACGCGCATCTGCCGGCCCTGGGGCTGACCAATGTCTGGGGCTACAATCCGATCACCTATTTTGCCCCCGATCCGCGCCTTGCCCCCGGCGGGCCCGAGGAGTTGCGGCAACTGGTCGCCGCCTATGGGGAGGTTGGCATCCGGGTGGTGCTCGACGTGGTCTACAACCATACCGGGGAGGGCGATGCAGAAGGACCGATCCTTTCCATGAAGGGGCTGGATGCGCGGACCTATTACCGGCATTCCGAGGTGGATGGGCGGCTGGTACTGGTCAACGATGCGGGGACGGGCAATACGCTGCAATGCGATCATCCGGCGGTGCAGGACCTGGTGATCGACAGCCTGCGCCATTGGGTGGACGCCTTCGGCATTGCCGGCTTCCGCTTCGACCTGGCGCCGATCCTCGGGCGGTCGACGAAGGGGTTTTCGTCGCAGGCCGAACTGCTTGCGCGCATCCGCGAGGACGCCGTGCTCGGCCGGTGCCTGCTCGTCGCCGAGCCCTGGGACCCGGGGCCGGGGGGGTATCATGTGGGGCGCTTCGGCGAGCCCTTCATCGAATGGAACGATCGCTATCGCGACGATGTGCGCCGCTTCTGGCGCGGCGATGCGCATATGATCGGCGCGCTGGCTGACCGGCTGGCGGGGTCGGCGGACCTGTTCAACCATGACGGGCGCCGGCCCTCGGCGAGCGTCAATTTCCTCGCCGCCCATGACGGATTTACCCTCGCCGACCTCGTGGCCCATGAGCGCAAGCACAACGCGGCGAACGGGGAAGACAACCACGATGGGCACGATGCCAACCATTCGTGGAATTGCGGGGTCGAAGGCAGGACCGACGACGCGGAGATTGTGCGGCGCAGAGGGGACGATGTTCGCGCCCTGCTCGCCACGCTGTTCGTCTCCCACGGCACGCCCATGCTGACGGCGGGCGACGAATTGGGGCGCAGCCAGGGGGGCAACAACAATGCCTATGCCCAGGACAATGCCGTCACCTGGCTCGACTGGGCTGGGGCGGATGGTGAACTGGCCGGGTTCGTCGCGTCGCTCTCGGCCTTGCGGCGCGGGCATCCGGGCTTTCGCAGCGACCGCTTCCTCTCCGGCGTCGAGCGGGCGGGCTGGAAGGACGTCGCCTGGCTGCGCCCGGACGGCACCGAGATGACGCAGGCCGATTGGCAGGCGCCGGATGCATCGGTGCTCGGCATGCTGCTGCATGAGGCGGGGGAGACGCTGCTGGTCTGGTTCAATCGGGTGCGGGAGCGGGTCGAGGTCCGCCTGTCGGCCGAGCCCGGGGTCGCCTTCGACGTGGCGCTGGTCTCCTGCCGCGATGCGGAGGTGATCGCCGGGCCGCACTCCTTGGTCCTGCCGCCGCGCAGCGTCGTGATCCTGGCCCCCGCAAAAGGATAAAATCGATTAAAAGGGTGAACCGATTGTTCACCCTCGCGCGCTTCGGACGAAACCTGGCCGCAGCATTGGGCATTAGCCCTATGGAAGGTGGCCGCCTCCTCAGCAGTACCAACCCGGGCGACACGCCCGGCTTTGGCAAAGGAGGCCAATATGCGAAACTATGCGAGTGTATCCGCCGCGGTTCTGATCGTCGCGGCATTGGGCGCCAGTCCCGCACTGGCGCAACTGGACGTGGATCTGGGGATTCTCGATGCGCGGGTCGATGTCGACACCGACAGGGGACTGCACGTCGATGCCGATGTCAACCTGCTCGGCGATCGCGGCGTCGATGCCGACGCCAATGTGGCGCTGGGCGGCGATCGCGCGGCCGATGTGGCGGCGGACGTCAATGTGGGGGGCAGCGGCGGTATCGATGCCTCGGCCAATGTGGGCGTCGGCGGCGATGACGGCCTTCTCGACGCGGATGTGGATATCGGCGTCGGCGGTGGCAGCAATGGCTCCGGCGGCAATGGCGGTGGAGGTGGCGGTGGTACGCCCCCGGTCGTTCCGCCCTCGGGTTCGGGCGCACAGGCCGGCGGATCGTCGCTGGCCTGCGAGGGCGAAAATTCGTCGGCCTATGCCCGGCTCACCAACATAAGTTATTCGACCCAGGCGGTCTCGAACTGGTCGCAGGCGACCAGCGTGCAGTTCATCCCGGTCAGCCTGTGCCCGGGGCTCGATGCGCAACTGGGCACCGGGCTCCTGGCCCAGGCGGCCGGCGGCATTCCGGTCCTGCAATCGGCCCTTGCGGGGTCGTCCTACTCGGCCAATGACATCATCGGCATCGCCCAGTCGGGCGGTCAACTCGCGGTGTATGTCAACTGAAGTTCGTCCCGGCCGGGCGATATCGCGTCCGACCGGGGCTATTCGCCCCGGCGCTGGGTCAGCGCCATGCCGGCGATGATCAGGGCAACCCCGAGGGCGCTGTAAACAAAATTGTCGTCGGCGCCGCCCAGGAGATCGAGCAGCACGCCGGAAATCATCTGGCCACCGATCACCAGCATGGCGGTGTTGATCGCGCCGATGCGGGCGATCAGCCAACTGCCCGACGCAACGAAGATCACACCCAACGTGCCGCCGAGATAGGCGTACCAGGGCGCTGACAGCGCGCCCTCCGGCCACAGGCCGCCGAGCACGAGTCCGAGAATGGTGAGGACCACGAAGCCGACGATGTGATTCCAGAACGAGGCGGCCAGCGCCGTGGTGGACAGGGCAAGCCTGGCATTGATCTGGCGGGAGAGGGCGACGAGGACCCCGGCGAACAGCGCGAGGAGAACCGCGATAGTCATGGTGTCAGCTCCGTCCGAAAATGATGATCATCGACCCGGCGAAGATGAGGCCGACCGCCGCGAAATCGCGTGGCTTGGGCATGCGCCGGGGCAGGCCGAGCAGGCCCCAGCGATCGGCTGCGAGGGAAAATACCACCTGGCCGCCCAGACCGAGGGCCAGAGTGCCCGACAGCGCCAGCGGCGAATTGACCGTGGTCGAGGTGAGCATCACGGTGACGGCACCGGACACCCCGCCGAGATAGGCCCAGAGCGGCGTGCCCGGCGCAGCGCCGCCTTTGGCGGGAAAGGGCCGCTGGCGCATGAGGGCGAGAAACAGGATGGCCGCGACGGTGCCGGTGCCATGGGCGACCCATGAGGAATAGAGCGCATTACCATGGAGCGCCACGAGGCCGTTGAAATCGACCATCAGGGTGAGCAGCCCGCCGCTGGCGAAGGCGAGCAGCAGATGCAGCGGGGAGGGGCGGGTGGAAACTGTCATGGATCGAATCGCACTCGAAGGGTCGAACCGGCGGTTCGTTGTTACGCCAAGTGCCATCGCGCCGATACGGGGAATCGGGCCGATTGCCACCGGCGCTGCGCCGGGGCCATAATGCGGCGAGAGATTCCCCCGTGTGTGTTGTCGTTTCCGGCATGGACCGAGCCTTGATGGATTATCGCCGAAGACGCCGGCGGTCGCGCTTGCGATTGCTGTCGCATCTGGCCGGCCACAGACGGGTCGCGGCGGCCGATCTCGCCTTGTCGCTGATCCTGGCGGGGGTGGCCGGGGCGATCAATGCGGGCGGGTTCATCGCCATCGGCCGCTATACCTCGCATATGACCGGGTATATGTCGGAGCTGGCCGATGCGGTGGCGCTCGCCGATGCGGCGCTGGTGGCGAGCGGGCTGGCGGCGGTGGCATGCTTCATCGCCGGGGCCGTGGTTTCGGCCATCCTCATCAACTGGGCCCGGCGGCATACGCGCTGGAGCCAATATGCCCTGCCGCTGGCCCTGGAAGCGGGCCTTCTGGCGGCGCTGGGACTGCTGGCCATGGTGCCGTGGGCCGGGGGCTTCGCGCTGGCCGCCGCGCCGGCGTTGTGTTTTCTGATGGGATTGCAGAATGCCACCATCACCAAGATTTCCGGGGCGCGCATGCGCACGACGCATGTGACCGGCCTCGTCACCGATATCGGGATCGAGCTGGGCAAGGGGCTGTACCGCAATCGCGATCCGCGTATCGCGCCGGAGCGTGACGTGCGGGCCGATGGGCGCAAGCTGACGATCTTCTGCGCCATCGTCGGCTGCTTTTTCGTGGGCGGAGTGGTGGGTGCGGTTGGCTTCGGGGCCTTTGGCTTCGGCTTTGCCTTGCCCATCGCCCTGATGCTCGCGGCCTGCGCAGCGCCGAGCTTCGTGACGCACTACCGGCGGGGGCGGCGGGGGCGATAACGGGGGTGAGGAATGGGGCAGGCTCAGAGCCCCCCTCATCCGTCTCGGACCTGTCGGTCCGATCCACCTTCTCCCACAAGGGGAGAAGGGAGTCCTTGGGGCGGCGCTGAGGGGGAGGGCCCGGGAGGCCATTGCGCCGTATGGCGGGTTGTCCTACATACGGCGCCAGCATTTCCGAACACGTCCAAAGAGGCTATCGCGTTATGGCGCGTCAATTCATCTATCATATGCACGGCATGTCGAAGGCCTATTCGGGAGGGAAGAAGGTCATCGACAACATGAACCTCTCCTTTTATCCCGATGCCAAGATCGGCATTCTCGGGCCCAACGGCGCCGGCAAGTCGACCCTGCTCAAGATCATGGCCGGGATCGATACCGAATTCACCGGCGAAGCCTGGGCGGCCGATGGCGCGACGGTGGGCTATCTGGCCCAGGAGCCTCAGCTCGACGAACAGCTCGACGTCAAGGGCAACGTCATGATCGGGGTCAAGGAAAAGCAGGCCGTCCTCGACCGCTACAACGAACTGATGATGAACTATTCCGACGAGACGGCCGACGAAGCGGCAAAGCTCCAGGACCAGATCGATGCCGAGGACCTGTGGGACCTCGATTCCAAGGTCGAGATGGCCATGGATGCGCTGCGCTGCCCGCCAGCGGGCGAAAACGTCGTCAATCTGTCGGGCGGTGAAAAGCGCCGCGTGGCGCTGTGCCAGCTGCTGCTGAGCCAGCCCGACCTGCTGCTGCTCGACGAGCCGACCAACCATCTGGACGCCGAAACCACGGCGTGGCTGGAAAAGCACCTGCGCGACTATCCGGGCGCCGTGCTGATCATCACCCACGACCGCTATTTCCTCGATAACGTCACCGGCTGGATCCTCGAGCTCGACCGCGGCAAGGGCCATCCTTACGAGGGCAACTACACCGCTTATCTCGACGCCAAGGCCAAGCGCATGCGGCAGGAGAAGTCCGAGGATGCGGCGCGGGCCAAGGTGCTGGAGCGGGAAAAGGAGTGGCTGGGACAGTCGCCGCAGGCGCGCCAGACCAAGTCCAAGGCGCGTATCCGGGCCTATGACGAACTGGTCAAGATCAACGAGGCGCGCACCCAGTCCTCGACGGCGCAGATCATCATTCCGCCCGGGGAACGCCTGGGCCAGAACGTCATCGATGTCGACAACATCTCCAAGGGCTTTGGCGATCGCCTGCTGATCGACGGGCTTTCGTTCAAGCTGCCGCCGGGCGGCATTGTCGGGGTGATCGGGCCGAACGGGGCGGGCAAGTCCACGCTCTTCAAGATGCTGACCGGGCAGGAACAGCCCGACAGCGGATCGATCACCGTGGGCGAGAGCGTGCATCTGGGCTATGTGGACCAGAGCCGCGACAGCCTCGATCCCAAGAAGTCGGTCTGGGAGGAAATCTCGGGCGGCAACGACATCATCATGCTGGGCAAGCGCGAGGTGAATTCCCGGGCCTATACGTCCTCGTTCAACTTCAAGGGCGGCGACCAGCAGCAGCCGGTGGGCACGCTGTCGGGCGGCCAGCGCAACCGCGTGCACCTGGCCAAGATGCTCAAATCGGGCGCCAACGTCCTGCTGCTCGACGAACCGACCAACGACCTCGACACCGAAACCCTCGCGGCGCTGGAAGAGGCGCTGGAGGAATTCGCCGGATGCGCGGTGATCATCTCGCACGACCGCATGTTCCTCGACCGGCTGGCCACCCATATCCTCGCCTTTGAGGGCGACAGCCATGTGGAGTGGTTCGAGGGCAACTTCCAGGACTACGAGGCCGACAAAGTGCGGCGCCTGGGCCCCGACGCGGTCAACCCCAGGCGGGTGACCTACAAGCCGCTGACCCGCTAGATCGATCTGCAGGGGCGCCGGGGTTTTTCCCCGGCGCCGTCATTTTGGTATAGGCTCTGGCCATGATCGAACCGTTCTCCATCGCTATCGAAGACGCACGCTTTGCGGGGCTGGAGGCCGGGGAGGGGATTCCGGTGGTGTTCCTGCATGCGGGGGTGTGCGACAGCCGTATGTGGGAAAGCCAGATCGCGGCGGTGGCCGAGGCCGGGTTCTGGGGCGTGGCCTATGACCGACGCGGGTTCGGGGGGACCGAGACGCCGGATGAGGGCTTCTCCCCCCTCGAGGATCTCGAAGCGGTGCTCGACGGGTTGGGAATCCATGCGGCGGTGGTCGTCGGCGCCTCGATAGGCGGGGCGCTGGCCATCGATTTCACCCTGGCCAATCCCGAGCGGGTGGCCGGGCTGGTGCTGATGGGTACCTCGATTTCCGGTGCGAGGCCCCCGGCGCTGCCGCCGGAGATCATGACCATCGTCCACGCCATGGAGGCGGTGGAGGAGAGCGGGGACGTCGACGCGATGAATGCCGTCGACGCCCATGCTTGGCTCGACGGGCCGCTCTCGGAGAGCGGGCGGGTAGGCGATCCGGTGCGGGCGCTGTTCAAGGCGATGAACGGGACCATCTTGCGCAAGCCCAGGCTGACGCGGCAGGAGCCGGTGCAACCGGCGCGGGATGCGGTGGGCGATATCGATACGCCGACCCTGCTCATCGCCGGCGATCTCGATTTTCCCCATGTGGTCAACCGGCACGACGACCTCTCCGAGGAGATGGAGAACGCCTTCGCGGTGGTGATCGAGGGGACGGCGCATCTGCCCAATCTGGAGCGGCCCGACCTGTTCAACCCGCTGCTGCTCGAATTCCTCGCCACATTGACCGGGGGCGAAGGCAACGGGGGGTGATGGGTCGATCACAAACTGTGGCTGGCCAGGATGGAAACCCGCCGGTAGAGTTTAAGCCCTAGTTGGCCCAGCAAGGTTCTGATCCATGACATCGATCGAAGGCGCTCCCGCTGCCAAGGGCGTGCGGTCCTCCCGGCCTGTCGGGCCGGACGACAATGTGCGTCTCGGGGTGATCGCGGCGCTGTTCACCTATACGCTGTGGGGCGTGCTGCCGCTGTTCTTCAAGCTGCTCGAGCATGTCGATCCGGCCGGTGTGGTGGCCAATCGCATCCTGTTCTCGCTGGTGCTCGTCGTGGCGATCCTGTGGATGCGCGGGCAGTTCGGCGAGGTGCGGGCGGCGCTGAAGGACCGGCGGACGGTGCTGGCGCTGGCGCTCTCGGCGGTTCTGATTGCCGGCAACTGGCTGATCTTCATCTGGGCGGTGGGCAATGGGCATGTGCTCGAAGTCAGCTTCGGTTATTTCATCAATCCGCTGGTGAGCGTGGCCATCGGCATGGTGTTCCTGGGCGAGAAACTGACGCGGACCCAGGTGATCGCCATCGGCGTGGCGGTGGTCGCCATCCTGATCCAGGCGGTGGGGCTGGGCACCATCCCCTGGGTGGCGCTGGCGCTGGCGTTCAGCTTCGGGTTCTACGGCTATGTGCGCAAGACGGTGAATGTGGGTTCGGCGGCGGGGCTGGGGATCGAGACCGCGGTGCTGGTGCCGCTGAGCGTGGTTTACATCGGCTATCTGCTGGCCGGGCCGGCCCCGGATTTCTATGCCGATCCTTTCACCACCATGCTGCTGGTCATGACCGGGCCGCTGACTGCGGTGCCGCTGGTGATGTTCGCCTTCGCGGCGCGGCAATTGCGGCTTTCGACCATTGGCATGTTCCAGTACATCGCGCCCTCAATGCAGTTCCTTTCAGCGGTGGTGCTGTTCGGGGAAGAATTGAGCCCGGCGCGGCTGGTGAGCTTTGCGCTCATCTGGCTGTCGCTCGCAATCTTCTCGGTCGGCTCGTTCCGCTCGCGGGGACGGGACCCCCGACCGGCCTAGGCGAGGCGGAGATCGGTACGCAGGGCTGCCTCGCCGACTTCAGTGAGGATGGCAGCGATGCGGCGGAACAGCGCTTCATAGGGCGAGCCGGCGCGCCAGACCAGCCGCAGCAGCCGGCCGGCGCCGGGCGCGCGCAGGGTGTGGATGTCGATGCGCCGGTTCTGCTCCTCACGCTTGAGGCTGATGGCGGGCAGCAACGTGACGCCATAGCCATTGGCGACCAGTTCGAGAATGGTGGCGAGCGAGGTGGCGGCGAAGGTGCGGCCCTGCAGGTCAGGTTTCAGCGCGCAGGCATCGACGGCCTGATCGCGCAGGCAATGACCTTCCTCGAGCAGCAGCACCTCATCGCGGGGCAGGTCGGACAGGGCGACCGGGTCCTCGAAGTCGGCGCCCCGGGGAGTGGCCAGCACAAAGGGATCGGCAAAGAGCGGCACGGTGGTGAGGTTGGACCGGGTGGTTTCGGTGGCGATCAGCGCCAGGTCGAAATCGCCCTTGGCAAGCCCCGACAACAACCGATCGGTCTTGCCTTCGCTGACCGCGAAACCGATCTCGGGCAGCGCGATGCCCAAAGCGGGCAGGATCTCGGGCAGGAGATAGGGAGCTACCGTGGGGATGAGCGCGAACCGCAAGGGCCGGGCGGGACGGCCCGCCGAGGCGTCGGCGAAGCCTTCGAGTTCGGCGGCGGCGTTGAGCACCCGTGTAGCGTAGTCGAGGAATTCCCGACCGAAGGGGGTGAGGGCTACGGCCTTGCCGCTGCGGTCGAAGATCGCCGAATTGCAGCGCTCCTCAAGCAGCTTGACCTGCTGAGAGAGGGCGGGCTGGGTTACGTGGCACCGCGCGGCGGCCCGGCCGAAATGGCCCTCCTCGGCGATGATCCGGGCATAATGGAGCTGGCGGAGCGTGATGGCCGACATGAGTGCGCCTTGATTAGATTGTCTTATCCTCAAGCATAGTTTTATCAATTTGATTAATCGGCGCAAGAGGGGTAAAAACGCTTATCAGTTTAGAATCAATACAAACTAGGAGGTCTCATATGTCTGACAGGCCAACACTGACGACCAGCGCCGGCGCGCCGGTCTCGGACAACCAGAATTCGATCACCGCGGGTCCGCGCGGCCCGGTGCTGATGCAGGATTACCAGCTCATCGAGAAGCTGGCGCACCAGAACCGCGAGCGCATTCCCGAGCGCGCCGTCCATGCCAAGGGCTGGGGCGCCTATGGCACGATGAAGATCACCGGCGACATCTCCAAATATACCCGCGCCAAGGCCTTGCAGCCGGGTGCGGAAACCCCGCTGCTGCTGCGGTTTTCCACCGTGGCCGGCGAAATGGGCGCCGCCGATGCCGAGCGCGACGTGCGCGGCTTTTCGCTCAAGTTCTATACCGAAGAAGGCAATTGGGACCTGGTGGGCAACAACACCCCGGTGTTCTTTGTCCGCGATCCTCTGAAGTTCCCCGACTTCATCCACACCCAGAAGCGCCACCCGCGCACCAATCTGCGCTCGGCGACGGCGATGTGGGATTTCTGGTCGCTTTCGCCCGAAAGCCTGCACCAGGTCACCATCCTGATGTCGGATCGCGGCCTGCCGATCGCGCCCATGTTCATGAACGGTTACGGCTCGCATACCTATTCGTTCTGGAACAACAATGGCGAGCGATTCTGGGTGAAGTTCCACTTCAAGACCCAGCAGGGCCACAAGTTCCACTCCAACGAGGAAGCCGAGCAGGTCATCGCCAAGACGCGCGAGAGCTATCAGGAGGCCCTGTTCGGCGGTATCGAGCGTGGCGAATATCCGCGCTGGACGGTTCAGGTCCAGATCATGCCCGAGGCGGATGCGGAAAAGACGTCCTACAATCCGTTCGATCTCACCAAGGTCTGGCCGCATGCGGAATACCCGCCGATCGAGATCGGGGTGCTGGAGCTCAACCGCAATCCGGACAATTATTTCGCCGAGATCGAACAGGCGGCCTTCTCGCCGTCCAATATCGTGCCGGGTATCGGGCATTCGCCCGACAAGATGCTGCAGGCGCGGGTCTTCTCCTATGCCGACGCGCATCGCTACCGCCTGGGCACCCATTACGAGTCCATCCCGGTCAACGCGCCGCGCCGCCCCGTGCACCACTATCACCGCGATGGCCAGATGAACGTTTTCGGCGGCATCAAGACCGGCAATCCGGACGCCTATTACGAACCCAACAGCTTTGGCGGCCCGGCCGAGGACAAGTCGGTGCAGGAACCGCCGCTCAAGATCTCGGGCGATGCCGACCGGTACAATCACCGCGAGGGCAATGACGATTTCGGCCAGCCGCGGGCGCTGTTCAACCTGTTCGACGATGGCCAGAAGAAGCGGTTGTTCTCCAATATCGCCGCGGCGATGGGGGGCGTGCCGGACGAAATCATCGAGCGGCAGTGCAAGCTGTTCGACCAGGTCCATCCGGAATATGGGGCGGGCGTGCGGGCCGCGATCGCGGCCGGCAAGCAGGAGCGTCCGGCCGCCATTTCGGCCGCCGAATAGCGAGCCTCTTTTTCCAAGAATGAGGAGCGGCCCGGCTTGGCAAAGCCGGGCCGCTTCGCGTTGGTGCGATTGAAGCGCATTTTAATCAAATACACCCTGTCCCATTCAGCGGGGCGAAAAGGGAGGTCTGGCACGGTGGGCCATCAGACGGCGGTTGCCGGGGAGACTGACATGAGCGAAGCGCGCGAGTCTTTGAAGGCATTTGCCAATTTCAGGGTGTTGAACGGCGATTCCGATGCATCGGAACGCGACCATCTGATCCGCAATCTGGCGCAATTGTTTTCCTATGTTTCGGATCGCTGCGACGACGAGCAGGTTGCTCAATACGACGAGGTCTTGTGCCAACTGGCCGATATCGTCGAGGTGGAGGCGCGCTCGCATGTGGCCAATCTGCTGGCGCCACTGGAACGCGCGCCGGGATCGGTGGTGCTGCGTCTTGCCAATGACGTGATCGAGGTGGCCGAGCCGCTGCTCGAATTCTCCACCGTCTTGTCCGATGACGACCTGATTGAGATCGCCGAGCATCAGAGCGAGGCGCATCGGGTGGCGATCGCGGGCCGCAGGGATCTGGCGTCGCGGGTCGGCGAGGCCATCGTCGCCTTCGGGCAGGAGCCCTCGGTGACGCGGCTGCTCAAGAACGAGCAGGCACGGTTGAGCCGGTCGGCGATCGAAAAGATCGCGGTGATCGCCCAGCAGAGCGAGGCGCTGGCCCAGATGCTGCGCAGCCGCTCCGACATCGACTGGCCGCATCTGCGGGCGGAAGTCTCGGCCATAGGGGCCAGGGCGCTGGAAAGTCTCGGCCTGATGGCGCGGGAGGATGGCCGGGTGACGGCGTCCCGCGTGCAAGCGGTGGTCTATAACCGCATCAAGAACCAGGCGGGGTTTTCCGCCCAGGAATGGAAGCTGGCCTGGAACCAGGTGAAGGCCCTGGCCGACCGGCGGCGGTTCGATCTCAAGGCGCTGCACCGGTTCACGCGGTTCGGCTATGGCCACCATACGGCGGCCGGGCTGACCATGCTGCTGGAGGTGCGTCCGGAAATCATCGTCAAATGGCTGGCAATGCAGGACTATGTGGCGTTCACCGTCGCGGCCCGCGCCATCGGGCTCGATGCCGACCTGTTTCAGGCGGTGGTGACGGTGCTGCCCTGGCGGGACATGCCGAGCCGGCTCGACATCGAGAACGTCCGCCGGCGCTTCGAGGCGCTGAGCGAGGAGGAGGCCTCGGAGATCTTCGAGCTGTGGCGGTCGCATTCCTTCCGGCGGCGAATTTCGGAAGAAGCCGTGGCGTGAGGGCCGAACGCCACAAGGACGCAGTTGGCGGTTGACACAGGTCATATAAAGATATCTTTATGTCTCTGGAATGATCATGACCGGGGACGCCGCAAGTGCGCAAACCGCAGGACATCGTCGGGATATTGAAGGCGGCGGGCGAAAGCACGCGGCTTCGCATTCTGGCGTTGCTCGCGCAGGGCGAACTCAGCGTCAAGGACCTGACGGAAATCCTCGACCAGAGCCAGCCGCGCGTCTCTCGGCACCTCAAGCTCCTCGCCGATGCGGAGATGGTGACGCGGCATGCCGAGGGCGCCTGGGCCTATTTCCGGCTCAATCGCGAGGCGGCGAGCGGGGCGCTCAACGACTGGATCGTCTCCCATATCGACGCCGATGCCACGGCCTTGCGCGGCGACCGCGACAAGCTGGCGGCGCTGCGCGCCATGCAACGTCAGCGGGCCGCCGATTTCTTCAGCACCATCGCCGGGGACTGGGATCGGCTGCGCAGCCTGCATGTGCCCGAGGCGGCGGTGGAGGAGGCCATCCTGGCGGCGGTGGGCGGGGAGGTCGAGAGCTTCCTCGACCTGGGCACCGGGACCGGGCGTATGCTGGAACTCCTGGCCGGGCATTACCGCCGGGCGGTGGGACTAGATTCCAGCCGCGAGATGCTGGCGCTGGCGCGGGCCAAACTCGATGCCGAACAGATCGACCACGCGCAGGTGCGGCTGGGCGACATCACCGACCTCGCCGATCATGCGGGCTCGGCCGACCTCGTCATGCTGCATCAGGTGCTGCACTATTTCGACGATCCCGGCGTGCCGCTGGGCCGGGCCGGGGCGTGCCTGCGGCCGGGCGGGCGCATCGTCGTCGTCGATTTCGCGCCCCACGACCATGAATTCCTCCGCAGCGAGCAGGCGCATCGCCGCCTGGGTCTTTCGGACCAGCAGATGGAAGTGTGGGGGCGCAATGCCGGGCTCGACATCCACCACGCAAGGCAGTTTCCGCCGCGGGCGGAGGATGGGCTGACCGTGTGCCTCTGGGTGCTCGCGCAGGCGGCCTGAACGATCAAGCAAGAAGGAACAGACCACAGTGGGACCGACACGGGCCGAGAACCGTTTGAGCCGTCAGCCGGAAAGCCGGCTGCCCGAAATCGCCGTGAGCTTCGAGTTCTTTCCGCCCAAGACCGATGCGATGGAAGAGCGGTTCTGGGACAGCCTGGCGCGGCTGGCCCCGCTCAAGCCGCGTTTCGTTTCGGTGACCTATGGGGCAGGGGGCTCGACCCGCGAGCGGACATTGCGCATGGTATCGCGGATCACCACGGACTCCGGGGTGCCGGCTGCGGCGCATCTCACCTGCGTGGGGGCGACGCGGGCCGAAGTCGACGATGTGGTGCGCGGCTATGCCGAGGCCGGGGTGAGCCGCATCGTGGCGCTGCGGGGGGATCCGCCGGCGGGCGTCGGCCAGCCTTTTGCGCCGCATCCCGAGGGCTATCAAAACGCCGCCGATCTCGTGGCGGGCATCCGCAAACTGGGCGATTTCGACATTTCGGTCGCCGCCTATCCGGAAAAGCATCCCCAGAGCCTCGATTGGGACGCCGAGATCGACAATCTCAAGCGCAAGCTCGACGCGGGCGCGGCGCGGGCCATCACGCAGATGTTCTTCGAAAACGCCGATTACTGGCGGTTCGTGGAGCGGGCGCAGAAGGCGGGCATCACGGCGCCGATCGTGCCGGGAATCCAGCCAATCCATTCGTTCAAGCAGATCAGCGGGTTTGCCGGACGCTGCGGCGCCTTGATCCCGCAATGGCTGGCGGACCGGTTCGAGGGGCTGGACAATGATCCGGAAACCCATGCGCTGGTGGCCGCGGCGGTGGCGGCCGAGCAGGTGACCGAACTGCTCGATTCCGGGGTGACCGAGTTCCATTTCTATACGCTCAACCGCTCCAACCTGGTGCTGGCGCTGGCGCGGCTGCTGGGGATACGCCCGGCCTAGCTCATCCAGTTGCCGCCATCGACATTGTAGGTCTGGGCGACGATATAGTCTGCGGCCGGGGTGGCGAGGAAGACGGCCATGCCGGTGAGGTCCTGGGCGGTGCCCATGCGGCCATAGGGCACGGTGGCGCCGACCCGGCGCTTCTTTTCGCCCGGCGCGAGGCCCTCATGGCGGGCGAACAGGGAATCCACGTGGTCCCAGTGCTCGCCCTCGACGACGCCGGGGGCGATGGCGTTGACGTTGATGCCATGGGCGATGAGGTCGAGCCCCGCCGACTGGGTGAGGCTGATCACCGCCGCCTTGGTGGAGCAATAGACCGCGACGAGCGGTTCGCCGCGCCGGCCAGCCTGGCTGGCCATGTTGATGATCTTGCCGCCCTTGCCGCGGGCGATCATGGATTTGGCCACGGCCTGCATCATGAACAATAGGCCGGCGACGTTGACGGCATAGAGGCGGTCATAGCTCTGGCGGGTGATCTCGACGATGGGGGCGAGATCGAACAGGGCGGCGTTGTTGACGAGAATGTCGATGCCGCCCAGGCGCGCTTCCACGTCGGCGACCGCCGCATCGATCGAGGCCTGGTCGGTGACGTCGAGTGCCACGGCGACGGCGCTCTCTCCGATCGAGCGCGCGGCTTCCCGCGCTGCTTCGAGGTTGATGTCGGCAATGGCGACCCGGACGCCCTCGGCTGCATAGGCGCGGGCGAAGGCGAGACCGATGCCGCGCGCGGCCCCGGTGATGATGGCTGTCTTTCCGTCCAACTGGCCCATGATACTCCTCCAGATTGAGCTTTTGCCCCTAATATGAGCAATTGCTTAAGTCTGGTGTTGCAAAATGCAAGAACTTTCAGGCCTTGCCGGGGATTTTCATCTCCCGTTCACCAAACTACCGCCATTTTCAGTGGTAATGAGTGCGGTAATGCGGGGGCAAACCGGTTTTCGGCCGCAAGGATTTGAACGACATGCTGTCCAAACCCATAGCTTCGGGCGTGATGCTGGCCGTGCTGATCGGCGCGGTGAGCACGGCTGCGCTGCAATCCCAGGACGGGCCGGATGCCGCCGGCGTCACCCAGGTCGAGACCGCCGATGCGGAAACCGAGGTGGAGGAACGGACGGCGACGGCTCCGAACCGGGTGGTCGACAGTGCCGGATTCCCGGTGGTGCCCGAGGCGTCCGCAGAAGCGGAAGTGCCCAAGGGCCCGATCGTGACCGTGGATGGCCGTCCGCTGGGCGGGGTCACCGTGCCCGAAATCGCCCGCACTGCGCCGCAGCCCGAACCTGTCGCCGTGCCGGAGCCGGAAGCGCCGGCCGAAGCGGTCGAGGTCGCCGTGAGCGAGCCGCCGCGTCCCATGCCGCGCCCGGAAGGGCTGGTGGCGCCGACGAGCGCGCCGGACGTGGTGGACTATGACGCCATCGCGGCAGTGGCCGGTGCAGCGCCGGAGACGGAATTCATGAGCCCCGAACAGCGCCGCTCGCTGGTGACCACGTCGGAGACCTACACGTCCAACCAGCCCAATGCCGATGGCCTAGTGCAGATCGTAGGCCCGAGCGGGCAGGTGATCTGGGTCTATGCCGACCAGCTCCAGGCCAATGACAGCCGCGTCACCGTGCAGCGTCCGCAGCCGGACAACCCCTTCGGCTTCGTCTATGACTGAAGGGCGCCGGCCGGGCCGCTAGCCGAAGCAGGTTGGGGTATCCGTCGGGGCATTTCCGTTTTCCTTGAATCGCGCTAATGCTCCCCATCATTGTCTTATTGCGCTTTCTGGCCGCCCCCGGGTGGGCGCGGAGTCCCGACAGCAGGGAAATTGCCATGTCGCTTTGGCAGAAGATCGCCGATTTTCTCGGATCCTTTTCGGACGGCACTGGCCTCGCCGGTGGGCTGGCCAGCATTTTCGATCCGGACAACTGGCTGCCCGGCGGGCGCGACGCGGCCTTCACCATGTCGATCGTCGCGCTGTCCGCCAAGATGGCAGTGGCCGATGGCGTGGTGAGCCGCCGGGAGGTGATCACCTTTCACCGGCTGGTGGATATACCGGAAGGGGCCGATAAGCATCTCGACCGGTTTTTCGCGCTGGCGCAACAGGATGTGGCTGGTTTCGATACCTATGCGCGAAAGGTCAGGAAGTTGTTTGCGGATTCCCCGGCGACGCTGGAACACGTGCTCGATGCGCTGTTCGAGATATCGACGGCGGATGGTTTGGTCCATGAGGAGGAACTGGCCTATCTGGCGGCGGTGAGCGATATTTTCGGCTTCGATACCGTACGGTTCGAGCAGATCGCCGCCCAGCACGTGCTGCTGCCCAGTGGGCATCGTGATCCCTACGCGGTGCTGGGGCTGGCGCCCGATGCCACCGACGAGGAGGTCCGCCGCACCTATCGGCGGCTGGTTTCCGAGCATCACCCGGACCGCATGGTTGCCAAGGGCGTGCCCGAGGAATTGATGGGGCTGGCCTCAGCCAAGATGGCCTCGATCAACACCGCCTATCGCGAGGTGACGCAGGCGCGGGGTACCCGACCCGTGCTGTTGGCCAGTCCTGCCACTTGACCGCCCATGGGTGCGCGCCCTACATCGGGCGACACCAGTTGACCGGGCGGCCGCTGCATCTCGCGATGTGGAGGAAAGTCCGGGCTCCATGAGAACACGGTGCCGGGTAACGCCCGGCGGGGGCGACCCCAGGGAAAGTGCCACAGAAAGCAAACCGCCCGGCAGGTCCGGGTAAGGGTGAAAGGGTGCGGCAAGAGCGCACCGGGCAGCCGGCAACGGAGGCCGCATGGTAAACCCCACCGGGAGCAAGACCGAATAGGGACGATGGAGGCTCGCCTCGGCCGCGTTTTCACGGCTTGTCGTCCGGGTTGGTTGCAGGAGGACCGCAGCGATGCGGTTCCCAGATGAATGGTCGCCACGTCGAAGGCCCAGCCTTCGGCCCTACAGAACCCGGCTTACAGGTCAACTGGTGTCGTTTTCCCTGCGCGCTTCGCACAGGACGCAGTTTGGGAAACAAAATCTTAAAGACTGCGGTGCAATCTGGCTCAAGTTGGAGCAATCCGCAGTTTTATCACGTCTAGTCCGGCGTATCCCTCCGCTGTCCGTGGGCGCCAGGTGCGAGTATCTGAGTATATGGGCGAGCCGCAATCCCCACACGAATCGGTGCTGTTGGCCGAAGTGCTCGGTGCGCTCGCTCCGCTCGACGGAGCGGTGGTGATCGATGGCACGTTTGGGGCCGGAGGCTATTCGCGCGCCCTGCTCGACGCGGGGGCCAGCGTCGTCGGCATCGACCGCGATCCCAGCGTTGCTCCGTTCGCCGACGCACTTGCCGCCCAGTTTCCCGGTCGCTTCCGCTTCTTTGCAGGAGAATTCTCCGCGCTCGAAGACGCAGCCGAAGGGGCGGCGGTCGATGGCGTGGTGCTCGATATCGGCGTCAGCTCCATGCAGCTCGACCTTGCAGAACGGGGCTTTTCCTTCATGCGGTCGGGGCCGCTCGACATGCGGATGAGCGGTGAGGGGGAAAGCGCCGCCGATCTCGTCAACGGGTTGAGCGAGGCCGAACTGGCCAATCTGATCTTCGCCTATGGCGAGGAGCGGGCCTCGCGCCGGATCGCCAAGACGATCGTGGCGGCGCGCTCCGAGACCGAAATCTCCGATACGCTGGAGCTTGCCCGCATCATCGAAAAGACCGTGGGGCGCAAGCCCGGCGGGCCGCATCCGGCGACGCGGACCTTCCAGGCGCTGCGCATCGCGGTCAACCGCGAATTCGACCAACTTGTCGAGGCGCTGTTCGCCGCCGAGCGCCTGTTGCCCGAAGGCGGGCGGCTGGCGGTGGTGACCTTCCATTCGCTCGAAGACCGGATCGTCAAGCGCTTCTTCGATGAAACCAAGACGGCAGGCCCGCAGTCGCGGCATTTGCCGCAAGCTGCGCAGGCGCAACCGCGCTGGTCGCCGGTGCGCAAGGCGGCAAGGGCCGGCGCGGCGGAAATGGCGCGCAACCCCAGGGCGCGCTCGGCAACCCTGCGCAGCGCCATTCGCACCTCCATGGCGGCCCGGCCGGTGCTGTCGAGCGGGCTGGGCGTGCCCGGCTTCACGCGGGGCGCCGCATGAGCCGGTTTCTCCATCGCCTCAATCTCATCCTCGCCGTGCTCACGGTGCTGGCGGTGGTGGCCGTCTATTCGCAAAAGCATTTTGCCGAGCTCACCGCCGAGGAGATCACGAGCATCGAGCGCAGCATCACCCGGCAGCAGGCGGCGCTTTCCATTCTCAAGGCGGACTGGGCCTATCTCAACCAGCCGACGCAGATTCAGCCGATCATCGACCGGCACAATGACGTGCTCAACCTGCAAGTGGCCAAGGCCAGGCAGTTCGGCCATTTCGAGGACCTACCCATGCGGCCGATACAGCGGCTCGATACCGACGCGCTCAATGCGCTGTTTGAAACGGTGGAAGCGGGGGAAGACCCGATCGGGTCGTTGCTGGAGGGCATATTGTGAGCGCCATAACGACCCACCAGGAAACCATTGCGCTCGAGGGCGCGCGCAAGGCGCGCGGCAACCTGACCGGCGCGCGCATCCGCTGGGCCATGGTGTTCGTGGCGCTGGTGTTCGCGGTGATGGGCGGACGGCTGATCTGGCTGGGCAATATCGAAGTGGACACCACGATCGAGGGACAGACGCGGGCGGCGATCATGGCGTCGCGGCCCCCCATCCTCGACCGCAACGGGATCGAGCTGGCGGTCGATATCCGCGTGCCGTCGTTGTTTGCTGAGCCGCGCCGCATTCTCGACGTGGACGAAGCGGCCGAGGCGATCCTCTCCGTCCTCCCCGATCTCAACTCCGCCTGGCTGCGCCAGCGCCTCACCGGTGACAAGGGTTTCGTATGGGTGGCGCGCGAACTGACCCCGGCCATCCAGGAGCGGATCATGCGGCTGGGCATTCCGGGGCTCGATTTTGTCGAGGAAAGCCGGCGGTTCTATCCGGGTGGCTCGGTCGCCTCCCACATCATGGGGGCGGTCAATATCGACAATGTCGGGATCGCGGGAATCGAAAAGCACCTCGACGACGACAATCTCGCCCTGTTGCAAAGTCTCGGGCTGGCGCGGGACAGCGCGCTCACCCCGGTCAACCTCTCCATCGACCTGCGGGTGCAGCACGTGCTGCATGACGAACTGGCCGACGCCATGGAGCGCTATCAGGCGATCGCGGCGGCCGGGGCGATCATGGATGTGCGCACGGGCGAGATCGTCGCCATGGCCTCGCTGCCCGATTTCGACCCGAACAATCCCGCCAGCATGCTGCAGGAAGGGCATTTCAACCGCATCACGGCGGCCAAGTTCGAGCTGGGCTCGACCTTCAAGACCATCACCTTCGCCGGAGCGCTCGACAGCGGGGCGGTGCGGATCACCGACCAGATCGACGCGCGGTTCGGGGTGCGGTTCGGGCGCTATACGATCAGCGATTTCCACGGCAAGTACCGCATTCTTTCGGTGCCGGAGGTGTATAAATATTCCTCCAATATCGGCACCATCAAGATGATGCAGGCCATGGGGAAGGACAATTTCCGCGCCTTTCTCACCCGCATGGGGTTCGAGGGCGCGCCGGAGATCGAACTGCCGGAGGTGACCCGATCGGCCATTCCGGACACCTTCTCGGAAGTGGGCGCGGCGACGGCCTCGTTCGGGCACGGGCTCAGCGTCACGCCGCTGCATATGCTGGATGCGGTTTCGGCGCTGGTCAATGGCGGCTACCTCACTGGCGCCACGTTGTTTCCGCGCACCGAGGCCGAGGCCATGGCCGATGCCACCCAGGTGGTGTCGGCGCAGACCAGCGACTATATGCGCTATCTCATGCGGCTCAACGCCACGGAAGGCTCGGGCAGCCGGGCCAATGCCATCGCGCAGGGCTATCGCTGGGGCGGCAAGACGGGCACGGCGGAAAAGGTTGTCGACGGCCGCTATTCGAGCGAAAAGAGCCTGGCGCTGTTCGCCTCGGCCTTCCCGCTCGACGATCCGCGCTATGCGATGATCGTGCTGGTGGACGAGCCCCGGGCGGAAAACGCCCAGTCGGGGCGGACGGCGGGCTGGAACGCAGGAGAGATGTCGGGACGCATCGTGGCGCGGGTGGCCCCCATGCTCGGCGTGCAGCCCAATCTCGATCCGCTGATCGACGCGAGATTGGTGCCGGCTGGCCTGCGGGTGCAACAGCTCGCGCCAATCGGGCTTTGAGCCGCTCAGGGAGAAACGGACCTTGTCATTTTCGCTGACCACCGTCCTGTCAGGCTTCGCCGGCAATTCCGCTATCCCGGCCATCGAGATCACAGGCCTCAACGCCGACAGCCGGCTGATCGGCAAGGACGAGGCGTTCTTTGCTCTGCCCGGCGCTCGGGGGCACGGCATTCTCTATGCCCATGAAGCCATCGGGCGGGGGGCGAGCGTGGTGGTGACAGATGCGGCGCCCCCGAGCGATCCCGGCGTGCCGGTGGTGGTGGTCGACAATGTGCGGGCGGCCTATGCCCTGGCTGCGGCGCGGATGACGGGGGCAAAGCCGGCCCAATGCGTTGCGGTGACGGGCACCAACGGCAAGACCTCGGTGGTGTCGTTCCTGCGCCAGATCTGGGCCGAGGCGGGCATCCAAGGAGCGAGCCTGGGCACGCTGGGGCTGATGGTTGGAGACCGGCATGTGCCGGGGGAACTGACCACGCCCGATGCGCTCTCCCTGCACCGGACGCTGGCGCAGCTCAAGGCGGAAGGCGTGGACCATGTGGCCATCGAGGCGTCGAGCCACGGGCTCGACCAGCACCGGCTCGACGGGATCGATTTTTCGGCGGTGGCCTTCACCAATCTCAGCCGCGACCATCTCGACTATCACCAGACGCTGGAGGCCTATCGCGACGCCAAGCTGCGGCTGTTTCGCGAACTGATCGACGCCAAAGCGACGGCGGTGATCGACGCGGAGAACGGGGAGGGCATGCCGTTCATGTTCGCGGCCCTCGACCGCGGCGCAACGGTGTTCACCGTGGGCGCTGGCGGCGCGCATATCGATATCGAGAGCGTCGAGAGCGAGGGGTTCGGGCAGCGGGTACGGGGAAAGCTGGTGGGCGAACCCATGGAATTCCTGCTGCCGCTGGTGGGGCGGTTCCAGGTCGACAATGCGGTGGTGGCGGCGGGGCTCGCCATGGCGACCGGCGTCGAGAACGCGGCCGCCATCCGGGCGCTCGAAACGCTTAAGGGCGCCAAGGGGCGATTGGAGCTGGTGGCGGAGCGGGGCAAGGCGGCGGTGTTCGTCGACTACGCCCATACGCCCGATGCGCTGGAGAATGCGCTGGAGGCTCTGCGGCCTTTCGCCGGAGGGCGGCTGATCGTGGTGTTCGGGTGCGGCGGCGATCGGGACAGGGGCAAGCGCCCGCAAATGGGCGCGGTGGCGCGCAAGCTGGCCGATTGGGTGATCGTCACCGACGACAACCCGCGCACCGAAAACCCCGCGGAGATTCGGGCGGAAATTCTCGCCGCGGTGCCCGAGGCGACGGAAATTGGCGACCGGGCCGAAGCGATCAGCCATGCCATTGCCGAAATGGGCGCGGAAGATGTGCTGCTCGTCGCGGGCAAGGGGCATGAGGATTATCAGATCGTGGGCAAGACCAAGCACCATTTTTCCGACCATGAAGTCGTGCGCGCCGCGTTCGAGGCGTGAGGATCGTGATGTCGCTCTATTCGATTGCCGAGATCATCGAAGCGACGGGAGGCGTGGCGGAGGGCGTCACCGCCGATGCGGTCTCGTCGATCTCCATCGATTCGCGCGAGATCGCGCGGGGGGCGCTGTTCGTGGCGATCCGGGGCGCCAATTTCGACGGGCATGATTTCGTCGCCCGGGCGATCGAAGCGGGAGCTGCAGCGGCGCTGGTGTCGCGGGAGCGCGCCGAGGGGCTGGCGGGATTGCCGCTGATCGTCATCGAGGACGACCCGCTCGAAGGGTTGACGCGGCTGGCGCGGTTCAACCGGGCGCGCAGCCGGGCCCGGATCGCGGCGGTGACGGGGAGCGTGGGGAAGACCTCGACCAAGGAGGCGATCCGGGCGGCGCTGGAGGCCTCGGGCCGGACCCATGCCTCGATTCGCAGCTTCAACAATCACTGGGGCGTGCCGCTGATGCTGGCGCGCATGCCCAGCGACACGGAATTCGCGGTGTTCGAGATCGGCATGAGCAGCGCCGGGGAGATCACGCCGCTGTCGCAATTGGTGCGGCCGCATGTGGCGGTGATCACCACGGTGGCCCCGGCGCATCTGGAATTCTTTGCCTCCGAAGACGCGATCGCCGATGCCAAGGCGGAGATCTTCGCCGGACTGGAGGCTGGCGGCATGGCCATTCTGGGGCGCGACCATGCCCATATCGACCGGCTGCAACAGGCAGCGACAGCGGCGGGCATCGAGACGCTGACCTATGGGTTCGATCCGCATGCCGATATGCGGATCGCCGATTACGTGGCGACGGATGGTGGGGGGCGAGCGCGGCTGGCAGGCGGCGGGCTGGAGCTTGCGTTCTCGGTCTCAACGCCCGGCCGGCATATGCTGGCCAATGCGGTGGCGGCGCTGCTGGTGGCGCGGCAATTGGGCGCCGATGCGGGGACGGCGCAGGCCGCGCTCGAAATCCAGGGCGCGCCGGAAGGCCGGGGAGCGGCGTTCCTGCTGGGCGATCCCGCCCGTCCCATCCGCCTCATCGATGAGAGCTACAACGCCAATCCCGCCTCGATGCGGGCGGCACTGGATGTCTTCTCGCAATTGCCGTCTACGGGTGGGCGCAGGATTCTGGTGCTGGGCGACATGCGCGAACTGGGTGCTGCTGCCGACCGGTATCATGCCGAACTGCGTGACGCGGTGCTGGCGGCGCGGCCAGACCTGGTGTTCCTGGTCGGCCCGCATATGACCCATCTCGCCAAAGCGCTGCCACCCCGGCTTGTGGCCGCACAGACACAGGATGTGGACGATCTCGCGGGAGACGTTTTGCAAACGCTTGCCTCGGGCGACTCAGTTATGATCAAGGGATCGAACGGATTAAAGCTGGGCACGCTGGTGGCCCGGATACGCGCGCAATATCCCACGCCAAGCTAGAGGCAGTCAGCCGGTTCCATGCTCTATTTCCTGCAACAGTTCGCAGACACACTCCCGGTCTTCAACGTCTTCCGTTACCTCTCCTTCCGAACCGGCGGGGCGATCATCACGGCTCTGTTCTTCGTGTTCCTGTTCGGACCGGGCATGGTCAGTTCGCTGCGCATCCGCCAGGGCAAGGGCCAGCCCATCCGCGAGGACGGGCCGCAGAGCCATCTGCTGACCAAGAAGGGCAAGCCCACCATGGGGGGGCTGATGATCCTTTCGGGCGCGCTGGTCTCGATCCTTTTGTGGGCGGACCTGTCCAACATGTATGTGTGGGCAGTGCTGCTGGTGACCACCGGCTTCGGGCTGGTTGGGTTCTATGACGACTATCTCAAGGTCAAGCACCAGAACCACAAGGGGTTCGGCGGCAAGCCGCGGCTGGCCATCGAAAGCGTGATCGCGCTGGTGGCCTGCGTGATCATCGCCAGCCAGGCGCCCGAGGGCTATGCCAATGCGCTGCTGCTGCCCTTCGTCAAGGACCTTGCTATCAATCTGGGGTTGTTCTTCTTCGTCTTCGGCGCTTTCGTCATCGTGGGCGCGGGTAATGCGGTGAACCTCACCGACGGGTTGGATGGGCTGGCCATCGTGCCGGTGATGATCGCGGCCGCGGCCTTCGGGCTGATCGCCTATCTGGTCGGCAACCAGGTCTATTCGGAATATCTGTTCCTCAACTTCGTGCCCGGCACGGGAGAGCTATCGATCATCTGCGGGGCGCTGATCGGGGCCGGGCTGGGCTTTTTGTGGTTCAACGCGCCTCCGGCCCAGATCATCATGGGGGATACAGGCTCGCTGGCGCTTGGCGGCGCCCTCGGAACCATCGCCGTGGCGACCAAGCACGAGATCGTCATGGCGATCGTGGGCGGGCTGTTCGTACTCGAGGCGGTTTCGGTGATCGTGCAGGTGGCCAGCTACAGGCTGACCGGCAAGCGCGTGTTCAAGATGGCGCCGATCCACCATCATTTCGAGCATCTGGGCTGGACCGAAAGCCAGATCGTGATCCGGTTCTGGATCATCGCCATGGTGCTGGCGCTGATCGGGCTCTCCTCGCTCAAGCTGCGGTAACGGCTCATCCGCGTTTGACGAAGCTGTCGAGAACCTTTTTGGGGCCGGCCTTTTCGAAGTCGATGGAGAGCTTGTTGCCCTCGGTGGCGGTGACGGTGCCGTAGCCGAATTTGAGGTGGAAGACGCGCTCGCCGATGCCATAGGCGGCGGAAGGGCCCGAGGAGCGGGCGACCAGTTCGCCTTCGATGGTCAGGGGACCCGGGCCCTTGCGGGTCTGCTGCTGGCGCTGGGCGCGTTGCCAGCCGGGCGTTTCATAGACGCTTTCAAAGGGATCACGCTGGTCGAAGCGGGTGGCGGCGCGGCCGCCATAGGTATAGCCGCCATAAGACGAGCCGGTATCGGTGACCTCGACCACATGGGCGGGCAATTCGTCGAGGAAGCGCGAAGGGATGGCGGACTGCCACAGGCCGTGGATGCGGCGGTTCTGGGCCAGCGAGATGCGGCAGCGCTTGCGGGCCCGGGTGATGCCGACATAGGCGAGGCGGCGCTCCTCCTCGAGGCCGGCCAGCCCGGTTTCGTCGAGCGAACGCTGGTGGGGAAAGAGCCCTTCCTCCCAGCCGGGGAGGAAAACGGTGTCGAATTCGAGGCCCTTGGCCGAATGCAGTGTCATGATCGAGACCGCGTCCTCGGCCTCGCCGGAATCGCGGTCCATGACCAGGGCGATGTGTTCGAGGAAACCGCCGAGATTGTCGAATTCCTCCATGGAGCGGATCAGTTCCTTGAGGTTTTCCAGCCGCCCGGGGGCATCGGCGGATTTGTCATTCTGCCACATGGTGGTGTAGCCGGATTCGTCGAGAATCTGCTCGGCCAGCTCGTGGTGGGGGATCGATTGCAGGCGCAGGGCCCAATCGTCGATCTGGCGCACGAGTTCGCGCAAGGTGGTGCGCTGCCGGGCCTTGAGCTCCTCGGTCTCGACCAGTTCGCGAATGGCGGCGAGCAGCGGGATGTTGGCGGCGCGGGCGGTGTCGTGAACGACCTGCAGCGTGGCGTCGCCCAGGCCGCGCTTTGGGGTGTTGACGATACGCTCCAGGGCGAGATCGTCATTGGGCTGGGCGACGATGCGCAGATAGGCCAGGGCATCGCGGATTTCCTTGCGCTCATAGAAACGCGGGCCGCCGACGACGCGGTAGTTGAGCCCCAGCGTGATGAAGCGTTCTTCGAACTCGCGCATCTGGAACGAGGCGCGGACGAGGATCGCCATGTCGTCGAGGCGGTCGCCCTGGCGCTGATATTGCTCGATCTGTTCGCCGATCTGGCGGGCTTCCTCTTCCGAATCCCAAACGGAAGTGACGGCGAGCTTTTCACCTTCCTCGCCCACATCGGTCTGCAGCGTCTTGCCCAGCCGCGATTCATTGTTGGCGATGAGGTGGGAGGCGGCGGAGAGGATATTGGAGGTCGAGCGGTAATTGCGTTCGAGCTTGATGATCTTCGCGCCGGGAAAATCCTTTTCGAAGCGCAGGATGTTGTCGACCTCGGCGCCGCGCCAGCCATAGATGGACTGATCGTCGTCGCCGACGACGCAGATATTGGCGCTGGTCTTCCCGTCGCGGGATTGGGCCAGGAGCCGCAGCCAGAGATATTGGGCGGTGTTGGAGTCCTGATATTCGTCGACCAGCATGTAGCGGAAGCGGTCGTGATATTCGGCGAGGACGGAGGGGTTCTCCTTGAACAGCCTTATGCCTTCGAGCAGCAGGTCGCCGAAATCGGCGGCATTGAGGGTTTTGAGGCGCGCCTGATAATCGGCATAGAGCTTCTGGCCCTTGCCATTGGCAAAAAAGCCGGCATCGGCGGGGGAGATGTCTTTAGGCAAGAGGCCCCGGTTCTTCCAGCCATCCATCATGCCAGAGAACTGGCGGGCGGGCCAGCGCTTCTCGTCGATGTTTTCGGCCTGCAGAAGCTGCTTGATGAGGCGGATCTGGTCGTCGGTGTCGAGGATGGTGAAATCAGGGCGCAGGTCGACCAGTTCGGCATGGCGCCGCAGGATGCGGGCACCAATGGAGTGGAAGGTGCCCAGCCACGGCATGCCCTCGACCGAAGCACCGACCAATTTGCCGATCCGGTCCTTCATTTCGCGGGCGGCCTTGTTGGTGAAGGTCACGGCGAGAATCTGGCTGCCACGAGCAAGGCGGGAGGCAAGGATATGGGCAATGCGGGTGGTGAGCACGCGGGTCTTGCCCGTGCCCGCGCCGGCGAGAACGAGCAGCGGGCCCTCGGTGGTTTCCACCGCTTCGCGCTGTTCGGCGTTCAGTCCGACGAGATAGTCCGGCGCGCGCGTGGCGAACTGGGACGTGATCGGTCCTTGGGGGCGGTGCGGGGGTACGGCCGACATCAGCTCTTGACGAATCTCTTTTTGTTCTCCTGCGCAGTATATAGGTCCGATGCGGGCAAAAGTATATGCGGGGCGGCAAATCCGCCGTCACAGAAGTGTTGTGGGCGGCGCCTATAGGCAAGCGCGTCTTTTTTGAACGCTTGGGGATTTCCATGCAGAAATCATATGTTCTTGCCGCTCTGGCGGCCGGGCTTTTGGCTGGTGCGGCGCTGCCCGCCCACGCCCAGACCTATTTCAACCGCATCGCCAGCTTTCCCGTGGCGCTCAACACGCCCGATATCGAAGCCGAAGAGAATTCGGCCGAGATCATCACCGCGACCGAAGACGGCATGACGCTGGTCTATTCCAACGCGCTGCTGGGCGGGGTCGGGTTCATCGACATCACCGATCCGGCCAATCCGCAGCTAGGCGGGTTCGTCCAGCTCGAAGGTGGGCCGACCTCGGTTTCGGTCATCGGTAACAAGGCGCTGGTCAGCGTCGACACCACCGACGATTTCACCGCCCCGACCGGCTATCTGGCCGTGGTCGACATCACGACGCTCGAAGTCGAAGCCCAGTGCGATCTGGGCGGCCAGCCCGATGCCATCGCCCGCAACGCCGACGGTTCGCTGATCGCCATCTCGATGGAAAACCAGCGCGACGAGGACTTCAACGACGGTATCATCCCGCAGCTTCCCAGCGGCAACGTCACCTTCCTCGACGTGACCGATGGCACGCCCGATTGCGGCAGCCTGCGCGTGACCGAACTGGCCGGCCTTGCCGACGTGGCCGGTGAAGACGCCGAGCCGGAATATACCGATTTCAACAGCGCCAACGAACTCGCCGTGACGCTGCAGGAAAACAACCACATCGTCATCATCGACGGCAACACGGGCGAAGTGATCAACCACTTCTCGGCCGGGTCGGTCGACCTTGCCGGCATCGACACCGAAGAAGACGGCCAGCTGTCGTTCACCGACAGCGTCGAGGGCGTGGTACGCGAGCCCGACGCCATCCAGTGGCTGGACAACGACCGCGTTGTGATCGCCAACGAAGGCGACTACGAAGGCGGTTCGCGCGGCTTCACCATTTTCCACAAGGACGGCACCGAGCTTTATGAGAGCGGCGTGTCGATGGAATATATTTCCGCGCAACTCGGCCATTATCCGGAAGGGCGTTCGGACGCCAAGGGCATCGAGCCCGAAGGCATGGAAGTGGGCTTCTGGGGCGACGAGACGCTGATCTTCGTCAACCAGGAACGCGCCTCGCTGGTCGCCATCTATCGCGACACGGGCGGTGAGCCTGAATATATCCAGTCGATCCCCTCGGGCATCGGCCCCGAAGGCGCGCTGGCGATCCCCGAGCGCAACCTCTATGTCACCGCCAACGAAACCGACGTTTCGGCCGATGGTGGCGCTCCCGCGCACGTCATGATCTTCGAGCGTCAGGACGTGGAAGCCCCTGCCTATCCGCAGATCATGTCGGCGCTCAATGAAGACGGCACGCCGATCGGCTGGGCCGCGCTTTCGGGCCTCGTTGCCGATGCGGACGAAGCCGGCAAGCTCTATGCGATCAGCGACTCGTTCTTTTCGCTGATGCCCTCGATCTACACGATCGACGCGACCCAGAGCCCTGCACTGATCACCAAGGCGACTCTCGTCACTCGTGACGGTGCTGCTGCCGAGGCGCTTGACCTCGAAGGCATCGCGCTCGACGGCCAGGGTGGCTTCTGGCTGGCCTCGGAAGGCGATGCCGACAAGGATATTCCGCACGCCCTCTATCGGGTCGACGCGGAGGGCGCGATCGTTGAGGAAGTGGCGTTCCCCGAAGCCCTCCTGGCCGGCCAGAAGCGCTTTGGCGCCGAAGGCATCAGCCCGGTTGGCGAAGGCGACGACATGGTGCTCTGGATCGCCATGCAGCGCGAATGGGGTGACGATGCCGCTGGCCTCGTCAAGCTCGTTTCCTACAAGCCTTCGACGGGCGAGTGGGGCGCGGTGCATTATCCGCTCGAAGCTCCGGCCGAAGGCGCCTGGGTCGGGTTGTCGGAAATCACGATTTCGGGCGACTATGCCCATATCGTGGAACGCGACAACCAGATCGCGGCCAAGGCGCAGCTCAAGAAGCTCTACCGCGTGCCGGTTGCCGAACTGGTCGCGGCCGAGCTGGGTTCGGACCTGCCGGTGGTTACCAAGGAAGAAGTCCGCGACTTCATCCCCGACCTTCTGGCCCTCAACGGTTATGTGCTCGACAAGGTCGAAGGCTTTGCCATCGACGCGGCGGGCGAAGGCTGGGTCGTCACCGACAATGACGGGGTGGACGACTCCTCGGGCGAAACCAATTTCTGGTCGATCGGCACCGTCCAATAAACCGGACGCCGAATAGAAGGCAGATCGGGGTCGGGCGCAAGCCCGGCCCTTTTTCTTGACGCGGACGCGAAAATCTCGTCTTCACAATGGCTAATGCCGGGTGACGCGGTGGATGGTTTTGCCTAAGGTCCGCGTGATTTAGCTCCAGGGTCCAAAGGCTTGGCCAATCGAATCTACATCGCCATCGGAATGCTGCTGATCCTCGTGCTGGGCGGGGCGTTCGTCGTGCCGTGGTTCATCGACTGGAACGCCTACAAGCCCCGCATGGAACAGATGGCGGAAGCAGCGCTGGGCGTCGAGGTGGCGATCGACGGGGATATGGATTTCGTCCTTCTGCCCCAGCCGCGCATGCATTTCGAGCATGTGCGGATCGGCCCGGAGGCGGCCCCGATCGGCGCCGCCGATCTCATCGAAGCGGACCTTTCGCTGATCGACTTTCTGCGCGACCGGTTCACCGTCACCGAATTGCGGCTGTTTGCGCCGCAACTGAGCCTGACCATTGATGAAACAGGAGCCATGCGGACTCCCATCACGCTGGCGGAAACGGCATCGGTCTCCAATGTCTCGATCGCCAATGCGCGCTTCGAGAGCGGCACGGTATCGCTTGTCGACCTGCGCAGCGGCGAGCGCTGGGAAAGCCGCGACTTTACCGGCCGCATGCAGATGACAGCCTTGCGGGGGCCGTTCGTGCTGCAGGGCACCCTGACCCATGGACAGACCGTCCACGCCGTTGCCTTTGCCACTTCGGCCATGAACGAGGCCGGCGCGATGCAGCTCTCGGCGACATTGCGGCCGGTGGGCGGGCCGTTCTCGGCGGCCATAGAGGGCCTGTTGCGCACCGGCGACGCGCCGCACTTTTCCGGCAACCTCACCTATCGCCAGTTTGCCGAGGATGGCGGCGAAACGGTGGTTGGCGACCTGCTGCTGCAGGGGCCGGTGACCGCGGACCTCGATGCGGTCACGCTGAGCGAATTCACCCTTTTGCCCGATGAGAACCAGCCGACCACGCGGCTGACCGGCAGCGCGGCGCTGTCGCTGGGCGCCGATCCCGGCTTCGAGGCGACGGTTTCGGGCGGCGTCGTGACGCTGTTGCCGGGGGAAGTCATTCCCGACGACAGTCTCCAACCCTATGCGGCGCTGCGGCTGCTTGGTGAAATGCCCGAGCCGCTGATCCCCGCACTGCGCGCACAACTGGCGATAAGCATCAACGAATTGCGGGTACGCGGCGTGTCGATGCGCGATGTGCGGCTGGATGCGCGGTCGGATGGCGTGGCGTGGGAGATCGAGGAATTTTCCGGGCGATTGTCGGGGGACACGACGCTCAAGCTCACCGGGACGCTGGCCCGCGCGGCGGGATGGCCGGCCTTCGAGGGAACGCTGGCCCTGGCCTCGCCGCGGCTGGATGCGCTGAGCCTTTTGTGGAAGCGTCCGCAGGATGGCAATCCGCTGTTCGGCATGGCGGGGTCGCTCAATGGGCGCGTGCAACTGGTCAATGACCGGCTGAGCCTGGTCGACGGCGTGGCGACGCTCGACGGCACCACCCATGCGGTATCCGGCGATGTCCGGTTCGGGGCGACGCCCTCGCTCGATCTCGATGTCGGGCTTTCGGCGCTGACCGAGGGGCAGAGCGCGGCGCTGGCGGCGTTGATGCCGCAAATCGATCCGGCCGGCGCGTTCGGGCTGAGCTTTCCGCAGGGCCGTTTGTCGCTCGCCGTGGAGCACGCCTTCGCGCTCGGCCTGCCGCTGGAAGGACTCGACCTCGTATCGGCGTGGTCGGAGGCGGGCATGGCGTTCGAGCAGGTCGCCCTTCAAAGTTTTGGCGGGGTCGGGTTCGACGGGCAGGCACAGGCGAGCGGAAGCCTCGCCGCGCCGGTCGTTTCGGGCGAGGGGGTGCTCACCATCGCCCAGGGCGCGCGGGCGCTCGACCTGGTGCCGGGCATCGGGGCGGCAGGGACGCCGCTGCGGCGCGCCGTGCTGGGCAGCCTGCCGGCGCGGCTCGATGTGGATCTCGAGGCGCCGGGGCGCGACACTATCCAGTCGGCGGTGCTGCAGGGTATGGCGGGGGCGCTCGATCTTGCCCTCACGCTCGATATGACGGGGGGCGTGCTCGGGCTGGGACGGGAAGCGCTGGGGGTGACGCTGGACTTGGCGGCGGATCGGGGGAGCGAGCTTTTCGAGCAGATGGGCTTGCCCGAGGTCATGCTGGCCGAGGACGGGATCATCACCAATGCGCGGGTCTTCGGCAATCCACGCGGGCTGATGGAGGCCGATCTTTCGATCGAGGGCGGCGGCGAGCGGATCGATTTTTCCGGCAATCTGGATTTTTCCAACCCGGTCTCGCTGCGCGGGCAGGGGGAAACCGCCTTCATCTTCCAGGACGGGGCGGCGCTGGGGCTGCTGAGCGGCGCGCGGGGGGTATGGTTTCCGGCCCTCGAAGGCGGCGCCCGGGTGAGCTTTATCGGCGGGGAGAGTGTGCAGTTCGACGCCATTTCGGCCTTGAGCGGAGAACGGGCGCTGTCCGGCCAGATCACCTATGCCGCGCAAAGGGACAGCGCGCTGGTGACCGGAGCGCTGGCCGCGGAGGCGCTGGATATCGAAACCCTCGCCTCCATGCTGGCCGGTCCGGCGGCGCTGATCGACGGGGGAAACGGATTGTGGCCGGACGGGCCCGTCGATATCGGGGCGTCGCCGCGCCAGACGCGCGGGCGTGTCTCGATCACCGCTCCGGCGCTTTATGCCGACGACCAGCGGCTGATCGAAGCCCTGGCCTTCGATTATGTGTGGGGCAATGAGGACAATGGCCTGCGCGGGCTGTTTGGCGAAATGGGCGGGGGGACGGTGCAACTGGATGCGACGCTGTGCTGCAGCTCGACCGTCGCCTCGAAGAGCCTTTCGGGCCGCTTTACCCTCAACGGGGTGCGGCTGGATGCGGTGCTGCCCGAGGTGGCGGGCGACGTGCTGGGCGGCACGCTGACCCTGGGGGCGCAGTTCCAGGCGAGCGGGGAGAGCTTTGACGGTCTCGCGGCGACCCTCAATGGCGAGGGCAGTTTTTCCATCGCGGACCTGCGCATCGAGGGGCTGTCGCCATCGGTGTTCAACGCGGCGGCGGATGTGGACGATCTGGTGGCCATCGCCCCCGACGATTTCGAGGCGCTGGTGGCCATGGCGCTGGCCTCGGGGCCGTTCCGGGCCGATGAGGCGGGCGGGCTGGCCAGCATGATCGGCGGACGGCTGCGCGTCTCCAACCTCGCCATCGGCGGCACCGGCGCGCGCCTGGTCGGCGGGGGATCGCTCGACCTGCGCGACGGCGATCTGGATGCGCAATGGACCCTCGGGCTCACGCGCATGCTGGCGGGCAATGGGCTCATCACCGAAACCACCGGCCGGCTCGGGGTCGGGGTATCCGGCTCGATCTTCGATCCGGTTCGCAGCCTCGATATCGGGCCCATGGTGGACGCCATCCAGATGCAGGCCTATGAGCTCGAACTCAACGAGCTGGAGGCATTGCGGGCCGAGCAGGAGGCGCGGCAGCAGGCGGCGGCCGAGGAACAGGCGCGGCTGATGGAAGAGCAGGCGCGGCGGGCCGCCGAGCAATTATTGCTCGAGCAGCAACAGAATTCGCTGCAATCGGACGAGACGCGGCAATTGCTCGACGATATCGAGGCCCTGCTCAATGGCGGGCTCGACGCTCCCGCCACCAATCCGGCTCCGGCACCCACGCCGCAGAGCCCGTCCTTCACCATCCTGCCGCCCGGGGCGCTGCAACTGGACGGACTATAGGCGCTCGGACAGCGCCCAGCCGAGGATGGCGACACGCAGGGAGGAGGAGAGATTGGGCTCGGCGCGCTCCTCGTCGATCCTGGCGATAAGCTGCGGCACGGTGAGGCCCCGGGACGCGGCCATGCGCTCGAGCGCATCCCAGAAGGCGGGTTCGAGCGCGATGGAGGTGCGGTGGCCGGAAATGGTCAGCGAACGCTTGCGCATGGAAGGGCTCGCGGCGGGGTCGGGGCTATTTCTTGCGGAAGGAATCGAGGCTGACGACCTTTTCGCCCTTGGCGGCATCGGCGTCGGCGGTTTCTTCGGCGTCGGGTTCGGTGGTTTCCTCGGGCTCGGCGTCGGCATCGCTCACCGGGCGGAGACCCGGCTTGGGCTCGGCGACCTCGAACTGGAGGCCGAACTGGACGGAGGGGTCGAAGAAGCCCTTGATGGCCGAAAAGGGAATGAACAGCACTTCGTTAATGTTGTCGAAGGAGAGCCCGACCTCGAAGCCGGTTTCGGAAACCTTGAGGTCCCAGAACTGGTTCTGGAGGACAATTGTCATCTCGGTTTCATATTGCGAGAGCAGTTTCTGGCTCAGGCGTACGCCGGGGGCGTGGGTCATGAAGGAGATGAAGAAGTGATGGTCGCCGGGCAGGCCGGTGCGGGCCACTTCGCCCAGCACCTTCCGTACGACGCCGCGCAGGGCTTCCTGGGCCAGAATGTCGTAGCGGATATGGTCTTGGGCCATCGAGGGCGGCTCCCTAGGGCTGGAGGGTGAGAATCTTCGGCCCCCATAACAGCCTGAACTGGCGAGAGATTTCAAGCAAAAGGAGATGCAGGCTTCTGTTGCCAGGTGCCTGCGGACCCCGCCTGATCCCTGCTACAGAATCAGGGCTTTAGTTCGAGGTATCGCACTGCTTACGCAGCGAGACGTGCCTCAGCATAGTTGTCGTTTGCAACTATAAGGTTAGCCCGATAACGGTGGTACAATGCCGAGCGAAAGCTCACCCTTTACGCCCTCGTCGATCCTGTTTCGCCCCCATAAGGTCCTCTGGAAAAAGAGGGTTTTGGTGGAGGCGCCGGGTACTGCCCCCGGGTCCGATGGGTTTATTACGATGACAGTTTATCGCCATAGCCGTTGCCAGCACGCCTAATATAGGAGGGCGTGGCGGAGAAATAAAGGGCCGTTCTGCACAGGGCCCCGATCGGCCTGGGTGCGGTTGGGGACATCGTGGAGGCGCAAATGTTCCCTTTCCCACCCATCGCCGCCAAGACGCCGATTTTTCTTTCCTTTCGGTCCGGGGCCGCGGTTGACCGCCCGGGAGTCGGCCTCTCTCATCGGTCACGGCACCCGATCGGGGGCCAGGAGGAGATCGTCTGTTGTGGAGGAGGAACCCATGTCGATCGATACACGCCCGGAGGAGGGAAATACCGCTGCGAATCCGTCCCGGCGCAGCTTCTTGAAATTTGCCGCAGTGGGCGCGGGCGCCGCGGCCAGCTCGCCCATGCTGGCCGGCGCGGCCGGTGCCCAGGAGGCCGGGGACGAGGCGGCGCGGCTCGTCGTTCCCGACGAAATCGCCAATCGCGACCAGGCACCGCTGCCCGATATCCAGTTCCCCATGACCGGGGCCAATCTGTTCGGCCGGGCCTGCGCGCTCGAGGACGTCAAGGCGATGTTCTGCTGCCCGGGCAATTACAACGTCATCCACGCCATCGCCGACCATAACATCCCGTCCTATTCCGGCCGTAACGAGGGGTCGATGACCCATGCGGCCGACGCCTTCGTGCGGGCGACGGGGGAAATCGCCATCGCATCGGGCACCGAGGGTCCGGGCTTCACCAACATGATCAGCGGAATCGCCGCGGCTAATTCCTGCCGCACGCCCATGCTGCTGGTCGCCAGCAACATGCGAGTGGAACAGGACGATACCGAGCAGGGCATCCAGGTGATGTACCAGCAGCCTTTGACCGAGGGGATCAAGAAATACGGCAAGCGCCTGATCACCCCGCACAGGCTGCCCGAATATATCGGCTACACGTTCCGCCAGCTCAAGACGGGCATTCCCGGCCCGGTCCATATCGACTTCACCGGCGAAGTGTCGAACCACCAGTTCGAAGGGGAAGCCGATCTCGGCCATTACGGCAGCGTGGCGCGCTACCGGACCGATTCGCGGCCGGCTCCCGCCGCCGGCGATATCGAGGCCGCCCTGCGACTGCTTGATCAGGCCGAGCGGCCGATGATCGTGGCGAGCACCGGCGTCTTTTATGCAAAAGCGTGGGATGCGCTCAAGGCGTTCGCGGAAAAGGCCAATATTCCGGTCGTCGAATCCGGGCCCATGATGGGCAAGTTCCCCCATGATCATCCCCTTTCCGCCCATGCCGCTCCCGATGCGCTGGCCAGCGCGGATCTCGTATTCCTGGTTGGTCAGTATTGCATGCCGACCGTGGGCGAATTCGCCTTCGGGCCCGACACTCGCTATGTGCGAATCCAGCCCGAGGCGGGCGATATGGGGCGCAACCTGCCGGTCGATGTGGGCATCTTCTCGTGCGAGAAGCTGGCGCTGGAGGAACTGGCCGATCGGGCAAGGAGCGCGGAAAGGACCTCCTGGCTCAACGAGGTCGACGCCGCGCGCCGGGCCTTCGCCGACCAGAACCAGTCCTATTACGAGATGGGCCGCGGCTATTCCGAAGCGGTGCATCCTGCCGTCATCGCCAAGGAATTGAGCGACTTCCTCTATAATGGCGATCTGGCGCCCGAGCAGACGACCGTGCTGTCCGGCGGCTTCGGCATCGCGCGCTATACGCGCCGTTTCCTGCAGGCGCATCGTCCCGGGCAGGTGGTCAACGGGGCGTATCAGTTCGCCTCGATCGGCCCGGACGTGGCCTATGCGGTCGGCGTGGCCGCAGGGGTGCAGCTGGGCGCGGGCGCACAGGCGGCGGCGCAGGGCGCCCCGATCGTCTGCATCACCGGGGACGCCGGCTTCGGCTTTACCGGCATGGAGATCGAAACCCAGGCCAAATACCGCCTGCCGGTCATCAATATTGTCTACAACAACAATTCCTGGGGCACCTGGTACAGCAATCGCGACCTGCCGCGCGGTGCGCAATTGCACCTCTTCCAGGAAGGCGTCCGCTATGACCGCATGGCGGAAGGGCTGGGCGCCCATGGCGAATATGTGACCTCGCCCGACCAGTTCCTGCCGGCCCTGCAACGGGCCTACGACATCGCCCAGAACGAGGGGCTGCCCTCGGTCATCAACTGCCAGGCCAAGCGCGAGTTCTGGATCCGGGACGAATACGAACCCGGCTTCCTGGGCAAGGTCGAGCCCGGCGTCATGTCCTATTATCACTGACAGGGGAGGGCCGGGGCCTGCGCCCCGGCCACAGCTCAATGGAACAGATGACCATACCCGACGCCTTGCAGACCTATGTCCAGCGCGGGATCTTCAAGAGCTTCAACGCCCAGCCGGACCAGCGCAAATTCGATTTCGTCTGGCTCAACCGCAAGCGCATGCATGTGCACTGGAATGCCGGCCGCAACGCCATCGTGTTCAAGGATGTGCTCCACAACATTCCCGCCCGCTCGCGGCATTATCGCGAGGTGAGGGCCTATCTCAAGGGGCGGACCTCACCGGACCTGCCCGCGCATCGCCGGGTCGATCCCGACCTGTTCGATCTCGTCTGCGAGAACCATAAATCGGTGGTTTCGGTGGGCCTCAGGCTCAAGAGCGGCAGCCAGGGGGCTGCGGTGCGCAGGCTGACGGCGCTGGTCCATGAGCTGTTCATCTACCATCATGATCGCTGGCCGGAATATATGTATGAAAACTTCGGTTCACCGTTGGAGTAGACGCATGAGACCCCGCATCCTGCCGCTCCTCGCCCTTCTCGCCTTCACAACCGGCCCGGCGGTCTATGCCTTCCAGGGACAGGCCCAGACCAATGAGGCCGAAACCGCCGATCTGCCGGCAGCGGAGGAGGAGGAACTCGATCCTGCCGACGCCAATGCGGCGCCCTTTCCGCCCGGCCGGCACGCAGCGCTGACCAAGCGGGTGTGCACCGAATGCCACATGGCCAATATGGTGCTGCAGCGGACCTATACCTATGACGAGGCCGTGCGCTTCTACCAGATCATGGTGACCTCCAACACCGAGACCGACGAGGCCAGGGCGGTGATCGAATATCTCTCCACCACGCTGGCGCCCTGAGGGCGATACAAAGGTCTGCAAAGATCGGATTGGCGCTTCCACCAGCCTGGAATCAGGCTACATCTAGGGCATGCAGCAATATCTCGACCTTTTGCGCCATGTGATGGAGAACGGTGTCGACCGGGCCGACAGGACCGGTACGGGCACGCGTTCGGTGTTCGGCTACCAGATGCGCTTCGATCTCGGCGCGGGCTTTCCGCTGCTGACCACCAAGAAGCTGCATATCCGGTCGATCATCTATGAGCTGCTGTGGTTCCTGCGCGGGGACACCAATGTGCGCTGGCTGCAGGAGCGTGGGGTCAAGATCTGGGACGAATGGGCCGACGAGAACGGCGATCTCGGGCCGGTCTATGGCAGCCAGTGGCGCAGCTGGCCGGCGCCGGACGGGCGGCATATCGACCAGATCGCCAATCTGGTCGCGCAGATCCGGACGCGGCCGGATTCGCGGCGGCACATCGTTTCGGCCTGGAACCCGGCGGAAGTCGACGCGATGGCGTTGCCGCCCTGCCATTGCCTGTTCCAGTTCTACGTCGCCGAGGGCAAGCTCTCCTGCCAGCTCTACCAGCGCTCGGCGGACATCTTTCTCGGGGTGCCGTTCAACATCGCCTCCTATGCGCTGCTGACCCATATGATGGCCGAGGTGACGGGGCTGGAGGTGGGCGATTTCGTCCACAGCTTCGGGGACGCCCATATCTACCACAACCATTTCGAGCAGACCGAAACCCAGTTGGCGCGCCAGCCCCGGCCGCTACCGCGGCTGGAGATAAAGACCAGGCGGGATTCGATCTTCGATTTCGCCTTCGAGGATTTCGAGATCGTGGGCTATGATCCCCATCCGCACATCAAGGCGAAGGTCTCGGTATGAGGGGGGTATCGGGGCGCCCCGTCTTCGAAGGGCTGTTCCTTGAGCGCAGGGCGGGTTCGTGACCACGGCCATCCGCAGCGCGGCGCCGGGGGATGAGGCTCTGATCCATGGCTTCATCCGCAAGCTGGCGGAGTATGAAAAGCTGGGCCATGAGGTGGAGGCGACGGCCGGGCAAATCGCCGAGCATCTGTTCGGGGAAACGCCGAGGGTGTTCTGCGACATCGCCGAATGGGACGGCGCGCCGGTAGGGTTCGCCCTGTGGTTCTATACGTTTTCGACCTTCCAGGGGCGGCACGGCATCTGGCTCGAAGACCTTTATGTGGAGCCCGAGCAGCGGGGGAAGGGGATCGGCAAGGCGCTGCTTGCCAATCTCGCCCGGCGCTGCATCGCCGAGGGGTTGGGGCGGTTCGAATGGTGGGTCCTGGACTGGAACGCGCCGTCGATCGCCTTCTATAAAGCGCAGGGGGCGGTGATGCAGGAGGAGTGGACGGTGTGCCGGGTGAGCGGGGCGGAGCTCGAAAGGCTGGCGGGGACCGCATGAGCATCAGGATCGCGATGATCGCCGCGGTGGGGCGCAATGGCGCCATCGGCAGCGCGGGAGATCTGCCCTGGCGGTTGCCGAGTGATTTTGCCTTCTACAAGCGCACCACCATGGGCCGGCCGCTCATCATGGGCCGCAAGACCTTCGAGAGTATCGGCAGGCCGCTGCCGGGCCGCGCCAATATCGTCGTGACGCGGCAAAGCGGCTATGCCCCGGATGGGGTGGAGGTCCATGCCGATCTCGATGCGGCCATCGCACGGGGACGGGAGATCGCGGCGCGCGACGGGGTGGACGAGGTGTTCATCAATGGCGGTGGCGAGATTTATGCCCGCGCCATGCCCCTGGCGGACCGGCTCTATATCACCCATGTGGACGCCGCGCCCGAGGCGGATGTTTTCTTCCCCGCCATCGATCCGGCGGCCTGGGAGGGGCGGGACGTACTCGATGTGGTGCCGGGGGAACGGGACAGCGCAGGGTTCGTGGTGCGGGTGTATGAGCGGCGCAGGCGTTCACCATAGCGTAAGCGCGGCAATCTAGCGCCGGGTTTCGATTGATCGGGGCGCTGGGGTTCCCTATAAACCGGCATGGACAAAAGCACTTTCACGACAAACCGAAAGGGACCAAATGCCGTGGGAAGACAATAGGGGCGGTCGCCGCACCCGCAGCGGAGGCCCTTGGGGCCAGGCGCCGGGCGGTGGCGGAGGCGGCGGGCCACGTCGGCCGGGCGGTGGCAACAATACTCCCAGTCTGGAAGACATACTGGCGCGCGGGCGCCAGCAATTCGGCGGGGGCGGCAACATCCCCGGCGGCAGCCGCTGGATCATCGTCGGGGTGATCGCGGCGGGGCTGGTGTTCTGGGCCTCGCAATCGATCTATACGATCGCGCCGCAGGAAATCGGCGTCGAATTGCTGTTCGGCAAGCCCAAGGACGAATTCTCCAATCCAGGCCTGCATTTCCATTGGTGGCCGATCGAGCGCGTCGAACGCGCCTCGACCACGGAAAACCAGACCCGCGTCGGATCAGGCACTAATGCGGCCACCAGCGATGGACTGATGCTCTCGGGCGACCAGAACATCGTCAATATGAGCTTTTCGATCCTGTGGCGGATTTCCGACCCGCGTGAATATCTCTTCAATGTGCGAAACCCGGACGACATGGTGCGTCAGGCTTCGGAAAGCGCGATGCGTGAAGTGGTGGGACGCCGCACGGCGCAGGACGTGTTCCGTGACGACCGTGCCGGCATCGCCATCGAGGTGCAGCAGATCACCCAGACTATCCTCGATTCCTACGGGGTGGGCGTGACGATCTCCAACATCTCGATCGAAAACGTCGCGCCGCCGGCCGAGGTGGCCGACGCGTTCGACGAAGTGCAGCGGGCTCTTCAGGACGAGGACCGCTTCCAGGAAGAAGCACGGCAATATGCCAATACCCTGTTGGGCAGCGCCCGAGGCCAGGCCGCGGCGATCCGCGAAGAGGCCGCAGCCTATCGCGACCGCGTGATCAACGAGGCCGAGGGTCAGGCAGCCCGTTTCGTCTCCATCTACAACGAATATCGCAACGCGCCGGAAGTCACGCGCCAGCGCATCTTCCTCGAAACCATGGAAGACGTGTTGGGCGGAACCGAAAAGGTGCTGCTCGAAGGCGGGCAGGGCTCGGGGGTGATCCCCTATCTGCCATTGCCGGAGTTGCGAAGCTCGGGAACGCCCTCGCAGGGCGTGGGAGGTAACCAGCAATGAACAGGCTGATTATTGCCATCGTCGCACTGGTCATCGTGGGCTATGTGCTGCTGAGCTCGCTGTTCGTGGTCAATGAGCGCGAACAGGCCATCGTCATGCGCTTCGGCGAGATCACTCGCGATATCCAGGAGCCGGGGGTCTATTTCAAGATTCCGACCGACTTCGTGGAGACCGTGCAATATCTCGACAAGCGCCTCCTGCGCTACGATCTGGAACGCATCCGCCTGCAGGTTTCGGGCGGCCAGTTCTATATCGTGGACGCGTTCATCACCTATCGCATCACCGATCCGATCCGGTTCCGTCAATCGGTGCTGGGCAGCCTGCAACTGGCCGAACAGCGTATCGCCACCCGTCTGGAATCGGCGCTGCGTGCGGTCTACGGCCTGCGCGAATTCGACGCTGCTCTCTCCGAGCAGCGCGCCGAGATGATGCGCGAAGCCCGAGACCTCGTGGCCACCGACATGGTGGAACTGGGGGTTGAGGTGGTCGATGTGCGCGTGCTGGTCACCGACCTCACGCCGGAAGTCTCTCAGCAGACTTACGAACGCATGCAGGCCGAGCGTAATGCCGAAGCGGCCCTGATCCGGGCCCGCGGGCAGGAACAGGCGCAGATCCTGCGCGCCATCGCCGACCGTCAGGCCGTCGAGATCGTTTCGGCCGCCAATCGCGACAGCGAGATCATCCGCGGTGAGGGCGATGCCGAACAGAACCGCCTGTTCGCCGAAGCCTATTCGCAGGACCAGTCCTTCTTCGAGTTCTACCGCTCGATGGAGGCCTATCGGACGGCGCTGGCCGATGGCAGGACCACCATGGTGCTGTCGCCGGATTCGAGCTTCTTCCGCTATTTCGGGTCGACGGGCGAATTGCCGGAATTCTCAGCGCCCACCGCGATGCCGATCGATATCGGGGTCGAAGGGCCGAGCGAACAGCCGGTGGACTCCGACGATATCGATGCCTTGCTCGAAACCGATTCTCTGGTTTCGGGCGAGGGTGCGGTCGATCTCGAAACCCAGGTCCAGGATCTGGAAAGCCTGATCGAAAGCGAGAACCTCGGGGTCGAGACGCCAGAGGATGCTCCGGCGGACGCCGCTCCGGTCCAGTAAGCCGGACATATATCCAGTGACAGGGCGCGCCTTTTCCGGGCGCGCCCTTATTTTTTCCGAATGGGAGTTGGAGATGAGCGATTTGTTTGCGGCGCTGGCGCTGGCAATCGTGCTTGAGGGGCTGCTCTATGCGGCGTTTCCCGAGCAGATGAAGAGGATGATCGCGCAAATGCTCACCGTGCCCAGCGGGCAGATGCGAATCGTGGCGCTGGGCGTGGCTGGTCTGGGGCTGGTGCTGCTGGCGGTCGTGCGCGGCTTTTAGCGCACGAACTCCTCGTCGGAATAGCCCTGCAGATAGAGCAGGGCGGTGAGATCGCCATGGTCGATGCGGACGGAAGCCTGTTCGGCGACGATGGGCTTGGCATGGATGGCGACGCCGAGGCCGGCGGCCTGCAGCATATCGAGATCGTTGGCGCCATCGCCCACCGCCATGGTCTGGGCCGGGGTGAGGCCCTTTTCGGCGGTGAGGGCCATCAGGCGGCTGCGCTTGGTGTCCTTGTCGACGATGGGTTTTGCGACCGTGCCGGTGAGGGTTTCGTCGGCGGAGAATTCAAGGACATTGGCCACCGCCTCGTCAAAGCCGATGCGCTTGGCGAAATGGTTGGCAAAGAGGGTAAAGCCACCTGAAACGAGCGCGGTATAGGCGCCATAGGCCTTCATGGTCTGGATCAGCGCCCGGCCGCCCGGGGCGAGGGTGATGCGCTCGCGGCGCACTTCTTCGACGATCCGGCGCTCGAGGCCCTTGAGCAGGGCCACGCGGGTATCGAGGGCGGCCTCGAAATCGAGCTCGCCCCGCATGGCGCGTTCGGTGATCTCGGCTACCTGCGGCTTGAGACCGAGAGAATCGGCCAATTCATCTATGCATTCCTGCTCGATCATGGTGGAATCCATGTCGGCGACCAGAAGCCGCTTGCGCCGGTGGGCGAGGGGCACATGGGCCGCATCGATGGGCAGGCGGCCGATGCGGTCACGGGCGATTTCGAGCGGATCGGCGGCGCGGGGCGCGGTGATCTCGCAGGCGATGCCTTGCGCCAGCCAGTTGATTTCGCCATGGGTGTCGCGGTGAATGGCCTCGACGAGGCTGTGCGAGAGCGCCGGTTCACTGGGATTGGCGACGAGGACGAGAACGGACATACGCGAAAACCATGGCTGGAGGCGAAAAAAAGCGCGCGGTGTTGATAGCGGGTCCGACCGCCAGCGGCAAGACGGCGCTTGCCATTGCGCGGGCACAGGGCACGGGCGCGCGGATCGTCAATGCCGATTCCATGCAGGTCTATGGCGTGCTCGACCGGCTGACGGCCAGGCCCGATGCGCGGGAACTGTCGGCGGCGCAGCATGAATTGTTCGGCCATGTTGCGCCGGGAGAGCGCTATTCGACCGGGGCGTGGCTGGCCGATGTGAACAAACAGATTCAAGAGGCTGAAGTTCTGAATCAGGAGCTGATTTTCGTCGGCGGAACAGGGCTTTACTTCGAAGCGCTGACGAAGGGATTCGCGCAGATTCCGCCCGTCGACCCCCGTCATGTGGCCGAAGCAGAGGGTCTGATCCGGGGGCTCGATGTCGCGGGTCGGGCGGCGGTGCTGGCGGCGCGCGATCCCGAGACAGCGAGACGCATCGGGGTGGCCGATCCGCAGCGCGTGGTGCGGGCCCTGTCGGTGCTGCTGGCGACGGGGAAGCCGTTGAGCGCCTATCAGGGGGAAAACGCGCCGCCGTTGCTGGCGGGCTACCGGCTGGAAAAGCTGGTGCTGATGCCGGAACGGGCGGTGCTGCGCCGGCGGATCGCCGACCGGTTCGTGGCGATGATGGCGAAGGGCGCGATCGCGGAGGTGGAGGAATTGCTGGCGCTCGGGCTCGATCCCTCTCTTCCGGCCATGAAGGCGATCGGGGTGCCGGAGATCGCCGCCATGCTGGAGGGCAGGATGACGCGCGAGGAGGCCATCGAGCGGGCGGTCACCGCGACGCGGCAATATGCCAAGCGGCAATCGACCTGGTTCCGCAACCGGTTCGCCGATTGGGATCTCGTCGATCCGTTGGTTAGAGCGCCTGATCTGACTGAATCAGATCAGGCGCTCTAAGTCATTGTTTTGTCGCGTCTCCGAACCGGATAAGTGGTGCCCACTTATCCTGGAAACACTCTAAGTAACCGCGATTCGGGTGGCGGCGGTGGTGCGTTGCAGGTCGGGCGGGGCGATTTCGAACACCGAACGCGGATCGCCGGCCGCGGCCCAGACGGTGTCGTACTGGAAAAGATCCTCGTCCATATAGATCGGCATGGGCTTGAGATGGCCGAAGGGGGAGACCCCGCCAATGGCAAAACCGGTGGCGGATCGCACCACATCCGCATCGGCGCGTTCGAGCTTGAACCCGATGGCGCGGCCGGTGCGGCGCTCATGCACGCGATTGGCGCCGGACACCAGCACCATGACCGGCTCGCCAGCGTCGCCGCCGGTGAAAACCAGCGACTTGACGATGCGGCCCAGGTCGATGCCAAGAGCGTCGGCAGCCATTTGCGCGGTGGTCGCAAGCTGGGTGAGGACGGTCACGCGGCCGGGCAGGGCGTGTTCGGAGAGGGCTGCGGCAACGCGCAGTTCGGAAGAGCGCAGGTCGGTCATGGGACCGAGGTTGCGAAATATGGGGCACAGGTCAAGAGGGATCGCGTAAGGGAGCCAAAGTGGTTTCCACTTCCGCCGCAAAGGCTTTAAAGTCCGCCCGGTTTGAATCGGTGCGGTCGCACGCATCAGCGAGGGAGATCGACATGGCCGGCAAGGCGCTTATCGTTATCGACGTGCAGAATGATTTCTGTCCCGGCGGGGCGCTGGGGGTGGCCGATGGCGATGCGGTGGTGCCGGCGATCAATGCGCTGATGGCCGATTTCGACCATGTGATCCTCACCCAGGACTGGCATCCGGCCGACCACGCCAGCTTTGCCAGCCAGCACAAGGGCAAGGCGGCCTATGAGGAAATCGACATGCCCTATGGCCCGCAGCGGCTGTGGCCGGACCATTGCATCCAGGGGAGCGCGGGCGCCGAGTTCCACCCCGAGCTCTATGTGAGTTCGGCGGAACTGATCATCCGCAAGGGGTTCCGTCGCGAGATCGATTCCTATTCGGCCTTTTTCGAGAACGATCACCGGACGCCGACCGGGCTGGCCGGTTATCTGCGGGAGCGGGGAATTACCGATCTGACGCTGGCCGGGCTGGCGACCGATTTCTGCGTCGCGTTTTCGGCCATCGACGCGCGGGCGCAAGGCTTCGCCGCAACGGTGCTGCTCGATGCGAGCCGGGGAATCGACGTGGACGGATCGCTCGCGGCGATGATCGCCCGCATGCGCGAAGCCGGGGTGGACCTGCGTTGAGCTCCTCGTCCAAGACCGATATCGCGCGCCGCGTCTTCAACCATACCTTCAAGCTCGACCCGATCATCCGGTCGCTGCTCGATACCGATTTCTACAAGCTCCTGATGCTGCAGATGATCTGGGGGCTGTACCGGGACGTGGACGCGACGTTCTCGCTGACCAACCGGACCACGGCGGTGCGGCTGGCCGAGGAGGTCGATGTGGGCGCGCTGCGCGAGCAACTCGACCATGCCCGCACACTGCGGTTCTCGAAAAAAGAGATGATCTGGCTGGCGGGTAATACTTTTTACGGCACCAAGCAGATTTTCTCGCCCGATTTTCTCGCCTGGCTGGAAGGCTTTCAATTGCCCGATTACGAGCTGTCGACCCGGGACGGGCAGTTCGAATTGCATTTCCATGGCAAATGGGTCGAGACCTCCATGTGGGAAATCCCCGCCCTGGCGATCATCAACGAATTGCGCTCGCGGGCGGCGATGCGCGGCATGGGGCGGTTCGCCCTCGACGTGCTCTATGCACGAGCCAAGGCCAAGACGTGGGAGAAGGTCGAGCGGCTGAAAATGTTACCCGACCTCAAGATCTCCGATTTCGGCACGCGGCGGCGGCATTCCTTCCTCTGGCAGCGCTGGTGCGTGGAAGCGCTCAAGGAAGGGCTGGGCGATGCGCTGACCGGTACGTCCAACGTGCTTCTGGCCATGGACACCGATCTCGAAGCGCTGGGCACCAATGCCCATGAGCTGCCCATGGTGGCCGCCGCGCTGGCCGAGGGCGACGAAGCGCTGCGGCAATCACCCTACAAGGTGCTCAAGGACTGGCAGAGCTATTACAATGGCAATCTGCTGATCGTCCTGCCCGATGCGTTCGGTACCAGCTCGTTCCTCGACAACGCGCCGGACTGGGTCGCCGACTGGACCGGGTTCCGGCCCGATTCGGCGCCGGCCATTGCGGGGGGCGAAAAGATCATCGACTGGTGGAAGGCGCAGGGGCGCGATCCGCGCGACAAGCTCCTGATCTTTTCCGACGGGCTCGACATCGAGACCATCGAGGCGGCCTACCGGCATTTCGACGGCAGGGTGCGGATGAGCTTTGGCTGGGGCACCAATCTCACCAATGATTTTGCCGGCACCGCACCGATGAACACTCCGCAGCTCAAGCCGATCTCCCTGGTGATCAAGGTTTCGAGCGCCAATGGGCGCCCGGCGGTGAAGCTCTCGGACAATCCGGCCAAGGCGGTGGGCGATCCGAGGGAAATCGCCCGCTACCTGCGCGTGTTCGGCAGCGAGGACATGGCCGAACAGGCCGTGCTGGTCTGAGGCGGAGCCAACCCCGCCGCCCTCAATGGGCCGAGATCATGCGCCGCCGGTCGGTGAGCCCCAGGCGGCGGCGGAGCGTAAAGCGGCTGGTGAGTACCACGGCGCAGAATGTGAGCCCCACCGCAAGGCCGATCCACACTCCGACCCCGGCCAGGCGATGCTCTGCGCCCAGGAACCAGGCGGTCGGGATGCCCACGCCCCAATAGCCGAACAGGGCGATCCACATGGGAATGGTGGTGTCGCTGAGCCCACGCAGGGCATTGACGGCGACGACCTGCGCGCCATCGACGATCTGGAACAGGCCGGCAATGGCCAGATAGGTGCTGGCGAGGCCGAGGGCGGCGGAGTTGCCGGGATCGCTGGCGTCAAGGAACAGGCGCACGAAGATCGACGGCATGGTCACGAACAGGAAGCAGGCGATGGCCATGAAGCCGATGCCGAGCAGCATCGAGGTCCACCCGGCGAGCGCGATGCCGTGCTCGTTGCCGCGCCCGAAGGCGAGGCCGACCCGCACCGTCGTGGCCGCGGCAAGGCCGAGGGGAATCATGAAGGTGAGCGAGGCGCATTGCAACGCCACCGCATGGGCGGCCAGTTCGTCGGTGCCCAGCCAGCCCATGAATACGGCGGCCACCGAGAACATGCCCACTTCGGCCATCAGCGTGAGCCCGATCGGCGTGCCGACCCGGAAGATCTCGCGGAAGCGCGGCCAGTCGGGGCGCCAGAAGCGGGCGAGGATATAGAAGCGGCGATAGCGGCGATGGGTCAGTACATAGGCCAGCAAGGCCAGGAACATGGTGAGGTTGACGATGACATACATGGTCGCTGCACCCTGCAACCCCATGGCCGGGAAGCCGAAATTGCCGAAGATGAGGAGATAGTTGCCGGCCGCGTTGACCACGACGCCGATCACCGTGACCACGAGGATGATGGTGGTGGTGCCCACGGCGGAGAGGAAGGAACGAAAGACGAAAATGCCGATGGCCGGAAAGAGCGCGAAGACCGAGATGTGCAAATAGCTCTCGGCCATCTCGGCGAGCCGTTCGGTCTGTCCGGTGGCGAGCAGGATGTGGCGGATCTGCCAGATGATCGGCACCAGCAGCGCGGCGACGACGAGGGTTACCCACAGGCCCTGGCGGACGGTGCGGCGCACATTGCGGATCTGGCGCGCGCCGATGGCCTGGGCGGCGAGCGGCGCGACGGCGGAGACGATGCCGCCGCCCAGCAGCATCAGCGGGTGATAGAAGGCGGTGGCCAGCGTCGCAGCGGCGAGAAATTCCGGCCCCAGCCAGCCGAGCATGATGACATTGGTGGTCAGCAGCGCATTCTGGGCCAGTTGGGCGATGATCAGCGGCCAGGCCAGTACAAAGGTGGCGCGCAGTTCAGCCTGCCAACCCGCCGCCCCAAAGGCTTGTCGTTCGTTCATCGTCCATGACCTTCCCACGCCCCCGCGCGGTCCGGATACCGGCGGACCGATCTCGATACACCCGAATCGCTCCGATGTCAGCCTGATGCCCGGATAGGTGCTGGCCATCGGTACAGGCCGACTATCGCAACGGACGCGCAGATAGAGTCTTGAAAAAGCGCCTGAAATGGAAAAGGTTAAGAAAGTGCAGCGGCGTTCAGTTTCGCTTCAGGTTGAGACATGTAAGGCCAAGGGCCCCTCGCGGCGGAACCAAAAGCGGCGAAGCGCATTTTAACGCGAGGGAACTCCAGAGTTAAAGTCGCAGGAGGCTTGTGAGAAATGAAGAAACTTTTGATTATCGGTATTGCCATGACGTCCCTTCTGGCCGTTTCGGCGTGTACCCGCACCCAGGAAACCGCTGCCATTGGCGCAGGTGCCGGTGCGGTGATCGGTGGCGTGACGACCGGATCGGTCCAGGGCGCGATCGTGGGCGGCGTGGTCGGCGGCGTTGCCGGCGCGCTTGTGGGTCAGGTCGCCGGTGAGCCGAACCAGTGCTACTACCGTGCGTCCGACGGCACTCTCTACAAGGATGCCTGCCCGCGCAGCTAAGCGCCGGCTCAAGGCTGAACAAAGGGGCTCGTGCTTTCCCGGCGCGGGCTCTTTTGATTCGAGGCCATCGATTCGCGCTCCCTGTCGATTTTGGGCTTGACCCTTGCCGTACCCGCGATTACCAATACCGGCTAAATTCGGAGACTTCCCGTGAAGACGGCACTTATTCTCGTAGTAGGCAGGCGCATCGCAACATGAGGGACTGACCCTCATGCCAATTGCGGTGCGCTGATCCAGGTCCCAAACGGGGCCTTTTTTATTTTCCAGAGTCCCGTTTTCCGGCGGGAGCGAAGCGAAGAAGCAGGGAGTGGCTGAAATGGCCGAACAGATGACCGGCGCCGAAATGGTGGTCCAGGCGTTGATCGATCAGGGCGTGGAGCACATGTTCGGGTATCCCGGCGGTGCGGTGCTGCCCATCTATGATGCGATCTTCCAGCAGGACAAGGTCAGGCACGTTCTCGTCCGGCACGAGCAGGGCGCGACGCATATGGCCGAGGGCTATGCACGATCGACCGGCAAATGCGGCGTGGTGCTGGTGACCTCGGGGCCGGGGGCCACCAATGCGGTGACCGGGCTGACCGACGCGCTGCTCGATTCCATTCCGCTGGTCTGCATCTCGGGACAGGTCGCGACCCCTCTGATCGGCTCGGATGCGTTCCAGGAGTGCGACACGGTCGGGATCACCCGCAACTGCACCAAGCACAATTACCTGGTCAAATCGATCGAGGACCTGCCGCGCATCCTGCACGAGGCCTTCTATATCGCGACCTCGGGCCGACCGGGGCCGGTTGTTATCGATATTCCCAAGGACGTCCAGTTCGCGCTGGGCACCTATCACAAGCCGCAGGCCAGGCCGAGCCATCCCACCTACAAGCCGCAGATCGAGGGCGATCTGGAGGCGATCAAGGTCGCGGTCGACCTGATGCTGCGGGCCGAGCGGCCGGTGTTCTATACCGGCGGCGGGGTGATCAATTCGGGAGCCGAGGCCAGCCGGACCTTGCGCGAGTTGGCGGAACTGACCGGGTTTCCGGTCACCTCGACGCTGATGGGGCTGGGCGCCTATCCGGCCTCGGGCAGCCAGTGGCTGGGCATGCTGGGCATGCACGGCACCTATGAAGCCAATATGGCCATGCATGATTGCGACCTGATGATCTGCCTCGGCGCACGGTTCGACGACCGGATCACCGGGCGCATCGACGCCTTCTCGCCCGACAGCCGCAAGATCCATGTGGATATCGATCCTTCCTCGATCAACAAGAACATCATGGTCGATATCCCCATCGTGGGCGACGTCAACCAGGTGATGGAGGAGATGATCCGCATCTGGCGGGCCAAGACCAACCAGCCGCGCACCGAGGCCATCGCGCCGTGGTGGAAGGAGATCGAGAAGTGGCGGCGCGTCAATTCGCTGGGCTTCACCAATTCCGACACCATCATCAAACCCCAGCACGCCATCCAGCGCCTCTATGAGGCGACCAAGGGCCGCGACGTCTACATCACCACCGAAGTGGGCCAGCATCAGATGTGGGCGGCGCAGCATTTCCATTTCGATCAGCCCAATCGCTGGATGACCTCGGGCGGGCTGGGAACGATGGGCTATGGCCTGCCGGCGGCGATCGGCGTGCAGGTGGCGCATCCGGACGCGCTGGTCATCGACATCGCCGGCGAGGCCAGCGTGCAGATGACCATGCAGGAGATGAGCACGGCGCTGCAGTATGAACTGCCGGTCAAGATCTTCATTCTGAACAACGAATATATGGGCATGGTGCGCCAGTGGCAGGAATTGCTGCATGGCGGGCGTTATTCGCATTCCTATTCGGACGCGCTGCCCGATTTCGTCAAGCTCGCCGAAGCCTATGGCGGGCACGGCATAAGGTGTTCCGATCCGGCCAAACTCGATTCAGCGATCGACGAGATGATCAATATCAGAAAGCCGGTGATCTTCGATTGCCGTGTGAGCAAGGAAGAGAACTGCTTCCCGATGATCCCCTCGGGCAAGCCGCATAACGAGATGATCCTGCCCGATACGGCCGATATCGGTTCGATCATCGACGAGCGCGGCAAGGTGCTGGTTTAGGGATGTGCCGCGCTCGCCAGGGGTGACGCGGTTAAGGGATTGAAAAAGGGACAATAGTCATGAACGCAAATTTGCTGCCGACCGGGTCGGTCTATTTCATGCCGTCGCAGACCGAGGCCGAGGAGCGGCGGACCCTGACGGTGCTGGTCGATAACGAGCCCGGCGTGCTGGCCCGGGTTGTGGGGCTGTTTTCGGCGCGCGGGTTCAATATCGACTCGCTCACCGTCAGCGAGACCGAGCACGACAAGCACCGCTCGCGCATCACGGTGGTGACGGTGGCAACGCCGAAGGTTCTGTCGCAGATCAAGCTGCAACTCGAGCGGCTGGTGCCGGTGCACAAGGTCCATGACCTCACCCAGGAAGGCAGCGCCATCGAGCGCGAGCTGGCGCTGGTCAAGGTCGCCGGGTCGGGGGATAGCCGCGTCGAGGCGCTGCGGCTGGCCGATGCCTTCCGGGCGCAGGTGATCGACGCGACCACCGAGAGCTTCGTATTCGAGATCACCGGAAAATCCTCCAAGGTCGAGCAGTTCGTGGCGCTGATGGTGCCGCTGGGGCTGGTCGAGGTGGTGCGCACCGGGCTGGCCGCGATCACCCGCGGACCCGAGGGTATGTAGAGCGACCAAAGTTCGGGTTTGCCACGAACCCGTTTCACGCTAGATGAAGGGCCGTGCGTTTCATGCGCATGGCCCTTCACCGTTTCGATCAAGCGTTTTCATGACCAAGCTCTCCGTCAATCTCAATGCCGTCGCGCAATTGCGCAATCGCCGCAACCTGCCCTGGCCGAGCGTCGTGGAGATCGCGCGGATCGTGCTCGATGCGGGCGCAGTGGGGATCACCGTGCATCCGCGCCCCGACGAGCGCCATATCCGGCGCTCCGACGTGTTCGATCTGGTCAACTTCCTGCGGGCCGAATATCCGGCGGCCGAGTTCAACATGGAGGGGTATCCGAGCGGCGCCTTCCTCGACCTCGTGGCGGCGGCCAATCCGCATCAGGTGACCCTGGTCCCCGACGCGCCCGAGCAGGCGACATCGGACCATGGCTGGGACTTCCTCGCTGAGCACGATCTCCTGGCGCGGAGCATTGCCGATCTCAAGGCGCCGGGGCGGCGGATTTCGCTGTTCTGCGATCCCGATGCCAGCCCCGCGGCGATCGCGGCGGCAAGGGAGGTGGGAGCTGATCGGGTCGAGCTTTACACCGGGCCCTATGGCGCGTGCTACGCCAACAGCACTGCGGCCGTCGAGGCGCTGTCCGATCTTGCCGCGACGGCGCGCGCGGCACGGGCCGCCAGCCTGGGGGTCAATGCGGGCCATGACCTGACGCTGAGCAATCTGCCTGCCTTCATGGACAGCGTGCCGGACGTGGACGAAGTCTCGATCGGCCACGGCATCACCGCCGATGCGCTGGTGTTCGGGTTTGCCGAGGCCGTGCGGAAATATCTCGGCGTGTTGCAGCAATAGGCCCCAGGCGTCGTTTCCCCACCACAAGAAGACTGTTCGCTTCCGTTGAACATTGACGGTGAAGCGTCGAGTTCGTTCGCGCAATATCGGTAAAATACGAGTATTTTCAATAGGTTGATTGGGAGGCCTTCGGGCTTGTCTTCCCGCGTGCGAAGCGCGGGCCGGCAACTGCTAACACCCATGTGCCTACTTGAGGTCGAGGGGCAAAGCCACATATGGAAGCGGTACTTACCTTTCGTAACCAATCCCAAAGGGAATGCTCAAATGTCCAAGCCCAAGATCGGCATCATCATCTCCTCCACCCGCGCGGCGCGCTTTGCCGACAAGCCGGCCCAGTGGATTCTGGAAAAGGCGCAGCAGCGCGGCGACGCGGATTACGAGCTGGTCGACCTGCGCGATTTCGACCTGCCGTTCTTCGACGAAGTGGCCTCCAATGCCTGGGTGCCCTCGCAGGACCCCAAGGCGGTCGCCTGGCAGAAGAAGATCGCCGAATTCGACGGCTATATTTTCATCGTTGCCGAGTATAACCGTTCGATCACCGGCGCGCTCAAGAACGCGCTCGACCAGGCCTATGTGGAGTGGACCAAGAAGCCGGCCGCCTATGTGGGCTATGGCTCGGTGGGCGCCGCTCGTGCCATCGAACAGCTCCGCCTGATCAACGTAGAGTTGCAGATGGTTCCCGTGCGCCAGGGCGTCCATATCAGCGGTTCGGAATTCTTCACCGTCTGGGGCGGTGGCAAGAACGAGCCCATGTCGGCCATCGAAGGCCCGGTCGGACCCAGCGTCAACGACATGTTCGACAATCTCGTCTGGTGGACCAACGCCACCAAGACGGCGCGCGAGGACGACGTTCGGCAGGCTGCCGAATAAGCCCGGCCAGCTTTTCAGTCTCGAACAGGGCCGTCCTTCGGGGCGGCCCTTTTTTTGCCGCGAGAGGCATCCAAGGGGTAGCCACCGCGCAGATCGCGCCTATATAGGCTGCTCCGGCCGGAGGGCGAATCCCATGAACATACAGACATCGACCACCGCTCCCGCGGTCTCCATAACGAGTCTGGACAAGACCTATGACACGGGTTTCCAGGCGCTCCGAGGCGTCGATCTCACGATCCGGCGCGGGGAAATCTTCGCGCTGCTCGGCCCGAACGGAGCGGGCAAGACCACGCTGATCGGGACGATCTGCGGACTGGTGCGGCCGACAGGCGGCCAGATTCTGGTCGGCGGCTATGATGTGCTCACCGAATTCCGCAAGACGCGCGCGATGATCGGCCTGGTGCCGCAGGAACTCACCACCGACCGATTCGAGACCGTGTGGGCGACGGTATCGTTCACCCGCGGCCTGTTCGGCAAGCCGCGCAACGACAAGGTCATCGAAAAGATCCTGCGCGACCTCTCGCTCTGGGACAAGCGCAACGAGAAGCTGATCGCGCTTTCCGGGGGCATGAAGCGGCGCGTCCTGATCGCCAAGGCACTGAGCCATGAGCCCTCCATCCTGTTCCTCGACGAGCCCACGGCGGGGGTGGACGTGGAATTGCGGCGCGACATGTGGAACGTGGTGCGCGAACTGCGCGAAGGGGGCGTCACCATCATCCTCACCACCCATTATATCGAGGAAGCCGAGGAGATGGCCGACCGGATCGGGGTGATCTCCAATGGCCAGATCATCCTCGTCGAGGAAAAGGCGGAGCTGATGCGCAAGCTGGGCCGGAAATACCTGGCCATCCAGTTGCAGGAGCCGATCGCCGAACTGCCGGGCGACCTCGCGGCCATGGGGCTGACCCTCGCGGAAACGGGCGACGAATTGCGCTACAGCTATGACAGCCAGTCGGACCGCACGGGGATCGCCAATCTCATGGCGGCGCTGAACGCGCGCGGCGTGCGCATCAAGGACCTCTCGACGCACCAATCCTCGCTCGAGGACATCTTTATCGGCCTGCTGAGGGACCGGACATGAATTTTTATGCGATCAAGGCCATCTATACCTTTGAAATGGCGCGCTGGTGGCGGACCGTCACCCAATCGATCATCTCGCCGGTGGTGTCGACCTCGCTCTATTTCGTCGTGTTCGGGGCGGCCATCGGCTCGCGGATCGAATCGGTGGAAGGGGTGAGCTATGCCGCCTTCATCGTGCCGGGGCTGATCATGCTGTCGCTGTTGCAGCAATCGCTCTCCAATGCCTCCTTCGCCATCTATTTCCCCAAATTTGCCGGGACGGTCTATGAAATCCTCTCGGCGCCCATCTCGCATGTGGAGACGGTGATCTCCTTTGTGGGGGCGGCGGCGACCAAATCGATCATCCTGGCGCTGATCATCCTCGTGACGGCCAATCTCTTCGTCGAAATTCATATCCAGCATCCGGTGTGGATGGTGGTCTTTCTGGTGCTGACGGCGGTGACCTTCTCGCTGATCGGCTTCATCATCGGCATCTGGGCCGACGGGTTCGAGAAGCTGCAGCTCATTCCCCTGCTGATCGTGACGCCGCTGGCCTTTCTGGGCGGCACGTTCTACTCGATCTCCATGCTGCCCGAGACCTGGCAGACGGTGGCGCTTTTCAATCCTGTGGTCTATCTCGTCTCGGGATTCCGCTGGAGCTTTTACGGCGTGGCCGATGTGGATATCGCCATCAGCCTCGGGATGACGCTGGTGTTCATGGCGGTGGCGCTGGCCATCATCACCTGGATTTTCAAGACCGGCTACAAGCTGCGCAGCTAGAATAAACGGAACTAAAGCGGCCGCCAGTCCTGGGCGAGGAGGGCGGGCTTGCGAACGCCCTTGGGGGTGTAATTGGCCATGACCCGCTCGATGACGGCGATCGCCTTGCCGGTGCCGTCCTCGGCGCGCAGCATTTCGCCGATCTTTTCCGCATTGCGGGCGTAGTCGGCGTTGGTGTCGAGCTGGGAAAGGGCATCGGCCAGCAGTTCGGGGGTCAGCTTGCGGCGGCGGACCGGCTTGGGCCCGCAGCCCAGATCGTGCACCCGGCGGCCCCAATAGGGCTGGTCGACCATTTGCGGGACGATGAAGGTGGGCTTGCCCAGATGCAGCCCGGCCGCCGTGGTGCCGGCGCCGCCGTGATGGACCACGGCCTTCACATGCTTGAACAATTGGTCGTGGGGCGCGCGGTCGATGACATAGACCCGATCGGCGGGCAGTTCGTCGGGCTTGATGCCGCCCCAGCCGCGGCCGACCACCACGCGCCCCGGCCAGATGCCGATGGCTTCGCGCAAGATGTCGGTGTTGCGGTCGGCTCCGAAGGGCATGGAGCCGAAGCCGACATAGATGGGCTGGGGGCCGGCCCCGAGGAAGTCCATGAACTCGGCGCTGGGCTGCCAGCCCGAATTGTCGGGCAGCATCCAGTAGCCGGTGACGATGGACGTCTTGGGCCAGTCGCGCGGGCGGGGGGAGAGGATTTCCGAATAGGCGTTGAGCGTCCACAGCGGGGTGCCGTCGGTATCCTTGAAAAAGCCGCCATTGCGGCGCGGACCGAGCCCCATCAGCTCCCGGCGCAGCTTGTTGCGCGGCAGGTTGTAATAGATTTGCTGCACGGTCATCGTCGAATAGGTGAGGCGGTTGATCGTCTTGCCGAAGGTGGGGCCGTAATAGATGCAGAGCGGGAATTCGCTGGTCGAATTGAGCGGCTGCAGGGCGGCGACGATGGCCGGGATATCGAGCGCTTCGGCGATGTCGATGGAAAAGCTGGTGTTCATGTTGAGGATGATGCAGTCGGCACCCTGCGCCATGTCCCAGGCGGCCCGCGCCGCCTGATTGACGATGCGCTGGCCCTGCTTGAGCAGGGTAGGGGCGTTGACCAGCAGGCTCTGGCTCATGGCCCGCTCGAACTGGGACTGCTTGACGAAATCCTGGATGGAATCGCCCAGGTCCCAGAATTCGATGCCATAGCCGGTGACCATGGATTCGAAATCGCGGGTCGTGCCCAGGATGACCGAATAGCCCTGATCCTGCATGGCGCGGGCAAGCGCGACATAGGGCTGAACGTCACCTTGCGTGCCGATCGTGGCCATCGCAATGCGCTTGGTCATCTTCACCTCAACTGGCTGCCGCAACCCGGAGCGAAAGGAACGGCCGGGAGGCAAGAGGGGTCATTTACTTTGCACATACAGAGCAGTAAGAGGACCCCATAGCGCGTCATTTACACAATCGGATAACGAGAGCAAGTCACATGCAGCCGCCCAAGACAGCCGCACTTCTGGGTGCTTCCGGATATACCGGGGCTGACCTGCTGCGCCTGGGCGTCCGTCATCCGGGGCTCAAATTCGTGGCGCTCACCGCCAATACCCATGCGGGAAAGCCCATGGCCTCGGTCTATCCCCATCTGGGCTGGGCCGGGCTGCCCGATCTGGTCGCCAATGAGGATGTGGATTTTTCCGGCATCGACGTGGTGTTTTGCGGCCTGCCGCACGGGGCGAGCCAGAAGCTGGTGGCTGAGATCATCGGGCAAAACCCTTCCATTCGTGTGATCGATATGGGGGCCGACTTCCGCTTCCGCAATGCCGCCGATTACGGTCCGGTCTATGGCGCCGATCACATCGCCCCGGAGTTGCAGGACGTGGCGGCCTATGGGCTGACCGAACACAATCGCGATGCGATCCGCGAGGCGCGCATCATCGCCTGTCCGGGATGCTATCCCACGGCGACGCTGCTGGCGCTGCTGCCGCTGGTCGCGTCCGGCGCGATTTCGACCGAGGACCTGATCATCGACGCCAAATCCGGCGTCTCCGGTGCCGGGCGGGCGCCCAAGCAGAACACGCTGATGGCCGAGGCCGGCGAGAGCGTCACGGCCTATGGGGTGGGCGTGCATCGGCATGCGCCGGAAATCGAGCAGGAACTGGCCCTTGCGGCGGGACAGCCGGTAGCGGTCAATTTCACGCCCCACCTCATTCCCATTGCACGCGGCGAATTGATCACCGCGCATGTGAAGCTGGGCACGGCCGCCAATGCCGACGCGGTGCGCGCCGTGCTGCGCGACGCCTATGAGGACGAGCCCTTCGTCAAGATCGCCGAGACGGGCGCCATCCCCTCGACTGGGCATGTGCGCGGGTCGAACTATTGTCTCATCAACGTGTTCGACGACCGCATTTCCGGCCGGGTCATCGTGATCGCGGCCATCGATAATCTGGTCAAGGGCAGCGCGGGGCAGGCGCTGCAAAACTTCAACGTGGCCTTCGGCTTTCCCGAGGCGACCGCTATCGAGGCTCTGCCGCTGTTCCCGTGATCAGCGACAGGGCCGGTAAAAACCACGGCGAGCGGCCGGTCTTTTCAGCGATGCGGACGCCCCGTTCATAGTTTCGACACCATGATACTCCGATAATCTTATCATCCCGCGCGGGCTTTGCGCCGCGGGCCAGTGGGATAGGATCGCTATCCCGGACGAGGACAAAATGAGCGAAGAATTCCATCGCATCCGCCGCCTGCCGCCCTATGTGTTCGAGCACATCAACCCCATCAAGGCCAAGGCGCGCGCCGAGGGGGTCGATATCATCGATCTGGGCATGGGCAATCCCGACCTGCCGACCCCGCAGCACATCGTCGACAAGCTTAAGGAAACCGTGGCCAATCCGCGCACGCATCGTTATTCGAGCTCGCGCGGCATTCCCGGACTGCGCAAGGCGCAGGCGTCCTATTACGGCCGCCGCTTCGGGGTGAAGCTCGATCCCAACACGCAGGTGGTGGCGACGCTGGGCTCCAAGGAGGGCTTTGCCAACATGGCCCAGGCGATCACCGCGCCGGGCGACGTGGTGCTGGTGCCCAACCCGACCTATCCCATCCATTCCTTCGGCTTCATCATGAGCGGCGGCGTCGTGCGCTCGATGCCCGCCGACCCCAATGAGGATTTCCTGCGCTCGCTCGACCGCGCGGTGCGCCACTCGATCCCCAAGCCGATCGCTCTGATCCTCAACTACCCGGCCAACCCGACCGCCTATGTGGCCTCGCTCGACTTCTACAAGGAGGTGGTCGACTATTGCCGCAAGCACGGCATCTTCATCCTGTCGGACCTTGCCTATTCCGAAATCTATTTCGATGACGAGCCGCCGCATTCGATCCTGGAAATCCCCGGGGCGATGGAGGTGTCGGTGGAATTCACCTCCATGTCCAAGACCTTCTCCATGCCCGGCTGGCGCATGGGGTTCGCGGTGGGCAATGAGCGGCTGATCGCCGCGCTGGCGCGGGTGAAGTCCTATCTCGATTATGGCGCCTTCACCCCGATCCAGGTGGCGGCGGCGACGGCTCTCAATGGCGATGATTCCTGCATCGAGGAGGTGCGCAAGATCTACAAGCATCGCCGTGACGTGATGGTGGAGAGTTTCGGCCGCGCCGGCTGGCAAATCCCCTCGCCGAAGGCCACCATGTTCGCCTGGGCGCCGATTCCGGCTCAGTATGCCGATCTGGGCAGCCTCGAATTCGCCAAGCTCCTGATCCGCGAAACCGGTGTCGCGGTGGCGCCGGGGGTGGGCTTCGGCGAATATGGCGACCAGTATATCCGCCTCGCCTTCGTCGAGAACGAACAGCGCATCCGCCAGGCGGCCCGCGCCATCAAGAAGTTCCTGACCGGCGGTGCGACCCATCACAATGTGGTGCTCATCGCCCAGCGCTGACCACTCTCCGATTGCCCGGTTGCTACACGGTCTCTTGACCGTGTAGGCAATTTCCTATTGAGGTGTGCCGAAGACAGTCAGGATCAGGCGCGAGGCCATGGGCGATATCGAGAATTTCAGGGCGGCGGTGGAGAGCTTTCTGAGCAGGACGGGCTGGTCGCCGACCCGGTTCGGGCGCGAGATCGCCGGCGATCCGCTGTTCGTCTTCGACCTGCGGGACGGGCGCGAGCCGCGCACCGATACGCGCGAGCGCATCGCCAAGGCCATGGCCAGCCATGAGAGCGGGAATGGCGACGACCGTCGTCCGCTGCGGGTGGGGATTTCCGGGCTCGGCACGGTGGGCGCCGCACTCATCCGCATCCTGACCGAAGACGGCGAGGCTATCGCCCGCAAGCTGGGGCGCCGGGTGGTGGTGACGGCGGTTTCGGCCCGCTCGCGCTCCCGCGACCGGGGCGTGGATATCTCCGGCTTCACCTGGTTCGACGATCCCGTGGCTCTCGCCAAGTCCGAGGATATCGACCTTTATGTCGAGCTGATCGGCGGGGAGGACGGGCCGGCCCTCGCCTCGGTGACGGCGGCGCTCGAACGCGGGACCTCGGTGGTCACCGCCAACAAGGCGCTGTTGGCGCGCCATGGCACGGCGCTGGCCGGACTGGCGGAAAAATGCCATGTCCAGCTTGGGTTCGAGGCGGCGGTGGCGGGTGGCATCCCGGTGATCAAGACCCTGCGCGAGGGGTTGGGTTCGGCGGCGATCACCCGCGTCTACGGCATCATGAACGGCACCTGCAACTATATCCTCACCCGCATGGGCAATGAGGGGATCGGCTTTGAGGAGTGCCTCCGGGACGCGCAGGATCTGGGTTATGCCGAATCCGACCCGACCTTCGATATCGAGGGGTTCGACACGGCGCACAAGCTCGCCATCCTGGCCAGCCTGTGCTTCGAGACCGAGATCGCCGCGGACCAGGTGATGGTCGAGGGGATTTCGCGCATCACCCAGGCCGACATCAAGGTGGCGGCCGATCTGGGCTACAAGATCAAACTTCTGGGCATGGCCCGCAAGGTGGAGGACGGCATCGAGCAGCGTGTGCACCCCACTCTGGTGCGCAAGTCGAGCGCCATTGCCGGGGTCGATGGCGTGTTGAACGCGGTGGCGCTGGAAACCAACCATGTGCAGGAATTGCTGCTGGCCGGGCCGGGGGCGGGGGGCGAGGCGACCGCGGCGTCGGTGCTGTCCGACATCCTCGATTTCGCGCGCGGGGGGCATGTGCCGCCGCTCGGCGTGCCGGTGGCTGAGCTCGACCCGTGCCAGCGCGCGCCGATGCGCATTCACGAGGGCGGCTATTACATTAGGCTCAACGCCAAGGACGTGCCGGGAGCGCTGGCGGCGATCGCGACACGCATGGGCGAAGGCAATATCTCGCTCGAAAGCGTCATCCAGCGGCCCGATTTGCGGGCGAGCGAGCCCGGGGTTCCCGAGGAGAATTCGCGCACCGTGGTGCTGATCACCCATGAAACGCTGGAAAGCGCCGTGCGCGACGCCCTGGAGAGGATCGCCAGGGACGGGTTCATCGTGGGACAGCCGCAACTGATCCGCATCGAGGAATTCTGATCTGGCCGGTCATCCCCCCGAAAGGGCGAGGATGGCCGTGCCGCAGACGATCACCAGCCCCCAGGCGAGGCGCCATTTGAGCCGGCCCTCGCCCAGAAGGATGCTGCCCGCGAGGACCGAAAGCACCACGCTGAGCTCGCGGGTGGGCGCCACATAGGCGACCGGGGTGAAGGTCATGGCATACAGAACCAGGATATAGGCGAGGGGCGAGAGGATGGCGATGGCCAGCACGCCGGCCCGGTGATCGCGCCAGTGCTGCCGGACCAGGGCGCGGCGGCGATGGGCGATGGGGGCCAGCAGCACGGCCCGGCTGATATTGGTTGCGTAATCGAGGATCAGCGGCGGCACGAGGAGGATGGAGACGGCATAGGCGTCCCACACCGTATAGCTGCCGATCAGGACGCCGGTCGACAGTCCGAAGGCTAGAGAGGAAGAGGGGCGACGGGCCCCTGCCTTGATTCCGCCGCTGAGCATCAGCACGCCGAAGACGATGATGGCGGCGCCGACGGCCATTGGCGGGGTCATGACCTCGCCGAGGACGAGGACGGCAAAGCTCGAGGAGAGCAGCGGGCCGGTGGCGCGGGCCACGGGATAGACCAGCGACAGGTCGCCCTTGCGGTATCCGGTTTGCAACATCAGGAAATAGCCTAGGTGTATCAGGGCGCTGCCGAGGGTGAAGCCGATCTGGAGCGGGCCGAATTCAGGGCGCTCGGCGATGACCACCCAGAGCAGCAGCGGCAAATAGAGCAGGCTGGAAATGGTGGAGAACAGCCAGATCAGTTCGGCACCGCCATTGATGCGCTTGACGAACAGGTTCCAGGTGGCGTGACAGCACGCGGCAAGGAGGACGAGGGAGAGACCAGAAATCGGCATGGCAGACCTTGGGTTTCGAACAACAGACGCGACTCATCGCGCCCGTTCCATCCCCTCTGGTCTTTTCGTCCTCGGGTGTCCGCCGTCTCGGCTCATAACGGCGCTCGGTCCTGCAAATGGATCCCTAGCCGCACATGGACAGGCTGTGTGATGTTAATCGGAAGGGGTGGCGAGGGGCAAGCCCTCGCCGGAAGCCAGGATTTATGGAAGGCCGAGGACCTCACGGGTGCGGGCCTCGGCGGTGTTGCCGGCCTGGATGACCCCGGCGCTGTCCTGGCCAAGGGCGCGGGCCGCTTCCTCGGCCGCGTTGCGCACATTGGCGACGATTTCGAGCTTCTGCTCATCGGTGAGGTTCTCGTCGCGCAATTCGGCCGCGTTGTCGACCAGGGCGTCGATCTGCACGGCGATGGCGCTGGAGGCCGAGGACATCTGGTTGGTCAGCGTGTCGAGGGCTTCATTGCCCATTTCGACGAGATCGTCGCCGGCCCGGTTGGTTTCTTCCATGATCGATTCGAACGTCTGCTGGGCGTCCTGCTCGATCTCCTCCCGGCGCTGCTGCATTTCCTGGGGCGACATCAATTCGTCGGTGTCGACGGGCTCGTCTTCCACCGGCTCGGCAAAGGATTCGGGGTTGCCGGCGTCGGGATTGGGCTCGGCGGGGGCTGGGGTCCGGTTGTCGCAGGCAGCGAGCGCGATGACGGAGACCAGGGCCAGGGGCAAGGCGAAACGGACGATCATATCAAATCCCTCGAAACTGTGTTCCCGGGGTAAACGGCAGAGCCGCATGAGCGTTCCCCGGCGCATGAGACGGCCAGCGGGCTATCGATCTTCGCGCGGCGGCCCGATATAGAACGAGTCATGAAAATCGAAGTCCAAGCCTTTCTCAATGTTGAGCAATCGGTATGCGGTCGCCGGTGGATCGACCGTCTCGACCCGGCGGCGACGCGCATGGCCGGAGCCATAGCGCAGCAGACCGAGCTGTCGGAAATCCTCGCCCGCATCATCGCGGGGCGCGGGGTGGCGGTGGAAGACGCCGCGCGCTTCATGACCCCGACCATTCGCGAACTGATGCCCGATCCGTCGACATTGGCGGGGATGGACGGGTTGGCCGAACGGTTGGCCGATGCCGTCGCGGCCGAGGAAACCATAGGCCTTTTCGGGGACTATGACGTGGACGGCGCCTGTGCGGTCGCGCTGATGGCGCGTTATCTCGCCCATTTCGGCCTCGAGGCGCCCAGCCACATCCCCGACCGGATTTTCGAGGGCTATGGTCCCAACAATGGGGCGATGGACGCGCTGGCGGATCGGGGGGCTACGCTCATCGTGACGCTCGATTGCGGGACGGTCAGCCATGGCCCCATCGTCCATGCGCAGGCACGCGGGGCCGAAGTGCTTGTGGTGGACCACCATCTGGCGCCGGACACGCTGCCCGAGGCGCGGGGGCTGGTCAATCCCAACCGGCGCGACGACATTTCCGGGCTGGGATATCTGTGCGCCACCGGCGTCGCCTTCATGGTGCTGGTCGCCACCAATCGCATCCTGCGGCAACGGGGGATCGGGCCGCTGCCCGACCTGATGGCCATGCTCGACCTCGTGGCGCTGGCGACGGTTTGCGACGTGGTGCCGCTCACCGGCCTCAACCGGGCTTTCGTGCAGCGGGGCATTGAGGTGATGCGGGCCGGGGAGAATGTGGGGCTGTCGAGCCTCGCCATCGCGGCGCGAGTGTCCGGACCGCTCAATCCCTATCACCTGGGCTTCCTTCTGGGGCCGCGCATCAATGCGGGCGGGCGGATCGGGGATGCGGGACTGGGCGCGCGGCTGCTCTCGACGCAGGACGAATATGAAGCGCTGACCTTGGCGCAGCGCCTCGATGAGCTCAATGCCGAGCGCCAGCGCATCGAGGTGGCGGCGGTGGAGCAGGCGGTGGCCACGGCGGAGATGGAGATCGGGGAGGGGCCGGGGCCGGCGGTGCTGGTGACAGGCTCGTCCGAATGGCACCAGGGCATTGTGGGGCTGGTGGCGGCGCGGCTCAAGGAGCGGTTCTCGCGCCCGGCCTTCGCCTTCGCGCTTGGGGCCGGAGGCGGGGGGACAGGCTCCGGACGCTCGATCCCCAGGGTGGATCTGGGTAAGGCGGTGGTCGATGCGGCGAGCGGGGGGATCATCCTCAAGGGCGGCGGGCACGCCATGGCGGCGGGAGCGACCATCGGGCCGGGGCAATTGGGTCCGTTCCGGCAATATCTCATCGATATGCTGACCGATGACGTTGCGGCGGCGCGCTCGAGCGATGGCTGCCGCATTGATGCGGCGCTGACGGCGCGGGCGGCGACGACCGATTTCGTGCACATGATCGAGAAGGCCGGACCGTTCGGGGCCGGAAATCCCACGCCGGTCTTTGCCTTTCCATCACATCAGGTCAAGTTCGCCGAGATCGTCGGGACGGGAGGGCATGTGCGCTGCTCGATCGGGGCCGGGGATGGCGCCAACCTCAAGGCCATCGCGTTTCGCGCGGCGTCCACGCCCCTGGGCGAAGCGCTGCTCAAGGCGCGCGACGGGCAAAGGCTGCATCTGGCCGGCTCGCTCAGCATCGACAACTGGCAGGGGCGCGAGAGCGTACAATTGCGGATCATCGACGCGGCGGTGCCCGGCTAGAGAGGTGGGCTTGCATCCCCCCGCTAGCCCGTTAAGATCGTTGTCGATTTCAGCGATCCGGAATTGCGGGGAGTCGGTTTCCGCACGGAATATGAAGGCGCCGATCCGTGGCGCCCGGGGCGGCGGAAGCAAGGATAATCCATGAGTCAGACGGCGTTCGAGCGTGATGAGTTTCCGGCTGGCATTGGCACGCGGTTCAAGTCGATGCTGCTCGAAAAGATCGGGGCGGCGCTGATCGGCATTCCCAGGCATGGTGCACTGACCGTCACCCTGCCGAGCGGCCGCAGCCGGACGCTGGGCGACCAGCGCACCGGACTGCACGCGGTGCTGCATCTCAAGAATTTCGGGGTGATCAAGGCGGCCATGCGGCGCGGCACCGTGGGGTTTGCCGAGGCCTATATGCGGGGCGATATCGAGATCAAGGATCTCACCACCCTGTTCCGCTTCTTCCTGCAAAACCGGGAGACTTTCGACAAGGCCAATCCCGGCCTGTTCCGCCGCGCGGCGAAGGACCTCGCCTACCATCTGTCGCGTCCCAATACGCGCGAGGGCAGCCGGAAGAACATCGCCGAGCATTACGATCTCGGCAATGATTTCTATGCCGAATGGCTCGACCCGACCATGACCTATTCCTCGGCCTATTTCGCCGGACAGGACATTTCGCTCGAAGAGGCGCAGCGCGCCAAATACCAGCGCATCATGGTGATGGCCGACATCCAGCGTGGCGACCATATCCTCGAGATCGGCTGCGGCTGGGGCGGGTTCGCCGAAACCGCCACCAAGCGCGGCGCGCTGGTGCGCGGCATCACGCTTTCGCAGCAGCAGTTGAACTATGGACGGGAGCGGCTGGCGCAACTGGGGCTCGACGGGTTCGGCGTGCTGGCCTTCGAGGACTATCGCGACACGCGGGGGGCGTTCGACCATGTGGCTTCGATCGAGATGATCGAGGCCGTGGGGGAGGCGAACTGGCCCGCCTATTTCCAGACCGTGCACGACCGGCTGAAGCCCGGCGGGACCGCGGCCATCCAGGCGATCACCATCGAGGAGGCCGATTTCGACCACTATAAATCCGGCCCCGATTTCATCCAGCGCTATATCTTTCCCGGCGGCATGCTCTTGACCAAGACGGCGATGCGGGTAGCGGGGGAAAAGGCCGGGCTGGTGCTGGAACAGATCGACAATTTCCGCCTCGACTATGCGAAGACGCTGCGGCTGTGGCGCGACGCCTTTCTCGAGCGCTGGCCGATCATCGAAAAGCTCGGCTATGACGAGGCTTTCAAGCGCAAATGGGTGTATTATCTCTCCTATTGCGAGGCCGGGTTCACCGAAGGCATGATCGATGTCGGCATCTACCAGTATCGCCGGCCGGTGGAGCCGTGACCGCGGCCTAATTAACTTGACCGCACAAATCATAAAATATAGCTAGGTTTTCACTCGCCGACGATCCAGATCGGAGCGATCGAAAACCGTGACCGCCATTGCCGAAACCGTGGAAGCTGCCAAGCGGCCCGGCGTTGCTGCAAGCAATGCAAGGCGATCGACGGGGCTTCTGGTCGCGCTGGGGGTGCTCGGCCTCATCATTCTCGCCACCATAGCGGTCGGGTCGCGCGACATACCGCTGCCAACCGTCATCGACGCGCTGGTCGCCTATGACGATTCCAACGATCACGCCATCATCCAGAGCCTGCGCCTGCCGCGCACGCTGCTGGGGTTGATGATCGGTGCGGCGCTGGGGATTTCGGGGGCACTGATCCAGGCGCTGACCCGCAATCCCCTGGCCGATCCCGGCATTCTGGGGGTCAATGCGGGGGCGAGCTTCTTCGTCCTGATCGCGGTGGGGTATCTGGGGATGACCTCGCTGCAATCCTATATCTGGTTCGCCTTTCTCGGCGCCATCGTCACCACCGTGGTGGTCTATCTCGTCGGCTCCTCCGGCCGGCGCGGGGCGACCCCGGTTTCGCTCACCCTGGCCGGGGTCGCCATCGGCGCCATTCTCGGTGGGATTTCCACCGCGCTTACCCTGCTCAATCCCACCGCCTTCGACCGCATGCGGTTCTGGAGCGCCGGGGCGCTGAGCGGGGGCAATTACGAAGCGGTGGTGACGACGGCGCCGTTCATTCTCACTGGCCTGCTGCTCGCCGCGCTGGTGGCGCGGCCGCTCAACGCCGTGGCCCTGGGGGACGATCTGGCGCGCTCGCTGGGCGCCAATGTGATGCGGGTTCGGGTAGTGGTGGTGATCGCCGTAACGCTGCTGGCCGGGGGTGCTACCGCGGCAGTAGGCCCGATCGGCTTTGTGGGGCTGATGGTGCCGCATGTGGCGCGGTGGGTGGTGGGGCCGGACCAGCGCTGGATATTCGCCTATACCATGGTGCTGTCGCCCACATTGCTGCTGGCCTCGGACATCGTCGGGCGCGTCGTCATGCGGCCGGGGGAAATTCAGGTGGCGATCGTGACGGCGTTCATCGGCGCGCCGGTGCTGATCATGCTGGCCCGCAGACGCAGGGTGAGCGGGTTATGAGCGCGATCGATTTCGGACGCCGGACCCGGATCGTCCGCGTGCTGGACGGGCGGATGAATTTCCGGCTGGACATGCCGGTTCTGCTGCTTTCAGGGCTGATGGCCGCGCTGGCGCTGGTCGTCATGCTGCTCACGCTGGCCAGCGGCGACTATCCCGTCGCGCTTACCGATGTGATCTCGGCCCTTGTGGGGCAGGCGGAGGGGCGAATCCACATGGTGGTCGTCGAATGGCGATTGCCGCGCGCGCTGCTGGCGCTGATCTTCGGCGCGGCGCTGGGGATCAGCGGAGCGATCTTCCAGTCGCTGACCCGCAATCCCCTGGGCAGCCCGGATGTGATCGGGTTCAATTCGGGGGCGTATACCGGGGCGCTGCTCGTCATCATCGTCTTTTCGGGCAATTATTATCAGGTGGCGGGCGGGGCGCTGCTCGGCGGTATGGTTACGGCGCTGGCGGTCTATCTCCTGGCCTGGCGGCGCGGGGTGCAGGGGTTCCGGCTGATCATCGTCGGCATCGGCATGAGCGCTATGCTCTCCTCGCTCAACACCTGGCTGATGCTGCGCGCCGATCTGGAAGTCGCCATGGCTGCCGCCGTCTGGGGCGCGGGATCGCTCAACGGGTTGGGGCTGGACAAGCTCTGGCCGACGCTGCTGGTGATGGGCGTGCTCATCCCCCTCGCATTCATCCTGGCACGGCCCATGAAGCAGCTGGAAATGGGCGACGACGCAGCCCGGGCGCTGGGGATCACCGTCGAGCCGGTACGCCTGACGCTATTGGTGGTCGGAGTGGCGCTGACGGCGACGGCGACGGCGGTGGCCGGACCCATCGCCTTCGTGTCGCTGGCAGCCCCCCAGATCGCGCGGCGGGTGACCGGGGCGGCCGGCGTCGCTCTCATTCCTTCGGCGGCCATGGGGGCGCTGATGCTGGCGGCAGCGGATTTTCTCGCGCAGCGCGCCTTCGCGCCCACGCAATTGCCGGTCGGAGTGGTCACCGTATCGATCGGCGGGCTCTATTTCGTCTGGCTGCTGGTGCGAGAAGCGCGGAGACAATGAGCGGACAGGACAAGATGAACAGGCATGTCGATCCCACCGCCCTTGGCGGCACGACGCGGCTTTCCGCCCGGAAGGCGACGTTCGGCTACGACCAGCGGGTGATCTCGCGGGACCTCTCGGTCGATATTCCCGATGGCGGGTTCACTGTCATCGTCGGGGCCAATGCGTGCGGGAAGTCGACGCTGCTGCGGGCGCTGTCGCGGCTGATCCAGCCATCCTCGGGACAGGTGCTGCTGGATGGCAAGGCCATTTCGCACTATCCGGCCAAGGAGGTGGCGCGCCGGCTGGGGCTGCTGCCGCAGACCTCGATCGCGCCCGAGGGCATCACGGTGGCCGATCTGGTGGCGCGGGGGCGCTATCCGCACCAGAAGTTCATCCGGCAATGGTCGGTTGAGGACGAGGCGGCGGTGATCGACGCCATGGAGGCGACCAGGATCACCCCGCTATCGCACCGGCTGGTGGACGAATTGTCCGGCGGACAGCGCCAGCGGGTCTGGGTGGCCATGGTACTGGCGCAGCAGACCCCGATGTTGCTGCTGGACGAGCCCACGACCTATCTCGATATCGCGCACCAGATCGAATTGCTGGAATTGCTGGCGACGCTCAACCGGCGCGATGGCCATACGGTGGTGGCGGTCCTGCACGACCTCAACCATGCGTGCCGCTATGCCAGCCACATCATCGCCATGCGGGACGGGGCGATCGTGGCGGAAGGCGCGCCGGCCGAGATCATCACCGCCGAACTGGTGGAGGAGGTGTTCGGCCTCGCCTGCATCATCATCGACGATCCGCTGGCCAAGACGCCGATGGTCATACCCCGCGGGTCGATCTCCCACGGCGATCCGGTCTTGCAGGAATGAGGACTGAGATGAGGATATTTGCGACGCTTCCGGTGCTGGCGCTCTGCGCTGCCGCGCCGGTCCTTGCCCAGGATGGCTTTCCGGTGACCCTCGAGCATGCGTTCGGGGAAACGGTGATCGCGGCCAAGCCGGAGCGCATCGTCACCATCGGGTGGATGACCCAGGACGCGGTGATCGCGCTGGGCGAAACCCCGGTCGCCATCCCCTTCCAGGGCTGGGGCGGGGATGAGAACGGCTATGTGCCCTGGGTGGTCGAGGCTCTGGAGGCGCGCGGCGAGAGCCTGCCCGAACTGATCAACACCGACCAGGCCATCCCCTTCGAGCAGATTCTGGCGCTCGATCCCGATGTGATCCTCGCGCCCTATAGCGATCTGTCCGACAGCGATTATGCCCGCCTCGCCGCTATCGCGCCCACGGTTGCCTATGTGGACGGCCCGTGGAGCGGAAGTTGGCAATATGTGGTGGAAACCGTCGGCGCTGCGCTGGGACAGCCGCAGGAGGCGGCAGCGCTGGTGGCTGAGACGCAGGACCGTCTGGAGAGCTACAAGGACACCTATCCGCAGATCGAGGGCCCGACCTTCATTTTCGGGGGCGGGGGGATCGTCGAGACCAATACGGTCGATATCTACCTGCCGTTCGATCCTCGGGTGCAGTTGCTCGCCGATCTGGGGTTGGTGCCGGCTCCGGCGCTCGATACGCTGTCCCAGGATACGTTCTACCAGTCGGTGAGCGCCGAGCAGATCGGGACGCTGGAGGCCGATGTCTATGTCGGCTGGTTCAACAGCGAGCAAGAGGTGGAGGCGGCGCTCGCCCATCCGCTGTTCGCGCGCTGGGCGCCCATCGCGGCGGGCCGGTTCGTGGCGCTGCCCGAGGCTTTCCAATCGCTGGCGCTCTCGGCGCCTTCGCCCCTGTCGCTGCCCTGGGTGATGGACCAGTTCGTGCCGCAACTGGCCGAAGCGCTGGAGTAGCGCGCTTCGGCTTCCCTCGCGCTCCGGCTATCCGGCCAGGGCGTCGAGCACGCGGACCCATGAGCGGATGCCGCGGTGATAGCTTTCGAGATTGTATTTCTCGTTGGGCGAATGGATGCGGTCATCGGTCTGGGCAAAGCCGATCAGAAGCGAATCCATGCCCAGCTTGCGCTTGAAATCGCCCACGATGGGGATCGAGCCGCCCGAGCCGGCGACGGCCGCCTCGCGTCCCCATTCGTCCGAAAGGGCGCCCAGCGCCTTTTGTAGCAGGGGACCATCGGCGGGAACCACCGAAGCCGGGCTGGCGCCGTGCTCGTGGAAGGTCACGGTGCAGTCGGCGGGAACGCGGGCTTCCACATGCTTGCGGAAGGCGGCGCGGATCTTGTGCGGATCCTGGCTGGCAACGAGGCGGAAGGAAATCTTGGCCGAGGCTTTGGCCGGGATGACGGTCTTGAACCCCTCGCCGGTATAGCCGCCCCACATGCCGTTGATCTCGCAAGTCGGGCGCGAGGTGATCTGTTCGAGCACCGAGCGGCCGGCTTCACCCGCCGGCTCGGAAAGCCCGACCCCGCCGAGATAGGCCTTGTCGTCGAAGGGCAGGCGCTTCCATTGTTCGGCAACGGTTTCGGGCAATTCCTCCACATCGTCGTAAAAGCCTTCGACGGCGACCGAGCCGTCGGGGTTGCGCAGGGAGGCGATGATTTCGGCCAGCACCTGGTTGGGATTGCGCGCCGCGCCGCCATACATGCCCGAATGCAGGTCGCGGCTGGCGGCCGCGATGGTGACGTTCTCGGCGACAAGCCCACGCAGCATGGTGATGATCGAGGGGGTTCGTGTGTCCCACATGTCGGTATCGCAGATCAGCGCGATATCGGATTTGAGCTCCTCGGCATTGGCGGTGAGGAAGGCATCGAGGGAGGGCGAGCCGGATTCTTCCTCGCCCTCGAGCAGGACCGAGACGCCGACCGGCAGGGCGCCGCGTACCGCCTTATAGGCCCGGCACGCCTCGATGAAGGTCATCAACTGGCCCTTGTCGTCCGAAGCGCCGCGCGCCAGGATCACCTTGCGGCCGTCTTCCTCGGCGATGCGGGGCTCGAAGGGCTCGCTGGTCCACAATTCCAGCGGATCGACCGGCTGGACGTCGTAATGGCCGTAGAACAGCAGGTTCCGGTCCGCGGCACGCTGATGCCCGACCACCATGGGATGGCCCGCCGTGGGCCGGACCGCGGCATCGAAATCGAGGCCCTTGAGCTCGTTGGTCAGCCATTCCGCCGCCTTGAGGCATTCCCCGGCATAGGCGGGGTCGGTCGAGATCGAGGCGATGCGCAAAAGGGTGAACAGCCGCTCGAGGCTGGCGTCGATATTGGCATCGACGTGGGAGAGCACGGCGTCGAGCGAAGCGGCGGGATTGGCCATTCGAAACGTCCTGTTGTCGTTGACATGATGGCAGTGAACCTAGAGCCGTTCTCGGGCAAAGGGAAGCACCCGGGATCGATACGAAAAGGGCCGCCGATCGGCAATCGGCGGCCCCTTCATTTCCAGTCCGCGACAGATCAGTCGGCGAGGCCGAACATCTGGCGGGCGGCGGCTTCGGCCTCGTCGCCCACACGCTGGACGAGATCGTCGGCGAGGCCCTGCTGACGGGCGGCGGCCTCGGCGGTGGTCCGGGCTTCGGCCACGGCGGCGCTCTTTTCCTCATCGCTCATGGTGGCGATCTGGTCCTGCAGCGCGCTCTGCATTTCCGGGCTCATCATCTGCATGGCGTTGGTGGCCATCGCGTCACCGGAAGGAATGCTCGGCGTGGTGTTCTCAACGGCTTCGGTGACTTCGTCGGCGATCGCTTCGGCGGCTTCTTCCTCAACGGCGGCGGGCGCCGTCACAGTGTCTTCCGCAGGAGCTTCGACCGGGGCAACTTCCGCGGGAGCCTCGGTGGCGGCGGGTGCGCTGGTCTCCGCTTCGGCATTCTGGTCGCTGCACGCAGCGAGCGCGAGCAAAGAGGCAACGGCAATGGGTAAAACTATGGCTTTCATTCTCAACGTCCTTCCGGAAATCACGATATCGTGAGACTGGAGGGATCGGCCGGGAATGGGGCAAAGGCGTGGCAGGATACCTTACGCATTTGAACAAATTGCCGCTTTTGTGCCTGGCCGACTGTTTTTCTCTCAACGGGCCAGGGAACAGGACATGGAGGCCCTGGCTTCGTCATCGAAGGCGAGATCGATCTGGGGCGTCCCTGTGGATTTGACCGAGAATTTGCCGGCGGCATTGGCCAGGGCTCCGGTGAACGTCATGGCGCCGTCCCGGTCGAAGGTATAAGTGCCGGTCGCATCGCCCACCGCATAGGACCGTTTGTCGAGGATGCGCACGTCGGTATAGGTGTAGGCAAGCGTGCCGCTCTCCATCGCATAACAATTGTAGACGCCGGGCCCGGGGTCCGCGGGCTTGGCCTGGGGCGCAACCGGTTCGGTCGGAGCCTCGGCGGCGCGCAGACGCCTGGCATCCACCCATTCATCCCAGGAAGCATCATAGCCGTCATACGAGATGAGGCAGGTGTTGGAACCATCCGCGCTGTCGAGCACCCGGGCCGGATACCATTCGCCGGCAAACAGAACGGACACGGCCCCTCCGGCAATGCACAATTGCGCCATCGACGCGCCGGAAGGTGGTGTTTGCGCAAGGGCCGGCCCGGAAAGGGACAGGGCGAGGAGCATGAGCAGGCCACTACATTTGCGCACGGACAGACCCCACCGCCGCGCCATAGGCGGCAAAAAACCATCAAATCATTGAAAAAAATGGCGCGCCCTAGGGGAATCGAACCCCTGTTTCCGCCGTGAGAGGGCGGCGTCCTGACCGCTAGACGAAGGGCGCGGAGGACCGTTTGTCGCCGGAGACAATAGCGAGCCGCAGCCAAGGTGGCAACGGGGTTGCGCGAGATCGTCTTTCCCGGAAAGAAGTGGCGCGCCCTACGGGACTCGAACCCGTGTTTCCGCCGTGAAAGGGCGGCGTCCTAGACCGCTAGACGAAGGGCGCCCTGGTCGACCCAGCTCGGCAAAGCCGAACCGTTCCGACCGGTGAGCGGGTGTATAGGGGGGGCGTGATCGATGCGCAATACCCAAATCGAAAAATTGTCTTTTTTTAGCAACCGCTGAAGGTGACGGGGCCATTGTAGCCGCGCGGGCGGTCGCGCACATCCACATGGATGAAGTTGCGGCCCGGATAGCAGCCCAGCCCGCCGACCAGCCCGTTGGAGCGCGCATAGGCGATGAGCTTGGATTTCTCGATGCCCGGAACGTAGAAATCGGCCGCCATGCATTTGGTGTGGTAGGAGGCTTCCGCCCCGCCCACCGAGGCGTTGTGCCAATTGTTCCGATAGCCCGAATTCATCACGACCTTCTTGCCGAAATGTCCTTCGAAATCCCAGATCAGCAGGCGCAGCTTGGGGGAAAGGCACAGGGCATTGACGTTGTCGCTGGAAACGAATGTTCCCCAATCGGTCCGCAAGCCGGAATAGGCCGAGCCCGAGGAGGAGGCGAACATTGCCATGGGCGCGCAGGCCGCAAGCAGGCAGGCCATGACAACGAGACTGGCAAGAGTGCGCATGAAGGCAAACCACTTCGATTCTGGGTGAGCGATCCCAAACCTTTGGGCATAAAAATACCGGCGGTTGCCTAACCGCCGGTCAACCAAAGTGGTTAATTGCCGGTTACCCGTTTACCATGTGCCGGTGTTGGGCATGGAGGCCCAGGGCTCGCTGGGATCGAGATGACCGTCCTGGAGCAGTTCCACCGAAATCCCGTCCGGGGATTTGACGAAGGCCATATGCCCGTCGCGCGGCGGACGGTGGATGGTGTAGCCCATATCCATCAGGTGCTGGCATAGGGCATAGATATCGTCGACCCGATAGGCGAGATGGCCGAAATTGCGGCCGCCCGAATAGTTCTCGGGATCCCAGTTATAAGTGAGTTCCACCTGGGCGCTCTCGTCGCCTGGGGCGTGGAGGAAGACGAGGGTATAGCGGCCCTTTTCGTTCTCGGTGCGCCGGGCTTCGACGAGTCCGAGCCCGTCACGGTAAAAGCGCAGGCTGTCCTCGATGTCCGATACGCGCACCATGGTGTGCAGATATTTCACGGCAAGGCTCCCTGTTGATTTGTGGTCGCGCACCACCCGTCGGGCGGTGCGGAGGGACCGTATCAGACGTGCATGGGCGGTGCCAATTGCCGGAAAAAGGGCCGGTCATGGTTAACAGCGGGCAATAAAATGGTGAAGGGTTCTTAACTTTTGCTTTTGAATCGGCCACAGTGGCCGCAATAGTATCCAGAGTATCTGCCGCTTTCGGCAGTGAGTTGAAAAGGCGTAGACCATGGGGGCGAAGGACACTTCCGGCATGGAACACACCGCCGAGGGGGAAGCTCGCAAGGACGGGCGGTCACGCGGAGCGGATGGTCAGTTCCCGGATGCCGGTGGCGATTTCGACGTTATCGAAGTCAGCGGGACCATCAAATGGTTCGACGCGGGCAAGGGATTCGGGTTCATCATCCCCGACGCCGGAGGCGCCGATGTGCTGTTGCACGTCACCTGCCTGCGTCGGGATGGATACCAGACGGCCTATGAGGGGGCGCGCATCGTCGTCGAGGCGCTGAACCGACCCGGCGGATTGCAGGCGTTCCGCATCGTGTCCATGGACGAATCGACGGCGCGGCACCCTTCGCAATTGCCCGCCGCGCGTACCCATGTGCAGGTGGAGCCGACCTCCAAGCTCGAGCGGCTCGAGGTCAAGTGGTTCAACCGCGTGCGCGGTTTCGGCTTCCTCTCGGCCGGCGAAGGACATCCGGACATTTTCGTGCATATGGAAACCCTGCGCCGTTATGGCTTCACCGAATTGCGGCCGGGCCAGTTCGTCCTCGCGCGCTATGGCGACGGATCGAAGGGCCTCATGGTGGCCGAAATCCGTCCCGATGGCTGGGGCGACGCGCCCTCTTCGCACTGACGCGGGGCGGACGGTGAAATGGACCGCGCGATGAACATCCTCAAGTCAGTTTGTGCCGCTGCCCTGATGCTTGGCCTGGCGGCGGGGCCGGTTGCGGCCCAGTCGGACGAGGCGGAGGCGGTGATCGTTTCGGGCGAAGAGCGGCACGTCTTTACCGTTGAAGTCGCCGATGACGATGCCGAGCGGGCGCGGGGCCTGATGTTCCGCGAAGAACTGGCGCCTGATGCGGGCATGCTGTTCGATTTTTTCGACGAGCGTCCGGTGGCCTTCTGGATGCAGAACACGCTGATCCCGCTCGACCTGCTGTTCATCAAGGATAGTGGCGAGATCGTTCGCGTCCATGCCGATGCGATCCCCATGGACACCACCTCAATTCCCTCTGGCGAGCCGGTGCGCTTCGTGCTGGAAATCCCCGGCGGTCGGGCCGCCGAACTGGGGATCGTGGCCGGGGACAGGCTGGAGCACGCGCGGGTGGGCGACGGCACGGCCGCAGGGCAGGGCAGGCAATAGGCCGTTTCCAGCCCTGCGATCAGAAGAACGGCCGAACTTCCACCGGCGCGCGGCAGGCGAGGGCGGCTTTGCGGCCCCAGTCGAGCGCGGTGTCGAGGTCGGGGGTCTCAAGTACCCAGAAGCCGCCGATATATTCCTTGGTTTCGAGATAGGGTCCATCGGTGACCAATACCTCGCCATCCGGTTGCGGGCGCAGGGCGCGGGCGGTATCGGGCAATCGCAGGCCGCCGACGAACACCCTGACGCCGGCTGCGGACATTGCGGTGTTGAGGGCCCGGATTTCCCCGGTCATCGCCTCGTCCTCGGTGGAAGGATCGTAGGCATTGGGACGATGAATGGCGACCAGATATTGGGGCATGATCATTTCCTTTCTCGGTTCGGGCATTGTGGGGCACCATGCCGAATATGACGCAGGGCACGCCCCAATTCCGACAGGATCCGCGAAAAATCCGACCCTGATGCGCATCCGGGCATTTTGAGCGGGCGGCGCCGGACAGAATTTTTATAGCGTCAAACCGGGCGGCCGGCAGCCATGCGTTCTATGCCGGAAAGCGCAAGGGAAATATGTCTCCGATCGCGCGGCACGCGCTTGCCGGGGTAGCCAAAACCCCATATTTTCCAAGGTGTTTCATGGAAAGGCCGCATGAGGTTCATGCCCATTCCAACCTTTCACCCGATTGATCCTGCATGAGGCCCTTCCCGTGGCGCGGCTCAACACATTCCCGGTTTCGGTCGCCGTCAAGGGCAAGCGGATCGTCATTGTCGGGGGCGATGACGAGGCGCTGGCCAAGGCACGGCTGGCGGCCAAGACCAGCGCCGAGATCGTCGTGTTCGCGCCGCAGTTCGAGGCGGATTTCTCCGGGCTGGAGGTGCAACTGAACCGGCGGGCAGTGGAGGCGGAAGACTTCGCCAATGCGGCGCTTGCCTTCATCGCCGATCACGGTCCGGACGGTGCGCGGGCACGCACCCTGGCACGGGCGGCCGGGGTGCCGGTCAACGAGGTGGACGTTCCCGAAAATTGCGACTTCTTCACGCCGGCCCTTGTCGAGCGGGCGCCGCTTTCCATCGCCATCTCGACGGAAGGCGATGCGCCGGTCCTGGCACGGCTGGTGCGGGCGCGGATCGAGGCGATGCTGTCGCCCCGGCTGGGCGCTGTGGCGCGTCTGGCCGGCGCCATGCGCGAGACGGCCACGCGGCTTCTGCCCCATGGCGCAGCGCGGCGGCGCTATTACGAGGAACTGGTGACCGCGCCCGGCATCGAGGACGCGCTGGCGGAGGGAAGGGGCGGAGAGGTGGCCAAGGCGCTGCTCGCCCGGCATGCGGCGGCCGGCGCCGGTGGTGGCGTCGTCTGGCTGATCGGTGCGGGGCCGGGAGCCGAAGATCTTCTGACCCTGCGGGCGCTAAGGCTGTTGCAGGAGGCCGATGTGATCGTCCACGACCAATTGGTGCCGGTGGCGGTGATCGAGATGGGACGGCGCGACGCGGCGCGGATCTCGGTCGGCAAGGCCAAGGGGCATCATTCCTTCTCGCAGGCGCAGATCAATACGCTGATCGTGCGGCTGGCGCGCGAGGGCAAGCGGGTGGCGCGGCTGAAATCGGGCGACCCGATGGTGTTCGGGCGGGCCGGCGAGGAAATCGCGGCGCTCAGAGCGGCAGGGATCGGCTATGAGGTGGTGCCCGGCGTCACGGCGGCGTTGGCGGCGGCCGCCGATACGGCCAGCCCGGTGACGCTGCGCAAGGTATCTCCCGGCATGGTGCTGGCCACGGCACATGGGGCCGACAATACCGAACTGGTCCATTGGGCAGCGCTGGCCAGAGCCGGCATGACGCTGGGGCTCTATATGGGCAAATCGATCGCCGCCGGGGTGGCGCGGGACCTGCTGGCGCAAGGGCTCGGCGCCCGGATGCCCGTGGGCATCGTCGTCAATGCAGGGCGGGCGGATCGAGTGCTTTACGCCGGCACGCTGGGGGCGCTGGCGCGCGACGAGATCGCCTTTGTCGACGGGCCGGCGGTGATCCTTATCGGCGAGGCGGTGGCGGCAGGAGACTGGGCCAGCGCCGGGACCATGGTGGCGGAAACGGCGCGGGTGGCGTGATGGCTGGCGGCGTTGGTGTGTTTGAAGCGAGGCGATGATGAAAATCCTCACGGGAAATGAATTGCTCTCTGGGGCGGCGGTGTATCTCGATGCGCGGGGGAATTGGCGCGAGGCGCTGCAGGAGGCCCGGGTGTTCGGCAAGGACGAGGCCGAGGCGCTGGAGGCGGCGATCGCCGCCACCCATGCGACGGGCCGGGTGATCAGCATCGAAAGCGAAGACGTGCAGATGACCGAAGCGGGGATCCACCCCTTGCGCATCCGCGAGCGCATCCGGGCCCAAGGCCCTACAGCGCCACGCTTTTTTGATCGCCAGACGCTGGCCGAGGACGAATATGTATCGATATGACGAGTTCGACGCCGCCTTTGTCGGCGAGCGGGTGACCCAGTTTTCCGACCAGGTGCGGCGGCGCATCGCGGGTGAATTGACCGAGGAACAGTTCCGGCCCCTGCGGCTGATGAACGGCCTCTACCTGCAACTTCATGCCTATATGTTGCGGATTGCGGTACCTTATGGCACGCTTAGTGCGCGGCAAATGCGTATGCTGGCGCATGTTGCGCGCACCTATGACCGTGGCTACGGGCATTTCACCACACGGCAGAACATCCAGTTCAACTGGCCCAAGCTGAGAGACGTCCCGGCCATCCTCTCCGACCTGGCCAGCGTCGAGATGCACTCGATCCAGACCTCGGGCAATTGCGTGCGCAATGTCACGGTGGACCAGTTCGCCGGGGCGGCGGCCGACGAGATCATCGATCCGCGCCCGGTGGCCGAGATCATCCGGCAATGGTCGAGCCTGCATCCGGAATTCATCTACCTGCCGCGCAAGTTCAAGATCGCCATGACCGGATCGCCGAATGATCGGGCGGCGGTGAAGTTCCACGATATCGGGCTGATGGCGCAGACCAACCGCGAGGGCGCGGTGGGCTGGGCGGTCTATGTCGGGGGCGGGCTGGGGCGGACGCCGATGGTCGGCAAGCTGATCAACGGCTTCGTGGCCCATGAGCACCTCCTCGCCTATCTGGAATCGATCCTGCGCGTCTACAATCGCTATGGACGGCGCGACAACAAGTTCAAGGCGCGCATCAAGATCCTGGTGCATGAGGAGGGGCTGGAGAATTTCAAGGGCCAGGTCGAGCAGGAATTCGCGGAAATCCGTGGCGGCGTCCTGACCCTGCCGCTGGAAGAGCTCGACCGGATCGAAGCCTATTTCGCCGAACCCGACTATGCCGATCACGGCGTGGTGGCCATCGATGTGGAGCGCGAGAAAATCCTCGATCCGGCCTTTGGGCGGTTTCTCGAAAACAACACCTTTCCGCACAAGCGGGCCGGCTACAGCGCGGTGACGATCTCGCTCAAGCCGATCGGCGGGGCGCCGGGGGATGCGACGGCCGAGCAGATGGAGGCGGTGGCGGACCTCGCGGAACGCTATTCCTTCGACGAATTGCGGGTGAGCCACGAGCAGAACCTGGTGCTGCCGCACGTGGCGCTCACCGATCTGCGGGCGGTCTATGACGGGCTGGCGGCGGCTGGGCTGGCCGATGCCAATGCCGGGGAGATCACCGACATGATCACCTGCCCGGGACTGGACTATTGCGCACTGGCCAATGCCCGCTCCATCCCGATCGCGCAGGATATTTCGCGCCGGTTCGCCGCACCGGAACGGGCGCGGGAGATCGGCAAGCTCAAGATCAAGATTTCCGGCTGCATCAATGCCTGCGGGCACCACCATGTGGGCCATATCGGCATCCTGGGCGTGGAGAAGAAGGGCACCGAGCTCTACCAGATCACCGTGGGCGGCGACGGCAGCGAAGACGCGGCGGTGGGGAAAATCCTCGGGCCGGGCTTCGTGGCCGATGAGGTGCCCAATGCGATCGAGCGGCTGGTGGATGCCTATATCGCCGAGCGCAGCGACCCCGGCGAGACGTTCATCGCGGCCTATCGCCGGCTGGGGGACGCGCCGTTCAAGGAGGCGCTGTATGGCAATGGGTAACAGGAGCGTTGGCGGAGGCCGAGAGGCAGCGCCCCCCTCATCCCCGACCCTTCTCCCACCAGGGGAGAAGGGGGCTCTTTTGTTAGGCCCCGAAAGGTCCCACAGCCTCGGCTTGCCTTCTCCCCTGGTGGGAGAAGGTGCCCCGGGGGGGCGGATGAGGGGGGCGCTGAGCCTGCCCGCCACACGATACCAGGAGACTTCCCATGGCCTTGGCTAGCCCGATCATTGCGGAGCCGAAACACGACAAGCTGCGGCAGCTTGGCATCGTGGCGCTCAACGGCATGTATGACGAGATGGACGCCGAAGGGGTGCTCAAGCAGGCGGTGGAGGACTTGCTGCCCGGCTCGATCGCCCTGGTCTCGTCCTTCGGGGCGGATTCGGCGGTGCTGCTGCATCTGGTGAGCAAGGTCGATCCGGGTCTGCCGGTCTATTTCCTCGAGACGGGCAAGCACTTCCCGCAGACGCTGGCCTATGTCGAAACGCTCAAGGCGCATCTGGGGCTGAGCAATGTCATCGCTCTGCACCCCGATGCCGATATCAGGCGCTTCGATCCGGATGGAACCCTGTGGGAAACCGATCCCGACAGCTGCTGCTATCTGCGCAAGACCGAGCCGCTCGAAGGGGTGCTGGACGGCTATGGCGGCTGGGTCACCGGGCGCAAGCGTTTCCAGACGGCGGAGCGCGGGGTGCTGCCGCATTTCGAATTGACCAGCGACGACCGCATCAAGGTCAACCCGCTGGCCTATTTCACCCATGAGGATATCGAGGCCTATAAGGCCAAACACGGCTTGCCGCAGCATCCGCTCTACGAGGCGGGGTACAAATCGATTGGTTGCGCGCCGTGCACCAGCGCGGTGGCCGAGGGCGAGGACCCCCGGGCCGGGCGCTGGCGCGGGCGGGACAAGCGCGAATGCGGCATTCATTTCGATTTTAACGGCAGCATCGCGCGGCCGGTGAGCCAGGCCTCGCTCACCCTGTTTAAGGACGGCGCGGTCCGCACCGATCCGTGGAAGGCCTGGACCGAGGACGATACGGCCGAGGAGGCGCGCTATACCCATGTGCCGCTCGCCGTGTTCCGCGACTATCGCGACGTGTTCCTCGCCAGCCCGCATCCCATCGGATTGCGGGTCGATCCGGGCGACCGGGTGGAGGACGTGGCCGAGGACCTGGACCGGTTCTCCTCCATCGCGATCAATTTCCCGGCCTTTACCGATGGGCGCGGCTATTCCAGCGCGCGGCTGTTGCGTGAGCGCTTCGGCTATGCGGGCGAGTTGCGCGGGGTCGGGGACGTGCTCACCGACCAGATTCCCTTCATGCGCCGCTGCGGCATAGACGCGCTGGTGGTGACCAATGCGGCGACGCGCAAGGCGCTGGAAAGCAACGCCCTGGCCGAGGTGGCCCATTACTACCAGCCGGTCGGGGCGCGGCGGGAAGTGCCGGCGGGAACGCGACCGTTCCTGCGCCGCCCGGAGCCCCGGGTGACGGCCAGCGCCCGATCTGATACTTGACAGTCGGGCTCAGCTATATATTCCAAGCGTTGACTTTGTTAATACAAGCGAAGATATGCGCATCCGGGCGTAGACATGGTATCGATCTGTCGCCGGATGCGTTTCCAAGACCAGGACCTGTTTATGAGCGGAAATGAAATCGTCACCGATGTCGTCATCATTGGCGCCGGGCCCGTGGGGCTGTTTGCCGTGTTCGAACTGGGGCTGGTGGATCTCAAATGCCATGTGATCGACATTCTCGACCGGCCCGGCGGGCAGTGCGCCGAGCTCTATCCGGAAAAGCCGATCTATGACATTCCGGCCTTTCCCGAAATCTCGGGGCAGGGGCTGACGGACAATCTGATGAAGCAGATCGCCCCTTTCGGCGCGGAATTCCATTTCTCGCAGATGGTGACCAATGTCGAAAGGCTCGACGATGGCGCCTTCCGGGTGACCACCGATGCCGACGAGGTGTTCGTGGCCAAGGCCATCGTCGTCGCGGCGGGCGGCGGCTCGTTCCAGCCCAAGCGACCGCCGGTGGACAATGTCGAGGCCTATGAGGGCAAGTCGGTGTTCTATGCCGTGCGCAAGATGGAGGATTTCCGCGACCAGGACATCGTCATCGTGGGCGGCGGGGATTCGGCGCTCGACTGGACCCTCAACCTGCAGCCGCTGGCGCGGTCGCTGACCCTCGTTCACCGGCGCGACCAGTTCCGCGGCCATGCGGACAGCGTCAACAAGATGCGCGCGCTGGTGGAAGAGGGCAAGATCAACTTCATCACCGGCCAACTGGCGCGGCTGGAAGGCGAGGACGGACAGCTCAGCGAGGTGGTGTTCAAGACCGCAGGCGGGGAAATCGGGGTTCCGGCGACGCGGCTGCTGCCCTTTTTCGGGCTGACCATGAAGCTGGGGCCGGTCGCCGACTGGGGGCTGGACCTGCACGACAACGCGCTGATCAAGGTCGATACGGAAAAGTTCGAAACCAGCGTGCCGGGCATTTTTGCCATTGGCGACATCAACTGGTATCCGGGCAAGCTCAAGCTGATCCTTTCCGGTTTCCACGAGGGCGCGCTGATGGCGCAGGCGGCCAAGCGGATCGTACATCCGGACCAGAAGGTGATTTTCCAGTACACGACCTCGTCGACCAATCTTCAAAAGAAGCTCGGCGTGGCCTAACTATAGACGGCCGCGACCCGGCACGGGGCCGGCGGCCGCCATTTCACAGGACCTCACATGCGGATATTCGTCACCGACCAGAACGGCATCGAACATGAGCTCGAAGCGCTCGAGGGCTGGCGGGTGATGGAGGTGATCCGCGACTGGGGACTCAACATCAAGGCCGAGTGCGGCGGGTCGTGCGCCTGCGCGACCTGCCACATCTTCGTCGATCCCGAATGGCAGGAGCGGCTCAATCCGCCCACCGACGAGGAAGAGGACATGCTGGATTCGGTGCCCGACTACGAGGCCAATTCGCGCCTTTCCTGCCAGATCCTGATGCGCGAGGACCTGGACGGTCTGCGGGTGCGGCTGGCGGATTCGGCCCGGCAGGACGAGGCGGCGTAAAGCCTCTGGGGGATGCGGCGTCATGGACGTGCTTGAATTTCTTCCCTATGCCATCGCGCTGGCGATCGCCGCGGCCATTCCCGGGCCGGGGATCGCCGCCTGTGTCGGCAAGGCGCTGGGCTCGGGCTTCCGCCCGGCGGTGTTTTTCGCCACCGGGCTGGTCTTGGGCGATCTCACCTATCTGACGCTGGCCGTGCTCGGCCTTGCGGCGGTGGCGGCCGCGTTTTCGGGCATTTTTGTCGTGATCAAGATCGCGGGGGCCATTTACCTGGTCTATCTTGCCTGGAGCTTCTGGCGGGCGGGAATCGATCCCGACAAGGTAGAGGCGCGCAAGGGCAACGGGATTCTCGCCTCGGTGCTTGGCGGCTATGCGATGACCTTGGGCAATCCCAAGACCATCATCTTCTACATGGCGCTGCTGCCCACGGTGGTGAAGCTCGACGAGGTGACCGTGCAGAGTTTCGCCGGGCTGGTGGTGACGACCGTCGTGGTGCTGTATCTGGTGACGCTGCCCTATATCGCGCTTGCCAGCAAGGCGCGGGATTTCCTGCGCAATCCGCGCGCGCTCAAGACTCTCAATCGCGGGGCGGCGGGCGCCATGGCCGGGGCGGCGGCTTATATCGTGATCAAGCAGTAGGCGCGATCGGCGCCTGGAATTGCTCTGGATTGCCCGATGGCAGGGACGAACATATGAGCAGCGAGAAGACCGAAGGGGCCGCCTTCGGGGCGGCGCACGCGCAAAGCTATGCCGAGGGCGCGCGGCGGCAGGTGCCGGGCCTTGACGGGCTGCATAGGATGACCGGCATGCTGCTGGCCGAATGCGTGCCCGACGCGGCACAGATCCTGGTGCTGGGGGCCGGCGGCGGGCTGGAATTGCAGGCGCTGGCCGAGGCGCATGCGGGCTGGCATTTCGTCGGGATCGATCCTTCGGCGGATATGCTGGACACCGCCGCCCATGTCACGGAACCCTATCGCGACAGGGTGCGATTGCAGCAGGGCTATATCGCGGACGCGCCGTCCGGGCCGTTCGACGGGGCGGTTTCGCTGCTGGTTTTCCATTTCATCGACCGGGACGCGCGGCTGGCGACGCTCGAGGCCCTGCGCCGGCGGCTGAAGCCGGGGGCTCCGCTGGTCATCGCTCATATCAGCTTTCCGCAGGACGAGCCGGAGCGCTCGCGCTGGATCGCCCGGCATGTGGCCTTTGCCGGGACGGAAGGAGCGGCGGCGGAAAAGGCGAGAGACACCATCGGCAGCCGGCTGACCATCCTCGCGCCCGAGGATGACGAGGCAATGCTGCGCGCGGCGGGGTTCGCCGGTGTGACGCTGATCCATGTGGGATTGAGCATCCGCGGCTGGGTCGCCTATGCCACGAAATGATCAAAACTGCGGCAGGAACGATTAGGGCGGATCAAACTTGACGAAGCAGCGGCCTGTGCGCCGCTAAGTCAAGCAAAAATCCAAGGAGACGCATCATGCGCTTCAAATCTCTTGCCTCGCCTCTCGCCCTTGCTTTTGCCCTCGGTCTGGGCGGTGCCGCCCTTGCGCAGGATACGGAGGCTGAATCCGCCATGTCCATCGAGGACGGCGTCATGATGATCAATGGTCTGGCGCTGACCGCGGAACAGGCGGCCTCGGTGCAGTCCTATTGCGATGAGTTGCAGGCCGATTTCGAGGCAGGGACGGACAGCGAACCGCCCGCCCGTGCCGATCAGCCGGTGACGTTCGAGAATTTCGACTTCAGCCAGGTCTCGCGCGACGATTGCATCGAGGCGGGCTTTATCGAGCGGTAAGCCGTTCCCCTGTCGTCGTCGTTCGATGCCCGCCCCCCCAAGGGGCGGGTTTATTTTTGCGTGCCGGCGAGCTTGACCAGTTCGGGGACGAAATCGGCCACCACGGGGGATTTCTGCGTGGCGTGGGGCAGGGGGCGGACCACCTTGATCGCCGCGATGCCGACGCGCACGGTCATCAGGCCGTTGAGGACGCCTTCGCCCAGGCGGGCGGAGAGTTTGGCCGCCACGCCCTGTCCGATCAATTGCTCCACGACCCCATCGGTGAGCACCAGTCCGCCGGTCACCGCCAGATGGGCGAGGATGGCGCCGATAAGGCGGATGAAGCCGAACAGGCCGGGTCGCGCGCCATAAAGATCGGCGATGTTGCGGGCGAGGCGGAAACTTTCGAAGACCACGAAGGCCAGATCGATCACCGCGCGCGGCGCTATGGCGGTGACCAGCGCGACCCGGCGTGCGCTGGCGGCGGTGAGGGCGCGGGCCCGCAGGTCGAGCGGCGCCATGAGGGCGCGCTCGGCGGTCTTGACCAGCTCGGCGCCGTCGAGGATCGTCTCCGCATCGGCGGCCAGCCCCTCGCGGGCGCGGGCCAGATCGGCGCGCTCGGCATAGATCTGCTGCAATTCGGCGTGGAGCTTTTGTGCTGCGTCCAGATCGTCGGCCACCAGGGCCGCCGCCGCCCGGTCGCGCAGGCGATCGAGGGTGCGCAGGCGGGCAAGGCCGACCAGTTCGCGCAGGATGAGGACGGCCAGCGCCACGACGAACACGGCGAGGACGGCAAGTCCGAACCAGCCGAGCCATTCATAGGCGGCAAAGAGGTCGCGGACCAGCCGCTCGGCGGCAAGGCCGAGGCCGAGGGAAATCAGCGTGCCGCCGGTCCACAGTGCCAGGCCGCGCCAGAAGCCGCCGCGCCGCTTCGGAGCTGGTGCGACATCGGCATTGGCGAGTTCGGTGGAACTGGCCTCAAAGACGTCGGGGCTCTCCTCGGCGATGCCGGTTTCGAAGGCGCGGGGCGGGCGGGCCGGGGCAATGGGTTCATCGCGCGGCCGGGTGGGTATGGCGCGGGGCTCTCTCATTGCAGCTTGTCCCCGATGAGGAAATCGAGCGCGCGATCGAAGCGGATATAGGGGAAGACCGGCTCGCCCGACTGGCTGGGAGACATGACGGTGGGCGGCAGGAAGCGCAGGAAATTGAGTTGAGGTGTCGATTCATCGCTTTTGAACAATGAATCCGGATTTTCCGGCAAGTCGCCGGGAAACAAGGCGATTTCGGTTCTTCCGTCATAGGTGATGTCGCCGAGGCGCTGGCCGCTTTCGGGGGTGCCGATGATGGTGGGCAGGGTTTCGCCGTTATGCTTCACCGAGCCCTCGCGGGTGGCGCGGATGGCGGCGATGGCCATGGAGCGGGTTTCGGCGCCGTGGAATTTGGCCCGGCGCGCGGCGGCGGAGACCAGCCGGTTGAGAATGGCTTCGAGGCGCCCATGGGAGGTGTGGTGCAGCAGGTCGGCCTTGGTGGCGGCAAAGAGGATGCGATCGATCTTGCGATTGAAGAGGCGCGAAAGCGGGCCGGACGTGCCTTGGCGGAAGCATTCGAGGACCGCGGTGAGGGCAGTTTCGAGATCGGCGACCGCCTCAGGGCCGGAATTGAGGGCGCGCAGGGCATCGACCAGTACGATCTGGCGGTCGAGGCGGGCGAAATGATCGCGGAAGAAGGGGCGCACGACGACCGATTTATAGGCCTCGTAGCGGCGTTCGAGCATGGCATAGAGGCTCGAATGGCGGGGCGAGGCGGCGGGGGCGGGCAGGGGCGCGAAGGTGAGGGCCGGGGAGCCTTCGAGATCGCCGGGCATGAGGAAGCGCCCCGGCGGCAGGGTGGACAGGGCGCGGGCATCGGCCTTGGAGGCGCGCAGATAATGGGTGAAGGCGGTGGCGAGGGCTTCGGCGGCGGCATCGGTGGCTTCGGCCTCGGGGTCGGCCGCCGCGAGGGCGTCGAGGAAGGGACGGGCCTCGGCCTCGCGCGCCGGGCGGCCGGCCAGTTCCAGCGCCTCGGCGCTCCATTCGGCGTAGCTGCGGGTGAGCAGGGGCAGGTCGAGCAGCCACTCGCCGGGATAGTCGACGATATCGAGATTGAGCGTGTGCAGGCCGAACCGGGATTTGAGCCAATTGCCGGACTGGTAGCGCAGGGAAAGCCTGAGCTGGGAAATGCGGCGGGTGGATTCGGGCCAGACCGGCGGGGTGCCGGTCAGGGCTTCGAGATGGGCTTCATAGGCGAAGCGGGGCGTGGCGTTGTCGGGGTGCTCCGCGAGGCGCGCGCTGATCAGCCGGCCCTCGGCCATGGGCGCGAAGCCGGGCAAGCGGGCGGCGGCGAGCAGATTGTGGATGAGGGCGGTGATGAAGATGGTCTTGCCGGCCCGCGACAGGCCGGTGACGCCGAGGCGAATGGTGGGGGTGACGGTGCCGGTGGCGGCATCGGCGAGATTGCCCAGGGCTATGCCCAACTCGTCGGTGATGGTGGTGGGCAGGCTGGGCAAGCGGCAGTCTCCTGGTGGGGCAGAGAACAAGGTAGGAGGTGCGCGCGGGAATGTGAAGGGGAGGGAGGGTGATGGGTGTGGAAGCTCAGCGCCCCCCTCATCCACCCCTTCGGGGCACCTTCTCCCACCAGGGGAGAAGGAAAGCCCTCCGCCCGCCTCACGGGACTCCCTTCTCCCCTGGTGGGAGAAGGTGGATCGGATCGGAAGGTCCGAGACGGATGAGGGGGACTGAGGTGGCGGGCGGGGAAGGCTCGACGGTAAAGAGCGGTTGACGCTGTTCTCCTGGCTCCACCTCACCCTTGGTCCCTCCCCCTCAAGGGGAGGGAAAATGGTGCCACCGACCGGTTTCCATCCATCAGCCTGTCACCCTGCCCCTTGCGGGGAGGGGTTAGGGGTGGGGGTGCGAGCGGAGCGAGCTCTTGGAGGCCCCGGGTTTCCAATCGGCACTGGCGCCTGCCTCCACCCCTCCCCAGCCCTCCCCGTCAAGGGGAGGGTGATTCCGGGGTGTGGAGGGAGGCAGCTACCATTCGCCGGTGCCGACCTTGGCCAGGTCGTAGGGCGTTGTCTGGTAGATTTCGTTGATCCAGTTCTGGAACAACAGATGGGCGTGGCTGCGCCAGCGGTTTTCCGGGGTTTTGGCCGGATCGTTGTCGGGGAACAGGTTGAGGGGCAGAGGGGTGTCGAGCCCGGACTCCAGGTCGCGCTTGTATTCGTCGGCCAGCGAGGTGTTGTCGTATTCGAGATGGTTGAGCATGTAGGCGGCGCGGTATTTGCGGTCGTCCAGCATGCAGATGCCGACCTCGGCGCTGTCGATGAGGATATCGAGGTCGGCGCCAAGCGTGGTCCGGTCGATGTCGTTATAGCGCGAGACCGGCACGGCCAGGTCGTCGGAAAAGCCGCGCAGGAAGGGGTGGCGGGTGTCGAGCACCTTGTGACGGAAGACGCCGAACGCCTTAGCGTCCATGCGGTAGCGCTCGACGCCGTGGAAATGATGCAGCGCGGCCTGGGCGCCCCAGCAGATGAACAGGGTGTGATGGACGTTGGTCTGGGTCCAATCCATGATCTCGAGCATTTCGGGCCAGTAGCGCACGTCCTCGAAGGGCAGGTTGGCGATGGGGGCGCCGGTGACCACGAAGCCGTCGAACTTGCGGGTCTTCACCTCTTCCCAGGTGGAATAGAAGGACTGGAGGTAATCCTCGGGCGTGTTCTTGGACTGATGATCGCTGACCCGCACCAGTGTGAGATCGATCTGGAGCGGGGTGGAGGCGATCAGCCGGGCGAACTGGGTTTCGGTGCGCTGCTTGTTGGGCATCAGGTTGAGCAGCCCGAACTGGAGCGGACGGATGTCCTGCCGGATGGAGCGGGTCTGGTCCATCACCACGACGCCCTCGTCCTCGAGAGTCCGGCGCGCCGGGAGCAGGTCTGGGATGCGGATGGGCATGGGAAACTTCCTTCAATGGAGACTTATATAAGTGCAGGCTTGCCGCTTTTGCAGGAGCGGCTCAGAGGCTTGCGGCCACCGCCGGGCGATCGGCGATGGCCCTGCACATGAGCTCCATGAAGTCGTGTTCGTCGCGCACGCCCGAAAGCTCGGCGGCGTCGACCTGATAGCCGAAATTGTCGGCCAGGGCCTGGTAGCGGGGCAGGCGGTCGCGCAGCAGCGCTTCGAAGCCCCAGATGGCGAAGGCGTCGGGATCGACGTCGTCGTCGCGGCGCAGCCCGTGCAACTGCTTGAATTGCTCCCATTTGGCGATGAGGAAATCGGGCGGATAGTACATGGGCTTGGGATTGGACTTGAAGCGGTCGATCAGCCGCTGGGCATCGGCCTCGGTGCCGCGCAGATAGAGCAGCGCCGTGTTCTGGGTCAGGGCCTTGACCACGGGGTCTTCCGGATCGTTGGGATCGAGCACCTCGATCAGCGAGCCCCCGGTATCGCAGAGGAAATTGTCATAGCCATAGAGATCCTTGGCCCGCCCGATGAAGTAGGGGACGTCGAGCAGGGCATAGATCTCGGCGACGCGGTGCTGCTCCTGCCGGCGCTGGTATTCGGCGAAGGTAAGCCCTCCCTTGGCGGGATTGCCCGGCGTTCCGAGATAGCTCGAGAGCGGATCGAGATTGTCGAAGCTGAGATTGGAGGCGATGGAGATCGAATCCGAACGCAGCAATTCGGCGAGGAAGGGCACCTTCATCGCCTCGCGCTTGAAGTTGTCGACGATGTATTCGCCCATATGCCGCGTGCCGATGCGGAAATCGACCGAGAAATGAAACCAGTCGGCCTTGCGAAGGATGTTGCCCAGCCGCGTCTTGCCCACCCCCGCCATGCCGAAAACGGTGACGGCGCGGCCGGGCAGGGCACGGAACTGGTCGGCAGAGGCAAAGAGCATGGGGCAGATCCCGAGATAACGGTGGTCAGCGCTTGATTAGAGTCATTGACCGGAGGCGTCCAGAGGGGGAAGGACGGCGGGGCGGCAGAATTTGCCGGCATGAGGGACAAAGATTCCGGCACGTGAAGTGGTGAGAGGCGATTTTCGGAGGAAAAATTCAGATAATTCAAATGGTTGATGGTTTGGCATTCGGCTTGCTTTGATCTTTTCGAACATGTGCGTGCTCGGCGCGCCGGGATGACGGAGAGTATCAATGGGTATCTATGGGGCCTTGCAGACGGCGGTGACCGGCATGGCGGCGCAATCCTTCGCGCTGGAGAATATCTCGGGCAATATCGCGAACTCGCAGACCACCGGCTACAAGCGCATGGAGACCGGCTTCATCGACCTCATTCCCGATGCCGCCGTGGGGCGGCAGGTGCCCGGAGCGGTGCTCGGCTATTCGCGCTCGACCAATGACGTGCGCGGGGACATCGTAACCTCGCAGACCGGCACGCATGTGGCGCTGAGCGGGTCGGGCTATTTCGTGGTGGCGCAAAAATCCAGCACCTCGGACGGGCAGGCGATTTTCAACGACACCCAGTATTTCACGCGGCGCGGGGATTTCGAGCTCGATCGCGAAGGCTATCTGGTCAACGGCGCCGGGTACTATCTCATGGGCGTGCCGGTCGATAGGAGTACCGGCAACGTCTCGGGCTCGGTGCCGGGGGAAATCAAGGTGGACAACGGCCTTCTGGACCCCCGCGCGACCAAGAAAGTGAACTATCAGCTCAACCTGCCCGATGAAGTGGGGTTGCTGGTGGCGGGGGTGGGCGATCCCGAATTCGTCGAGCAGACCATCGAAGGCGGGGCGATCACCGTCTATGCCGAGAACGGCGCGGCGGCCAATGTGCAGCTGCGCTGGGGCAAGCTCGCCGACACCCCCGATACCTGGCAGCTCTACTATATGAGTAACGCCGATCCCGAGACCTGGGCGGCGGTGCCGGACGGGGAATTCGAATTCGATGCGGGCGGGACGCTGGTGCGCCAGAGCGCGACGGCGATCGGGGCGGGGGACGCGGTGTCGGTGGATATTGCCGGGCTGACGGTCAATGGCACGACGATCGGCAACGTCAAGTTCGATTTCGGGGCGGGCGGGCTGACGCAGTATGACAACGCCAATGGGCGGGCGTCGGTTTCGGCCCTCAACCAGGACGGCTATCCGGCCGGGACGCTGAGCTCGGTGGCGGTCAACGATTCCGGGCGCGTGGTGGCGACCTATTCCAACGGCAAGCAGATCGAGCTCTACCAGATCGTCACGGCCAATTTCAACGCCGAGAACCAGCTCAAGCGCATGGATGGCGGCGTCTATGCGGCGACGGCGGCTTCGGGAGAGGCGATCTTCTCGCTCGATGCCGGCATGACCGGGGGAGCGCTGGAAATGTCCAATACCGACATCTCGGAAGAGTTTACCAAGCTTATCGTAACCCAGCAGGCCTATGCTGCGGGCACGAGGATCGTTTCGACATCGGACGAGATGCTGCAGGAAGCGCTCAACATGGTGCGCTGACGCGGCGGGCCGCTAGGCCCCGGCCTGCAAATGCAGCCTTTCGACCCGGTTTGGAGATCACGCGATGGGATTGAGTTCGACACTGTCCAATGCCCTGGGCGGCATGAATGCCAGCCAGCGCGGCATCGACGTGGTCTCGCGCAATATCGCCAACAAGGGCACGCCCGGCTATCACCGGCAGTCCATGGTCATCGAGGAAACCGCCTATGGCACGAGCGCGCAGGTGCGCGCCTCGACCCTCACGCGGGCCTTCTCCGAGGCGCTGGAAAAGCAGCATCTCGTCGCCGTGTCGCAAACGAGCTACCACGCGACCCGCGCCAGCTTTCTCGACCGGCTGCAGATGCATATGGGCCAGCCGGGAGACGCCAATTCGCTCGATACGCTCTATGCCGGGTTCGAGAACGCGCTGCAGGCGCTGGCGACTAATCCTAATGACGTGACGACGCGGGCCGGGGTGATCAACGCGGCCCAGCATCTCGTCGAGCAGCTCAATACGCTCACCGGCGCCGTGCAGGAAATGCGGCAGGAAGCCGAGAGCCAGATCGCCAATTCGGTGTCCGAGCTCAATCGCGAGCTGACCCAGCTCGCCGATGTCAATGTGCGGATACTGGACCAGAGCCAGGACCAGCAGGCGCGGCTGTCGCTGATGGACGAACGGGACCGGCTGGTGGCCTCGATCTCGGAAAAGATCGACGTCAAGGCCAGCTATCGCGCCGATGGCAGCGTCGCGCTGATGACCGATACCGGCATCGGCATTCTCGACGTCGAAGCCTCCCAGTTCAATTTCCGCTCGGGCGGTGCGCTCAATTCCGGAGCCGGGGCGGTGGGGCAGCTCACCCTGCGCACGCCTTCGGGGTTCGAGATCGATCTCACCGGCAAGGGGCTGTTGGGCTCGGGCCGGCTGGCGGCGCTGCTGGAATTGCGCGATACGACCCTTCCCAACATGCAGGATCAGCTGGACGAGATCGCCGCCGGGCTGGCGCAGGCGATGAACACCGTCACCACCGATGGCGAGGCGGTGCCGGGCGGGTTCGCGGTGGATCTGGACGATCCCGCGCCGGGCAATTCCTTCACTTTCAGCTATACGGACGGCACGGGCACCCACAGCTATCGCGTGGTGCATTCGAGCGAAGGCACGGCCGGGCCGCTGCCGCCCAATGCGGCGGGCGAAACCATCGTCCGCATGGATTTGAGCGACCTGGATGCGGCGGCGGGCGCACTCAACGCGCTGTTCCCCGGGGTGGATTTCTCCCAGGCGAGCGCCGGCCGGCTGCAGGTGGTCGGCGCGGGCGCGACGGTCACCGGGCTGACGGCGACCACGACGCCCAAGGGCACCGGGGCGGGCGGGGCAGTCAATCTGTTCGTCGATACGCACAATACCCCGTTCAGCAACGGCCTGGATGGCGGGGGGCAGAAACAGGGGTTCGCCGGACGAATCTCGGTCAACACCGCCCTGATCGCCAACAATGAAGGGCTGGTGCGCGACGATGCCAGCGTGTCGCTGGGCGACGCCACGCGCCCCAACCAGCTTCTGGCCAGCCTCAAGGGCATGGTCTTCGTTTCCGACAAGATCACCGCCGTCAGCGATGGCGGGGTGCGGCTCAAGGGGCGGGTGACCGAACTCATCGGCCAGATGATCAACCATCAGGGCAATGTGGTCGCCAAGGCGCAGAGCCAGCACGCGGCGGCCGGTTATACGCTGCAATCGATCACCACCCGCATGAGCGCCGAATACGGGGTCAATGTGGACGAGGAGATGGCGCGGCTCATGCAATTGCAGAATGCCTATGCGGCAAGCGCGCGGGTCGTTTCGACCGTGCAGGAACTAATCGACTCGCTGCTGAGAATGTGAGGCCGGCCATGATCGTCAACAAATCCCTCTATCCGATCTCGCAGAACCTGCGCTCCATCTCGCAGATGAACAAGCAGTTCGAAAACCTGCAACTGCAACTGGCGACGGGCAAGCGACACAACACGCTGGCGGAAATGGGCGGCGACCGGGTGCATGAGCTCAGCCTCAGGGCACGGCTGGGGCGGATCGAGGGTTTTCAGGCCAATATCCTCACCGTCGAGAACCGGATGAGCTTTTACACCAACGGGCTCGAGCGGCTGGACGAGATCGAGGCCGATGCGCGGGCGCTGGCCGTGCCGGGCGCCTATGGCACGGACGGGATCAATTTCGTCAATTCGCGCAACCAGGCGACCAATCTGCTGATGGAGGTGATCGATATTCTCAACACCGACATCACCGGGCAGTATATTTTCGGCGGCAACCGATCGGACGCCAAGCCGGTGGCCAGTTTTGACGAGATGATGAACGGACCGGACGGGTTCCGCCAGTTCACCCTCGACCGCTACGCGCTGGATGGGGTCGGCGATGCGGACCATCCGGGCGGCATGGGGTTCGGCGTGGCAGGGGAAACGGTGACGCTGACCGGGAGCTTTGCCGACGGGACAGGGATCAAGATCGCCGGCGTGACCATCAACTCGGCTGGCATTTCGCGCAGCGATGTCGCCGCCGATCCAGCGGCGGTGCCGCAGTCGACCGGAGCCGGGCACGCGCTCTCCTTCGACAGCCAGCCGGCGGTGGGCGACATGATCACCATCAGCTATACGCTGCCGCACAGCGATACCCCGGTCCACAAGAGTTTTACGGTGGTGGCGGAGGGCACCGACCCGATGCCCGCCGACAGCTTCGCCCTGGGCGGGACGGCCGAGGACACCGCCGCGGCGTTCGCGGCCAGCGTCAAGGCCGAATTCGTCACCATCGGCGCGACGGACCTCAAATCGGCGTCGGTCTATAAGGCGGCAGATCTGTTCTTTAACGCCAATGGCGAGGCGCAAGCGGCGGGGGCGACGGAATGGTATCGCGGGCAATCGAGCGCCAATCCGCGGCAGGCCGTCAGCGCCAATGTGGACGAGAACACCAAGGCCCAGTATGGCGTGCAGGCTAATGAGCAGGGCTTCGTCGAACTGATCAAGGGGCTGGCCGTGTTCGCCGTATCGGACGATATGAGCGATCTCGATCCCGCCAATGCCCGCAGATATGACGCGCTGGTGGCCATCCAGCGCGACCGGCTTTCGGAAAGCAACAATTCGCAGGCCGGATCGATCGAGCTGATCACCATGGAACTGGGGCTGGCCGCCTCGACGGTCAATACGGTCAAGCAGCGGCATACCCAGTATGAGGCGCAGCTCGAGACCATGCTGGCCGATATCTCGGTGGCGCCGCGCGAGGAAGTGGCGATGATGCTGCTCGAATTGCAGATCCAGTTGCAGGCGAGCTATCAGGCCACCTCCATGGCGAGCCAGCTCAGCCTGGTCAACTATCTGCGATAGCAAAGCAAGGCGCGAGAGGGGTCAGCCCTTGCCGCGCAGGCCGGCGGAAATCTGGCGATTGATGTCGATCAGCGCATCGAGCTTGGCGGGATCGCGGGTCAGCAGCATCTCATAGGTCTGGCCCATGATGAAAATGCCGAGATTGGCGATGTTCTCCCGCAGCTGCCGGGGGAGGGGACTGTCTTCGCGGGTGACCGACTGGATGAAGATGGACCAGATCTTGCGATTTTTGGTCAGCTCGACTTCGAGCTCGTTCTGGCGCTCGGGCCAGGTGTCCCGAATGGCCTGCAGGTGCGCAGCCGAACGCGACAAAAGCGTGGCTTCAAGGGTGCGGGGATCAGCGGTTTGCTGAGCCGTCTTCTGGTATGCGAGTGCCCCCTGATTGTACATTGCCCAGCAATTCCCTTTCGTAGTCGATCAGCTTCCTGGCTGCCCTGAGAGCTTTGTAGAGATCGCCGGTTAATATCTCATTATTGATTGCGTCGACAAAGGGGAGGGTCGATGGCGCGGCCTTGATCACCTGGTTGATCAGCTCGAAATAGTCCTTGGAGATTTTCTCGACATCGCCTTCGACATACATGATCTGCACGGCGAGATAGACGGCCTTGGCGGGGGTGTCGGCGGTGCTGGGGGAGAGGATGTCCTTTTCGCGCAGGATCGGCGCCTGGCCCTCGATGAACAGCCGGGTGCGCTGATCGGAATTGGTGACGATGCAACTGCCGACCAGAAGCTTTTCTCCCGGCTTGAGCTCGACTTTCAGCGCCATGATTCTGTTCCTCCGACTTTCCCAGAATATGTCGGGTCTGGCCGCAAATGAAAAGGGCGGCCCGAAGACCGCCCTTTCGTGATCGCTTGAAGCGGCTCGCTTAGAACAGACGCAGCACGGCCTGATCGGCCTGCGAAGCCATCGACAGGGCGGTCGAGGACAGCTGCTGACGGGTCTGCAGGGCGAGAAGGTTTGCGGCTTCCTTGTTGGTATCGGCCAGCACCAGATTGTCCGCACCCGTTTCGAGGGTGTTGATCATGTTGTTGGTGAAGTCCTTGCGGGCCTGCACGGTCGACAGGTTGGAGCCGAGGCTGGACGAGGTCTCGCGGAGGGTGCGCAGGGCGCCCGAGAGCTTTTCCAGGCGGCTTTCGGCTTCGGTCGCATCGAGCGAGGTCGCTGCCGTCAGGTCGAGACCCGAGGAGGTCGTGTCGATGCCGTTCAGCGTCATTTCCGACTTTGCCGTGCCGGTCTTCTCGTTGAAGGCAATCTTCAGGGTATTGCCGGACTTGAGAAGGTTGATGCCGTTATAGTCGGCATCGCCCGCGAGCTTGTCGATCTCGGAGAGAATGTCGTTGAACTGAGCGACCAGCTTGTCGTTATTGACCGAGCTGCCGGCGGCCGTGCTGGCAAGGGTGAGGACGTCGGCATCACCTGCCGCAGCGCCGTCGGTAAACGTGCGGGTCACGTCGCCGGCCGTGATATTGGTCAGCCCAAGACCCGCGGCGGCATCGACTTCGGTCGAGGAGTCCGAAGCGTCGGCCGAGGACACGGAAACGCTGAGTTCTTTGTCCGAAGTGGTGGTCAGCTTGAACTTGCCGTTGTCGGTTACGGAAGCGCTGGCCACGCCCGAAGCATTGATCGCGCCCACCAGGTCCTTGACGGTCGACACAGGCGAGCCATCGGCATTGGTCGTGGTGCCCATGGTGAAGGTGAAGGTCTGATCGACCCCGTCCTTCGACGTGGTGACGGTCAGCGTGTCTCCGGTATCGAAACCGATGGCGCTCAGCGACTGGTTTTCCGCCTGAGCCTTGGAGGTGCCGCCGGTGCCGCTCGGAGTGATCAGGCCCGCGCCTTCGATCATCGTCGTCTGCGACTCGGCGTTCTGCAAGGCCTGGCGAGCGGTGGACTGGGCGCTTTCGACCAGTTTGGTGATGGCCTTGATACCATTGTCGGCCGCTTCGATCGTCTTGATCGAATTGGACATGGAGTCCATCAGGTTGCTGAGTTCGGAGGCGCGTCCGTTCAGGGTCTGGGCAGTGAAGAAGTTGGTCGGGTTGTCAATGGCGGAGTTGACGCGCTTGCCGGTTGCGAGCCGGTTCTGCGTCGAGGCCATCATATCGGCAGTGCTCTGGAGAGAAAGCAGGTTCTGGCGGACGCCAGCCGAAAGCGTGATGTTGGACATCTATATCCCTTTCTAGGATCATAATTTCAGCGCCTCTTCCTGAGGCGGCCGATGCGACACTGCGGCGATATCCTCTAAAGTTTGGTTAAATGGATCGTTCGCATCAATGCCAGCGCAACAAAAAAAGGCGGGCCGGGCCCGCCTTTGATCAATCGCCTTGCAAGCTGCTCACGATCAGCCGAACAGCCGGAGAACCGCCTGGTCGGCCTGGCTGGCAAGGGACAGCGCGGTCTGGGACAATTGCTGGCGCGTCTGCAGGGCCAGCATGTTGGCGCCTTCCTCATTGGTGTCGGCGAGGGTGAGATTGGCGGCGCCGGTCTGCAGCGTGTTGATCATCTCCTTGGTGAAGTTCTCGCGGTTCTTGACCACGGAGAGGTTCGAGCCGAGCTGGGAGGCGCGGCTGCGGAGCTGGTCGAGGCTGCCCTTGAGCTTGTCGAGAACCGCATTGATGCTGGAATTTGAATCGAAGGCATTGTCGTCCAGCCGGCTGAGGCCGAGCCCAACATGGTCGAGGGTGGTGCCTTCGATATTGAGCTTGCTGGTGCCTTCCTCGTTGAACAGGACCTCGAGGTGCTGCCCGAACAAAAGGTTGATGCCGTTATAGCTCGCATCCTTGGCCAGTTGGTCGAGCTGGTCGAGCACGCCGTTGAACTGCGTCACATAGCCCTTGCGCTGGCTGTCCCCGCCCGGGACGACCTTTTCCCCATGCCGGAGGCCGAAGAAATCGACGTTGTCGCTGTCCACGTCGATGGGATCGGAGGTGGTGTTGAGGATTTCGAAGGCATCGCCGTTCTTGGTGCTGATCTCGATCTTGTCGCCGACCAGCTTGGCGCTGACATTGTCGAGCTGTTCGGTCAGCGCCTTTGCCAGTTCGGCCTTGGTCGATACCTCGTTGGGGCCGTTGCCGAACCGGATGCTTCTCGTGATGCCGCCGGCGTGGATATCGAGCGTCTTGTTCCAGACCTGGCTATCCCGCAGGTCGGGATTGGTCGGCTCATAGGTGCGGGTCGCGGTTGGGGCGCTTGAGTTGAGGTAGTTCGATGCGATCGGACCGGAGACGGTGAACGGCTTGTCATTGATGAGGCCGTCGAGTTGCAGATAGTCGCTGTAATATGAGGACGAGACGCTCGCGCGCACGCTGATGTTGCGGTCGCGCAGGAGGTCGTTGAGCTGATCGAGCGTATTGAACTGGTTGGCGGCGGCGCTGGCGGGCTGGCCGGCGCGATAGGTGAAGGTCTCGTTGTTGATGACGATGGTGCTCTCGGTGCCGCCGAACGGCAGGGCCTGGGAGCCTAGGGGATAGCCGCCGGTGACGCGGGCCGGAATGTCGTCGGCGATCGAGAGCGTGCCAGTCACCTTGGTGACCGGGGGCGCCGATTGCAGGGCCTGCCGCGCGCTCGATTGCGCCGATTCGATGAGGTCGGTGATGGCCTTGATGCCGTTGTCGGCCATGGTCAGGGTCTGGACGGCGTTGCTGATGGAATCGAGCAGGTAGTTGAGATCCGCCGCCCGGGCATTGAGCGCCTCGGAGGTGAAGAAATTGGTCGGGTTGTCGAGCGCGGAATTGACCTTCTTGCCGGTCGCCAGACGTTCCTGAGTGATGTCCATCAGTTTGGCGGTGTTCTGCAGGTGCAGAAGGTTGGAACGCACTGCCTTGGAAAGCGTCACGTCAGACATAGCTCAGAACCCCCGTTCCGAAATCGCGTTTGAAGAATCACCCCATTAGGAGCGCGTTAACCATAGAATGGGAGAGCAGGTGCTACCGAATGGTTAACGAATCCTCATCGCGGGGCGGGAAATTAACGATTGCGACTCAGACGGAGCGGTCGCGGAGGACGAGGGTGGATTGCGGCGGCGTCCAGCCCGAAAGATGCTCCCGCGAGGCTAAGGAAGCGGCGTTCTGCTCAGGGGGCAGGTTGGCGGAAATCAGGCTGGCCTCGAGGAGGGTCGACGGCGCGACGGGCGGCGCAAGCCCTTTGAGGGTAACGTCATTTTCTGGTTCGGGCGGGTTTTGATGCGGCGTGAAGGGGGTGTCGGCATCGAGCCTGGCACTGGCTGTATCGCTAATGCGCGCGCGCCGTGACGCGCCCGGCCGGCGCACGGAGCGGGTGGTGGAAGCAGCCACCCCCAGGGGGCCCTGCTGCAAGGTGACGAGGCCGGTCACGCGTTAACCATTCCCTCAGGCTCGCGGCAAAATCTGCCGGGCATAATGTGCCGGAGGGGTGGCGAGCGCGTTAGGCGCGGCGTCTCATTTTGATTTAAATCGTCCGCTCCGGTCAGAGGGCACGGTTGATGGACAGGCCCTGGATGGTTTCGCTCTGGGCCCGCTGCGCGGTGCCAGGCGCGCCATAGGTCTTTGGCGCGGTGGTGGCGCCCACCGATCGCGCCACATCGGTCAGCACCGCTTCGGTGAGCGAGCGGGCGGTGGCGAGGACGCGCAGGTTCTCGGCCATTTGCGTGGCGAGCGATTCATGGCGGCGGCGCAGGGCTTCGACGCGCTCGGGCGCTTCGGCCTTCAACCGCGCGGAAACGCGCTGAACGGCGCGGGCCAGCCCGACATAGTCCTGGGCGAGCTGGGTCTTTTCGGCGGTGAGGGCGGTGGCCTCGCGCATATGGCCGGCGCGCAGGAAGGTGGTTTCGCGGTTCATCACCTCGACCAGGGCGGCGAGGGCGGTTTCGGCGCGGGCGCACAGGGTTTCGGAATCGAGGCTTTCGAGTGCGGCCAGACGGTCAGCGGCGGTCATCGGGAATAGGCTCCAATCGCGTTGAGGTCGGCCGTGCTGGTCGCCGCGGCCTGGGCTTCGATGAGATGGGCGACCATCTGGTCGGCGATGCCGATGCCGCCGGCGCGGGCCATCTCGCTGGAATATTGCTCGGCCATCATGCCGCGCCAGGTCTCTTCGGCGTAACCGCCGCCAAACCCGTTCTCGGAGTCCGTTTCGAGGCTCTTGAACATTTCCGAGACCAGGGTGTTGAGGAAGATGCCTTCGAGCTCGACGGCCTGCTCGCGCAGGCGCTCGGCAGCCGAGGCGGCGTTGGGCAGGGTGGCGAAGCCCGGGGCGATGGCGATGGTCATCAGATCACCTCGATTTCGGCCTGGAGCGCGCCCGAGGCCTTGATGGTCTGGAGAATAGCGATCAGGTCGCGCGGGGAGATGCCCAGGGCATTGAGGCCGTCGACCAGTTCCTGCAGGGAAATGGATTCGGGCACCACGGCGAGATGGGTTCCATCCTCGGCGACGTCGATCTGGGTGCGCGGCTCGATGGCGGTCTGGCCTTGCGAAAAGGGCGCGGGCTGCACCACCTGCGGATTCTCGGCGATTGAAATGGTGAGATTGGCGTGGGCGATGGCGAGGCTGGAAACCCGGACATCGCGGCCGATGACGATGATGCCGGAATTCTCGTTGATGACGATGCGGGCCACCTGGTCGGTCTGCACGACGAGCTGTTCGATGTCGGTCAGGAGGTCGACGATATTGCCGTTGAAATGGTTGGGCAGGGTGAGCCTGACATTGGCCGGATCGGTCGGGACGGCCACGGGGAGCCCGATCAGGTCGTTGATGGCGAGAGCGATGCGGCGCGAGGTGGTGAGATCGGGGTTGCGCAGCGAGAGCCGGACCGAGTGCTCGGCGGCGAGCGAGAAGCCGATCTCCCGCTCGACGAGGCCGCCCGAGGAGACCTTGCCGGTGGTCGGGACGCCGGACACGAAGCTGGCGGCATCGCCCTGGACGGAAAAGCCATTGGCCGAAACGGCGCCCTGGGCGATGGCATAGGCCTCGCCATCGGCGCCCAGCAGCGGGGTGACCAGCAGCGTGCCGCCCTGCAGGCTGGTGGCGTCGCCGAGGGCAGACACCGTCACGTCGATACGGGTGCCCTGGGTGGAGAAGGGCGGCAGGTTGGCGGTGACCATCACGGCGGCGACATTGGCCGTGCGCAGGTTTTCCCCGCGCGTATTGACCCCCATGCGTTCGAGCATGGCGGTGAGCGACTGGCGGGTGAAGGGGGTATTGTTGAGCCCGTCCCCGGTGCCGTTGAGGCCGACCACGAGGCCGTAGCCGACCAGCTGGTTGTCGCGAATGCCCTCGATATCGACGATATCCTTGATGCGGGCGGGCGCTGCCGTGGCCGCCATGGGCGCCGCGGCCACGGCGAGGGCCGTGACGAGCGCGAGGGCGGTTCGGAACAGGCGGTTGGTCATTGCGGCGATTCCCCGGTTTTTCTTCTGGCTGGCCGTCCCCACGGCACGGGCCCGATTGTCGGTCCCCATAAAGCGAATGCCGTGCCAAGTGCGGGGCAGTGACATCAATCCATTGAAATATAAAGAAATTTATCCGCCCAATATGCGGGCAGGCGTGGGTGGCACAGGGGTGCTGGGCAGGATTTGCCGCATGGTTAAGGCAATATTAACGGCTATGGGCAAAATCTGCCGCGTCGGGTTTTGCCAAGATGGAGTCGAACCGCATGCGGATCGATGGAACGGGGCGCATTCATTCAACCAATCGCCAGGCCGGGCCGGCGCGGGCGGGGGCGGGGGGCGAGGCCTTCCGGCCCGAGGCCGAGCGGATGGCGGTGCGATCGCATGCGGCGGGGGCGAGCGTCGCCGCCGCGGGGATCGACGCGCTGCTGGCGCTGCAGGCGGTGGACGATGCGACCACGGGCCGGCGCAAGGCGGTGCGGCGCGGCAATCAATTGCTCGACGCGCTCGAGGACATGCAGACCGACCTGTTGCTGGGCCGGGTGGGCGAGGGGCGGCTCAACCGCGCCGTGGCGCTGCTGCGGCAGGCCAAGACGGCCACCGAGCCGGGCCTTGATGCGCTCCTCGCCGACATAGAATTGCGGGTCCGGGTGGAACTGGCCAAGCTCGGGCAGTATCCGGCGCTGTGACCGGAACCGGATGCTCATCACGGCGATGTTAGCGGGCCGGGCAGTTTTGAATTGCCCCGGCGGCGCTCGGCCACTATACAGGCGGCGATTTGGGTTCCAGGGGAGTGAGTCTGTCGATGTCGGTTGCCACCCTTGCCGATGACTATCGTCCGTCCGAGGACGAGGAATTCATGAATGCCCGCCAGCGGGAGTATTTCCGCAAGAAGCTCAACGCATGGAAAGAGGAAATCCTGCGCGAGAGCCGGGGGACGCTCGAAAATCTTCAGGAAGAGAGCACCAACCATCCCGACATGGCCGACCGGGCCTCGTCGGAGAGCGACCGGGCGCTGGAACTGCGCACCCGCGACCGCCAGCGCAAGCTGATCTCCAAGATCGATGCGGCGCTGAAGCGGATCGACGATGGGTCCTACGGGTTCTGCGAAGAGACCGGCGAGCCGATCGGGCTGGCCCGGCTCGATGCCCGTCCCATCGCCACGCTGAGTCTCGAGGCGCAGGAAATGCACGAGCGCCGCGAAAAGGTCTATCGCGACGATTGATCGCCAGGCCATCCGGCTGAACATTGAAAGGCCCCGCCGGCGATGTCGGCGGGGCTTTTTTATTTGGCCTTAAGCCGTCAAGGAAAAAGGCCCGCTCCGGGGAGCGGGCCTTCGCCGTTACAGGAATGGCAGGTGTGGCAGGTCTATGAAATCGGCGGCGCCTTCATAGAACATGCGGATCGCGACATAGAGGATAAGCACGAGGCCCACCCAGGCGATCCAGCGGAAACGGTGCAGCAGGCGGGCGATATAGGTCGCCGCGACGCCCATGAGCACGACCGACAGCGCCAGCCCGAAGATCAGGGCTTCCACGTGGTGCTGGGCGGCGCCGGCCACCGCAAGCACGTTGTCGAGCGACATCGAGACGTCGGCGATGATGATCTGGATGACCGCCTGACGCAGGGTCTTGCGCGGGGCCTTGCCCGAAACCGTGCCATCGGCATTGAGGTCGCTGTCGGTCAGCGCCTCGGTGGCCTCGATCTCCTCGGCCTCGGTGACCGTCAGCTCGCGGTACATCTTCCAGCAGACCCAGAGCAGCAGCAAGCCGCCGGCGATAAGGAGGCCGCCACCGAGCGAAAGCAACTGGGTGGTGACGAGGGCGAAGCCGATGCGCATCACCGTGGCGGCGATAATGCCGATGAGAATGGCGCGTCGGCGCAGGTCAGAGGGCAGACCGGCAGCGGCCAGGCCAATGACGACAGCGTTGTCCCCCGCCAGGACCAGGTCGATCATGATGACCTGCGCGAGGGAGGAGAGGAAACTGGGATCGATCCCGAACATGGACAACTCTTGGGAAAGTAACGAGGCAGGAAATAGGGGGTATAATGAGTCTGCTCTATACCCATTAGTCCGGACCTGCAAATGGATACCGCGCCTTTCCGGATCAGTCCAGAGCGATCTCCCCGCTTATCGCGATCGCTTCGAGGAAGGGGCGATCATGGCTGACGACGAGGAGGGCGCCGTCATAGCCGCAAAGGCCCGCTTCCACCGCCGCGATCGAATCGAGATCGAGGTGATTGGTCGGCTCGTCCAGAATGAGCAATTGCGGCGGGGTATCAGTGCCCAGCACGCAGGCGAGCCCGGCGCGCAGGGTTTCGCCGCCTGAGAGGCTGGAGACGCGCTGCAGCGCGGCATCGGCGCGGAACCTGAAGCGGGCGAGGGCGGCGCGGCAGGCATTCTCCCCGGCGCCGGGGTTGAGCGCGAGGAAGTTGTCCCGGATCGAGAGGGCCGGGTCGAGAAGGCTCACCTGCTGGTCGAGCAGCGCCATGGGGACGTGGACGGCGAGCGTGCCCGAAAGGGGCGGCAGTTCGCCGGTGATGGTCCGCAACAGGGTCGACTTGCCCGAGCCGTTGGGGCCGGTCAGCGCAAGACGTTCGGGGCCGGTGATGGCGAGGGAAAAATCGCGCAGGATGGGGGCCTCGGGGTCGTAGCCGGCCGTGAGGGCGTCGATGGAAAGGACCTTCCTGCCGGGCGGCAAATGGGTCGAGGGCAGGTCGACGCTGACCGGCTGGAGGATTTCGACCTTCCGGCGCGCGGCGGCGGCGCCGGCCTCGGCGTCCTCGCGCTGGCGGGCGGCGAGGCGGGCGTTGTCGCCGGCATTTTTCTCCGCGTAATCCTTTTCGCGGCCGAGGATGATGCGCGGAATGTCGTCGCGTGCCTTCTGCTGGCGTCCGGCGCGGTCGCGGCGGGCCTGGCGCTCGCGGGTCTGCTGGGCCTTGCGGCCCACTTCGGCGATGCGCTTTTCGGCATGGGCGAGATCGTGCTCGGCGGCGAGGAGTTCGATGGCCTTGCGCTCCCGGTAGAAAGAATAATTGCCGCCATAGGTGGTGGCGCCCAGCGTGGTGAGCTCGACGATCTGATCGAGGGTGTCGAGCAGTTCGCGGTCGTGGCTGACCACGATGGCGCCGCCGCGCCAGGAGGAGAGGAGGGCGATCACCGCCTCGCGCCCGTCGCGGTCGAGATTGTTGGTGGGCTCGTCCAAGAGGATGAAGTCGGGGGCGGAGAACACCAGCGCGGCCAGCATGGCCCGCGTGCGCTGGCCGCCGGACAGGGTTTCGAGCGGAGTTTGCGGGGCGATGGCGAGGCCGAAGCGGTCAAGGGCTTCGGCGAGGCGGCTTTCGAGCAGCCAGTCGGCATTGGCCAGCTCGTCAGCCGATGCGGTGCCCGCTTCGGCACGGGCCAGGATGTCGAGGGCGTCGCGCACGCCGAAAAAGCCGGCGAGGGTTTCGCCGGGTTCCGGTTGCAGGGTCTGGCGCAAGATACCAATGGTGCCCTCGACAGTCGCCGCGCCCGATTGCGGCGTCAACTGGCCGGTGATCAGCTTGAGCAGCGTCGATTTGCCCACGCCGTTGCGGCCCACAAGGCCGGTGCGCTGGGCCGGGAAGGCGAGATCGAGATCGGTGAAGAGCGGGTGGCCGTCAGGCGTTGCGTAGCTGAGGGCGGAAAGGGTGATGTGTGCAGGCATGGGTGATGGAATCCGGTCCGAGGCAAGAAAGGGTTGCGGTCGGGGCGAAATCCATCGGGGCACACATCCTGTTGGCGTTGACGATGGGAGAAAAGATAGGAAAGGCGTGGGGGATGTCAAGGCGCACCCGCCCCCGGGGAGTGGCCGGTGCCGGCGCGTTCAGCCGTAGCGCTTCTTGAGATGGGCGATGAAAATCTCGGGATCGAGGGTCTTGCCGGTGGCGCGCTGCAAGAGGTCGGGGGTGGAATGGCGCGAGGCCTCGGTCCAGATATTGTCGCTGCGCCATTGGTTGACGGTGGAGAAATTGCCGCGGGTGATGTGTTCGAGGACATCGGGCTGGCTGGCTTCGATGGTCGCCCATTGCTGGGCGGCGATCATGGCGCCCAGGGTATAGCTGGGGAAATAGCCGAAGGCGCCGGCCGGCCAGTGCACGTCCTGCATGGGGCCGTCCCTGGGGTTGTCGATGGTGGACAGGCCCAGATATTCGGTCATCTTGGCGTCCCACGCCTCGGGAAGGTCGGCGACTTCGAGATCGCCGCCGATCAGCGCCTGTTCGAGCTCGAAACGCAGGATGATGTGGAGGGGGTAGGTCACTTCGTCGGCGTCGACGCGGATGAAGCCGCGCTCGACCTTGTTGACCGCCGCGACCACATCCTCAATGTCCCAACCGGCCAGGGCATCCTCGCCCAGATGCCGGCTGACGATCGGCATGGCCCATTGCCAGAATTGCGGGGCGTGGGCGAGCTGCTGCTCGACGAACAGCGACTGGCTTTCATGCATCGCCATGCCGCGCGCCTGGCCGACCGCAAGATGGGAGAGCCCCTTGGGCAAGCCCTGCTCGTAGAGCGCGTGGCCGGTTTCGTGCAGGACGCCCATGAGCGCGGTGAGGAAATCGTCGGTGCGATAGCGGGTGGTCATGCGCACATCGGTGGGCACGCCGCCGCAGAAGGGGTGGTGGGAAACGTCGAGCCGGCCATGGGTGAAATCGAAGCCGAGCGCCTGCATCATGGACAAGCCCAGCTCGCGCTGCCTTTCCATGGGGAAGGGGCCCTGGACGGTTTTCAGGGGGCGGGCGGCGTGGCGACGTTGCTGCGCCTCGATGGCGGCGGGGACGAAATCGACGAGGAAAGCCTTGAGCTTGTCGAGAACCGGGGCGACGTCCGCCATCCGGTTGCCGGGGTCGAATTGCTCCATCAGCGCGTCATAGGGAGCGAGGCCGAGCACATCGGCGCGCATGCGGGCCTCTTCGCGGGCCAGGGCGACCACGCCTTCCAGGGCAGGGGCGAACCCCGCCCAGTCGTTCTTGGCCCGCAGGTCGCGCCAGAGCTGTTCCGAGCGCATCTCGGCCTGGGATTTGCGGCGGACGAAGTCGGCGGGCAGGCAGGTGGCGTTGGTATAGACGCGGGTGAATTCGCGCAGGCCCAGTTTTTCGTCGTCCGACAGGTCCTCGGCTTCGGCGCTGGCGATCCAGTCGGCGATCTGCGGCGCGGTGGCGGTTTCGTGGCGCAGGCCGTGGAGGTAGGAAACCGATTCGGCGCGCTTTTCGCCGCCGCCCACCGGCATGTTGGTCGCTTCGTCGGCCGAGAGGATGGCAATGGCGTGATCGATGGATTCGAGCTTGCGCCCGAGGGCTTCGAGTTCGGCGTAGGACATTGGGGGACTCCGGCGATGAGGCTTTGCCGGGTTGTAGCGCCGGAGGCGGAGGATGGAAAGGGCGGGCAGATGCCTGGCCGGGCCCAGGAAAAAAGGGCGCAGCGGGGAGGCTGCGCCCTTCTTTCGATCCGGCCCGACGGGGAAGACGGGCCGGGAACCGGCTGCCGCACAATGGGGGAAGCGGCAGGCGGTTGGGGACTTTTTGCCGCTAGAAGGGCAGGATGGCGTCGAGGATCTGCTGGCCGTAGCGGGGCTGCTGTACGTCGGTGATCTGGCCGCGGCCGCCATAGGCGATGCGGGCCTCGGCGATCTTGGTGGAGGAAATGGTGTTGTCCGAGCCGATATCCTCGGGGCGGACGATGCCGACGACGATCAGGTCGCGCACCTCGAAATTGACCCGGACTTCCTGCCGTCCCTCGATGACCAGATTGCCATTGGGCAGCACCTGGGTCACCACGGCGGCCACCTGGGTGGTGATCTGCTCGGAGCGGTTCACCGAGCCGTTGCCGGTATTGTTGATGCCCGAGCTGGTGCCGATGGCGGCGTCGGGGGAGACGTCGGCCGGGGTGATGGAATTGAAGATCGAGCCCAGCGCGCCGCCCAGCCCGGTGGTGTTGGACGAGGAGCGCGAGGCGGTGGTGGTGTTGCCGATCCGGGCATTGTCGTCGATGGTGACGAGGACGGTGAGGATGTCGCCGACCTTGCTGGCACGCTGGTCCTTGAAAAAGCCGCGCGCATCGGAGCGGAACAGCGAATTGGCCTGATAGACGGCCGGCTCGGCGGCGGGCATGGGCATGGTCACCGGGCGGTATCCGGCGGTGACGGTGGGATCGGTGATTGGCGTGAGGGCCGGAGCGCGGCTCACATTGGCGAGGCGATCGGTGGTGCTGCAAGCGGCGAGCAGCGAGACCAGGAGCAGGCCGGCTGCGATCTTGAATGCGGATTTCATGTCGGTTCCCCGTTGGTTGTCGGCCAGACGTCCCCACGTCCGGTGCGGTGAAAGAATCAGAGCCCGGCCACCTGCTGCGGTCCGGAGAGAATGGTGACGGTGCCATTGCCGGTCGCCGTGCCCAGAAGCACCTTGTTGGACATGGTGTTGAGCACCGAGACCGGTTGCGAGAGGCTGGCGGCGTTGAGGGCCTTGCCGGTGGCGGTGAGGGTCAGCGCGCCCTCGCGATAGATAATGGTGACGGTTTCGTTGCGGCCCACCACCTGCGGCGCGGCGATGTCGGCGGGGCGCAGCATGACCCCGGCGCGGGTCTGGCGCTGGAGCTGCATGCCAATCGCCTCCTGATAGGCGACGAGACCGGCGGTTTCGGCATAGGCGAGCGGGACGAGGCGCATGACGACGTCGTCGGCGCCCAGCACGGCGCCTTCGGGTAGGGTGCGGGCCAGGTGCGGGGCCTCGACCATGAGCTGGATCTGGCCGGAAATATCGAGGGGCGCGCTGGCGCCCGAGACGAGGAAGCGGGCCGAGATGGAAGCCGAGCCGGGCATATAGCGCAGGATTTCGAGCGTGGCGGGCCGGGCGGCGTCGGTGGCGGCAAGGGCGGGCAGGGGCGCGTCGAGCGAAAGCTCCATCTGCATGCCCTCGGTGAGGATGCCGCGCTGGCGCAGATCGGACTCGATGAGATCGGCGATCAGCGGCAGGTCGATAGCGGTGCCGGCGCGCGACACCCTGATGGCGGTGAGGCCGGCGGGCTCGAACTCGGTGATGCCTGCGGCGCCGGCGGCCGAGGCGATGTCGTCAAGGGTGACCGTGCCGGTGGTGCCCGGAGCGGGGGCGCGGAAAATCGCCGTTTCGGCCTTTAGCCCGGCGTTCTCGAACAGGTCGCCAATGGTGACGATGGGGGCAGAAACGGTGATGTCGCCGCGCAGGACCGGCATGGCGAAGGCCGAGCTCGCGATGGCGGCGATGGCGAGCGAGAGGCTGGCGCGTTTGAGGAGCGAAACGAACATCGATCAGTCCCTTGTCATTCTTATGTCGAGTCAATCAGCGGAGCTGGGCGGTGGCCTGCAGCATCTGGTCGGCGCCGGAAATGACGCGGGCGTTCATTTCATAGGCGCGCTGGGCGGAGATCAGGTCGGCCATCTCTGTCACCGCATTGACATTGGCGCTTTCGAGATAGCCCTGGAGGAGCGAGCCCATGCCATCCATGCCCGGCACGCCGATCTGGGGCTGGCCCGAGGCGGCGGTTTCGAGAAACAAATTGTCGCCCATGGATTCAAGGCCGGCCTTGTTGACGAAGCGGGCCATCTGGATCTGGCCGAGCTGGACCGGTTCGCTGCCCTGGTTGATGAAGGCCTCGACGATGCCGTCGCGGCTGATCGATACCGCGGTGGCGTCCTCGGGGATGATGATGCCGGGCTCGACCTCATAGCCGTCGACGGTCACCATGCGGCCGGCGCCGTCGCGCTCGAAGGTGCCGTCGCGGGTATAGGCGGTGCGGCCATCGGGCAGGGTGATGGTGAAAAAGCCCTCGCCGCGGATGGCGAGATCGAGTTCCTTCTCGGTGGGGGCGACATTGCCTTGGCTCATGACGCGCGACGTGGCCGAGACCTTGACGCCCGAGCCGATCTCGATGCCGACCGGGACCTGGGTGCCGGCCTCCGAGGTCGAGGAGCCGGCGCGGCGATAGGCCTGGTAGAGCAGGTCCTGGAATTCGGCGCGCTGGCGCTTGAAGCCGGTGGTGCGCATATTGGCGATGTTGTTGGAGATGACTTCGACATTGCGCTCCTGCGCGGCCATGCCGGTCGATGCGATGTAGAGGGCTTTCATCGGTGTGATCCTTTATGGCTATGCTTGCGCGTCGCCGAGACGCTGGATGGCCGAGCGGCGGAGCTCGTCCTGCTTGTTCATGAGGTCGGCCAGCGAGGTGTAGGCCTGGGTGACCCTGATCATCTCGGTCATGGCGGCGACGCCGGAGACGTTGGAGCGCTCGAGCGAGCCCTGGACCACGCGGGTCGACTGGGCCGCCATGGGGGTGGAGCCGGCGAACATGGTGTCGCCGGTACGGGTCAGTTCCTGCGGATCGGCGAATTCGACCACGCCCAGCCGCCCCTTGGCGCCTGCATTGGTGGAGATGACGCCGTCGGCGGTGATGGCGATATCGATCTCGTCGGGGTTGAAGACGATGGTATTGCCGCCCTCGGACAGGACGGGATAGCCGTTCTGGGTGACCAGCACGCCATCGGCATCGATTTCGAGGGCGCCGTTGCGGGTGTAGCGGATGCCCTCGGGGCCCTGGACGGTGAGAAAACCCTGGCCGGTCAGCGCCACGTCGAGCGGGTTGCCGGTCTGGGTGAAACTGCCGGGCTGCATGTCGTGCAGCGTCGCCCAGTCGTGGACATAGGAGAGCTGCTGGCTGCCGCCGGGGAAGGAACGGTCGGCGGCGACGGGCATGATATACTCCTCGAACAGGAGCGCCTCGGCCTTGAAGCCGGTCGAATTGATATTGGCGACGTTGTTGGCCACCACGTCGAGCTGGCGCCGGAGCGCCATCTGCCGCGAGAGACCAATCAATTGCGCGTTCTCGATCATGCGCGTTTCCCCGTTCATCGTGCGAGGCGCCGGACTTCCCCAAGCCCGGGGCCTCGCCGGGTTCAATGCATGCGGCGTGCCAGTTGTGTAAGACCTGTAAATTCAATGGATTGGTTGTTAGCAAGGTGGCAGGGATTGCCGGCTATGGTTAATGAAGGGGAAGTTCCTGCCCGGCAGAAATTGCCCATGCGCAGCCAAATGGTAACCAATCGTTAACCCTGTCGCTCTTAGCTGGTGGCAATGGGCAAATCCCTTGCAAACGGGGGATTCGGAAGGGCTGCGATGAGTGATGTAACTGAAGCCGGCAATGGCACCCCGATCGCGGCGAAAAAGGGCTCCCGAAAGCTGCTTATCATGGGCGGCATCGCGGCCGGGCTGCTGCTTGCCGCCGGCGGCGGAGGTTGGGCCCTGATGGGGTCGGGGCTGTTTTCGGGCAACGGGGACAGCGCGCTCGCGGCGGTGGCCGAGCCGCATTTCCTCGACCTGCCGGAAATCACCGTCAACCTCAATACGGGCAGCGGCGCGCCGGGCTATCTAAAATTGCAGATCGCGCTGGAATTGAGCGATCCGACGATGGTCGCGGCGATCGAGCCGCGCATGTCGCGGGTGCTCGACGCGTTCCAGGTCTATCTGCGCGAATTGCGGCCCTCCGACCTCGAGGGGTCGAGCGGCATCTACCGGCTCAAGGAAGAATTGCAGCGCCGGGTGAACCTCGCGGTCTATCCGGCGAGTGTCGACGATATCCTGTTCAAGCAAATCCTGGTGCAATAGGGCGAACATGGCCGAACCGGACGCAAAGAATGCGGGGTTGAGCGAAGACTGGGCCGCCATGCTGGAGGCCGAGGCGGGCGTCGACGACCAAGACCGCGTGCTCAACCAGGACGAGATCGACTCGCTTTTCGGCTTCGATGCCAGCGCGGCGGTCAGCGCGGAACTGAGCGGGGTGCGGGCGCTGATCAATTCGGCGCTGGTGTCCTATGAGCGCCTGCCCATGCTGGAGATCGCCTTCGACCGCCTGGTGCGGCTGGCGACGACCACGCTGCGCAATTTCACCTCGGACAATGTGGAGGTCTCGCTCGATTCCATCACCTCGGTGCGGTTCGGGGATTATCTCAATTCCATTCCGCTGCCGGCCATCCTGTCGGTGATCAAGGCGGAGGAATGGGACAATTTCGGGCTTCTGACCGTCGACAGTTCGCTGATCTATTCCATGATCGACGTGCTGCTGGGCGGCCGGCGCGGGTCGAGCGTGATCCGCATCGAGGGGCGGCCCTATACGACCATCGAGATGGCGCTGGCGCGCCGGATGATCGAGCATATCCTCGACGACATGCACAAGGCGTTCGAGCCCCTGGGGCACGTGACGTTCAAGCTCGACCGCATGGAGACCAATCCGCGCTTCGCCACCATCTCGCGCCCAGGCAATGCGGCGATCCTCGTCGAGCTGCGCATCGACATGGACGATCGCGGCGGCAAGATCGAAATCCTGCTGCCCTATGCCACGATCGAGCCGATCCGCGAGCAATTGCTCCAGATGTATATGGGCGAAAAGTTCGGCCGCGATCCGATCTGGGAGGGGCATCTGGCCACCGAGATCTACGCGGCCGATACCGAGATTTCCGCCGTGCTGCATGAATTGGAACTGCCGCTGTCGAAGGTTTTGAGCCTTCAAAGCGGGGACACGATCATGTTCGACATGACGCCGAGCGATCCGGTGACGCTGCGTTGCGGCGAGGTGGATCTCACCAAGGCGGTGATGGGGCATATCGGCAAGAACGTATCGGTGCGCGTCACGCGGCCGCTCAACCCGCCCAGGGTGACGATGGCGGCCTTCGAGGCCATGGAAGAAAAGGCGGACGGCAAATGATCATGGGGCTTTCGCTGGGATTGCTGATCGAACTTGGCGTGGCCATTCTGCTGGCCATCACAATCGGTTACTGCGTGATGCTCAATACGCGCATAAAGAACTTGCAGTCCGATCGCGCTGCCCTGCAGCAGATGATCGGCGATCTGGTGCAGGCGACGACCATGGCCAATGGCGCGATCAAGGGGCTCAAGCAGACCGCGATCGAGGCCGATGAGCGGCTCAACCAGCGCCTCAACGAGGCCGAGCGCTTCGCGATCGAGCTGGCCAACCACGTCAATGCCGGGCAAACGGTGATGGACCGCATCGCCCGCATCACCCAAGCGGCGCGCAGCCAGGAGGGACGGAGCGAGCCGAGGCGGGCCAGCGACGCATTGCGGGCGCTCGACGACCACCAGCGCCGGCGGGAGAATGTGGCGTGAAGCAGATCCGCCTGTTGCCCGTGGTGGTGGTCGCGGCCAGCGCCCTGCTGGGGCTCAAGGCCGTGGGGCTGGTGACCGGAGCGGGCTATACGCTGGGCGGGGCCAATGTGGCCTTTGCGGTGGACGCGCCCCTCGAAGCCGCTGCCGAAGCGGTTTTCGCTGCGGTGCCGGACGCCGAAACCGGTGGGGCGGGCAATATTTTCGAGGTGACGGCGACCGGGGACGCGGTGCCCTTTGCGGCGGATGATGAGGCGACCGGCGATATCATCCTGCAAAGGCTGGCCGAGCGCCGGGCCGAGCTCGATGCCTTCGCCGCCGAGCTCGAAACCCGGCTGGCGGTGATCGAGGCGGCGGAATTGCGCATCGCGGAGCGCATGGCCGAACTCGATGCGCTCGAAGCGAGCGTCAATGCCGGGGTCGATGCGCGGGAGACCCAGGAGGCCGAGCAGTTCGCCGCGCTGGTCTCCATGTACGAGAACATGCGGCCCGCCGACGCCGCGACCATCTTCAACGATCTGGAAACCGGCGTCCTGGTGCGGGTGGGGCGGGAGATGAATCCCCGCAAGCTCGGGCCGATCATGGCCAAGATGCTGCCGGTGAAGGCGCAGGAACTGACCGTGCTGCTGGCGCAGAGCGACGCCCCAGACCTGTTCCGGCCGGGTGTCGACGAGATGGCCGAGCTTCCCCAGATCATCGGGCAATAAGCCGGGACTTTCCTCCTTGGCGGTAAGAGCATCTTAAGCGCTGCCTTCTAGGCTCTGCGACGAGTTAGGGCGGCAGGCAGAATGCTTTCGACCACGAAGAAAAGTGGACGCTCGCCAGTATCGGGATCGACCGGAAGAATGTCCGGCACGACCGGGTTCGGGGCAGGCTGGTTCAGCGCTGCGAGGCAGGCCTCGCTGGCGCTGTTTTTGTCGTTGCCGCTGGTCGCCGCCGCATTTGCGCAGGAACCCATCGCGTTCGAGGCCGAGCCGCAGGACGGATATGCCCGGCTGATCCTGAGCTTTCCCGAACGCCTCAACCTGCCGGCCTATACGGTGAGCGCGGACAATGGGGTACTGATCATCGCGCTCGACGGCGTGGAGATGGACGGCACGCTGCCCGATGTCGGCATGATCATCGGCGACTACGCTTCGGTGGTACGGTTCGATCCAGACCGGGAAGCGATCCGCATGGGACTGCGCGCGCCCTTGCGGATCAATACCATCGCCGCCGGCGAACAGCTCTATATCGACCTGATGCCCACCGGCTGGAGCGGGCCGCCGCCGGGCCTGCCCGAGCCGGTGATCGCGCGGCTGGCCGAGCGCGCCGAGAGCGCGGCGCGGATCGCCGAAGAGCGGCGGCGGGCCGAAATGGTCGAGGAATACCGGCCCAGGGCCCTGATCAGTCTTGGGCGGCATCCGACCTTCACGCGGGTGATGTTCGACTGGAATGTCGGCACGAAGGCCGAATTCAGCCAGGACGGGCTTGATGCGCGGCTGAAATTCGATTGGCCGGTGCCCATCGATCTCTATCCGCTGCTCGCGGGCCTACCGCCGCAGATCGCTTCGGTAACGGCCGATATCGCGCCCAGCGGGACGGAACTGCGCTTCACGCTGGCCCAGGACGTGCCGTTGCGCTTTTACGAAAACGGCCTGGCGCAGTTCGTGCTCGATATCGACGATCCCGCTGCGGCAGCGGACCGGTTCGACATGGCCGCCCTGATCGCCGCGGCGGAAGGTCTGGCCACGCCGGCGGCCGAGCAGGCGGAGGCGGGCATGCCGAGCCTTGCCGATGCGGCGCCGGTCGTGGCGCCCGAGGCCATCGTTCCCCATGTGAGCGCGATCGGCTCGACGGTACGGGTCGTGTTCCCGTTCGCGTCCGAGACGCCTTCGGCGGTGTTCCGGCGCGGCAATGTGGTGTGGCTGGTCTTCGATACCGCGACCCCCATCGCCCAGCCGAGCGCGGCGGGCGGCGATATCCTCGATGGGCTGGTGAGCGCGTTTACCGTGCAGGCCGCGGGGGCGTCGCAAGTGGTGCGCATGGAGCTTTCGCAGAATCGGCTGGCAACGCTGGGCTCGGAGGGCCGATCCTGGGTGATTTCGCTCGGCGATACGCTTCTGGACGTCACCGATCCGATCGCCTTCGAACGCCGCCGCAGCGCTTCGGGTTTCTACGAGATCGTCGCCGGGCTGCACCGGCCGTTCAAGGTGCATCAGCTGCGCGATCCCGATGTGGGCGACATTCTCGACGTGGTGACGGCCCTGCCGCCGGCCCAAGGGGTGGTGCGGGATCTTGCCTATGTGGATTTCCTCGCGCCACGCTCGGCGCATGGGCTGGTGATCAAGCCGCTGCATGATGGGGTGCGGGTGGCGATCGAGGGCGAGGCCGTGGCCATCTCGGCGGCCACCGGGCTGACTGTTTCGGAAGAAACCGATGTCCGCTTCCGCATGCCGATCAACGGGACAGACAGCGCGCTGGATCTGGTCGCGCATTACGTGCCCAATCCCCTGCAATTCGAGGAACGGCGGGCCGAGCTGATGGCCCGGGCGGCGGCGAGCGAGGGGCGTGAACTCGACATGGCGCGCCTCGATCTGGCGCAGTTCTACCTCGGCAACGGCTTTGCCCATGAGTCGATCGGGGTGCTGGGCGTGATGGCCAGCCAATTGCGGCAGACGGTGCTCGAAACCGAGATGCTGGCGACGCTGGCGGCGGCCAATACGCTCGCGGGGCGCACCCAGGAGGCGCTGTCCATCCTCAATTCCGATCCGATGCGGGACGAGGCCGACGCCATGATCTGGCGCGCCATCGCGCGCGGGGAGGCGGGGATCGATCCGGCTTCGGCGCGCCTCGACGCCCTGGGTGCCCGCAGCGTGGTCAAGGACTATCCCAATTGGGTGCAGGCGCGGTTCGCCCTGGCGGCGATCCGGGCGGCGCTGACCCAGGGCGACGCGGACATGGCGGCCGACCTGCTGGCCGGGGTGGAGCTGTCAACCCTGTCGCGCGACCAGATGGCCCAATATGAGTTGTTCTCGGGCATGCTCGACCATCTCAACGGGCGCGAGACCGAGGCGCTGGAGAGCTATGGACGGGTGATCGCCTCCGACCGGCGTCCCAGTGCGGCCGAAGCGGTGCTGCGCACTATCGAACTGCTCGACGCAACCGGGCGGCTGGACGTGCATCGGGCCGCCTCGGCCCTGTCGGCGCAGGCGGCCCTCTGGCGCGGCGGGCCGCTCGAAGTCGCCATGAGCGAAAAGCTCGCCGATCTTCTCTATCGCGACGACCAATACCGGCAGGCCTTCGTCATGACCCAGGACATGGCGAACACCATCGCGGCGGGGCCGGCGCTCGATCGTCTGCTGGAGCGGGCGCGGATCGAGTTCGCCGGGCTCTATCTCGACGGCAAGGCCGATGTGCTGCCGCCGATCGAGGCGCTTTCGCTCTACTACGATTTCCGCCAGCTCACCCCGCCGGGGTCGGATGGGGACATGATGATCCGCAATCTGGCCGAGCGGCTGGTCAAGGTCGACCTGCTCGGCCAGGCGGCGGAACTGCTGCAATATCAGGTCGACAACCGGCTGCAGGGGGCGGCGCGGGCCCAGGTCGCCGCCGACCTGGCGGTGGTCTATATGGCCGGCCACGATCCCAATGCGGCGCTCAGTGTCCTCAGCGCCACCCGGCTGGCGGGCCTGCCGCCGGGGCTGGAGCGCCAGCGGCGCGTGCTGGAGGCCGGGGCGCTGATCAGCGCCGGCCGCCAGGCCCTGGCGCTCGACCTCCTGTCCGGGCTTACCGGGCGCGACGCCGAATTGCTGCGCATCGAGGCGCTGTGGTCGACCAAGCGCTATCGCGAGGCCAGCGAGAAGATCGAACTGCTCTATGCGCCGCAGGCCGATGACGGCGCGCTGACGCCCATGGCGCGCATGAACGTGATCAAGGCCGCCGTGGGGTATCTGTTCGCCAACGACACCATCGGCATGGCGCGGCTGCGGACCCGGTATTCGGAGGCCATGGCGCAGGTGCCCGAATGGCCCATGTTCGCCCTGGTGACCGAGGAGATGGACATCAACGCCGCCGGAATCCGCGACCTCGCGCGGCAGGTGGCCAATACCGAGTCGATCAACGCCTTCCTCAACGCCTATCGCGAGACCTATGCGGGGGAAAACGCGCTGACCCCGCTGCGCGCCGCCGAGCGCACGCAGTCCCTGGCGAGCCTTTGAGCCCGCCGGTCAGGTCCCGAAACTTCGGATGAGCGAGCCGGCGACCAGGTGCCAGCCATCGACCAGCACGAAGAAGATCAGCTTGAAGGGCAGGGAGATGATCACCGGCGGCAGCATCATCATGCCCATGCTCATCAGCACCGACGCGACCACCATGTCGATGACGACGAAGGGCAGGAAGAGCAGGAAGCCGATCTCGAAGGCGCGGCGGAGTTCCGAGATCATGAAGGCCGGAATGAGGATGCGCAGTTCGAGCGCTTCGGGCGTTTCGGGAGCCGGCGTGTCGGTGAGGTCGAGAAACAGCATCAGGTCGCGGTCGCGCACATGGGTGCGCATGAATTCGTGCAGCGGGCCGGCCCCCAGCTCCACCGCCTCGGTGAGCTCGACCTGGCCGTCGACGAGCGGCACGATGCCCATCTCATAGCTTTGCTGCAGGGTGGGGGCCATGATGAAGGCGGTGAGGAACAGCGCCAGCGAGATCATCACCGAATTGGGCGGGGCGGTCTGCAATCCGATGGCGGTGCGCAGCAGCGAGAGCACCACCACGATGCGGGTGAAGCTGGTGACCATCACCAGGATCGAGGGCGCCAGCGCCAGAATAGTGATCAGCGCGATGATCTGGATGGCGCGCTCGGTGAGCGTGGTCTCGTCCCCGAAATCGATGGAGATGTCCTGGGCATGGCCCAGCGAGGGGAGAAGGACGAGGGCGGCGGCCGCAAGGCCGAGGCACAACAGCAAGCGGGCGCCGGGGCGAAGGCCGCGACGCCTTTCCAGGTCAGGGCTTGATGGTGCCGTGCTCAGCGTATTCGCGTTCCCTGGGTTCGATCACCGGTTCGGGATCCACGGTGATGGATGCCGACATGGCAACGCTTTTAGCTGAGTCGGGGGCGAGGCGGCCGGTCTTGTCCGAGTTTCCCCCGTCAATTGAGGGCTCGTCGTCGGTCACCGGGCGTAGCAGGCCGGTATGGCGCAGGGATTTGGGGGCGGGACGGTGGAGGGGTTCGGGCGCCGGCGCCGGGTGAACCGCCGGCTCGGATGCCGGCACGCGGCGCTGGACGCGCTGGACCTGGGGCGCCTCGAAGCCGGATTCGACGACGAGGTCGTTGGGCCCGCCGATGACGATCAGGTGCTCGGTTTCGTCCCGGCGGATGATCACGGCCTGGCGCTTGTTGTCGATGGGGATGGAGTCGATCACCAGCAGGCGCCGGTTGCGACCGCGCCCGACGCCGCTGGTCGCATCGCCCACGAACTTGACCAGCCAGATGGCCAGGACGATGAGCACCAGCACGATGGCCAGAGCGACGGCCACGGTGATGACGTTGGTTTCGCCGCCGAACAGGCTCGTTAAAAATCCCACAGATCGTTCTCCTGATGATCGTTTCCCGCAGGGCCAGACACATAAAGCTCCGCCAGCATGCGGGCAAGACTTGCCTATCATAGTCCTTTATGCGGCCAGAATTGGGAAGTTTCGACATCCGGCGGCCAGCAATCTTAACGGGTGGTTAACCATGTGATGGGAAGAATTTGCCCAGTTGGCGACCGGAACGAAAGATTCGCACGCGACATGGCTATCGGGGACCTGCCGATCTTTGCGGCGCTGAAGGGCAAGATGCAATGGCACCAGACGCGCCAGTCGCTGCTGGCCGAAAACGTCGCCAATGCGGAGACGCCCGGCTATCGCGGGCGCGACCTCTCGCCCTTTTCCGTAGGGGATGCGGAGCGGCGGTCGGGCCTCGCGGTGACCACGGCGGCAACCAATGCACGGCACTTCTCGGTGGGCGGCAATGCCAGCCGGGCCATGGGCGCGCGGACGATGAACAGCTTCGAGATCATGCCCGAGGGCAATGGGGTGACGCTCGAGGAAGAGATGATGAAGGTCACCACCAACCAGATGGATTACCAGGCCGCCACCACGCTCTATTCCCGCTCGATGCGCCTGATGCGCATCGCGCTGGGCAAGCAGGCATGATGGCGCGGCGGGCGCAGGGAGACGCGAGATGAATGATTTCATGACGTCGATCAAGATCGCGGGTTCGGGGCTCAACGCCCAGACGGCGCGCATGCGGGTGATCGCCGAGAATATGGCCAATGCGGATTCGGCGGGCAATACGCCGGGAGCGGACCCTTATCGGCGCAAGATTCCGACCTTCCACGCCATGCTCAATCGCGAGCTGGGCGCCTATGAGGTCTCGGTGGGCCATCTCGCCTATGACATGAGCGATTTCGATAGCCGCTACGAGCCGGGGCACCCGGCGGCGGACGAGAACGGCTATGTCAAATATCCCAATATCAACACGCTGATCGAGACCATGGACATGCGCGAGGCCCAGCGCACCTATGAGGCCAATCTCAACGTCGTCACCGTGTCGCGCCAGATGCTGGGGCGCACCCTCGACATCCTGCGCGGCTAGGGAGCCCTTTAGATGAGCACGCCTTTCAATGCCGCGACGGCCGCCTACGGCAATATCTCGCGCCTGATTTCCGATCAGGCGGCGGGCAAGACCTCGACCCCCGTCGCCAATGCCGGCGGCGCCAATTTCGGGCAGATGCTGGCCGAGCAGATCAATTCGGTCGCCGAAGCGGGCCGGACCTCCGATCAGCTCGGCATCGACATGATGAATGGCAAGGCCAATGTCATCGACGTGGTGACCGCCCTCGCCGAAACTGAAACCGCCATGGAGACCATGGTCACCCTTCGCGACAGGGTGATCTCGGCCTATGAGGAAATCATGCGCATGCCGATCTGATGGCATGAGCGCGGGCTGCAAATGGCGGGCCCACGACAATCACCTTGGCTGAAAGATTGGGTGTAAGCTGTCGTTAACGAATCGCGCGGGGCAGGAGGCTGGCGCATGAGTGGGGCCGCGACGCTCGACATCGCCACATCGGGAATCTGGACGCTGATCATCCTCGCCGCGCCGATGATGATCGTGGGACTCGTGGTCGGCGTGGTGATTGCCCTTTTCCAGGCGCTGACCCAGATCCAGGAAATGACCCTGGTCTTCGTGCCCAAGATCATCGCCATCTTCGTCACCCTGCTGCTGGCGCTGCCCTTCATGGGCGCGACCATGGCCGCTTATATGGACCAGATCGTCGATATGATCATCGTCGGCGGATAACCCATGACGGTGAACTGGGGCCCGGACGTCGCCTATTATTTCTTCCTCATCTTCGCCCGGCTCGGCACCATGCTCATGCTCATGCCCGCCCTGGGGGAACAGACCATCCCGGCGCGGCTGCGGCTGACCTTCGCGCTGGCTTTTGCCGTCCTTCTCTATCCGCTGGTGCTGCCGCAACTGGGAAGCGTGCCCCAGAGCGTGGGCGGGCTGATGGCCGCGGTCGGGCACGAGTTGGCGGTGGGCTTCATCCTTGGGGGATTGCTGCGGCTGATCCTCACGGCGGCGCAGGTCGCCGGCGCGGTCATCGCGTTCCAGATGGGGCTGTCCATGGCACAGACCTCAGACCCCACCCAGCCCGGCGTGCAGGGCGCCATCGTGGGCAATTTCCTCGCCATGCTCGGGGTGACGCTGATCCTTGCCACCGACATGCACCACATGCTGCTGGCGGGGATCTATGAAAGCTATACCTATTTCCCGCCCGACGCGCCGCTGATGCTGGGCGACGCGGCCGACATGGCGACCCGGATCATCGCCCGGTCTTTCGTCATCGGCGTACAGATGGCCGCGCCGCTTCTGGTCTTCGGGCTGGTGTTCTATCTGGGGCTGGGGATTCTCGGCCGGCTGATGCCGCAGATCCAAGTGTTCTTCATGGCCATGCCGGCCAATATCATCATCGGGCTGATCCTTTTTGCCCTGCTGCTGGCGCTGATGATGGGGCTCTATATGAGCTATCTCGAAGATCATTTCTCGCTGTTTCTGGGCTAGGCGATGAGCGACCAGCCCGAACAGAGCGAAAAGACAGAAGACCCGTCCCAGAAACGTCTCGAGGACGCGCACAAGAAGGGCGACGTGGTCAAGAGCCAGGAAGTAACGACCTGGTTCATGGTGCTGGGCTCGGCCATGGTGTTCGCCTTCGTGGCGCCGATGACTGCCGGTTCGGTCATGACCACGTTGGGCGGCTATCTGGGGCAGGCGGATCTCTACGAGGTCGGCGGGCCGGGGTTCGGGGCCTTCGTCACCAATGCCGCGATCAGCCTTCTCGGCGCGCTGCTGATTCCCATGGCCCTGCTCGCCTTGTGCGGGGTGGCGGGCAACATGGTGCAGCATCGCATGGTGTTCTCCCTCGACCCGATCAAGCCCAAATTCTCCAAGGTTTCGCCGATCGCGGGCTTCAAGCGCCTGTTCTCGACCGAGGCGCTGGTCAATTTCGCCAAGGGCCTGTTCAAGCTCGTGGTGTTCTCGACCATCATGGTGCTGGTGGTGTGGCCCGATCGCGACCGGCTCGACACCATCATGACCGCCGAGCCCACCATGATCCTGACCCTGTTCCAGGAGATCGGGATCAAGATCTTCATCGCCACCCTGATCGCCATCACGGTGATCGCGCTGCTGGATTATCTCTATGTGCGGCACAAATGGTGGAAGCGGCAGATGATGACGGTCAAGGAGGTGCGCGACGAATACAAGAACATGGAGGGCGACCCCCATATCAAGGGTCGCATCCGGCAGATCCGGCTCGAACGCAGCCGCAAGCGCATGATGGCGGCGGTGCCCGACGCGACCGTGGTGGTGGTCAACCCGACCCATTATGCGGTGGCGCTGAAATACGACCGCGACATGGCGGCCCCCGAAGTGGTGGCCAAGGGGGTGGATTCCATCGCCCTCAGGATACGCGCCCTGGCCAGGGACCACGACATTCCCATCGTGGAAAACCCGCCCCTGGCGCGGGCGCTCCATGCTGGTGCCGAAATCGGCGAGCAGATTCCGGCCGAGCATTTCAAGGCTGTGGCGCAGATCATCGGCTATGTGATGCGGCTGAGGAGCCGGTCGCGCTGGAAGAGCGGGAGCTAGTTCTGTTAACAGCGCGTTAATGCAGGCTACCCAAGCCAAAGCCCTATTTGCTAACAATGAAGCGTCCGATTCGACGGGCGGCCGACTGGTGTAACGAGGAACAAAGCGATGGCGTTGCTCCGGAGCGAAGAGGATCACTATCCCGAGCCCATGGTGGCACGCTCGTTTTCGAGCGGGGCGCTGTGGCGGGTGGTCATCCTATCGCTGTGCTTTGTCGGGGTCGCCGTTGCGTTCTCGCTGATGGGCGAGACCATTTCGCCCGAAATGATCGTTCTTTTCCTGGGCGTCCTGGCGGTGATCGGCGTCTTTTCGCTGTTCGCGCTTACCGCAGGGCTGTTCCGCTTTGCCGGCAGCAGCGAAAAGCGCACGCTGGCGCGCGCGGTGGTCGACAGCCTGCCCTATGGCGCGGTGGTGACCGACCGGGACGGCAAGATCGTCTATGCCAATGCCCAGTATTCCGAGCTTTCGCGGTCGGTTTCCAAGGGCGTTCCGGTGGGCGTACCGCGATTGTTCGCCAGCCAGCCGGAAGCCAGCGAGGCGGTCTATCGCCTTTCCCGCGCGGCGCGCGACGGCCGTTCCATCATCGAGGACATCCGCATCTCGCGCGGGCACACGCATGCCCTATGGTATCGCGTGGCGGTGCGAGCGCTGCCCGATTTCGAGGGCGCGACGGGGAAATCGGTGATCTGGACGGTCGAGGACATCAGCCGCGACCGCGAGGCGCAGGAGAATTTCTACGTCGAACTGCAAAAGGCCATCGACTATCTCGACCACGCGCCGGCCGGGTTTTTCTCGGCCAATGCCCGCGGCCGCATCCAGTATCTCAATTCGACCCTGGCCGACTGGCTGGGCTATGACCTGGCCAATTTCGAGGCCGGGCAGATCGACCTGGGCGACATCGTGCATGGGGACGGGGCGGGCCTCCTGATGGGTGGCGGGCAGGACGGCGCGGTGCGCACCGAAGTGGTCGATCTCGACCTCGTGCGCTCGGACGGCACCAACCTGCCGGTGCGCCTGCTGCACCGCGCTGCGCGGCTGGCCGAGGGCGAGTTGGGCGAGACGCGCACCCTGGTGCTCGACCGCTCGCGCGCCGTGGACGGGGAAGAGGCGCTGATGGCCGCCGAAGTGCGGTTCTCGCGGTTTTTCAACAATACGCCCTTTGCCATCGCGGCGCTGGACGGAGAGGGCAAAGTCGTGCGCACCAACGCGCCCTTTACCCGAATATTCGGGGTCGCCTCGGGCGAACGCGGCATCGAGGGGCTCGATATCGCCGGCCTGATCGATGGCGAGGGACGGGAAAAATTTGCCACCAGCCTCGCCGAGGCCAAGGCGCACAAGGCCGAGATCGAACCGGTGGACACCACCATTCCCGGCGACAAGCCGCGCAATGTCCGCCTGTTCATCTCGGGGGTTGAACAGGGCGGGGACGCGGACGAGGCGGCGATCCTTTATGCGCTCGACATGACCGAGCAGCGCCAGCTCGAGGAGCAGTTCGCCCAGGGCATGAAGATGCAGGCCGTGGGGCAATTGGCGGGCGGCGTAGCCCATGATTTCAACAACGTGCTGACGGCGATCATCGGGTTTTCCGACCTGCTGCTGCTGAAGCACAAGCCGTCCGATCCCTCGTTCTCCGACATCATGTCGATCAAGCAGAGCGCCAATCGGGCCGCGGGTCTGGTGCGGCAACTGCTGGCCTTTTCGCGCCGGCAGACCCTGCGGCCGCAGGTGCTTGACGTGCCCCAGCATATCGACGACCTGACCGTGCTGCTCAAGCGGCTGATCGGCGAACATGTGACCCTCGACGTGGAGCATGGGCGCGATGTGTGGCCCGTGCGGGCCGATCTGGTGCAACTCGAGCAGGTGATCATCAACCTCGCGGTCAATGCGCGCGACGCCATGCCCGAGGGCGGGCAGATCACCCTGCGCACCCGCAATGTGGAGGAGGCCGAGGCCGCCGCGCTCGATTATCGCGGCATGCCCGCGGCCGATTACGTGCTCATCGAAGTGGCCGATACCGGCACCGGCATGCCGCCCGAGGTCATGGAAAAGATCTTCGAGCCGTTCTTTTCCACCAAGGAGCTGGGCAAGGGCACCGGGCTCGGCCTTTCCATGGTCTATGGCATCATCAAGCAGACCGGCGGGCACATCTATCCCGAATCCGAACTGGGCAAGGGGACGATTTTCCGGCTGTTCCTGCCGCGCCACATCCCGGTGGAAAAGCCCGAGGCCGCCAAGGCCGCGGCGGCGCCGGTCAAGGATCTGACCGGGAATGAACGCATTCTCATCGTCGAGGACGAGGAAAGCGTGCGCATGTTCTCGGCCCGCGCGCTGTCGGCCACCGGCTATGAGGTATTCGAGGCGGGATCGGGCGAGGAAGCGCTCGAGGTGATTGAGGAAGTCAATGGCGAGCTTGACCTCATCATCTCGGACGTGGTGATGCCGGAAATGGACGGGCCGACCCTCTTGACCGAGGTGCGCAAGACCTATCCCGACCTCAAGGTTATCTTCGTTTCCGGCTATGCCGAGGAAAGCGTGCGCCAGGGGCTGGCCGACGATACCAGCGTCGAATTCCTGCCCAAGCCCTATACGCTCGACCAGATCAACTCCAAGGTAAAGGAAGTGCTCTCCGGAGGCGCCACCCAGGGCAGCTAGCGCGCCTTGCGCGAATGTTCTCATTTTGTCCCTTGACAGAAATGAAACAAAATGAGAACAAAGTGCCCGGGAACAATGGTGTCCATGATCGTCCGTCGCGTTGCACATGCGGGGCCGAGGTGAAATAAGGAGAGCTCGAATGGCGGTTTCACAGCTTCGCGTGGTAGACGGGGGTTCGATGGACAAGAACAAGGCGCTCGAGGCGGCCCTGGGGCAGATCGAGCGCAATTTCGGCAAGGGTTCGATCATGCGGCTGGGGGAGAACACCTCGGTCAATGTCGAATCGATTTCGACCGGCTCGCTCGGGCTCGATATTGCGCTGGGCATCGGCGGATTGCCGCGCGGGCGCATCGTCGAGGTGTTTGGGCCGGAAAGCTCGGGCAAAACGACGCTGGCGCTGCATGTGGTGGCCGAAGCCCAGAAGGCGGGCGGCATCTGCGCCTTTGTCGATGCCGAGCATGCCCTCGACCCGATCTATGCGCGCAAGCTGGGCGTCAATGTCGACGAGCTGCTGATTTCCCAGCCCGATGCGGGCGAACAGGCGCTCGAGATCGCCGATACGCTGGTGCGTTCGGGGGCCATCGACGTGCTGGTGATCGATTCGGTGGCTGCATTGACCCCGCGCGCCGAACTCGAGGGCGAGATGGGCGATTCGCTGCCCGGCCTGCAGGCGCGCCTCATGAGCCAGGCCATGCGCAAGCTGACCGCCTCGATCTCGAAATCGAAGGCCATGGTGATTTTCATCAACCAGATCCGCATGAAGATCGGCGTGATGTTCGGTTCGCCCGAAACCACGACCGGCGGCAATGCGCTCAAATTCTATTCCTCGGTGCGCCTCGACATCCGCCGCATCGGTTCGATCAAGGACCGCGAGGAAGTGGTGGGCAATCAGACCCGTGTGAAGGTGGTCAAGAACAAGCTGGCGCCCCCGTTCCGCCAGGTCGAGTTCGACATCATGTATGGCGAGGGGATTTCCAAGACCGGCGAATTGCTCGACCTCGGGGTCAAGACGGGGATCGTCGAGAAGTCGGGCGCCTGGTTCTCCTATGACAGCCAGCGGCTGGGGCAGGGGCGCGAGAATTCCCGGCAGTTCCTCAAGGACAATCCCGAGATCGCCCAGCAGATCGAGAATGGGGTGCGCGAGAGCGCGGGCCTGATCGCTGCCGAACTGATTACCGCCGAAGAGGGCGGAGAGGGCGACAGCGAGGACTGAAGCGGTCCCGCCGCTCCCATGCAATCGGATTGACCTCCAAGACCTCTGGCGCCGGGCAACCGGCGCCTTTCTTCGTTTTGCCGTGCGGGCGCCGCATTGCGCTCGACTGGCGCACACGCTAGAAGGCAAGCTCCAAACGCCGCGGTCCCCACCATCCCCGAGGGGCTGTCCGGCTCTATCACAATAAGATCCCGGCACAGGCTGCCGCACAGGGTTACCGGCGCGACCATGACAAGTGTAAACGACATCCGTTCGACCTTCCTCGACTTCTTCGCCAGGAACGGACATGAAAAGGTCGCATCGAGCCCCCTGGTGCCCCGCAACGATCCGACGCTGATGTTCACCAATGCGGGCATGGTGCAGTTCAAGAACGTGTTCACCGGGCTCGAGAAGCGGCCCTATAGCCGCGCCACGACCTCGCAGAAATGCGTGCGGGCCGGGGGCAAGCACAACGATCTCGACAATGTGGGCTTTACCGCCCGCCACCTCACCTTCTTCGAGATGCTGGGCAATTTCTCGTTCGGCGATTATTTCAAGGAGCAGGCGATCGAGCTGGCCTGGTCGCTGGTGACCAAGGAGTTCGGGCTCGACAAGAGCAGGCTCCTCGTCACCGTCTATCACACCGATGACGAAGCGGCCGATTACTGGAAGAAGATCGCCGGGCTCGGTGACGACAGGATCATCCGCATCGCGACCTCGGACAATTTCTGGTCGATGGGCGATACGGGGCCCTGCGGTCCATGTTCGGAAATCTTCATCGACCGGGGCGAACATATCTGGGGCGGCCCTCCAGGCACGCCGGAAGAGGATGGCGACCGCTTCCTTGAATTCTGGAACCTGGTCTTCATGCAGTTCGAGCAGTCCGCCGACGGGACGCAGGAGCCGCTGCCGCGCCCCTCGATCGACACGGGCATGGGGCTTGAGCGCATGGCGTCGATCCTGCAAGGGGTCGAAAGCGTCTTCGAGACCGATATGTTCCGCTCCATCATCGATGCGACGGCATCGGTGATCGGCCATGCTCCGACCGAGGAGAACAAGGCCTCTTACCGGGTGATCGCCGATCACCTGCGCTCAATGGCGTTCCTTGTCGCCGATGGCGTGCTGCCGGCCAATGAAGGGCGCGGCTATGTGCTGCGCCGCATCATGCGCCGCGCCATGCGCCACGCGACCCTGCTCGGCTCGAACGCGCCGGCGATCTTCAAGCTCGTCCCCACCCTGGTGCGCGAGATGGGCCAGGCCTATCCGGACCTCGTCCAGGGCGAGGTGATGATTTCCGAAACCATCCGGCTCGAGGAAGAGCGCTTCCTGCGCACGCTCAGCCGCGGCCTGCAGATCCTCGAGGAGGAGGCGACGGGCCTCGCACAGGGCGATACGCTGGCGGGTGAAACCGCGTTCAAGCTCTACGATACCTATGGCTTCCCGCTCGACCTGACCCAGGATGCGCTGCGCCTGCGCGGCATCGGCGTCGACCAGGGTGGGTTCGACGCGGCGATGGCGCGGCAGAAGGCGGAAGCGCGCAAGAACTGGTCGGGCTCGGGTGATGCGGCGACCAGCGCCGTGTGGTTCGAAGTGGCCGACAGGGCTGGGCCGACCGAGTTCCTGGGCTATGAGACCGAGGAAAGCGACGGTGCCGTGGTGGCTCTGGTGCGCGATGGGACCAGCGTCGAAGCACTGGCGGCCGGGGAGGAGGGTTTCGTCATCGTCAACCAGACCCCCTTTTATGGCGAAAGCGGCGGCCAGGTCGGGGATACCGGCACGATGGAGGGCGAGGACGGCGCACGGGTCGCTGTACTCGACACCATCAAACAGGCTGGCGGGGTGTTCGCGCATCGGGTGCGGGTCGAGGCGGGGCGGGTCGCCGTGGGCGACGCGCTGACGCTCAAGGTCAACCATGCCCGCCGCGCGTCCATCCGGGCCAATCACTCCGCGACCCATCTGCTGCACGAGGCGTTGCGCGAAGTGCTGGGCAGCCATGTGGCCCAGAAGGGTTCGCTGGTCTCGCCCGACCGCCTACGGTTCGATTTCTCGCACACCAAGCCGATGAGCGATGCCGAACTCGCCGAAGTCGAGCGCATGGCCAATGCCATCATCTTGCAGAATGCTCCGGTCGAAACGCGGCTTATGGCGGTCGACGACGCCGTCAAGGCGGGCGCCATGGCGCTGTTCGGGGAAAAATACGGCGACGAGGTGCGCGTTGTCTCCATGGGCACGGCGCTCGAGGGCGACAAGGCCGGCCAGACCTATTCCATGGAATTGTGCGGCGGCACGCATGTGCGGCGCACCGGGGAGATCGGGCTGGTGCGGCTGGTGCAGGAAACCTCGGTGGCGGCCGGCGTGCGCCGCGTCGAGGCGCTGACGGCCGAGGGCGCGCGTGCCTATCTCGCCGAGCAGGAGAATGAATTGAAGGCCGTGGCGGCGGCGCTCAAGGTGTCGCCGCGCGATGCCCTTGCGCGGGTGCAGAGCCTCGTTGAGGAGCGCAAGGCGCTGGAACGGCAATTGGCCGAGGCGCGCCAGAAGCTTGCCATGGGCGGCTCGGCCGGCGCGCCGGCGGCGGAAGCCGAGGAGATCGCCGGCGTCAAGTTCATCGGCCGCATCGTCGAGGGGCTGCAGCCCAAGGACCTGCGCGGGCTGGTCGATCAGGGCAAGAAGCAGATCGGCTCGGGCGTCGTGGTCATCGTGGGCGCCACCGAGGACGGCAAGGCCGGGATCGCGGTCGGGGTGAGCGACGACCTCACTGGCCGGGTGAGCGCCGTCGATCTGGTGCGGATCGGCGCGGCGGCCCTGGGCGGTCAGGGCGGCGGCGGGCGGGCGGACCTGGCGCAGGCCGGCGGCCCAGACGGCACGCAGGTCAACGCCGCCGTCGATGCCATCCGGGGGCATCTCGCCTCTTAGAGCGTTTCCAGCAAAAGTGGACACCATTTTTGCGGTTCGGAAACGCGACAGATCAGAGACTTAGAGCTCCTGTTCTGATTCAATCAGAACAGGAATTGCTCGAGAGGCGGATGCCGCGCCCATCTTAAAGATCCTGCCGCCGGCGGGCAAAGCGGGCGAGGTGCAGGCCGACAAGGACCCGGGCTGCGGCGACGCCCGGCGTGGCCATGCCGGCGACAACGACGATCACCAGGCCGACTATGGCGATGGCGTCGGGATATTCGGCATAGAACAGGCCCCCGAGGATGATGGCCCAGGCGATCTGGCTGTATTGCGCCGGGGCGATCTGGTTGGCGGCGGCACGCCGTGTGGCGGCGATCATCAGCAGTTGCGCGGTTCCGGCGAACACCCCCATCAGCACGAACATGGCCATCTGCTCGAGGGTGGGCACGACGAAGCCGGGGATCATGGCTATGCCGTTGAACACCAGCGTATGGGCGAGAAGCACGCCGAGCAGGGAGATGCGGCGTTCGCTCGCCGTCACCGTCTTGAGGATGATGGCGCTCACCGTGGCCGAGACGGCGGCGCAGGCGGCAGCGATATGGCCGAACTCCAGGGCGCGGAAGCCGGGGCGGACCACCAGCATGACCCCCAGGAAGCCGATGGCGAGCAGCAGCCAGCGCATCGGCGTCATCGATTCGCGCAGCACCAGCACCGAGAGAATGGTGACGAGGATCGGCGTGAGAAAGATCAGCGCATAGGCTTCGGTCAGCGGAATGGTTGTGAAGGCGACGGTGGCCATGACCATCGAGACGATGCCGCACAACCCGCGCAGATGCATGAGCCAGGGATGGGTGAGCCGCCAGGCGTCGCGCCAGCGTTCGCCGCGGGGGCGCACCACGAGGGCGGGGATGAAGGAAAACAGGGTGAGGAAAAACCCGATCTGGAAGACGGACAGGCTGTCGCCAAAGCCCTTGATCACCGCGTCGCAGAAGGCGAAGCAGGCATAGGCGGCAAGCGCGAGAAAGACGCCGACCGGCATCGCGATACCCATGTTCGAAAAGGGACGGCGGCAAGCCGGCCCGAGATTGGCCCGAGCCCCCGAGGGCGTCCCTTCAGGCTATAGCGGTCCGGCGGGCCCGTCGAGGGGCATTTGGCGGCAAGCCGTGCGCCGCGGCGCGGCAAACATAAAAAAGGCGGCGCATGTGTTGCGCCGCCTCGCAATGGGAGGAGTTTGCGGGCTTACTTGCCCATGGCCTTTTGCAGGTTCTCGTCGATGGCATCGAGGAAGCCCATGGTGGTGAGCCAGGGCTGGTCGGGGCCGACGAGCAGGGCGAGATCCTTGGTCATCTTGCCTTCCTCGATGGTGTCGACGGTGACCTTCTCCAGCGTCGCGGCGAAATTGGCCAGGTCCTCATTGCCGTCGAGCTTGGCGCGGTGGGCGAGGCCACGGGTCCAGGCGAAGATCGAGGCGGTGGAATTGGTCGAGGTTTCCTTGCCCTGCTGATGCTGGCGATAGTGCCGGGTCACCGTGCCGTGGGCCGCTTCCGCTTCGACGGTCTTCCCATCGGGAGTCATCAGGACCGAGGTCATCAGACCCAGCGAGCCGAAGCCCTGGGCGACGGTGTCGGATTGGACGTCGCCGTCATAGTTCTTGCAGGCCCAGACATAGCCGCCCGACCATTTGAGGGAGGCGGCGACCATGTCGTCGATGAGGCGATGCTCGTACCAGATATTCCTGGCTTCGAACTGGTCCTTGAACTCGGCTTCGTAGATCTCCTGGAAGATGTCCTTGAAGCGGCCGTCATAGACCTTGAGGATGGTGTTCTTGGTCGACAGATAGCAGGGGACACCGCGGCCCAGCGCGTAGTTCATCGAGGCACGGGCGAAGTCGCGGATGGATTCGTCGAGATTGTACATGCCCATGGCGACACCGGAGGACGGGGCGTCGAACACTTCGTGCTCGATCTCGGTGCCGTCCTCGCCGACGAATTTCATGGTCAGCTTGCCCTTGCCGGGGAAGCGGAAATCGGTGGCGCGGTACTGATCGCCGAAGGCGTGGCGGCCGATGATGATCGGCTGGGTCCAGCCGGGAACGAGGCGCGGTACGTTCTGGCAGATGATCGGCTCGCGGAAGATCACGCCGCCGAGGATGTTGCGGATGGTGCCGTTGGGCGAACGCCACATCTTCTTTAGCCCAAACTCCTCGACGCGGGCTTCGTCGGGGGTGATGGTGGCGCATTTGACGCCGACGCCGTGCTTCTTGATGGCATTGGCGGAGTCGATGGTCACCTGGTCGTCGGTGGCATCGCGGTTCTCGACGCTGAGGTCGTAATATTCAAGATCGATGTCGAGATAGGGGTGGATCAGCTTGTCCTTGATGGCTTGCCAGATGATCCGGGTCATCTCGTCGCCGTCGAGTTCGACGACGGGATTGGCGACTTTGATCTTGCTCATTCAGCGCTCCGCTATACCTGATTGAAAAGGGATGGCGCCCCTATAGCATCGACCGCGCCCGGCGCAAAGGATCGCGGCGTGCTATTTGGGCAAGGAGCACAGCGCAAATCTTGCCATCGGCGCGGGTTGGGATTAGTCCGGTCACTTCGAGTTTTTTCGACGGACAATCATGGCCTTTTTCCCCCTCGAAACAGAACGGCTGGTCCTGCGGGCCGTCACGCAAGCCGATGCCGCGGCGATCGCGGATTATCAGGGGCGGGAAGACGTCGCCCGCTATGTGCCCTGGCCGCCGCGCTCGCGCCAGCGGGTCGAGGAACTCATCCCGCGCTGGATGGCGATGAACGGGGAGGGCGAGGGGAGCGAGGGCGTTCAATATGCCATTGTCCTCAAGGCCGACGGGTGCCTTATCGGCGATTGCATGCTGATGTATGGCGATCGCGAAGCCCGGCAGGGGGAGATCGGCTATCTGCTCTCCCCGCATCATCACGGGATGGGCTATGGGACGGAAGCGGCGCGCGCCATGCTGAAAATGGGCTTCGAGACCGCCGGGCTGCACCGGATCGCCGCCCGGTGCGACGCGCGCAACACCGCCTCTTGGCGGGTGATGGAAAAGCTGGGCATGCGGCGGGAGGCGCATTTCCGTGAACACGCGCTGTTCAAGGGCGAATGGGACGAGGAACTGGTCTACGCCATGCTCGAGGATGAGTGGCGGGCCGGGCAGGGACAGAACTGATGGCCGGCACCGACAGCAGCAAGGCGGTCGTCTTCCGGGATTCGCCGGCGATCATTCTCGTCGAGCCGCAATTGGGCGAGAATATCGGCGCGGCGGCGCGGGCCATGGCCAATTTCGGATTGTGGGACCTGCGGCTGGTCAATCCGCGCGACGGGTGGCCCAATGAAAAGGCGGTGGCCGCTGCCGCCAAGGCCGATCACGTGATCGGCCGCGTGCAGGTGTTCGAAACGCTGGCCGAGGCCATGGGCGATCTGCATCTGGTGCATGCGACCACGGCCCGCAATCGTGAAATGTTCAAGCCGGTGATCGGGCCCGATGTGGCGGCAGACGCCATGGTCTCGGCCATCGGCGCGGGCCGCAAGACGGGAATCCTGTTCGGGCGGGAACGGTGGGGCCTCAACAACGACGAGGTCGCGCTCGCCGATGCCATCGTGACGCTGCCGGTTGAACCGGCCTTCGCCTCGCTCAATATCGCCCAGGCCGTATTGGTGCTCGCCTATGAATGGCGGCGCGCGGCGCTCAAGGACGCCCCCCTGCCGTTTGCCGCCGATGAGGGAGAGCCGGCGCCGCGCGGGCAATTGGCGGGGCTGACCGAGCAGTTGGGCGAGGCGCTCGACCGGGTGGGGTTCTTCAAATCCCCCGACAAGCGGCCGGGAATGATGAACAATATCCGCTCGATGTTCGCCCGGGCCGGCTTCAATGCCCAGGAAGTGCGCACGCTTCGCGGCATGGTCGCGGCGCTCGACCGCCGGCACGAGCGGGCTAATCCGACGCGGGTTCAACCCGACGACGATGCCGGAAGCGCTTGACTTTGTCGGCCCGCGCCCATAGAAACCGCCCATCCTGAATGGGTTTGCCCATCGGGAAGCACCCGGGACCGTCGGTTTGCGTATCAGGGTCAGGCATTCGCCGCGACCCGTACCCAACGTTTTTCGCACGGTCTGTCGGTCGCCTCGCCAGAGGGGACAGAGGAGGGCGCTGTCTTTTATCGTCGTTATTAGAAGGACATGCGATGTCGAAACGTCATTCACAGAAGCACAAAATCGATCGCCGCCTTGGCGAAAACATCTGGGGCCGTCCGAAGTCCCCGCTCAATGCGCGGGCCTATGGCCCCGGCCAGCACGGCCAGCGCCGCAAGGGCAAGCTGTCGGACTTCGGTATCCAGCTCCGCGCCAAGCAGAAGCTGAAGGGCTATTACGGCTCGATCACCGAGAAGGCCTTCCGCCGCGTTTACGCCGAAGCCGCCCGCCGCAAGGGTGACACCGGCGAAAACCTCATCGGCATTCTCGAAAGCCGGCTGGACGCCATCGTCTACCGCGCCAAGTTCGTGCCGACCGTGTTCGCTGCCCGCCAGTTCGTCAACCACGGCCATGTGCAGGTCAATGGCCAGCGCGTGAACATTCCGTCCTACACCGTGAAGCCGGGCGACGTGATCTCGATCCGTGAGCGCTCCAAGCAGCTCACCATCGTTCTCGAAGCTGCCCAGCTCGCCGAGCGCGACGTGCCGGACTATATCGATGTCGATCACTCCAAGATGACCGCATCCTATGTCCGCATCCCGGCGCTGTCGGACGTGCCCTATCCGGTGCAGATGGAACCGAACCTGGTCGTCGAATTCTATTCGCGCTAAGCCAGAGCAAGAGTTTTAAAGAAAGGGCCGCCCCATCGGGCGGCCCTTTTTTCATGTCACGATTTCGGTGTGCGGGCGGGGATGGTGGGGGATATCGGCATCCACCACCAGCGGCGTGTCGGGCGGCAGATGGCTCTCGAAGGCCCTGAGGCGCTTATGGACCGAAAGCAGTTCAACGACGGTCGGCCAGGCCGAGGCGAAGAACTGGAACGAGGCCGAGACGCGGTTGAAGGCCAGCACCACCCGCTGATAGACGCCCAGCGTCAGCGCGCCGCCCACGATGGAGGGGGCCATCACCAGCATGGGCACGAGGCTTGCCGCATTGCCGTAGGAATAGCGGGCCAGATTGAAATAGGTGTAGTGCCAATAGAGCCGGAAATAGTTCTTCTGCACGCCGGCGAAGAGCTCGGCAATGGTGGGCGGCTGGGCCCGTTCGGCATGATCCTCGCCATAGACGAGTTCCTTGCGCAGCGCCGCCTCCACGCGCTGGTTGTGGAATTCGAGCCCCGGCAGGCGGGCGCCGACAACGGCCAGAAGCGCGGTTCCGAAAGCGGCGGAAACCAGCGCCACCCAGACCAGAGCGCCATCCACATTGCCGAAGATGGGCACTTCGGTGATGGAGGCGGACAGGGTGTAGAGCAGGGGCAGGAAGACCACGAGGGTGAGCATGGCGTCGAAGAAGGCGACCAGCAGGCGCTCGAGAATGGTGGCCAGCCGCATGGTGTCTTCCTGGATGCGCTGGGACGCGCCCTCGATATGGCGCAGGTGTTCCCATTGGCTCATGAAATAGAAGGTCATGGCCCGGCGCCAGCGGAAGACATAGTGGGACGTGGCGAAGGAGAGAAGGACCAGCAGGATGATCGACGGCGCCATGACGAAGGCATAGATCAGCGCCTGTTCCATGATCTGCTCGACCGTGACGACGCCGGGCTCGGTCAGCGCGGTCTGGATGAGGTTGAAGAACACGCCGTTCCAATCGTTGATCCAGGCGTCGATCTGCACCGAAAAGAAGGTGGCCAGCAGGATGGTCACCGAACCGAAGACCGACCACCAATACCAGTAATGCCGTTTGTAGACGTACCAGAACAGGCAGAACGAATAGCCCGTGAGCAGGACATATTCGTAGAGCCATACCTTCTGGGCGGAAAAGAACGGCGCGGGCTGGCCTTCGGTCGGCGCCACGCCGAGCCAGGGGCCTAGGCTCAGCACCGATTCCAGCGCCTCGCCGAAAACAAACCAGATGGCCATGGCCGCCATCACCCAGAGCACCGCCGATGGAAAGAATATCCTCGGCTCGGGAAAGAACGATCGGAACATGGGCTCTCCTGGTCTATGGCGACTCGACATTGCCGTCGCGCCGGATCGAGCGATTTAAGGCGCAGTTTTAGGCGCTGACAAGAACAGGAAAAGGCCGGACTGCGGCACGGAACCGGCAATTGAACAGATTTCGGGAAGAACCGCCCGTGATGGGGCGAATTCGGACGGTCCGGGCCTTTCCCCCCGGCCTGCCGGGATGTATCACACCATCACCCGCTGCATGAGGGGTGAGAGATGAGCACTGCCGAGCCCATAACCGAAATCGACGATTCCTGTCCCGCGCTGCTCAGGAACGCGCCGGGCGGCGTCGAATTCAACAAGCTGCGGAAGCGCCTGATCCGACAGGTGCGTGAAACCCTCGACACCTATGGCATGGTACGGCCCGGCGCCCGATGGCTGGTGGCGCTTTCAGGCGGCAAGGACAGCTATGGGCTGCTGGCCGTGCTGATGGACCTCAAATGGCGCGGGCTGCTGCCGGTGGAATTGCTGGCCTGCAATCTCGACCAGGGGCAGCCCAACTTTCCCAAGCACATCCTGCCCGATTTCCTTACCCGCAACGGCATCGCGCACCGGATCGAATATCAGGACACCTATTCGATCGTTACCGACAAGCTGCCGCAGGGCTCCACCTACTGTTCGCTGTGCTCGCGGCTGCGGCGCGGGCATCTGTACCGGATCGCCCGCGAGGAGGGCTGTTCGGCGCTGGTGCTCGGCCATCACCGGGAAGATATCCTCGAGACGTTCTTCATGAACCTCTTCCACGGCGGCAAGCTGGCGGCGATGCCGCCCAAGCTGCTCAATGACGAGGGCGACGTGGAGGTGCTGCGGCCACTGGCGCTGTGCGCGGAAGGCGATCTGGCCCGGTTCGCCGAAGCGCTGGAGTTCCCCATCATCCCCTGCGACCTGTGCGGATCGCAGGACGGGTTGCAGCGCAATGCCATGAAGGTGATGCTCGACGAGTTCGAGCGGAAGATGCCTGGCCGCAAGGACGTGATGATCCGGGCGCTGGGCACGATCAATCCGAGCCATATGCTCGATCCGAAACTCTTTGATTTCGCCGCGCTGGCGGCAAGGGAGACGCAATGAATATCGACCGGCTGACGGCAATCCTGCGCGAGGCGGCACAGGCCGAGATCATGCCGCGTTTCCGGCGGCTGGATGAGGGCACCATCGAGACCAAGGCGCATGCCTATGACCTGGTGACCGAAGCCGACAAGGCCTCCGAAGCCTTCATCACCCGCGCGATCGGCGCCGCCGCGCCGCATATGGTGGTGATCGGGGAGGAGGCGGTTTCGGCCGATCCGACCCTGCTCGACCGGCATTTCGAGAACGAGACGGTGATCTATGTCGACCCGGTCGACGGGACCTGGAACTTCGCCTCGGGGCTGCCGCTGTTCGCGGTGATGGCGGCGGTGGTGCACAAGGGCGAGGTGGTCGCCGGGGTGATCTACGATCCGGTCGGGGACGACTGGATCATGAGCGAGCGCGGTTGCGGCTGTTTCCAGGTGTTTCCGGACGGGCGCATGCAGCGTCAGCATTTCGCCGCCGCCGTGCCGCTTGCCGACATGGCGGGAACGGCTTCGGTCTCCTATATGGACCCCGAAAAGCGCCCCGAGGTGATGGCCAATCTGGCCAAGGTGCGGGTGCTGGCCGCCTATCGCTGCGCAGGGCACGAATACCGGCTGGGGGCCGGCGGCCATGTCCATTTCATGATGTACAACAAGCTCACGCCCTGGGACCATCTCGCGGGATCGCTGATGATGGCCGAAGCGGGCGCGCATGTGGCCCGCTTCGACGGCAGCGCCTATAAGCCAGCCCACCTCACCGGCGGCCTGTTGGTCGCGCCGGATGCCGAGAGCTGGCAGGCTCTGCGGCGCGAGGTGTTCACCGTCTAGAGTCGTGTTTAGTGCGGTTCGGCGGCGGGTGCGCCGTCCTTGTATTCCTCACCGACGCCGAACAGCTTGCCGTTTTCGGCGATGAGCACGCACACAATGGCCAGGATGCCGAGGATGAAATATCCCGCGGCGATGGGGGTGACCGTGCCGTTGAAGAAGCTGCCGGTGATCGTGCCCAGAATGGCGCCGCCCACGGTCTGGATGAAGCCGAACACCGACGAGGCTGTGCCGGCAACGGCGCCCAGGGGCTCCATGGAGAGGGAGTTCATGTTCGAGCTGGTCCAGCCAAACATGAACATGATGCCGCACAGAAGCGTCATGAACAGCCAGAGCGGCATGGGCACGGTGAGGGCCAGCAGCAGCCACAGCCCGCTGAGCGCGGTGAAGGCCAGGATGGCCCCATGGCTCAGCCGGCGCATGCCGAGCCGGCGCACGATGCGCGAATTGGTATAGGACGACACCGACATCAGCGAGGCCTGGAAGGCGAAGGCGAGCGGGAACAGTGGGCCAAGCTCGTAGACGTCCACATAGATCTGCTGGGACGTGTTGATGAAGCCAAACAGGGCTCCGAATATGAAGGTGCCGGCCAGCCCGTACATGATGGCCATGCGGTTGGACAGAACGATGCGGAACCCGTCGAGAATCACGGCGGGCTTCAGGGGGCGCCGGCGTTCGGGTACCAGAGTTTCGGGTAGGCGCCAAAAGGTCCAGACGGCAATCACCACGCCGAGACCGGCCATGAACAGGAAGATGTATTCCCATGGGCCAGTCAGCAGGATGACCTGGCCGATGGCCGGGGCGATAACCGGAATGATCATGAAGACCATGAAGACCAGCGACATCACCTCGGCCATGGCGCGTCCGCCGAAGCGGTCGCGGACGATGGAGGTCGCGATGACACGGGTGCCGGCCGCGCCCATGCCCTGGACGAACCGCAGGACGAGGAGCGTTGCGAAATTGGGGGAGAACACCGCCGCAAAAGCCGCGACCACATAGACGGCGATGCCCACCATCAGCGGCGCGCGGCGTCCGAAGCGGTCGGATAGCGGTCCGAAAGCGAGCTGGGCAATGCCGAATCCCAGCATATAGGCGGTCAGCACGTAATGCCGGTCGTTCTCGTTGGCCACGTTCAGCGCCTCGCCCATATGGGGCAGGGCGGGCAGCATGACGTCGATGGCGAGGGCATTGAGCGCCATGAGGCCCGCAATCAGGGCGATGAATTCCGGCCGGGAAACTTCCCGGTTGGCAGTCTTGATGGACATGGAAAAACCTTGAAAATCACAAGGCCGGGACACTGGGCCCGGCCTTTGTAGTCAAGCTTGACCTCCCCGGCCGGGTTTGGCAACCCCTAAATCGCCTTGACGGCCGCGGGAGGGGCATTGAAGGCTGGGGCCTTGCCCTCCTTGATCGGGATATGAACCGCGGCGGAAAACAGCCCGATGAGAATGCCCAGATACCAGACGAGGTCGTAGGAGCCGGTGAGGTCGAAGGAGAGCCCTCCGAGCCAGACGCCGAAGAACGACCCGATCTGGTGCGAGAGAAACGCCACGCCATAGAGCATGCCCATATAGCGGGGGCCGAAGAACAGGCTGACCAGCCCCGCCGTCAGGGGCACGGTGGCGAGCCAGAGCATGCCCAGGGTCGCTGCATAGATATAGGCGCTCATCTCGGTGATGGGCAGCATCAGGAAGGCCGCAGTGCCGATGGCGCGCAGAAAATAGATGACGGACAGGAGGATCTGCTTGGGCAGGCGATCGCCCAGCCAGCCGGCGAGGAGGGAGCCGGCGACGTTGAACAATCCGATCAATCCCAGCGCCCAGGAACTGGCTTCGGGCGTCAGCCCGCACTGGACGAGGAAAGCGGGGAAATGGACCGTGATGAAGGCGAGATGGAAGCCGCAGACGAAAAAGCCGATGACCAGCAGGCGGTATGAGCCATGGCCGAGCGCCTTGGCGAGCGCCTGCATGAAGGGCATGTCGGCATCGCCCGGCGGCGTGTGAGTGCGGCCGCGCAGCATGGTGGAGAGCGGCACGACCATGAGGATGATCAGCGCCAGCAGGACCAGCGCGGTCTGCCAGCCGAAATTGGAGATGAAAGCCTGGCCGAGCGGCGCGAAGAGAAACTGGCCCATGGAGGAGGCGGCCGTCGCGATACCGAAGACAAAGCTGCGCTTTTCCGCCGGAACGGCGCGACCGAAGGCAGCCATGACGATGCCGAAGGAGGCGGTGCCGATGCCGATGCCCATCATGACGCCGCCCGACAGCATGAAGAGGTCGACGGACGGGGTAATCGACCACAGGAACAGGCCCGCCGCATAGATCAGCGCGCCCACGGCCAGGGTGCGCGCGGTGCCGAACCGGTCGGCAAAGCCCCCGGCGATCGGCTGGGCGATGCCCCAGACGAGGTTCTGGATGGCCAGCGCCATGGCGAATCCCTCGCGCGACCAGCCCAGATCCTCGGTGATCGGCAGCAGGAACAGACCCGCCGAGGAGCGCGCGCCGAAGGTGACCATGGCGATGATGCAGCCGGCGACGATGATCAGCGGCAAGGGGACGGCGCTGACGATGCCGAGCGGCCGGGAGGGCGATAGGGAAGACATGAGCGGAGAACCTGCTTTATCGTTCCGCGACGATAGAGGATGACGGGCGCTTTCCAAAACGAAAAAGCGCGATGACCCGCATCAATTCGGGTGATCGCTGCCGCAAACGATAAAGGCTCCGGACTGGGTGCCGGAGCCTTTGGCGTCAGAAAAAGTCTTTGAAATCAGGCGGTTTGCTTGACGGCAATGCCGGCGTTCTGGAGATGGGTCTGCAATTCGCCGGACTGGAACATTTCGCGGACGATGTCGCAGCCGCCCAGGAATTCGCCCTTGACGTAGAGCTGGGGAATGGTCGGCCAGTTGGAATAATCCTTTATGCCCTGGCGCAGGTTCTCGTCTTCGAGGACGTTGGCGGAGTTGTAGTCGACGCCGAGATAATTGAGGATCTGGACGACCTGGCCGGAAAAGCCGCACTGGGGGAAGTCCGGCGTGCCCTTCATGAACAGGAAGATGTCGCTGGACTTAACCTGTTGATCAATAACGCTATTGATGTCGCTCATTGTGCAGTCCTTTCGGCCCGTCCGATGCGGGCGATCGATCGATGTTGCCCGATAGATAAGAGATGATCGGGGCCATGTCGAGGCCGTGGCTCAGATCACTCCGGGACGCTGGTGGTGAGGGCAAGGGCGTGCAGCTCGCCGCCCATATTGCCCTTAAGTGCTTGATAAACCATCTGATGCTGCTGCACGCGCGACTTGCCCCGGAAGGCTTCCGAGACGATGGTCGCGGCATAATGATCGCCGTCTCCGGCCAGATCGCGGATTTCGATCCGGGCATCGGGGAGGGCCTGCTTGATCAGGCTCTCGATTTCGGCGGCGTCCATCGGCATGTGAGGCTCCCGTCTTTTATCTAGTTCAGTGTATCGCCCATGAAGGCCGGAAACCAGCCTTCGTAAGCATCGCGCAAGTCTTTGATCGATATGGGCTTTGCCGAGCCGAGCGTCAAGGTGTCCCCGCCCGTGGTGCCGATCGCCACGGCCGGGACCGGGGCGGTGGCGACGATGCGTTCGGCCTCCTCGGGGGTGGCGGTGACGATGTAGCGGCCCTGATCCTCGCCGAACCATGCGCGCGCATTTTGGGTCGAGATTGCATGAATGTGCGCGCCTTGCGCACTGACAATGGCGGTTTCCGCGAGCGATAGTGCAAGCCCGCCATCGGAAAGATCGTGAACCGCGCCGACGCGCCCCTCGCGGATCAGGGACAATACGTAGAGGCCGGTCTTTTTCTCGTGCTCGAGATCGACATGGGGGGCGGTGCCCTCGCGGCGTCCGAGCACGTCGCGCAGATAGGCGGACTGGCCCAGATGGGTGCCCAGTTCCTCGGGCGCGCCGATGAGGAGGATGACGTCGCCGGCGCGGGTGAAGCGGGACCGGGCCATGCGGGCATGGTCCTCGATCAATCCGACCCCGGCGATGGTCGGGGTGGGAAGGATGCCCCGGCCATTGGTCTCGTTGTAGAGCGAGACATTGCCCGAGACGATGGGGAAGTCGAGCGCTGAACAGGCCTCGCCGATGCCTTTGATGGCATGGACGATCTGGCCCATGATCTCGGGGCGCTCGGGATTGCCGAAATTGAGATTGTCGGTGGCGGCCAGCGGTTCGGCGCCGGTGGCGATGAGGTTGCGCCAGCATTCGGCCACGGCCTGCTTGCCGCCCTCATAGGGATCGGCCTCGCAATAGCGCGGGTTGACGTCCGAGGAGAAGGACAGGGCCTTGGTGGGATGGCCTTCGACGCGCACGACGCCGCCATCCCCGCCGGGGGTCTGGAGCGAATTGCCCTGGATCAGCGTATCGTATTGCTCATAGACCCAGCGGCGCGAGGAGTGATTGGCCGAGCCCAGAAGCTTTAGCAGCGCCTCGGCGATATCGGTCTCGGGCACCGAGGCGGGATCGAGCGGGGCCGGCGGGGTTGGGGCAATCCAGGGCCGGTCATATTCGGGGGCCTCGTCGCCCAGTTCCTTGATGGGGAGGTTGGCAACTTCCTCGCCCTGCCAGAAGACGCGGAAGCGCAGGTCGTCGGTGGTCTTGCCGACCGTCGCGAAATCGAGCTCCCATTTCTCAAAGATCTTGCGCGCCTCGGCTTCCTTTTCGGGATGCAGAACCATGAGCATGCGCTCCTGGGATTCCGAGAGCATCATCTCATAGGGGGTCATGCGCTCCTCGCGCACCGGCACGGCGTCGAGATCGAGTTCGATGCCCAGATCGCCCTTGGCGCCCATTTCCACCGCCGAGCAGGTGAGGCCGGCGGCGCCCATGTCCTGGATGGCGATGACGGCGCCGGTGCCCATCAGTTCGAGACAGGCTTCGAGCAGGCGCTTTTCGGTGAAGGGATCGCCGACCTGCACGGTGGGGCGCTTCTCCTCGATGTCGTCGCCGAATTCGGCCGAGGCCATGGTGGCGCCGCCGACGCCATCGCGCCCGGTCTTGGCGCCGAGATAGACGACGGGCAGGCCGACGCCCTCGGCCTTGGAATAGAAGATCTTGTCGGTATCGGCGAGGCCGGCGGCAAAGGCGTTGACGAGGATGTTGCCGTTATAGCGGGCGTCGAACTGCACCTCGCCGCCCACGGTGGGGACGCCGAAGGAATTGCCATAACCGCCCACGCCGGCGACGACGCCGGAAACCAGATGCCGGGTCTTTTCATGGCCGGGCTCGCCGAAGCGCAGGGCATTCATGGCGGCGATGGGACGCGCGCCCATGGTGAACACGTCGCGCAGAATGCCGCCCACGCCGGTCGCCGCGCCCTGATAGGGCTCGATGAAGGAGGGGTGGTTGTGGGATTCCATCTTGAAGATCACCGCCTGCCCGTCGCCAATATCGACGACGCCGGCGTTCTCCCCCGGCCCCTGGATGACGCGCTTGCCCTTGGTGGGAAGGGTACGCAGCCATTTCTTGGAGCTCTTGTAGGAACAATGCTCGTTCCACATGGCCGAGAAGATGCCCAGTTCGGTATAGGTCGGCACCCGGCCGATCAGGTCGAGAATCTTCTGGTATTCGTCGGGCTTCAGCCCGTGGCCGGCGACGAGATCGGGGGTGATGTCGATGTGGTTGTCGTAGGTCATGGCCGAGCGATCGATGCAAATTGCGGGGACGAAGGAATGGGGCCGAGCCGGCTCATCGGTCAGTTGAGGAGGCCGGCGAAAATGCCCTTGCCGTCCTCGCCGCCATGGGCGGGCTCGATGAGGTTTTCCGGATGCGGCATCAGGCCCAGGACATTGCCCTGCCGGTTGGTGATGCCGGCGATGTGGTTGAGCGAGCCATTGGGGTTGGTCTCGGGGGTGTAGCGGAACACCACCTGGCCATTGCCCTCGATCTCGGCAAGGGTTTCCGCATCGGCGAAATAATTGCCGTCGTGATGGGCGACGGGGCAGCGGATCACCTGGCCCTGGGCATAGCGGTGCGAAAAGGGCGTGTTGGCGTTGGCGACTTCGAGCTTTACTTCGCGGCAGACGAATTTGAGCGAGGCGTTGCGCATCAGCGCCCCGGGCAGGAGGCCGGCCTCGGTGAGAATCTGGAAGCCGTTGCAGACCCCGAGGACGCGGACGCCCTTTTCGGCGCGCTCGCGGATGACGTCCATCATGGGGGAGCGGGCGGCGATGGCGCCGCAGCGCAGATAGTCGCCATAGGAGAAGCCGCCGGGGATGACGATCAGGTCGACCTCGGGGAGTTCGGCATCCTTGTGCCAGACCAGAGCGGGCGGGGTGCCGCCGATTTTGGTCAGCGCCGCGATCATGTCGCGTTCGCGGTTGAGGCCGGGAAAGACAACGACTGCGGACTTCATCGCGCTTACGTCTCGCTTGAGAAATTCAGGGGCTGTGCCGGATGCGCGCCTTGTCGGAACTTCGGCGGCAAAAAGCAAGGGGAATCTGGGAGGGGCGGCAATTTGGGCCAATGGGGGGCGGTTGTGGGTATCCGAGAGGCTGCGGCGAAGCTTTCCTTCTCCCCTGGTGGGAGAAGGTGGCCGCGAAGCGGTCGGATGAGGGGGGTGCTGAGGTGGCTTGAGGAGCGACGGTGCTTGTTGGGAGTCAGCGCCCCCTCATCCGTCTCGGACCTTTCGGTCCGATCCACCTTCTCCCACGAGGGGAGAAGGGAAGAGAGGAGCGACAGGGCCCTATTCCGCGGGGGCGGGGGGTGGGGAGGGCCAGCGGCTGCCGGGGGCGGTGGGGAGGCGGGCCCAGGAGGGGCGCTCGAACAGGAATTTGCCGAAACCGATCCGGCCGATGATCCAGTAGAGGATCATGGGGCTCACAATGGCCACGATGAGGGTCAGGAGGCTGGCGAGGCCGGTGTCGATGGCGGGCATCACGGCCAGCAGCAGCGTGCGGAAGATGCCCATGGGGATGACGAAGCTGAGATAGATGACGATGGAATGCTCGCCGATCCAGCGCAGCCAGGCAAAGGCCGGCAGACGGGCGAGGAGCACGGCGGCGGTGCAGACGGCGAGGGCACCGGCCAGCGCCAGCACGAAAGTGCCGCCGGGAATGACGGACACCCCGGTGACGATAATGCCCGGCGTGATCTGGTGCGGCAGGCCGAAGATCAGGGCCGTGTTGAGAACCGCCCAGAGGGCAAGCCCGAGCATGGCCCGCAGCGGATGCTCGGCGACGGCGCCGGCGAAGCGGAAGACCTGTGGCGCGAAGGCGTAGCCGGCATAAAAGAACACGAAATAATGCGCGGTGTAGTTGAGGATCGAGACCGGGGTCGCGATGGGCAGGATGGAGAAAAGCGCCGCGACGGGGAAGACCACGAGATGGGGCAGGCGCAGCGCGTGGAAAATCTTGGCGAGGAGGCTGAAAACCGCCAGGGCGTAGATGAACCACAGGATGGAATAGGGCTCGTAGACGGCGCCGGCGAGGAGGGCGAGGGCGCCGGCCGGGTCGCGATCGATAAGGAGATGCTTGAAGCCGATGAGGATCACCGCCCAGAGCGCATAGAAATAGAGGTAGTGCACGACGCGGCGGTCGGCGTAGTGGGTCCAGGGACGGGCGATGACCAGGGAGAGGAACAGGCCGGAGATGAGGAAGAATTCGGGCATGCGGAACGGGGTGGCGAAGCCGAGCACGTAATGCATGAAGCCGATCTCGCCGGTGGCCTCGCCCACCCCGAAGGTGGCGTGCATCATCACGACGAGAATGATCGACAGGCCCGTGGCCAGGTCGACCCAGTGATAGCGCTTGGCGGTCTCTGACATGGTTTTCGCGTCCCCGGTGCGGATGATCGGGGCAAGAGTAGCGCAGAAGGCGCGAAGGACCCGTTCACGGGGGCGAGATTTTGCGGGCGTGGTTAAGAACGCGAAAAGGCCGGACGCTGAGGTCCGGCCTTTTCGGGCAGAAGCGGGGGCCGCAGGGCGGCCGGAAACGCGGGTTCAGACGACCGGGACGGTGCCGTAGGCGGCGACCATGACCCCGATGGCCAGGAAAAACAGGGCTGAAAGAGAAACGGTTTTCAGCATCTAGGCAAAACTCCATGATGCGCCGGCGCGCGTGCCGGGCGCAAAAATTCAAATTAAATGCAAGAGGTTAATCGATAATTTCGACGGCGAAGTTTTCGATGACGGTGTTGGCGAGAAGCTTTTCGCACATCCTCTCAAGTTCGGCTTTGGCGGAAACGGAATCGGGGGCGGAAAGTTCCACGTCGAACACCTTGCCCTGCCGCACCGATTGCACGCCGGAAAAGCCCAGGCCTTCGAGCGAGCCTTCGATGGCCTGGCCCTGGGGGTCGAGGACGCCGTTCTTGAGGGTGACGATGACGCGAGCTTTCATTGAACCGTCCGTTTTGTCGTGCCGGGAGGAAATTACTGTACGAGGCGCGGGCCGGTGGTCAGCGCGTTGTCGGCCTCGACGAGGATGCCGAGACGCTGGGCGACCTCGCGATAGGCATCGACCAGGCCGCCCAGATCTTCGCGGAAGCGGTCCTTGTCGAGCTTGTTGCGGGTCTTGATGTCCCAGAGGCGGCAATTGTCGGGGGAAAGCTCGTCGGCGAGCACGATGCGCATCAGGTCGCCCTCGAACAGGCGCCCGCATTCGATCTTGAAATCGACCAGCTGGATGCCGACGCCCATGAACAGGCCGGTGAGGAAATCGTTGACCCGCACGGCCAGCGCCATGATGTCGTCGAGCTCCTGGGGATTGGCCCAGCCGAAGGCGGTGATGTGCTCCTCGGAGACCATGGGATCGCCCAAGGCGTCGTCCTTATAGTAGAATTCGATGATTGAGCGGGGCAGCTGGGTGCCCGATTCGAGGCCGAGGCGCTTGCACAGCGAGCCGGCGGCGACGTTGCGGACCACCACCTCGATGGGGATGATCTCGACTTCGCGGATCAGCTGCTCGCGCATGTTGATGCGGCGCACGAAATGGGTCGGGATGCCGAGCTGGTTGAGCCGGGAGAAGATGAACTCGGAAATCCGGTTGTTCAGCACGCCCTTGCCGTCGATGATCTCGTGCTTGGCGCCATTGCCGGCGGTGGCATCGTCCTTGAAGTGCTGGATCAGCGTGCCGGGCTCGGGCCCCTCGTAGAGCACCTTGGCCTTGCCTTCATAGATCTTGCGACGACGGTTCATTTCACCTGTCCGTGGATTGCAGAATTACGCCTGATCGGAATTGCGGGCACTCATGCGCCTTTTTGGGGCAGGATTGCAAGCGATTTCACCGGTTATACCGATTCCCGCCCCGTTTGGCCAAAAACCTTCGGCAAGCGGTCGATGGCAGGGCCCGGCGAGTTGATTTCGCCGGCCGGAGCGCATATCTGGCAAAGGGAAAGCCGCAGGGGCGGCACTAGCCAAGGGACCGGAAACCATGTCTTCATTCGACGAACGCCAGAAGGGCGAGGAAGCCAAGTTCGCCCATGACGCATCGCTGCGGTTCAAGGCCGAGGCGCGGCGCAACAAGCACCTCGCCCATTGGGCGGCCCGGGAAATGGGCAGCGACAGCGCCGAGGACATGGCCAATTACGTGGCCGAGGTGATCGCCGCCGACATGGCCCAGAGCGGGCATGGGGACGTGGTGCGAAAGATCAAGGCCGATTTCGACGCCAAGGGCCTCGACATCGCCGAACAGGCGATCGAGGCTAGAATCGCCGAATTCGACATCCAGGCGCGCAAGGAAGTGCTGTCCGAGGCCTAGATCCGGCTCATCAGGCGGGTGAACATCAGCAGCCCCTCGGGCCAGGGGCCGTGGCCGGATTCGACGTCGATATGGCCGACATCGCCCGCGATGTGGAAATCGGAGCCCCAGCGGGCGGCAAATTCGGCGGCGCGCTCGACGGTGCACCAGGGGTCGTTGGCCGAGGCGACCAGCATGGAGGGGAATTTCAGCGGATCGCCGGACAGCCCGCGAAAAGGCGCCATCACGGCCGGCACGTCGGGATGCTCGTCCACATCGGGGGGCGCGACGAGGAAGGCCGCGCGCACCTTGGTGTCGGCCAGGGTCTGGCTGGCGGCGACGATGGCCTGCACCCCCAGCGAATGGCCGACCAGAACCACCGGCCGCGTGGCCATCATGATGTCGCGCTCCAGCGTTTCCAGCCAGCCGGCCAGGGTGGGGCGATCCCATTCCTGCTGCTCGACGAAACGGGCATTGCGGATCTTGTCCGCCCAGCGGTGCTGCCAGTGACCGGGAGCGGCATGGCCCAGCCCGGGAACGATGAGGATATCGGCGTCGGCGGTTTTCATGATTCTCAGATTAGGAGGTCGGGGGGACGAGGGGAAGGGCGCAACCCGAGAGATCGGCACGAGGCCCGGGGTTTTCAAGGCGCGCCCGCATTGACAACTTAATTTGTCAATGGCAAGATGGCGGCATGCAGGACCTTTCCGTCATCACCGATCCGCAGGCGGCCATGGCCGCGCTCGACCCGATCCGTAACCGGCTGCTGGCCGAGCTGGATGCCCCGGCCTCGGCGGCGACGCTGGCCGGACGCATCGGCCTGCCGCGCCAGAAGATAAATTACCACCTGCGGGCGCTGGAAGCGGCGGGGCTGGTGGGCGTGGCCGAGGAGCGGCAATGGGGCGGGCTCACCGAGCGCCGGCTGGTGGCCTCGGCGCGGTCCTTCGTCGTCTCGCCCGAAGTGCTGGGAGCGGTCGCCGCCGACCCCGCGCGCAGCCGCGACCGGCTGGCGGCGAGCTATGTGATCGCGCTGGGTGCACGCGTGGTGCGCGAGGTCGGCGCGCTGTGGCGGCGGGCCCGGGCGGCCGACAAGGACCTGGCGACCCTGGCCATCGACACCGAAATCCGCTTCGCCTCGGCGGCGGACCGGGCCGCGTTCACGCGCGAGCTGACGCGGGCGGTGAGCGAACTGGCCGGCCGCTATCACGACGCAACGGCGCCGGGCGGGCGGCCGCATCGGCTGACCATCGTTTCCCATCCCACGCCGCTGGAGCGCCCGACGGATCAGGCGCTCTAGCGGTTTATTTTTTCGCGTTTCCGAACCGGAAAACCGGTTCCACTTTTCCTGGAAACGCTCGAAGCCGGAAAGGACACAGGATGCCTGTCAAAAAGGAGTCGTCGGGACGCCGCTCGGTGGAGGCCGAGATCGAGGTGCCGGGCACGCCGGAAGCGGTGTGGGAGGCCATTGCGACGGGGCCGGGGATTTCGGCCTGGTTCGTGCCCTCTACGGTCGATGGCCGGGTCGGGGGCAAGACCATCCAGCATTTCGCCCCGGATTCGAGCATGGATTCGGTGGGCGCGATCACCGAATGGCAGCCGCCGCACCGGTTCGTCGCCACCACCGAGGAGGAGATGGGCACGGTGGCCAGCGAATGGACGGTGGAAGCGAGGGCCGGCGGCACCTGCACGGTGCGCATCGTCCATAGCTGGTTCGCCGAAGGCGACGACTGGGACGACCAGTATGAGGGCCATGCGGCGGGCTGGGCGTCGTTCTTCAAGATTCTCAAGCTCTATCTCGAGCATTTCCCCGGCGAACGCAGCGCGCTGGTGCAGACGGCGGCCAAGTTCGAGGGATCGGTGGCCGAGGCGTTCGAGCGGCTGATGGGGCCGCTCGGCATCGGGCCCGGCAGCGAGGGGCAGCGCACCACTGCCGGACCGGATGGGCCGGAACTGGCGGGCCGGGTGCTGGAAGCGCCGAACGGGCCGGAGGGATTCAGCGTTATCATGCTGGTCGACCGGCCGGCGCGGGCCATCGCGCATATGATCGGGTTCCCGATGGGCGGGCCGATCCATATTTCGGTGCGGTTCTATCTCTATGGTGCCGAGGCCATGGCGCGGGCCGGGGAGATCGAAAGCTTCTGGAGCGGCTGGCTGGCCGAGCGGTTTCCGGCCCGATAGGGGGCGAGATGGAATAGGCAGGCGGTGATGCGTGGGGAGAGGCTGAGGCAGGTTCGCGGGCGAGGGTGCCGGTGGAGAGTCAGCGCCCCCTCATCCGTCTCGGACCTTTGCGGTCCGATCCACCTTCTCCCACGAGGGGAGAAGGGGGTTCCTGGGGCGGCGGCGGTTCTTCCTTCTCCCCTGGTGGGAGAAGGTGGCCGCGGAGCGGTCGGATGAGGGGGGCGCTGAGGTGGCTATTGGACGAAGGGCGGGTGATGGTGCTCTTGGCTCCACCCCACCCCTCCCTCCCCGTCAAGGGAAGGGTGATGGCGTTGGGGGCGGAGCGGAGCTGAGGCCGGTTTGCGGACGGGGGTGTTGGTGGAGAGTCAGCGGCCCCCTCATCCGTCTCGGACCTTGCGGTCCGATCCACCTTCTCCCACGAGGGGAGAAGGGTGTCCCTGGGGCGGGCGCCGATCTTTTCCTTCTCCCCTGGTGGGAGAAGGTGGCCGCGAAGCGGTCGGATGAGGGGGGCGCTGAGGTGATTATTGGGCGAAGGGGCGGGGGGCGATTTCCGGCCCGATAGCAGGCGAGGACGAAAATGGCGGACAGGGCTGTAGAGGACATTCTGGCGCAACTGGAAGCGCTGGGCGACGAGCGCATGCGGGCGCAGAATCGCAAGAACGGCGCCGGGGACAACCAGTTCGGTGTGCGGCTGGGTGAAATCCGCAAGGTCGCGGCCCGGGTCAAATGTGATCATGACACGGCCATGGCGCTGTGGCAGAGCGGCAATGTCGAGGGCCGGCTGCTCGCCGCCCTGTCGTTCAAGCCCAAGGCGCTGTCGATGGCCGAGCTCGACCGGCTGGTGCGGTCGGTGAGTTTCGTGCAGGAGGCCGATTGGCTGACCGCCTATGTGGTCAAGAAGCATCCCGACAAGGAGACGCTGCGGCGGGGCTGGATGGAAGATGCCGACTGCTGGGCGGCGCGGGCCGGATGGAGCCTCACCGCCGAGCGGATCGACAAGGCCCCCGAGGGGCTGGACCTTGCGGGACTGCTCGACCGGATCGAAGCCGAGATGGGCGATGCGGCGCCGGAAGCAAAGTGGACGATGAATTTCTGCCTGGCGGGGATCGGGATCAATTTTCCCGAACATCGCGCCCGCGCCCTGGCCATTGGGGAGGCGTTGGGCGCTTATCGCGACTATCCCGTGCCCAAGGGCTGCACGTCGCCGTTTGCTCCGCTGTGGATCGCCGAGATGGTGCGGCGGGGGGAGGCGGGGTAGCGCGCGTGGGGGAGGGGCGAGGCTGAGGTGGCGGCAGGGAGGAACGCGGGCGGGGGTGTGGGTGGAGAGTCAGCGGCCCCCTCATCCGTCTCGGGCCTTGCGGCCCGATCCACCTTCTCCCACGAGGGGAGAAGGGAGGCTTGCCGCTGACTCATTCTTCCCTTCTCCCCTGGTGGGAGAAGGTGGCCGCGAAGCGGTCGGATGAGGGGGGCGCTGAGCTTCTAAAAGCGCCCCGGGGGCAGTGGGTTTTACTCGCCGAATACGCGCCGGAAAATCGTGTCGACGTGTTTGAGGTGGTAGGCGTCGTCGAAGGAGGCGTCGATCTGGGCGGGGGAGAGCCGGGCCGATACGTCGGGATCGGATTTGAGGAAATCGGGGAACTTGCCCTCGCCGCGCCAGACCTTCATGGCGTTGCGCTGCACGGCGGAATAGCTCTCCTCGCGGCTCATGCCGGCCTGGGTGAGCGCGAGCAGGAAGCGCTGGGAATTGTGCAGGCCACCGAGCTTGTCCATGTTGGCCTTCATGTTCTCGGGATAAACCACGAGATTGTCGATGACATTGGTCATCCGGGCCAGCGCGAAATCCAGCGTCACGGTGGCGTCGGGGCCGATCATACGCTCGACCGAGGAATGGGAGATGTCGCGCTCGTGCCAGAGGGCGACGTTTTCGAGCGCCGGGATGACCATGCCGCGCACGAGACGCGCGAGGCCGGTGAGGTTTTCGGTCAGCACCGGATTGCGCTTGTGCGGCATGGCCGAGGAGCCTTTCTGGCCGGGGGAGAAATATTCCTCGGCTTCGAGCACTTCGGTGCGCTGCAGGTGACGGATTTCGGTGGCCAGACGCTCGATGGACGACGCGATGACCCCGAGCGTCGCGAAATACATGGCGTGGCGGTCGCGGGGGATGACCTGGGTCGAGACCGGCTCGATGGCAAGGCCCATCTGCGCGGCGACATATTCCTCGACGGAGGGGTCGATATTGGCGAAAGAGCCCACGGCGCCGGAAATGGCGCAGGTGGCGATTTCCTCTCGGGCATGCACCAGCCGCTCGCGGCAGCGGGAGAATTCGGCATAGGCCTGGGCGAGCTTCACGCCGAAGGTGGTGGGCTCGGCATGGATGCCGTGGCTGCGGCCGATGGTGATGGTGTGCTTGTGCTCATAGGCGCGCTTCTTGAGGGCGGCGAGCAGGGCGTCGATATCGGCCAGCAGCAGGTCGGAGGCGCGGGCGAGCTGGACGGAAAGCGTCGTATCGAGCACGTCCGAGGAGGTCATGCCCTGATGCACGAACCGGGCCTCCGGGCCGACGATTTCGGCCAGATGGGTCAAAAAGGCGATGACGTCGTGCTTGACCTCGCGCTCGATCTCGTCGATGCGCGCCACGTCGAATTGCGCGTCCTTGCCGCGGGCCCAGATCTCGTCGGCCGACGCCTGCGGCACGACGCCAAGCCTCGCCTGCGCGGTGGTGGCGTGGGCCTCGATCTCGAACCAGATCCGGAATTTGCTCTCGGGCGACCAGATGTCGACCATTTCTTTGCGGGAATAGCGCGGGATCATGGGGTTAGCGTCCGTTGGTTCAGAAACAGAATCAGGGTTCAGCGGGCGGCTTCTGCCGCGTCGCGGATGGCGGCGATGCGTGGGGCGTAGGTGGCCGGGTCGTTGCCCTTGTAGATGGCCGAGCCGGCGACAAAGGCATTGGCGCCGGCCTTGGCGAGGGCCTTGACGGTTTGGGGATCGACGCCGCCATCGACCTCGATGTCGATGTCGCGGTCTCCGACCAGCGCGCGAGCCTCGGCGACCTTGGCGACGGCCTCGGGGATGAAGGCCTGGCCGCCGAAGCCGGGATTGACGCTCATGATCAGGATGAGGTCGAGCCGGTCGATGACGTGCCGGATGGCCGAGACGGGGGTGGCGGGATTGAGCACGACGCCGGCCTTCTTGCCCAGCGCGCGGATGGCCTGCAGGGAGCGGTCGAGATGGGGGCCGGCCTCGGCATGGATCGAGATGATGTCGGCGCCGGCCTTGGCGAAGGCCTCGAGATAGGGGTCGGCCGGGGCGATCATCAGGTGCACGTCGAGGGGTTTTTGCGTCACCGGCCGGATGGCCTCGACGATCAGGGGGCCGATGGTGATGTTGGGGACGAAATGGCCGTCCATGACGTCGACATGAATCCAGTCGGCGCCGCCCGCGTCGACGGCGCGGACTTCCTCGCCGAGGCGGGCGAAATCGGCTGAGAGGATGGACGGGGCGATCTTGATGGATTGGGCCATTGCGGGCCTCCGGCTAGCCTGCGGGTGGCGGTTTCTTAGTATGGGTAAAACGGAAATCCCAGCCCCCAAAGGTCGCAGATGCCCATTTCATCACTTAGGCGCGATGCGACCGGTGCACGCATTGCCTATTTCGGGCAAGGCGATACAACCGGCGCGGTCGTGATCGTGGAGTGCATATGTTCGGATTCGAATTGCCGGTTGTGTTCGGGGCCGGGGTGCTGAGCTTTCTCAGCCCCTGCGTTTTGCCGCTGGTGCCGGCCTATCTCACCTATATGTCGGGGGCGACCTTCGAGCGGCTGCGCGAGGAAGGGGTGGCCGGGGGGCGGCTCTATGGCCGCACGGCGATCACGGCGCTGGCCTTCGTATTGGGGTTCTCGCTGATCTTCATCGCCTTCGGGGCGACGGCGACGGTGTTCGGGCAGGCGCTGCGGCGGGCTTTGCCGGTGCTGATGCCGCTGGCGGGGATCGTCATCATCGTCATGGGGCTGCATTTCCTCGGGGTGTTCCGGATCGGCTGGCTCTATCGCCAGTTCAAGCTCGAAGGGCCGAAAATGGCCAGCGGGCCGCTGGGCGGGTTCCTGCTCGGCCTCGCCTTCGCCATCGGCTGGACGCCGTGTATCGGGCCGGTGCTGGCGGCGATCCTCGTCGTCTCGGCCAACCAGACCACCGCCTGGGAAGGCGCGGCGCTGCTGGGGGTCTATTCGGCGGGACTGGGCGTGCCCTTCCTCCTCGCGGCGCTGGCGCTGGGGCCGTTCCTCACCTTCTTCGACGGGTTCAAGAAATATCTGGGCATGGTCGAGAAGGTCATGGGGGCGCTGCTGGTGGTGGTGGGACTGTTGTTCCTCACCGGCAATTTCACCCGGCTGGCCTTCTGGATGCAGGCCAATTTCGAAGTGCTGAATCAATTCGGTTAGAAGAGTTTCATCCCCCGCAGCAAGCTGTGGGTGGATTTGCCGATGATGATGTGGTCGTGCACGGTGATGCCGAGCGGCTTGGCGATGTCGGCGATCTGGCGGGTCATCTGGATGTCGGTGGGCGAGGGGGCCGGGTCGCCGGAGGGATGGTTGTGGACCAAAATCAGCGCGGTGGCCGAGAGTTCGAGGGTGCGCCGGATCACCTCGCGCGGATAGACCGGGGTGTGGTCGACGGTGCCGGTCTGCTGCACCTCGTCGGCGATGAGGCGGTTCTTCTTGTCGAGGAACAGGATGCGGAACTGCTCGACGGTTTCATAGGACATGGCCGCCTTGCAATAGTCGATCACCTCGACCCATGAGCCGAGGATGGGCCGGTTGTGCACCGCGTCCTTGCCGATGCGCTGGGCGGCGGCGAGCACCACCTTGAGCGAGGTGATGGTCGTGGGGCCGAGGCCGCCGATTTCCTCGAGCAGGTGTGGCGGGGCGCCGATGGCCTCGGAAAAACTGCCGAAGCGCTTGAGCATGGCGCGGGCGATGGGCTTGGTGTCGCGGCGGGGGATGATGGTGAACAGCAGCAGTTCGAGCAGTTCGTAATCTTCCAGCGCTCCGGCGCCGGACTTGGCGAAGCGCTCGCGCAGCCGGTCGCGATGCCCGAGATAATCGGGCGGGACCTCTCGCAGACCCTTGCCGCCGCCGTCCCCCCGTTCCGACATCAGGCCGCCTTGCGGGCCTCCAGCGGGTTGAACAGGCCGCCGGGCGAGAGGGTGAAGATCTCGTGGCCCGTCTCGGTGATGCCGATGGAGTGCTCGCACTGGGCCGAAAGGGTCCGGTCGCGGGTCACCGCCGTCCAGCCGTCATTGAGGATCTTCACCTGCGGGCGGCCCAGATTGATCATGGGCTCGATGGTGAAGATCATGCCGGGCTTGAGCTCGACCCCGGTGCCCGGATTGCCGAAATGAAGGATGTTGGGCTCGTCGTGGAACAGCCGCCCCAGCCCGTGGCCGACGAAATCGCGCACCACGGAGGCGCGCTCGCCTTCGGCATAGCGCTGGATGGCGGCGCCGATATCGCCGGTGGTGTTGCCCGGCTGCGCCACTTCGAGCCCGAGGCGCAGGCTTTCATAGGTGATCTCGATCAGGCGTTCGGCCTTGCGGGAAATCTCGCCCACCGGATACATGCGGCTCGAATCCCCGTGCCAGCCATCGACGATGAGGGTGACGTCGATATTGACGATGTCGCCCTCGCGCAGGGGCTTGTCGGACGGCATGCCGTGGCAGACCACGTGATTGATCGAGGTGCAGGTGGAATAGCGGTAGCCGCGATAGTTGAGCGTGGCGGGAATCGCTCCGTTGTCGCGGGCGAATTCATAGACCAGGCGGTCGATGCGGGCGGTCGGGACGCCGGGCTCGGCCAGGGGCACGAGCAGGTCGAGGCACTGGGCGGTGAGGGCGCCGGCCTTGCGCATGCCGGCAAAGCCCTCTTCGCCATGCAGCGGGATGACGCCCGGCATGCGCTTTTTCTTGGCGTCGGCTTCAACATAGGTGGTCATTTTCGTCTCCTGCTGCCTGCAAGGGTAGTCGGCTCAAATCCTTATGGGAAGGGGGCCGGCGAGCGTAATTTCCTCCCGGGTGATGGCCGTAGCATAGCACAGCGCTTCGACGCCCCGCTCGCGGGCCCGGGCGAAGGCGGTGGCATAGGCGGTGTCGATATCGGCGGCGAGGCTGAAGCCGCTGCAATCGCCGCGCTGGACGAGATAGAGCATCACCGCCCGGTGGCCCTCCTCGACCATAAGCGCCAGATCGGCCAGATGACGCGCGCCGCGCACGGTGACCGAATCGGGGAATTCGGCCAGCCCGGCGGTGCGCACCAGATGCACGTTCTTGACCTCGACATAGCAGTCCGGCAGGCCTTCGGCGGTGAGGAGGAAATCGACGCGGCTCTTTTCGGCGTATCTGACCTCGGGGCGCACGCAATCATAGGCGGCGAGCTCGGGAATGGCGCGGGCCCGCAAGGCTTCGCCGACGATCCGGTTGGGGTGGGCGGTGTTGATGCCGACAATGCCGGTGGCGAGTTCGACCAGTTCGAGAGAATGGGCGAGCTTGCGCTTGGGATCGTCCGACTTCGACAGCCAGACGGGGAGGCCGGGCATGTTGAGCCCGGTCATGGCGCCGGGATTGGCGCAATGGGCGGTGACGATTTCGCCAGTGTCCAGAGTCACATCGGCGAGGAAGCGCTTGTAACGCTTGATGAGCGTGCCGCGCAGGAGGGGAGAGGGAAACAGCATGGGATGGATGATCGGAAACGGGAAAACTCTTCACTCATAGCCCGTCCGGGACGGGGCGGCCAGACCGGGGGCGGCGCAGCGCCGGTTTTGACAGGGCCGCAGGCGACCGGTATTTTTTGGCGACCCTAACCCTTTGCGAGCCCGAGGCCGATGACCAAACCGACCGCCACCGCCGCCTTTGCCGAAAAGACCGGAAAGAGCTGGGAGGGCTGGCTCGACTTCCTCGAAGAGATAGGGGCGCGCGGGCTGTCGCACAAGGAGATCGCCAGCCGGATCGTCGAGACGGGCGAGGCCTCGGGCTGGTGGGCGCAGGGCATAACCGTCGCCTATGAGCAGCATATTGGGCGCCGCCAGCCGGGCCAGAGGCCGGGTGGCGGCTATGAGGTCTCGGTTAGCAAGACGGTTGCCGGGACGCCGGAGGCGGTGATGGCCCTGTGGGGCGCGGTGGCCGACGGGCTCGACACGGCGGACGGGGTCGCCTTTGCCGGGGCGGCGGAAACCAGCGCCAGCGAGAAATGGCGCTATTGGCGGCGGGCGCTGGCCGATGGCACGCGGATTTCGGCGACCATCGGGGAAAAGCCGGGCGGCAAGGCGAGCCTCGCGCTCACCCATGCGAAACTGGCCGACGACGCGGCGGTGACGCGCTGGCGGGCCTATTGGAAAACGGTGCTGGCCTCGCTCGCCGCCCGATGAGCGCACCGAAGGGCGATCTTCCGCGCGCGCCGTGCAAAGCGACGCGCTTTCCCTTGATTTTTGCCGCCCATGCGGGCATCCATGGCGCTTTCCTTCATCAAGCAGCGTGTCATGGTCCAGCCCGAAATTACCGCCGGTCTTCTCGTCATCGGAGATGAAATCCTTTCGGGGCGCACGCGCGACGTCAATATCCAGACCACGGCGCAGTTCTGCACCGATCTGGGGATCGAGCTCAAGGAAGTGCGGGTGGTCGCCGACGATACCGACGCCATCATCGCGGCGGTCGATGCGCTGCGGACCCGCTACACCTATGTGTTCACCACCGGCGGCATCGGGCCGACCCATGACGACATCACCGCCGACGCCATCGCCAAGGCGTTCGGGGTTGACCTGCCCATCCATCCCGAGGCGCGGGCCATGCTCGAAGCCCGCTGGGCGGAGACCGGGGCCGAGGCGACGCCGGCCCGCCTGCGCATGGCGCGCATTCCGCAAGGGGGCGAACTGATCGTCAATGCCGTTTCGGCGGCGCCGGGATTCCGGATCGGCAATGTGCATGTGATGGCCGGGGTGCCCAAGATCATGGCGGCGATGCTGGAAACCATCGCGCCGACGCTCGAAGGCGGGCGCAAGGTGGACAGCCGGACGGTGAGCGCGGGCATCGGCGAGGGCGCGATCGGCGATCCGCTGGCCGAAATCCAGAGCCGCTATCCGGACGTCAAGATCGGCTCCTATCCGCGGATGGGCAATACGCGCATCATGACCTATCTGGTGCTGCGCAGCCATGAGGCGGACCCGCTCGACCGGGCGACGGCGGAGGTGCAGGGGCTGGTCGATCGCCTGCATGCCGAAAAGAACATCGTACTTCCCAAGGAACCCTACGCATGACCCAACCGAACAAGCCCTTTCCCGTCTCCTGGGACCAGTTCCACCGCGATTCGCGCGCGCTTGCCTGGCGGCTGCACAGCGAGGGGCCGTTCGCGGCCATCGTGGCCATTACGCGCGGCGGGCTGGTGCCGGCGGCGATCATCGCGCGCGAGCTCAATGTGCGGGTGATCGAGAGCGTTTCGGTCAAGTCCTACGACCATCAGAGCCAGGGCAAGATCATCGTGCTCAAGTCGATCAATTCCGACATCCTGGCCGCCGACGCGGCGGGGCAGAAGGTGCTGATCATCGACGACCTGGTCGATACGGGCGCCACGGCGCGGGTGGTGCGCGACATGCTGCCCAATGCCCATTTCGCGACCGTCTACGCCAAGCCGCAGGGGCGCGACATGGTGGACAGCTTCATCACCGAAGTCAGCCAGGACACGTGGATCTTCTTTCCCTGGGACCTCGACTTCACCTATGCCGCCCCGATCGCCGGCGGGACCGACTGATGCTGATCAAGCGCGAGGTGCTGGACAAGATCAAAGCGGGGGAGATCACCTTGCAGTTCCGGCGCTGGACGCGGCGCACCGTCCGGGCCGGGGGCACGCTCAAGACCAAGGTGGGGATATTGCAGATCGGCGCCATCACGCCGATTTCGGCCGATGCAGTGACCGAGGCCGATGCGCGCCGGGCCGGGTTCGCCGACATTGCCGATTTCCTCAGATGGCTCGACACCATGAAGCCGGGCGAACTCGACCGGATCGAGGTGAGCTACAAGGGCGAACTGCCGGACGATACCGGGTCCCGGCCGGCCTGATTGCCTCTTGCGCTTTGCCCCCATGCTTGCGAAGAGGGCAGGGCGCGGGCGTGGTGGAATGGTAGACACACAAGACTTAAAATCTTGAGGCTGTATAGCCGTGCGGGTTCGAGTCCCGCCGCCCGCACCATTTAGAATAACTATTATTCGCAGCGGGAAAAGAGCGTGGCGTCGGGGCCGCGGTCGGGCCAGATGATGGCGAGCTGGTCGCCGGCGGGGGAAAAGACCACCGGCTCCTCGATGGTCGTACCTTCGGCGATGCAGGACAGCGCGGCCGTCCAGCCGTCTTCCGGGGTCGTGGTGATGGCGCTCATGTCGCAGGTGTTCTCGCGCCCGAGAAAGCGGTCGGCCTCGATGGTGATCGGGAACCCCTCGGATTGATCCGTGCACCAGGCCGGATCGGCGGCCCAGACGCCGACATAGAAGGCGTCCGCCGGCTGGCTGGCGTCCGATTGTGGGGCGGTGTCGCCGCATGCGGCGAGGAGCGGCAGGGCGAGAAGGGCGGATAGCAGGCGTGGCATAGGGTTTCTCCCCGAAACTGGTGTGATGAGGCCGTCCTGTGCGGAGAGCGCACAGGACGGCCGGCAGGGGAGGAAGTCAATCATGATTCGGGCGCCGCGCGATGCGGGCGCCCGCATCGCGGTCTTACATGCCTTCGACCGCGCCTTCATCGGCAGCGGGAGCATCCGGGGCCGGGGCAGCCTCGCCGCCCGCCGAAAGAGCAGCAAACTCTTCCTCGGAGATCTCGCCATTGGCATCGGTGTCGAGCATGGCGAAGCTCTCGGCGGTCAGGTCGGGGATCGCCACCTGGAGTTCCTCAAGGGTCAGCGCTCCGCTGCCATCGGCATCGAGCGTCGCGAAATCGAGATCCTGAGCGAGAGCTCCACCGGCAAAGGACAGGCCGATAAGGGTAGCGAGCGTAAAAGCAGTTTTTTTCATGGGGATTTGCTCCATGTGATGATTTGGCGCGGCCAGGCCGCCGCCTCTTCGATCCGGCGCCCGATCGGTCCGGCGCCGTCGGTCCCGCTTCATCGCGAAACCGTGAGCACACTGTGCTGACGGGCCATGGCGAGCAGGGGGACGCCAGAGGGCAGGCTCGGGGAATAGTTGGGGAAATTTCAAGGCCGCAAACCGCCAATATGGCGATTTTCCGCGGCGTGGGGCGGGCGGGAAGGCCCGTATGGCGGGGGGCGCAGGGCCTCCGATGGCAGCAGTGAGGCATGCGGGCCACGATATGGCCAATATGATTTTTACCGGCATGCGCCGACCCGCCCGGCGAACCGGGCGGGTCCTTTCGTCAGTCTTCCTCGACGAACACCTCGTCGCGCTTCTTGCGGATCGAGGGGAGGAGGGCGAGGATCACCGCCGCGAGGGCCAGGGCCAGCAGGGTGGCCGAGATCGGGCGGGTGATGAACACCGTGGGATCGCCGCGCGAGATGATCATGGCGCGGCGCAGGTGCTCTTCGAGCAGGGGGCCGAGCACGAAGCCGAGCAGCAGCGGCGCCGGCTCGCAGCCGAAGCGGATCAGCAGATAGCCCAACAGGCCGAACACCGCGATGGCGTAGATGTCGAACAGGTTGAGGTTGATCGAGTAGCAGCCGATACAGGCGAACAGCACGATGGAAGGGAAGAGGATGCGATAGGGGATCGAGAGCATCTTCACCCACAGCCCGATCAGCGGCAGGTTGAGCAGCACCAGCAGCACATTGCCCACCCACATGGAGGCGATGATGCCCCAGAACAGCTCGGGCTCGTCATTGATGACGTTGGGGCCTGGGGTGATGCCCTGCAGGATGAACGCCCCAACCATAAGCGCCATGACCGGGTGGGCGGGAATGCCCAGGGTCATGAGCGGGATGAACGAGGTCTGGGCGGCGGCGTTGTTGGCCGATTCCGGCCCGGCCACGCCCTCGATGGCGCCCTTGCCGAATTCCTGCGGATTCTTCGACAGGCGCTTTTCCGCCGAATAGGAGGCGAAGGAGGAGAGGATGTGACCGCCGCCCGGCAGGACGCCGAGCAACGCGCCGAGCACCGTGCCGCGGAGCACCGGGGCGGCGATGCGCTTGAAATCGTCCTTGGTCAGCCACAGGTTCTTGACCTTCTTGACCATGACCTCGCGGGTCTGCTCGTTTTCGAGATTGCGCAGGATCTCGGCGATGCCGAACACCCCGACCGCCACCGACACGAAATTGATGCCGCCGAACAGTTCGCGGAAGCCGAAGGTGAAGCGCGGCTGGCCGGTATAGATGTCCTGCCCGACCATGCCCAGCAGCAGGCCGATGACGATCATGCCCAGCGCCTTGATGATCGAGCCATGGGCGAGGGCGATCGAGACCAGCAGCCCCAGGACGATGAGCGAGAAATATTCGGCCGGGCCGAAATTGAGCGCGGCCCGGGCGAGGGGCGGCGCGAAATAGGCAAGCAGCAGGGTCGAGACCGATCCGGCGAAGAACGAGCCCAGCGCGGCGGTGGCGAGCGCCGGTCCCGCGCGGCCCTGGCGGGCCATCTGATAGCCGTCGATCGCCGTCACCGCCGCCGAGGATTCACCGGGGAGGTTGATGAGGATCGCCGTGGTCGAGCCGCCATACTGGGCGCCGTAATAGATGCCGGCCAGCATGATCAGCGCAGAGGCGGGCGAGAGGGTGAAGGTGATCGGCAGCAGCATGGCGATGGTCGCCGTGGGCCCGATGCCGGGGAGGACGCCGACCAGTGTGCCGAGCAGCACGCCGATGAAGCAGAAGAAGATGTTCCAGGGGTCGAGCGCGACCGAGAACCCCAGGGCAAGCGAAGCAAAAAGGTCCATTCCGAATTTCTCCTAGAACGGCAGCCAGGGGCCGAACCAGCGCACCTGCAATCCCAGGGCGAGGACGAAGATCACAAAGCACAATATGGTCAGGGCGACCGCGATGATCACAGCGCTCACCGGGTTGTTTTCCCGGCTGGCGAGAGCGGTGCCCAGAGCGGAAAGGAACACCACGGGGATGAAGCCGAGCCCGCGAATGGTCGCTCCGAAAAAGATGATGGTGCCCAGCACCAGGGCGATGCCCCGCCACGGGAAGGGTCGGTCTTCCTCCGGGTCGGCATGGGTGAACGCGCCGACGGCCACGACCAGCCCGAGAAGGATCAGGATGCTGCCCAGGGCGATGGGCATGAAGCCCGGGCCCATGCGCAAGGGCGTGCCCAGGGTGTAGTTGAGCGATTCGAGAACGAAATAGCCGCCGATCGCGACGAAGATCGCGGCCGTGGCCAAATCGTTTCGGGATGCTTGCACTGCCATGTGAATGCCTCCTTGCCGCCGTCGCGGAATTTTCCCCGGAACCGACGGTAGTACCATTGGCGGGGAAGGGCGAGGGCCTTGCTCCGTCCGTTACACGAAAATCCCCGGCCCATGGGCCGGGGACGAAGGAGTGGACCCCAAGGCCCCGGTTATTGCGCGGCGACGCCAGCCGATTCGAAGACCCCACGCCACAGCTCGATCTGGCTAGCGAGCGTTTCGGCCAGCGCTGCGGGGGTCGCGTCCTCGGCCGGGGCGGGAGCGGTGCCCAGTTCGGCGAAGCGCGAGGCGACGGTCTCATCGGCCAGGGCGAGCTGGAGGGATTCGCTCAGGCGGTCGATGATGGCCTGGTCGGTGCCGGCGGGGGCGTAAAGGCCGTGCCAGATACCGACATCGAGGTCGAGCCCGCTTTCAATGGCGGTGGGGATGTCGGGCAGGGATTCCACACGCTCGGGCGTCGTCACGGCATAGGCCTTGATCTCGCCGGCCAGGATCTGGTTGGTGGTGTTGGTGGTCTGGTCGCACATCATGTCGATCTGGCCGCCGAGCAGGTCGGTCATGGCCGGGCCGGTGCCCTGATAGGGCACTTCGGTCATCTTGGCGCCCAGCGCTTCCTGCAGCAGCAGGCCGCACAACTGGCTGGCCGCGCCGATACCGGCATTGCCGTAGATCACCGCTTCGCCGTTCTCTTGGATGTAGGGGATCAGCTCCTCAAGGGTTTCCGGCTCGAAATCGGCGCGGGCGACGATGGTCATCGGCACGGTGGTGATGAGGCCGATCGGCTCGAAATCGTCAATGGAATCGAAGGGCAGGTCGGCATAGAGCGAAGGGGCGGTCGACATGCCGATATGGTGCAGCAGAAGGGTGTAGCCGTCATTGGCAGCCGCGGCCGCCTGACCGGCCCCCAGCGTGCCGCCGGCGCCGCCCACGTTCTGGATCAGGACCTGCTGGCCGAGATCGGCGCTCATGGCCTGGGCCACGAGGCGGGCCACCGTATCGGTGGGACCACCGGCCGAGAAAGGCACGATGACGGTGATGGGCTGGGTCGGATAGTCCTGCGCGAAGGCGGTGCCGGCCAGAAGAGCCGAAGCGGCAACGGCGCCCAGAAGAACGCGCGGAAGCAATGACGTCATGTTTTCCTCCCAAGGATGGAATCGTATTCGTTAAAGAGAGCCGGACATTGCTTGCCGGCTGCCCGCCGATCACATGTGGGTTGCGGTGCAAAAACAACCGCCGGCCATCAAAGCGACATGGTTTTTTGGGCCGTGACGCGGAATTTGGGTGGATTCGGTAACAAATCGCTCGTTCGATGGGTGGAAATCCGCCCATATGTGGCCGGCTTTGGCGCCCCTATGCCTAGTCCGCCTCGACGCTGCCGGTCAGGTAGCGGCTGCGGTCGAGGCCGTATTTCTGCATTTTCTCATAGAGCGACTTGCGCGACAGGCCCAATGATTCGTAGACCGGCTTGAGGCTGCCGCCATGGGCGATCAGGGCGCTCTCGATGAGGCTGCGCTCGAAATCGGCGACGCGGTCGGCGAGGCGGGAAGTGGCTTCCCATTCCTCGTCGCCATCGCCGCCGGCGGGCTCGAGGAAGGGCAGGCCGAGATCGAGGATGTAGCGGTCGGCGGCGTTGCGCAATTCGCGGACATTGCCGGGCCAGCGCTGTTCGCTGAGCGCCGAGAGGACCGGCGGGGGCACCGAGACCATGTCGCGGCGATAGCGCGAGGCGGCCTCGCCGAGCAGTTGCATGAACAGCAGCGGGATGTCCTCGCGGCGATCGGCGAGGGGCGGGATGTCGAGGGTGATGACGTTGAGCCGGTAAAGCAGGTCGGCGCGGAAGGTGCCGGCGGCCACGGCGGGTTCGAGCGGGGTGCGCGAGGTCGCGATGAAGCGCACGTCCAGCGGCAGGGGATCGTTGGAGCCCAGCCGGGTTATGGTGCGGTCCTGGATGACGCGCAGCAGCTTGCCCTGCACGTCAAGCGGCATGGAGCCGATGTCGTCGAGCAGGATGGTGCCGCCCTGGGCCAGCTCGAACTTGCCGAAGCGGGCGCGCATGGCGCCGGGAAAGGCGCCGATCTCGTGGCCGAACAATTCGCTTTCGATGAGGTTGGCGGGCAGGGCGGCGCAATTGATCGCCACATAGGGGCGGTTGGCGCGGGTGGAGAGGTCGTGCAGGGCGCGGGCCGTCACCTCCTTGCCCGAGCCGGTTTCGCCCACGATGAGCACGTCGGTGTCGGTGGGGCCGATGGTGCGCAGCTTGCGGCGCAGTTCGACCATGCCGTTGGAGCGGCCGAGCAGACGCTGTTCGAGGTCGTCGCTCTGGCCGGCGGCGGCGCGCAGCACGCGGTTTTCCAGCACCAGGCGGCGATAATCGAGGGCGCGTGCGGCGATCTCGGTCAACTGGCTGGTGGCGAAGGGCTTTTCGATGAAGTCATAGGCCCCCTCGCGCATGGCGCGCACGGCGAGCTGCACGTCGCCATGGCCGGTGATGAGGATCACCGGGATGTCGCGGTCGGTCTCGTGCAGGCGGTTCATGAAGGTGATGCCGTCCATGCCCGGCATGCGGATATCGGTGATGACGATGCCCTTGAAGCCGAAGCCGGCGAAATGGAAGGCGCGGTCGGGGGAGGAGAGCTCGATAGCCTCGAAGCCGGCGAGGTCGAGGGCCTGCGCGATGGAATGGCGCAAGGCGTCCTCGTCATCGACCAGAATGATCTTTTCGCCCGTCATTGCGCAGCATCCGCGATCGGTTCGATATCGGCGGCATTGAGCTCGATGGTGAACAGCGCGCCGCCCTCGGGATGGTTGCCCGCGTGAAGCTCGCCGCCGAAATCCTTGATGATGTTGTAGGAAATGGACAGCCCCAGGCCCAGCCCCTTGCCGGTGCCCTTGGTGGAGAAGAAGGGATCGAAAATGCGCTCATTGGCCCCCGCCGTGATGCCGGGGCCGTGGTCGCGCACGAGGATGGTCACCCGGTCGGCCTTGCGGGAGGCCGAGAGCAGGATGCGCCGGTCCTCGCCGGCCTCGACGGCGTCCATGGCGTTGGCGAGGACGTTGAGCAGCACCTGTTCCAGCCGGTTGGGTCCGCCCATCACGGCGAGGCCGGGCGGGATGTCGATGGTAAGGTCGATGCCGCTGGCCTTGATGCGCCAGTCGATGAGCTGGACGGTGTCGGCGACCACCTGGCCCAGGGGCACGGTGGAGAGCTTTTCATTGGGCTTGCGGGCGAAATTGCGCAGATGCCGCGACAGGGCGGTCATGCGGTCGATGATGCCGGAGATGTTGGCCACCGTCCGGCGCGCATCCTCGATGCGGCCGCGGTCGAAGAGCACGAGGGCGTTGTCGGCATAATTGCGCGCCGCGGCGAGGGGCTGGTTGAATTCGTGCGAGAGGTCGGCGGACATGCGGCCCAGCGCCGCGAGCTTGCCGGCCTGAATGAGGTCGGATTGTGTCTTGCGCAGGCGCGCCTCGGTGGCGCGGCGCTCGGCGACCTCCTCCTCGAGCTTGTTATTGACGCTGGCCAGTTCGGCGGTGCGCTCGATGACGCGGCGTTCGAGCAGCTCCTTGGCGTCGCGCTGCATCTGCATGCGCTCGCGCAGGCGCGCGCGGCCCTGGATGACCACGGCGCCGGCCAGGATGAGCATGGCCATGGCGAGGAGGGCGATGACGATGGCGGTGAGGGCCTGGGCGCGGGCCGAGGAGGTGTCGAGCAGCACGCTCACCGTCCAGTCGGCCTCGGGCATGGATTCCGAGACGACGAGATATTCGGTGCTCGCGGCATTGCCGGCGATGGTATAGAGGCGGTGGTTTTCGTCGCTGACATCGGCCAGGGGCAGCTCGCGCAGCTCGGCATTGGCGTAGCGGCGGGTTTCGGCGGTGCGGGCGAGGCGCTCGCGGGTGAGCGGCAGGACGGAATTGTAGAGCCAGTTCGGCTCGCTGGTCATGAAGATGATGCCTTCGGGGTCGTTGACGATGATCTGGTAATCACCGCCCCCGCGCCAGGTGTCCTCGATGGTCTCGACGTCGATCTTGACGGCCACCACGCCCAGCGTCTCGCCGCCCACCACCACAGGAGCGCCGAAATAATAGCCGCGCTTGAACGAGGTGGTGCCCAGGGCGAAGAACCGGCCCTCGCCGCCATCGATGGCGTCGAAGAAATAGGGCCGGTACTGGAAATTGTCGCCCACGAAGGGCCGCTCGCCGTCGAAATTGGAGGCGACGATGGTGGTGCCGTCCATGCCCATGACGTAGATGTCGGAGGAGCGGAACTGCTCGTTGATCTCCTTGAGGTAGTGGTTGACCTCGTCGATCAGCGCCGGGTTGTCGGGCGCGGCGAGCAGGTCCTGGATCTCGTCGAAGCCGGCGATGACCTCGGGCAGGTTCTCGTAGCGCGCCATGTGGCCGCGCAGCACCGCGATGGCGAGGCGCAGGGTGTTGTGGCCGCGCGCCTCGGCCTCGTTGAAAAAGGAGCGATGGGTATAGACGCTGCCCCAGAACCCCACCACACCCATGCCGACCAGCACCAGGGCCGCGGCGACGAGCCAGCGGCGGCGCAATCGCGCGCTCAGGGCGGAGGGGATGGAGAGGGCGAGTGTCATGGTGTCATCATATTTGTAGTCCGCCTATTGCGAAACCATTTCCTGCCCAACGCATTGCCAATGAGCGGTCCGCACCCAAACCCACACGGAGATTCCTATGGCCCAGCGCTTCAGGCCCTTGATGTTCCTGGCATTTCTCGCGAGCATCGGGGTCGTTCCCTCCGCCGTCGCGCAAGCGCCCGAACCGCCGATCTGGGTGGTCCGCGACGATGATTCGACGGTCTATATGGTGGGAACGGTGCACATGATGCGCGAGGGAGTCGCCTGGCAGAGCACGGCGGTGGCCGACGTTCTGGCCGAGGCCGACGAATTGTGGCTGGAAATCCCCGACCTGACGCCGCCGGACAATCTGGGCGGGATGATCATGCGGCTGGGCTTTTCCCCCGACCAGCCGCTCTCCTCGCGGCTGAGCGCGGAAGAACTGGCCGGCCTGGAGGCCATTCTCGACGAGCACCAGATTCCGCTGGAGAGTTTCGACAGCCTGCGCCCCTGGTTCGCCTATCTGCAGATCACCTCGCTGGTGATGCTCGATGCGGGCTTCGATCCGCAGAGCGGCATCGACGTGCAGATCAAGGCGCAGGCGGAAGCGCAGGGCATGCCCGTCTACGGGTTCGAAACGTTCGACGAGCAGTTCGACCTGCTCTCGGGCATGCCCGACAAGGTGCAATTGGAGGTGCTGCGGCAGACCATCGCCGATTACGAGGAGAGCCAGGCCGAACTCGTCGAGCAACTGGAAGGCTGGATCGGCGGCGATCTGGGCGTGCTGGAGGAAGGGACCGCGGAAATCGCCGCGGAGCTGCCGGAATTCTACGAGGCGCTGTTCGTGGAGCGCAATGTGGGGTTCGTGGACGGGATCGAAGAGATCCTGGCCGGCAGCGGCACGGCGCTGGTCGCCGTGGGGCTGGGGCACTATGTCGGCCCGGATTCGATTCCGGCGATGCTGGAAGCGCGCGGATATACGGTGGAGCGGCGCTAAGTCCTTGTTTTTTCGCGTTTCCGAACCGGAAAACCGGGTCCACTTTTCCTGGAAACGCTCTAAATCTGTCCCGCTATCGTGTCGACGATGCTCTCGATGGACTGGGCCACGTCGACGACCAGGCCCAATTCGTCGGGAGCGAAGGTTTCCAGCGTCGCGAACTGGCTGTCGAGCAGGCTGGCCGGCATGAAATGGCCGGGGCGATCGGCCTGGCGCGCGGCGATCACCGACCTGTCGCCATGCAGCAGTACGAACAGGACCGGTTCGCCGGCGCCGTCGCGGAGGCAATCGCGATAGAGGCGGCGCAGGGCCGAGCAGGCGCAGACCACGCGGCCGCGCGTGTCGGCGGTGTTGCGCATGGCGTCGGCGACGATCTCCAGCCATGGCCAGCGGTCGGCGTCGTCCAGCGGCGTGCCGCCGCGCATCTTTTCGACATTGGCGCGTGGATGGAGGTTGTCGGCATCGATGAAGGGTAGGCCGAGCCGCTCGGCCAGCGCTTCGGCGATGGTGGTCTTGCCGGCGCCCGAAACCCCCATGACGACAATGAGTCGGATGTCCTTGAAGTCGGGGGTGGGAGCTTGTTCCGGCATCGGCCTCTCAATGTTGCTGGCTGCGCTGCAAATTCACTGGCACGTCTGGCCCGGAGGGGCAACGGCGCGGATGCCGGATCGGTTGCGGGGAAACGCCATGCGCGCTAGAGGAGAAGGCAAGCGATACAAGACCAAACGATACAAGACAGTGTGAGGCGACGGATGCAAGAGGCGGATATCGGCCTGATCGGGCTCGGGGTCATGGGCGAGAATCTGGCGCTCAACATTGCCGATAATGGCTACACGGTGGCCGTGTACAACCGGACGGCGGGCAAGGTCGACGCGTTTCTCGACAATGCCGGCCCGTTGCGCGGCAATGTCATGGGATCGGGGGAGCTTGCGGCCTTTGTCGGCATGCTCAAGCGGCCGCGCTCGGTGATCATCATGGTGCAGGCCGGGGACCCGGTGGACGCGGTGATCGCGCAACTGAGGCCGCTGCTCGCCGAGGGCGACGTCATCATCGACGCCGGCAACGCCAATTATCACGACACGGTGCGGCGCTTTTCCGAACTGGACGGCACGGGAATCGGCTTTCTCGGCATCGGGGTTTCCGGCGGCGAGGAAGGGGCGCGGCACGGGCCGTCAATCATGGTGGGCGGCTCGGAAGCCCAGTGGAAGAACGCCGAGGCGGTGCTGACGGCGATCGCCGCCAAGTTCAACGGCGAATCCTGCTGCGCCTATCTGGGGACCGGCGGTGCGGGGCATTTCGTCAAGACCATCCATAACGGCATCGAATATGCCGACATGCAGATGATCGCCGAAATCTACGGCGTGATGCGTGACGGGCTCGGCATGACCCCGGACGCCTGCGCCAAGGTGTTCGCGGACTGGAACAAGGGTCCGCTCGACAGCTATCTCATCGAGATCACCGGGCACGTGCTGGCGGCCATGGACGAAAAAACCGGCCAGCCGCTGGTGGATGTGATCGTCGATGCGGCGGGGCAGAAGGGCACCGGCCGCTGGTCGGCGATCGAAGCGCTCAATCTGGGCGTTTCGGCGACGACCATCGAGGGCGCGGTGGCGGCGCGGTCGATCTCGGCGATCAAGGCCGAGCGCGAGCGCGGCGAAGCCCTCTATGGCGCGGGCATGAAGGGCAAGGCCACGATCTCGCTCGAAGCGCTGGAAAAGGCGCTGCTGGCGGGCAAGATCGCCGCCTATGCGCAGGGGTTCGCGGTGATGGCCAAGGCCTCGGAGGAGCATGGCTGGAACCTGCCCCTCGACACCATCGCCAAGATCTGGCGGGCCGGGTGCATCATCCGCTCGCGCTTCCTCGACCAGATCTCGAAGGCCTTCGAGGCGGGAAGCTCGGACAATCTTCTGACCCAGCCCTCGTTCGTCTCGATGATGACGGAAAGCAACGGGGCGCTGCGGGCTGTGGTGGCGACCTGCGCGGTCAACGAATTGCCGGCCCCGTGCCTCTCCTCGGCGCTGGCCTATTTCGACGCCTATCGGCAGGGGCGGGGCACCACCAACCTCACCCAGGGCCAGCGCGATTTCTTCGGCGCGCACGGGTTCAGGCGGATCGGCGAGGAGGGGGATTTCCACCATAGCTGGCCGAGCCTCGTCGAAGGGGCGCAGCAGCCTTAATCCTTGCCATTGGCCTCGTCGCCGTTTTCGGCGCGTTCGCGATCCACTTCCTCCTCATCGGGCGGGTTGACCGCCTGACCGGTCGGCTGGGGCACGCGCGGCTTCTTGCGGCTGGTGTCATAGGGACGGTGGATCAGGTCGAATTTGAAGGCGGCGAAGATAAAGAGCGCGATGGCCCCCACGACCAGAAGGCCGGCGGCAAAGAAGGGCGCGCCGGGAAAGGTGGTGGGCCGCAGCGGGTTGGTGGTGAAGAAGGAAAACATCTGGGTGGCCGCCACGGGGGCGATGATGGCGGTCAGCGAGTTCGAGGCATTCACCGCGCCCTGTAATTCGCCCTGCTGGTTGTTGCGGGCATTGTTGGCCAGAAGCCCGCTGAGGGCGGGAGCGGCGATGCCCGAAAAGGCGCCGATGACGAGGAAGGTCCACAGGCCCAGCTCGGTGTGGATGAAGGACACCCCGACAAAGGCGACCACCGCCAGCGACAGCCCGATGATGACGGTGGCGGTGACGCCGAGATAGCGGGTGGAATAGCCGACCAGCAGGGCCTGGCTCAGGGCGAACAGGATGCCGAACACGCCGAGCGAGCGCCCGACCTGTGAGGTGGACCAGCCAAATTCCTCGATGGTGTAGAAGTTCCAGACGTTGGGATAGGTCTGCCCGGCCAGCGAGAAGAGGAACAGCGCGCCGAGCAGGACGAAGATCACCGGGGTGTGGCGGAAGGCCCAGAGCGCGCCGAAGGGATTGGCGCGCTTCCAGTTGAAGCGGCGGCGGCGGAATTTCGATAGGCTCTCAGGGAGGACGAAAAAGCCGAACACCACATTGGCCGCGGCGACGGCGGCGGCAAGATAGAAGGGCGCGCGGGGGCCGAACTCGCCCAACTCGCCACCGATGACCGGGCCGACGATGAAGCCGAGGCCAAAGGCGGCCCCGATCAGCCCGAAGCGCTGGGAGCGCTTTTCCTTGGGGGTGATGTCGGCGACATAGGCGGTGGCGGTGCCCATGGCGGCGCCGCAGATCCCCGACAGCACGCGGCCCACGAACAGCCACACGAGGGTCGGGGCCCAGGCCATGATGAGGTAATCGATCGAGAGGCCGACCAGCGAGAGCAGGAGGATGGGCCGGCGGCCCCAGCGGTCGGACAGATTGCCCAGAATGGGCGAGAAGATGAACTGCATCGTCGCGTAGACGAAGACCAGATAGCCGCCGATTACCGCCGCATTGGTGATGGTCTCATGGGTCAGTTCGAGGATGAGATTGGGCAGGACCGGCAGGATGATCCCCAGCCCGACGATGTCGAGAAACACCGTCATGAGAATGAAGACGAGCGTCAATCTGGACTGGGGGCTGACTCGCATAAAGATTCGGCCGATCATCGGGGCGGGGAGGGTTCAGTTGGCACACCGGCCGGGGGAAAGGCAAGCGCGGGGCGGCGGTTTCCTAACGCTTCGGGGCAGGCCATGGTTCACGCGCCGAGATGGGGATCGTAGCCATAGAGCCAGGCGAGGCGGCGGAAGTGGTCGCGCGGCCCGCCGGCTCGGATGACGGCGTCGCGGGCAAGCGACAGGGGCGCGCCCATGTGGAAGATGCGGCCATTGGAGCGGGACACGGCCTGCACGCGGCGCACGCGCGCCTGCCGCAGGGCGGCGTAGCGGGCAAAGGCGTGCTCGGCGCTGGGGGAGGCGGCGAGGAGCGGGGCAAGCACGGCGGCATCCTCGATGCCCATGGCGGCGCCCTGGGCCTGGAAGGGCAGCATGGCGTGGGCGGCGTCGCCCACAAGGCCGATGGCGCCCTGGGACCAGGTTTCGGTTTCCACCGAAGACAGGGCCCAGGCGGTCCAGCTCTCGCCGGCGGCGGCGAGCACATGGGCGATCGGGGTGCCCGGCCTTGCCTTGAGGGCGGGGCGTTGCGGGGTATCGGCCAGCGGCAGGGGCTGGGGGGCGGTGGTGAAGAGGGCGAGGTTGACCTTGCCGCGATGGGGCAGGGGATAGACGACCAGGTGATGGTCGGTGCCGAGCAGCAGGCTGGTGCGGTCGAGGTCGAATAGGCCCTTCAGGGCGTCCGGATCGACGAGGGTGCGCCAGGCGAGCTTGCCGGTATATGCGGCCACCGGTCCGCCGAGGAATTTGGTGCGGGTGATGGAATTGACCCCATCGGCGCCGACAAAGGCGAAGGGATGGGCGCGGCGCAGCTTGCCGTCGGGCTCGGTGGCGGTGACGGTGAGGCGCGGCCCCTCGGCTACGAGTCCGAATTCTGAAACGCCCGGAACGATATCGATATTGGCGAAGCGCCGCGCCGCGCCATGGAGCAGGTCGGCGAGGTCGGCCCGGTGCATGACGGCATAGGGCGCGCCGAACCGGGCTTCGATCTCGGCGCCCAGGACGAGGGTCTGGATGGGGCGGATGCGGCCGGAGGGGAAGATGTCGATGCCGGAGGGGGCGAAGCTCCTTTCCGCGATGGCGTCGGCGAGGCCGAGGCGATCGAGGACGCGGCGGGCATTGGGGCTGATCTGCAGGCCGGCCCCGAACGGGCTGACCGCGTCGTTGCGTTCGAGCACAACGACCTTGAGGCCGAACTTGGCCAGGGCGAGGGCCAGGGTCAGCCCGGCAATGCCGGCGCCGGCGATATAGATGGTGCGGGGCGCGGCCATGGCCGGGGAACGGCTCAGGCGTGCTCGAGGTGGAAGACCGCGCTTTCGGGATTGGCCGACCCGGCGGGTAGGGTCGGATCAAAGACATACAGCGTCGAGCAATAGGGGCAGACGATCTCGCTGTCGGCGCCCATGTCGAGGAAGACGTGCGGATGGTCGAAGGGCGGCATGGCACCGACGCACTGGAATTCCCTGGCCCCGATCGCGATGCGGGCGAGGCCTTCGGTGTTGTGGAAGTGGGGTGTCTTGTGCTGCGCCATGGAACCCATCCGGACGGTTCGAATTGCGGCGGACCATAGCGATTTGACCCCGCCATGACCAGAGGCATGTTGGCGCCCCGCGGCCGGCTTGCTATGAGGGGAAAACCAGAATCGAAAGAATCCCTTATGCCGGTTTTTCAATCCGAAGGTTTGACGCTCGCCTATGAAGTCCATGGGGAAGGGCCGCCGGTCGTCGCCGTGCACGGGTTCGGATCGAACGGGGTGGTGAACTGGGTGGCGACCGGCTGGGTCGAGGCCCTGATCGAGGCCGGCTATCAGGTGATCACGCTGGACAATCGCGGCCATGGGCAGTCGGAAAAGGTCTATGACCCGGCGCTTTACGGGGCCGAGGACATGGCGCGCGACGTCGCCAACCTCATCGACCATCTGGGTTTCGAAAAGGTGGCGCTGCTGGGCTATTCCATGGGCGCGCGGATCAGCGCCTTCGTCTGTATCCAGAACCCGGAAAAGGTCGCCTGCGCCATTTTCGGGGGGCTGGGAGCCAATATGCCGACCCCGACGCTGGACAGCGAGGAGATCATCGCGGCGCTCGAGGCCGACTCGCTGTCGCAGGTGACCCATCCGACCGGGCGGCAGTTCAGGATTTTTGCCGAGCACACCAAGAGCGACCTCAAGGCGCTGGCGGCGTGCATGGGCGGCTCGCGGACGCGGGTGGCGGTCGAGGACCTCAAGAGGATCGAGGTGCCGGTGCTGGTGGCGGTGGGGAGCGAGGACGTGGTGGGCGGGCCGGCCCAGCCCCTGGCCGACATGCTGCCGCGGGGAGAGGCGCTGGTGATCGCGCGGCGCGACCATATGCGGGCGACCGGCGATCCGCAGTTCAAGCGCGGCGCGCTCGCCTTTCTGGCCCGGGTTTATCCCGCCTAGAGGCTCTGAGGCAAAAGTGAACCAATTTCCTTCGCGGGCCTTTGTCTGAGATAGAGAATTCGCCTATATGGTGGGTTCGCGCCAATCGGTGCCAAGGAGACGACCATGTCGAGCAGCGTCAAGACGTCCGCCAACCTCAAGACCGTCGATCCCGTCTGGGATGCGATGCTGGTCGAGGCGCGCGGCATCTGCGACGCGGAACCCTCGCTGACCGCGATGGTGGTGTCGAGCGTTCTCAACCATGGCGGGTTCGAATCGGCGCTGGCCCATCGGCTGGCGGCGCGGCTCGATCATTCCGACGTGCCGGCCGACCTCATCCGCCAGGCCTTCGAGGACGTGCTCATCGATGCGCCCGAGATCGGGGCCGCGGCGCGGGCCGACCTCGCCGCGACGCTGGAGCGCGATCCGGCCTGCCATCGGGCCATCGACCCGTTCCTGTTCTTCAAGGGCTATCAGGCCATCCAGACGCACCGCTTCGCGCATGCCTTGTGGCGGAGCGGGCGGCGGGACCTCGCCTATTACCTCCAGAGCCGGTCGAGCCAGGTGTTCCAGGTGGATATCCATCCGGCGGCGCGGATCGGCAAGGGCATCATGCTCGATCACGCCACGGGGTTCGTGGTGGGCGAGACGGCGGTGATCGGCGACCATGTGTCGATCCTGCACGATGTGACGCTGGGCGGCACGGGCAAGGCCGACGAGGATCGCCACCCCAAGATCGGCAATGGCGTGCTGCTGGGCGCCGGCGCCAAGATCCTGGGCAATATCAGGGTCGGGGACTGCTCGCGCGTGGCGGCGGGCTCGGTGGTGCTCAAGGAAGTGCCCGAGCGCACCACGGTGGCCGGCGTGCCCGCCAAGGTGGTGGGAGAGGCCGGATGCAGCCAGCCGGCCACGGTGATGGACCAGATCGTCATGGTGCCGCGCGATTGATTTGCCGATCGCATGCGAGTTGCCGGGGAAAGTTTTCGGCCACCATTGCGTTATGGCTCATGATGATTACAGTCGCGCCGTTCCCAGTTCGAAACCAGTGAGTGCGTTGGCAGGCGGCGGCCGCGTGGTGCAGCCCCTCAACCCTTCGCCCGGAGACTTTTGTGACCCACGACGAGATCATCAAGCTTCAGAAGTACTTGCAGAAAAAGTTCGGCAACGCGTCGATCGACGTGCGTCCCCGCCCCAAGCAGGACGATTCCGTGGAGCTTTATCTCGGAGACGAGTTCATCGGCCTCATCTATGTCGATGACGACGAGGGCGAGCGCTCCTATATGGTGCAGATCTCGGTCCTCGATATCGACCTCGACGAGGTCTGAGCCTTTTTAAAGCCGCAGGGTGGCGAGGGCGTCCTCGATGACCCTGTCGAACGCGCGCCATTCGGCCAGGGCCGAGGGCGCGAAGCTGACGATCGCCGAATTGCGGTCCGCGAGGCTCATGACACGCAGGCAGGTGCGCTCGTCGGGGCGCATCTCCACCGGGGTCATGCATTTGGCGACGAAGGGATTGGCGCTCAGGGGGTCGTACCAGACGGTTTCCCCGCGCGTTCCGGCGTCGAAATCGAGCGGCTTGCCCACGAGCCCCGGCACGCCCGACAATTGCTCTTCCGAGAACTGGTGCAGATAGACGCTGTCGAGCAGGGCGGCGCTGGTGCGCACGCGTCCGCGCGGCATCAGGGTGATGTCGACATCGCTCAACCGGCCATCGGGCCCGAGCGGCAGGGCGAGGGAAAGATCGACGCGCTCGGCAAAGCCGTCGCGGCGCTGGGCCGGATCGACCATGATCCCGGCCGGCATGGCGTAGCGCTGGGCGCCGATCACCACCTGATGAATCGCGGCCAGCCCCGGGGCGACGGCGCTGGTGGCAAGGCCGGAAAAATATCCCTTGAGCATATGGATGGCGCCAAGCCCGAGAAGGGCGGCGATGAGCAGGCTTGCCGCGAGCCCATAGAGAACCGCGCCCGGGGAGAGGGGGGCATCGGCGGGGCGGCGCAGGGGAAGGCTGTTCAAATTAACCATAGAAAAATCCGGGCCATGACAGCGAGTTTGGCCTCGATTATGTTTAACAAAACGTAAACGCGAATGGGAGATTTGCGTGTGACCCAGTTTCTGCTGGCGCTGTTCCTGATCGGAATCGGTCTGAGCGTGGCCGGAACCGGCACGCATCTCTACCAGCAACTGGCCCGCAAGGTGGCCGGGCTGCGGGTCGAGGGCAGCAACGGGCTGGAAAATATCGTCAGCCTGTTCGTGGTCTTTATTTGCGGACCCTATCTGATGCTGCGGCTGGGCATGCAGTCGGACAGCAGCGGGCGCGTTTCGACGCTCAATATCCTGCTGGCGGCCACCATCGCCTTCGGCTGGAGCTTCGTCACCGGGCTGATGTTCGTGGGCACCTATATCTCGGTGACGCAACTCGCCTGAGGGACGGCAAAAAAAGGGCCGGCTTCCTGTCGGGGAGCGCCGGCCCTTCGAGTTTTCGCCTGTCGGGGCGATCCAGTGAGTTCTGCTTAATATCCGGCCGTGGCGGTGACGATGCCGTCGCGGGCGTCAAGGATATCGACCCATTGGCCAGCATGGGCCTGGGACTGGCGCTTGAGGAAGGTGTAGGGCGTATCGGTCCACAGCTTGATCAGGCCTTCCTGATTGTCGAGAACCAGGTCGCCGCGATCGGTGCGGACCATGAGCACGGCGTGCCCTTCGCCATTGGGCTGCCTGACCACGGCGATCAGCAGGTTGGCGGGATTCCAGCCGCGCTCGATGAGGGTGGCGCGCTTGCCGAGGGCGAAATCCTCGCAATCGCCATAGCCGGAGGTGGGATAGGTCCAGAATTCCTCCGTGCCATAGAGATCGGCGTCGCTCATGGCGGTGACGGTGGTGTTGTAGTGGTTGTTGACCTGCTGCAACTCGGTCCACAGCGCGTCGGTCAGGGCGACCGGGGCGGCGGGCGCCATGGGCAGGCACTCATAAGGGCGCTGGGCGCAGAATTCGGCGTGGCCGACCGGAATAGAGGTCAGGTCCGCCGTCGACGCGAAGGCCGGATGCAGGCTGGCCACCTGCTGGGCCGCGGCGGGCGCCATGGCGGCGGTGGATGCGATGAGGGCGACAAGGCCCGAAACAAGGATCGATGTGGTTTTCATTTTCGTGATCTCCCCGACGGAGATCACGATAGAGATGGCCGATTTCGCCGATCCGAAAACTGCAACGCAGTTTTTAGACGTGTTTTATCGGCTTGTTTTACAGCCTGTTAGGCATGCGCCTTGGTGGATTAACGTCTAGCATAGAAGGCATTGCCGCCGGCGACCAGCACGTAGTGCATGTTGCGATAGGGAAAGCTCAGCCCGGCGGTGTGGAAATACATGGCGTCCTGCACGCCGGGATGGCGTTCGCCGCGCAGGACCCGCTGGGCCATTTGCGAGGCGAGCTGCAGGCTGCGCGGCTCGGTCATCTTGCGGGTGAGCACGCCCGAGGCGAACTGGTTCTTCTGCCCGACCACCGAGCAAACATCGCTGGGGAAATGATGCGAGCCGACGCGGTTCATTACTACGGTGCCGACCGCCAGCATGCCGTCCGGGCTGGAGCGGTTGGATTCGAAATACATGACCCGGGTCATGCATTCATGGGGATTGCGGGCTCCGAACAACCCGCCGAACAGCGATGTACACCCGGAAAGGGTGGAGAGGGCGGCAAGGCTGAGGGCGACGGCCGCAGCCTTTTTTCTGATACGCATGACTTTCACCATCCAGGATACGCGGCTGGCTGCGCTGTCCGACCCCGCCCCCTAGCGGCCGTGCTTCGCGCGACTGGGCGCAGCATACCGCCCCTGGAGTTAAGGATCGGTTCACCACGCGGAGAAAGGCGAATCTGATAGGGTCGGCCAACAGGGAGGATCGACATGACCCCAACCGCTTCGCCTTATCTGCGCGCCGGCCTTGTGTGGCTGGCCATGATCGCGATCTGGCTGGCGCTGGGAGCGGCCTTGAGCACCCCGGAGGGTTATAGTCTGGGCAGCCATATCTGGCGCGCCGTGCTGGCCACGGCCATCGCGGTGCCGATGGTGGTGGCGGCGCGGCGGCTGATCGACCGGGAGAGCGTTGCCAGCCTCGGCCTCGCCTTCGACGCGGACGCCGTGAGGCAGGTGCTGATCGGGGCAGCGGGCTTTCTCATCCCGGCGGCGCTGGGGTTCGCGGTGGTCATCGGCATGGGCTGGGCCACCATCACCCCCACGGCGTCGATCATGGACATCCTGGGGTTCGTTCCGCTGTTGATCGTGCTGGTCTTTCTCTACGAGGCCCTGCCGGAGGAACTGGCCTTTCGCGGCTATATCCAGACCAATCTCGAAGCGGGCATGGGGCATTGGCCGGCGATCTTCGCGCAGGCGGCGCTGTTTGCGCTGTGGGGCGCCGTGCTGTGGTCGGTCTTCTCGGCCGCCTTCGCCACCGACCGGCTGGTGATGTTCTTTTTCGTGGCGCTGGTGCTGGGGATCGTCCGGGGCATGACGGGATCGGTGTGGACGACGATCGGGCTGCATGTGGGCTTCCAGACCGTCGCGCAATTGCTGCTCAACACCCAGCGCGGGCATTTCGCGGTGGAGGGGGTCGAGACGATGCAACTGGTGGCGCTGGGCGTGGTGCCGTTTTCGCTCGCGGCGCTGGTGGTGCAGTGGCTGGGCGGGGCGAAACGAGCGGCGGTCAGTTGACCCGCAGGTTCTGCTGCACGACGGTCAGCATTTCCTGCACCGAAGCGAATTCCACGGCGATGCCGTCGGAGAAATGGCGCACGACGCGGGCGCGCATGCGGCCCAGGGTGATCGGCGTGCCCAGAGCCGGGCGCACCTCGATCTCGACGGCAGCGCCGGACAGCGAGATGTCGGTGATCTTGCAATTGTAGCGCCGGCCATCCTCGAGCCGGATCGAGGAATGGCGGATATCGGGCACGACGCGCTCATGCCGCCGGTCCTCGGGCAGGTTGAGCAGGTCCTTGTTGGCCAGCCAGGTGAGCTGGGCGGCCAGCTTGTCGCGCTTGCGAGGGGAGGCGACGAGGTCCATGCGGAACCCGCCATCCTTCTGTTCGAGGATGGTGCCCTCGACGCGCCCCAGGTGATCGAGATAGATGATGATCTTCTCGCCCACCCGGCCGCTGACCGGGGCGATGACATAGGCATCGCCGGGGGACATCTCGATGATCTGGCAGGGGAATTCGCGGCGGTCGGCCAGCATGTAGCGGCCGAGGATCGAAACCCTCACACCCTGGAATCGGCCCTCGTCATCGCCCAGGGCAGGCGACGCGATTTTCCCGATGACCGAATCATTGATGAGCATGAACCCCGCCTGCTTTCCATCCCATGACGTCAAGCCAGCTTATGTCCGCTAGCGTTAACGGAGGGTAAGGGCAGGGGCAAACCTTTGGCGAAAAGGCGGTGTTTCAGGCCTTGCCGCCGTCGATGACCGAAAGATGGGCGTAGCGGCGGGCCGAATTGCCGCTGACCGTGGCGGGAACCCCCATGCCCGAATCATTCATGGCGGCGGCGATCTCGTCCATCATGGCGGTGGCATAGCCCTGCGGGGAGACCGTGTCGCGATCGTCGGGCCAGATGAGCCGCAATCCGGTGATGCGCTGCTCCATGATGGGGTGGATGCCCAGCCAATAGGGGGTATCGAGCGCGGATAGCCCGCCCATCATGCGCGAGGTAGTGACGCCGTTGTGGCGCAGCGGAAAGAGGGCCAGCTCGAAGCTGAGCCTTTCGCCGCGCTCGGTGCGGCCCTCGAAGGTGACGAGGGCGACGGCGTGGTCCTCGGTGACGGCGCGCATCAGGGTTTCGAGCGCGTCATGGTCGCGCGGCGACCACAGGGAGGAAAAGCGCCGTGCCTTGAGCTCGCGGCAATAGGCGGCGCAGATATGGGAGCCGGCGAGGCGGAAATCGAATTCGAGCCCATCGCGCGATTCGAGGATGAAGGTATGGGCCAGGGCTTCCCTTATCCGCGTCGGGTCGATATCCCTGCGCTCCGGGGTTGAACGGGCGCCGCGGATCTCGTTCCAATACGAATAGAGCGTCCTGGTGCTGCGCTGTTGCATTTTGCCTGCCATATCCTCAACTGGGCCGCGCCGATGGGTCTTCGCGGTACAACGCAACAGTGCCAAAATCGCTGCGCGAAATCGCGCTTAAACAATCATTAAGGTTAATTTCCACGGCCCCGGTGTGGATAAGCGAGCCAGCCTGCGCTATGTCGCTGAGAACTAAAGGATAAACCGATGACAGAGCCTTCCGGGCAGCCAGGCGAAGACCAGCGGCAACCCATATTCAACCTGCCTGGATCAATCACGGTGTTGATCGGCGTGCTGTGGGCCGTGCATGTGGCCGCGAGCCTCGCCCTCGACCAGTACGGGCTGGGCAATCTGCGGATCTGGTTCGGCTTCATTCCCGATCGTTTCGTCGCCGCCAGCCAATGGCCGGGCGGGGCCTGGCCGCTGCTGTGGTCGGGGTTCACGCATGCGTTTCTCCATGTCGACTACACGCATCTGATCTTCAATTCCGCCTGGTTGGCGATTTTCGGCACGCCGGTGGCGCGGCGCTATGGAGCGGGGGGATTGCTGATCGTCTTTCTCCTCGGCGCGCTGGCCGGGGCCTTGGTGCAGGCGGCGGTGACGGTGCTGATCGTGCCGCAATTCGCGGTGCTGATCGGGGCCTCGGGCGGGGTCTCGGCGCTGACCGGGGCGGCGATGCGATTCATCTTCGAGCCGGTCGTGGTGGGGCGCCATCCCGAGACCGGCGAGATCGTGCCGCTGGGCCGCCGGACGGCGTCTCTCGGCGGGGTGTTCGCCAATGGGCGCACGCGGACCTTCATCCTGTTCTGGATGGGAATCAACGTCGTGATCGGGCTGGCGCCCATGGTGACGGGCAGCAATATCGCCATTGCCTGGGAAGCCCATATCGGGGGATTCGTGCTGGGGCTGTTGCTGCCCTCGCTGCTCGACGCCCGGCGACGCCGCTAGAATTTTATTTGGAGTAGACGGTCGCGGGATCGAAGAGGCGGGGCGTGCCGGAATCTTCCAGCCGGGCCTCGCCATCGACGAGGACGATGCGGCGGTAAAAGCAGCTCTTGCGGCCGGTGTGGCAGGCGGCGCCATGGCCTTGCTGGTTGACGACGAGGACGATGGCGTCCTGGTCGCAATCGGTGCGCAGCTCGACCACCTGCTGCAATTCCCCGGAGCTTTCGCCCTTCTTCCACAGGGTGCCGCGGGAGCGCGACCAATAGGTGGCATAGCCCGAGCGCAGCGTCTCGGCGATGGCCTCGGCATTCATATGCGCGACCATGAGCACGTCATTGCTGCCCGCCTCGAGGGTGATGGCGGTGACCAGCCCATTGGCGTCGAAACGGGGCGCGAAGACCGCGCCCGATTCGAGCTCGGCCTTGTCCAGCGATTGCGGATCGGCGAAGCGGGTCATGGGGCGGGACTCAGCGTCCGGCGCGGACGAGGGCGAAAAAGCGGTCCTGCTCCTGGCGGTCCTCGGCGAAGACCCCGGTGAAGCGGTGGGTGATGGTGGACGAGCCGTGCTTGCGCACCCCGCGCATGGACATGCACATGTGCTCGGCCTCGAGCATCACCGCCGCGCCGCGCGGATTGATCGCCTCGTTGACCGATTCGATGATCTGGGCGGTGAGGTTTTCCTGGGTCTGCAGGCGGCGGGCGAACACGTCTGTCACCCGGGCGAGCTTGGACAGGCCGACCACGCCGTCATGGGGCAGATAGGCGATATGGGCCTTGCCTATGAACGGCACCATGTGGTGCTCGCAATGGGAATTGAACGGGATGTCGCGGACCAGCACGATATCGTCATAGCCGCCGACTTCCGAGAAGGTGGTCTCGAGGATCTTGCCCGCGTCTTCATCATAGCCGGCGTAGAATTCGCGATAGGCGTCGGCCACGCGGCGGGGCGTGTCGAGCAGGCCCTCGCGGTCGGGATCGTCGCCGGCCCATGCGATGAGCGTGCGCACGGCGGCCTCGGCCTCGGCGCGCGACGGACGATCGATGACGCGATCGAGCGCGGTCGGGGTGGCGGTTTTTGGCTTGACGTTGATGTCCATAGATAGCGATTCCCCTGGCTGCGGCGGAGACACAGGGTCCCATACGCCACAGGGTTGCGATCGGCCAATATGATTTTGCAGCCCGACGCTTGGCCCCTTATATAGGCGATAAGGGTCTTTGGACAAGAAAGCAGTTGGCAACAAATCCCGAACAATGGGTTCGTTTGCCCTGGATAGCGGCGTAGCATGGAATTTTCCGACCTTTATAGCAATCGCATCCTCGAGATCGCGGGCGCGGCGCGGCAGATGCCGCGGCTGGATGCGCCGCATGGGACGGCGCGCAAGGTTTCGCGGGTGTGCGGCTCGTCCATCACGGTGGACCTGGCGCTGGAGGACGGCCATGTCGCCGCCTATGGCGCCGATGTGCAGGCCTGTGCGCTGGGCCAGACCAGCGCGGCGATCGTGGCCGAACATATCGTGGGGTCGACGCCCGCCGAATTGCGGGCCCTGCGCGAGGCGGTGACCGCCATGCTCAAGGCTGATGGCCCGCCCCCCCAAGGGCGCTGGGACGATCTCAAATATCTCCAGCCGGTGCGCGGCTTTCCGGCGCGCCATGCCTCGACGCTGCTGGTCTTCGACGCGGTGGCCGAAGCGCTCGAGCGGGCCGGGGTGTGATGGGCCGGTTCTGGGCGGTCATCGACTGGCCGTTCAAATGGACGGCCTGGGTGCTGATCCAGACCTATCGCTACACGCTCTCGTCGCTCGCCGGCCGGACCTGCCGGCACGCGCCCTCCTGCTCGGAATTCACCCGCGACGCCATCATGGCGCATGGGTTCTGGCCCGGCGGCTGGATGGGGGCGGGGCGGCTGTGGCGCTGCCGGCCGGGGGGCACTCATGGCTATGATCCGGTGCCCGACGCCGTGCCGCAGCAGGCGCGCTGGTATCTGCCATGGCGCTATGGGCGGTGGCGGTGAGAGGTTTTGCGGGCGGCGGTGGGTGGAGAGAGGCAGCGGCCCCCTCATCCGTCTCGGACCTGCCGGTCCGATCCACCTTCTCCCACGAGGGGAGAAGGGAGGCTGGGGCTGGGGCGAGGGCAAGTAAGGGCTGGAATTGGGGCGCAATCGTGCTAATCAAGCCGCCTTGCGCGCAGTGGGCGCGCGACACACAAGTGATGGAGATCCAAGATGATCAAGGTGACGTTCCCCGATGGTGCAGTGCGTGAATACGCCAAAGGCACCACCGGGACCACCATCGTCGAGGGCATCTCCAAGTCGCTGGCGAAAAAGACCGTCGCCATGCGCTGGGACGGCGAGATGGCCGACCTTTCCGACAGTCTGGGCGCCGATGGGCGGATCGAATTCGTGCTGCGCGACGACGAAGCGGCGCTGGAACTGATCCGGCACGATGCGGCCCACGTCCTCGCCGAGGCGGTGCAGGAGCTGTGGCCCGATACGCAGGTGACCATCGGCCCGGTGATCGAGAACGGGTTCTATTACGATTTCTACCGCAGCGAGCCCTTTTCCGAGGACGAGCTGCGGCAGATCGAAAAGAAGATGGAAGAGATCGTCGATCGCGGGGCCGAATTCACCAAGGAAGTCTGGGATCGCGACGAGGCCAAGAAGGTGTTCGGGGCGAAGGGGGAACAGTTCAAGGTCGAACTGATCGACGCCATTCCCGAGGACCAGCAGCTCAAAATCTACAAGCAGGGCCAGTGGTTCGACCTCTGCCGCGGGCCGCATATGCGCTCGACCAAGGATGTGGGCAAGGCGTTCAAGCTGACCAAGGTGGCCGGCGCCTATTGGCGCGGCGATTCCAATCGCGAGGTGCTGAGCCGCATCTATGGCACGGCCTGGGCGACTAAGGAGCAGCTCGACGCCTATCTGCATATGGTCGAGGAGGCCGAAAAGCGCGATCACCGCAAGATCGGGCAGGAGATGGACCTCTACCACTTCCAGCCCGAGGCGCAGGGATCGGTGTTCTGGCACCCCAAGGGGTTCGTGATGTATCACGCGCTGGAGGATTATATCCGCCGGCGGCTGGACGCCTCGGGCTACAAGGAAATCAAGACCCCGCAGCTGCTCGACAACAAGCTGTGGGAGAAGTCGGGCCATTGGGGCAAGTTCCGCGAGAACATGTTCGTCGTGCCCGACGAGACGCCCACCACCGAGGGCGACCAGCCGGTGATTTCCGCCGACGCCAACCTGTTGGCGCTGAAGCCCATGAACTGCCCGGCGCATGTGCAGGTCTTCAATCAGGGCATCAAGTCCTACCGCGATCTGCCTCTGCGGCTTGCGGAATTCGGCTGCTGCCATCGCAATGAAGCGCATGGGGCCCTGCATGGGCTGATGCGGGTGCGGCAGATGACCCAGGACGATGCGCATATCTTCTGCCGCGTCGACCAGATCCAGAGCGAGACGGAGAAATTCTGCGCGCTGCTGGATTCGGTCTATGAGGATATGGGGTTCACGGACGTCAAAATTCTCCTCGCGACGCGCCCGGAGACGCGGGCCGGCGAGGATGCGGTGTGGGACCTGGCCGAAAAGAGCCTCGGGGACGCACTCAAGGCGACAGGCCGCAATTTCGAAATCGCCGAGGGCGAGGGGGCGTTTTATGGCCCCAAGCTCGAATTCCATCTGAAGGACGCCATCGGGCGGTCGTGGCAATGCGGCACGCTGCAACTCGACTTCGTGATGCCGGAGCGGCTGGAGGCCTCCTATGTGGCCGAGGACGGGTCGCGCCAGCGTCCGGTCATGCTGCACCGGGCGATCCTGGGCTCGCTCGAACGGTTTCTCGGCATGATGATCGAGAGCTATGCAGGGCGCATGCCGCTGTGGCTGGCACCCGTGCAGGTGGTGGTCGCCACCATCGTTTCTGATGCCGACGCCTATGCGCATGAGGTGGCCGCCGACCTGCGGGCCCGCGGCATCCGGGCCGAGGTCGATACGCGCAACGAGTCGATCAACTACAAGGTGCGCGAGCACTCGGTCGGCCGGGTGCCGTTCATCTATGTCGCCGGAAGGCGCGAGGCGGAGGAAAAGACCGTTTCCATCCGCCAGCTTGGCAGCCAGGGCCAGACGGTGAAGCCCGTCGCCGAGGCGGTGGCGGACATGGAAGCGGCGGTGACCCCGCCCGACATCAGGCGCAACACCGCCCGTTGAGACAAAGCCCCGGTTCCCGCCGGGGCTTTTTTTATCGGTTTTAGTTGAGGCTGGTCAGAATTTCGACGTTGCGCGGCGCGCCGGGCGCGACCTGGAATTGGCGGTTGTAGACCTTGTCGCCGAGCTTGGCGAGGACGAGATAGTCGCCCGTGGCGAGGACGGTGGAGGGGAAGGCGCCGATATCGGTGAAGAGCGTGTCGCCGCTGCCGGACTTGATGGTCCATTCCACATCGGCGATGGCCTCGCCGCCTTCCTCGGACACCAGCCGCAGGGAAACCTGGGCGGCGCGGTGATAGAGGATGGCCTGGGTCACCTGGCCGGGCTCGACCCGGATTTCCGACCGCACTTCGGCGTTGATGGCGCCGAAATGGGAGACCACGGAATAGATGCCGGCATTGAGATGGATGAGTTCGCCGGGCGCCAGATCCTCGGCGATGGTCATGCGCCCGTCCGGTCCTTCGGCATAGACATCGAAATCGAGCAGGGCGGGGGGAATGGGCACGTCGCCGGAGACCATGGCGTTGAGCTCGAGCCCGCCGACCTCGAAGATGATGGTATAGGTGTTGGGGCCCGGCTCGACGAACAGGGTATCGCTGGCCTGGGCGCGGCCATAGGCCACATGGGTGACGTATTCGCCGGGGGGCAGGCTGAGCGTGGCGGTGGCCTCCTCGGATTTGGCGACGAGGGCCAGTTCGCCCGCGTCGTCGACGCGGGTGTCGAATACGCGCCACACCAGGCCATCGGAGATGAACGGGCCATTGTCGCTCAGCCGCGCCGAGAGGGTGACCGGCTGCGGCGTGGTGATGGCGGAGAAATCGGGCCGCACGTCCGGGCCGATATCGTCGTCTCCCGCTTCGGGAGTATCGCCGGCCGCGTTCTCAGGGCCGCCGAATTCGGCCGGACGCAGGGGCGGAACCGGGGAGGTGACGCTCTCGTCGATCTCCTGTGCGGAGGCGGGCAGCGCCGAAAGGACGAGAAGGCCGAGAACGAAAAGGAAGGGCAGCCGCATAATTCTACCAATTTGCGCCGGAGCATCGGTCTTGATGGAATCGAGACAGGTGCCTAGGTCTTGATCCATCCCACGAGGGTTGCGCGAGAGATAACCCTGGATTGGGGAAAAGCTGTGTCATAAGCCGGCCCGATGAGCAAGCTGGGAGCCAAGCCGATATCATGAGCATCAATACCGCAGTTCGAGACTATCTTCTGACCCGCCGCACGGTGACGGCGCCGTTCCTGGCCGAGCCGGGACCGGACGCCGCCCAGATCGAGGAGATGCTGACCATCGCCAGCCGGGTGCCCGATCACGGCAAGCTGGCCCGCTGGCGCTTCGTCCTCTATGAGGGCGCGGCGCGCGAGGCGGTGGGCGAAAGGCTGCATGAGATCGCCAGGGCCAAATGGCCCGAGCGCAGCGAAGAGCAACTCGAGGCCGAGCGCCGGCAGTTCCTGCCCGCCCCGCTGACGGTGGGGGTGATCTCGACGGCCGCACCACACGTCAAGATTCCGGAGTTCGAGCAATTGATGGCGGCGGGCAATGCCTGCTTCAACCTCTGCCACGCGGCCAATGCGCTGGGGTTCGGCGCCCATTGGGTGACGCGCTGGTTCGCCTTCGACAAGACGGCGGCAGCGATGCTGGGGGCGAAGGAGGGCGAGCAGTTCGTCGGCTTCGTCCATATCGGCACGCCCCAGACCACGCTGGAGGACCGCGAGCGCCCCGACGCCAAGGCGTTGACGACGCGCTGGGTCGCCGGTTAACCGGAGGTTAACCTCGTTAGGGCTTTGTTTACCATAAGATCGCCCTTCGAGTCGCAGCCCGCCATGGTCTCTCCAATCGCCGACATTCCGCAGGCCATCGCCTATGCCCTTGACCGGGCCGGGGCGCGCAATGGCGTAGATTTCGACTATCTGTTGCAGACGGCGATGCGCGAAAGCAGCCTCAACCCGGCCGCCAAGGCGCGGACGTCGAGCGCCAGCGGGCTGTTCCAGTTCATCGAGAGCACGTGGCTCGAGGTGATGAAGGATCATGGGCCGCGACTGGGCTATGGCGATTTCGCCGACCGCATTCAGGAGGCCGATGGCGAGTTCTTCGTCGCCGATGCCGCGACGCGGCAGCAGATCCTCGATCTGCGCTTCGATCCGCAGGTCTCGGCGGACCTGGCGGCGGCGTTCACCCGCTCCAACGGCGAATACCTGACGCAGAAATTCGGCCGGATGCCCAGCCCGGGCGAACTCTATATCGCCCATTTCCTCGGGCGGCGGGGGGCGGAGCGGTTCTTCGAGCTCGGGTTGCAGAGCCCCGAAGCCAATGCCGCCTCGGCCTTTCCGCGCCCGGCGGCGGCCAATCCGACGATTTTCTACCACAATGGCCAGCCGCGCAGCGTGCGCGAGGTCTATCAGGTGCTGGTGGCGCGCCATGGGGGCACGGGACCGTCCAACGCCGCCTTCGCAGCGCAGCAGATGGCCAGCCAGGGGCCGGACCTGCCGTCCCGCGTCGAGCGCGACCTGGGGCCGGTGATCCCCCCGGGGGTCTCGTTCACCTCGCTGTTCTCGACCCAGGCCGCCCCAGAGACCACCTCGCCGGTCTCCACCGCCGAGCCGGTGCCGGGGCGGGTGCTGTTCAGCGGCTTCTACAGCGGCCAATAGCGCTGGCGGCATGGTGAACCAATCCTTAAATCTTGCCCGCTAGAGTCTGATTCCGCTTCGTTGAATCGGAATCAGACTCTAAGTCTTTGTTTTATCGTGAGATCGAACCGGAAAAGTCTGCAACTTTTCCTGATCTCACTCTAGGGCGGCGCCGATGAACGGCTCGCCTTGACCCGGGGGAATGTATGGTCGCCTACCAGCGTTATGTCGAACTCTCCCGGTCGGGCGACAGCGAGGAGCGCGGGCAGGCGGCGCATCTGGCGGCGCGGGCCTATCTGGCTCATACGGGGCCGGACGACGAGCACGCCGCGCTCTATGCGGCGCTGATGAATTTCCTCGACGATGCTTCGGTCAAGGTGCGGGCGGCGCTGGCCTATGGGCTGCTGCATTCCGAGCATGCGCCGCGCCCGATCATGCTGTCGCTGGCCCAGGACGCGCCGGTGATCTCGCGGGCGGTGGTGCAGTTTTCTCCCGTGCTGCTCGATGCAGACCTCATGGGCATCATCCGCTCCGGCGATCCCGACATGCTGCCGGTGATCACGGCCCGGCCGGGACTGAGCCAGCGGGTGGCGCTGGCGCTGCTGCGGCTCGGCAATCCGGACCTTGCGATCCGCGTCATCCAGCGCGAGGATATCGCGATCCCCGAGGACGATTTTCTCATACTCGCCGAAAGATGGGGCGAGGATGCCCCGGTGCGGGGCGCCATGCTCAAGCGGCGCGACCTCCCCGGGCTGGCCCGGCTGCACCTGCTCGACTGCGTGCGCGAGGCGCTGGCCGGGTTGCGCATCGTCAAGGGGGCCATCCAGCCGCGCCGGCTCGACCGCATCCTGCGCGATGCCTGTGACGGGGCGACCACGGCGATCGGCGAACGCGAGGCCGGCCTCAAGCAGCACCGCTTCATCGCGACGCTGGCCGAGAGCGACAAGATCAGCGCGCGGCTGATGCTGCACGCGCTCGTGCATGGGCGGGTGCTGTTTTTCGCCGACGCCCTGGCGCAACTGGCAGAGACGCCGCGGCGCAAGGTGTTCACCCTGCTTGATGGCGGCAGCCGGGCGGCGCTGCAGGCGCTGTTCGCCCGCTGCGGGTTTTCGCCGGCGGTGCGCAGCCTCCTGGCGCGGCTGGTGCAGCATGCGCGACGCGCCGATCTCGCCGACGACATATCGGCGCGGCACTATGTGGTGTCGATCCTCATCGAGGAACTGATCGTCGAGCATGGCGGGGATATGCCCGCTTCGCTGGACGAGGCCTTCGCCTATCTCAACGAGCAGAATATCGCGCTGGCCCGGCTGGCGGCGCGCGGAGTCATGCCCGCCTTCGCCGAGGAGGCGCCAGAGATGGCCATGGTGCCCGATATGAGCAAGGAAAAGCTGGCGCTGCCGGCCGCCTGATCAGTACCTGAACTGCTCGATCAGCACGCGTTCGTCGAGGCTGTGGCCGGGATCGAACAGCAGCGTCACCGAATGGCGGCGGTCTTCGTGTACCTGGACCTCGAGGACGTCCTCGAACTCGACATTGTCGGCGACGGCGCTGGTGGGGCGCTTTTTGGCCTCGAGGGTGCGGAAGGTGATGCTGGCGCGGTTCGAGAGGATCGCCCCCCGCCAGCGGCGCGGCCGGAACGGGGAAATCGGCGTCAGGGCGAGAAGGGGGGCGGTGATCGGCAGGATCGGGCCGTGGGCGGACAGATTGTAGGCGGTGGAACCGGCCGGGGTGGCGACGATGACCCCGTCGCAGATCAGTTCGTCGAGCCGCACGTCGCCGTCGATGCGAATCTCGATCTTGGACGCCTGATAGGACGAGCGGTAGAGCGACACCTCGTTGAGGGCCAGCGCCTCGGCGACGTTGCCATCGGCGGTGGTCACGCGCATCTTGAGGGGGTGGATGGTGGTCGGCATGGCGGCCCGCAGCCGGACGTCGAGGGCGTCGGGGCTGAATTCGTTCATCAGGAACCCGACCGAGCCGAAATTCATGCCATAGACCGGCACGCCGCTATCCATGACGCGGTGGAGGGTTTCCAGCATCAGCCCGTCGCCGCCCAGCGCCACGACGATGGAGGCGTTCTTGATGCCGCAATCGCCATGGCGCGCCACCAGATCGGCCCGGGCCGATTGCGCCTCGTCCGCATCGGACGCCACAAACGCCACCTTGCCATCGGTATAAAGTGCCAAGGCCCGCTCTCCATGTCCCACGCCGTGCATATGGGGCGCGTGTAGCATAGGAAGCGGGCTGGAGGCCAGCGCCGGGCAGGGCGCGCGGGGATCGCTTGCATCGGTGCGGGACTGGTGCTAGCTAGCTGGCCATGGCCGGTATAGCTCAGTTGGTAGAGCATCTGATTTGTAATCAGAGGGTCGCGGGTTCAAGTCCTGCTGCCGGCACCACAAAAATTCCAATAAAATCAACGCACTACGCGATACAGGCAAGCTAGTTTATCTAGTTTTCATGCGCCATTTCATTAACGAGAATTCCCCGGTTTTTCAGGGTTTTCTAGCGTTGGCGGGGATTCCGTGGCGCATGAATGGCGCATGAAAAACCCCACCGCCGAAGCGATGGGGCTGGTCGGCAACCAGCTGATGGCCCGTGGGCGATAGAGCACTGGCCGACCTATTCCATTGCGCCGCCCCGGTAAGCCCGCATCACTGAAGGCTCCATCCGACCGCGTGGGTACGGACGTGGTAGCGCGAGGCGGCGTTGGGGTGGGTTAGGCGGCTTGGGTTTCTGCGGTCTGGTGGTCGGTCGCCCGGCAGACCAATAGGGCCATCTCTTCCCGGTCGCGGAGCTGTATTTCTCTCAAATCAGCCTTGGCGCGTTCGATCAGATCGGTCTCCATATAGTATGTTTCCCCATCCCGCGTTAGATCGCCGAGTAGGTCGAACTTTGCCGACAGGTCGCTCCGGTCGCGAACCGGGTAGTTCATCAAAATTTCGTGGATGTCGAACTGGGCGTTGGTGAGTATGTCCATCGCGGCATCGGGGATGCCATTACTCTCGTCAGCGAGTTGATCGAGCACACGACCGATTCTCAGCAGCTTTGCGGCGGCGCCGTCGATATATTGGGGCATGGTGATGGGCTCCTCTTGAGATATTCCATTCTTCGTGATAGGAATATATCAAATTGAGCGCTTGTCAATAGGTTTTAATCAATTTGAGCGAAAACAATCATGTTTGGGGACGGCAGATCGCGGCAGCCAGGGTATTGCTTGGGCTGGATCAGGCCACACTAGCTGCCGCCGCCCACATCTCGTTGCCGACGCTCCGCAGGATGGAGGCAAGCGAGGGCCCTGCTTCCGGGCTGCCCAATAACGTCCGTGCGGTGGTACAGGCGCTGGAGGATGGCGGCATCGTGTTTATAGAGCCGAACGGCGACGGACCCGGCGTCCGGCTGCGGTAACTCAATTCATAGAGATGGATGGATTTAAGCCATCCATTCGCTTGATCGGCTACGAAGACGGCGAGTTGGCCCCGTTTGGGGATTGGGATTTCCAGCACTTCGCAACAGTTCCCCACGTCGGAGATGTCATCATCGATCCAATCGGTATCGAGCACCTCGGACCAGTAGTTGTAACCAAGAGATTTTTTGCCCCTGTCTCGGGTGGAAAAGACATCTGGTATTTGATGGTAGAGCGGCAGAGCCAAGATGCGGAAGGCATGAGCGTCCACCGGTTCCACCTTGAACTCCAAGCTATACATGCTGAGATGATGGCCGAGCACCGTGCTGCTGAAAAAGCCGAGCGCGAGCTAAAATGGAAGCGCCTTATAGAGCTGGGGCAGTCTGAAAAGTCCAGCCGGTTCAAAAAGGCTAGTTCCTGATTCGCAAATTTCCTGCACGCAACAGGTTGTGCACTGCTTTTCCACTAGGAATCGCTTGTTCCAAACAAGAAATGAGGTTTGGGCGAGTAAAATGTCGCTTGACTTCGGACGGGCGCTTTTTTCATTCTCTTGCTTGATAGAAATTCATAGCAAATTCAAATACTTGCCGAGTGTTTTGCACGCAGTACTTCGTTAATTCTGATGATGTTGGAAGGTGCCAGCCAGCTTACGAACAAATATTGCCGTTTGCACGATATTCTCGCTATCCACAGCTAAAACCACTATATTTAGCCCGTGATGAATTCTTGAGCACTAGGGATAGTCGATTTCGCCCGATTGACGGTTCGCATGAGAATCGAAAATGCTTTGAGGATCGAAGGCCAGACAATCTTTGGACGGAGCGCCTGGCCCCCGATAGCAACCTCAACCGCCTTTGGTGGGCGGAGGGCCAGTCAAAGCTTTCATGCTGGGCGGCCTTCCGTCAACCACCGGCAGAGCATGAAAGACTATCAATTATGACTACTCGCTACTTGAAACCGGGTCAAAAGGCTCCCCGTTCGGGTCAATACGAGATTCGCGGCCCTCGCGGGGGCAGTGGCCCTGAGCGTACGGTGGTGCGCGGCGAACCCCTCCCTCCCACCCCCAAGCCCGGCTCGACCTACAAATTGGTCGATCCCACCCGGCATAAGTGAGGGGGCGAAGATGCCAAACTACATCGTCAACAAAAATGCTCAGGCCAACGGCGATCATGAGGTTCATGAGACAACCTGCGCTCATGGACCCGATTTCTGGAACAGGCAAGATCTAGGATGGCACGCTGACTGCAAGTCGGCTGTGCGGGCAGCAAGGGTGTATTACTCACAATCCAATGGCTGCTATTATTGCAGCAAACCGTGTCACACCTCCTAGAAAAGACTGGGCGGAGCAATCTCGCCCTTGCCATCGTCGCCTCGTACTTAGGCGCGCGATATACCCCGGCCGGATCGTCATCCGGCCGGGGTAGGAACGGCGTCCCTCTGCTCAAAAATTGTAGGAAAAAACCGTATATCTCAGCAACAGATTGGGTGGCTGGAACCGATCTTGGGCATAGATCCCGCCGACATCGAAATCGCCCCTGATCTGCAGCTCGGTCTCTGTCGACCCGACCGATAAGTTGAAGAAAGCCGTTCGTGACCATCTGCCGCCGTCATAGATGCGGATCTCCCTGCGAAGCCGCGCGTCGCTCGAAGACCCGCCTATCACGCGCCAGACGCCGCCGATTTCCACCTCGACATGGAACACGGGCGGGGTGGTGAATGTGGTGCCGTAGTTGACGTCGTGGGAGTAGGAACCAATGTCTTGGCTAAGGGGGAGCACAGGCCAGTTGACCTGGTGAGTATCCTGGAGAAAAACGCCGAACGCAGACCAATCTGAATTGAAGTTCAGGTTCGCCTCAGCCGTCGAGTCGGCATCGAAGCCAGGCTTGCTGATCTTTAGCCCGCTGGCGTCCAGCACTGCACGAATAGCCATATCCACTCAAATCCACTTCTTGCCGCGATCCAAAATTTCCCGTCGAATACGGTGTGGCAGTTCCGCTTGGAACTGCGCCAACTTACCGTGCAGCCGTGCCAACCCGGCGGCATCCGCCCCGGTTGCGTCGATGGTGATGTTGATGGGGACACTCACGCTCTCACCTCCTTTAACGGCCTGTGGCGCTATTTGGGGGATACGGGGCATAGGCGGAGCTTTCAGTCCGACCAATCCACCATTCTTGAACCCCGGCAATGCACCGGAGTTGATCGCGTCAAGCAACTCGCGGTGCTTGGCCGTCTGCCGGGCATTCACCACATACTCGCCGTTCGACAGGCGGGCCGGAATGCTATCGGAGGTTCCTGACCCAGGGCCGGAGATATAGCCGCCGGTGGCCGCGCCCAGGCCGGGGGTGGGAAACAGCAGATTGCCAAGGTTACTGATGCCGAGATTCAGGAGCTGCGATCCAAGGTTCGACAGCACTTGACCAAAGATCTCGCCGGCACTTTTTCCGTCGATAAACCCTTGGACGATCGTGCTCAGCGCGTCTTCAGCAGCGGCGCGTATGTCCTCCATCTGTTTGACGATTGCATTCTGCTCTTCGGCCAGCCGGGCCGCGTTGGCGGTAGCGGTGCCGTAGGATTCTGCCAGCTTCTCAATCTCGGCTCGCCTCTCAGGAGTAAGGGCCAGCCCCGCCTTGGCTGCCGCGTTCTCCAACTCGTGCTGGGCTCGGGCCCTTTCGAGCGCATAGCCATAGTCGTTGACCAGAGGATTGAGGCCACGCTGAAGCTCGGTTTCCATCTTCAGCAGGGCAATGCGCTCGCGATAACGCGCCATGTCGCCATCAAACCGCTCGACGGGATTGCCACCACCACCGCCGCTCGACCGCGCCGACTGCGAGATCCGCAACTGCGCCAAGCGCTTCGCCTCAGCATCGCCCAAGGTCACGCCAGCAGCCGCAGCCCGCTCCTTCTCGGCCGTAATGGCCTGCTCCAGCGTCAATTGCTCTCGCGTTAGTCCCAACAGGCGATCCTGCTCGGCAAGGTACGCCGCAGCGGCCTCCTCGGCCTCAATGCGTGCCCGCCGCGATGCCCCGGCGCCACCACGGCCAGCACCATCACCAGTCGGACCGCCGGGCATGTTCAACGCCGCGTGCATCTCGTTTGCGGCAGCAGTGACGGTGCGGAGTTCAGCGGCAACGCCGGCCAACTGGCCTATGACCAATCCGAAATCGGGATTCGTACTGGCAAGATCAAGCAAGGCGATGCGCGCTTCTTCGGCGCTGGATTCGCCGAGGAGGAGTTTGTCGACAACAGCCTGAATCTCGCCCGGGAGCTCGGGCGCGAATGCCCGCATGTTTTCGAGCACGGTGAGTTCGGCGGCCATCTCGATGAGCCGCTGCCGCGCATTGCCCACCGCCTCGTCGAGGATTTCAAACTCCTCGCGATTGTCGTCCACCTGTTCAGCCAGGATTCCGAGTTCGCGAGACAGGCCGGCGGCTGCCTCCATGAATTTCAGGACCGGAACATCGCCTTCCTTCCAGCGCTTCGCCGCCTCCTCGATGCTATCTGCCAGCAGGATAATTTCGCCGGCGAGCCAGCTGGTTGCGCCGGTTGCCTGGTCGAAATTACCGACGAGTTGCATTACCGAGTTGCCGAGCAGCACAAAGCTATCCGTAATCGTCGCGGGCATCGCGTCTGCCTCGGCACGGAGTTTTTCCAGTTCGCGCGTCACGCCAACCATGTCGCGCGCGGTAATTTCACCGGCAGCACCAAGGCGGCGCAGTTCGTTCGTCGAGACGCCCATCGAGTCCGCAAGGGCTTTCGTGAGGCGGGTCGAGTTCTGGATAACCGAATTGAGGTTCTCGCCCCGGAGTTCACCCAGAGCCAGCGCATTGGTCCAGGCGCGCATGACGGACTCGGCCTGCTGACCGCGGGTCGCACTGATGATCATCGCATTATTCAGTGCCTCGGTCATATCGAGCTGTTGACCGGTGTTGTAACCAAGTTCGGTCAGCGCATCAGCATTGCGAATGAACGCGTCGGCCGTTTCCCCCAGCGAGGAATAGGAGCGGCGGGCCATCTCGGCAACGCGCCCCATTACCTCTTCACCTCGGCTCATCGATCCTACCGCGTTTGCAACACGAGAATTGAGATCGGACCATTCGGACGCGAGGTTGGCGATAGCGCCGGCGCCCAGACCGATCCCGGCCATGCCGAGCGCGCCGCGTGCTGCGCCCAAAACACTGGCCCCCGAGAAGCCGGAGCCCATTTTGGAGAACTTGGTTTCGACGTTCTTCTTGAGGCGGTCGGCTTCCCGTTCAATCTGTGTACGAGTGCGTTGGGTGGTCCTTACCGAGTCGCGCATTCTCCGCTCGAAGTCGGTCAGCCGCGCCTCGAAGAGAACGACGAGCCGTTCCTGATCGTCAGCCATTCTTTGAGTCCTTTATTGCTTTTCCGAGAGCGCGGCGTATCCGGCGCTGGTTGCGGGTGCGGGTCATTCGCAAGCCGGGATAGAAAAAAGGCTGTGCCGGGTAGTTTTCGTTGCGCGTGCCGAATTCGACCAAGTGCCCATATCGCACCCCGTTGTTGCCGGCGGTGACCGCCACGGCGCCCTCTGGTACGTGTCTCGATCCGCCTGTTCCGTGCAGTGGAGTGGTGCCGCCAGGCGGGGTGACAACAATGCTGTCACGCAGATCGCCATCATCCACAGGCACAAGCGCTTTCATCGCTGCGGCGGTTTCCTCGCCGCTTTTGATGAGCGCCTTCTCCATTTCTTGGCGAATTTTTTTGGGAATGTTCGCCAAACGCTTTTCGAGCCGCTGGAACCCCTCCGTATGATTACGGCGTGCCATCAGACTCGTCCGAAAAAGTCGCTTCTTCGTCAGGAATGCCGAGCAAAGCCGCCATCAAACAAAGGGCAGCCAGCCGCGCGTATTGAGCCATAGGGCGGGTCGCGAGGGCGCGGGTGATCGTAGGATTCTTCTGCATGTTTCCGAACTGGGTGTTGATCCCGTACCGCGAAAACTTCGCCATCCGCTCGCGATCATCGACCGGCAGTGCGGCGAAGTGCAGCGTCTTTTCAATAAGGTCCGGCGTCCAAGTGTCCCCAACGAGTTTCGACATGGCCGAAAAAGGCGGTTCAATAGCTGCTGCGTAGACCCGAAGATCGTCGGGCACGATCTGAAGTTTCAGATCCGCACCGTCGATGCGCGCATTGATGAATTGAGCGGCGTTGCGGTCGACGTGCGGCTTACCGGGAAGCCTGTCCGCTGAGGCAATGTGCTCGCGGCCAGCCCGTTGAGCCGCTATGTCATTTGCAGCAACCCTATCGGCCTGCTGCTCGACGGCATGGGCTGCCGCCTCGTCGACCATCTGGTCGATCGGTGTGGTGGTCATTGGTGTCTCCGAGTGGGGAAAAAGCCGACCCTAACGTCGGCGGCTGTATTCATAGAACGTTCTGCGAACAAAATGGGTGTGCAATTCAGCAAAATCGCTTGGCGTCAATCAGGCGATCGTTCATCATTGTTCAATGAACGAAGCAAAAGCAGTAATAGCCGTCCAAATTGAAAAGCCGCTCCCGATAGAAAAGCGCACTGCGTTCTCAAAGTCTGGGAGGCCGGTAACGGGACAGATTACGACCGAGATCGCTCTCGCAGGAAAATGTCACCCTGGCGAGGTCAGATTGCTGAATGGCGTTGAAGGTCGAAAGTCGGGGTGGGGGCTGGCCCATCTCGAGGCTAAGCCGGAGCGCTTAAAGCAGCTTGAAGGACTTGGCTATAGGTCTGCCCATGCTTATGTGCAGGCTATACTCGATAACTATACTTTTGTCGCTTGCGAGCCCGATGGTAAGCTTGTTCTCGTCTGGGAAGATGGTGCGAATTTTCATCATCTAGCATGCCAATGGGATGGTGACCTAACTATATGGAGTGTCACCACGGCTATACCAAAGCGGCATGCGCGAAACCTCGTCAAAGTCTGGGAGCGTTAGATGGCTGGAAGTTGCGAACACTCCCTACAGCTCTGGCTAGCTGATGCCGCTTTGCGACCTTTGCATGCCCCAGAGACCAGATGGGCAAGGATCCAAACGCATGCGGAGCCATCAATGGATGACAATATGTGGTGACAACCTGTCTTTGTCAACTTTTGGTTGGCCCGTAGTGAACCAACTCAAGTGGCCACTTATCGTTCCATCTCAGGGGGAGGGACTTCCGCAACTCGCAGACCCCTCGATCCGACGACCGGCGCCGGACTCACGCGCGCGACGCCGCAGGTTTTCAAAATTTGTCCCCGGTCTGAATGCTTTTTTTGTTGCGGTTTATGAAAGCGTGGGCCCCCCGCCGGCAGCCAACCCCCGCTCGGAAGACATTCGAACCCGCATACCCCCGTGAAAATAGAAGAGGCCGGGGTGTTGATCCCCCGGCCTCTGGCTCTGCGGTTCGATGGTTGAGGTAATTGGCGGGCCATCGACCGCTTCAGGCGCGAGCGGCGCCCCATCAGCACCCCGCCGGATTCCTTTTAGGAGCTTGCGATCTTCAGCAGCTTGATAGCGTTGCTATCGAGCAGCCCGCCGCCCACGCGCTTGGTGGTGTAGAACAGCACGTAGGGCTTGGCCGAATAGGGGTCGCGCAGCAGGCGAACGCCCATGCGGTCGTTGATAAGATACGCGCTATTCCAGTCCGCAAAGGCAAGTGGCGTCGAGTTTGCGCCAATGTCTGGAAGACCCTCGTCGGCCTCGATTGCGTGCCCCAGAAGCGTAGCTGGGATTCCTTCGGCGATTGCAGGCTGAAGCAGGGGGCGCCCCTCGCCGTCCTTGAGCTTCGCCAAGGCAGCAAGCGTGCGGGAGTTCGCGAGGAACCTGCCGTTGCGGCGATAGCCAGCCTTCAGCGAATAGACGAGATCAATGATGCCTTCGACTGCCAGACCGGCAGCGTTGCCCGAGACGACGGTCTGGATGGTACCGAATGGGCGCGTGGCATCGGCAGCATCGCTGGTGTCGTACGTCAGCAGCCCCTTGGGTTTGTTGACACCGTCTCCGGACCAGAACGCGGCCGATTCCTGGGCATCAAATTCCACCGCGATCTCATTGATAACGAAATCAGCAATATTAACCAGCGCGTCGTCGAGGATGCGCTGCGAAACTGCCGGATTGGCATAAATCTCGCCGGCGGGGAATTCCAGCAAAGTGAGCTTGCTAGTATCCGTCTGCGGCCGACCTGCCGTCTCCCCGACCCAACCGGACGTGGTGCCGCCAAGGTTGAAGGGGATCTGATATGTGTTTGCGCGCGTGGTCACCGTGCGCGCAAGGCGCCTGAATGGCGAGAGATCCCGCTGCGCGTGGAGGATCTGCGCATCGAGCTGTGCGGGAGCAACAAAACCGCCGTCCTCGTCCACTCCGACGGTCATTGCGGATTTCGGCGCGAGGGCCTCGAGCTTTGCAGTGCTGCCTGTCTTGACGAAATCGCCAAGGGCGGTCTTTGCAGCGATCACACTGCCATTGTCATTGGCAGCTTCCGCAGCACCACCGCCGACGAGGAGCGCGGCGACTTTGGTATTGGTTTCGTCGAGGGCCGTGTCGTACTTTCCCTTGAAGGCCTCAAAGGCTTCACCCTGCTTTTCGATCAGGGCAACAACTTGTGCTGTAGTGGTCATATGGTCTCCTAAAGCCGCGCGACATCTTCGACAGGAAGTCGAAGCCGGGCGGCAGTGTTTCGATAGATTTTGTTGAGGTCGACGATCGCCACCGCGGCTTCATCTGGGCCGCTTACTGCGAATGCGTCTGCCAGGTCGGTTTCGCGCACGACATGCGCATTGTCCGTCCCGGGACGCACAACCAGCAGCGTCTTTCCATCACGGAAAAGCCGACCTGGCAGACGGTCGGGATTGCCGCTGTGGGCAAACTTTCGTGCCATGCGACAGGCATGGCCCGATGCGAAGCCCAGCCGGGTGAGTTCGGCGGCGATAGCGATCTGCAGAATTGTTTCGAACGTGAAGAGCCGGGTCTGCCCGCGTCCCGCGGCGTCCCGGTCTTGATCGGACAAAACAATGTGCCTGCGTTCGACCCAACTGCGAACCACAGATTCGCGCAGGCCGGAAGCGTCGGCAGCGTCGAGCGTGCCGAAAGTTTGATGAAATGCCATCACGGCACCTCCTATGGACGCGCTCGCGCGCGTGAATGCGATTGAAAGGAAAAAGAGAGCCCGCATCGCGCGGGTGCTCTAGAAGTGAGGCGAGGGCCTTGGCCCCCGCCCAACCCGGTGGACCGCGACGAACACCGGGAATAGGTGCGGCGCACAGGCTGACCCGCGCGCCGCGACTGGCGCCGCTTGAGGACGCGCCAGCAAACAGATGCCGACGCCCAGTGCGAACCGGCATCGGCGTGAGGGTAGGTGTGCGCCGCCCTCGTTTGATAACGGACGGCTCGGGCGCGTTTTCGGGCTATGCGGCGGAAATATTTTCAAGCCAGAAAGCGCTGAGCGCTGCGGCCGCCTTCAATGCAGCCCGTTTCCCGGTGGCGTTATCGTTGCTGGCCACAAGCGCGCCCATAGATCCAGCAGCCTTCATCGCCAATAAAACCCCGTATTCCTCGGGCTCGCGCTCCGCGAACACGTCGATGGCAAGGCGATCGAGCACATGATCACCCGCCTCTTGGGTATCATCGCGCGGCCGCTTTACCCGGCTGGCCGTTCCCGCCCCATCGGCGCGACTTCCCCGGCCAGTGAGCATTCCGGCGAACAATTCCCGCGGATGCTCAGGGCGCCACGGTAGCGCCGGCGGGCACATTGTGGCTGGAGGCAGCCCGCATAGCTCTCGCGCTAAATGGAAGGGGACGTTGCCTCGGGCGAAGCGAAAGCGATCCCAATCGATAGGTCCAGTGAATTTCCGGCGCTTAAGCGATTTGGGAATATTCCGGCCCGGCTGGCAATCCAGCCAATCACAGAACCATTGCCGACTGGACTCCGCTTCGGTGATGTATTTCTCGTTTTCCGGCTCGCGCGCCCGGCCGGCGTCTTGCCCGACCCGTTCGCCCCAGACATGAGTCACGGTACCGGCCGGTACGCTGTATTCCCGGAACTCGTCCACGCCGTTAACGCGCACAACCTGCTGGAGGCGACGCGACCGTGTGGAGATGCGGAAAGCTCCCCAGTATTCAGAACCAGCAGGGCGCGCCCAGTGCGGCACACGGCGCGCGGGCGATACCTGCTTTCCGCCTCGCCGAACCGAAACCACCGAAACGCGCGTCGGGGTCGGCAGAGCGCGGAGGAGGGTTTCGGCCTTCATCGGGCGCGGATTGACGTCGGGCACCGACATCGGCCGATCGTTGTCGTTTGCGGCTTCGCCGAGCGGGAGCGGGTTGGCATCCAGTGCGCCGTAGAACCAAGCCAAAGCGGGGAGCATTTCTGCAAAATCGGGGTGGCGGCTGGGCTTGGGAGCCGGCGCGCGATACCTGCCACCGCGAGGGCGGGCCGAAATCGCAGCCTTCGCTGTAGCTATCACGACGGCTTCTGCGGCGCGTTTGGCTTCGAGAGCATCGGCTGGCAAACGCGGGCAGCCCGCGCCGGTTGGGGTGTCGTCGCGGTCGTCATTGTCATTCACGGCACGCGTGGAAATATCTTGCACCATGTTCATGGCGCTGGGCCTTTCGTCGGCCCAATCATCAACACTTGGATTCAATGCACACCTCTTTTGAGCGCCGGTTCGCTGGGCGCGGTTGACGTTCTGACGATGTGATCTGGATTGTGCCTGCCCTAAATATAGTGGGATCAGGTGGGAATAGCGAGGAATCCGCCTGCAGCGCCCCCAACATTTCAATTGTGGATGCGTGCGTTGTGGCCCCGGCGCGGTGTGCGCGGCACCAACTTCTGGACTTTTTTCGGATGGGACTGGTCGTCGTTGTCATTGGCCGGTCGAAGGTCGGGTCGCATTTTATAGAACTCCTCCCAGGACATGCGGCGGCCGAGGAACGGACGGTCGCTGTCGGCGACGAATTCGAGCGGCTGAACGATTGCAGTGCTGGTTGCGGTGGTGGTGGTCATGCGCGCGTCCTCATCTCACTATCCCCAGGTGCCCAACGGCGTGTGCCGTTCGACATTTCCTCCCAGCGCACCGATAGCCCAACCAGCTGTTCCGGCCGCTCAATCTGGGCGCCGGCAATGTCTGATAATGTTGACAACTCGGCCTGGCCTTTCCTCTGGACTTCGGAGTCGGCGTGTTCGTAGTGAACCTCAACCGCCCGGCCAGCGATTGTCATGCGGATCGCGCTTCCGCGTTCTTCGTTGATGATTTCGGCGGAATCGATCCGGCCACGATGGGTAACTATGGGCTTAGGGGGCAATGCGAATTCCTCCGCAGGGTGGTTGTCATTGGCCGGGATGGGTGGCTCGGTAGGGGCGGGGGCGGGACGTGTTCGACGGTCGGCCTCGACGTACCGTTTCTGCCTAAGCCACTTCTCGAACGGCATACGCTTGGCGCCTTGCCTAGCGCTGTCCTTCCACGACTTGGCCCGCGCGATTATGTGCTCGACCGGGTGACGGCCGAAATCGATCTCTCCCCATGCCGCCAGCGCGGTCGTGTAGGTTCCAAGATTGCCATAGGCCAAGAAGGCATCGTCAAACCCGACGCCCGGTGCGGCGCCCTCGGCGCCGTCGCCGGTGGCGGCGGATACTGGCTTTACAATACATGTCCCCGCGTCTGTGCGCGGGTCATGTATGTGAGTCTTTGGCCCATTGGCGTGGGCCAGTTCGGCCTCAACCGGCCCATTGGCGTGGGCCACATGTGGCCCAATGGAGCGGGCCAGTTCAACCGGCCCATTGGCGTGGGCCAGTTCGGGGAATTTTCCTTGGGCGGCGAGGTCAAGAACATTGGCAACCGGCACGTATCGACTGGCACCCCTGCCACGACCACGGCCCTGGAACGAGCGGACAACCCAGCCGGCCTCCATCAAGGCAAGTATCGCGCGTTGGACAGCGTTGCGTGAGGGCACGGTTGCGCCCTCGGGAGCCCGTTGCTTCATTACCTTGGCAACATGCCGCTGTGATATAAGCGCGTCACCGTGCCCATCGTGATACCACCCGAGCATAAACCGGTAGACGACCCGAGCAGTTTCATAAAGCCTGTCATCCAGATCAATTAGCTGGGCCATGCGAAATTGAGCTACGGGGCCAGGGAAGCTATCGACCTTATGGGTCCAGTATGCGCGAGTTTCGCCGATGCGTGGTTCAGGCTGCTGCGGTTCGGTCATGCTGGCGAACGCCCTCCATGGCAAGCCGGGTGATCTCTGCGATCAGCGTGGGTGCGAGATGCGCGGCCGGTGAGCCGTGCCTCGGGCTGGGTGGGAATACCCGCCCGCCCTTCTTTAAGCTCCAGTCGAGCAGCTTAATCTCAGGCGTCACTTCAATGTCGAAGCGCGCCAAGACGCTGCCCGCGCCCTCGACAGGGCGCAGGTTTGTAATTTGCATTTGTGGGGTTCCTCCAATGGGAACTAGGAGCGCCCGAAGGCGCACCGTTTACTCAGACGAAAAACATCTGATATTTAGGCTTACGCTCAGCCTCGGCAATGAAGTGCTCAAGGCTACTTCGAGCTTGAAGTAAGTGGCCGGTGAACTCGTAAAGTTCATCTGGCGAGTCTTCGGTGATCGGAATCTTCCCTCCGATCTCCATGATGCGGGCGGCTATCTGCTTTAGTTCCTCGATGTGCTCGCTCATGCTGCTGCCCTCTTGCCTTCGGCCTCGTCCATCCATCGGCGCAAACTTGACCGGCGCGCTGCTACCGTTCCTCCAGCCTTGAACGATGGAATTATCGCTTCATGGACCAAACGGTAAGTCTGGCGGCGAGTGATGCCCAAAAACTTGGCGATGGCATCGGCACCGAGCAATAAATCGCCCGGCGTGTTGTCGTTATCGTGGTGCAATTTTTCCTCCTACAAATGAGGATTGAATCGCCGTCGGTTCAGCCGCGGCTGGTTTATCTGTCTTTGCCGGAAAGCTCATTCGTTCCAGATGCACCCTAAATATAGGGCGATCGTCGCAAAACAGCGAGTTTTTTTCTTGCATTGACGAAATTTCCTCTGTGCGCCATGTATGGATAAAATCAGAGGGTCATTATGGCAACGATTACCAAGCGGCGCTGGCTCACGTCGAAGGGCGAGGTGCGGGAGGCGTGGACGCTCGCCTATACCGACGCCGGCGGGAAGCGGCACAAAGAACAATTCCCGCGCAAGCGCGATGCGGATGCCCGCCGCATCGAGGTCGAAGGTCAGGTATCCACAGGCGCGTTTCGCGCGGCCGCAAAGGACACGACTGTGGCCCAAGTGGTCGACCTATACGTCGAGCATTTAGAGGGTCGGCACGCACGCGGCGAGAAAGTAACCGCGCACTACCTGAAGGTTACGGAAGGGCAGCTCCGAAATTACGTCGCCCCCGAGCCCGGACGCGCGATCGAGTTCGACGGCGGGATCGGGGAGGTCAGGCTTGCGCAGTTGACGGCACGCACCATCGGTGAGTTTCGGGACCGGCTGCGCGATAGTGGCGTATCGGTCATCACGACGCGCCGCATCCTTGGCAGCTTGTCGCGCGCGCTATCCTTCGCCGTGGCGAACGACCTGGTGGCCGTCAATGCCGCTCAAGGGGTGAGGGTGATCGGCAGGCGCGATGAAGGATCCAAGAGGGTTGTCCCACCGTCAAAAGCGGCGCTTGCACTTCTGATCGACAACGCCGAACTGGACTTCAAAGTGAAACTGGTGTTTGCCGCTGCAACCGGCCTACGGGCTTCCGAGATGCACGCGCTTAGATGGAACCGCGTTGACCTTGATGGCCGCGAGGTCATAGTGGACTCTCGTGTTGATGCATACAAAAATCTAGACGTGACCAAATCCGAAGCTGGCACCCGCACCGTGCCGCTAGGCCAGGGCGTTGCCGTTCTATTGAAAGATTGGCGCGGCCGGTCAACACATGCCGCAGATGATGACCTCGTTTTTCCAAACTCGCGGGGCGGATTCGTCGATCATGGAAATATGATAAAGCGGCAATTCAATCCGCTGATCATTCTGGCCGCAGAAAAGGCCAAAGAGGATCGCAAGAAGTTTGAGCCGTTCGGCTGGCACGCGCTGCGGCACTTCGCGATCTCGACTTGGATCGAGGCGGGTCTCACGCCGAAGACCGTCCAGACCTTCGCCGGCCACTCGACACTGGCCGTGACCATGGATCGATACGGGCACCTTTTTCCGTCGAGCGACCACCAATCCGCGATGGACAAAATCGCTTCCGAGAATTTCGCTTGATACCCCTACTCCCCTATGCTTACTAGGGGTTACGCGACCGCCAATGGCGCATGTATGGCGCACAAGAGCCGTAAGTCATTGATATATATGGTGCAGGCCGCTGATTTGTAATCAGAGGGTCCCGGGTTCAAGTCCTGGTGCCGGCACCATTTCCCGACATTGTCGTATCCCTCACCGCTTCCAGGCGGCGCGTGCCCGTGCCAATTGAGACATTGCCGCGCGGCGGGCGGTGTGACAGGGTCTGGAAGGAGTAGGCACCAGCTTGATCGTGTTTAACACGTTTGAGTGGGCTTGCTAGCCGTCTATTTGCATTGTTTTTTTATGAAACTGTACCGTACGTAGATTCATTGCCGGCTTGGCCAGCATAGACTCGCGGTATGTGGATTAGTTACATAGCATCAGCGAATAGCCAGCCCGTTTGTGAAATCATTCTCGTAGTGCGATCTGCTCTGCGCCTGACTTGAGCGATCAGAGTCTCCCTAACATTTGTTACGGGCAGTAACGGGGAGCACCATTCCAATGCTTGATAACCCGGTGGCTCTATTGGTTTATCAGCATCTTTTGGAAACCAGCCATAGAGCTCAAAGGCACGATAGCGAAGCAATGCAATGATCTCGGAGTTAGTGTCTGTCAACTTTGCGAGAAACCCAGGTGAAGCGCACAGATTAGCCAAGCACGTATAGCAATCCGGATCATCGCTTCGCGCATAGATATGATTGAACTGTAAATCCGGCGGGCGTCTTGTTATCGCGTTGGCCCACAAAAAGGCATCGGTGGGAGCCTTGTTGTCGTCGAGCCCCACTAAACTGCCGCCTCTTTGCTCGATGGCACCTCGCTTGGCAAAATTGCGGACGACGGGAAATATCGCCCTGAGGCCCGTTTGAGCGACTGTGTCTGGATGGCTGAACATCGTCAGCGATGCGACGGCTTGCTCTAAACCCCGATAGTTCGTTTGCCTAATAACGGCAACTAGTGCTTCGCGTCCGCTCAATTGGAAGTCGTGAATGGTTTGCAAGACGTCTCCGACATTCAGTGCCGAATGAGACTGTTAGTCCGTGGCTAGTTATTCTGCAACCGCCGACGCCATATTCATGGAATCACTCCATGCATTATCGGTGAATTTCAGCGCTTGAGGAGGGCTCGCGGCCTTGGCCAAGAGGCTTTTGCTGATATGATTGAGATAGATCGGGCCTACATTAGCGAGATCGAACCGGGCGTACAAAATCCTGCCATCCTTCGATAAGCAGCCATCGGTTTGACTAGCTGACTAACTTATTGTTTTGTTTGTCCGATCTCCTGTACAGTCAGCTCAGAATGGATATTTCCTAAACAAGCGTGGTGCAAGGAGAGTGCGAAGATGAAAACGCGTGCCGCCGTGGCCTTCGAAGCGGGCAAGCCGCTGGAGATCGTCGAACTGGATCTGGAAGGCCCAAAGGCCGGGGAAGTGCTGGTCGAGATCAAGGCGACGGGCATCTGCCATACGGACGAATTCACCCTTTCGGGCGCCGATCCGGAGGGCATCTTTCCCGCCGTTCTGGGCCATGAAGGGGCCGGGGTGGTGGTCGAGGTGGGGGCCGGGGTGACCAGCGTCAAGCCGGGCGATCATGTGATTCCGCTCTATACACCCGAATGCCGCGAATGCCCGTCCTGCCTGTCGCGCAAGACCAACCTCTGCACCGCGATCCGCTCGACGCAGGGCCAGGGGCTGATGCCGGACGGCACGACGCGGTTTTCCTACAAGGGCAAGCCGATCTTCCACTATATGGGCTGCTCGACCTTCTCCAACTACACGGTCATGCCCGAGATCGCGGTGGCCAAGATCGATCCGGCGGCGCCGTTCGACAAGGTCTGCTATGTCGGCTGCGGGGTGACCACAGGGGTCGGCGCGGTGCTCAACACCGCCAATGTGGAGCAGGGCGCCACCGCCGTGGTGTTCGGGCTCGGCGGTATCGGGCTCAACGTCATCCAGGGCCTGCGCATGGCCGGCGCCGACATGATCATCGGCGTCGATCTCAACAACGACAAGAAGGAATGGGGCGAGCGCTTCGGCATGACCCATTTCGTCAATCCGCGCGAGATCGAGGGGGATATCGTCGCGCATCTGGTCAACATGACCAAGCGCGGCGCCGACCAGATCGGGGGCGCCGACTACACTTTCGACTGCACCGGCAATGTCACGGTGATGCGCCAGGCGCTGGAAGCCAGCCACAGGGGCTGGGGCAAGTCGGTGATCATCGGGGTGGCCGGGGCCGGGCAGGAAATCTCCACGCGTCCGTTCCAACTGGTGACCGGGCGGCAATGGCTGGGCACCGCCTTTGGCGGCGCGCGCGGCCGCACCGACGTGCCCAAGATCGTCGACTGGTACATGGCGGGCAAGATCGAGATCGATCCGATGATCACCCACACGCTGCGCCTCGAGGACATCAACAAGGGGTTCGACCTGATGCATGCGGGCGAATCGATCCGGTCGGTGGTGCTCTACTGACGGTGGCGCAGATCTATGTCGATGCCGATGCCTGCCCGGTCAAGGACGAGGTCGTCCGCGTGGCCGGGCGGCATGGGCTGGCGGTGACCTTCGTCGCCAATTTCGGATTGCGCCCGTCGCGCGATCCGATGATTCGCAACGTGATGGTGCCGCAGGGCGCCGATGCGGCGGACGACTGGATCGTCGAGGCCTGCACGGCGGGGGATATCGTCATCACCGCCGATATTCCCCTGGCCAGCCGGGCGCTGGCCAAGGGCGCCCATGTGCTCGGCCCGACCGGCAAGCCGTTCACCGAAGCCTCGATCGGCATGGCGTTGGCCATGCGCGAGCTCAGCCAGCATCTGCGCGAGACCGGGGAGAGCAAGGGCTATAATGCCAGCTTTTCGGCCCGCGACCGCTCGAGCTTCCTGCAGGCGCTCGACCAGGTGGTCCAGCGCGCCAAGTAACGGTTCGTTAAGGATAATTTCGGCCAAGCGGAACCGCTTGTTAACCATAACCACCTGACCATGGCCCGTGCATATTTCAGGGCAGGGTCTGGTGTTCGTCGTGTTGAGAGTGGTTGCTTTAGCGGTGGTTTGCCTGGGGCTCGTCGGGTGCGCCAAGCCGCCCGAAACGCGCGAGAGCCTCATGGCGCTGGCCCCGACCGATGCGGTCATCACCAGCGCCACGGCACCGCGGGCCATCGTGGCGTCCGCCGTTGCGAACCAGCCCCTGCCGCCGACGCCCTCGCTGCTGCCGCAGCGGGTGACGGCCGGGCTGGCGGGCCGCACGCTGACGGTCTCGAGCAACAGCCAATTGATCCTGCGTCCGGGCGAAGTGATCCTCACCTTCGACGACGGGCCCCGGCCGGGCAAGACCGAGCGCATTCTCGAGACGCTGGAGGCCTTCAACGTCAAGGCGACCTTCCTGATGCTGGGCTCGCAGGCCGAACGGCATCCGGCGCTGGCGCGGATCGTGGCCGAGCAGGGCCATACGATCGGCACCCATACCTATGACCATGTGGATCTGTCGACCCTTAGCCTTACCGGGGCCATCGCCGAGATCTATGCCGGGCAGCAGGCGGTGGCGGCGGCGCTGGCGCCGATGAACCTGTCGCCGTCGCGCTTCTTCCGCTTTCCCTATCTGGCCCAGACGGGGCTGATCCGCACCACGGCGATCGACAACAATTTCATCGTGCTCGACGTGGATGTCGATTCCAAGGATTATTATTCCGAGAGCCCGCAAACCGTGATGCAGCGCACCCTGGCGCGGCTCGACGCCAGGGGCTCGGGGATCATCCTCTTTCACGACATCCATGCGCGTACCGCGACGCTGCTGCCGGAATTTCTGGGCGAATTGCGCGCGCGGGGCTATAGCGTGGTGACGCTGCGCTCCTCAGGCGGATCGGTGTTCGACGAGCCGGTGATCACCGCGGACGTGCTCTGATCCCAGGGTCTTTTCCCATGACCACCAATTACCATCGGACCTTCATCACCGTTTCGCCCGACAGCACCGCCGAGGCAGGCCGGGTGCCGCCCCGGGAGGGCAGCATCGCGCAGCTGCAATATGCGCTGCTGGCCGCGCAGCCCTATCAACTGACCAGCGACGACCTGCTGTTCGCCGTCCATGCCAGGCGCCGGGCTATCCCGGAATCCGAGTGGCCGGAGGCGCGGGCCGCGTTCTTTTCCAGGCCGCAGGCGTGCCTGCGCGCCTCGCCGCTGGTCAAGCAGTTCGGCTGGGGACTGCACCACGACGCAGAGGGCCGCGTGGCGCTCCATGGGGTCGAGACGGAACGCTACCGCGCGTTGAGCGCCGACTCCGACATCACCTGCCTGCGGGGCATGCGCTCCAAACGGTGAGGGCGCGCCGCGGCAGCAGTCAGCCCTGGCCCGCCGTCGCGGCGAACAATGCGATGGCGGCGGCGTTGGAGACGTTGAGCGACTTGATCGGGCCGGGCATGTCGAGGCGGACCATTTCGTCGCAGAGCGAGCGCGTCTTCTGGCGCAATCCCTTGCCCTCGGCGCCGAGCACGATGGCCAGCTTCTGGCCGGAGGGGCGGGGCTTCAAAAGGCCGTCCGCCTCGGAATCGAAGCCGAGGCAGGTGAGGCCCTGGGCCTTGAGCGTCTCAAGGGTTTCGCCGAGATTGCGCACTTCCACCAGCGGGATCATGTCGAGGGCGCCCGAGGCGGATTTGGCGAGGACGCCGGTCTCGCGCGGGGCGTAGCGCGCCGTGGTGATCACCGCATCGGCGCCGAAAGCGCAGGCGGTGCGCAGGATGGCGCCGACATTGTGCGGGTCGGTCACCTGGTCGAGCACGATGACGAGGTCCAGCCGGTCGAGGGCATCGAGGCGCCAGCGATCGACCGGATCGACCTCGAGCGCCACGCCCTGGTGCACCGCATCGGCGCCGAGGATCGCGTCGAGCTCGCGGGGCGTCTTGTCCTCGAGGGGCAGGTCGGGCAGGGCGCCGCCTTCGAGCAGCCGGTTGAGGCCGTTGGGCGTGGCCAGCAGCCGGCGCTTCTTGCGCTGGGGATTGTCCAGCGCCGCCCGCACGGTATGCAGGCCATAGAGATAGACCGGCCCGTCATCGGGGTTGGCCTGCGGGCGTTTTTTGGGCGGAAACTTGTTCTTGCTCATGGCCAATGCCCTACCGCGTCCGGCAAACCCGGGCAAGCGGCAAGCCGATCTGGGAAATCATTGCAAATTCCTCGTCATGGCAGTTGACACGGGGAGGCCTGACCAGCATAAACCGGCCCGTGATGGTGCTCGGCAACGGGCGGCGTCGCAAATGCCTCGCTTCGCCGATGTCACGATTGGGGAGGGGTGGGAGAGTGGTTAAATCCATCAGACTGTAAATCTGACCGCTTAGCGTACGCTGGTTCGAATCCAGCCCCCTCCACCAAAATCGTGCTTGCCCCCGGGCCCATCAGCGGAGACTATGGCCACCACCCTTCGAGCGGGTGTAGCTCAATGGTAGAGCAGAAGCCTTCCAAGCTTACGACGAGGGTTCGATTCCCTTCACCCGCTCCATTTTCCCCTCCTCACGAAATCGCTATGCTGCTGTAAGGCCTGTGAAATCGGCGCAAGTCGGACGGAAGGCCTTGTCGGCTGCTGAAAACCGTGACACAATTTGACCCGATAACGTGGTACACCGGAGCGAATTGACATGCCCAGAGGGTCTCAGCTTGACCGTTTTCTGCAGCGTCGCGGTGATCGCTGGCAGTATGTTCGGCGTGTCCCGGCCATGGTCGCCGACCAGGACAAGCGGGCGCCGGTCATCCGCAGTTCACTCAGAACCCACGACCTCGCTGTGGCTCGTGTTATGCGAGATGCGCTGGAGAAAGCCGATAACGATCTCTGGGCGTCATTCTTGTGCGACGAGGAGGAATCGGTGGCGCTGAAGCGCCACAAGGCAGCAGTGCGTCGGGCGGCGGCACTGGGATTCACTTACCGACCCGCCGCTGAACTCGAAGCCAAGGCGAGTTGGCGCGAGATGGCTGAAAGGATGGAAGCCATCTTTGATTCTCGAACGGCCCATGCGACCGAAGCAGTTGTTCTGGGGGCGGAGCCAGCGGCCTCCGTGCCGATCAGCCAGGCACTCAAGGTCTACATCGAGGATATCGCGTCGTCTCAACTGGTGACCAAATCGCCGCAACAACGGCGTAAATGGCGGGTCATCCCCGAGCGGGCCGTCCGCAATTTCATCGAGATCGTTGGCGACAAGTCGATCGTCGATATTACTCGGGACGACGCACATAAATT
>NZ_QQNH01000020.1 GCF_003345525.1 Pelagibacterium lacus
TGTTGCGCTTCATCTCTGGTCCTTTTCGATGGGCCAGAGTCTATTTCAAACTGGATTAGCTCCAAGGGGCAACGTCAATGGCCGCACTCTATTTGAAGCCAGGTATCAGGGGCCGCTCGGTGGCGGTCGTAGCCATGAGCTTAATATCCCAATGTTCGAAGCGAGAAGCAATATCGAGGTGTGCGTCGAATATAGCGCCCCTGCCTCCATCCCTTTGCTTCCGTTCGAGTTCAATAATCGCCGAAAGGTCAATTCGCATTCTGCGGCCAAACAGCGTTCAACGGAAGATCATCCAAGCTACTATCCAAGCCACGATGAGCATAGCGGCCTTTGGGAGGGCCTCTGGTCGTCCCCTAGTTGCTAATGATCATGCATCCTTCCATTCGGGCCGCAGATGGTCCTTCATGCGCTCATTGGTGACCTGCCCATAGAACTTGTGGATCATATCCGGGCTGGTGCCGGTATTCCGGGCAAGCGGGAACACATCAACGCCATGCGCAAGCTGTTGGCTGATGTAATAGTGCCGAAACGAATATGAGGTGCGGCGAACACCGCGATAATCCACCAGCAGATCACACGCCTTGAGCAGTTCCGCCAAAGACTTCTTGGTCGAGCCGAGCGGTTTCCCTCCACGTGTCGCAAACACCGGATCACTATCCGCGGGCGGCTTCTCCATGTGCTTGACCCAGAAATCCCACAGCCGATCAAACCACGGCAATGCTGCTTCCTGAGGTACAAAAGTTCGGCTCTTGGCCTTGCCATGCACCCGCAATCGAATGTCGCGTTTGCCAATGGGCAGCTTGCGGCCATCGCGATAGCCCAGAACGTCACCCCAGTTGAGGTTCTTCATTTCAGTGGGTCGCATACCGGTATAGGCTGCAATCATGATCTGCGAATGCAGGATCGTGCGGTCCCAGCGCAGATGCTCGTGGATATCGGGATCGGAAAGCCGTTTCAGGCTCGTCTCAATTAGCTTCTTGAACTCTTGCGGCTCGAAGCTGGGCCGGTGGTTAGGTTTGCCGGTTTTGGCAATGGCAATATCGGGCACCTGCCCGTTGTTCATATAACCCCACTTAACTGCCTGCCGGAAAAGCTGGCGCAGGGTGACGGTTTCCGACTTCTGCCTGCTGAGCGTTGGCATCCGCTTTTCAGGCAGTGGGCGCTTAATGGTCTTGCCATTGCGCTCATAGGTGATGTGAGTGACTTCGGCTCCCGGTCCTGTCAGCCAGTATTCCTTGCGCCATTCGAGATATTTCTCGATGTTGGCCTCGGTGATCGCGCTGATGTCCTTGGTGCCGAAATAGGGAATGAAATAACGTCGCACCACCGGAGGAATGTCGCGCGCATGATACGCTGGCCGTTCCCCGCGTTCAGCTTCGCGCTCGACCAGCGCTATGAACTCTTCGGCCACCTTGGCGAATGAACTGGGCTTTGCCTTCAATCCGTTCTTGGCCCGGTATTGCGCCTCATACCAAATCTCATGCGCTTTATGGCGCGCTTCAGCTTCATCAGCTGTTTCCAACGAACGCCTGATCTGCCCTTCGCCCTTGATCGAGAACCGCACCCACCAGTTGCTAGTGCCGTCCCGTCGATAGATCGAATACGGCTGTGAGAAATTTGAGTTCATGGACCCCGCACCCCTTGCATTATGGAGGTAGCCGAGCCGTGCTAAGAATGTGCTACCTCACAGCCTAGCACATCCAGAAACTCAATGATTTCAATGAGGGCAATTGGCCTGTGCCAGACCTGTGCTAGCTATAGCTTTTCAGTTTGAAAGCTGCGACCATTGATTTTGTTGAGTTTTTTGGTAGCGGAGGAGGGACTTGAACCCCCGACACGCGGATTATGATTCCGCTGCTCTAACCAGCTGAGCTACTCCGCCCCGATTGGCGCCGCCCGGAGGGGCGGGGGTCCGCGCGGTGCGGACGGCATGGGGCTTATTATGGATCGGCGCCGGGCCTGTCAAGCGCAACGCTGTGTCCCAATTCGCTTTCTGCATGATCGCGGATCAGCGCCAGATCGCGGGCGAAGGCGGCCCGCTCGGCCGCTGCCTTGTCGCGGTCCGGAAGGCGCAGCAGGTAGGAGGGGTGCACGGTGACGAACACCACCGTCCCGTCCTCCCTTTCGATCGGCGCGCCGCGCAGTTTCGAGATCGTCGCACCCGATCCCAAAAGACTTTTGGCGGCCGTGGCGCCCAGCGCCACGATCACCGCGGGCTTGACCAGGGCGATCTCGCGATCGAGCCAGAAGCGGCAGGCGCTGACCTCGCCCGCATTGGGGGTCTGGTGCAGCCGCCTTTTGCCGCGCGGCACGAATTTGAAATGCTTGACCGCGTTCGTGACATAGAGCTTCCTGCGGTCGATCCGCACCTCCTCGAGCACCGCGTCGAACAGCTTTCCCGCCGGGCCGACAAAGGGCTTGCCGGCGAGGTCCTCGCTGTCGCCGGGCTGTTCCCCCACCATCATCACCCGGGCATACGCCGCGCCGGCGCCGAACACCGCCTGGGTCGCATCCTGATAGAGCGGGCAGCGCGTACAGGCCTGAACCGCCGCTCTCGCCGCCGACAGGCTCGTGACATCCTCGCCCCCGCCCGTTTCCGCCTCATGGCGCGCCCTGTGCCTCACATGCCGCACGGGCGGCGAACTGGCTCCGGTCGCGATCATTTCGGCCTCCCGTATCTGCGCGGAACGGATCAGGGGAGCAATGATCTCGGCCTCGGGAAGGTTGCGCCAATATTTGCGCGGCATCTCCGCCGTCATGGCGCGGATCTTGAGCCGGGCCGGGTTGAAGATCGCGGCAAAATAGGTGCGCCACACATCCTCCAGCGCGTCCTGGGCCGGAACGTCGGTCTTGCGCGCACCCTCGCCGAACACGAGACGGTGCCGGTCCCAGAAGGCCGAGCGATAGGGCGTCAGGATGGCCCACTCCATGCCGCTGAACCGTTCGGCGAAAAACGGCGCCGTGCGTTCGAGGGTGAAATGCTCGGGCTCGAACCAGGCGGCGAACCGCGCATTGCCCTCATCCACTGCCCGAAAGCGCACAAAGGCCTTCATCTTGTGGCTGTCGCGCCGCACGGCCTTTTCCATGCTGCCGAGGCGGACGATGTCGGGGTCGGACGCGACCGAAAGCAGGTCCCGTTCCCGCTGCAGCCGCAACGCGATGCGGTACAACAGGTCGAACCGCCGCGCATCGGCGTGGCACAGCACGGTCTCCGCCGCGGCGAGGAAAGCGCGCGGCACCCCGATTGGCTCCCGCCGGCCGGCCGGCAGCACCTCCTCTGCGAACAGGGGCTCGGCGTCCCCTGCCCCGAGCCAGGCGATCCGGTCGGGCGCGATCCGCGCTTCGAGCAGCGGCCGCACCGTTTCCCGCCAGATCGCCAGATCGTTGCGCGTTTCCAGACGCACCCGATACATGGCTCAGAACAGGGACAATTGCGCCGGCCCGGGCAGCATGCGGGCCCGCAGGTCCTGGGCATCGAGGCGCTTTCCCGGCGTCCAGTCGACCGCCTGGATGAAGGGCCGCACCTTTTCGAGGCTGGCGCAGAGCCTCGCGACGTCGGCAAGGCGCAGCGAATGATGCCGCCGCGTCGCGATGATCTTGTCCACCGCCCGCAAGCCCAGCCCGGGCACCCGCAGCAATTGTGCCTTTTCGGCCCGGTTGACGTCGACCGGAAAGCGGCCGCGCCGGTTGAGCGCCCAGGCCAGCTTGGGATCGATGGCGAGGTCGAGCATGCCGTTTTCGTTGCCGGCGGTGATTTCCCCCGCTTCGAAACCGTAAAAGCGCATCAGCCAATCGGCCTGGTACAGCCGGTGCTCGCGCATCAGCGGCGGCTTTGCGATGGGCAGTCGCGCGCTGGCGTCGGGGATGGGCGAAAAGGCGGAATAATAGACGCGCTTGAGCCCGTACCCGGCATAGAGCGCCGCGCTGCGCGACAGGATGGTGCTGTCGGCCGATGCATCGGCGCCGACGATCATCTGCGTCGATTGTCCGGCCGGGGCGAACGGCTGGGGCTGGGCCCGCGAGGCCCGGTCGGGCTGCCCCTCCTCCCAGTTCGTCCGCACCCGCGCCATGGCCGTGCGGATTTCGCCGGCCCGCTTTTCCGGCGCGAACCGGCCCAGCCCCTCATCGGTCGGCATCTCGATATTGGTCGACAGCCGATCGGCGAACCGCCCGGCCATTTCCAACAGGTCCGGCGCCGCATTGGGGATCACCTTCAAATGGATGTATCCGGCAAAGCCATGCTCCTCGCGCAGGCTGCGGGCCACGCGGACCATTTCCTCCATGGTGTAGTCGGGCGCGCGGATGATCCCCGACGAGAGGAACAGGCCCTCGATATAATTGCGCTTGTAGAAATCGAGCGTCAGCGCCACCACTTCGGCCACCGAAAACCGGGTGCGCTCCACATTGGACGACGAGCGATTGACGCAATAGACGCAGTCATAGATGCAAAAATTGGTCAGCAGGATCTTGAGCAGCGAAATGCAGCGCCCGTCCGGCGCATAGGAATGGCAGATTCCGCTGCCCGGCCCCGTCGACCCGATGCCGCCGCTGGCCTTCCCGGTGCGGCGTTCCGATCCGCTGGAGGCACAGGACGCATCGTATTTGGCCGCATCCGAGAGAATGGCGAGCTTGCGCTTGAGACTGATCTGAACCATTTGTTCATGATATGTTCTATATGGCGCGACTGCAAGCGGCGTTTTCCCTTTTCCCACAGCCCTCGGCGATCGTTCGGCAAAAACGAATGATCAATTCTGCCGGCCGCCGGTTTTGCTCCATGGCCGGGCGGCCTATGTTGATCGGCAACGAACATCGATCCATCGGAGACACGACCATGGCCCTCGAACTCACCGGACTGCATCACCTGACGGCGGTGACCGCCAATGCTCGGGAAAACCTCAGATTCTATACCCAGGTTCTCGGCCTGCGGCTGGTCAAGCGGACCGTCAACCAGGACGATACCAGCGCCTATCACCTGTTTTACGGCGACGGGCGCGCCTCGCCCGGCTCCGACATCACCTTCTTCGACTGGAACACGCCGCGCGAGCAGCGGGGCACCCATTCGGTGGTGCGCACCGCCTTCCGCGTCGAAGGCGAAGCGGCGCTGGACTGGTGGAAGTCCCATCTCGAGGCCCATGGCGTCGCCACTTCGGCGATCGCCGAGCGCGCCGGGCATATGTCGCTCGATTTCGAGGACTCCGAGGGCCAGCGCCTGCGGCTGGTCAACGATACCCGGGCCGGCGGCGCCCACCCCTGGGAAAAGAGCCCGGTACCCGCGAAATACCAGATCAAGGGCCTCGGCCCCATCACCATGAGCGTCCCCGATCTCAAGCGGTCCGAGCCGGTGCTGACCGTGGTGATGAACATGCGCAAGATCCGCACCCACGCGGCCACCGCGGAACAGGGCGAGGTGCACGTCTTTGCCATGGGCGATGGCGGCGCTTCGGCCGAATTGCACGTGGCGGTGGAGCCCGATCTGCCCTTTGCCCGTCCCGGCGCGGGCGGGGTGCATCACATCGCCTTCCGCACGCCCGACAAGAAGCAGTTCGACCAATGGGTGGCCCGCGCCAGCCAGGCCGGCCTGCGCACCTCGGGCGAGGTCGAGCGTTATTATTTCACCTCGCTCTATTTCCGCGAGCCCAACGGCATCCTGTTCGAGATCGCCACCGACGAGCCCGGCTTCGACGTGGACGAGCCCATGGAGACCTTGGGCGAACGCCTCGCCCTGCCGCCCTTCCTCGAGCCCAGGCGGGCCCAGATCGAGGCGGGCCTCAAACCCATCGATTGAGACGAGAAAGGCCCGGATCGCTCCGGGCCTTTTTTTGCATCGTGCGCCATCCGGCGTCAGTTGAGGCTGGCCGCCATGTCGACCAGGCGGATGAACTCGGCCCGCCTTCCGGTCGGATCGCTCCCCCGCCCGGCTTCGGCGAGGGCGCGGATATCCGCCCACTCCATGGCCCGCAGATAGGGCGATCCCTTGAGCTTCTGGCCGAAGGCCGCCACGGCGGTGGCGAAATCGGCATCGGCCCGGGCGATGCTGTCCTCGCCCTCCACCAGCATTGGGGTTTCGATCAGCGTCGAGACGTCGCCGTCGGGCGCCTTGTAGCGCAGCTTGAGAAAGCCATATTCGTCGAGGCTGCCGCCCCCGGCCGCCACCGCCTCGCCATAGCGCAGGGGATCGACGGCGCCCCGCGCGCCCACCGGCGTGATCTCATAGAGCGCCGTCACCGAATGGCCGGCGCCGATATCGCCGGCATCGACGGCGTCATTGTTGAAATCCTCGCGGTCCAGCACGCGGGTTTCGTAGCCGATCAGCCGGTATTCGCTCACCGTCGCCGGGTTGAATTCGACCTGGATCTTGACGTCCTTGGCGATGGTCACCAGCGTGCCGCCCAATTCCTCCACCAGCACCTTGCGGGCTTCAGAATAGGAATCGATATAGGCGGCATTGCCATTGCCGGCCTGGGCCAGCGCCTGCATCACGGAGTCGTGGTAATTGCCGGTCCCGAACCCGAGGACGGAGAGGAAGATCCCCCTGTCGCGCTTGGCTTCAATCAGGTCTTCCAGCGCCTCGGGATCCGAGAGCCCGACATTGAAATCGCCGTCCGTGGCCAGCAGCACCCGGTTGGTGCCGCCCGCGATCATCGCCTGCTCGGCCAGCCGGTAGGCCGCTTCGATTCCCTGCGCCCCGGCCGTCGATCCGCCCGGCGCGAGGTCTTCGAGCGCGGCGAGGATCTTTGCCTTCTCGCCGGCCGGCGTGGGTTCGAGCACCACCCCGGCGCTTCCGGCATAGGTGACGATGGAGATGGTGTCCTGCGGCCCCATCTCGTTGACCAGCAGGGTGAAGGCGCGCTTGAGCAGCGGCAGCTTGTCCGGGGCATCCATCGAGCCCGACGTATCGATCAGCAGCACCAGATTGGCCGGCGGCACCGTATCGAGGGCCATGTCCTCGCCCTGAATGCCGATCTGGATCAGCCGGTTCTCCGCGTTCCATGGCGAAGGGCTGACCGCGAGCGAGGTCTCGAACGGAACCCCGCCCTGCGGCGCCGCATAGTCATAGGAGAAATAATTGATCAATTCCTCGACCCGCACCGCGTCGGGCGGCGGAAGCTGGCCCATGTCCAGCATGCGGCGCACATAGGCATAGGCGGCGGTGTCCACATCGATCGAGAAGGTCGAGACCGGATCGTCCGCCACCAGCATCACGCCGTTGTCGTCGAACGCGGTGAACCGGTCGCCCCCGGCCGGCATGGTCCCATATTCCTGGGTGCGCATCGGGATGACGCCGATCCGCTGCGTCGCGGCATCCACCAGCATGGACTCGGCCATGGGCACCGGCGCCGCGGGGGCCGGCTGCTGCGCGACCGGCCCGAAATCGGGCGGGGTCAGCGCGGTATTGTTCATATAGAGGACGCCCAGCGGCAGGATGAGCAAAGCCGCGAAGGTCGCGCCGAGGGGGATGCGCATATCCATGGTCCAAAGTCCTTTCAAGTTCGAACCTATGAACCTGTGACGTTTGGCCCGGCAATTTCCTTGGAAACCGGCGGCAAAGAAATCTACATAGACCGACGACTATCATCGAGCGGCGAGATCATCCCATGACAGAACCCGAAAAGGCCAATTGGGGCAACCGCATCATCCTGCTCATTTTCGGCGCGCTCGCCATCGTGACCATCGTCGGCACCATCTGGTCGACCACGGCCGAATGGGGCGCCGGCGAAGTCGCCGGGCCCACGGCAGTCGAGGATAGTCCGGTGATGGATTCCGGCAATGCGCCCGATGAGCGCGCGATATAATTGCGTTTCGACCCTAAGCCATCTCGTAGTCTTCTTCGAGCAGGGACTGCCGAACCGACTTGCGCATCAGCGGATAGCCGTCGGCATTGTAGAACCGCTTCACGTCGCCCGGGCCGTAGCTGTGGTTCCCGACGACCATGCGCGCGCCGCGCAGGCTGACGGGAGCCGCTTCTTCCATGGCAAACCGGATGGCCTTGGCGGCGGTAGGGAAGCGCCGCGCGCCTTCCCTGCGGGCCGAGACGGGATTGCTGCCCAGATAGAGCGCCGCCTCGGCGTTGAAATTGAGAGTATTCATTGCAAACCTTCTGCCGCCAGATCCGCTGGCGGTCCAAAATATCGCAGCGCGGGCCTGCCGGTCGGCAAGCATCCTGACGCGCGAACATGTCATGAGTTGTGTTCAAAATGACCGGCGCCGGAAACCCGACGCCAAGCGCCGTTTGTGCGGCCGCTGCGTGTCATGAACAGGTGATATATAGCGCCATGGGCGAAAAAATCAAGTCACCGCAAAATCATAGCGGAATCCCTGCCGGAACCGCCATTTGATTTTCTACCGCGCCGCTGATAGGATGCTCGGCATACGCTTGATGATTGTATCGGCCCGACGCTCCGCCATTGCGGATACTTCCAATGTTCTGGCCGAGCGGCGCGACCGAGCCCCACGGGCTGCCGACACCGGTTGAAAACCGGGCCCGCGATGACCATATCTGACCTAGGCTATGGCAGCACCCGCCCCAATATTCACCAAGCCCAAGGCCCGGAGCGCTTTCAGCAAAAGTGATTTCCACTTTTGCGGTTCGAAAGCGCGACAAAGAAAAGACTCCAGGCGCTTCCAGCAAAAGTGGTTTCCACTTTTGCGGTTTGGAAGTGCTCCATATTTCCGCCCCGCGCCGCCTGCGCGGGTCGAAGATGCTGCAACATTGATGGTCGAGGGGCCGCCCTTGGGTGGCCTGCTCTTGTTTAGTGAGGTTTCCCGATGATTGGTCCCAAATTGAGCACGCAGAGACGGCAGGATTTGATGGAAGCGCGCCAGCAGGAGGCCCTGCGGCAGGAGGAACTGGCCCTCGAAGCCACGCGCGCCAAGACCGCGCGCCTGCGCGCCCTGCGTCTGGAGCGCGAGCATCAGGCCGACCTTGCCGCAGCCGTGCCGGCGCCACGCAAGCGCCCCATCCGCGCCCGGCGCTAACGAAAGTGCGTCAGGCGACCATGGCCGTTTCGACAGCCTCGGCGATGAATCCTCCACCCAGCACCTGCGCGTCGGCGCTGTCGTCCGAATAGAGCACGCAGGCCTGCCCCGGCGCGATCCCGCTCTCTCCCGCAATGAGCGTCACATAGACATCCCCGTCACGCATGAAGGCCACCGCCTCCTGCGGGGCGCGGGTCGAGCGCACCTTGGCTTCGAGCGCCAGCCCGTTGCCATCGGCCATCTGGGCCAGCGGGCGCGCGCCGAGCCAGTTGACGTCGCGCAGCCGGATCGTATGGGTCGAGAGTGCCGACTTCGGCCCCACCACCACCCGCTGGGTCCGCGCGTCGAGCGAGAGGACGTAGAGCGCTTCGCCCGCCGCCACTCCCAGCCCGCGCCGCTGGCCCACCGTATAGTGGATGATCCCCTTGTGCCGACCCAGCACATTGCCGTCCCGGTCGACGATATCGCCGGGCTGTTCGGCCTCGGGCATCAGCTTGCGGATCACGTCGGAATAGCTGCCCTGGGGCACGAAGCAGATGTCCTGGCTGTCGCTCTTTTCCGAGATGGCCAGCCCCATCTCCCGCGCCATGGCGCGGGTTTCGTCCTTGGTCATGTTGCCGAGCGGAAAGCGCAGGAAATCGAGCTGTCCGGCCGTGGTGGCGAACAGGAAATAGGTCTGGTCCTTATCCCCGTCGAGCGGGCGCAGCAGCTGGCGCTTGCCGTCGACGATCCGCGAGCGGACATAATGGCCCGTGGCAAGGCAATCGGCCCCCAGATCCTTGGCGACCTCGAGCAGGTCCACGAACTTGACCGACTGGTTGCACGCAACGCAAGGGATGGGCGTTTCCCCCGCCGCATAGCTCGCCGCGAAGGGCTCGATCACGGCCTTGCGGAACCGCTCCTCATAGTCGAGCACGTAATGGGGGATGCCCAGCGTCGCCGACACGCGCCGCGCATCGTGGATATCCTGCCCGGCACAGCACGATCCCTTGCGGAACGTCGCTTCGCCATGGTCGTAAAGCTGCAAGGTCACGCCGATCACCTCATAGCCCTCGCGGGCGAGCAATCCGGCAACGACTGAAGAATCCACGCCGCCCGACATTGCGACGACGACGCGCGTTTCGCCGGGAGGCCGGTCGAAACCCAGGGAGTTCACCATTTTTCTCTTATCCGGTTGGGGTCAAGGGCCAGCGGACAAATCCGGGCGCATAAGCGCCTGTCTCAAGGTGGGTGCTTTTACGCCCATCGCGCCTGTGCCGCAACCGTGCCGGCGGGGATGGCGGCAGAAATTGCCGCCCACCCGGCGCTTCCTGCCCTCCGGCCCCACCGCGCGCGGGACAAATCTCCGCCTAACGCGCTCTATTTCCTGTCGTTTCCGGAACGGCGGCAGGTTGGCAAGCCATTTGCATCTATGGGCAAGACCTTGTCCTTGCTTATGAGCACAGCATCGTGACCAACGCGCTCACCCTATCGGCCAGTCCTGCGCGACCCGCGGGCTTTTCCGTGTCCTTCCGGCCCGCCCCGGAAACGCCGGACCGCGCTTTCGTCGATTTGCTCGACCTCGCGGACGGCACGCCCGCCAAGGCGCTGGGGGCTGTCTCGAGCGCGCCGGACACCACATTCGGAACTACCACATCCGAAGAGGACGAACTGCCCGAGCTGCTGGACGCGCTCCATGCCCTGTTCGACACGCTCGCCTCCAGGCTCGACTCCGACAAGACGCTGTCGAGCGCCGATATCGACGAGCTCGGCCAAATGCTGGGCCGCATCGAGACCCTGCTGTCGGCGGGAACGTCCCTGCCAGCATCCGATGGCGACCCGTCCCTGCCCGACCGGCCGGGCCTGCGCCCCGGCGAAGCCTTTGAGCTCCTGTCCGGCCTTGCCGCCCGGCTGGCCGAGGGCCTGCGCGACGCAGCGCCCGAGCTCGCATCCCGCCTCACCGATCTCACCCGGCAGCTCGACGCCCATGCCGCGACGATCCAGACGGCCGCCGCCGAGACAAAGGCGAGCGCCGCGATCACCATGCGCCATGTGGAAAGCGAAACCCGCCTCAACCCCGCCGCGGCCATAGACGCCGCCGCGACCGACACCGTCGATCCGGAAACTCCCGCCCCCGAACGGAAAACGTTCGAGCCCGCCCCTGCTTCCTCCCGCAGCCTCGTCGGTTCTGACGCCTCCGCGCCGGCGGCGTCCCCCAGCGCCCGCTCCGGCGCCAATACCACCGCACCGGCCGCATCCGCCGCCACGCCGGCCGAGCTCGAAGCCCCCGATGGCCTGATCACCCAGCCCGCCGGCCCGCACACCCAATCACCCGGCGCAATCACCGCGCCGCGGCCCGAGGCGGCGCTCTATCAGCGGCCGGAAGTCCAGGTCAATCTGCCCCACATCGCCGCCGAGATTTCCCGTCACGTCCACAACGGCACCACCCGGTTCGAGATCCGGCTCAACCCGGCCGAGCTCGGCCGCATCGACGTGCGCATGGAGATGGACCAGTCCGGCAATGTGATCGCCCGCCTCGCCGTCGAGCGCAGCGAAACCCTCGACCTGCTGCAACGCGACCAGCGCGCCCTGATGCGCGCCCTGGCCGATGCCGGCATGGACACCGCCCGCACCGATCTGCAATTTTCCCTCGACCAGGACGGGCGGCAGGGCTTTTCGCGCGATGAGGATGGCGCCCGCCACGCCGTGCGCTTCGCCGCCCCCGGCGCCGATGCCGCGCCGTCCGCCGACACCGCCGCCCCGGTCCGGGGCTATGCCCGGCTCGATGCCGTCAATCTCTGGGTATAAGGAGCCCCGCCCATGTCCTCGGTTTCCGGCGTTTCCGGCAGCACATCGAGCCTTGCCACCAGCCGCACGACGATCGCCGACAATTTCGACACCTTCCTGCAGATGCTGATCACTCAGCTCAAGAACCAGAACCCGCTCGAACCCATGGACACCAACCAGTTCACCCAGCAACTGGTGCAGTTCACCTCCGTCGAGCAGCAGCTCAAGACCAATGAATTCCTCGAGGCCATGATGCTGACCTCGCAGAACACCGTCAACGCGCAGGCGGTGGGCTATGTTGGCAAGACCGTCACCGCGTCCGGCGCCACGACCGATCTCGTCGACGGCGCGGCCGCCTGGGTCTACCGCATCGACAGCCCGGCCGAAAACACCACCGTCACCATCAAGGACGCCAACGGCAACACCGTCTATACCGATCAGCTTTCCCTCTCGGCGGGGACCGACCACATCGTCTGGGACGGCACCACCTCGACCGGCGAGAGGCTTTCGGGCGGCCGGTTCACCATCACCATCGACGCCCGCGACGCCAACGGCACCTATGTGCCCGTCACCACCGAGATCCGGGGAGTCGTCGAGGGTATCGATGTGAGCGGCAAGGAGCCCTATGTGATGATCGGCGACCTCCGCCTGCCGCTGTCCTCGATCACCGCCGTGCAGCGCACCCCGGCCTCGGGCTCGGGCGGCGGAGCCGACTAGGGCCGACAATCGCGCCCCCTCGCTATCCTCTTGATTTATCTTGATGGATGACCGCCCCCTTCGGGCGGTTCCGTGGCATTTTGCATGTACTCTTAACCGGTTGTAAGTTTCCGCTTAGCCAATTTTTAAGCCACGCACGCTAGTGTGAATGTCGGCTATGGTCAGGTTGAGTAGAGAGTAAAATGACCGTACAGATGCGTCCGCGCGTGAAGTATGTGATCGGTCCCGATGGCAGTCCGCTGACCATTGCGGATCTTCCCCCGGCCGATACCAAGCGCTGGGTCATCCGCCGCAAGGCGGAAGTGGTTGCCGCCGTGCGCGGCGGCCTGCTCAGTCTTGAGGAAGCCTGCGAACGCTATACCCTTAGCGTCGACGAATTCCTCAACTGGCAGGCGGCGATCGACAAGCACGGCCTGGCCGGCTTGCGCACCACATGGATTCAGCACTATCGGGAAGGCTGACGCCTTCTCACCGCCACATTCACGACCGGCCTATACCCTTCAAAGCCCGCCGCCCCATCGCGGCGGGCTTTGATTTTTCATTTTCCCGCAAGGCTTTGGCACCCTGATGCAGGCGGTTCGCGTGCCATAAACCTTTATGGGCAAAATTTGCCCGACCTTGCAAATTGCTGCCATGGTTAAGACCTTGTTTACCATCCGCTAGGCATATTTTGCCCAGTGGGCGCGAACTGATTTGCGGCCCCATATTCTGGGCTCGGGGCAGAGGCGTTCGCGTGAATCAATTGGGGGAACTGCTGGGCAAACTCGGCGTGGCGCGCATCGCGGCCATGGGCGCCGTAGCCCTCATGATGATCGGCTTTTTCGCCTTCCTCATCGTCCGCTCCTCCACCCCGCAGCTCGCGCCGCTCTACACCAATCTCGAATTCGACGATTCCGCCGCCATCATCGCCGAGCTCAACGCCACCGGCACCCCGTACGAACTGCGCAATGAGGGCGCCACCATCCTCGTGCCGCGCGACCGGATCACCACCGTGCGCATGGCGCTGGCCCAGGATGGACTGCCGGCCCGGGGCCAGGTCGGCTACGAGATCTTCGATTCCCAGAACACGCTGGGCGCCACGAGCTTCATCCAGAACATCAACCACGTCCGGGCGCTGGAAGGCGAGCTGGCCCGCACCATCGGGGCCCTGAGCCGCGTCCAGAGCGCCCGCGTGCACCTGGTGCTGCCCGAGCGCGAACTGTTCCGCCGCGAGGTGCAAAAGCCCTCTGCCTCCATCGTCCTCACCGTGCGCGGTCAATTGGCATCGGGCGAAATCCGCGCCATCCAGCACCTCGTCGCCTCGGCCATCGAGGGCCTTTCGCCCAATGCGGTCTCCATCGTCGACAGCGCCGGCACCCTGCTGGCGTCCGGCGCCGGCGAGGACGACACCAGCATCGCGGCCCAGGCCCTCGAGGAGCGCACGGTGGGCATCGAGAACCGCCTGCGCAGCCAGATCGAGGAACTGCTCGCCTCGGTGGTCGGTCTCGGGCGCGCCCGCGTGCAGGTCGCCGCCGAACTCGACCTCAACCGCTCCACCATCACCTCCCAGACCTTCGATCCCGATGGACAGGTGGTCCGCTCCGCCCAGACGGTGGAGACCGGCGACCAGTCGAGCGGCCCGGGCAATTCCGGCCAGGTCACCGTCGCCAACGAACTGCCCGGCGCCAGCCAGGGCGGCGCGGCCGGCACCGGCACCCAGACCACCTCCTCGACGCTCGAGGAAACCTTCAACTACGAGATTTCCAACATCTCCGAGACCCTGATCTCCGAAGCCGGCGCCATCAAGCGCCTCTCGGTGGCGGTGATCGTCGATGGCGTCTACACCTATGATGCCGATGGCAATGCCGTCTACGAACCGCGCAGCCAGACGCAGATCGACCAGATCACCGCCCTCGTGCGCACCGCCATGGGCTATGACGCCAATCGCGGCGACCAGCTCGAAGTCGCCAATCTGCAATTTGCCGAGCGCCCGGGCCTCGCCGCCGGCACGCAGGCTCCGGGCCCGCTCGATTTCAACCGCGACGACCTGATGCGCTTTGCCGAAATGGCCGTCACCCTGCTCATCGCCCTCGCTTTGGTGCTCTTCGTCATGCGCCCGCTGCTCAAGAAGGCCCTGGCCCCCGAGGCCAAGCCCCTCGCCCTGCCTGCCGCCGCCTCGGTGCCCGCCGACTATGCCGGCGAGGATGCCCCCGACCCCGCCGCCATGCTGGCGGCGCGCGACGCCACCGAGGCCTGGCTGTCCCAGGCCCGGTCCCTCGGCGAATCCCAGGTCAAGACGCTGCGCATGGTCGGCGATCTGGTGGAAGAAAACCCCAAGCAAGCCTCGCTGGTCATTCGCGACTGGCTGAGCGAAGCGGCATAGGCCTCCCATGGCACTCACCAATCCCCAGACCGCGGTCGCCGATCCCGAGGCCATGAACAAGGGCCTCGTCATCGACAATGACAAATCGCGGCGCCTCTTGTCGGGCGACGAGAAGGCCGCGGCCCTTCTGCTCGCCCTCGGCCCGGATTTCGGCAAGCCCATCTGGGACGAGCTCGACGAGATTGAAATCCGCCAGCTCTCGCGCGCCATGGTGCGGCTGGGACCGATCACCCAGGAAATGCTCGACGAATTGCTGGGGGAATTCGTCATGGGCGTGTCTTCGTCGGGCGCCATGGCGGGCAATACCGATTCCACCGAACGGCTGCTGCTGTCCTTCCTCCCCAAGGAGCGCGTCGACCAGATCATGGAGGAGATTCGGGGCCCGGCCGGGCGCAATATCTGGGAGAAGCTCTCCAACGTTCAGGAAGATATCCTCGCCAGCTATCTCAAGAACGAATACCCCCAGACCATCGCCGTGGTGCTCACCAAGATTTCCACCGACCACGCCTCGCGCGTTCTCGCCGTCCTCCCCGAGGAGCTGGCCATGGACGTGGTGCAGCGCATGCTGTCGATCGATCCCGTGCAGAAGGAAATCCTCGAAAAGATCGAGGCCACCCTGCGCACCGAGTTCATGTCCACCCTGAGCCATACCCAGCGCCGCGACAGCCATGAGCAGATGGCCGATATCTTCAACGCCTTCGACCGCCAGACCGAAGCCCGCTTCATGACGTCGCTGGAAGACGCCAATCGCGACAGCGCCGAGCGCATCAAGGCTCTGATGTTCACCTTCGACGACCTGACCCGTCTCGAATCCGCCGCCATCCAGACCCTCCTCCAGGCCTTCGACAAGAAGGAGCTGGCCTTGGCGCTCAAGGGCGCTTCCGAGACGGCGCGCGAATTCTTCTTCTCCAACATGTCGGCCCGCGCCGCCAACATGATGCGCGACGATATGGAAGCCATGGGTGCCGTGCGCCTCAAGGACGTGGACGAGGCCCAGTCCCGCCTCGTCAACACCGCCAAGGACCTTTCCGCCCGCGGTGAGATCGTCATCGCCAAGGGCAAGGCCGACGAGGAGATGGTGCTGTGAGCGTCGCCCACAAATTCACCTTCGATCTCGACCTCGCCCATACCCCGCCCCCCAGCAAGGTGATGGCGGAAGACGAGTTCGACCGTCAGATCGCCGCCGCGCGCCAGCAAGGCTATGCCCAGGGCTTCGCCGCCGGCGAGGCCGGTGCCGAGGCCCAGTCGGCCAGGGCAAGGGCCGCCGCTACCGAGCATCTCGCCGACGCGGTCAGCCATATGCTGGCCGGCATCGGCGCATATGAAAGCCGGCATCTGGCCGGCGCGGTGGACCTTGCCGCTTCGGTGGGCCGCAAGCTCGCCGCGCACCTCATCGCCCGCCACCCCGAGGCCGAGCTTGAGGCGCTGATCCATGACTGCATGGCCTCGCTCGAAAACGCCCCGCATCTGGTGATCCGCTGCCACCCCGACCTGTGCGACGCCATCCGCGACACCACCGAGGAGCGCATGCGCATCACCGGCTTTGCCGGACGCCTCGTGGTTCTGGGCGATCCCGACATCAAGCTCGGCGACGGCCGCATCGAATGGGCCGATGGCGGCCTCGTGCGCGACATCAACGCCATTTCCAGTGAAATCAATGCCCGCATCTCCGCCTATCTGGCGGCCAGCGGCGTCAAGGACGGAGACTAGGCCATGACCAATGGCGGCGACGAGACCCGGACCGCGCCCGACGGCATCTCCCTTGAGGAAATGCTCGCCGATTTCAACGAAGACGAGGCCGGCGGCGGCGAGAAGACCGCCAGCGATCTCGAAGCGGTGTTCGACGTGCCCGTGCGCCTCTCGGTGGTGCTCGGGCGCACCCGCATGCCGGTGTCCAAGCTCCTGAAAATGGATGTCGGCTCGGTGGTCGAGCTTGACCGTCAGGTCGGCGAAGCCATCGACATCTATGTCAACGACCGTCTGGTGGCGCGCGGGGAGATCGTCCTTGTCGAAGGACGGCTCGGCGTCACCATGACGGAAATCATCAAGGCCGCATAAGGGGAGTTCCGACCATGCGCTTACTGATTATCGGCGCCCTCGAAGGCCAGTTGAGCCAGGCATCCAAGATGGCCATGGATGGCGGCGCCAAGGTCGCCCATGCTGGCGATATCCACATCGCCATGGCCAGCCTGCGCTCGGGCAAAGGCGCCGACCTGCTGCTGGTCGACGTGATGGTGGATATCCCCGCCCTCATCGCCGCCCTGGAAGCCGAGCGCATCCATATTCCGGTCGTCGCCTGCGGAACCGAGACCAACGCCGCCGCCGCCGTCAACGCCATCCGCGCCGGGGCCAAGGAATACATTCCCCTGCCCCCCGATGCCGAGCTGATCGCCGCCGTCATCGCCGCCGTGGCGCGGGAAAATTCCGATTTCCTCTACCGCGATCCGGCCATGGCCCGGGTCGTCAAGCTGGCCGAGCAGATCGCCGGCTCCGACGCCTCGGTGCTCATCACGGGGGAAAGCGGCACCGGCAAGGAGGTGATGGCCAAATATCTGCACGCCCGCTCCAAGCGCGCCGCCCGCCCCTTCATCTCCATCAACTGCGCCGCCATTCCCGAAAACCTGCTCGAATCCGAATTGTTCGGCCACGAAAAGGGCGCCTTCACCGGCGCCATCGCCCGCCGCATCGGCAAGTTCGAGGAAGCCAATGGCGGCACGCTGCTGCTCGACGAAATCTCGGAGATGGATTTCCGCCTGCAGGCCAAGCTGCTGCGCGCCATCCAGGAGCGGGTGATCGACCGCGTGGGCGGCACCAAGCCCGTCCCGGTCAATATCCGCATTCTCGCCACCTCCAACCGCGATCTGGCCACCGAGGTGCGCGAGGGCCGCTTCCGCGAGGACCTTCTGTTCCGCCTCAACGTGGTCAACCTCAAGCTCCCGCCCCTGCGCGAGCGCCCCGGCGACGTCATCGCCCTCGCCGAGCATTTCGTCGCCCGCTATTCCGCCGCCAACGGCCTCACCCAGCGCGTCCTCTCCCAGGCCGCCCGCGACGAATTGCTGCGCGCGCCCTGGCAGGGCAATGTCCGCGAATTGGAGAACACCCTCCACCGCGCCGTGCTGCTGTCCTCGGGCGAGGTCATCGAACCGGACGCCATCCGCATGCCGGACGGCACCGGCCTTTCCGAAGCCATCGCCAGCCATTCCATCGCCAGCCAGGCCCGCGAGGCCGCTGATGCGGCGACCCGCGCCCTGGTCGGACGGACCGTCGCCGACGTGGAACAGGAGCTGATCCTCGATACGCTCCACCATTGCCTCGGCAATCGCACGCACGCCGCCAATATACTGGGCATTTCCATCCGCACATTGCGCAACAAGCTCAATCAATACGCCGATGATGGGGTCCCTATCCCCGCTCCCGGCGAGCATCGCATTAGCGCCGCATGAGCATCGCGGCGCCCCTCACGCCGCCGGCCGCGCCCGTTCCGGGCCGGTCGCACGGCGTGAGTTCCGGCGCCGCGATCCGCGCCCCCCGCCCTTCCGATACGTCCCGGACCGATATGACCGACACCACCGCCAGCGCCGTCTCCTCGCCTCTGGGCCGCCTCAACACGATCTTCGAGGTCATCCGCCAGTCCAATGCCGGGCTGGCCGTCGGCGTGGTCGGCATCATCGCCGTCCTCGTCCTGCCCATGCCGGCCATCTTCCTGGACGTGCTGCTCTCCATTTCGTTCGTGATGTCGGTGATGATCCTGATGACGGCGCTGTTCATCCAGACGCCGCTCGAATTCACCGCCTTCCCCACCGTGCTGCTGGTATCGACCATGCTGCGCATGGCCCTCAACCTCGCCTCCACCCGCCTGATCCTCTCGGAAGGGCACAATGGCGCCCACGCCGCCGGCCAGGTGATCGAAGCCTTCGGAAACTTCGTCACCCGGGGCAATTTCGTCATCGGGATCATCGTGTTCTCGATCCTCCTGATCGTCAATTTCATCGTCATTACAAAGGGTTCGGGACGCATCGCCGAGGTCGCGGCCCGCTTCAACCTCGACGCCATGCCCGGCAAGCAGATGGCCATCGACGCCGATCTTTCCTCCGGGCTGATCGAGGAATCCGAGGCCCGCACCCGCCGCAAGAACCTCGAGGACGAAAGCGCCTTTTTCGGCGCCATGGACGGCGCGTCGAAATTCGTGCGCGGCGACGCCATCGCCGGATTGCTGATCACCTTCATCAACATCATCGCCGGCATCATCATCGGCACCATGCAGATGGGCCTGACGCTGGCCGATGCGGGCAATTACTATACGCTGCTGACCATCGGCGACGGCCTCGTCAGCCAGATCCCGGCCCTCATCGTCTCCACCGCCGCCGGCATTCTCGTCTCCAAGGCCGGCGTCACCGGCTCGGCCAACAAGGCCCTCACCACCCAGTTCACCGCCTATCCCGTGGCCCTGGGCATGAGTTCGGGCGTCATGTTCATGATGGCGCTGGTGCCCGGCATGCCGCTCATTCCCTTCGTGACCCTCGGCGGCGCCGTGGGCTATCTCGCCTGGTCGGCCTCCAAGCGGCAGAAGGCCGAGCGCGCCGAAGCGGCCAGGACGACGCTCGCGCAACCGGCCGCGTCCTCGGCCCTCTCCACCCCCGCCGAAGCGCCGATCACCGACAGCCTCAAGATTGACGAGTTGAAGCTCGAACTCGGCTACGGGCTCCTGAGCCTCGTCAAGGAAGACGATTCCGGCACCGACCGGCTGACCGAGCAGATCAAGGCCCTGCGCCGCCAGCTCGCCACAGAGCTGGGCTTCATCATGCCCGCGGTGCGCATCCTCGACAACATGCAGCTCGAGCCCAATCTCTACAAGATCAAGATCAAGGAAGTCGAAGCCGGGCATGGCGAGGTCCACGCCAATCAGTTGATGGTCATGGACCCCTACGGCAATCCGATCACCCTGCCGGGCGACCGCACCGTCGAGCCCACCTTCGGGCTTCCCGCCACCTGGATCGACATCGCCCTGCGCGACGAGGCCGAGGTGCAGGGGCTGACCATCGTTGACCCCTCGACGGTGATTTCCACCCATCTCACCGAGGTCCTCAAGGCCAATACCGCCGATCTGCTGAGCTATGCCAATGTGCAGTCCCTGCTCTCCGGCCTCGACAAGGACCAGCAAAAGCTCGTCGAGGACATCGTCCCCGCGCTGATCTCAGTGTCGGGCATCCAGCGGGTGCTGCAAGGCCTGCTGGCCGAGCGCATCTCCATCCGCGACCTGCCCACCATCCTCGAAGGCATCGCCGAGGTGGCCGGTGCGGCCCGCAATACCGGCCAGATCATCGAGCATGTGCGCAGCCGGCTGGCCCGCCAGATCTGCGCCGCAAACCTGGGGCTGGACGGCAACCTGCCGCTGCTCACCCTCTCCCCCAATTGGGAGCGCGAATTCGCCGAGGCCATGGCAGGTGAAGGCGACGACCGTCATCTGGCCATGGCGCCCTCCAAGCTGCAGCAATTCATCGTCGGCATCCAGAACGCCTTCGAGAACGCCGCCCAGATGGGCGAGATCCCGGTGCTGATCACCTCGCCGCACATCCGGCCCCATGTGCGCGCCATCATCGAGCGCTTCCGCCCCCAGACCGTCGTCATGAGCCAGAACGAAGTGCATCCGCGCATCAAGCTCCGCACGGTGGGCAGCGTCTGAGCCAAGCGATCCCCAAAACGAAAACGGGAGGCCGAAGCCTCCCGTCCCTGCCTTATTCGGCCGCGACCGGCACCGGCCCCGTATCCAGCGCGTCGATTTCCTCGACCCGGTCATAGGCCTCCTGGTCGAGAATCCCCTGCCGCTTGGCGACGATGGTGGGCACCAGCGCCTGCCCGGCCACATTGACCGCCGTGCGGCCCATGTCGAGGATCGGGTCGATGGCCAGCAGCAGCCCGACGCCTTCGAGCGGCAGGCCCAGCGTGGAGAGCGTCAGGGTCAGCATCACCGTCGCGCCGGTCAGCCCCGCCGTCGCCGCCGAGCCGATGACGGCCACGAAGGCGATGAGCAGGTATTCCTGCATGCCCAGTTGGATACCGAAGAACTGCGCGACGAAGATCGCCGAGATGGCCGGATAGATCGAGGCACATCCATCCATCTTGGTGGTGGCGCCCAGGGGCACGGCGAAGCTCGCATATTCGCGCGGCACGCCGAGGTTCTTTTCCGTCACCCGCTCGGTGATCGGCAGCGTGCCAATGGACGAGCGCGAGACAAAAGCGAACTGGATCGCCGGCCACGCGCCCTGGAAATAGCGCACCGGATTGAGCCCGTGGAACGAGAGCAAGGCCGGATAGACCACCGCGATGACGATGGCGAGGCCGATATAGATCGCCGCCGCATACCAGCCCAGCTGCGCCAGCGTATCCCAGCCATAGACCGCCACCGCATTGCCCAGAAGGCCCACGGTCGCGATCGGGGTCAGGCGGATGATCCACCACAGCAGCTTGTGGATGATCTTGAGGAACGAGCGGTTGAACGCCAGGAACGGCTCAGCCGCATCGCCCACCTTGAGGGCGGCGATGCCCACCGCGATCGAGATGACGAGGATTTGCAGCACGTTGAAATTGAGGCTGGTGGTTGCCCCGCTCTCGGCCACCCGCGTGCTGGCCTGGAGCCCCAGGATATTGGAGGGGATGAGGCCGGTGAGGAAGTCCAGCCACGAGCCCGAGCGGGACGGCGCGGCGGCCGCGGCCTCGGTCACCGCCGTATTGAGCCCCGGCTGGATGATCAGCCCCAGCGCGATGCCGATGACCACCGCGATCAAGGCGGTGATGGCGAACCACAGCAGGGTTTGCCAGACCAGGCGCGCCGCGTTGTTGAGCTCGCGCAGATTGGCGATCGAGGCCACGATGGCGGTGAAGATCAGCACCGGCACGATGGTCCGCAGCAATTGCACGAAGCTCGATCCGATGGTCGAGAGCGTCTGGACCAGCCAGTTCGGACCGCCCGTCGCCGCCGGACCCATCTGGCGGGCGACCAGCCCCAGCAGAAGGCCCACCACCAGGGCGACCAGCACCTGGAAACCGAAGGACGTATACAAGGGCTTGCGCGGTTTGATTCCCGCGCCCGCCGCCAATGACGATGACATTTCTTGCCTCTTGGATGACCTGCCCACATGCCGGGCAGCAACTGAACAAGAGGATACGCCCCACCCCCAGCCGAACCAAGGTTCTGGCATGTCGGCGAAAACCGGGGCGGAGAAATATCGTGCCCCGCCGTTTCGGATTATTGGAATTGTCTTACTGGGCGAGACGATCCCGCATCGCGGCCATGCGATCGGAGATCGGGCCGGACGGCATACCGACCGTCTGCAAGGGCAGGTGCTCGGCCTCCGCTCCGTCTCCGGCATATTTGGCGACGCGGTCGAACAGGCTCTCTGTGACCGGCTCCTCGGTTTCCGCATCCCCGGCATAGACCAGCAGCGAGACGTCCGAGGCGATGTCGCGCAGGCGCTCGCGCAGGGTTTCGGCATCGAAACGCTCGGTGGTCCAGTCGGCGGCGATGGCGTCCTGCAATTCGGTCACCGATGCGCAGATCTTTTCTTCCTGCTCGTTCTGGGTGAACACCTCGGCCAGAAGCTGGGTCGGTGCCTGCCCCGCAGCATCCATGTCGCTGCCGTTTTCAGCCAGAAGCGCGTTGAGCCGCGTCTCGGCCCCGGAAATCCGCGCCTCCGCCTTGCGCAGCGCCACGCGGGACTCGCTCTCGGGGTCGGTCTGGGCCGCAAGCGTGTCGCGCAGCATGGCGATGGCCTCGTCCTTAAGCCCCGCCTTCTTGCGGCTTTCGAGCCGCGCCAGCAGCATGCGCGCCTGTTCTTCGAGATAGCCGTTGCGCTGGCGTTCGATATTGAGCGCGGTAAGCAGGTCCTCGACATCGGCGCGATAATCCCCGCTCAGCGCGTCGGCGGAAACCGCGGTGGCGGCGTCGAGCATATCCGGCTCGTCGAGGTCCTCCGCCTCCCGCGCCCGGGCCGCCAGCATCACCGCGTCGCGCTCAAGGTCGCGGATGCGGCTGGTCAACTCGTCCTCGCGCAGACGGAAGGCCTCGATGGCCCCATATTGCTCGTCCCGCTCAGATTTGAGCGCGGCCAGCTCCGTGCGCGCGGCATCCAGCTCGACGACCCGCGCCACCAATTGGTTGCGCACGGTCTCGATGCGCATGTCCCGCTTGCGCAGGGCCATAGCGAATTCGGCCCGCAATTTGTCCTTGTCGGCCCGGAATTCGGAAAGCGTGACGGGGGTGGCGGCCTCGATCCGGCGCTTGGTCAGCCTAACGGCCCGGCGCCAGAAGGCTGGCCCGATCGCGATGGCGATGAGCGCAGCGGACAGAAAGCCCAAAGCGAAATACATCGCGTATTCAATAACCATGCACCCTCTCCCCGCGCGGGAGTTTCTCGATCGAGTTTCGCACACCCGGCAGTCCGGTGCCAGAAAGCGATATGGGTAACCTTACCGCAGGCCGCAACCGGAGTCATGCCCCGGCGCGCCTCGGATCGGCATCCTTTCGCTGCCTGGAAACTGATCGCGGCTAGAAAGGGTTCCAGGTGGGCTCGCGGGTGAAGTTGAGATAGCCGACCGAGACGCCCGCCCGCAGCCCGACACCCGAGCTGATCGGCACCACATAGACGTCACCCATCTTGAGCGCCGTCATCCCCAGCCCGCCGACGGCGAAGATCGATCCCTCCACGCCGGGATAGCGGTCATAAATGGCGTCCACGGTGGGCAGGTTGTAGACCAGCATCATCACCCGGCTGCCATCGGCGCCGATATTGAGCCCCAGGCTCGGCCCCTGCCAGAACACCTGATGCGTGCCGGCATTGCGGGTATAAAGCGTGCCGTCGCCATATTTGGCGCCGATGAACAGGGCGCCGCCGCCCTCCTGGCCGAGGATATAGCCATTGGGCTGGCCATACTGGCTGAAGGCCCGCTCGATCAGAGAAGCGAGACCCTGCGCGACCGATCCGAAGAACTGATGCCCGGCGGTGAGAATTTCATCGCTCGAATAGGTCTCCGACAGTGAACCGTTCTGCGCCTGCGCGCCCGCCGGCCATCCGGCGAACCCCACCAGCAGAACCAGTGCCGCCAAAAGGCGATTGATCATCTCAAGTGCTCCCAACTCTCGCATTTCGATGTCGCGATATGCGTTCCCGGTTAACCAAGGCCAAACGGCCTTGCGATACGGTCTTCCGGTCCGCCCCCAACAGCATAACGGTTCCAACGGCAATTATACGGCAAAGAGGTAAACAAATCTTAACCCTTACAAAGCGTTACGCCGCCTTGCTGATCTTGTGCCTCGCCATGGGCGCGGCGCCGGCCGCTGCCCAGCAAAAAGCCTTTGTCGCCAATGCCCTGACCGGGGTCGCGCTCTCGGGCTACGATCCCGTCGCCTATTTCACCGAGGGCCAGCCGCGCCTCGGCCTGCCCCTACACGAACTCGCCTGGGGCGGCACCGTCTGGTATTTCGCCTCGGCCGCCAATCGCGACGTGTTCGCCGCCAATCCCGAGGTCTATGCGCCGCTATTCGGCGGCCATTGCGTCACCGCCATGGCGCGCGGCTATCTTTCCGATGGCAATCCGCAGATTTTCCGTATTGTCGGCGACCGGCTGATGCTGTTCCATTCGGTCGGCAATCGCGAGGCCTTCGCCCTGGCCCCCGCGCCGCAATTGTCCAGCGCCGTCGACAATTGGGAGGCCCTGCCCGATTACGGCGCACAGACGGTTTCCGCGCAATAAGCTGGGGCGAACCCGTCCCCGGCCATCATCGTGGCGTTGCCCCTCAGGGCTTGCCCTGTAAAGTGCACTGCAATTGATTCGTGAGCGAAAGGCCGACCGGATATGACCAGCATTATTGAACTGAGCGCCGCGGACCTTGCCGCTCTCTTGTGCTCGCGGGTCTGCCACGACCTGATCAACCCGGTCGGCGCGATCGGCAACGGGCTGGAGGTATTGTCCGATCCCAGCCAGACCGAAATGCAGACCTTCGCCAAGGAACTGATCGAGAATTCGGCCCGCCAGGCCCGCGCCAAGCTCGAATTCGCGCGCCTCGCTTTCGGCGCCTCCTCGACCGCCGGCACCGACATCGATACCCGCGAGGCTGAACGCGTATCGAGCCTGCTGTTCGCCGGAGAAAAGGCCGACCTCGAATGGAAGGTCGCGCCCATGCTCCTGCCCAAGAACAAGGCCAAGCTGATGCTCAACATGCTGCTGATCGCCGTGGCCGGCGTGCCGCGGGGCGGCACGGTCACCGTGGAGGTCGAGGGCGAAGCCGGCAGGGAATCCATCACCATCACCTCCACCGGCCCCAAGACGCTGATCCCCAATGCGGTGCAGGGTCTCCTGTCCGGAATGCCGGAGGACGGCAGCGTGGATGCGCGCGGCATCCAGCCCTTCTATACGGGGCTTCTGGCCCGCGAGAGCCATATGGGCATCAATCTCGTGCTCGACGGCGATATCCTGCGCTTCACCGCCGATCCCCTGCCCCACGATATCGATTGAGATTTCCCATTCGCTAACCATTCTGGCCTACCCTTGCCTCCGCCGGCGCCATGGCGATGCGCTGGCGGAGCGTGGAGCCCAGCATGAAATCCTGTCTCATCGTCGACGATTCCAGCGTCATCCGTAAGGTGGCGCGCCGCATCCTCGAGAATATGGATTTCATCGTCGACGAGGCCGAGGACGGCCAGGAAGCCTTCGAGAAATGCACGCGGGAAATGCCCGACGTCATCCTGCTCGACTGGCAGATGCCCATCATGTCGGGGCTGGAATTCCTGAAAACCCTGCGCGGCTATACCGGCGGCGAGCGCCCCAAGGTGGTCTATTGCATCACCGAGCGCGATATCGGGCAGATCGCCATGGCCCGCAAGGCCGGCGCCAACGACCACATGCTCAAGCCCTTCGACCAGGCCATGCTCGAGAGCAAGTTCCAGGCTTTCGTCTGACACCGCACAATGGCGTGAGCACGGCTCACCAACACCACATTTCTCCTATACCCTGACGCCGTTGCGCGGCCCCCGCGCATTGTGACGAAAGGCCATGGCCGCGCTTCCTTGCAAAAGGGAGACCGAAAATGCCTGTGCCTCATGCCCCCACCCTCTCCGGCGCCGACGAAAGCCATGTTTCCGTCCACTCCGTCACCATGTCAGACCTCTCCGACGCCCTGCGCAAAGGCGTCAGCGACTTCTGGCGCCATCCGTCCCACTATCTCTTCATCGCGCTGATCTATCCCGTCATGGGCATCGTCCTCGCCGTGTGGAGCGCCGGCGGATCGGCCTTCTCGCTGCTCTATCCCCTCGCCACCGGCTTTGCCCTTCTGGGTCCCGTCGCCGCCCTGGGCCTCTACGAATTGAGCCGCCGGCGGGAACAGGGGCTCGATGACAGCCCGCGCCACGCCCTGTCCGTTCTTCACCACCCCGCCATCGGCTCCATGCTGGTGGTCGGCCTCTATCTGGCGGTGGTCTTTGCGGCCTGGCTGGCCGCGGCCGCAGCGCTCTACAACGCCTTTCTCGGCGCCAACCCGCCCGAAGGCATCCTCGAACTCATCACCGCGACGCTGACCACCCCGGCCGGCCAGGGCCTGCTGCTGTGGGGCAATGTGGTGGGAATAGGCTTCGCCCTCCTCGTCCTCGCCACCACGGCCATCGCCTTCCCGCTGCTGGTCGACCGCGGGGGCAGCGCCGGACGCGCCATCGCCACCTCGATCCGCGCCTTCTTCGCCAGCCCGGCGACCTTCCTCGCCTGGGGCCTGATCGTCGCGGCGATCCTGCTCGTCGCCTCCATCCCGCTCTTCGTCGGATTGGCCATCGCATTGCCCATTCTCGGCCATGCGACCTGGCACCTCTACCGCAAGGCGACCGACTAAGGGAGCGTGTCCAGCAAAAGTGGACACCACTTTTGCGGTTCGGAAACGCGACGAATCAAAGACTTACAACACCAAAAGGGCCCCGCGCCGATGCTTCGCGCGGGGCCCCTCGATAAACCGGAGATGCCGGAGAGATCAGGCGCTTTTGGCCATCTCCGCCTCGTCGGGCTCGCGCAGCACATAGCCGCGCCCCCAGACGGTTTCGATGTAATTCTTGCCCTCGGTGGCCACCGAAAGCTTCTTTCTGAGCTTGCAGATGAACACGTCGATGATCTTGAGTTCCGGCTCGTCCATCCCGCCATAGAGATGGTTGAGGAACATTTCCTTGGTGAGCGTCGTGCCCTTGCGCAGGCTGAGCAGCTCCAGCATCTGGTATTCCTTGCCGGTTAGATGCACGCGCTGGCCACCCACCTCCACCGTCTTGGTGTCGAGGTTGACGCTGAGATCGCCCGTATTGATGACCGACTGGGCGTGGCCCTTGGACCGCCGCACGATGGCGTGGATGCGGGCCACCAGCTCGTCCTTGTGGAACGGCTTGGTCATGTAGTCGTCGGCGCCGAACCCAAGGCCGCGGACCTTGTCTTCGATGCCGGCCAGGCCGGACAGGATGAGAATGGGGGTCTGAACCTTCGCAACGCGCAGCGTGCGCAGCACTTCATACCCGCTCATATCCGGCAGGTTGAGGTCAAGCAGGATGATGTCGTAGTCATACAGCTTGCCCAGATCGACACCTTCCTCGCCGAGGTCGGTGGTGTACACATTGAAACTCTCGGATTTGAGCATCAACTCAATGCTCTGCGCTGTCGCGCTGTCGTCCTCTATCAAGAGCACACGCATGCCAATCCCCTTATCCAACACATCCCTGTCTGGGACCGAGCCCGGACCGAACCGCGACCCTTAATCAAACCCTACTGGGTACGATTCGAAGCTACCGACAATTAGTTAACAAAGTTTAATTCGGTCGGGCAATATGCGAGAGACATTAACCGTTATTTCCACTAACCCATTGTAAATTAACATAAAATTGCATCAATTTTTCTTAATGCACAACGTTAAGAAAACCCTGCAAGCGACTCTCTGGACTCACCTAAACCGGACTGATTGGAAGGAGCGGGCGCGCGTCGACGCGCGGCGAAAAAAATTGCTCAACTTCCGGCAATATCGCTATAACCTTAAGGATCGGTTACCAATGCGGCGCCAATATGGTGCGAATCATGGTCTTCCGAGGATGCGCGCAAGGTGCAGTCGCTGATCTCCGACATCGATGCCATTGACGAAATCGAGGTCTTCGGACGCGTCAAGACCGTCCAGGGCCTGTTGATCGAGGTCGTCGGTCCGGTGCGCGAATTGCGCGTCGGGGGGCGCGTCTTCATCGAGAACCAGTCCGGCACCCGGCTCGCCTGCGAGATCATCGGCTTCCGCGACGGCCTCGCCCTCTGCCTCCCCTTCGGCCCGGTGGAAGGCGTAAGGCTCGGCTGCAAGGCGGTGTTTGCCGGCCATGACGGCGCCGTCTATCCCCATCCGTCCTGGCTCGCCCGCGTGATCAACGCCGAGGCCCAGCCCATCGATGGCGGCGATCCCCTGCTGCGCGGGCCCACCCCCTATGGCCTGCGCAATGCGCCGCTCCCCGCCCATGAGCGCGGCCGCGTCGGCGGCCCGATCGATCTGGGCGTCCGGTGCCTCAACACCTTCACCACCTGCTGCAACGGCCAGCGCATGGGCATCTTCGCCGGGTCCGGCGTCGGCAAGTCGGTGCTCATGTCCATGTTGGCCCGCAACACCGATGTGGACGTCGCGATCATCGGCCTCATCGGCGAGCGCGGCCGCGAAGTGCAGGAGTTCATCTCCGAGCAGTTGGGCGAGGAGGGCATGAAAAAGGCCATCGTCGTCGTCGCCACCTCCGACGAATCCGCCCTGATGCGCCGCCAGGCCGCCTTTCTAACCCTGACCCTGGCCGAATATTTCCGCGATGCGGGCCAGCGCGTCTTGTGCATGATGGACAGCCTCACCCGTTTCGCCATGGCCCAGCGCGAGATCGGGCTGGCCACCGGCGAGCCACCGACCGCCAAGGGATATCCGCCTACGGTGTTCACCGAGCTGCCGCGCCTGCTCGAACGCGCTGGTCCGGGCCTTGTCAATTCGGGCTCCGTTACCGGTCTATTTACCGTTTTGGTGGAAGGTGATGATCACAATGAGCCCATTGCGGACGCCGTGCGCGGCATTCTCGATGGCCACATCGTGATGGAGAGGGCGATTGCCGAACGCGGGCGTTATCCGGCGGTCAATGTGCTCCGATCCGTCTCGCGCACCATGCCCGGATGCGTGCCGGAAGATTTCCGGCCCACCCTGACCAGGGCGCGCGAACTGATGTCGGTATTCGCCGACATGGAGGAACTGATCCGGCTGGGGGCTTACCGGAAAGGATCGGATCCAAAGGTTGATCGCGCCATCGCGCTCAACCCGGCGCTGGAGGCGTTTCTGAGCCAGCGTTCGGACGAACGGACGGGGATTGCCGACGGATACAAACTGTTGGCCACCATCCTCGAAACCGGCGGGGCGCAGTCGTAATGACGGATGGGGACGGCTCCCGGGCCGGCCGGCGGCTTGATGAGTAAGGAGTACAAGTCATGAAGTCCAAGAGCGCGAACTTGATCCGCCTGAAGAAGTTCCAGGTGGATGAAAAACGCCGCCAGGTGCTTCAGATCGAAACCATGGTCGCCGATTTCGAGCGCATGGCCGCCGAACTCGACCAGCAGATCGAGATCGAGCACAAAAAGACCGGCATCTCCGACGTCGCCCATTTTGCCTATTCGACCTTTGCCAAGGCCGCCATCACCCGGCGGGACAATCTGCTCACTTCGGCCGGCGACATGAAGAGCAAGCTCGAGGCCGCCCAGGACGAACTCGCCGAAGCCATCGAGGATCTCAAGAAAGTCGAACTGCTCGACGCCCGCGAAACCCAGCGCGAAAGAGACGAGCAGCAAAAGCGCGAACAGGCCGAATTCGACGAGATCGGCCGCCTGCGCTACCGCCGCTGAGCGGGAGCGCGGCGATGACCTGGGACGACCTCCTCCCCATCGCCCTCTCCTTTCCGGACGTCACCGAATCCACCAGCTACGGCACGCCCGCCCTCAAGCTGGGCACGAAATTCCTCCTGCGCGAACGCGAACCCGGCCTCCTCGCCTTGCAGCGCCCCTCGATCGATGAACGCGACATGCTGCTCGACGCCGAGCCGGAACTGTTCTTCATCACCGATCACTACCGCCATTACCCCTACGTCCTCGTGCGCCTCGCCGATCTCGACGCCGGCCGGTTCCGGGGCCTGTTCGAGACCCTTTGGCGCTCCAAGGCCAATGCCCGGCAGCTGTCGGCCTACAAATCCGCCTAGATCGGAAACGAAACCCATCCCCAACGCCTTGACGGCGCAGATCATAGCCTATTCTCTCCTCGAAGAACGAAACGGCGATGTTGCAGGGGAGGCTGCATGTTCGTCTCTGTCTTCGACATCTTCAAGATCGGCGTCGGACCGTCCTCGTCCCATACCATGGGTCCGATGATCGCCGCGGCGCGATTCGTGTCCAACCTTGACGAAAATCCCATCCCCCGGGGCGCCCGGCTCTGGATCACCCTTTACGGGTCATTGGCCTATACCGGCATCGGCCACGGCACCAATGCCGCCGTCCTCGCCGGGGCACTGGGATTTTCACCCGAAACCTACGACAAGGCCGAGGCCGAAGCGGCCCTTGCCGCCCTCGGCCACCGCAAGACCATCGCGGTTGCGGGCGAGACGGTCCTCCTCGATCCCGATACCGATCTCGTCCTCGACCGCACCACCCGGCTCGACGCGCATCCCAATGGCATGCGCTTCACGCTGCTCGACCCTGCCGGCGCCGTCCACGCGGAACAGACCTATTTTTCCATCGGGGGCGGCTTCATCAGGACCGAGGCCGAAATCCAGGCCGGCGATCTGCCCGCCACCCCGGCTGAGGACGTGCCCTTTCCCTTCGCCAGCGCCGCGCAAATGCTGGAAATGGGCCGCATATCCGGCCTGTCCATCGCGGATATGAAGCGCCGCAACGAATGCGCCCGCCTCAATGGCGCCGCCTTCACCGATCGCCTGGCCGCCATCTGGACGGTGATGGATGCCTGCATCACCCGCGGCCTCCAGACCACGGGCGAACTGCCCGGCGGGCTCAGGGTCAAGCGCCGCGCCAAGGCGATCTTCGAGAATATGAGCGGCCGGGCGGGCAGGAACGACATCCCGCTCCATTCCGCCATCGACTGGCTTTCGGCCTATGCCATGGCGGTCAATGAGGAGAATGCCGCCGGCGGGCAGGTGGTCACCGCCCCGACCAATGGCGCCGCCGGGGTGTTTCCCGCCGTGCTGCGCTATTATCTCGACCATGTGCCCGGCGCCACGCGCGACAAAATCCCCGACATGCTGCTGGTCGGCGCCGCCATTGGCGGCCTCATCAAGTACAACGCTTCGATTTCCGGCGCGGAAGCAGGGTGCCAGGCGGAAGTGGGCTCGGCCTCGGCCATGGCCGCCGCGGCCCTATGCGCCGCCCTGGGCGGCAGCAATGCCCAGATCGAGAACGCCGCCGAGATCGCCCTCGAGCACCATCTGGGCATGACCTGCGACCCGATCCGGGGCCTCGTCCAGGTTCCCTGCATCGAGCGCAACGGGCTGGGCGCCGTCAAGGCCGTCGCCGCCGCCTCCCTCGCCCTGCAGGGCGACGGAACCCATATCGTCTCGCTGGACGCCTGCATCGAGACCATGCGCCAAACCGGCAGGGACATGGACGAGCGCTACAAGGAGACATCCCTCGGAGGCCTCAGCGTCGCCGTGCCCGATTGCTGACCCCTGGAGCGTTTCCAGCAAAAGTAGGCACCACTTTTGCGGTTCGGAAGCGCGACCAAACAAAGACGTAGAGCGCCCGATCTGATTGCCATCAGATCAGGAATTGCTCTATTCCGCCACCACGGCGATCTCGCGCAGCATCTCGCCGGTTTCCCCGTCGAAGATGCGGATCGCCTGACCGGCCTCGCCCGCATAGGTGACCGTGACCCGCCCGTCCTGCACCTGGGCGGAAACAATCTGCGCGCCGGCCGGCAGGGCGATGGCCTCCAAGCCATAGCCTGCTGCTGCATCGCTGCTCATGGTGGCAAGCCGATAGACAACCACGAGCACAATGGCCATAAAGCCCGCCAGCATGAGCAGCATGGACAGGCCTGCGCGGCGGCGGACCTTGGCCATCACGGCTTCGGCCTCGGGGCTGAGCGGCTGGTCATCTTCGAAATCGGCTTGTTGAGGTTTGGTCATTGTCCGGCAATCGGCTCCAGGAAGACAGACACGACGCCACCGTCCTCGACGCCGAGGCGGGAACGCGGCTGGATGCGTTTCTGGCCGCCCGGTTTCCGGTCTTTTCGCGCAACCGGATCAAGGATTTGATCCTCGCCGGCGCGGTCAGCGTCGATGGGGCGGCCAATGATGTGCCCAAATATCGCGTCAAGGCGGGAGAGTCCATCACCCTCGCCGCACCGGAGCCCGTTGAGGCCGAACCGCAACCGCAGGCCATCCCGCTCGACATCCTTTACGAGGACGACGCGCTGATCGTCATCGACAAGCCCGCCGGCATGGTCGTCCATCCCGCCCCCGGCAATCCAGATGGCACCCTCGTCAATGCGCTGATCCATCATTGCGGCGAAAGCCTGCGCGGCATTGGTGGCGTCAGGCGGCCCGGTATCGTCCACCGGCTCGACAAGGAGACCTCCGGCGTCATGGTCGCCGCCAAGACCGACATCGCCCATGCCGGCCTCTCCGCCCAGTTCGCCGATCATGGCCGCACCGGTCCGCTCGAGCGCGCCTATACGGCCTTCGTCTGGGGTATTCCCAATCCGCTGGTCGGCACCATCGAGACCCTGCTCGGCCGCGATCCGCACAATCGGCTCAGGCAATCGGTTCTGGCCCGCGACGGCCGCGAGGCCATCACCCATTATCGGGTCGAGGACCGCTTCAAGGGCGACAGGTGGGAGGTGGCGCAGGTGCGGTGCGAACTTCAAACCGGACGAACACACCAAATACGTGTGCACATGGCCAATATTGGCCACCCATTGCTCGAAGATGCGCTCTATGGGGCCGGCTACGCGACCAAGATCAACACCGTCCCAGACGCGGTGGCGACCGCTCTTTCCGCCCTCGGCCGTCAGGCCCTGCACGCCGCCGTCCTGGGCTTTGCCCATCCGGTGACCGGCGAGCACATGCGTTTCGAGAGCCCCCTGCCCCCCGACATGGCGGCCCTCGCCGAGGCCCTGGCAGGGGAGCGGGCCTGACCCCCTACTGCACGAACCTGTTGGTAAAATAGGTCGAGAAATCAGGATGTTGCGACAGCGCCTTGCCCTCGGCATCGACCAGCGCGCCGGCCTCGAACAGGAAGTCTCCCAGCTCCAGCATCATCGCCTCGTCGAAGACCCCGACCGTGCCATCGCTGCGGGCGAGGTAGTTGCCCTCGACCATCAGCGCCATGGAGGCTTCGACCAGTTCCGCCTCTCCTGCCAGCTCCGGAACGGTCTCGACGAGGATGCGCGCCGCCTCCGCCGGATTGGCCACCGCATAGGCATATCCCTCCTGCGTCGCCGCGATGAACGCCGCCGCGACCTCCGGCCGTTCGTCGAGGAAATCCGCAGAGGCGCCGAGGATGATCGTGTGCTGGTCCGGCACCCCGTAATCGGCATAGGCGAAGCCTGAAATATCGTTGCCCGCCAATTGGTTCTCGACCCCTTGCCAGGTCAGCACCTCGAGCGTGAAGTCGATCTCCCCGGCCCGCAACGCGTCATAAACCGAGCTGTCCAGCGTCCGGGTTTCATAAGCCGGCACGCCGCCGTCATGGGCAATCATGGTATCGATGATTGCCTGCTCCCAGCGCGTTCCGAACCCGCCATACACCCCATCGGCCAGATCGGCCGGCCGGGAGGCCCGGTCGGCGTCATAGGCCAGCCGCCCTGTCTCGGTCTGGATCACCGCGTAAACGCCCACCGCATCGAGCCCCGCCGCCTTGAGCGTATAGAAATCGAGGACGCCATAAATGCCCATATCGGCCGCGCTGCCGAGCGGAACGATCTCGACCTCGAGACCGGCCTGCTCGTAAAACCCCAACACTTCGGCGACATAGATGCCGACGAAATTGGTATTGGGCGTCCAGTCCGGCACCACGCTGACCGGCTCGGCGGCATTTGCCGGCAGGGTTGCCAGAAGCAGTCCAAGGGACAGAAGGGGGGTAAATCGCATGATCTTCACCTGTGCATGAGTAGGGTTCGCCACCCGCCCGGATACTCAGCACCGGCCCCGCGATCGCATGCGCCAATGGACGCCGCGCGCTGGGCGCGGTCCTCCATCACGCATATGTGTCTACGGCAAGGCCCTATCGAGAAAGCCATCTCGCTCCGCTGGTATTATCCAGATCAGCTTGAGGGTTCGCGGCCAATCCGCATCTCAGCCCCGGCAATCGGAGCACCCCTGTGACAATGAGCCCGATACCATCTGCGCACGCTCCATGCAACCAATTGGCTGCGGCCACGTTCGAGCCAAGAGACTTCGGCGCCGACCCATGCACTCCGCGGATATCAGAAATTCGCGAGCCGGGGATGTAATCGCCGAATTGAAACCTATATTCACTCCAACATAGTCCGCACACGTGCCGCAATGGGCGTCGATGCGGCAAACGCTCGCCGGGGATACCGGGGGCTGATAAAGGGGGTGCTGACAATGGCCCAGACCAATCTTCCTGTCCTTAGCTCGGAGAACGGGCTCAATCGCTATCTTCAGGAAATTCGCAAGTTTCCCATGCTCCACGCTGACGAGGAATTCATGCTCGCCAAGCGCTACAAGGAGCATTCCGATCCCGAAGCCGCCCAGAAGCTGATCACCTCGCATCTGCGCCTCGTCGCCAAGATCGCCATGGGCTATCGCGGCTATGGCCTGCCGATTTCCGAGGTGATCTCGGAAGGCAATGTCGGCCTGATGCAGGCGGTCAAACGCTTCGAGCCCGACAAGGGCTTCCGTCTAGCGACCTATGCCATGTGGTGGATCAGGGCCTCGATCCAGGAATATGTCCTGCGCTCCTGGTCGCTGGTCAAGATCGGCACCACCGCCGCCCAGAAGCGCCTGTTCTTCAATCTCCGGCGCTTGAAGGGCCAGATCGCTGCACTCGATGACGGGAACCTCCATCCCGACCAGATCAAGCAGATCGCGACCACGCTCAAGGTCAGCGAGGACGATGTGGTGTCCATGAACCAGCGCCTCACCGGCGATGCCTCGCTCAACGCGCCCATGCGCGCCGACGAGGGCACCAGCCAGTGGCAGGACTGGCTCGTCGATGAAGCACCCGACCAGGAAGAAGTGCTGGGCGAGAGCCAGGAGTTCGACGAACGCATGGGGCTGCTCGAAGGCGCCATGGAAGTGCTCAACGATCGCGAGCGGGCCATCTTCAAGGCTCGGCGGCTGCAGGAAAGCCCCTCCACCCTCGAGGAACTGGCGCAGGAATACGACGTTTCGCGCGAACGTATCCGCCAGATCGAGGTAAGAGCCTTCGAAAAGGTGCAGGATGCGGTCAAAGAAGCCGCCCGCGCGCAAGCAGTGCATTGACGACGGGGCGCGCGCGAACCATTGTGTGCGCTCCCGAAACTGACTGAAAGATGAAATCGGATCGCCCCCGGGCCGATCTGTCCCACATGATAGAAATAGCTATCGTCGCAGGTCTGATCCTGCTCAACGGCGTGTTCGCCATGTCCGAACTCGCCGTCGTCTCGGCCAGCAAGCCACTCTTGCGTTCCATGTCCGAGCGTGGCCAGCGCGGAGCCTCCGCCGCCCTTGCTCTTGCAGAGCAGCCTGGCCGCTTCCTTTCGACCGTACAGGTCGGCATTACCCTTATCGGCATCGTGGCCGGCGCCTTTTCCGGCGCCACCCTCGGCGGTTCGCTCGCCGAGGCGCTCTACGCGGCCGGCCTGCCGGAGACCGCATCGTCCGCGCTGGGCTATGGCGGCGTCGTGGCCATCATCACCTATCTGCAGGTCGTGATCGGCGAACTGGTGCCCAAGCAATTCGCCCTGCGCAATGCCGAGGCCATCGCGTGTCTCGTCGCCTCTCCCATGGCCACCCTCTCGCGCATCGCAGCCCCCGTCGTCTGGCTGCTCGATGCGTCGACGCGGCTGATCTTCCGCATATTGGGCATGAGCGAGACCAATGAAGACACGGTGACCGAGGAGGAAATCAAGTCCATGGTCGCCCAGGCCGCCGAAACCGGGGTGATCGAACGCGACGAAAAGCGCATGATCGCCGGCGTACTCCGCCTGTCGGACCGGCGGGCCCGGTCGGTCATGACCCCGCGCACCGATGTCGAATTGATGATGTTCGACGAGGATTTCACGGTGCTGCAGGCCCAGTTGAACAAGGCGCGCCACTCGCGCGTGCCCATCGCCAGCGAAGATTCCGACAACATCATCGGCGTCCTGGTGATGCGGGAATATTTCGCCGCCCAGCCCAAGGACCACCGCGCGCTGAAGCGGCTCCTGCGTACGCCGCAGGTGGTGCCCGACACCATGGGCGCGCTCGACGTGCTCGATACGCTGCGCCAGGCCGATTTTCCCCTGGCCCTGGTGCTCGACGAATACGGGCATTTCGAGGGGATCGTCACCCCCGCCGATATTCTCGAAGCCATTGCCGGCGTGTTCAAATCCGATCTCGACGACAATGAGGACGACGAGGCGGTGAGGCGCGAGGACGGCTCCTGGCTGCTGGCCGGCAGCCTCACGGCGGACGAACTCGCCGACCGGCTCGGCCTCGACCTGCCGGAAAAGCGCGACTATCAGACCCTGGCCGGCTTCATCATCGACCACATGCAGCACATCCCCGCCACTGGCGAAGTGCTCGAACACGAGGGATGGCGCTTCGAGGTGGTCGACATGGACGGCCGGCGCGTGGACAAGGTTCTCGCCGCTCCCCTGCCGATCGCGCCGCTTCTATAGGATCGCGTCGATCAATCCCCGATCAAGGATCAGCAGCCACGGGCCCTGGGGGCCCGGGGCAACCGTGATCTCGATCGTGTCGGCGACGGCCGCGTTCGAGGTGCCGATCGCCTTGCCCTGCTCCATGACCAGACCGTCGAGGGGATAGAGCAGCCCCTTCGATCCCGCAAACTCCGTGCGGCCAAGCGGATAGATGGAAACCCGCGCCCCCGTCCCGACGGCCAGCGCCATCGAACCGGAAACCCCCAGCGCCAGATCGTGCTCGTCGATGAGAACGATGCGCCGTCGATGCGCATGGCGGGCGACCGCGTGCAGCGCCGCCAGCGTATGATCGAGCCGCCCTCCGGTCATGCCGATGGCCAGGGTGATGGGCGCCTGGGTCGAATAGAGGCATTTCTCGAAATCGGTGGTGTCCTGCTCGGCCAGCGCGATCACCTCGGTCTGCGCGGGAAACCGGCCCGGATCGGCCACCGAATCCATATCCCCGATCACCGCATCGGGCGCCAGCCCGGCATCGAGCAGCACTTCGCCCCCGATATCGGCACCGACAAGACCCGCGCATCGCGGCGCAAGGGCCAGCAGCAGATCGCGCTCCACGCGCCCGCCGCCCACCACGAGCAGCGGACCGTCGAACCGCAACGAGCGGTGGGTCGGCGTTCGGGCCCCTTGCACTGAAACCTGCACCTCTATAGTGTCGCCTTGTCTCGCTGGGGTGCCTCTTCGAATCGAAGGGGCTGAGAAATACCCATGGAACCTGAACCAGGTCATGCTGGCGGAGGAAGTACGAGATGGCAAGGCCCATTGACGTCCGCCCTGCCATAGCCTCTTTCCCCCTCGTCCAACACTGACCGCAACGATTGGCTTGCCGCATGGGTCATGCCCGTGCGGCCGATGAAAGGACGAACCCGAATGGTCCGTGTGATCAGAACGAGCCTGTATGCGGCAGCCCTAGGAGCGCTCGCGCTTCCGGCCATCGCGCAGGATACCCCCACCCTCACCGTCTATACCTATGACGCCTTCGCGGCCGATTGGGGCCCCGGGCCGGCCCTCAAGGAGGGCTTCGAGGCGCAATGCGGCTGCACGCTGGATTTCGTCTCCGCCGAGGATTCCATCTCCGCCCTGCGGCGCGTCCAGCTCGAAGCGGAAACCACCCGGGCCGATATCGTGCTGGGGCTGGATACCGCGACCATCGGCGAGGGCATGGCGACGGGGCTGTTCGTCGAGCATGGCCTCGACCTCCCCGCGTTCGACATCCCGCTCGATTGGACCGATGAGGTCTTCGTCCCCTTCGACTACGGCTATTTCGCCTTCGTCTATGACACCGAAACCCTCGCCACCCCGCCGGCGAGCTTCGAGGACCTGATCGCTCTTCCCGACGATTTCAAGGTGGTGATCCAGGACCCGCGCTCCTCGACGCCCGGCCTCGGCCTTATCCTCTGGATCAAGGCCCTTTATGGCGACGGGGCCAGCGACATCTGGCAGGGGCTGGCGCCCCACGTCCTCACCGTCACCTCCGGCTGGTCCGAATCCTACGATCTGTTCCTGTCCGGCGAGGCCGATATGGTGCTCTCCTACACCACCTCGCCCGCCTATCACGTCATCGCCGAGGACGAGGACCGCTATCAGGCCGCCAAGTTCACCCAGGGCCACTATACCCAGATCGAGGTGGCCGGCATCCTCGCCGCCAGCCCCGACCAGGAACTGGCCCGCGAATTCCTCGCCTATCTGGTTTCTCCCCAAGCCCAGGCGGTGATCCCGGAAACCAACTGGATGTATCCGGTGACCGAGCCCGAAGGCGGGCTCAACCCCGGCTTCGACGCCATGATCGATCCCCAGCCGGCCTTGCTGCTCGATGCCGAGGCGGTGACGGCCAATACCCGCGCCTGGATCGACGAAGCCTTCGCGGCCCTGCAATAGCGATGACGGCCGGGTCCCTTCTTGCCTGGCGGCCCGGCCGCCTTCTCACCGGCATTGCGATTGCGCTGGCGATCGCGGTGCTGATCGTGTCCCTGCTCGCCACCCTGTGGATCGCGGGACAGCGCTTCCCCACCACCGGGTCCAACGTCGCCGATATCGGGCATCTGGTCCGCATGTCGGCCATACAGGCGGGGATTTCGACCGTCCTCTCCATCGCGACCGGCATCGCCATCGCCTGGACCATCGACCGCCTACGCTTTCCGGGCCGCGCGCTGGTCATCGGCCTGCTTTCCACCGCGCTGGTCCTGCCGGCCCTGGTGGTCGTCTCCGGACTTGTGGGCATCTGGGGCCGCAATGGCTGGGCCAATGCGGTGCTGGGCCTTTTCGGCCAATCGACCGGTGGATCGATCTTCGGGCTCGGGGGCATAATCGCGGCCCATGTCATCCTCAACGGCGCCTTTGCCGGCCGCATCTTCATCGACCGGCTCGCCGCCATCCCTCCCGAAAAGCTCAAGCTGGGCCGCAGCCTCGGCCTCTCGGCCGGGCGCCGCTTCGCCGTCATCGACGCCCCGGCCCTCGCCAGCTCGATCCCCGGCCTCGCCGCGACGATTTTCCTTCTGTGCTTCACCAGCTTTCCCATCGTTCTCACGCTGGGCGGAGGACCGGCCAACCAGACGCTGGAGGTCGCCATCTACCAGTCCGTGCGCCTCGATTTCGATCTCGGCGCCGCGGTCAAGCTGGCGCTGGTGCAATTGCTGGTCTGCGCCGCCATCATCATCCCCGCGACGACGCTCTCCCCGGCCGCCACCCTGTTCGGGCGCCGGACGCAGATCGTCTGGCCGGAGCGCCGCGCCGTGAGCCTGATGCAGGCCGGTCTCCTCGCCCTGCTGCTCATCGGCTTCATCGCGCCCCTCGCCGTCGTCCTCATGCGCGGCCTCGGCCCGGCCATGGGCTCGCTTCTGAGCCAGCCGGCCTTCTGGCGCGCCACGGGAACCAGCCTTGCCATCGGCACGCTGTCGGCGCTGCTGGCGCTCGCCCTGGCCCTCGGACTGGCCATGGCCCGCGCCATGATGGCCGGCAATCGCCCGGCCCGCGCCGCCCTCGGCCTGCCGGTCTTCACCTATCTCGCCGTGCCCGCCGTGGTGCTCTCGCTGGGTTTTTTTCTATTGGCGCGGTTCCTGGGCATCCCGACTGCCATGGCGGCCCCGGTGGTGCTGGTCATCGCCAACGCGCTCCTCGCCCTGCCCTTCGTGTTCGCCGCCCTCGCGCCCCCTCTCGAAGCGCTGCTCAATCGCCACGCCCGGCTGATCCGCGCCCTCGGGCTGAGCTCGCTCACCCAATGGCGGCGCATCGAATGGCCGCTGCTGGGCCAGCCGCTGGGCTATGCCCTCGCCGTCGCCTTCGTCTTTTCCCTCGGCGATCTCGGGGTCATCTCGCTGTTCGGCACCTCGGAATTCTCAACCCTGCCCTGGATGATGTACCGGGCCTTCGGTGCCTATCGCACCAATGACGCCGAAGCCATCGCGGCCGTGCTGCTCATCCTCAGCGTCACCGCCTTTGTCGGCATTCCCAAACTGTTCGAAAAGCTCACCCATGCTTGAGATTTCCGGCCTCGCCTTCCGCTATCCCCAGGGCGAAATGGATTTTGCCTTCGACCTCACCGTCGCCCCCGGTGAATGCGTCAGCCTCGAAGGCGCATCGGGATCGGGCAAATCCACCCTGTTCGATCTCATCGCCGGCTTTCTCACCCCCCAATCGGGCGACATCCGGCTCGACGAACGCTCCATCCTGCCGCTGCCGCCCGAAAGCCGGCCGGTCTCGATCCTCTTTCAGTCCGACAATGTCTTCGAGCATCTTTCAGCCGGGGCCAATGTGGCGCTGGGTCTGGGCAACCGGGTTGCGCCCACCGACCAGAGGGTGCGCGACGCGCTCGAACGCATGGGCCTTTCCGGCCTCGCGAACCGGCGGGCCGCCAATCTCTCGGGCGGGCAGCGCCAGCGCGTAGCGCTGGCCCGCACGCTGCTGCGCAACCGCCCCGTCCTGCTGCTCGACGAGCCCTTTAGCGGGCTCGACGAGGAAACGGCGGGGCCCATCCGCGAGACGATTGCCCGGCTGATCGTCGAATGGGGATGGCATGCCATCCTGGTCTCGCACCAGTCCAGCGACATCGCCGCCCTGGCCCAGCGCCATTACCGCATAAAAAACGGCCGCACCACCGAAGTGACGCGGCCGCGATAAGGGGGAATTGGCGCCTCAGGCGCCGGGGCTGTCGGCGGCGTCGCTCCCGTTCGCGGCGGCATCGAGCGCCGCCCAGGCGTCCAGCACGTCGTTGAAGATCTCGCTGCCTTCCTCGCCCTTTTCCAGCGTCATGATGGCCCGGCGTCCGGTGCCATAGACCATGGCGAGGTCCATCCAGCCGCGATCGGTCAAAAGACCGATATTGTTCTGCACATCGATCTCGCTGGCGCTCGACAGCGCAAACAGGAACGAATTGCCCACGATCCGCGCCGAGGCGCCGGTCAGGGGCTGGCCCTGCACCAGTTCCTCATCCTTGAGCAGCACCCCCGGCAGATTGGCGATCGATCCGCCGATAAAGCTCTCGGCGACGTCGAACTTGACCTCCATCAGATGGCTGGCCGGCAGATTGGCGTCGCCATTGCGGCGGATCAGCACCTCGACATCGAGATTGCGGGCCGGGATCGAAGCATTGGCGACGATGGTGGGATTGCCCAGCTCATCGGTGCCGCGCGACCATTCCACGCTGCCCGAATAGGGCACGGCACCGGTCATGCCGCTGGGCTGCTCCTCGAGCAGCAGCGATTGCAGCCCCTGGCCGAGCGCCACGACGGCGGGCTGCTCGGTCGCGCCATTGGCGGGATCGAGCGGCTCGTCGGCTTCGGCCGGCAGCCGGTCCTCGAAGCTCGCTTCCGGTTGGCCGGTATTGGTGGCCGGGGTCTCGGTTGCCACCGGCTCGCCCCCCGGAAGGGCCGAACCATCGACCTCGCCGGGCGCCACCGGCACCTCGGGCGTGGTGTTGGTCGCCGAAGGCGCCGGCACCGTCCCGGGGGTTTCCGCCGGCGTGGCTTCGGAGGGAAGATCGGTCGCGGCCACCTCGGTGGTCGGGGGCGTGTCGCCCTGAGCAAACACCGAGTTGAGATCGATATAGCCCTGCTGCCAGGCCCAATAGCCCGCTGCGCCGCCACCGACCAGCAGCAGCACCGAGATCAAAAGGAAGATGGTGAGCGCCCCCGGACCGCCGCCCGACCTGTCATCGCGCGCCTCGGCGTCGTCCTCGGGCTCCATGCCCGCGTCCGAGGCGATGGGCGCCGCGTCCTCGTCCGACCGCTCCTGGGCCGGACTTCCCTGGGCTTCCCGATCGAGGGCGGCAATCGCCCGATCGATCGCCACTTGGGCATCGGAAATCTCGGGGCGCTTAAGAACGTCCGGCTCGACATCGACCTCGCGCACGCTCGACATCGCGGTGCCCGGCACACTGTCCGGGGCGCTGACGCTGAGGGGCCGGCCATGCAGATCGACCAATGGAGAGCGATGCACCGGCGCGATCTCGGCTTCGCTGAGGAGGAAATGCCGCTCTTCCGGCGCTGCGGTGGGATCGTCCCGATGCGGGGTCGCGAAGGGAATGACCCGGGCCTCTTCTCGCGGGGCCGGCTCGTCTTCGGTCTCCAGGGCGTCGGCCTCGGAAGCCTCGACCTCTTCCTGCCGGGCGCCGGCCGAAGCCAGTTCGGCGGCGGCGATGATATCCTCGATCGAGCCGCCGCCATAGCCGGGCGCCTGCGGCTCGGGCTGCTCATGGCGCTGCGCCTCGGCATTGATGGCGTCCGCCGCTGCGTCCGCCCCGCTCGGGTCCCAAACCGGCTCGACGGGTTCGGCCGGCTGATCCTCGGAAAAATCTTCGAAATGGTCGCCGAATTCGGGCTCGCCGCCCATCCGGGGTTCGACGTCCCATCCCTCCTCGGCGCCCTGTGCGTCGGGGGGCTCGGGTTCGCGGGACGGCGCCTCCACGTCGAACCGGTCGTCCTCCCCGGCCGGCGCGTCTTCCGCCGCCTCCGGCAGGTCCGGTTCCGGCTCCTGGGGGAAGTCATCGTCGGGCGGGGCATCGGCGACGACAAAATCGTCCTCCACCACGTCCGGCTTCGGTTCAGGCTCGGGCTCGATCTCGGGCTCGATTTCGACTTCGGAAGCCTCGGGCTCCGGAACGAGCTCCTCGGCCTCCTCTGCCTCCACGGCGCGGAAGCGGCCGAGCAGTCTCTCGGTCGCCTCGTGCTCGACTTCGCGAATGCAGTCCTCCAGCGCCAGCCGGTGCGTGGTGATCTCGCGCGCCGGCAAGGGCGGCTCGATGGCCCGCAATTGCGTCACGAGGGCGGTGCGCGCCTTCTCGTAAACTGCGCGGCGATTGGCACCCGTATTGTCCGGCAGGGCGTCGATCGCCTTGCGCAAGAGTTCGCGATAGTCGGCCATTATCTACTCAACATCGTTTCTGCCGGCGTTGTGACAAAATTGTTTCTAACAAGAAAATTCAATCTTGAAACGGGTCCTGCACCAAAATCGTGTCTTCGCGTTCCGGACTGGTGGACAACAGCGCCACCGTCGCCCCGATCAATTCCTCGACACGGCGGACATATTTGATCGCCTGGGCCGGCAGTTCGGCCCAGCTGCGCGCCCCCGCAGTGGTCTCTTTCCAGCCGTCCAGCGTCTCATAGATTGGCTTGACTCGACTTTGTGCCCCCATTGAGGCGGGCAGATAGTCGATCCGCTCCCCATCGAGCTCATAGCCGACACAGACCTTGATCTCGTCCATGCCGTCCAGCACGTCGAGCTTGGTGAGCGCGATCCCATGGATTCCCGAGGTCCTGACCGTCTGGCGCACGATCACCGCGTCGAACCAGCCGCAGCGCCGCTTGCGCCCGGTGACCACGCCGAACTCGTGCCCCTTTTCGCCAAGGAACTGCCCGATTTCATTATCCTGCTCGGTCGGGAACGGCCCCTCGCCCACCCGGGTCGTGTAGGCCTTGGTGATCCCCAGGACGTAATCGACCGCCGCCGGCCCCAGCCCGGACCCCGGCGCCGCCTGTCCGGCCACGGTGTTCGAGGAGGTGACGAAGGGATAGGTGCCGTGGTCATTGTCCAGCAGCGCGCCCTGCGCACCCTCGAACAGGATGCGCTCGCCCTTGCGCCGCCGCTCGTCGAGCAGTTCCCACACCCGGTCCATGAAGGGCAGGATCTTGTCGGCCACCGCCATCAGCTCGTCATGGATCGCCTGGGCGGAAATCTCGGCGGCGCCGATGCCGCGCCGCAGCGCATTGTGATGGGTCAGCAGCCGCTCGATCTTGTCCATCAGCGTCTCGGGCTCGGCCAGGTCGCACACCCGGATGGCGCGGCGCCCCACCTTGTCCTCATAGGCCGGCCCGATGCCGCGGCGCGTGGTGCCGATCTTGAGCCCGGAATTGGAATCCTCGCGCAGCGCGTCCAGCTCGCGGTGCAGCGACAGGATCAGCGGCGCGTTCTCGGCAATGCGCAGCACCTCGGGGGTGACCGAGATGCGCTGCCCGGCAATCTTGTCCACTTCCATGACGAAGTGATGCGGATCGACCACCACGCCATTGCCGATCACCGAGAACTTGCCGCGCACCAGGCCCGAGGGCAGCAGCGACAGCTTGTAGCTCACCCCGTCGATGACGAGCGTATGGCCGGCATTGTGGCCGCCCTGATAGCGCACGACCACATCGGCGCGCTCGGACAGCCAGTCAACGATCTTGCCCTTGCCCTCGTCGCCCCATTGGGAGCCGACCACAACCACATTCGCCATTTACGCCAACGATCCTTGTCTCGCTTTCCGCGCGTCCGCTGCCGCGCGGTCATTTCCAAAAGGCTTCAACCCAGAGCCCGCATTCTAGTTTACCATTCAGTTGCGGGCAAAACGCTGATAAGTCCGGGTTCTATAAAGCACAAGGCCCGTTATGACAAAGACTGACCACCCCACGCGCGCCGGCAAAGCCTCCTCCTCGCTCCTCGACCGACCGATCCTGCTCCTCACGCTTTCGGCTTTGTTCTGGGGCGGTAACATCATTGCGGGCAAATATGCGATCGGCGAACTCGATCCCCTCGGCCTTTCGGCCATGCGCTGGGTGCTCGCCTTCCTCGTCATCCTGCCCTTCGCCTGGTCCTCGGTCCGGGCCGAATGGGCCGAAATCCGGCGCGGCGCCTTCTGGCTCGCCTTTTATGGCGCGGTGGGGTTCGTGAGCTTCAACGTGCTGCTCTACGGCGCCACCACCTTCACCGCCGCTGTCAATATCGCCATGATCCAGGCCGCCATTCCGGTGCTGGTCATGGTGGGCAATTTCCTCGCCTTCCGCGTGCGGGCCTCGGCGCTGCACATCATCGGCGTGGCGCTGACCATTTACGGCATCATCCATGTGGCGACCCATGGCGCGCCGCTGCGCGTCCTCGGCCTCGACGTCAATCTCGGCGACGCCATGATGCTGCTCGCCGCCCTGCTGTACGCCATCCATTCGCTGGTGCTGCGCTACAAGCCGAAAATCGGCTGGATGAGCTTCATCGCCGCCACGAGCTTTTTCGCTGCCCTCACCTCCATCGTCTATCAGGCCCTGTTCGGGTCCGGCCCGGCGGGACTGATCTCGGACGTCCTCGCCATGAGCTGGCGCGGCTGGGTGGTGGTGGCCTATGTGGTGCTGTTCCCCTCGATCATCGCCCAGATGACCTATGCCCGCGGCGTGGAACTGATCGGCCCCAATCGCGGCAGCCTGTTCATCAACCTCATTCCGGTGTTCGGGGCGGCGCTGGCCGTGCTGATGCTGGGCGAGCGGGTGGAAACCTTCCACTTCATTGCCGCGCTGTTCATCATCGCCGGCATCGCGCTGGCCGAATATGCCGCCCGGCGCAATCTGCGCGATATCCTCAAGCCGCAGCCGTAGAGCGTCTGATCTGATTCAATCAGATCAGACGCTCTACGTCATTGTTTTGTCGCGTTTCCGAACCGGATAAGTGGTGCCCACTTATCCTGGAAACACTCTAGATGGCAAAAAGGGCCGGTTGAACCGGCCCCTTGCACGTTTGTCGGCAATGCGGTCAGACGTTGAAGCCGAGCTTTTTCGCCTGCACCACGCCTTCCAGCCCGGCAATCTGGGCCAGACGGTCATCGGTCAACTCGCCATCGATCGAGACCAGCGCGATGGCATCCTTGCCCTGCTCGACCCGGCCCAGGTTGAAATTGGCGATATTGATGTCGAGCTGGCCCAACAGCGTGCCCAGGCGCCCGATGAAGCCCGGCTTGTCCTCATTGGTGATGTAGAGCATGGAGGGGGTCAGCTCGGCCTCGAGCGTGATGCCCTTGACCTCGACGATGCGCGGCGCCTTGCTGCCATAGACCGTGCCCGCGACGCTGCGTTCCTGCCGCTCGGTGATCACCGTCAGCCGGATGAGGTTGTCATAGGCGCCGACCTGCTCGCGATTGGTGGTCTCCACCGCGATGCCGCGCTCCTTGGCGAGGGTGGGTGCCGAGACCATGTTCACATCGCCCAGCAGCGGGGTGAGCACGCCATAGAGCGCCGCGGCCACCATGGGGCGGGTGTTGAGCGCGGCGACGTCGCCTTCGAACTCGATCCTGATGCCCTTGATGGCGGTCTCGGTGAGCTGCCCCGCGAACGAGCCCAGATGCTCGGCCAGCTTGACGAAGGGGGTGAGGCGCGGGGCCTCTTCCGCCGAGATCGAGGGGAAGTTGAGCGCATTGGTGATCTCGCCCGAGACGAGATAGGCCGAAATCTGCTCGGCCACCTGCAGCGCGACATTCTCCTGCGCCTCGGTGGTCGACGCGCCCAGATGCGGGGTGCAGATGACGTTGGGCATGTCGAACAGCGGGTTGTCCTTGGCCGGCTCCTCGAGGAACACGTCGAGCGCCGCCCCGGCGACCTTGCCCGATTCCAACGCCTCTTTCAGCGCTGCCTCGTCGATCAGCCCGCCACGGGCGCAATTGACGATGCGGACCCCGTCCTTCATCTTGGCGAAGGCTTCGGCGTTGATGATGTTGCGGGTCGCATCGATCAGCGGCGTGTGCAGGGTGATGAAATCGGCCCGGGCCAGGAGGTCGTCGAGCTCGACCTTTTCGACACCCAGATCCACGGCCCGCTCGGGCGTGAGGAACGGGTCATAGGCGATCACCTTCATCCTGAGGCCCTGGGCGCGGTCGGCGACGATCGAGCCGATATTGCCTGCGCCGATCAGCCCCAGAACCTTGTTGGTGACCTCGACGCCCATGAAGCGGTTCTTTTCCCATTTGGAGGCCCGCGTCGACGCATCGGCCTCCGGGATCTGCCGGGCCAGCGCCAGCATCATGGAAATGGCGTGCTCGGCGGTGGTGATCGAATTGCCGAACGGGGTGTTCATGACGATGACGCCCTTGGCGGTGGCCGCCGGGATATCGACATTGTCGACCCCGATGCCGGCCCGCCCGATCACCTTGAGATTGTCGGCCCGCTCGAGGATCTTTTCGGTCACCTTGGTGGCCGAGCGGATGGCGAGGCCATCATACTGCCCGATGACCTCGGCCAGCTTGTCCTTGTCCTTGCCGAGATCGGGCAGATAGTCCACCTCGACGCCGTTGTTCTTGAAAATCTCGATCGCCGCCGGGCTGATCTTGTCCGAAACGAGTACCTTGGGCATGTCGCCCTCCATCAAATCTGCAAATGTGGGAAAAGCGGCGCGCCAGCCGGCGCGCACGCGAAAGATCAGGCCAGCGCGGCCTTCTTTTCCTCGGCAAACGCCCAGTCGAGCCACGGCCCAAGCTTTTCGAGATCGGAGGTCTCCACCGTCGAGCCGCACCAGATGCGGAAGCCGGTCGGCGCATCGCGATAGCCGCCGATATCGTAGGCGACGCCTTCCTTGTCGAGGCGGGAGACCACGGCCTTGGCCAGCCTGGCCTGGGCGTCGTCATCAAGAGCCGCAACCGCCGGATCGACGATCTTCAGGCACACCGAGGTGTTGGAGCGCACGGCCGGATCGGCGGCGAGGAAATCGACCCAATCGGTGCGGGCTACCCAATCGGAAACCGCCTTGGCATTGGCGTCGGCGCGGGCCTGCATGGCCTTCAATCCGCCGATCTCCATGCCCCATTCCATGGCGTCGACCGCATCCTCGACGCAGAGCATCGACACGGTGTTGATGGTGGCGCCCTCGAAGATATCGGCCATCAGCTTGCCGCCCTTGGTGAGGCGGAAGATCTTCGGCAGCGGCCGGTCGGGGGTGAAGGTCTCCAGCCGCTCGACGGCGCGCGGCGAGAGGATCAGGATGCCATGGGCCGCTTCCCCGCCCAGCGCCTTCTGCCAGGAGAAGGTCACCACGTCGAGCTTTGCGAAATCCATGTCCTGGGCGAAGGCCGAGGAGGTGGCGTCGCAAATGGTCAGTCCCTCGCGGTCGGCCGGAATCCACTCGGCATCGGGGACGCGCACCCCCGAGGTGGTGCCGTTCCAGGTGAAGACCACATCGCGGGCGAAATCGACCTGGGAGAGATCGGGCAACTCGCCATATCCGGCCTTGAGCACGCGCACATCGTCGAGCTTCAGCTGCTTCTGGACGTCGGTGACCCAGCCGGCCCCGAACGATTCCCAGGTCAGCATGTCGACCCCGCGGGCGCCCAGCATGCCCCACAGCACCATTTCCACGGCGCCGGTATCGGAGGCCGGGACGATGCCGATGAGGTAATCCTCCGGCACTTCCAGCAATTCGCGGGTGAGGTCGATGGCGCGCTTGATGCGTGCCTTGGCCGGCTTGGCGCGGTGCGACCGGCCGGTCAGCGCGCCCGACAGCGCCTCGATCGTCCACCCGGGACGCTTCGCGCAAGGACCTGAAGAGAAATTGGGGTTTTCCGGACGCACATCCGGCTTCGCCACGCGCGTGGCGGCAGAAATATCTGTCATGTTGCTCCATCCTTACAGATGGGCGTCCCTCGTTGGGAAGGGATGGCCCACTGGCGCGTTTATAGGAAGGCACCGCGTTTGACAAGGCGGCATTTGCAGCACGCCGAAGTGTCCGCCGGCGATTTTCGCGCCGCGGAGGGATGGAGCAGGCTGGCATGGGGCGATGAACGCCTCGTCCTGTGGTAGTTAGAGTATGAAGCGATCATCGCCCCATGCATCCGGGATTTTGGGATCTCGGTATCCGCGTAACCCGGGGA
>NZ_QQNH01000021.1 GCF_003345525.1 Pelagibacterium lacus
CGCGCGACCCACTTCCTAAGCTTCTTGCAACTCGCCGCAGCAATGCTGTGGATGCGATGAATGTCGATTCAGCCTAGGGCAGGGGCGAAAAACTCTGCGAGGAAGGTGGGGCAGATGCGCGCACCACACCAATGGCCAATGGGGGATCGCTCCGGTCCGCGTTAAACTGGAAACGCGATAAACCAACGACTGAATAGCCCTCCTTTTTCCTCGAGCCCCGGCCAACCCGCATGAGCGCTGCCCCCATCGCCGAACATCCCTATCGCTATACCGTCCTCGCCGAGCTGCACGCCCGCCCGATCGAAATGATCGCCCCCGGCGTGCGGGTGCGTCGGCTCGTGCTGGCGGTGCCCGATCGCTCCGGGGGCCTGCGCAAGGCGCTCGACGAGTTCGCCGCCTTCGCCGAGCGAAGCGGTCATGATATCGGCAGCGACCACACCACGCGCCAATACCGCTTCGAGACCGCCACCCGCTCGGTCACCTGGGAATTTCACACCGAATTCATTACCATCACCTGGCATGGCGCGCTCAACGACGCGGAAAACTGGCCCGACGATATCGGGCTGGGGGCCGTGGGCGGGGCCGAACTGGTCGGCGCCATGCGCGTCGACGTGCTCGACGAGGCCGAACTGCCCGAGCGCGCGCTGTCCTCCTTCACCTATACCAGCCTCTGCCTCGTCGCGGTCGAATATGGCAATGCCCAGCTCGCCACCGATTTCGTGCCCGACCAGGACAAGTTCATCCGCTTCGAATTCGCCGCCGGCGCGCTGTCGCCCCTGCGGCGCGCCATCACCCTGCGGCGCATCCTCGAGGCGGAGACCTATCGCGGCATGGCGCTGCTCGCCCTGCCGCTGGCCCGCGCCACCTCGCCCGAGCTGCGCGCCGTGGAAACCGAGCTGACCGAAGTCCTCACCGACCTGTCCTCGGTCGAAAGCACCGATGCGGTGCAGGAGCGTTTGAAGCGCCTGCACGATCTGTCGGTGCGCTCGGGCCAGATTTCGGAAAAGCTCAGCTATCGCTTCGCCGCCTCCTATGCCTATGGCGCCATCCTCAAGCGCCGGCTGGAAAAGCTGCGCGAGACGACGCTGGGGCCGGGCTCGTCGCTGGCCAGCTTCGTCGGCAACCGGGTCGAACCGGCGCTGGCCACCTGCGAGGCCATGGACAAGCGGCTGGCCGTGCTGCTCGAAAAGCTCGAACGCGCCGTCGAACTGCTCAATGTGCGCATCAGCCTCGACATGCAGATCCAGAACAAGGCGGTGCTCGACACCATCGCCGAGACGGCGCGCAGCCAGTTCCGGCTCCAGCATACGGTCGAAGGGCTGTCGACCATCGCCATCACCTATTATCTCATCGGCATTCTGGGCTATGCGCTGGCCGGGCCGCTGGAAGCCACCGGCTGGAGCAAGACCCTCGTCATCTCCATCCTCTCGCCCATCGCGCTGGTCGCCGTGTTCTTCGGCCTGCGCGCCATCCGCCGCGGCTTCGAGCGCCGCGACAAGCGCTGAACTGATCGGGGGACAAGGATGGCCGCTTCTCTCTCCGCCATGCCCGGCTTTGCCACCGCGCGCCTCTCCCTCCGCCCGCTCGGCCCGGGGGATGCGGCGGCCTTCCACGCCCTGACCGACGATCCGGCCATTCTCGACATGGTGCATTTCCTCAGCCAGCCCTTCACCCTTGCCGATGCCGCCCAACTGCTGGCCGGGGAAGGCGATGGCCGCGATTGCTTCTGGGGGGTGTTCGACGGCCCGGCCCTGGTCGGCACGGTGGGCACCCATTTGCGCGGCGATCAGGAGATCGAGCTCGGCTACTGGTTCGCGCCGGCGGCGCGCGGGCAGGGCTTTGCCGCCGAGGCCGCCACCGGCATGATCGAGACCCTGCGCGCCGCCTGGCCCGGCCGCCGCCTCGTCGCCGAATGCCGGCCCGAGAACCGTCCCTCCTGGCGCCTGCTGGAAAAGCTCGGCTTTCGCTCCGACGGCAGCGACGGCGCCCGCCCGGGCCGCAAGCGGTTCACGTTTTAAGCTGGCGAAGTCCAAGGCATTGAATTCGGGCCCGGAACCGTCATCATGTGCCTGTCATATCGCTACGGTATGGCATCGGCACCATGGATGAGCCTATTGCAATGACGATTCCCCAAACGCCCGATGCCGGAGTGCCGGGCCGCATCCGGACGGGCCTCATCGCGCCCGTGCTTCTGGCGGGTGCGGGCGCGGCGCTTCTCGTTCTGGCGCTGACCGTTTCCGGCCGCCTGCCGGCCGCCGAAGGCGTGGTCATCGCCGCCGGCTTCCTCGCCGTCGCCAGCTTCATGCTGTGGCGCGCCACGCGGGTGCACAATGCCGAGCCGGCCGTCGCCGCCGCGCCGGGGCTGGACGCGGCCGTCACCGATTTCGCCGCCGTCCTCACCGAGCCCTGCCTCATCGTCAACGACCGCGCCGTGCTGATCCATGCCAATCCGGCCGCGCTCGCCAAATTTCCCCGCGCCAGGGCAGGGGACCCGCTGGCCTTCACCCTGCGCGATCCCGATCTGGTCGCCGCCCTCGACGAGGCCCTCGAAACCGGCCAGCCCCGCCATTGCGAGATTCACACCGCCACCCCCAACGACACCTGGTTCCGCGTCTCGGTCTCCCCCTACGCGCCGGCGGGCGGCGGGCGTTCCTATGCGGTCATCACGCTTTACGATTTCACCGAGCAGAAGCGCGCCGACCGCATGCGCTCCGATTTCATCGCCAATGCCAGCCATGAATTGCGCACCCCGCTCACCTCGCTGATGGGCTTCATCGATACCCTGCAAGGCCCCGCCGCCGGCGACGCCAAGGCGCGCGAGCGGTTCCTGGGCATCATGCGCTCGCAGTCCGAGCGCATGACCAGCCTCATCGACGACCTGCTCTCGCTCTCGCGCATCGAGTTGCGCCAGCACGTGCGGCCCACCACCCCGGTCAACCTCAACCTCCTGCTGCGCGAGGTCGCCGAAAGCCTCGAGCCGCGCCTCGAAACCAACGGGGTGAAGCTCGACCTTTCCATGCCCGACGAGACCGTCACCGTCATGGGCGACCGCCAGCAGCTTTTCGAGGTGGTCGAGAACCTCGCCGACAACGCCATCAAATATGGCGGCGGCCGCGACATCGAGATTGCGCTCGGCACCTGCACCAGCCGCACCGGCGAGCACTACGCCATCACCGTCACCGATCACGGCCCCGGCATCCCCGAGGAGCACGTCCCCCGTCTCACCGAACGCTTCTATCGTGTTGATGCGGAATCGAGCCGCAAGCAGAAGGGCACCGGGCTGGGTCTGGCCATCGTCAAGCACATCGTCGCCCGCCATCACGGCCAGCTGTCCATCCGCTCCCGGCTGGGGGAAGGGACCCGCGTCGAGATTTTGCTGCCGCGCTGACACATTTGAGTCGTGGGAACCGCCATTGTCAGGGTGCATGGCGGGGCACAACGCGAATTATGCCGCCTTTTCAACCCAATGTTCTGTCATGGAACTGTCATCCAAACGACATAGAAGGTTCAGGCGCGGCCTCTAGGTTCGCCCCGTTCACGACACGGCCTCCCTCCGGAACGCCGGTCATTCGGGGGCTCTACGCCCGGACGCTTCTGACACGAAGGATGATCAGAGACATGAAAACCGCTCTTTACGCAGGCGCCGCACTTGCCGTCGTCACGGTCGCCCTCGGCGCCACCGCTGCTCAGGCGCAGACTCGCCAAACCATTCAGATCGCTGGTTCTTCCACGGTTCTGCCTTTCGCTTCCATCGTCGCCGAAGAGTTCGGCGCGGCCTTCCCCGAGTTCAATATCCCCGTCGTGGGTTCGGGCGGTTCCTCGGGCGGCCTGCGCCAGTTCTGTGAAGGCGTCGGCGACAACACCATCGACATCGCCAATGCCTCGCGCAAGATCCGCACCGCCGAAGTCGAGGCCTGCGCCGCCGCCGGCGTCACCGACATCCGCGAAGTCGTGATCGGCTATGACGGAATCGTCTTCGCCGTCAACGCCGACAAGGGCGACTTCGCTCTGGAACCTGTCCATGTTTACAAGGCCTTGGCCGCTCAGGTGCCGGTCGATGGCGAGATGGTCGACAACCCCTACACCAGCTGGGCCGACATCGATTCTTCCCTGCCTGACCAGCCGATCGCCCTCGCCATTCCGGCCGGCAACCACGGCACCCGCGAAGTGTTCGAAGAGCGCGTCGTGGTCCCGGGTTGTGAAGAAGCCGGCGTGGACGATGCCGACGCCTGCATCACCTTCCGCCAGGACGTGGTGGTCGAGATCGCCGGCGACTACACCGAAACCCTGTCGCGCCTGCAGTCCAACACCGACACCATCGGCGTTTTCGGCCTGTCCTTCTACGAGCAGAACACCGACACGCTGAAGGTCGCCACCGTTTCGGGCGTCGAGCCCTCCATGGAAACCATCCTGGCCGGCGACTACCCGGTGTCGCGTCCGCTGCAGTTCTACGTCAAGGGCGCCCACATTGATGCGGTCCCGGGCATTGCCGAATACGTCGAATTCTTCCTCTCCGACGTCATGGCCGGTGCCGGTGGCCGTCTGGAAGAAGCGGGCCTGATCCCGCTCGAAGCCGACACCCGCGCCCAGATCGTCGCCGACTTCAACGAAGGCGTTCAGGCTGCCGCCGAGTAATCGGCCACCCTTCGGCAGGGGCGCTTCCCGCGTCCCTGCCTCTTTCCCTTTTGACCCCCATACGGTCGGGTAGCTCGGAATGAACAGCTTCGTCATCGCAGCAATGCTTCTGGTCCTGCTCGGCCTCGCCTATCAGACCGGCTGGTCGCGCAGTCGCGCCGTCGCTCAGTCCTCCGGGCAGAGACTGCATTCCCGCCCCATCTATCATGGGGTGTGGGTGGCGCTGTGGGTGGTCATCCCCGCCGCTCTCATCATGGGCCTCTGGGCGCTGTTCGGCCCGGGCGTGGCCGACCAGTTCGCCCGCTCGCAGATCCCGGCCGAAATCGCCGCCGGCCTCGAGCCCGGCCAGATCGTCAATGCGGTGTCCCGCATCAAGGCCATCGCCTCGGGCTTCGGCATCATCGGCGAGCCCCAGCCCTTCGAGGCCGAGGCGGCCCGCGCGCTCAGCCAGTTCCAGCTCTACGGCTTCCTCATCGTCATCCTGGCCGCCGCGATCATCGGTATCGGCGCGCTGCTCTATGCGCGCGGCCGTATCGTTCCCGGCCTGCGGGCCCGCAATCAGGTCGAGCGCGTCATAACGCTGCTGCTTTTGGCCTGCTCGGGCGTCGCCATCCTGACCACAGTCGGCATCGTCGCCTCGCTGCTGGTCGAGGCCATCCGCTTCTTCACCTTCATCAATCCGCTGGACTTCTTCTTCGGAACGGTCTGGAACCCGCGCTTTTCCACCACCGGCACCGGCGCGGAAGGCGATTACGGCCTGATCCCCCTGCTGTGGGGCACCATAATGGTGGCCACCATCGCCATGCTGTTCGCCGTGCCCGTGGGGCTGATGGCGGCGATCTATCTCTCCCAATACGCCCATCCGCGCGTCCGCAACGTCGTCAAGCCGCTGATCGAGATCCTGGCCGGCATTCCCACCATCGTCTATGGCTTCTTCGCCCTGGTGACCGTCGGCCCGTTCCTCTCCGGCCTCGGCGCGACGGTGGGGCTCGACATCCGCGCCACCAGCGCGGCCACGGCCGGCCTCGTCATGGGCATCATGATCATTCCCTTCATCTCGTCCCTCTCCGACGACATCCTGCGCCAGGTGCCCCAATCCCTGCGCGACGGCTCCCTCGGCCTGGGCGCCACCCAGTCCGAGACCATCCGCCGGGTGATCCTGCCCGCCGCGCTGCCGGGCATTGTCGGCGCCTTCCTGCTCGCCGTCTCCCGCGCCATCGGCGAGACCATGATCGTGGTGCTGGCCGCGGGCAACAGCCCCGTCCTGCGCTTCAATCCCTTCGAACCGACCTCCACCGTCACCGTCACCATCGTCAACCAGTTGACCGGCGACTCCGACTTTGCTGGCCCTCAGTCCCTCGTCGCCTTCGCGCTGGGCCTGACCCTCTTTGTCCTCACTCTCATCCTCAACGTGGCCGCGCTGACCATTGTGCGCCGGTTCCGGGAGCAGTACGACTGATCATGAGCGACATGTCCCAATCCGCCGCCCTCGACCGCCGCGAACGCGTCCGCAACGGCCTCTCACGGCGCCACCGTGGCGAAGCCATCTTCCGCGGCATCGGCATCGCCGCCATCGCCATCGCGCTGGCGCTGGTCGGCACCCTGTTCTGGCAGGTGCTGAGCAAGGGCCTGCCCGCCTTCACCCAGGCCACGCTGCATCTCGACGTCACCTTCGATGAAGATGTCATCACTGCCGGTCCGGCCCCCTTGCGCAGCGACTACGCCTCGGCAGCCCAATATGAAGCGGCCTTCCTCGATTGGCGCCGCGCGCTGGCCGGCATCAACTGGGCCGCGCTGATCGAGCAGGCGGTGCGCGCCGAAATGCCCGAGCTCGACGCCGAGGCCTCCGATATCCGGCGGCTGGTCGACAACAATGCCGGGCTCACCCTGCGCCAGATGTACCAGGACGATCCGGCCCTGCTCAACCAGACCCTCAACGTCGCGCTGCTCGGCTCGGCCGATACCGACAACTGGCTCAAGGGCACCATCGACCGCAGCCTGCCCGACGCCCGCCAGCAGCTTTCCGCCGTCACCCGCGCCATAGCCGACCGCTTCGCCGCCGATGGCGTGATCAGCATGGATTTCGCCTGGCACATCTTCACCAACACCGATTCCCGCACCGCGCCGGCTTCGGCCGGTCTGGCGGGGGCCTTCGTCGGCTCGCTCTACATGATGCTGGTCGTGGTCGTTCTGGCCGTGCCGATCGGGGTGGCCAGCGCCATCTATCTTGAGGAATTCGCGCCCAAGAACCGCTTCACCGATCTGATCGAGGTCAATATCAACAACCTCGCCGCGGTGCCCTCCATCGTCTTCGGCCTGCTCGGCGCGGCGGTCTTCATCAACTATTTCCGCCTGCCCATCTCGGCGCCCATCGTCGGCGGCCTCGTGCTGACGCTGATGACCCTGCCTACCATCATCATCGCCACCCGCTCCTCTCTGCGCCAGGTTTCCCCCTCTCTGCGCCAGGCGGCGCTGGGCCTGGGCGCCTCGCGCACGCAGATGGTCTTCCACCATGTCCTGCCGCTCACCCTGCCGGGCATTCTGACCGCGACCATCATCGGCGTGGCCCAGGCGCTGGGCGAGACCGCGCCGCTGCTGCTCATCGGCATGAACGCCTTCGTGGCCAACATTCCCGGCACCCCGCTCGACCAGTCCAGCGCTCTGCCCGTGCAGATTTATCTCTGGCAGGGCAATGAGAACCGCAACTTCTTCGAAGCCCGGACCTCGGCCGCCATCCTCGTCCTTCTGGGCCTGATGATCACGCTCAATGCCATCGCCATCTTCCTGCGCACGCGATTGGAGCGCAACAAATGACCACACCCATCATGACCGCAAGGAGCGCGACCGACATGTCCGCGACCGAAACCCAGGCCAGCCCGGTCCATCAGACGGTCCGCACGCCCGATCCCAACGCCCATCCGGCGCGCCTGAAAGCCGACGCAGTGTCGGTGTTCTACGGCGAGAAGCAGGCCCTGTTCGATGTCTCCATCGACCTGCCGGAAAAATCCGTCAGCGCCTTCATCGGGCCCTCGGGCTGCGGCAAGTCCACCTTCCTCAGATGCATCAATCGCATGAACGATACCATCGAGGGGGCGCGGGTCGCCGGAAAGATCACCCTGGACGATCACAATCTCTACGATCAGAGCCTCGACGTGGTCGAGTTGCGGGCCCGGATCGGCATGGTGTTCCAGAAGCCCAATCCCTTTCCCAAGTCGATCTTCGAGAACGTCGCCTACGGTCCCAAGATTCACGGGCTGGCCCGCTCCAAGGCCGATCTCGAGGAAATCGTCATCACCTCGCTGCAAAAGGCGGGGCTGTTCGAGGAGGTCAAGGACCGGCTGCACCAGCCCGGGACCGGGCTGTCGGGCGGCCAGCAGCAGCGCCTGTGCATCGCGCGCGCCATCGCGGTCGGCCCCGAAGTCATCCTGATGGACGAGCCCTGCTCGGCGCTCGATCCCATCGCCACGGCGATCATCGAGGAGTTGATCGACGAGTTGCGCTCCAACTACACCATCATCATCGTGACCCATTCGATGCAGCAGGCGGCCCGTGTCTCCCAGAAGACGGCGTTCTTCCATCTGGGCAAGCTGATCGAGGAAGGTCCGACCGAGGAAATCTTCACCAACCCGCGCGAAAAGCGTACCCAGGATTATATCACCGGCCGTATCGGTTAAGGGGAGTGTCCATGCCCGGCTCGAATGAACATATCGTTTCCTCCTATGAGGAGGAACTGACCGAACTGGCCCGGACCATTTCGGAAATGGGCGGCCTTGTCGAAAAGGCCGTCGCCAATGCCACCGAGGCGCTGATCCGCTCGGACGCCGAACTGGCGCTCACCACCGTGGCCGACGACAAGAAGATCGACGCCATGCAGAACCAGATCGACGAGATGGCGGTGTCGATCATTGCCCGGCGTCAGCCCGTGGCGCTGGACCTGCGCCTGGTCATCGCCTCGATCCACGTCGCCAACGATCTCGAGCGCATCGGCGACATGGCCAAGTCCACGGCCCGCCGGTCGACCCAGTTCGAGGGCATCGCCATGTCCGTCCAGTTCAAGAACGGCCTGCGCCATATGGGCGAGCTGGTCCAGCGCCAGGTCCGCCTCGCGCTCGATGCCTTCACCGGACGCGACAAGGACATCGCCGTCGAGGTGGTCGAGCGCGATACCGATGTCGACGCGCTCTATGTCTCGCTGTTCCGCGAGCTGTTGACCTATATGATGGAAGACCCCCGCAACATCACCATGTGCACGCACCTGCTGTTCTGCGGCAAGAATCTCGAGCGCGTGGGCGACCACGCGACCAATATCGCCGAACAGGCCTATTTCCTCGCTACGGGCAAGACGCTCGTCGCCGATATCGGCGATCTCAAGCGAGAGCAGATCAAGAGCTGACCGATGACGCCTCAGGTTCTGGTCGTCGAAGACGAAGCCGATCTCGTTGAATTGCTGTGCTACAATCTCGAAGCCGAGAATTTTTCGGTGTCCACCGCCGAGGATGCCGAGGAAGCCATGCTGCGGCTGTCCGAGGCCATTCCCGACATCATCCTACTCGACTGGATGCTGCCGGGCACTTCGGGCATCGAGATCTGCCGCCGCATCCGCGCCCGGCAGGATACGGCGCGCATTCCCATCATCATGCTCACCGCGCGTGGCGAGGAGGAGGAGCGGGTGCGCGGCCTCGCCACCGGTGCCGACGATTATGTGGTCAAGCCCTTCTCGCTGCCCGAGCTGATGGCGCGCATCCAGGCGCTGCTGCGCCGCTCCAATCCGCAACTGATCGCCGCCGTGCTCAAGGCCGGCGATATCGAGCTCGACCGCACCACCCATCGCGTCCGCCGGTCCGGCAAGGAGATCCATCTCGGGCCGACCGAATACCGGCTGCTCGAATATCTGATGAGCAATCCCGGCCGCGTCTATTCGCGCGAGCAATTGCTCGATGGCGTTTGGGGCACCGATGTCTATGTGGACGAGCGCACCGTCGACGTGCATGTGGGCCGGCTGCGCAAGGCCATCAACAAGGGCCGCAGCAAGGACCCCATCCGCACGGTGCGGGGCTCGGGCTACGCCTTCGACGAGAAATTCGTCGTCGCCTGACCCGCTGTTATCCGCTTCGGCCCTGACCTGTGCCGCATCGATCGCCCCGGCGGGCGGTTGACCGCGGGAAGGCGGCGGGTTTAAGACCCCTTTGGGACCCTCTCTTTTACCTGACTTGACTCATCAAGTTTAGAGGCGTTAGGTCCGCCCGATTTCCGTTGCAGACAGTCAGCCATGTTGCGCCGCTTCTTTTCCTATTACGCCCCCTATAAGGGGCTGTTCCTGCTCGATTTCGGCTGCGCCGTGCTGGCGGGCCTGCTCGAGCTGGGCTTTCCCCTCGTGGTGCAGCTCTATGTCGACTATCTTCTGCCCAGCCAGAACTGGACGTGGATTCTCGTCGCCGCTGCCGGGCTGCTGGTGGTCTATATCGTCAATGCGGGCCTGTTGTCGGTGGTCAATTACTGGGGCCATGCGCTGGGGGTGGGCATCGAGACCGACATGCGGCGCCAGGCCTTCGATCACCTGCACAAGCTGTCCTTCCGCTATTTCGACAACACCAAGACCGGGCAGATCATCACCCATGTGACCAAGGACCTCGAAGAGGTCGGCGAGGTCGCCCATCATGGCCCCGAGGACGTGTTCATCGCCGTCATGACCTTTGTCGGCGCCTTCGCCATCATGGCCTATATGAACGCCACCCTGGCCATGATCACCCTGATCATGGTGCCGGTCGCCAGCTTCATCGTCTGGAAATACGGGACGGCGATGACCGTCACCTGGAAGAACCTTTACGGCCGGGTTTCCGATTTCAACGTCCGCATCGAGGAATCCATCGGCGGCGTGCGCGCCGTGCGCGCCTTCGCCAATGAACGGCACGAACGCCGGCTGTTCGAGGGCGACAACCAGAATTACCGCACCACCAAGCTCGCCGCCTACAAGATCATGACCGCGTCGATCTCGCTGTCCTATCTCTCCAAGAGCCTGGTGCAATTGCTGGTCATGCTGGTCGGCGCCGGACTGGTCATGTACGGGCAGATGTCCCATGGCGCCTTTGTCGGCTTCCTGCTGCTGGTCAACGTCCTGTTCCGGCCCATCGACAAGATCATCGGCGTCATCGAGAGCTATCCCAAGGGCATTGCCGGCTTCAAGCGCTTCACCGAGCTGATCGACACCGAGCCCGACATCGTCGACCGTCCCGGCGCGCGCAAGGTGGCCGGGCTCAGGGGCGATATCGTGTTCGACCACGTGCAATTTGGCTATTCCGACGATCGCCCGACCCTGCGCGACATCTCCCTCGACATCCGCGCCGGCGAAACGGTGGCCCTGGTCGGCCCCTCGGGGGCCGGCAAGACCACCATCTGCTCGCTCCTGCCGCGCTTTTACGAGATCGCCTCGGGCGCGATCCGCATCGACGGCATCGATATCCGCGACATGACCCAGGATTCTCTGCGCGATCAGATCGGCATCGTGCAGCAGGACGTGTTCATGTTCGGCACCTCCATTCGCGATAACATCGCCTATGGCCGGCTCGGGGCGAGCGACGCGGAAATCATGGACGCGGCGCGCAAGGCCCAGTTCGATGCGGTGATCGACCAGATGCCGGCCGGGCTCGATACTCTGGTTGGCGAGCGCGGCGCCAAGCTCTCCGGCGGGCAGAAGCAGCGCCTGGCCATCGCCCGCATTTTCCTCAAGAATCCGCCCATCCTCATTCTGGACGAGGCGACCTCGGCTCTCGATACCGCCACCGAAATGCACATCCAGCGCGCCCTCTCCGAGCTCTCGAAGGGGCGCACCACGCTGGTCATCGCCCACCGCCTCGCCACCATCCGCAACGCCGATCGCATCGTGGTGGTCGATGACGGACGCATCGTGGAGCAGGGGACCCATGAGGGCCTGCTCGCCGCGGGCGGCGCCTATGCGCGGCTGCACAATGCCCAGTTCGGAGCTTGGGCGGCGGAATAAATTCGAGATTAGCTGCGGGCAGGGAACAGGCGCGCGCCCGCTTCCCAGCCGAGCCAGACCGCCCCCAGCCAGCTCGTGATCGAGAGCGCCACATAGCCGGCCGCGCCGGCCCATTGTCCCCCGGCCGCCAGCATCAGCGTTTCGAGGGAGAACACCGAAAACGTGGTGAAGCCGCCGCAAAAGCCCGTCACGAGGAAGCCGGCGACGAGCGGGGGCGGAAAGCGCCGGGCCGCCCAGATGGCGATCAGCCCGATGAGGAACGAGCCGCAGATATTGGCGCTCAGCGTGCCCCAGACAGTGGGTCCCGACATTGTGGCCGCCGCAGCCACCGATGCGCCATAGCGGGCAAGGCTCCCCAGCGCCCCGCCGCCGGCGATCGCCGCTGAAAGCCGCCAGTCGCTCATGCCGCCAGCCTCACGCCAAGTACCAGCGCGAAGCCGATGCTTGCCAGCGACAGGCAGAGGATCAGCGAGGCCGCGATATTGGCCAGCGCCCAGGAAAACCGTCCGGTGTGCACCAGTTCCAGTGTCTGCAATGAAAAGCTCGAAACCGTGGTGTAGCTCCCCAAAACCCCGGTGACCCCGGCCAGCCACACCAGCGCATCGGAGGCAAGGGCCCCGTCCGGGCCCAGCGCGAGGCCCGCAGCGCCTCCGATGATCAGGGCGCCGCTGGCATTGACCGCCAATGTGCCCAATGTGCCATGCCCCAGCCACCGCGTGACCGACGCCGCAACCACATGGCGCAGCACGGCGCCCAAAGCGCCGCCAAGGGCGACGGAAAGAACGGGGAGGAAATCGGCCATCACGGGCGCGAGAAAACGCTATTTCGGCGGCGAAGTCCAGCAGGGGCGGTGCGTGGCCTTGACTTCGGCGCGGGCGGCCCTAAATAGCTCCCTCGTGAGGACGACCTCCGCCATGTTGGAGACCAATTCGGGACGGCCCGAGCACAGTGCAAGGGAAAATATCATGCGCACCGCATGGGACCGTGTCCGTCACGCCATCAGCTTCGAGATCATCGGCCTGTTGATCGTCGTCCCCCTCGCGGCGTGGCTGTTCGCCATGCCCCTCCACGATATCGGCATTGTCGGGGTGGTCAGCGCTACGCTCGCCACGGCCTGGAACTATCTCTACAATCTCATCTTCGACCACGTCCTCAGGGCGTGGCGGGGGACGACGCTCAAATCGCTACCCATGCGGATCGTGCATGCCCTATTGTTCGAACTGGGCCTGCTGATCGTCCTCTTGCCCTTCATCGCCTGGTATCTGGGCATCAGCCTCATGCAGGCGCTGGTCATGGATATCGCGTTTGCCCTGTTCTATATGGGCTACGCCTTCGTATTCAATTTCGCCTATGACCGGCTGTTCCCGCTGCCGGAATGGCAAGTGGCGAAATAGGCCCCGCAAGGAGGCCGCGTCACAACGCTGAGGCCCCGTTCGAAAGAGCCGGGCCTTTCTCAAGGCTTAAATCCGATAACTCCCTTAGAAATGCGATACCTGCTCGGGCATGGGCCGGCGTGTGATGCGGATTTCCTGGGTGAGGGTTTCGATGACCTCATTGACCGTCACATGCGCCTCGGGATGGCGGGCGATAAGGTGACGGGCTTCGGATTCAATATCGAACGGACGAGCGCTGGACGCGACTTCGCGCAGGCGATCGGCGATATCCATCGCAAGCATTAGTTTCATAGCGCATTCTCCCTGCGCCCCCGTTGAGGGTCTTCTACCTGCCCTTCACCTGCGATTAGGCACAGTAAAACATGTCAACGTCAAGGCGGCTGATTTGTTCAACCGCGCATTTGGGGAGATGGCTGGTTAAATTGCGATGAAAGCCCGGCCGGCTTGCTTGAGCGGCCGTTTTTTAAAGGCCGATCAGCGCTTCTTGCGGTCGATCTGATGATAGGCGCGGCGGGAGTGGAACTCGCAATAGGGCTTGCCGTCTTCCGAAGCGCGCCCGCAGAAATGGAACTCGCTGCTCATCGGGTCCCCGATCGGCCATTTGCAGGTCTTTTCGCTCAGTTGCAGCAGGGAAATGCGTTCCTCGGGCGGGATGAACAGTTCGACGGCCTTGGTCACCGGCTCGACAAGGGTTTCCACCTCGATGTCCGCATCGATCTTGAGCGCCGTGGCGCCCATGATCGGGGCCGGGCTGCTCCGCCGCTGGCTCACCGCGCTCGCGGCCGCCGAAGCGGTGCCGCGCGGCGCGTTGGGACTGGCCGGCGCCGTGGGCCGGCGCGGCGCCGTAGGCCGGGGGGCCTTGGCGCGGGTCGAGACGCTGGCCGGTTTGGCGCGGGCCGAGAGCTTGAGCCGATGCACCTTGCCGATCACCGCGTTGCGCGTCACGCCGCCGCTGAGCTCCGCTGCGATCTGGCTTGCGCTGAGACCTTCCATCCAGAGTTTTTTCAGAAGTGCGACGCGCTCGTCCGTCCAGGTCATAACTAAGCTCCAGGCCGTAAGATATTCAGACTCGTATCTCATGCGGCCGAATTGCACATTCAGCCGCTTTGATACTAACTGTCGTATGCTGATGGGGTCCGCCACACGAGATGTCGTGTTCCCAATGGCTCCATACTACACAATCGGAGAAATTGGGCGCAAGGGCGGGCGGGGACTTTCCCAAGGGTTTCCCCCTTAATTTTGGCCGGCGATCCACAAAAGGGCAGGCTGTTGCCTTCGTGCACGGCTTGGCGGGCCGCACAGGGGTATGAATCTCCAATGTGGCGAAGTTGAGTCAGAAGAAGCCTCCGGTTTCCGGGCCTTGATTGACATTTCCCGCGCCGCCCAGCATAAGCAGGCGTGCAAAAAGGCGCGCTGCCGGCTTGGGTCGCGAGCGCGCTTTTCGCATTCCCGCTTCCGAAACCTCTGGCAACAGAAAAGGTCCACCAAAATGTCTGCGCTGTATGGCACGTATGCCCGGTCCGAACTCGCTTTCGAGCAGGGCGAGGGCGTGCGATTGTTCACCGCGGACGGGACCTCCTATCTCGATTTCAGCTCCGGCATCGCCGTCAACGCGCTCGGGCATGGCGATCCCCATGTGGTGACGACCCTCAAGGCGGCGGCCGACAAGGTGTGGCACACCTCCAACATCTTCCAGATCCCGGAGCAGGAGCGGCTGGCCCAGCGGCTGGTGGACGCGACCTTCGCCGACAAGGTGTTCTTCACCAATTCCGGCGCCGAGGCCCTCGAATGCGCCATCAAGACCGCCCGGCGCTATTTCTGGGACAAGGGCGAGAAGGACCGGGTGGAGATCATCGGCTTCGCCGGCTCCTTCCACGGGCGCACCATCGCCACCCTCGCGGCGGCCGGCAATCCGGCCTACACCGAGGGTTTTGGCCCCATGCCGGGCTATAAGCACCTTACGCCCGGCGATCTGGCGCTCGTCGAGGCCGCAATTGACAACAAGACCGCCGCGATCCTCATCGAGCCCGTGCAGGGCGAGGGCGGCGTCACCGCGTTTTCCGATGCCTATCTGCAGGGGCTGCGCCGCATCGCCGACCAGCACGGCATCCTGCTGATCTTCGACGAGGTCCAGTGCGGCTATGGGCGCACGGGCCGGTTCTTCGCCCATGAATGGGCCGGCATCGCGCCCGATATCATGGCCGTCGCCAAGGCGATCGGCAACGGCTTCCCCATGGGGGCGTGCCTGGCCACCGAGGAGGTCGCCCGCTGCATGGTCCCGGGCACCCACGGGTCGACCTATGGCGGCAATCCGCTGGCCTGTGCCATCGGCAATGCCGTGCTCGACCGCGTGCTCGAGCCGGGCTTTTTCCAGCATGTGGAGGCGATGGGGCAGGTCCTCGCCTATGAGCTGCAGCAATTGATCCAGAAATATCCCCATCTGGTCACCGAAGTGCGCGGCAAGGGGCTGATCGCCGGCATCAAGGTCACCCCGCCCGTCCGCGAGCTCGTGCAGCGCCTGCGCGACCACAAGCTGCTCACCGTTGCCGCCGGCGACAATGTCCTGCGTCTGCTGCCACCCTTGATCGTCAGCGAGGACGATGTGCGGGAAGCCGTCGGTATCGTCGCCCGCGTCCTGGCCGAATGGGACGCCGAGGCCGGGCAGGCGGGGCAATAGCCCTCGGGCCACCCCATGGATTCAGGATTGTGATGATGACAGCGAGACATTTCCTCGACCTCAAGGATTTTTCCGCCGCCCAGCTGCGCGGCATTCTCGACCTTGCCCATGAGCTCAAGCGTCGCCTCAAGGCCGGCGAGCGCCCGCCGCTGCTCAAGGACAAGGTGCTGGCCATGATCTTCGAGCGCCAGTCCACCCGGACCCGCGTTTCCTTCGATGTCGGCATGCGGCAATTGGGGGGCGAAACCCTCATGCTGACCGGCCAGGAAATGCAGTTGGCGCGTGAGGAGACCATCGAGGATACCGCCCGGGTCATGAGCCGCTATGTCGACGCGATCATGATCCGCATCCTCTCCCATGACGACCTCCTCGATCTGGCCGGCGCGTCCAGCGTTCCGGTGGTGAACGGGCTCACCCGGCGTAGCCATCCCTGCCAGGTGCTGGCCGACATCATGACCTTCGAGGAGCATGTGGGCCCGCTCGACGGCCGCAAGGTCGCCTGGATCGGCGATTCCAACAATGTGCTGGCCTCCTGGGTGCATGCGACGGCCCTGTTCGGCAATACGCTTTCGGTGGCCTGCCCCCGGGAATACGGGCCCGATCAGGGCCTGCTCTCCGACATCGCCGATGTGGAGGCCGTGCGCCTGGGGACCGATCCGGTCGAGGCCATAGCGCAGGCCGATCTCGTCATCACCGACACCTGGGTCTCCATGGGCGACACCGATGAGGGCGAGCGCCGGCGTATCTTGAAACCCTACCAGATCAACACCAGATTGATGGCCAACGCGGCACCCGGCGCGCTCTTCATGCATTGCCTTCCTGCCCATCGGGGCGACGAGGTCACCGACGAGGTGATCGACGGGCCGCAGTCGGTTGTCTTTGACGAAGCTGAAAACCGCCTGCATATCCAGAAGGCCATTTTGTGCTGGGTCTTCGGGATCGAAACGCTTTAGCCTCTTCGGGGATAAAGCCGGGCGGCCCTGCGTTTCCCAGGCGCGGACAATAAGGTTAGGACAGGAGATGAGCGAACTCTCTCTCGAACAGTTCGGGCTGGACCGGCCCGAAAGCGGCGACGACGTTGCCGTGCCCTTCACGCTTGAAACCCTCGACAGCCGGGGACGCGTCGTCCATCTGGGCGATGCGCTCGACGTGATCATCAACCGCCATGGCTATCCCGAGCCCGTGGCGCGCCTTCTGGGCGAAGCGACCACGCTGGCGGCGCTGATCGGCTCCTCGCTCAAATTCGAGGGCCGGTTCATCCTGCAATCGCGCACCGATGGTCCGGTGAGCCTGCTGGTGGTCGATTTCGATACGCCGGACGGCTTGCGCGCCTATGCGCGCTATGACGAGGAGGCGCTGGCCGCGCTGGCCAAGGCCGGCACCATCCGGCCGCAGGACCTCTTGGGCAAGGGCATACTGGCCCTCACCGTCGATCAGGGCGCCCATATGGATCGCTATCAGGGCATCGTGGCGCTCGAAGGCGAAAGCCTCGAAGAGGTCGCCCATACCTATTTCATGCAGTCCGAGCAGATTCCGACCCGGGTCCGCCTCGCGGTGGCCGAGCATTCCATGAAGGGCCAGTCGCGGCCGTCCTGGCGCGCCGGCGGCGTCTTGCTGCAGCATCTGCCCGAGCATGGCGGGCGCACCATGCCCGACCTGCCCGGCGACGGCGATTTCGACAACCCGGAAACCGCCGATACCGACTTTGCCGAGGACAACCGCTGGGCCGAGGCGCGGGCCCTCATGGACACGCTCTCCGATGCCGAGCTGGCCGATCCCGACATCTCGCCCGAACGGCTGCTGTTCCGCCTCTATCACGAGACCGGCGTCCGGGTCTTTGAGCCCCAGCATCTGGTCGAACGCTGCACCTGCTCGGCCGAGCGCGTGGAGCAGATGATCTATGACTTCACGCCTGAGGACCGCGCCGACATGGTGGTGGACGGGCAGATCGAAGTGGTGTGCGAGTTCTGCTCCACCCATTATCACTTCAATCCCAATCAGTTCTGATCGGGATCGTGACACGGAAAAAGGCGGCCTGGAGTGTTTCCAGCAAAAGTGGACACCACTTTTGCGGTTCGGAAACGCGACAAATCTTAGGCCGCCTTTTTTTGTTGCCTGGGGCCGCTGCTATTCCCGCGCCAGGGCGTCCACCGGATCGAGCCGCGCGGCCGAGCGGGCCGGCATGAAGCCGAAGACGATGCCGATCAGCGAGGAGGAGATGAAGGCCGCGACGATGGTGGAGAGGGAATAATCCAGCCGCGCATCGGGCATCAGCGCCGTCAGGCCCTGGCCGAAGGCGAAGGACAGCCCGACCCCGGCCAGCCCGCCGATGATGCACACCAGCACCGCCTCGATGAGGAATTGCTGCATGATGTCGGCCTGCCGCGCCCCGATCGCCATGCGCACGCCGATCTCCTTGGTGCGCTCCGAGACCGAGACCAGCATGATGTTCATCACCCCGATGCCCCCGACCACCAGCGAGATCAGCGCGATGGCCGAGATCAGCAGGGTCAGCGTTTGCGTGGTGCTCTGGATGGTCTCACGGATCGTGTCGGTGTTCTGCAGTGTGAAGTCCACCACCCCGTGGCGCTGCCGCAATATGGCGGTGATCAGGTTCTCCGCCTCCGTGGCATCGACCGTGTCGGCGAGCCGCACCGAGATGGCGCTGAGATGGCGCTGGCCCAGCATGCGCGACATCACCGTCGTATAGGGCAGCCAGACATTGAGCTGGTTGCCGAACCCGAAGCCCAGGGTCTGGTCCTCGATGACGCCGATGACCCGCACCGGCACATTGCCCAGGATGATCACCTGGCCGAGCGCCGACCGGCTGTCGCCGAACAGCGTCTGCGCCGCGGTCTCGTCAAGGATCGCTTCCTGGCTGCGCGTGTCGACGCTGGTCTGGTTGAAGGTCACGCCCGTGATGAAGGTGCGGCCGTTGACCCGAAAATAATCGGCGCCCACCCCGCTCACCGAGGCATTGGCCGAGACGTTCCTGTATCCCACCCGCTGGCTGGAGGAGACCTGCGGCGTCACGCTGTCGGCGAAACTCTCCGCCGCCAGCGCCTCGGCGTCGGCCGGGACGAGGGTCCGGATATTGCCCGCCCGCCGGTCGGCGGCGCTGGTGCCGGGCATGATGTTGATGGTGTTGGTCCCGATCGCCGATATGCTTTCGAGCACCTGCTGCTGGCTGCCCTGTCCGAGCGCCACCACCGAGACCACCGAGGCGATGCCGATGATGATGCCCAGCATGGTGAGGAAGGTGCGCAGCCGATGGGCCCCCATGGCGCGCACGGCCATGGAGAACGCTTCGCCGAACCGGTCTATGCCGCCGCGCCACAGGGGCGCGCGGCGCAGCCCCGCCGCCTGCTCCGCGCGGCCCGATACGGCCGCGGTCTTGGCCGTGTCGGAGATGATCACGCCGTCCTTGATCTCGACGACGCGCTGGCATTGCGCCGCGATTTCCGGATCGTGGGTCACGATGATGATCGTGTGGCCTTCCCCGTGCAACTCCTGCAGCAGCGCCATCAGTTCGGTGCCCGAGCGCGAGTCGAGCGCTCCGGTGGGCTCGTCGGCGAGAATGACCTCGCCGCCATTCATCAGGGCCCGCGCCACCGAGACGCGCTGCTGCTGCCCGCCCGAGAGCTCGGACGGCTTGTGCGATAGCCGCTCGCCCAGCCCCAGCCGGGTGAGCAGGTCGGCGGCGCGTTGGCGCCGTCGCTTGCGATCGGCCCCGGCATAGACGGCGGGGACCTCGACATTTTCCACCGCATCGAGCTCGGTCAGCAGCTGGTAGCGCTGGAAGATGAAGCCGAAATGCTCGCGGCGCAATTCGGCCAGCCCGTCCGCCGACAATTTGCGCACGTCCTTGCCGGCAAAGGTGTAGCTGCCCGTCCAGCCGTCATCGAGGCACCCGAGGACGTTCATCAGGGTCGATTTCCCCGAGCCGGACTGGCCGATGATGGCCACCATCTCGCCCGCATGGACGTCGAGGTCGACATCCTTGAGCACCGCCAGCTTTTCGTCCCCGGCCTGGTACTCCCGCCGCAGCTTGCGAATGGAGATGATCGGCTGGCTCATCGGAACATCATCGGGCCGCGCGGCGCCCCGCCCAGTCCCATGCCCCCGCCGGTGAAGCCGGCCGGGCCGGCCACCGTGCCGGCGGAGTCGACCAGAAGGTCGCCCTCGGCGACGCCCTCGACGATTTCCGCCGTGATATTGTTGTTGAGCCCGACCGTCACCGGGCGCGATTCCGTCGTGCCCCGCACGGGGTCGTAGACCAGCACGCTGGCCCCGTTCGGCCCGTTGCTGATCGCCGAGGCGTTGACGACGAGGGCGTCCTCGGCCTCGTCGAGCACGATGGTCACCTCCGCCGTCATCGAGATGCGCAGCATGTGGTCGGGATTGGGTACGGTGAAGCGGCCATTGTAATAGATGGCCGACGAGGTCGTCGCCGTGTCCGAGGTTATGGAGTCCGGGGCGGGCTCCACATCGACCAGCGTGGCGCCGATCTCATTGTCGGGATCGCCCAATATGGTGAAATAGACGCGCTGTCCCGGCCGCACGCGCGGCACGTCGGCTTCCGAGATTTCCGCCTTGACGATCATGGTGTCGAGATTGGCGATCTTGACGATGGTCGGCGTATCGGCATTGGCGTTGACCGTCTGGCCCTGCTCGGCCATGACCGCCACCACGGTCCCGGCGCTGGGCGCGGTGATTTTCGTGCGGTCGAGGTCGAGATTGGCCGATTCCACGCTGAGCCGGGCCTGCAGGATCTGCGCCTCGAACTGCTCGACCTGCGCGGCGGCGACTTCGGCGGCGATCTCGGCCGCTTCGAGTTCCGAGGCGGTGATGAGGTTCTGGCTGCGCAATTGCTGCGACCGCGCCAGCGTCTGCTGCGCCTGGCGCGCATTGGCTTCCTGGATGCGCTTCTGCGCTTCGGCGCTGGCCAGGGCCGCCTCGGCGGCACGGACCGCGTTTTCCTGTTCCAGCGAGTCGATTTCCGCGATCAGTTCGCCGGCCTCCACATGCTGGCCCAGGGCGACGTGCAGCGCGTTGATGCGGCCCGATACCTGCGCCCCGACATTGACCAGCGACCGCGCTTCGAGGATGCCGCTCGCCAGCACCGAGACCTCCACCGAGCCCCGGGTCACCTCGCTGGTGCGCGGCGCGGCGACGGGGGCCGGCTCGGCATAATACTGCCACGCGAAATAGGCCGCGGTGGCCAGTGCGATGACGATGAGAAGACGGATAACGAGTTTCAAGAGCGGGTCCGGTGTCGATTGGCAAATAGGGTGTTCGGCGTACCTTAGGAGATGGTCATCCCGGCGTAACGTTAGAAATCGGTAATGCTGCTGACATTTTGGTTAGGTCCGGCAGCATCAGGCGCGCCAGAAGCGCGGCGTGAGCAGCACGAGGATCATCATCACCTCGAGGCGCCCCACCAGCATCCCGACCGTCATCAGCCATTTTGCGACGTCGGGAAGCTCGGCGAAGCTGCCGGCCGGTCCCAGTTCCCGGCTCAGCCCCGGCCCCACATTGGAAATGGTCGTCGCGGCCGTGCCCAGCGCATCGAGCGGCGCGAGGCCCGAGAGCGACAATAGCACGGCCAGGATCAGAAAGCTGGCGAAATAGACGAAGACGAAGCTCTGCACCGAGATCGAGACGCTGTCGGGCAGCGGGCGGCCATTATAGCGCTTCACATAGACCATGGAGGGGAAAACGATCTGCCGCACATGCTGGTAGAGATCGCGGGCCAAGACCTGGAACCGGAAGATCTTGATGCCGCACGAGGTCGAGCCGGTGCAGCCGCCGATGAACATGATGACGAAGAACAGCGACACCGCCAGCGGCCCCCATTGGGAGAAGTCCGCCATGCCGAACCCGCTGCCGGTCATCACCGACACCACCGAGAAAAGGCCCTGCCGCACCGCCAGCTCGCCCTCGGCAACATCGCCGGACAGTTGCACGAAGACGATGATCAGCGTCGCAAGGCCGATGAGATAGAGAAACAGCCGCACCTGGGAATCGCGCACCAATTGCACCACGCTGCCCTGCAAGACGCCGATATAAAGGACGAAGGGCAGGGCGCCGAGGATCATGAAGACCACGGCGATATAGTGGATGGCGCCCTGCTCGAACGCGCCGAGCGAGGCGTCCCGGGTCGAGAACCCGCCCGTCGCCACCGTCGAGAAGGCATGCACCACCGCGTCGAAGGCGGGCATGCCGGCCATCCAGTAGGCGAGCGCGCAGGCGAGGGTCAGCAGGCTGTAGATCACCGTCATCGCCGTGGCGATCTGGGCCGCGGCGGGCAAGATCTTGTCCGGCGTCTCGAAGGCCTCGGCACGGAACATCTGCATGCCGCCCACCCGCAGCATGGGCAGGACCGCGATGGCCATTACCACCACGCCCAGCCCGCCCAGCCATTGCAGCAGTCCCCGCCAGAGCAGGATGCCCGGCGGGCTGGTGTCCAGCGCGGTGAGCACCGTCGCCCCTGTGGTGGTGATCCCCGACATGGATTCGAACAGGGCGTCGGTCATGCTCAGCCCGAGGTCGGAGAGATAGAGCGGCAGCGCCCCGAACGCGGTGAGCACGATCCATATGGACACGGTCATCAGGAAGGCCTGCCGCAGCGTGAGCCGCGCCTCGCCGCCCCGGGCCGCCAGCCACAGTCCTCCGCCCAGGAAAAGGGTGATCGCCGATGAGGAGGCAAAGACCAGCCAGTCGGCATTGCCGGCCAGGAAGTCGGCCGCCGCCGGCAGCAGCATGGCCAGTCCCAGACCGGCGGTCAGCGCGCCCACGGCCGAAAATATGGTGCGAAAATCCATGCCCGGCCACGCCGCGCCCCGACAATGATCCTGGGCCGGAGTCTAAACCTGATCGAGCGCGAACGAAAGGTCCGCGATGAGATCGTCCGCGTCCTCCAGCCCCACCGAGAGGCGCAGGAGGCCGGGGGTGATGTCCATCTCCGCCTTCTCGGCATCGGAGAACCGCTCATGGGTGGTGGTCGCCGGATGCGAGATGATCGATTTGGCGTCGCCCAGATTGTTGGAGATGGCGATGATGGCCAGCGCGTCGGCCAGCTTGAAGGCCGCTTCCTTGCCGCCCCGGGGCGTAAACGAGACCAGCGTCGACCCGCCGCTCATCTGCCGCCGCGCCAGATCGTATTGCGGATGGCTCTTGTGATGGGGATAGCTGATCAGCTCGATCTTGGGATGGTTGGCAAGGAAATCGGCGATGCGCCCGGCCGTCTCGGTCATGGCCTTGACCCGCAGCGACAGGGTTTCCAGCCCCTTGAGCAGCACCCAGGCATTGAACGGGCTCATCGAGGGCCCGGTCTGGCGGATCAGGGTGTGGATATCGCCACCGACGATGTCCCTGTTGCCCAGGATCACCCCGCCCATGGCCCGGCCCTGCCCGTCCATATGCTTGGTCGCCGAATAGGTGACGATATCGGCCCCCAGCTCCAGCGGCTTCTGCCAGATCGGGGTGGCGAACACATTGTCGACGATCAGCACCGCGCCATGCGCGTGGGCGATCTCGGCCACCGCCCTGAGGTCCACCAGCTCGAGGGTGGGATTGGTCGGGGTCTCGACGAAAACCACCTTGGTGTTGGGGCGCATGGCGCGGGCGAAATTGTCCGGGTCCCGGCCGTCGACCAGGGTCGAGGCCACCCCGAAGCGCGGCATATGGGTTTCCACCACATAGCGGCAGCCCCCGAACAGGGCGCGCGCCGCGACGATATGGTCGCCGGCCCGCAACTGGCTCATCACCGCCGTGGTCACCGCCGCCATGCCGGTGGCGGTGCCGCGCGCCAGTTCGGCCCCTTCGAGGAGCGCGGCGCGCTGCTGGAACATCTCGACCGTGGGGTTGGAAAAGCGCGAATAGATATGGCCGGGCTCCTCCCCGTTGAAGCGCGCCTCGGCGCCGGCCGATGTGGGATAGACGAAGCCGGAATTGAAGAAGATCGCCTCCGAGGTCTCCCCGTGCTGACTGCGTTCCAGGCCGCCATGCACCACCAATGTCTGGGCCTTGCGGGCCTTGGGGTCGAAGAGGGGATTGGCGGATTTATCGGCCATGGCGGTTCCTCAAAAACAAAAACCGGCGCGCGTGAGCGGCCGGTGCATATGGTCTCTTTAGCAGACTTGTTTTAGGTGGCCTGCAATCGGACCGGCCAAATCACCACCAACCGAGGTTCAATTCGGTCAGCGCTGACTTACTGCCAAAACCCGCTTGGCGTCAATCGCCTCAATTGCTAAGCCAAGCCTGTGTTGTTCGTCGGAGGCGTAGGGGATGACTGAAACTGCTTGGCCCAAGGGCATCTTCTCGGCCCGGCTGATCCATGCCCTCACCGATGGCGGCCATATCGCCTCCGAGCGCCCCTATGACGGCGACCAGGTCCAGCCGGCCAGCCTCGATCTGCGCCTGGGGCAAACCGCCTTCCGGGTGCGCTCGAGTTTCCTGCCCGGGCCGCGAAAGACCGTGGCTGACCGCATCGACCGCCTCAAGCTCCATGAGATCGACCTGACCAAAGGGGCGGTGCTCGAACGCGGCTGCGTCTATATCGTGCCCCTGCTCGAACGCCTCGCCCTGCCGGCGGAGGTGAGCGCTTCGGCCAATCCCAAATCCTCGACCGGGCGGCTCGATATTTTCACCCGGGTCATCGCTGATGGCGCCCGCTCCTTCGATACGGTCCCGGCCGGCTACGAGGGCGCGCTCTATCTCGAGATTTCGCCCCGCACCTTCCCCGTCCTGGTGCGCACCGGCTCGCGCTTGTCGCAGATGCGCTTCCGGGTCGGCGATGTCCGGCTTTCGGCCCCCGAGCACAAGGCGCTTCATGCCGAGCAGACTCTGGTGTTCGATCCCAACATGGATGTGGGCGACGGCGTGTCGCTGTCTATCGATCTGGTCGGCGACGGGCGCGATGGCCTCATCGGTTTCCGCTCCAAGCGGCACACCGCCGTGGTGGATGTCGACAGGAAGAATGCGCTCGATGTGCTCGATTATTGGGAGCCGCTGGTCAATCGCGGCGACAACGAGCTGATCCTCGACCCCGACGAATTCTATATTCTGGTCAGCCGCGAAAGCGTGCATGTGCCGCCGGACTACGCTGCGGAAATGGTCCCGTTCGATCCGCTGGTCGGCGAGTTCCGGGTGCATTATGCCGGCTTTTTCGATCCCGGCTTCGGCCACTCCGCCGCCGGCGGCGAGGGTTCTCGCGCGGTCCTCGAAGTGCGCAGCCGCGAAGTGCCCTTCCTGCTCGGCCACGGCCAGACCATCGGCCGGCTGGTCTACGAGAAAATGGCCGAACGCCCCGCCGCGCTCTACGGCTCGGCCCTGGGCTCCAACTATCAGGCGCAGAGCCTGAAACTCTCCAAGCACTTCCGGCCCTATCCCTGAGTTGGCTATCGTTCCCCTGGCTCCACCCCACCCTTAATCCCTCCCCCTTGAGAGGAGGGGTTGGGGGTGGGGGACTGCTGAGGCGGCGGATGGAACACGGGTTGCGAGCGTCCCCGGCAAGCTCAGCGCCCCCCTCATCCCCGACCCTTCTCCCACCAGGGGAGAAGGGGGCTCTTTTGGTTTGCGCCAACGCCTCCCACCCTCGGTTCCCCTTCTCCCCTGGTGGGAGAAGGTGCCCCGAAGGGGCGGATGAGGGGGGCTCTGAGCTTGCCCCATCCCCCACCTCTCTCACGCAAAAAGAAAGGCCGGGGTCTCCCCCGGCCTCCATCGTTTCTCTCAAGGGCTCGCGTCAGGAAGCAGCGTCCCGCGCGGCTTCGAGCCATCCATCCACGGCGTCGCGATTGTCTTCGATCCACTGGCTGGCCTGCGCCTCGATGTCGTCGTCGCCCGCATTCATCGCCGCGTTCTGTGCGTAGATGTCGGTCAGCGGAATCTCCACCGCGTCGAGCAGCGCGCCCACCGCCGGGTTCGCCTCGAGGAACGCCGAATTGACCACCGGCACGATATCGTTGGCCGGGAAGCCCAGCATGCACGGATCGTTGACGCACCCCTCGACGCCGTCCAGCGTCGCCGCATCGGCCAGGTCCATCAGATCCTCGGGCAGATCGACCTCGGGCACCTCGATCCACATCACGTCCTCGCCCGGCACCAGTTCGTTCACCGTCCAGTTCGGCGTCCAGGTGTAGAACAGGATGTTCTCGCCGCTTTCATAGGCGGCAACCGCGTCGGCCATCGCCGCCGCATAGCCGGCCTTGATCGGGTTGATATGCTCGCGCAGGCCATAGGCGTCCATATGGTGCTCGATATTGATCTCGCAGCCCCAGCCCGGCGGGCAGGCGACCAGATCGGCCAGCCCGTCGCCATTGCGGTCGAAGGCGGCCTTGACGTCATCGCGCTTGAAATCCTCGAGCGAGGTGATGCCGAATTCCTCGACCGCCGATCTGTTGACCAGATAGCCTTCCAGCGCGCCGCCCCGGGCGACCGCGCCGACGATCTCGGCGCCTTCCGAAAAGATCGGCTCATAGGTGTTGTGCAGCGGGAACCACCCGTCGACCCACAGCGTCACGTCGCCCAGCGCTACCGACTGGTAGAAGGGCGGGTTGTCGAGCGTGATGGCCGGATCGACCGTATAGCCCAGTTCCTGGAACAGCTGGCGATAGATTTCGGTATGGAACCAGCCGGTGTCCCAGGTCGGCTGCGCCATGACGATCGAAACGCCCTCGCCCGGATTGTCCTGGGCGATCGCGGCGACCGGCGCTGCCCCCAGAAGGGTTGCGGCGGAAAGGGTTGCGAAGGATTTTTTGAGACTGAACATAGCTGTCTTTGTCTCCTTTTCTTTGGTTCTCAAATGGACGGGCGAAGCGCCCGCCATGCGAAGCCCGATAAAGACACGGGCGATAGAAGCGGCGGCCAAAAAACCGCCGCGTCATCTCGGATGCGGGCTAAGCCCTCTCGGTCTTGCGCACGGTCTCGGTGCCGCGCAGCCGGACGAGGTTGAACAACACCTGCCGCAGCGAAACCGTCTCGCTGCGATTGGCTTCCCCCAGCCCCTGGGTGATGCGGTCGAGCACGATGGCGAGGATCACGATGCCGACGCCCCCGGCCGTCGCGCCGCCCACATCGAGCCGGCCCAGCCCGGTATTGACCACCAGCCCCAGCCCGCCGGCCCCGATCAGGGCGGCGATGACCACCATGGACAGCGCCAGCATCAGCGTCTGGTTGAGCCCGGCCATTATGGTGCGCATGGCGAGGGGGATCTGCAGGTCCCACAGCATCTGCCAGGCGGTCGAGCCGAAGGCCTGCGCCGCCTCGACCAGGTCGCCCCGCACATTGCGGATGCCCAGATTGGTCAGGCGGATGATGGGCGGCAGCGCGAAGATGATCGTCGCGATGATGCCCGGCGCCATGCCGACGCCGAACAGCATCACGATCGGCACCAGATAGACGAAACTGGGGATGGTCTGCATGATGTCGAGCACCGGGCGGACGATCTTCCAGGTGAGATCGCTGCGCGCCGAAACGATCCCGACCGGAATGCCGATCACCGCGCAGAACAGCACCGAGGTGATGATCATGGCCAGGGTGGTCATGGTTTGCGGCCACAGCCCGATCATGTCGATGAAGGCAAAGCCGATCAGCGTGAAGATGGCGATGCCCCGGCCGGCCCATTTCCAGGCCGCCAGCGCGAAGACGCCGGTGGTCAGCAGCATGGGCAGGGCGTTGAAGAAATCGTTGAGCGCGTTGAGCACCAGGGTGATGGGAACCTGCGCCGCGCGGAAGGCCGGCCGGAAATTGGGCACCAGCCAGCCGCGCACGAAATCGTTGACCCAGTCGGCGAAGGGGATCGTGAGGAGGTCGCCGGGACTATCAAGCATTTGCGCTCTCCTTTGGGGTTTTCTCGTGTGCCGCTTCGGGCGCGGCGTCGGTTTCCGCCGGCGGCTCTTCCGCTTCGCCATCCCCTGAGAGTTGCGCGAACACCGCTTCGGGCTCGATGACGCCGACCAGCCGGTCCTTGTCGTCGGTCACCGCGATCGGCAGGCCGGCGCTGGCGGCGCCATAGAGGTCGGCCAACTGCTGGTCCGCGTCGGCGGTGGGGTATTCGGTCAGCATGACCTCTTCGAGCACCGGCGCGGGCGTCGTTTCGTCGAAGGTCGCGGCGGCAAGGTCCTGATAGGTGACCACCCCGGCCACGTTGTTTTTCCCGTCCACCACGTAAAGCGCGTTGCGGTTGAGTTCTTCCATGGCCCGCATGGCGTCTTCGGCATTGTCCGAGCCCAGCTTGACCGCGGCGGGATCGTTGGAGACGTCCTCGGCGGTGAACACCCGCCCCCGGTCGATATCGGCCACGAAGGCGGCGACATAATCGTCGGCCGGGTGGGAGACGATCTCCTGCGCCGTGCCCACCTGCACGAAGCGCCCATCCTTCATGATGGCGATCTTGTCGCCCAGCAGCAGGGCTTCGTTGAGGTCGTGGGTGATGAAGACAATGGTCTTTTTCAGCGTCCGCTGCAAAGCCAGCAATTCGTCCTGCATCTCGCGCCGGATGAGGGGGTCGAGCGCGCCGAACGGCTCGTCCATCAGCAGCACTTGCGGGCCGTTGGCCAGCCCGCGCGCCAGGCCCACCCTTTGCTGCATGCCGCCCGAAAGCTCGGAGGGCAGGCTGTCGGCCCAGGGCGCGAGGCCCACCTGGTCCAGCGCCTTGAGCGCCAGTTCGCGCCGCTCCGCCGGCTTGATGCCCTTTACCTTGAGCCCATAGGCGGCGTTCTCGGCCACGGTCCAGTGGGGAAACAGCGCGAAGTGCTGGAACACCATGGTGATCTTGTCGCGGCGGATGCGGCGCAACTGCTCCTTGGAACAGGTCGCGACGTCGTCCTCATCGATCATGATATGGCCGGAGGTGGGGGCGATCAGGCCGTTGAGCATGCGCACCAGGGTCGATTTGCCGGATCCCGAGAGTCCCATGACGACGAAGATTTCCCCTTCGTCCACATCGAAGCTCGCATCCTGCACGCCGACCGTGGCGCCCGTGGCTTCCAGAATGTCTTCCTTGGATTTCCCCTCCGCGAGGAGGGCTCTGGCGTGTTCCGTCTTTTCACCAAAGATTTTGAAGACGTTTTTGACGGATAACTTGGCTGGCATGAATCTCCTTTGCGTTGAACCATGCACAAACAATCAATATTGGTTCGTATTCGCTTTTGTGGTCCCTAATACAATAGAGGTCCAGGCCAGATCCGCCTGCGGCGCCGGCTGGGTGTCTCAGTTCATCAGGCTGTTGATCCAAGACAATAGGGGAGTGGGGCGGAGATATCAACAGCGCGTGCCGATTTTTTGCCTTATTTTGGGCTGGCGCCCGCGCTTTCGTGACTGGAGTTCCCGCCGAAACCCCCGGAAAAACTATCGTTTCACTGGCAATGATCGAGGGCATCGCCAAGCGCCCCGCTCCCTTGACGCGCCCCCGGATTTGCCGCAAACAGGCTTTGGTCCGCGGGTGTAGCTCAATGGTAGAGCAGAAGCTTCCCAAGCACTCATTGTAAGCTTTCCCAAACACCCCTGGGCATCTTTGTCTTTCCCAACTCATTGAAGCGTATTCGCTTTTTCCGTTCTGCGCATTACGTAGCGTTCTGGTGTCTACGCAGGCGTGCTGCAAAACTGCTACGAACGGACGACGGCGATGGCAAAGCTGAAATTCACGACGACCTCACTCAACCGCCTGTCAAAAAGGGAAAACAGGCAGTGAAACAAACAAAATACGCCCCAATCTGCGCCAAATGTTCTGACGACGGACAGTGGACGACTTTTGCGCCGCCCGCAGCCGGACAATCCCGCCGCTACCGTGGCCTAATTTTCCACCGCCGTTCTCAGGTCAGAGCCCGTCCGTGCGATTCTACTTTCGATAACACAAAGTTATCGCACGCCGTTCCGACGGCATTTGACCGACGATCAAGTCTATAGTTTTCTGCTCCTAAAGCACTACCAGCAACCTCATGCGTGCTGCCGTTCACCGCGGCCGAGCGCGAGCGAGGCAGCACTAATGGAGGGATCATATGCCTGTTGTTTATGAGGTCGAAAAGAAGAACAAGACCGGCCACGATATCGTCATGGAGCATGATGTGGACGTGCCCATGCGGGACGGCGCCACACTTAAGGCCAACGTCTTTCGGCCCAAAACGCCCGGAAAATATCCCGTTATCATTACCCTTGGTCCTTATGGCAAGGATCTTCATTTCTCTAACCATCGCAAGGACACTTGGGATACGCTGGTCAAGAACTGTCCGGACGTTTTTGAGCATTCTACCGGCAAGTGGATGGCGTTTGAAACACCCGATCCGGAGGTCTGGGTCCCCCATGGATATGTGACCGTGCGTGTCGACTCGCGCGGCTTGTGCAAATCCCCTGGCAAGATGGACGTCAATAGTCCCCAGGAGTTCGCAGACTATTATGACGCTATTGAGTGGGCGGGCACCCAATCCTGGTCCAGTGGCAAAGTCGGTTTGCTGGGGATATCATATTTTGCTTGCGGGCAGTGGATGGTGTCTTCGCTGCGCCCGCCTCATCTGGCGGCGATACAACCCTGGCAGGGTACGTCGGACTTTTATCGGGGCCGTACCCGTACGGGCGGCATGTTCTGTGATGGTTTCGTGCATTTCTGGTGGGCGCGTAATCTTCAAAGGCAGCACGGCAACCCGAACTGTGATCTGGTCGACATGGTCACCGGAGAGCGCCTGAGTGGTTCAGGCAATCTAAGTGAAGAAGAGTTGCGCGCTAACCGCTTCGACTACATCCAAGGGGTGTTGGATCATCCCCTGTGCGATGAGTACTACACGTCCAGATCGGGCGATTTGAGCCAGGTCTCGCTCCCAGCGCTTGTTGTCGCCAACTGGGGAGGGCTGGGCTTGCATCTCAGGGGAACGGTTACCGGATTCATGGGACTGGCGTCTGAGCAGAAGTGGCTGAAAATTCAATCGGGTTCGTACTTTGCCACGTTCTTCCAACCTGAATCCGTTCTTCTCCAACGAAAGTTCTTCGACCGCTACCTCAAGGATGAGGACAATGGCTGGGAGAGTGAGCCGAGGGTGGAAGTGATGGTTCGGGGACCCGGGGACTCAGTAGCGGAGACCCTTACCAGCAAAAGCTGGCCACTGGATGGCACGAGTTGGCAAAAACTTTACCTGAACGCGCCCGAACTTATCCTGGATGCCGAGCCTGCGAAGATCATAGGTGAGACTACATACCCTGCGTTATCGGAGGGTGTTACATTTGCAACCGGCCCGCTTGAAACGGATCTGACGCTTGCAGGGCCGTTCAAGGCGCATCTCCATGTATCGTGCGACAAGCCAGACATGGATTTGTTTGCAACAATACAGGCTTTCGATCCTGATGGCGATGAAGTGACCTTCGCTGCAGCCGATGAACCCAAGCTTCCGGTCTCGCAAGGTTGGCTCCGCGTCACCCATCGGAAGCTCGACGATTCTCGCACGACAGACTGGATGCCTTGGCACGCTCACGATGAAGAACAGCCGCTCACACCGGGTCACATTTACCAGATTGAGGTAGAGATCTGGCCAGCAAGCATTGCGCTAACCAAAGGTTCAAGACTGTCGCTAACCCTACAGGGCAAAGATTTTGAAAGGCCGGGGGCTACTGGCAAGATGAAAGGCTCCGGACTGTTTACACATAACGACCCCACTGACCGGCCCGTCGACAGGTTTAACGGAAATCACACGATATACACCGGAGGCGACTATGCGTCGTATTTGCAAGTCCCGGTGATCGCGAGCAGCTAAGCCTCGACGCGCTCAACATCCAATTAAATTCGCATATTGCAGAGGAGGACAAAGCAATGACATTTCCACCACGAAGGATCGTGACTGGTCACCAAGACGGCAAGGCTGTCGTATTAATAGATGAAGTTTGTGCGAATACGAAATCGCGCCGACCCGGGGGAACTACTTGCGTCTTGTGGAGCACGGAAGGGTATCCAGTCGACAACACCGGCGAAGAAGATGCTTCCTTGCGCGAGGTACCCATTGCTCTTCCCAATGGCACCGTGTTCCGACTACTAAAAATTGATCCGCATTACGAGCCGCACATGCACCGCACTGACTCCGTAGACTACGCGATTGTGATTGAAGGCGAATGTGACATGCAACTCGACGACGAGGAGCAGGTGCATGTTAAAGCTGGGGACGTAATCGTCCAGCGCGGCACTAACCATATGTGGGTCAATCGCGGCTCCGAATCGTGCGTCATCGCCTTCATCATGATTGGTGCAGTGCCTGCCATTTAGTCTTGCCGGCGATTTGTACGCTCCAATCGACCTTCCGGACCAAGAAGGCGCGCTCCCATACCGAGAAGCTATATGTTATATGGCGCGCTTCGTGGGCCTCGATCAGATACGTCGCCTAAAAAATATTTATTTTTTAGTATTTTAAGTCGATACTGGCGTCTGTTTTAAATCATAACGCGTGCTGGATCAGCTCACTCATCAGAGAAATTATACGGAATGGGATAACTATTGATTATACCCTGCTTGACCGTTAGTCTAACTTCGCGCGGGTATCCAAGTGAGGAGAGACTAAATTATGGATTCACGGCTCCTGCGGTATTTCGTTACCGTCTATGATTGCCAGGGCATCAGTAGTGCCGCTGAACGGCTCCACATCAGCCAGCCAGCCATAACGAGAAGCATCCATAATCTCGAACAAGACCTCGGCGTCGAACTGTTCGAGCGAAAACCCAATGGAATGATACCCACACGCTACGCCGATGTCCTCGCACGGCGAGTCAGGCTTATGGAGATGGAGTATCGCCATGCGCTTGCAGAAATCGACTCAGTACGGGGTGGAACCCAAGGGATAATTCGGATTGGGGCAGGTCCGCTTTGGTACTCGAAGATCTTGCCCAAGCTGATCAGCTCATTCCAAGATGAGTGGCCAGGGGTAAGAATCCGTTTGATCGGTGGTGTTCTCAATACGCTGCTGCCTGCGATGGAGGCCGGGAAGTTTGATATAATGTGCGCTTCGCTGGACTTTCCAAAGCGACCGGGCCTCGTAGTCGAACCGCTAATGCATGTGAAGCACAGCATTATTGCCAGCGCCAACCACCCGGAAGCCAAGAAACTCATCTCTGTGCCGCATGACCTTGCCCAGAGTCCGTGGGTCGTTTTGGCCGACGATGACGTTGGTTCGAGCCGAATATGGTCCTATTTTTCCTCGCATGGGTGCAGGCCCCCGACGATTTCCGTCGAAACCTCCGAGCCCGAACTAATTTTCGATATGGTCGCGCGTGGCCTCCATCTAGCACATGTTCCGGACTTGTTGCTTCGGGACCGTGGCACAGAGGGTATTGTGAAACTTCGCATTGAAGGGCCATTCTGGGAGACATCGGCAGGGCTGGTGTATCGCTCGGGCGAAACCCAGTTGCCGTATGTGAAGCGGTTTGTTGAAGCGATTCAAGAGCTTAAGCTGGAATAGTCAGCTTTCCAGTCCGTTTAAAATTTACTTCATCACCGTTGCTGTCGATGCCCGTATATCCGTTGGACGCGGTGCCAACCACTGAAGCTCCAGCCTGTACCGGATAAGCGCCGGTTATCGCCTTGGGCCGCGATTATATTGGCCAAAGTGGCTGTCGATGCAGACAATCACATCTGTCGCTATTGGATTGAAACCCATCTGGCCGACTAGAGCATATCTTGTTCTGACAGAACCAATACAGGAGCTCCAAGTCTTTGTTTTGTTGCGCTTCCGAGCCGGACAAGTGGAAGCCACTTATCCTGGAAGCGCTCTGGGCGGGAGTAGATTTGCTGCTCGAACTGATAAAATTAGGGTCTATGTGGAGGATTACAAATCATGATCGAAAAATTACCCCCCGTTCGCCGTCTGGTGACAGGAATTAACGAGAACGGACATTCCGTAATAACGGAAGACGGTGACGCTCCGCAGGCGCCTTACAATTCGGGTAACCCAAATTTTTACAAGTATAACGTTTGGGGTACGGGGCCACTGCCGGCAAAGGTGAATGATCCTGATCGCTTTGCTGAAGCCAAGGGAATCTGCCCGGTCGAAGGCGGGACAATTCTGCACATCGTCGATTTTCCGCCGGAACCCAAAGATGCCGCGGAAAAAGCTCACTATTTTGAGATCCGCAGAAAAGACCTTTCCAGTCGACCAAAGGCACCGGGTCTACACTACGACCATGAATCAGAGCATGTCGGCATGCATATTACCGATACGATTGACTACGCCATCATCATGTCTGGCGAAATTTATGCCGTTATGGATGCCCAAGAAAGTCTGATGAAGGCAGGTGATGTTCTCGTCCAGCGTGGGACAAATCACACTTGGAGCAATCGGTCGGATGCTCCTTGTCGTGTTGCTTTTGTGCTGGTGTCTGGCGAGCCGGCCTGAGCTGAGAATCTTTACCTGAGCCGTCGCCTGGCGGAGTCTTTTCGCGCGCCAGGCTATCCGGATTTCGAGAAGCGCGGCACTGCTGAGTGGCGTGAGCGGGAATGAGAACTGACATGAAAGTTATTATTGTTGGAGGGGGAATCGGCGGCCTGGTTGCTGGTATGTCCCTACAAGAAGCGGGGCTCGACGTAACGATCTATGAGTCGGTGCGTGAAGTGCGTCCACTCGGCGTGGGTATAAATATTCTTCCTCATTCAGTTCGTATTCTCAACAAGTTGGGGCTTGTCCCAGATCTTCTGGCAATTTCCATTCCCAATGAAGAATTGATCTATTTCAATCAGCAGGGTCAGAAGATTTGGCGGGAGCCAAGAGGGTTGGCCGCCGGATACAACGTCCCGCAATTGTCCATCCATCGTGGCTATCTGCAGCTGGCACTGATGCGCGAGGCCACCAAAAGGCTCGGCGCGGCGCGCATTAAGACGGGGCACCACCTCAAGCGATTTGAGTATCAGGAAGGCGCTTCGGGAGTCTCCGCATCCTTCGTCGACCCGGACACGCAAGAAGCCATTGAGACAGTCTCTGCCGACGTGTTGATCGGCGCCGACGGCATTCACTCTACGGTACGTGCACAACTGTATCCCGATGAGGGGCCAGCCCGATGGACGGGCCGTATCATGTACAGAGGTGTTTCGGAAACCGACGCTTTCCTAACAGGCAAGACACATGTCGCCATTGGCGGGCGCAAAACTTTCGTTGCCTATCCGATTTCACCGGAGCACCTGCGTGCAGGAAAATCGCTGACCAACTGGATCGCCGGCATCCACGTTCCGGTCGAGGAGGGGTACAAACCTGAGAACTGGACTCGTCAGGCCGAGGTGGAAAAGGTCGCCTCCTGGTATGACGGATGGGATTTTGGTTGGATCGATGTACCGGGGATAATCAACGAAGCCAAAGCGGTCTACGAGTATCCAATGATTGACAAGGACCCATTGGACCGTTGGTCATTCGGTGGTGTCACGCTGTTGGGCGATGCGGCCCATCCAATGTATCCCGTTGGTTCAAATGGGGCTTCCCAGGCCATTCTTGATGCCGAGCGTTTGACCCAGGCATTGACCACGGCGTCTAGTGTCGCAGAGGCGTTCGCTGTCTATGAAAGTGACCGCAGGATCAAAACCAAGCAAATCGTTGAGTCCAATCGGAAAGGGGGGCCTGAGGGGATCATTGCGGTTGCCGAGGAGCGCGCGCCGAATGGCTTCAAATCGGTCGATGAGGTTTTCGAACAAGGTGAGATTGAATCGTTCATGGCGCGCTATAAGCAAGTGGCCCAGTTCGATCTGCAGAAAGTCAATCTATAGTTCAATATAAAGCTTTTGTACCGGTGATCCGGACAAACGACTGCCGAAGTAAATAAACCTGAGAATTACAAAACGGGAGGAATAAATGTATAAATTGGATCCATCAGAAGCTAAACAAGGGAATAGTGAGGCTCCGGTTGGTAGATGGTCGGCCAGGCTCGTTCTGTTCGCATCTGCGCTCATTGGGTTGTCCTTTGCTGGCTCAGGTGCGCTTGCGCAAACCTCGTTGAAAGTCAGCTACCAGCCAGCTGTTGGTTCGGCGGCGCTCTTTGTCGCTCTAGAGGAAGGCTTCTTCGAAGATCACGGGCTTGATGTAGAGCTGGTCGTCGGCGGTGGCAACGTCGAGATCGCTGGAGTTGTCTCCGGTTCTGTGGACATCAGTACGCCGACGATGGTGCAGGTACTGCAGGCCATTGAGAACGGCCTCGATCTGACAGTCGTTGCTGGTGGCAATCCCCTCGATGCCGATCATAGCAGGCTCGTTTTTGGACCGGTGGTTGTTGACAACGACCTTGTCATCGATAGCCCTATGGATTTCGAGGGCAAAAGGATTGGTGTGAACGCATTGTACGGTTTTCTCCATATCCTGTTTAATCAGATGCTGATCAACGCTGGCGCTGATCCCGATACGGTTACATTTGTCGAAATAGCAATCCCTCAGATGCCTGATGCTTTGCGTAGCGGGTCGGTGGATGGAGTTGTCCCTGTGGAGCCGACCGTTTCAAGAATGTTGGGTGCTAGTATTGGTAAATATGCTGGCAGCATCGCAGATGGCGCGCCGTCGGAACTTCCGCTTTTGGTACACGCGGCACAAGGCGGTTGGGCGTCCGAAAATCCTGAGATCGTCGCTGCGTTTCGTGCCGCTTTGGATGATGCTTCGGAGTTTGCCGTGGCTTACCCCGATCAGGTTCGAGCTCACGCATCGGCTTACTTGCAGCAACCCATCGAAATGCTCAATAGCGTTCCCGTTCCAACCTTCGAAACCGTGATCCTTCCAGAAGTGGCAGCGGAATGGGTGCCAATGATGGTTGGACAGGGCCTGCTATCTGGCGAGGTGGACGTCAACGAGTTGCTCTGGCAATAGGGCGCCTGCTGCAGGGAGTTGAAACCTTCCTGCAGCATTTTGCTGACCGGACGCTTGGGGATTTGTTGCCAAAAACTCGATGCCTGTCTGGTCCAAGCAAGTCGCTGACACTGTGTTAGCCCGTATTCTAATGGCGCGGCCAACACATCATGCCTCGGCACAGTCTCTATCGCGACGGATTGCCGAGTGGAACGACATCGAAATCGGAGATGCATAATGCCTAGTGTCGACCAGGCTTCGGAAGCAATGACGGCCAAAGGTGCACGGGGACATGGCGAAGTAATAATTTCGTTCGAAAACCTTTCTCTGTCATTCGGCTCGAAACTTATTCTCGACAATATCAATCTCGATGTCGCACGTGGAGAGTTTTTATGCGTCATTGGCCCCTCGGGATGCGGCAAGACGACCATGCTGCGGCTGCTTGCGGGGCTGCTGACCCCGTCCGCGGGCCAGATTTTATATCAGGGACTGCCGGTCTCCGGACCGCGGCCTGACGTTGCGGTTCTGTTTCAGGACTATGTAAAGGCACTCCTACCTTGGAGGACGGTATTCGGGAATGTGTCGCTGGCGCTCGAGGCTGCTCAGGTGCCCCGCAAGCTGAGGCGGGACAAGATCATGGCCCACCTGGAACTAGTCGGCCTGGCCGATCATGCCGAAAAGTATCCGACGCAACTGTCCGGTGGCATGCAGCAGCGGCTCCAAATTGCACGCTGCCTGGCTCAGGATCCGGAGGTTTTATTGATGGACGAGCCATTTGGCGCGCTCGATGCCATGACGCGCCAGGCATTGCAGGACGAGATGCAAGAGTTGGCATCTGTTAGCGGCTGCACGATCTTTTTCGTCACACACGATCTGGAAGAGGCTGTGTATCTGGGAGATCGTGTCATTGGGCTTTTGCCTCATCCTGGCAGGGTTGGCCGCGAATTCGAGGTGAACATTTCGCGTCCAAGAGATCAGTTGACCACTCCGGAGAAGCCTGAATTTCTTCAACTCCGTCACGAGTTGTACAGCTTCATCAAATTGGTTGAACACGGATAACGGCCGTGGATTTGAAGCAAACAATTGTCGATCGCCCTAGCCACATCAATTGGCGCGCGCTGGTCTTGCCAATTTTGGTCATTCTCGGGTTGGAGATCGGGGGTCATGTATTGCCGCTCGAAACTGAATTCTGGCCGGTGCCGAGCCAGATCGCGACGGCAGGTTGGGCAGCGTTGCTAAATGGCTCATTGCTCAATGCAACGCTTGAAACCCTGACTGCGGCGACACTGGGGCTTCTGCTGGGGGGCAGCGTCGGTCTAGCTGGTGGCATAACACTTGGCCTATTTCCGGTTGCCAATAAATTGCTCACCTTCTCCATCGAGGCAGTCCGCCCAATTCCTCCGACAGCGATTATCCCCGTCGCACTGCTGGTGCTTGGCGCGGGTATGACCATGGAGGTCTCGATTGTAGCATTCAGCGCGGCATGGCCCATTTTGATCTTCACAAGGAGTGCCATCCAAAGCGTCGAACCCAGGTTGATCGAAGTCTCCAAAGTGCTTTGCCTTGGCTTTTTTTCGCGCGTTTGGAAGATCGTGCTTCCTGCCGCGCTACCTCGGATATTTGTAGCGTTGCGGTTGGCCGTAGCCATAGCGCTGGTGGTTTGCGTCACTGTTGAGGTCACCGCAAATCCAATCGGGCTTGGGTATGGCATGCGCGTTGCCCAGCAAGCACTTCGGCCCGATCTCATGTTCGCTTATCTGGTCTGGATTGGTGTCGTAGGCTGGAGTCTGAATTTGCTTCTTACTTCGCTGCAGAAGCTCCTTGTGTGGCGGCAAGCGGACGAGGGGCGTTAGAAAATGTACATGTTGCACCGATTTGAGCGACCGCTTTGGTTTCTAGGTAGCGTGCTGGTGGCGCTAGGATTCATTGGCATATGGCAGATTGTGGCGAGTTCCGGTCTGGTGTCGAATGTTTTCCTGCCCGGACCCGACCGCACATTCCGGGCCCTGCTTGCCGGTCTTGAATCTGGCGTCCTTACAGGCAAATTTTTCAGCACCGTCCAGCACATGTTTTACGGCTGGTTCATTGCATCCTTAATCGGCATAAGCCTCGGCGCAATCATTGGGACTTCTCGAATGGCCCAAGTGTATGTGGCGCCATCTTTGGAGTTGCTGCGTCCCCTACCGGCTTCAGCCCTGGTGCCTGTAGCAATCGCGTTTCTGGGCCTCTCAACGTCGATGGTCTTGTTCATTATTGGATTTGGGGCGCTTTGGCCGATGCTTCTATCGACCATTCATGGATTCACGTCCGTCGAGCCGCGTCTGAACGAGGTAAGCCGGATTCTGCGTCTTACGAAGATGCAGTATATTTTCAAGATCGCATTGCCCAATGCGATGCCTGACATCTTGGCTGGAATGCGCCTCAGCTTGACCGTTGCGCTTATCTTGGCGGTCGTCGGTGAAATGCTCTCGGGGCAGGATGGGCTGGGGCAGTGGATACTCGCATCCGGCCGCATGTTTCGTTCTCCGGACCTATTTGCAGGTGTCATTTTGCTTGGAGCACTCGGTTATATGAGTGCGACGCTTCTGACATGGTTCGAGCAATGGGTACTGCGCTGGCGCAACGAGGGCTGAGCTACCTCATCGCATTTTAAATGACCTTGCACATTGGCGTCCTGGGCTCCCTTCCGAGTGGGTGTGACGGGCATTAACAAGAAAGCATGGCAAAGCCGACCAATTGTATTGGCGCAATGGTCGAGGTTTTCGGCAAAAGAGGTGTCAACGAAATCAAGAACTTGGATTGGGAGAAGGGCGTGTCTGTAACGGATCCAATAAGCGGATTGGTCTTCACGGAACTGGGTCACGAATGGGGACACGGCACGCCGTCAATGCCGGGTCACGACGATGTTCTCATGTGGCGCTCCGTGAAACATGCGCAACATGGTGTGATGGCGCACCGCATACGCATGGTGATGCACTCAGGTACGCATCTCAATGCGCCGATACACCTCATACAGGGCGGAGATGGCGTTGGTGCCATAGCGTTGGATCGCTTGTTTGGCAACGGCGTGGTTGTATCCATACCCAAATCGCGCTGGGACCTTGTCGAGGTGGCTGATCTCGAAAAAGCCACCCCTCCGATAGGCGAAGGCGATATGGTCGTGATCGTTACCGGTTGGCACAGGAAATTCTCCGACAGCCTGGAATATTTTGGAGAGTCTCCGGGCCTTTCCAAGTCGGCCGCAGAGTGGCTGGTGATGCGGAAGGTTCGCCTGGTCGCGATGGACACCCCCCAGATAGATCATCCCCTCGCCACTTCACTCGGTTTGCATCGCGGCGGGCCGTTAATGAACCGCCTGCCCGGCAAATACCAGGAGGAAACAGGGCGGGATCCCAGACAAGACCATCCTGAATGGAACGTCGCCCACAAAACGCTGTTGGAAGCGGGGATTCCCACGGTGGAAAACGTGGGCGGGGACGTCGAGGAGGTTCTAGGACAAAGAGCTGCCTTCCATGCCCTTCCTTGGCGTTGGCTTGAGGGTGACGCGTGCGTCATCCGTTTTATTGCAATGACTGATCCAGCGAATTCCGTCGCGATCGAGTCCGGTACGGCTGTTTAGGCGAAAGGAATTAGTTATGGCGCTTGAACTTTACGATCTAACCCACCGTTGGGGCCACGGAATGCCTGAATGGCCTTCGTCACCCGGAGTGAATGTACTCGTCAAGAAATTCCACGCGAGGAATGGTCTGTATGAGACGGAATTTGAGGGCATTATGCATCGCGGCACGCACATGGATGCACCGCTGCACGTAACCGAAAACACGCCCACCCTCACAGGCTATCCGACTTGGCGATTTTTCGGCACCGGAGTGGCGGTCTCCATCCCGAAACGCAAGTGGGAGGTCATAACTGCCGAGGATCTGGAGAATGCTCGCCCGGTGATCCAGGAAGGCGATATTGTGATGATCAATACCGGCATGCATCACAAGATGGCCGATACCGACGACTATTATGCCTATTCACCCGGGCTCTACAAGGAAGGGGCGGAGTGGCTCGTCGAAAAGAAGGTAAAGTTAGTAGGGGTTGATGTGCAGGCGAACGACCATCCGATGGCGACCAAGCTGGTCGATCATGGACCGGGCCCCACGCACCCGCATCTGATTGATGAGTATAAGCAATACACTGGTCGCGAGGTAACCGAGGACTTTCCGTACTGGGAAGCCGCCCACAAGATTTTAATGGTCAAGGGCGGCATTCCGGGCATCGAGAATGTGGGTGGTGATCTTGATAAGGTTACCGGTAAGCGCTGCACGTTCATGGCATTTCCCTGGCGTTGGCCGGAAGGTGAGGGATGCGGCGTCCGCATCGTTGCCGCCATCGATCCAGACCAGACGTTCCGGTTCGGGGGAGGGAACTGAAATGGGCGAGATTTCAGCACCACTGCGAGATCCAATGTCTCTGTTTGATGTCACAGGCAAGGTTGCAATTATCACAGGTGCTTCAGGCGCGTTCGGGCGGGGGTGTGCACTCACTCTTGCCTCAATGGGGGTCAAACTCTGCCTTGCATCGGGAGACGAGCAGGCGCTTGCCGAACTTTCTGACGAAATTGAAGAACTTGGAGGACAGAGTGTTACCATTCCCAGGCGTCCGGACAGTACCGAAGACGTCGATGCCATCCGGGATACTGCCCTGAATGCCTTTGGAAGGATCGACCAACTCGTTATCGCGTCTGGATATAACAAGGCTGGCTTCATTCAGGATCAGCCGCTGGATGAGTGGGAGCGGATCATGGATGCCAATGTCCGCGGCAATTGGCTGATGGCAAAGTCTGTGGGGAAATGGTGGATCGACAATGGGGTCGTCGGCAAGGTTCTGATGATGTCATCCGTGCGCGGTCGGCACGGCAATTATTCGGGTTACACGGGATACTGCACCTCCAAGGGTGCTATCGACGCCCTGACACGCGTTCTTGCGACGGAGTGGGCTAAGTATGGCATCACCGTAAACTCGATCGCTCCAACGGTTTTCAGGTCGAAACTGACCGATTGGATGTGGAGCGACGATGAGGTGGGACAGGCGACGCGCAAGCGATCGCTTTCCCGAATACCGCTGGGACGGCTTGGCGAGGTAGAAGACCTGATGGGCATGGCTCTTTATCTGCTTGCCCCTGCGTCGGACTTCTGCACCGGGCAGATAATGTATGTCGACGGCGGATATACGGCGGGCTGACATGGCTGCAGGGCCCAAATCAGTTGCGATAATCGGTGCCGGCCTGATGGGCCGGGGAATCGCGTACGTCATGGCTTCGGCCGGTCACCAGGTTTCGGTATTCGATGCATCCGCGGATGCATTAGATGGTCTGATCAAGCATTTGGCTGAAATAGGCGAGCTTTTGGGGAGCAGCGTCCCAAACGGGTCGGTTCAGGTCAGCCGAAATCTTGAGGGCGCGATTGCGGGAGCCGATATCGCGATCGAGGCCGTGAGTGAGCGCATTGCGCTCAAACAGGAAATATTTGCAAGCCTCGATGCGCTATCGTCAGAAGAGTGCATTTTGTGTTCAAATACTTCGGCCATTCCACTGGCAACAATCGCCAATGATGTGCGCAAGAAGTACCGTGTCGTCGGAACGCACTTCTGGAATCCACCTCACCTGATTCCGCTTGTGGAAGTGGTTCAGATGGATGCGCGGAATGCTCCGGCCGTGGATGTAGTGATCAACATTCTCAAAGACGCCGGACGCCAGCCCGTCAAAGTGGAGAGGGACATTCCGGGATTGATCGGAAACCGGCTCCAGCACGCGATGAAACGGGAGGCAATCGCTCTTGTCGCGGCAGGGGTATGCTCAGCCGAAACCATCGACGATGTCGTCAAAGCCGGCTTTGGGGCACGTTTGGCAGTACTGGGTCCGCTCGAACAGTCCGATCTGGTTGGGCTCGATCTTACGGCGCAGATATTTGAAGTGTTGATGCCGAGCCTGGACCGCACTCCTGAGCCTCATCCCTATCTCATGGACAAGATCAGGCAGGGAAAACTCGGCATGAAGAGCGGAGAGGGCTTCAGGACCTGGACACCTGATCAAGCCCAGGCTGTCCGAGACAGACTTGACCATGCTCTGTTGGCATCTGCTGTCAATCGTTCAACTTGAGGAGAGCACAGAATGCAGATCGCGAGACTAGCCGATGCGCGCCCATATGAGGCGGCGGGCCATTTCAATATGTGTGGACTCCGGCTTCAGGGTCACGAGGCTACGAATACTGATGCCTTTTGGGTTGGCCTTTCACATTTTCTGCCGGGAGGAGGAGCAGAGGAAAGCTCATCTCCGCTGGAGCGCGTCTACGTTGTCCTTTCTGGAGAGGTATGCGTCACGGTCGATGGGAAAGAGACTCTGCTCAAACCGATGGATTCCTGTCATCTCGCAGGCGGGGAGAGGCGCACGATAATGAATCGCGGCAACCTGCCAGCCTCGATGCTCGTGATTATGCCTTATCCAGAGAAATAGGCCCGGAGCTCTGAAGCGTCGTCCACATTTGGATCGCCCCGTATCAGCTCGTTAGCGTGGAGGCAGTCGATGCCGAAATCCAGTTTCCTGAGCGAAATTCTTTCGACGCTGTTCAAGAGGCGGGACACTGACCATCCGCCACTGAGCGAGGCGTCCCTGAAGGATATTAGTCTCGCGCTGCTATCTGCGCACGGCGAAATTTCCGGCATGCAATTGTCGCGAAATTTCTTTGCGCACTACGAAAAGGCGGATGCCGATCAGCGATTGGGTTTCTTCAACTTCCTTGCCGATGAACTGGATATCGACAACGAAGTTTTGCAAATGGCCTGTGCTGATTATGCCTCGCAAAACGATACCAGGTCCCTTAAAGCAGTTCTTGAGGCTGCAGAGCCGCCGAGGCAGGAGTTGCTCAGACGACTAAATCAGGCGCCCGGCGCCACTGCCAATCTCGTGCGGATGCGTACGCATCTTCTGGCCTTGCAGCGCGACCATGCAAATCTTGGCAAGGCCGATCTCGATTTCGTTCATCTCTTCAAGTCCTGGTTTAATCGCGGTTTTGTTGTTCTGCGACACATCGACTGGGAAGCTCCGGCATCCATACTCGCCAAGATCATCGAGTATGAAGCGGTGCACGCAATCGACGACTGGGACGATCTGCGCCGACGGCTCGAGCCTCGCGATCGCCGGTGCTTTGCGTTTTTTCATCCCTCAATTCCCAATGAACCACTCATCTTTGTTGAAGTAGCGCTCGCCACGGGTGTCCCTGGTTCGGTTCAGGCGCTCCTCGCTGATACTCGAGAACCAATCGACACCAAGGCCGCGGATACAGCAGTCTTTTACTCAATTTCGAATTGCCAAGCCGGTCTCAAGGGCATTTCCTTTGGTAACTCCTTGATTAAGCAAGTGGTCGAAGAACTGCGGTTCGAGCTGCCGCATTTGAAGCGCTTCGTGACTTTGTCGCCGATGCCCGGACTGGTCGATTGGCTGCGGGAAGCAGCGCAGTCAGGCAACAAGAAGGCGGCAGGAGTATTGGAACAGCATCAGCCACCCACAGGTCAGCCGGCGGACGATTTACGCGAACTGGCGGCGGCTTATCTACTTTCGGTGCGCCGCTCGGACGGAATGCCCCGTGATCCCGTGGCCCGTTTTCATCTCGGAAACGGTGGAATGGTTTTCAACGTGAACGCGTCGGCCGATACCTCGCCCAACGGCTTGAGGCAGTCCTGCGGTGCAATGGCCAATTATCTCTACGACCTCGATTCAATCGAGGAACACCATGAACGCTACGTTGGGAATTGCGAGGTCGTTGCGACCGCTGAAGTTCAGCAGTTGGCAAAGGCTGCGCAAGGAAGTCCTGATGGCGGGCCCGAAGACCAATACTGGACATCAAAATTTATGGCGATCCGATGACTAATGTACTCTACAATGCCCTATTCTCACCACTGAGGCATTCGCGCGAAGCGTTCTTGCACCTGCCAGAAGGAACGGCGATGTCGGGTGCTGCATTCTGGGCCCTTTGCGTACGCGCCGCGAATGCCTTTGTTGATGCCGGCATCCGCCCAGGGGACCGCATCGCCGTGCAGGTTCAGAAATCGCCAGAAGCTCTGGCGCTTTATGGGGGTGCGGTTGCCGCAGGTGCGGTTTTTCTGCCACTCAATACAGCGTACACAGCGACGGAAATGTCCTATTTTTTGAAGGATTCCGGCGCGTCGCTGCTCGTGGCCGATATGTCCTCGGGACCAGAAATACAAACCATATGTGACGAGCTTGGTATAACGGCATTTACATTGGACGAGAATGGGCAAGGCACCATGACCGATCTGATAGACGCGCAGCCTGACAAGCTCAATGTGGTCGAACGAAACGGTGATGATCTCGCCGCAATTCTTTATACGTCAGGGACCACCGGTCGCTCCAAAGGTGCGATGCTGACCCACGATAATCTGCTATCCAACGCTGCGGTTCTGGCCAAGCTTTGGCAATTCACGTCCGAAGACTGCCTGCTCCATGCCCTTCCCATCTTTCATACGCACGGCCTGTTTGTTGCAACGAATGTAAGTCTTTTGGCGCGCAGCAGCATGATATTTTTACCAAAATTTGATCTCAACCTGATTTTTCAACTGCTGCCAAAGGCCACAGTTCTGATGGGCGTGCCGACTTTTTACACCCGGATGATCGAGGACCCGCGGCTATCCCATGAACTGACTTCGGGAATGAGGCTGTTCATATCTGGTTCGGCTCCTTTGCTGAAAGAAACACATATCGAGTTTTTCGAGCGTTCTGGGCACCGTATTCTTGAGCGGTACGGGATGACCGAAACTAATATGAACACCTCCAATCCTTATTTGGGGGAACGGCGGCCTGGAACGGTGGGTTACCCGCTTCCTGAAATCGAAATCAAAATCAGCGATCCCGATAGCGGTGTCGAACTTGAGCGCGGTTCAGTGGGAATGATCGAAGTACGTGGCCCAAACGTGTTCAAAGGCTACTGGCAGATGCCGCAAAAGACCGCAGAGGAACTTCGCCCGGACGGCTTCTTCATAACCGGCGACCTGGGCAGGTTCGACGAAGACGGCTATCTGCACATCGTCGGCCGGCAAAAGGATCTTATTATATCCGGCGGCTACAATATCTACCCCAAGGAGATCGAGCTGGTTCTCGACGAGTGTCCCGACGTCTTGGAGAGCGCGGTTATTGGTGTACCACAGGCCGATATGGGTGAGGCAGTGCTGGGGATTATCGTTGCCCTGCCTGGTCGGACGCCAGATATCGAAGCGATCATGAATTCGTTGAAGGGGAAATTAGCACGCTTTAAACAGCCGCGCGAGATCCTACTGGTCAATGAACTCCCTCGTAACGCTATGGGAAAAGTTCAAAAGGCGCTGTTGCGGGAACGTTTTGCTCGGCAATATCAGCGATGATCGTGAGCGTTTCGGTGGTCAGCGGGCAGGTAGTACAATGCCTGAGCAGGCACCAAAGCCGATGGCGTTCCCCTTTTTCCCGGCTCTGGCTCGCATCGTGACTTTGTCGCCGTCCTCGAGGAAAGTGCGGCTTTCTCCATTCCCCAGACGCAATGGCTTTTTCCCGCCTCGGGTTAATTCAAGCAGCGAACCATAACTGCCTTCGGTGGGGCCCGAAATCGTACCGGACCCCAACAGATCGCCAATTGTCATGGCGCATCCGGATACCGCGTGATGTGCAAGTTGCTGCGCAGCCGAATAGTAGAGGTGCTTGTAGTTCGTTTTGGATATCACCGTCTCAACGGTCGCGTTCGCTGGCTGCAGGGCAACATCCATTGCGATATCGTAGGACATTGGTCGCGGCTCGCGCAAATAGTCCAACAATGCAATCTCCCGGTCCGGCGTAGATGTCCGGAATGGCTCCAGCGCTGCCTTAGTCACGATCCATGGGCTAATAGAGGTGCCAAACGCCTTGCTCTGAAACGGACCCAATGGCTGGTATTCCCAAGTCTGTACATCCCGGGCGGACCAGTCGTTCAAAATGACATAGCCGAAAATCATGTCGTCGGCTTGCTCGACGCTCAGACGTGAGCCAATGGGGCTTGGAGATCCAACGATGGCGCCCATTTCCAGTTCGAAGTCTAGATGGGCGGATGGACGCAGCGCAGGCGCGGGCTGGCCAAGATCTCTGATCTGCCCATGGGGGCGGCGAATGGCGGATGGCGACACAACCACAGTAGACGCCCGGCCATTATAGCCGATAGGCATGTGAAGCCAGTTCGGCGGCAAGGCGTTCTCAGGATCCCTGAACATAGACCCGACATTGAATGCATGCTGGCGACTAGAATAAAAGTCGGTGTATTCGGCAACTCTAAAAGGGAGAGACAACTCAACATCGTTCAAGGGAACAAGCGCCCGATTGGCAGCTTCCGCATTTGCTTGCAAACGGTCATCACCCCCGAAAGCAAGCAAGTTCAGCAGTTGTTGACGAACACTATTCCAGCAAAAAGATCCCAAACTCATGAAAGCATTGAGGCTCGGGTCTGCGAAAACCGGGCGTCCCCTTGCAACATCCAGCAGACCAAGGCCTTCGAGCAACGCCAGGTCGAGAACATATTTACCGATAGCCACACCACACCGGAATGGTTGCCCCGCCTGACGAAACACGCCGTAAGGCAAATTTTGAAGTGGAAAATCAGTGTCGGCGTCATTTGCCGATTCCAGCCAGCTTATTGGGGTCTGAAGCTGTGACACACGAAAATACCCATCCGCTACGGTAGCATTAAAATTTTGGTACGCTCAAAATTGAATAAACAATCGAGCGGGTCAAATGCCGAAAAGGTCAAATCCTATACTTATGAATTATCCGGAGCGGTTTTGACGTGCGCTCAGACCTAATACCAAAACCTGTGGAATCTGACTCACGAGGGGTTTCTGGCTTGAGTTTGTCGTGATTCACCATCGCAAACGGTTG
>NZ_QQNH01000022.1 GCF_003345525.1 Pelagibacterium lacus
CGCGCGACCCACTTCCTAAGCTTCTTGCAACTCGCCGCAGCAATGCTGTGGATGCGATGAATGTCGATTCAGCCTAGTGCCGCAGGCCCGGGGCCTCCTGTCCCGTGCTGGCGACATATTCGCGATAGCCGCCGCCGAAGGTGCGGATGCCATCGGGGGTGACCTCAAGCACGCGATTGGACAATTCGGACAGGAAATGCCGGTCGTGGGAGACGAACAGCATGGTGCCCTCATAGGTCGACAAGGCCTCGATCAGCATCTGCTTGGTGGCGATATCGAGATGGTTGGTGGGCTCGTCGAGGACGAGGAAATTGGGGGGATCGAACAGCATCATCGCCATCACCAGCCGGGCTTTCTCGCCGCCCGACAACACGCGGCACTTCTTTTCCACCTCATCGCCGGAAAAGCCGAAACACCCCGCCAAAGCGCGCAAGGGGGCCTGCCCGGCCTGGGGGAATTCGGCCTGCAGCATGTCGAAGATCGAAAGATCGCCCTCCAGCCGGTCCATGGCATGCTGGGCGAAATAGGCCATCCGCGTGCTGGGCCCGCGCGAGACGCTGCCCGCATCGGGCTCGGCCGCCCCGGCCACCAGCTTCAGAAGGGTCGACTTGCCCGCCCCGTTCACCCCCATGATGGCCCAGCGCTCCCGGCGCCGCACATGGAAATCGAGCCCGTCATAGATGACCTTGTCGCCATAAGCCTTGGAGACGCCCTTCAAAACCGCCACGTCCTCGCCCGAACGCGGGGCGGGGCGGAACTCGAACACCACGCGCTGGGCGCGCTTGGGCGGCTCGACCCGGTCGATCTTGTCGAGCTTTTTCACCCGGCTCTGCACCTGCGCCGCATGGGAGGCGCGCGCCTTGAAGCGCTCGATGAAGGCGATCTCCTTGGCGAGCATGGCCTGCTGGCGCTCGAACTGGGCCTGCTGGTTGCGGTCGGCGATGGCCCGCTGCTCCTGATAGAATTCGTAGTCGCCGGTATAGGAGGTGAGCGTGCCGCCATCGATCTCGATGATCTTGTTGACCACCCGGTTCATGAAGGCCCGGTCGTGCGAGGTCATCAGGACCGCGCCGGGGAAGGACTTGAGGAACTCCTCCAGCCAGATGAGGCTTTCCAGATCGAGATGGTTGGACGGCTCGTCCAGCAGCAGCGCATCGGGCCGGGCGAGGAGAATGCGAGCCAAGGCCACGCGCATCTTCCAGCCCCCCGACAGCGCGCCCACATCCCCATCCATCATGGCCTGGGAAAAGCCCAGCCCGTCGAGCACGTCCCGCGCCCGCCCGTCCAGCGCATAGCCGTCGAGCTCCTCGAACTGCTCGGTCACCTCGCCATAGCGGGCAATGATGGCGTCCATGGCGTCGGCCTTATCGGGATCGCCCATATCGGCTTCGAGCTGGCGCATCTCGGCGGCCAGCGCCGCCACCGGACCGGCCCCCTCCATGGTTTCGGCCACCACCGAGCGGCCAGACATCTCGCCCACATCCTGGGAGAAATAGCCGATGGTCGTGCCGCGATCGATGGAGACCTGCCCCTCATCGGGGCTTTCCTCGCCGGTGATCATGCGGAACAGCGTGGTCTTGCCCGCCCCGTTCGGCCCCACAAGCCCGATCTTTTCCCCCTTCTGGAGCGCCGCCGACGCCTCGATGAAAACGATCTGCCGGCCGTTCTGCTTGCCGATATTTTCGAAACGGATCATGGGAGCCTCTGGGCGGACGGAATTGCGCCCGCCCGTAAATCATCTCCGGAACGGCAACGCAACAGGGCTGTTGCCTATGGCAGGGGATCGGTGCGGTAGAGCGCGATGCGCAGCCCGTTATTGTCGATGCTCTGGCCCGGCGGGTGGAAGGGCAGACCCGTCGCCCGCACCAGCCCGGCATCGGTCGCCACCAGCCCGACGCGCCAGCCGGAAAACCGGCGCAGCAATGTATTGCCCAGAGCGGCATAGAGCCCGCCGAGCTTGCCCTTGCTGCCCAGGCGCGCGCCGAAGGGCGGGTTGACGATGACGAGGCCGGGCGGGCTGTCCGGACGCTCCAGGTCCTTGACCGGCATGTGGAGAAAGGCCGTGGTGCCGCTGACCCCGGCCCGCTCGGCATTGGCGAGACTCATGCGGATGGCGCCGGCGTCGCGATCGCTGCCGCGATGGACGATGTCGCTGGCGCGCTCCTCATGGGCGGACCGGATGGCAGCGAAGGCTTCGGGATTAAAACTCCGGAAGTGCTCGAAGGCGAAGGCACGGGCCCGGCCGGGCGCCAGACGGCGCGCCATCTCGGCGGCCTCGATGACGAAAGTGCCCGATCCGCACATGGGGTCGAGCACCGGCTCGGTGCCGCGATAGCCGCATTGGCGCAGCAGCAGCGCCGCGGTGGTCTCCCGCATGGGGGCAGCGTTGACCTCCGGCTTGGCGCCGCGCTTGTGCAGCGGCGCGCCGGAGGTGTCGAGGCTGAGCGTGCACAGATCGTTTTCGATCCGCACCATGACGCGCAGGCCCTCCTTGCCGCTCTGCGCGCCGATGGCGTCGATGATGGCCCCTTCGATGCGCTGGGCGGCGGCCCCGCTGTGATAGATCTTCGATTTGCGGCAGCTCGCTTCCACCGCGATGACGGCGCCGGCCGGCAGATAGCCCGCCCAATCGACCCGCCGCGCCTTCTTGTCGAGCTGCGCCAGATGGGTAACCGGGAAGCGGGCGATGCGCGCCAGCACCCGCACCGCGCCGCGCAGCAGGTAATTGGCGCGCCAGATCTCGGGCCATCCGCCCATGAGGACGACGCCGCCCGTGACGGCCTCGGGGGCGGGAAAGCCGGCTTCGACGGCCTCGGCGCGCAGGGCGGCCTCGAGGCCGGGAGCGGCGACGAGGAAAATCTCGAAAGGATCGGAATGGGTCATGGCGCTGTCTTAACCATAGCGCCGACGACAATCGAGCGCTTAATCGCACGCCCAAAAGCAAGAAAGGCGCCCGAAGGCGCCTTTCCAAATCAGAGAGCCGGGGTTTCCGGCGCCGGCGTGGTCACGCCGGGGTCCGCGGGCGGCACACCGCCATCTGGCGGCGGCGCATCGCAGGCCGCAACGGCCAGCATGAGGGGCAGAGCAAGAACTGCAAGAAACTTCTTCATTTCAGTCTCCATTGTTTCAGGGGTTAAATGAACAGAGTGCGCGCGGGTTCCCTATTGCGCGACATTTGCATCGACTTCGGCCTGAATCCGGTTCGCCAATGCTTCGTCGGACTGGGCCGCAGTCAAAATCGCGTTGTAATCATCGACTGAGAGCCCCTCGACACCCTCGACGGCGGCCGCCATCTGCTGCTGGGCATCCATTTGCAGCGTCATCCGCTCCTCGTCCGAGGCGGCGGCCTGCATCTGCTCGTCGAACGACATGCCGATCTGCATCACCTGCACATAGGCAGCGGCGAAGGCAGTAATCTGGCTATCGCTGAATTCGGCGCTGGGCGCCGGGGTTTCCAGATCGAGCGGCGCCAGCGGCGCTTCCTCGGCTGGGGGCGCGGGAACCTCGACGTCCTGCGCGATGGCGGCAGCACCCCCGGCCACACTGAGGGCCAGGGCAGAAATCACAGCCGTCATCTTGGTCTTGATGGTCATTACTCGTCCTTTTCCGTTCGGTTGGAACGCCTCTCGGAGACGAACACCTTTCGATCGTGCGCGTTGTTTGCGTTGACGGGGAGCAGCCTGCTCATGCACGATGACGAAAATGTGATCATTTGTTTTTTGGTTTGTTATCATGCCTTTAGAAGGTCAGACTGGCGGGGACGGCGCGGGACTCAAGCCGTTTTGCCCCCGATGGGGCAGGAACGTGGCAGCGCGCCGGACGGGGGAGAATTCGTGACCGCACGCAACAAGATGACGCTCATCCAGCCGATCTTCGCCGGCATCCTCGCCTCGACCGTGGGCTTTGCCAGCACCTTCGCCGTGGTGCTGCAGGGGTTCGCCACGGTGGGCGCCTCGCCGGAACAGGCCGCCTCGGGGCTGTTCGCGCTCTGCCTCGCCATGGGCCTGCTCGGCATAGGGCTCAGCTTTGTGACCAGGATGCCCATCGCCATCGCCTGGTCGACCCCCGGCGCCGTGCTGCTGATCTCCACCGGCGCCGTGGAGGGCGGGTTCGCCGCGGCCACCGGCGCCTTTATCGGCGCGGCCGTGCTGATGGTGGTGAGCGGGCTGTGGCGGCCGTTCGGGCGCGCCGTCGCCGCCATCCCCATGCCGCTGGCCGCCGCCATGCTGGCCGGCATCCTGTTCGAGCTCTGCCTCGCGCCGGTGAAGGCGGTGGCCGAACTCCCCCTCCTCGCCCTGCCGGTGGTGCTGGTGTGGATCGTCCTGTTGCGGGTGGCGCGGCTCTGGGCCGTACCCGCCGCCGTGCTGGTCGCGGCCATTGCCATCGCCATGACCTCGGATCTGCCGCCGGACGTCTTCTCGGGCGCCTTCCCGACCCCGGTCTGGGTGACGCCGGTCATCACCATCGACGCCATGATCGGCATCGCGCTGCCGCTCTTCGTCGTGACCATGGCGTCCCAGAACATTCCGGGCCTCGCCGTGCTGCGCAGCAATGGCTACGACCCCGAGCCGGCGCCGATTTTCGTCTCCATCAGCGTGGCCAGCGGGCTGGGGGCGCTGATCGGCGGGCACATGATCAATCTCGCCGCCATCACCGCGGCGCTCTGCGCCGGGCCCGACGCCCATCCCGACGTCAAAAAGCGCTATATCGCCGCCATCGCCGGGGGAATGTTCTACGTGGCGCTGGCCTTCGGCGCCGGCGTGGCGGCGGCCTTCGTCGCGGTGGCCCCGGCGATCCTCATCGAAGCGGTGGCCGGGCTGGCGCTGATCGGCAGCCTCGCGGCGGCGCTGCAGGGGGCGGTGGCCAATGAGGAGTTCCGCCTCTCAGCCGTGGTGACTTTCCTCACCGTCGCCTCCGGCCTCACCCTGTTCGGGATCGGCGCCGCCTTCTGGGGCCTGGTGGCCGGCGGGGCGGTGCATATGCTGCTCGCCTACAAGGGCAAAAAAGAAAGGGACGGCCGATGAGCCGTCCCCCAAATAGTCGATCGCAGGTCGGAAATATTCAGAACCGATAGCGCATCGTGGCCCGCACTTCGTGGAACAGGGCATTGTCCACGGTGTAGCGGGGCGTCGAATTGGCATTGGCGATCTGATGGATATAGAGGCCGCGATAGCCCAGATCGGCCACCAAAGCACCGAAATCATAGCCCACGCCCGCCATGCCGGCCGCCGCGAGGCTGGTGTTGGAGCCGCGCGGCCCCCAGGCGCCATCGGAAACCCGCGATTCGTTGAAGGCGGCGCCAACGCTGGCGCCCACATAGCCGAACATGCCGCCGGCGGCGGTCAAGCCCTGCCCGCCTAAGCCGAAATCATAATAGGCGTTGGCCAGCACGATGGTCGAGCGCAGTTCAAGCTCGTGATCCACGCCGGCCACATCGGCAATCATGCCGTTATTGGCCAGGTAGTCGCCGGTGACGTCGACGCGCCAGCCATCGCCGCTTTCCCAGCCCGCGCCGATGCCGGCGCTGTAGCCCCAGCCCAGCGAGGTGATGGAGAACACGTCCCCGGTATCGGGATGGTTGGCTTCCCAGGCCCAGCCCGCATTGCCCGCCACGCTGCCGCGCAGATAGAACGAGCCCTTGAGCCCTTCATCGACCGGTGGGATATAAGGGGGAATATAATCCTTATAGACCGGATAGTCGAACGAAACAGGATCGGCAGCGAAAGCTGCGGTGGACAATATTGCCGAAAGACCTACGGCAAATGCGGCGGTCAGCTTTTTCATTGCACTTCCCAAGCAAGACGGATCAACCGATTTGTCTTCAACTTAGGACAAGTGTGTTAAAACGCGCTTAACCGTAAGGCTTAACCCTAAATGCCGGGAAATCGTCAGGCAACCCGCCCGATCGCGGTGACGATTTCGTTAACCACCTGGGAAACCAGCGCCGCGTCGTCCCCTTCGCCCATGACGCGGATGACCGGTTCGGTGCCCGATTCGCGGATGATCAGGCGGCCCGACTTGCCCAGCCGCGCCTCGGCCTCGAGGATCAGCTCCTTGACCGATTTGTCTTCCAGCGGCTTGCCGCGCTGATAGCGGATATTCTGCAGCAATTGCGGCACCGGATCGAAGCGGTGGCAGACTTCGGAAACCGGCTTGCCCTCCTGCTTGACCACGGCCAGCAATTGCAGCGCCGCCACCAGTCCGTCGCCTGTGGTGGTGAAGTCGGAAAGGATGATGTGACCCGACTGCTCGCCGCCCACATTGTATCCCTTGCCGCGCATGGCTTCGAGCACGTAGCGGTCGCCCACCTTGGTGCGCTCGAGCAGCAGCCCCTGCCCTTCGAGATAGCGCTGCAGGCCCAGATTGGACATCACCGTGGCGACGATGCCGCCACCCACCAGCTGGCCGCGCTCATGCCAGGAGGTGCCGATCACCGCCATCACCTGATCGCCATCGACCTTGCTGCCCTTCTCGTCGACGATCAGCACCCGGTCTGCATCGCCGTCCAGCGCGATACCGATATCGGCGCGCAATTCCTTGACCTTCTCGATCAGCGCGCCCGGAGCGGTGGAGCCGCAATTGTCGTTGATGTTGTAGCCATCGGGGTCGTCGCCGATGGTGATGACCTCGGCGCCCAGTTCCCACAGCACTTCGGGCGCGGTCTTATAGGCCGCGCCATTGGCGCAATCGACGACGACGCGCAGGCCGGTGAAATCGATGTCGCGCGGCAGGGTACGCTTGGCATATTCCACATAGCGCACCCGCGCCTCCTCGACCCGGCGCGCTCGACCGATCCGCTTGCCGCGCGCCAGGCGCTCGGTGAGGTCGGAATCGATCAGATTCTCGATCTCCGCCTCGAACCCGTCGGAGAGCTTGAACCCGTCGGGCCGGAACAGCTTGATGCCATTGTCCTCGAACGCATTGTGCGAGGCTGAGATCATCACCCCCACATCGGCGCGCATGGAGCGGGTCAGCATGGCGACGGCGGGGGTCGGCATGGGCCCGAGCAGCAGCACATCCATGCCCACGGCGGTAAAGCCCGCGGTCAGCGCGTTCTCGATCATATAGCCCGAGCGCCTTGTATCCTTGCCGATCACCACGCGATGGGCGTAGTCGCCGCGCTTGAAGGCAAGACCTGTCGCCATGCCGACCCGCAAAGCGAGCTCGGGGGTCAGCTTGGGTCCGTTGGCCAGGCCGCGAATACCATCCGTGCCGAAATATTTCCGTGCCATGGGGAGAGAACTCCGTCTGTCGATTGCGGCCGATACTACACCCAGGCGGCAGGCAAGAAAAAGCCGCAGCCGAAAACGCGGTAAAGAGCGGCGATCAAGCGATGCTTTTGAGCAACAAGAACCGGTAGGTATTGACCTTCTCGAACGCTTCCGGCGAGCGATAATCGGCCTTGAGGCGGGCGATTATGTTCTCGCGCTCGGATGCGGGGACGAAAATCTTGTAGAGCCAGCCGGCGATGCGATAGAGGATTGGCCGCTTCGTGGCCAGCAAGTCCTGGATCTGGGCGATCGCAGGAGCGAGAAAGCCGCGATAGACCTGCTGGTCGACCGCCATGGACTGGGCCGCGCTCCAGGTGACGTCGTGATCCTCGACGATGTCGAAGCCGTGCCGGGCGATGGCCTCGAGAAACCGCGAATAGCGGTGCCCGCCGCCCGGCTGGCGTCCGCCCTCATAGGCGTCGGACCGGAAGCAATCGGCGATGACCACATGGCCGCCGGGGACGAGGATGGCCTTGAGCTTGGCAAGGCTCGCATCCAGGTCGACATATTGGAAGCTCTCGGAAAACAGGCAGATGTCGAACGGACCGGTGCCGGTGAAATCCTCGAACCGGGTTTCGTGCACCGGCGCGGCGGGGCCGAGCTTTTCCGCCGCGACTTCCGCCTGGAGATGACTGGGCGTGATCATTTCGAGCGCATAGCCCTTTTCGACCAGCACCCTGGCCATCTCTCCGGTGCCCCCGCCGATATCGAGCAGCCGGGCCGGCGGCGGCGGGATGAGGCTCAGGAGCTTCTCGACATAGCGCTCCTGCGCCATGCGCAATTGCGGAATATTGGGGCGTTCGCCCGGCTCCCACAGCCCGTAGTGCAGCCAGGGACTGTCGGCGAAGGTCCGGGCCACATGGACATAGAGGTCCAGCCCTTCGGTCTTGGTATCGATCTTTGCCACGCATGCGTCTCCGTTTGGCCCTCTGGGTAAAGGTCCAATGGGGCAAAGACAAGATGGCTGCGAGGCGTTTGCGCCGCTTTAGAACTCGTTCCACTCGGCCTGCACGGCCGCATTGCCATGGGTCATCAGCTTGACGCGCTTGGCCGGGCGCGCCTCGGGCACGGGGGAAGCCAGCGGGGAATCGGGCAGGCTGAACACCGCCACAATGCCGTCGAGCGCCATGGCCTGCCCCTCGGTCTGCTCCACCGCCGCATTGGTTTGTTCCACCAGCGCCGCATTGTGCTGGGTCATCTCGTCGAGTTGGCGCACCGCGACATTGATCTCCTCGATGGCTGCCGACTGTTCGGCGCTGGCGGTGGCGATGGCCTCGACCAGTTCCGAACTCTGCCGCGCGGCATCGAGGATGCGCCCCAGCCGCTCGGCCGCCTGCTCGACCAGCCGCGTGCCGCCGGTGACTTCGCCGACGCTGGCTTCGATCAGCGCCTTGACCTCCGAGGAGGCGTCGGCGGCCGATTGTGCCAGCCGGCGCACTTCCACCGCCACCACGGCGAAGCCCTTGCCGGCTTCCCCGGCCCGCGCCGCCTCCACCGAAGCATTGAGCGCCAGGAGATTGGTTTGGAAGGCGATGTCGTCGATCATGCCGATGATGTTGGAGATTTTCGCCGAGGAGGCCGAAATCCGCTGCATGGCGGCATTGGCTTCCGCCATCACCGCGCCGCCCTCCGTGGCCGATTGCGACAGCGCGCGGGTGTTTTCCGCCGCGTTGCGGACATCCTCGGCGCTGCCGGATACCGCGCTGGCCAACTGGTCCATGGTGGCCGAGGTTTCCTCGATGGTCGCCGCCTGGCGCGTCGTGCGCTCGGACAGGTCATTGGCGCCCGACAGCAGCTCGCTAGTGGCGGTCTTGACCGTGCGCGAGGTCGAGCGCAATTGCGCGACGATGTCGATGAGCCGGGCCAGCGTCGTATTGTAGGCGACGCGCAGGGCCTCGTATTGCCCGGAGAAGCTCTGGTCGACCCGACCGGAGAGATCGCCCTCCGCCATGCGTTCGAGGCTGCCGGTCAGGAGGTCGATGATCCCCTCGGCCCGCTTGCGCTCGGTGATGTCGGTGGCGAACTTGATGACCCGGACCGGCCGGCCCTGCGGATCAAGGACCGGATTGTAGCTGGCCTGAATCCACACCTCCCGGCCGCCCTTGCCGAGCCGCTTGAATTCGCCGGCCACATATTCCCCTTCCCGCAGCCGGGTCCAGAAGCGGGCATATTCGGGGCTGGCGGCATAGTCGGGGTCGCAGAACATGGCGTGATGCTTGCCGGCGATCTCGTACCTGGCATAGCCCAGCGTCGAGAGGAAATTCTCGTTGGCGCCGATCACCATGCCGTCGAGGGTGAATTCGATCACCGCCTGCACCCTGCCGATGGCGGCGACCTGCGCCGCATGGTCGGCGGCGAGCAGCTTGCGCGCCGTGATGTCGGTGGCGAACTTGACGATCCTGGTCGGCTTGCCGGCCTTGTCGAGCACCGGATTGTAGCTGGCCTGAATCCAGATCTCCCGCCCGCCCCTGGCGATGCGCTGGAACTCGTCGGCGTGGAAGCGCCCCTCGGCCAGATGCTTCCAGAACATCCGATAGGCCTCGCTCGCCGCGTGCTCGGGCGTGACGAACAGGGAATGGTGCTTGCCGACGATCTCGTCGAGCCCATAGCCCATGACGGAGAGGAAATTGTCATTGGCCCACAGGATGGTGCCGTCGAGGGTGAATTCGATCACCGCCTGCGAACGGTTGATGGCGTCGAGCTTGGCCTGTGCCTCGGCCGGATGGGTCGGGCCGCGTCTGGTAAAAGGTGTAAACATTGAAAGTTCCCCCCGAGCCCTGCCGGGCTGTTTACTGCTCTCGTCCCTCGCTCAAGAGTTACCCATGATCGTTAAACCGCGGTTTACGGATGGAATTCGCATATTTACTTAAGTTGCATAAAAAAAGGGCCGCACGGGGCGGCCCTTCGAAACGCGTGCATGGAGGCCGTCATTCGGCCTGTGTGGCGGGGTCCCCATCGGCTGCGGCAGCGAGTTGCGCCGGGAGGATATCGAGCAGATAGCCCAGGGATAAGGGGGTTTGCCAGCTCATGGCGGCATAGGCGAGCCCGTCGCCGTCATCGAGCCAGACCGTGCGGCCCTCGCGGGCGATATCGAGGCTTTGATAGACCGGCATGGCCTCGAGCACATGCTGCTCGCTGTCGGCGGGATTGGAGATCGGGAATACCGCGACATCCATTTCCAGGAGGTCGATGTTTTCCGCGCTGATGTCGATACGGTTGTCCTCCTGCGCCAGCGCCTCCAGCGCCGGCGGGAACACCAGCCCCAGATCGGTCAGGAACGTGCTGGCCAGATCGTTAGGGCCCCAGGCGGTGAAGGTGCCGTCGCCATTGTAATAGATATTGGTGCCGGTCTTGCCTTCGAGCTCGGGATATTGCGCCCGCACCTCGGCATAGCGCTCGGCAAATTCGGCGACGATGGCGTCGGACTTCTCGGTATTGCCCGAGGTCGCCTGATCGATGATGGCCAGCTCGGCCTGCCAGGGCGCGGCCCAGGCATCAAAGCCGGCCGGATTGGCGACCACCGGGGCGATGGCCGACAGGCGCTCATAGATGTCCTCGTCCAGCCAGTAATAGGTGGCGACGATCAGATCGGGGTCTTGGGCGAGAACCCATTCATAGTTGATGCCGTCCCCGCTCATCACCTCGGGCTCTGCGCCCAGTGCGATCCGCGCCTCGTCGGCCCATTCGAAGGTGGCGAAGGGCTTGTTGCGGAACCATTCCTTGACCCCGACCGGGGCGATCCCGAGCGCATAGAGGAAATCCTGTTCGTGCAAGCCCACCGAGACGACGCGCTGGGGCTGCTGCTCGATGGTGGTGCTGCCATAGAAATGGTCGATGGTGACAGGGAAATTCTGCGCCAGAGCCGGAGCGGCCAGGGCGGTGAGCGCGACCAGAGCGGCGCCCGCGATCTTGAACATGAAAGGCTCTCCCAAAGATAGGCCCACTTTCATGATTATTATGACTGGAGCTGTCAAGATAATTGCGCCGCAATGAAAAAGGGCCGCCCTTGCGGACGGCCCTTTTCCGGAACACGGAACGGATGGGGTCAGGTGCCCGGCTGCGGCTCGAAACCGGCATCGGGCTCGTCCTGCTCGCCGGTCTTTTTCTTGTGCGACTTGCCGGCCTTGGGCACGCCGGTCGATTTGGGCGTGTTGTCGGCGTCGATGTCGCGCACCGGCTGCTTGCCGTCCATCAGCCCGCGCAATTCGTCGCCGGTGAGGGTTTCGAATTCCAGCAGCGCCTGGGCGATGGCCTCGAACTGGTCGAGATTGTCGCGGATCATGTTGCGAGCCGTGGTCTCGCCCTCTTCCACCAGCTGGCGCACTTCCTCGTCGATCAGCTTGGCGGTTTCATCCGACATGTGCTGGGACTGGGTGACCGAATGGCCGAGGAACACTTCCTGGTCATTGGACTTGTAGCGCACCCGGCCGAGCCTTTCGCTCATGCCCCATTCCATGACCATGGCCCGGGCCAGATTGGTCGCCATCTGGATATCGCCCGAGGCGCCGGAGGTGACCTTTTCGGCACCGAACTTGTAGATTTCGGCCTCGCGCCCGCCAAACGCCATGGCCAGTTGCGCCACCGCCTTTTCGCGGCTGAAGGAATAGGTGTCCTTTTCCGGCAGCGACATCACCATGCCCAGCGCGCGGCCACGCGGAATGATGGTGGCCTTGTGGATGGGGTCGAGGATCTTGTTGAATTTGAGGCTGATCAGCGCATGGCCGGCCTCATGATAGGCCGTGAGCTTCTTTTCCTCGTCGGTCATCGCCATGGTGCGGCGCTCGGCGCCCATCATGATCTTGTCCTTGGCATCCTCGAACTCGGCATGGGTGACGAAGCGCTTGTTGCGCCGCGCCGCCATCAGGGCCGCCTCGTTGACGAGGTTCATGAGGTCCGCGCCGGAAAAACCGGGCGTGCCGCGGGCCAGCACTTTGAGATCCACATCGGGAGCCAGCGGAACCTTACGGACATGCACCTTGAGGATACGCTCGCGCCCGCCGACATCGGGATTGGGCACCACGACCTGACGGTCGAACCGGCCCGGACGCAGCAGCGCCGGATCGAGAACGTCGGGACGGTTGGTCGCCGCGATGAGGATTATGCCCTCATTGGCCTCGAACCCGTCCATCTCGACCAGCAACTGGTTGAGCGTCTGTTCGCGCTCGTCATTGCCGCCGCCGAGACCCGCGCCGCGCTGGCGCCCGACCGCGTCGATTTCGTCGATGAAGATGATGCAGGGCGCGTTCTTCTTGGCCTGCTCGAACATGTCGCGCACGCGGGACGCGCCGACGCCGACGAACATCTCGACGAAGTCGGAACCCGAAATGGTGAAGAAGGGCACATTGGCCTCGCCGGCCACCGAACGGGCCAGCAGCGTCTTGCCGGTGCCCGGAGGGCCGACCAGCAGCACGCCGCGCGGAATGCGCCCGCCAAGGCGCTGGAACTTGCCCGGATCGCGCAGGAACTCGACGATCTCCTCAAGGTCCTGCTTGGCTTCCTCGACGCCGGCCACGTCCTCGAAGGTCACCTTGCCCGAGGCCTCGGTCAGCATCTTGGCGCGGCTCTTGCCAAAGCCCATGGCGCCGCCGCGTCCACCGCCCTGCATCTGGCGGATGAAGAAGAACCAGATGGCGATGAGGACGATGAAGGGCAGCCAGCTCGACAGCAGGATCGACCAGAAGGGCGAGCCTTCCGGCGCCCGGGCGGTGATCTGCACATTGTGGTTTTCCAGCCGCTCGACCAGATTGGCCCCGGCCGGGATGGTCACCTCGAACCGCGTGCCCTCATTGGTGCGGCCTTGCACGACATTGTCGACGATGGTCACCTCGGCCACGCGGCCATTGTCGATATCGGTGATGAACTGGCTATAGGTCCGCTCCGTTGTGGAAACCGTCCGGGTCGAAGATTGGAAGACCTGGAACAGCCCCAACAGCATGAAGAGGATCACCAGCCAGATAGCCAAGTTACGAAAATTTCCGTTCATCAATCCTGTCCTGTCGGGCGGGGGACGCCCGTGGGGGTTGTGGCGCCGGTCGCGAGCGGCGCATGGCACACCAGTGCACGCAATAGGTTGTCATCGAATGTAAGGCCGTCATTCAGGCGATACAAGGGCGCCGATCCTGCTTGGTTCCGTTTGCCGCAGTTTCAATGCCAAGCGGTTAACATCGGCCCTGCAATCGAAAGGCCGGCCTCAAAAACATGGCTTCCGATGGCGAGAATGGCGCCGTCCTCGGCGCGCACCACCGGCGCCGCATGCAGCGCCGCCACCGGCACCGCCAGCGGCTGGGCGAGCAGGTCCTCGAAGCGCTCCCGCGTCAGGAGCGCGGCCGGCGTGACGGTTACGGCGCGCGCGGGGGCGGTGACCGTGAAGCGGTTGTCCCACCGTCCCGACTGTCCCGGCGTGAGCAAGAGGGAGCCGGCGTCCATGCGCCCGGCCTCGCGGTAGACGAGAATGGCGTCGGCGCGCGGGGCGATGACGGCTCCGCCGAGGGTCAATGCCGTCCCCGGCTCATTCCGCAGGCGCGCGGCCATCGCCTCGACGGGCGCGAGGGCGCGCAAATCCTGCCCCGAGGCGGCGGCGATGGCGACAGCCAGGGCGCGGATGGCGGTTTCCGCATCCGCAGCGCCAAAAGCCTCGCGGGCGATATGGGCCACGCCCAGGAAATCGACATGGCAATGGGCGGCGATGAACTGGCGGGCCGCCGATTGCGCCTGCGCCTCGATCCGCGCCATGCGGCCGGCAAACTGCGCCAGCCGGGCGTCGGTGAGCCCCAGACGGCCCAGATCGGGGAGGATGTCGCGCCAGCGGGTGCGCTCATAGGCGCGATCGAAATTGGACGGATCGCGGGCCGGGACGAGGCCGGCATGCTCGACCAGGGCGGCAAGGGCGTCGGGATCGGTGTCGAGCAGGGGGCGGAACAGCGCCACCGCTTCCACCTCGGCGAAGGGCGCCATGCCGGCCAAGCCGGCAACCCCGCTGCCATGGGCGAGGCGCATGAGCACGGTTTCGGCCTGATCGCGGCGATGATGGGCGGTGAGGAGAAGCGTGCTGCCATCCTGCGCCATCGCCTCCCCCATCAACCGGTAACGCGCCTCGCGCGCCGCCGCCTGACGCCCGGTGGCGGGCTTCGGCGCGTCCCAGACGAGGATGCGGGCTTCGAGCCCCAGCCGCTCGGCTTCGCGCGCCACCATGGCGGCCTCTTCCGCCGCCTCGGGGCGCAGCCGGTGATCGACGGTGTAGACCACCGCCCGGGGCTTGCCCTCCGCCGGCGCCCATTCGGCGAACAGCAGCATCAGGGCCAGGGAATCCGCGCCCCCGGAGACCGCGAGCGCGATGGATGTCTCACGCCTGATGGGCGCGAAAATCCGAGCCGGGTCTAGCACCCGGCCGTGGCCTGCTCGGCGACGACCCGGTCGCGGAACACCTGCGGGGCGTCGGGATAGCGGCGCAGCACTTCGCCATAGGTGCGGCAGGCGGTGTCGAATTCGCCGGCCCCATGCAGCGCCACGCCCAGATTGAGCAGCAGGTCGCGGGCCCGGGTCGAGGTGGCATAGGTCTCGAAGCCGGTCAGCAACACCTCGGTCGCTTCCCCATAGGCCCCGCGCTGGATTAGCGTTTCGCCCAGCCAATAGGTGGCATCGGGGGCCTGCGGATGATCGGGGAAGGCGTCGACGAACTGCCGGAACTGGTTCTCGGCAAAGGCATAGTCGCCCTGCACCACCGCCTCGTAACCCGCCATGTACTGGGCGTTGGCATCGCCCTCGTTGAGCGGGGTGGCGTTGGGGTCGAATTCGAGGTTGAGCGGCGCGGAGGGCTGGGTGGAGCCCAGGGGGCCTTCCGGCGCGCCGAGCACCGGCCCGCTCTCGCCGAACACGTCCGAGGCGTAGAGATTGTTCTCGTCGCCCATTTCCTCGGGGCCGATCAGGTCGGAATCGCCGACCAGCGGATCGATGACCGTGGGAACCGAAGGCTGGGGCTCGATGGAACCGGCCGGACCGGTCTGCGGCGACGCCGGGGCAGCGCTTTCGCTGCCCACTGGGGCCGCCGCGTCAGCTTCCCCCGAGCCACCGCCTTCCAATTGCTGGAAGCGGAATTCATTGTCCTGCTGCAGGCGTTCGAGCAGGCTCTGGAGCTGGGTGAGCTGGAACTGCAGGCCCTCGATCTGGCCGGAATTGACCCGCGCCTGCTCCTCGAGCTGGTCGAGACGAATCTGCAGCGTGGCGAGGTCGTTGCCCTGGCCCTGCCCCACCACCGTCATCGAGACGGTCAAGAGCCCTGCCGTGGCGGCGATGATGGCGCCCCGGCGCCATCGGGCGCCCAGCGCTGATAAAGTGTGTAGCACGTCTAAAATCTCCTTCTGCGAGCCATGTGGCCAACGCGAACCGGGCAATCAAGGATGCGCCATTAAAACAGTTTTCTACCAAAGAAGAAGCGCCGGGACCTTATACGCGGTCCCGACGCCCCATGCCTCCAGTTTGGCGGAGCGGTATGTGGCCGCTCAGTTTGTCAAAACCGTGACGGCGCGCCGGTTCTGGCTCCAGCACGAAATGTCGTTGCAGATCGCCACCGGCCGTTCCTTGCCATAGGACACGGTGGAGAGGCGGTTCTGCGGAATGCCGAGCGAGGCGAGGTAATTGACCACCGCGCTGGCGCGGCGGGCGCCGAGGGCGATGTTGTATTCGCGCGTGCCGCGCTCGTCGGCATGGCCTTCGATCACGATGCGGTATTGCGGATATTGCTGCAGCCACTGGGCCTGCTTTTGCAGGGTGGACTGGGCATCAGATGTCAGGAGCGAGGAATCGGTCTCGAAGAACACCCGGTCGCCGACCGAGACGAGGAATTCCTGCTGGCTGCCGGGGGTGCCGGCCCCCATGCCGCCCTCGCCGGGCGCCATGTTGCCGACACCGGTGGTCGGGGTTCGGGCACAGGCGGCGACGGCAACGAGCAAGACCGCCATGAGCAGGCCTTTGCCAAAACGAAGAAGGGGCAGGGTCGTACCCATAGCGAGGAGCTCCAGAAAAGGAAAAATCGTAGTTACCGGATTTACCACGCGTTATCTTAATAGCGCGTGATCTCCTATGGTTAATCAACGCGTAATCGGGCGCAATTGCGGCATCCAGACAGCAGGGCCGCGTCCCGAATGGAGACGCGGCCCGACTGTTGCGCAAATGCAATCGCTTAGCTCAGCAGCGGCCCCCAGGCCGGGTCCGAGGCATAGCCCTGGGTGGCGACGCGCCGCTCGTTGCGCCCCCAGATGTCGATGGCATAGAGCGAGGGGCCGTCATTGCCGCCCGGATCGCGGAAATACATCAGCACCCGGCCATTGGGCGCCCAGGTCGGGCCCTCCGCATGGTAGGAGCTGGCGAGAATCCGCTCGCCCGAGCCGTCCGGCGCCATGATGCCGATCTGGAACTGGCCGCCCGACTGGCGCGTGAAGGCGATGTAATCGCCCTTGGGCGACCAGACCGGGGTGGAATAGGAGCCGTTGCCGAACGAGATGCGGTCTCCACTCCCGCCGCCGGCGCCCATCACGTAAATTTGTGGCCGCCCGCCGCGGTCGGATTCAAAGACGATGCGCGATCCGTCCGGCGAATAGGAGGGGCCGGTATCGATGGCCGAGCCGGTGGTGAGCTGTTGCGGCTGACCGCCGGCCAGGTCGATGGCATAGATATTGGTCGCGGCGCCATTGGTGACCGAGAAGGCCAGCCGGCGCCCGTCGGGCGAAAAGCGCGGCGCGAAATTCATCTGCCCGAACCGGCCCAGCGCCTGGGTCTGCCCGGTGCCCAGGTTGAGGATGAAGATGCCCGAGGAGGTGGGGCCGTCGAACACCATATAGGCGCAGAGCTGGCCATTGGGCGACAGCCGCGGGGTGATGGCCGGCCGCGAGCCATCGGTCAGATACTGCACGTTGGCGCCATCCTGATCCATGATGGCGAGGCGCTTGACGCGGTTGGCCTTGGGGCCGCTTTCCGCAACGAAGATCACCCGGGAATCGAAATAGCCCGATTCCCCGGTCAGCCCGGTATAGATGGCGTCCGACGCCATATGGGCGATGCGGCGCCAGGAATTGGGATCGGTGCCATAGGATTTTCCGGTGACCTGCGCCCCCGCCGTGGTGTCCCACAGGCGCAGGCTCGACTGGATCTGGCCGGCCCGCTCCACATTGCCCATGACCAGCGCGTCGGCGCCCGTGGTGCGCCAGGCGTCGAAGGCCGGGGTCTGGTTGGGATCGCCCACCTGCTGGGGATAGCCGGCCGGATCGATGAGACGGAACAGGCCCGACCCGGTGAGGTTGTTGCGCACCACCTGCGCCACCTCGGCCCCGAAGGAGGGGTCGCCCGAGGCGAAATTGGGCACCGCGATGGGCATGGGGGTGAAATTGCCCCCGGTCACGGTGATCTGAAGCTGGGCGAAGGCGGGGCTCACGGCCAGCATCGCGGCGCTGGAGAGCCCCAATTTGAGCGCGGCTCTGCGGGTCATCACATTCATACACTCAGTCTCCATGTTGGGCGGCGCCTTCGACGCCGTCTGCCTGCGATCCGGAGGTCCAACCGGAGAGGCCGTTCAAGGTTGCGCCGCCTAAAACCAAATCGTGTCCGAATGGCGATAGGCGGGATGATTTACGCATCACTATGGCTTTTTGATCACGCTTGCTGTCCTCACATCGCCACATCGCGCGGATCGAATGTCACGTCGACCTCCTGCCAGCTATCGTATTTCTCGGCCGGCAGCATGGTGTAGGGGCTGCACTGCTGCACGGCGCGCTGTGCCGAGAGCGCCGTCGCCCGGGTCAGCTCGTCCGACAATTGCGACAGGATCTGGGGCGTGCCGCTGACCGATCCGTCGCGATTGAGGTTGACCAGCAGGCGCACCGTGAGGCCCGGCGTCGACTGGGTGGCGATCGGCGGCTGCCAGCACCGGCGCATGGCGGCGGCCAGCGCCGCGGCCTCGGACTGGGTCAGCGTCGCCGAGGTGCCGGTGGGTGCGCCAAGCGATTGCTGCCCGCCCTGCCCCGTGGTGGTGCCGCGCGAGGTCTCGTTGTTGATGATGTCCTCGATGCGATCGGCGACATTGGTCGAGCTCGGGCTGGTCGGCTGGTTGGGCGGCGTCGGCGGCGTGGGGCGCGGTTGCTGCTGCTGTTGCTGTTGTTGCTGCTGCTGGGCAGCCGCGGCGGCGCGCGCGGCTGCGGCCTGCTGCTGGGCGAACTGCTCGCGCAACTGGGCGATATTGGTGGCGCGCGGCGGAACCGGCGCCGCCGGCTGCGGCTCGGGCTCGGGTTCCGGCTGAGGGGCCGGGGTCGGCTCCGGCGTGGGCTCGGGTATGGGTGCGGGGGTGGGCTCGGGTTCCGGCACAGGCTCGGGCGCCGGCACGGGCTCCGGAACCGGAGTGGGCTCAGGTTCGGGCGCCGGCTCGGGTTGCGGCTGCGGCTCGGGACGCGGAATCGGGGTCGGCGCCGGAGCGGGCTCAGGAGCCGGCTCGGGCTCGGGAACCGGCTCGGGCTCGGGTTCCGCCTGCGGCTCGGGCGCGGGGGCGGATTGGATGGTCGGGGCGGGCGAAGCGTCCGGGGTGATCTCGGGGGTCGGCTGGTCTTCCGTCGTATTGCCGGTCCGCTCGGCGATCTGGGCTTCGATTTCGGTCTCCACCGCCGACGGGGTCTCGAGATCGACGGTCTCGCTTTGCAGCGTGCCCACGGTGATGTTGGAAAATTCGTCGATCGGGACCAGGTCGACCGAGATCGCCGATTCCATGCTCGGATTGAGCCGGTCCACGCTCGACAGATGCACGAGGCTGAGCGCAAGGACGGTCACATGGCCGATAACGGAAACGGTGGTCCCGACCCGCATGGATTATTGACCCGTGTTCGAGGAGTCGGCCTGCTGCGTGATCAGCCCGATCCGTGAATAGCCGGCCGAGGAAAGCGTGCCCATGACGCGCATCACCGAGCCGTAATCGGCCGAGGTATCGCCGCGGACATAGATGCGGTCCTCGGTGCTTTGCGCCAGCGCGGCGACGGCGGCGACCAGCCCCGAGGCTTCCACCGCGTCCTCGCCCACAAAGATTGCCCCATCGGGGGTGACCGAGACGGTGATTGGGGTGCGCGGGGTTTCCATTTCGCCGGCCGAGGACTGCGGCAGGTCGACGGCGACACCGGCCGTCATCATCGGCGCGGCGACCATGAAGACGATGAGCAGCACCAGCACCACGTCCACGAACGGGGTGACGTTGATCTCGCTCATCATCTTATTGCGCTGGCCGCGACGCCGGCGTCCGCCGCCCCCGCCCCTGCCTGCAACACCCATGCCCATTACTTGCGGCTCCGCGCTTCGAGCTGGCGGCCCAGAATGGCCGAGAATTCATCGGCAAAGCCTTCGAGCCGGCCGATGAGCTTGTTGGCGTCGCCCGAAAGCTTGTTGTAGGCGATCACCGCCGGAATGGCCGCCACCAGCCCGATGGCCGTGGCGAACAGGGCCTCGGCAATCGGCCCGGCCACGACGCCAAGGCTGGCGCTCTGCGAGGCGGCGATGGAGGAAAAGGCGTTCATGATGCCCCAGACGGTGCCGAACAGCCCGACAAAGGGCGCCGCCGATCCGACCGTGGCGAGAAAGGGCAGCCGGCTTTCGAACTGCTCGCTCTCGCGGGCGATGGCCACGTCGAGCACCTTGTCGAGCCGCGCCTGCACGCCGACATAGCTCGACGCCTGCTGCTCATGGCTGCGCTTCCACTCCTTCATGGCGGCGACGAATACCGAGGCGAGCCCGCCCGTGGGGCGCTGCGAAAGCGTCTGGTAGAGCTCTTCCAGCGACTGCCCCGACCAGAAGGTGCGCTCGAACTGGTTCATGTCGCGCCGGGCGCGCGTGAACATCAGGGATTTGTCGATGATGATCGCCCAGCACCAGATGGAGGCGGCCAGGAGCCCCAGCATCACGAATTTCACGACGATATCGGCCATCAAGAACAGGCCGAGGGGCGAAAAATCGGTATGCGCGGCCGCGCTGCCCACTGCGTCCATAGCTTCCATATTCACTCTTCCTCGGAGAAAAATCCTTGCCGATGGGTGCCCCGCCGCCAGCAATACCCCGATGCGATGACGGTCAAATTTGTCAAAAGTGAGAGACAAATGCCCGCCATCGCCCGGCTGCGGCGCGGCGCGAGCCAAACGCCATATTTATGGTCAAGGAATGGTTAACAAACCCTCATGACCCGGCAGCGGCTCGCACAGATGTGAGAGGAACGCTGCAATCGGTGCCGCGTTTATCGGATGCGCCGGGGTGCTGTCGCGCACGGCGCGCCTTTCACCATGAGGAGGATAATCATGAAAATCGCCCCCATTCTCGGTGCCGGCCTTGCCGCACTGATGCTTTCGGCCGCTCCGGCCTATGCCGAAGTGACCAATTTCACCGCCCAGCTCGCCGCATCCGCCGATGTCACGGACTCGAGCGGCAGCGGCTCGTTGGAAGCCACCTATGATTCCGACACCATGGAGTTCGCCTGGACGATAACCTATGATGGGCTGACCGGTCCGGCCAACGCCGCCCATTTCCACGGCCCCGCCGCCGAAGGCGAGGATGCCGGCCCCATCGTGCCGATCTCGGGCGCGCTCGACAGCCCCATCGAGGGCAGCGCCACGCTGAGCGAGGAGCAGGCCACCCAGCTCATGGACGGCCTGTGGTATTTCAACATCCATACCGAGCAATATCCCGGCGGCGAAATTCGCGGCCAGGTGACGGCGGAAGCGATGTAATCCGAGACAGGTCCCCTGCCGGAAGGAGGGTCACGGCCCCCCTTCCGTCCTTGCCTCCAGAAGTCGGCGCAGCGCCGCCGGCAGCCGGGCCGCGCCCCCACTGGTTCTGATCGCCACCACCAGCACCTCGGCCCGCGTGATAGCCTCGCCCTCGCGGAACAGCGCCTGCCGCAGGCCCAGCTTGGCGCCTGAGACCGTCGCCACCTCGGTGGTGATTTCGAGCAGGTCGTCGATATGGGCCGCGCCGAGGAAATCGATCGCCATCGACCGCACGGCAAAGGCGATGCCCTCCTGGGCCAGTTCCCGGTGATGGATGCCCAGATCGCGCAGGAATTCGGTCCGCGCCCGCTCGAAGAATTTCAGGTAGGCCGCGTGATAGACATTGCCGGAAAAATCGGTGTCTTCGTAATAGACGCGCACCGGAAAGCGATGCGTGCCGCCAGTGCCGGTTCCGCCGGCGGTCACGAGGCCCGCTCGTCATGGGCGATATGCACGGGCGCGCCCAACTCGCCCATCCGGCCGCGCAGGCGCGCGGGCTGGAAATTGATCGCATCGAGGCTGGCGGATGCCATGGGCACCCATTTGAATTCGAGCCTTGCGTCCCCGTCCTCGCAGAAATGGCACACCCCGCCGTCCTCGCGGAACGGGAAGCGGTCCGGCAACGTGACGTCGTAATAGAACCCGATTTCGTGGAAGCGGCGGCCGCGGTCGACGAAGAAATTCTCCATGACGAAGCGCAGCGACCCCACCTGTGCAGTGACGCCCAGCTCCTCCTCGATCTCCCGCGCCAGCGCGACGGCGCTTTCTTCCCCCAGTTCGATCCGCCCGCCGGGCAGGGACCAATGGCTGTCCCAATGAGCCCGGTGCACGAGAACGTGCCCGGCCCGCACCGCGATGCCGGCCACCCGGAAATTGAAGCGCCCGCCCGCCATATCGACGCTGATCATCTCGCGCGCGTCACTCATCGCCGTTCTCCTCGAAGAGGCTCGCCTGCAGGCCAACGAATCCCTGCGGAACCGCGTAACCCATATGCTGGAAGGAGAGCGCCGTCATCATGCGCCCGCGCGGCGTGCGCTGGATGAAGCCCTGTTGCAGCAGATAGGGCTCGACGATCTCCTCGATGGCGTCGCGTGGCTCGGACAGGGCGGCGGAGATGGTCTCGATGCCCACCGGGCCGCCGCCATAGAATTCGGCGATGGTCTGAAGATAGCGCCGGTCCAGCTGATCGAGCCCCCTGGCGTCGACGTCGAGGCGCAGCAGCGCGCGGTCGGCCACCGTGCGGTCGATCTCGGCGGCGCCCTCGACCAGCGCGAAATCGGTGACCCGGCGCAACAGCCTTCCGGCGATGCGCGGAGTGCCGCGCGACCGGCGGGCCACTTCCATCGCCCCGTCCGGGGTCATGGCCATGCCCATCAGCCGCGCCCCGCGCTCGACGATCCGGACCAGTTCCTCGGGGGTATAGAAATTGAGCCGCACCGGAATACCGAACCGGTCGCGCAGGGGCGTGGTGAGCAGCCCGGCCCGGGTGGTGGCGCCGACCAAGGTGAACTTGGCCAGATCGATCCGCACCGAGCGGGCGGCCGGCCCCTCGCCGATGATCAGATCGAGCTGGAAATCCTCCATGGCCGGATAGAGGATTTCCTCCACCGCCGGGTTGAGGCGATGGATTTCGTCGATGAACAGGACGTCGCGTTCCTCGAGATTGGTGAGCAGCGCCGCGAGATCGCCCGCCTTGGCGATCACCGGGCCAGAGGTGGCGCGGAACCCCACGCCCAGTTCGCGGGAGATGATCTGGGCCAGGGTCGTCTTGCCCAGCCCCGGCGGGCCGACGAACAGGACGTGATCGAGCGCCGCCTGGCGCTGGCGCGCCGCCTTGATGAACACTTCGAGATTGGCCCGCGCCGCCTCCTGCCCGATGAACTCGGAAAAACCCGAGGGGCGAAGGGAAACATCGAGACTGTCGTCGCGGCCCGCCGTGGCGTCGGTGATATCGGTCAAGAACGAAATTCTTCCACAAGTGTCATGAACGGCAAACGAGCGGCCTTTTGATCAAAGGTCACCGTGGTTACGCACCCAGCCTCGCGGTTCCTGACCGCGACGAGCGCATCGGCAAAATCACATCCATTTGCTTGCGCGAGACATAGAGCCTCCAGACAAAGTCCCCGATCGGCGCAAACGAATTCCCGCATGTCGAGCAATGTTTCAAGAGTCGCAAGCGCCGTTTCCCGGCCGAACCTGTAGGTGCGAGTCAAAACCCATACGAGTTCGACCAGTACCGTATCGCCCAGATAGAGGCCATCGTCACCGGCTTCGGCCACCAGCCGCTCGGCGCGCTTGTAGGTTATCTCTTCATCCGCCGTCAGCCAGCGGACGAGAACATTGATGTCAATCCCGATCAAGCGACCGTTCACTCCGTTCCCGGACCGCCTCGGCGATGCCCTCGTCCATCTCTTCGACCGACATCGCCCGCATGCCGGGACGGTGCAGCATGCCGGCAAAATCGGCCGCTCTCAAATTACGCGGCCGCAATTCATACCGCCCGCCGACCTTGACGAAATCGACCTTGTCGCCGGCCTTGAGGTTAAGGTCCTCCCGAATCTCCTTGGGAAGCGTCATCTGTCCTTTTGACGTCAACGTTGCCGTGCTCATAGCGCCACCTTCATTCCTTACTTTCCATAAATAGTAAGGAAACAACAAAATATCAAGGAATCAACTGCTCAATTCCCGCAGACCCAGCCGGATCAGCTTTTCGGTCGCCACCTCCTCGCCCTCCTTGGCGACCACGCGGGCCACGGCGCCGGAGGCCTGGGCCTGGGCGTAGCCGAGATTGACGAGGGCCGAGACCGCATCGGACACATTGCCGCCGGCCAACCCATCCCCGAGCGCGGTCTGCAACCCGATGACGCCCGCATCCACCGCGCCGATGGCGGGCGCCTTGCCCTTGAGCTCGGAGACGAGGCGCTGGGCGAGCTTGGGGCCGACGCCCGGCGCCCGGCCCATCATCGCCTTATCCTGCAAGGCGATGGCCGAGGACAGGTCGGACGGCGAGAGCGTCGAGAGGATGGCCAGCGCCACGCGCGAGCCCACCCCCTGCACCGTCATCAGGAGCTTGAACCAGTTCTTTTCCGCCGGCGTGGCAAAACCATAAAGACGGATCATGTCCTCGCGCACGATCATTTCGATGAACAGGGTCGCCGCCTCGCCCACCGCCGGCAGGGCCTGCAGGGTGCGGCCCGAGCAATGGGCTTCATAGCACACCCCGCCCACATCGATCAGCGCCGTGTCGTCGCCAAGGCTGTCGACGATCCCCTTGAGCTTGCCGATCATGCCGATCTCGCCAGCTTGCGGTGCTGCCGGTGATGGGCGTGGCAGATGGCGATGGCCAGCGCATCGGCCGCGTCGGCCGATTTGAAGTTGGCGGCGGGCATCAGCGTCCTGACCATCAGTTCGATCTGCTTTTTCTCCGCATGGCCGGTGCCGACCACGGATTTCTTGACCAGATTGGCCGAATATTCGCCGACCGGCAGGCCCATGGAGGCCGGGGTCATCACCGCAATGCCGCGCGCCTGCCCGAGGAGCAAGGTCGAGCGCGCGCCGGCATTGACGAAGGTCTCCTCCACCGCAGCCTCCTGCGGATGGTGCTCGGCGATGAGGCGCATCAGCCCTTCATGCAGGTGAACCAGCCGCAGGGCGAGGTCCTGATCGACCGCCGGCGTGAGCACGCCGCAGGCGATGAAGCGCAGCCGGTTGCCCTCGCTCTCGATGATCCCCCATCCGGTGCGCCGCAGGCCCGGATCGATCCCTATGATTCGCACCACGTCCAACATGCTCCGAGCCTATCCAATCGCGCCCACGCTACCAAGCACAAAGTGAACAAACCAAAAACATCGCCGATCGCGGCTGCAAGATTTCCCCAGAAAGCGATGCCTGGCATTTTCAGCAATGCGGCAACCTCGCGTTCACCGAATTCCCCTAGGGTGGCGCCGGACGCAGAACTTCAGGACACATTATCGATCATGGCGCGTAGTGGTCGCCTGCCCGCGCAGGCCTGGGCCAGCATCAGCTGGCACACGTTACGTCACATGGCCGTGGCCGTCGTGGCCTCGGTCATCATTTCCCATCTGATTCTGGGCACCCTGTCCCAGGGCATGGACGCTTTCGGGCTGACCGCCGCCATCGTCGCCCCGCTGGCGCTTGGCGGGCCCATGGTCTTTTACACGTCGCTCAAGCACTATCAGCTCGAAATGGCCTATCGCGCCCTCGAAGACACGGCGTCCAAGGACAGCCTCACCAAATGCCTCAACCATGGCGCCTTTGTCGACGCGGTCGGCGCGGCCCTCGCCGCCGGCGACAAGGGGGGCGCCCTGCTGGTCGCCGATGCCGACCATTTCAAGTCGATCAACGACAGGTTCGGCCACGCAAGCGGCGATGCGGCCCTCAAGCTGATCGTCTCGGCCATCCGCTCGGTACTGGGGAGCAAGGACCTTCTGGGCCGCCTGGGCGGGGAGGAATTCGGCATCTACCTGCCGGAGGCCACTTCCGCGCAGGCCCAGCGGGTTGCCGATACCATCAGACAAGCCATAACGCGGATCGAATTCGGCAACGAGAGCGAGAGCTGCGTGCTGTCGGTCAGCATCGGCGGCGCGGTGGCCACCCAGGCCATGGCCTTCAACGATCTGTTCCGCCTCGCCGACGAGCAGCTCTACAAGGTCAAGGCGACCGGGCGCAACAACAGCGATATCGTCCTCATCCCGCCCCGCCCGGCCAATGGGACGGCAAGCCTCGGCACCAACGACACTGCGGGGCTGGACGCAAAAAAGGCGGTGGGGGCATAGGCCCCGACCGCCCGTCGCACATGGCTGGTCCGTCCCGGCCTCAGGCCGAGAGCGTCGCCATATCCTCTTCGCTCATCTCGAAATTGGCATAGACGTTCTGGACGTCGTCATCGTCGTCGAGATTGTCGATCATGCGCATCAGGCTGGCGCCCTTTTCCGCGTCGACCGGGGTAAGGGTCTGGGGCCTGAACACCGGCTTGACGCTTTCCGCCTCGCCCAGCGCGGCCTCGAGCGCCCCCGACACGTCGCCGATATCCTCGAAGGCGCAATAGATGGTGTGGCCGTCCGCATCGCTCTGCACGTCGTCGGCGCCGGCCTCGATGGCCGCTTCCATCACCTTGTCCGCATCGCCGGCACTGGCGGGGTAGTAGATTTCCCCGACCCGGTCGAACATGAAGGCCACCGAGCCGCTTTCCCCCAGGGCACCGCCGGCCTTGGAGAATATGGCGCGCACGTTCGATGCGGTCCGGTTGCGATTGTCGGTCAGGGCCTCGACGATCACCGCGATGCCGCCCGGGCCATAGCCCTCATAGCGCACCTCGTCATAGTTCTCGCCGTCTCCGCCCTGCGCCTTCTTGATGGCGCGTTCGATATTGTCCTTGGGCATGGACTGGGCCTTGGCGTTGTTGATCGCCAGGCGCAGGCGCGGGTTCATCGCCGGATCGGGCATGCCCGCCTTGGCGGCAACGGTGATCTCGCGCGCCAGCTTGGAGAAGATTTTCGACCGCACGGCGTCCTGACGGCCCTTGCGGTGCATGATGTTCTTGAACTGTGAATGGCCGGCCATGGTCGGACAGTTCCTCGTCGCTAACTCGAATTGGAATGGCCGCGCTTATAATCGCGCGGGCGGTGAAAATAAAGACGGGGCGCCAACAAAGCCGTTGCCCCGACCTTCAGGCGAAATCGGGATGGGCCTGGGCGAGGGAACCGCCGATACGCACGGGCAGGATCTGCCGCACCAGCCCCGAGCGCGGTTCCGTCTCGATGGCGACGCCGCACAGGGTCGCTTCCCCCTCGGCCGGCGTGAAGCGGGTGGTGGCCAGCCCGGTGAGGAAGCGATTGATCGGCTCCTCGACCTCCATGCCGATGACGCTGTCATAATCCCCGCACATGCCCGCATCGCTGAGAACCCCGGTGCCGCCCTTCAGAATGCGGTGGTCGGACGTGGGAATATGGGTATGCGTGCCCACCACCAGCGAAACGCGGCCGTCGAGATACTGGCCCATGGCGCCGATCTCCGAGGTGGCCTCCACGTGGAAATCGACGACGATGGCATCGGCCTGCTCGCCCAGGGGGCAGGCGGCGATGGCGGCATCGACGGCGCGGAACGGATCGTCCATGGGCGGCATGAACACCCGCCCCAGCGCCTGCACCACCAGCACCTGATGGCCATTGCGGCCCGTGACCATCGCCGCCCCGCGTCCCGGCGCGCCGGGAGGGAAATTGATCGGGCGGATCAGGGTTCCGTGCCGCTCGATGGCGGTCATCATCTCGCGCTGGTCGAAGGCATGGTCGCCCAGCGTCACCACATCGGCGCCCGCATCGCGCAGCATTTCGAAATGACTTTCGGTGAGCCCGCGCCCATGGCTGGCATTCTCGCCATTGACGATGACGAAATCAAAGCCATGGCGCGCGATGAGACCGGGCAGGCGCTCGGAGACCGCCTCGCGGCCGGCCCGGCCCATGACATCGCCGAGAAACAGCAGTCTCATGCGTTCTCGAAACGGGTGAGCCCCGCTTCGGTCACCAGAATGTCGAGGGGGCGGTCATGGTCGAAACGGGGGATGAAATCGAGCTCCTGGCCGGAAAAGGCATAGCCGACCAAAAGGGGCGTCTTGCTCATATGGGCCAGCGTCCGGTCGTAATAGCCGCGGCCATAGCCGAGCCGCGTCCCCTTCCGATCGAAGGCCAGGAGCGGTATGACGACGATATCGGGCTCGACGACCGGTGCGGTCTCGGCCGGGGCAAGAGTGCCGAAACCGGAAGGATAGAGCGCCTGCCCTTCTTCCCACAGCCGCAGTTCGAGCGGGCTGTCCTCGCCCAGCACCACAGGCAGGGCGACGGGCTGGCCGGAATCCACCAGCCGGGTGAGGAGCGGCTTGCAGTCGATCTCGTCCCGGATCGGCCAGTAGAGGGCGACGATCTGGTCCCTTGAGAGGGGCACGCCCTCGAGAAAACCGTCGGCCGCGGCTTTCGCACTGTCGGCGCGGTCCGCCTGGGGTATGGCGGCGCGGCGGGCAAGAGCCTCTTCGCGCAATGTGGCCTTGTGCTCTTCGCGCTGGGCGTCTTGGTCCGTCAAGCCTTGCGGTCTCCTCCAGATAAATCAGGTGCCACCCTGGCCGTGGGATGTGTCGATCCCGGGAACCTACTCACGTAGGTGGGCGCCATGTGTCCAGGCCCACGGGCCCGGTCAGGGACAGCTCCCTTTAGGATCGATAAGGCCCCGGGGATGCAGTATCCTACACGCACCGGGCAGCCGGATTCATATAGGCCTTCTTGCGCGCGCGGCAAAGGGGCGACGACACTTTATCTGCGGGGACCGGCAGCGCCCGGCAGGCGATCAGGAACCGGACCGGGCCTGCGCGTCCTGGCCGGCGCCGTCGACGGCGGTGGCGATGGATTCGATGCGGCGCGCCACGTCCGAGAGCTTGGCGGCGAATGTGGCTTCCATGGATTCGGCTTCCGCCGCCACGTCATTGCCGGCCTTGGTGACGGTCTGGAGTTCGGCGCGCAGCGTGTCGAGCTTGCGCTCGGCCTCGACCAGTTCGTCCACCACCGCGATTCCCGCCATCACGACGAGGCGATTGTCGCCGATCTCCCCGAACGTCTCCTTGTATTCCTCGATATAGCGGTTGAACCGGGCCGCGAGGGAGGACAGATGCGTCTCCTGCCCGTCCTCGCAGGCCATGCGGAATTTGCGGCCGTTGATTTCGACGCTGACTTCAGCCACGCAGTTCTCCTTGTTCCAGCACCGATCTGACGGTGTCCATCGCTTCGCTGAGGCGCCTGGAGACCTCCTCTGCGGTCTCATCGAGCCGGTCGGCACGCGCCGTGGCGCGGTCGAGGTCGCCGGCCAGCCGCGCGCGGTCGGCGGCGAGCCGCTGGGTTTCCGCCTGGAGCTGGCCCGTCGACCGGGTGCGCGCCGAGAGGGAGCGCACCGAGGTGTCAAGCCTGTTGAGGGCGCGGTCAATCCGCTCGATGGCGGCGGCGAAACTCTCTCCGGGCGATGACGATGACACGTGCGGCGTCCTTCGAATCCTTTGGCTTGGCCCTCCACCATAGCCCAGAAAGTGGCGGAATTGGCAAGACCTGCCCCCCGCGCCAAGATTGACTCGAAGGACGGACCTGTTATGTGTCTGCTCGCGCTCCGCCCTCGACCGACCGGGCCGGCGTCACGCCGTTTTCTCACAACCTATTCGCGCGGGATACTCATGACAGACAGAGCCCAACACGATGCCATGGCAAATGCCATTCGCGCCCTTTCCATGGACGCGGTCCAGGCCGCCAATTCCGGCCATCCCGGCCTTCCCATGGGTGGGGCCGACATCGCAGCGGTTCTGTTCTCCAAGATCATGAAATTCGATCCCAAGGCGCCCAACTGGCCCGACCGCGACCGCTTCGTCCTCTCGGCCGGCCACGGTTCCATGCTGCTCTATTCCGCGCTCTATCTCCTCGGCTACGAGGACATGACGCTCGAGGACATCAAGAACTTCCGTCAGCTCGGCTACAAGACCGCTGGCCACCCCGAATACGGCCATGCGGACGGCATCGAGACCACCACCGGCCCGCTCGGCCAGGGCCTCGGGAATGCCGTGGGCATGGCGATCGCCGAAGCCAAGCTGAACGCCGAATTCGGCCGCGACCTCGTCGACCACTACACCTATGTCTATGCTGGCGACGGCTGCCTCATGGAGGGCATCTCCCAGGAGGCCATTTCGCTGGCCGGGCATTTGAAGCTCAACAAGCTCATCGTCATCTGGGACAACAACAACATCACCATAGACGGCAAGGTCTCGCTGGCCGATTCCACCGACCAGCGCAAGCGCTTCGAGGCCTCCGGCTGGGCGACCATGGACATTGACGGCCACGATCCCGTCGAGATCGAAAAGGCATTGAAGGACGCGCAGGCTTCCGACAAGCCGGTGCTGATCTCCGCCCGCACCACCATCGGCTTCGGCTCGCCCAACAAGGCCGGGACCAGCAAGGTGCACGGTTCCCCGCTCGGGGACGAGGAACTCGCCGCCGCCAAGAAGCAGCTCGGCTGGGCCTATGGTCCGTTCGAGATCCCGGCCGAGATCCTCGATGCCTGGCGGCAGGCCGGCGGTCGCGGCGCCGAGGCGCGTACCGCCTGGACCGAGCGTCTCGACGCCACCGCCTCCGAGACCAGGAGCGAATTCGAGCGCCGCATGCGGGGCGAACTGCCCGCAGCCTTCAAGCCGGCCATGGCCGCCTACAAGAAGAAGCTCGCCGAGGACAAGCCGAAAAAGGCCACCCGTGCCTCCTCCCAGGATGCGCTGGAAGTGCTCAATGGCGCAGTGCCCGAAACCATGGGCGGCTCCGCCGACCTCACCGGCTCGAACAACACCGACACCAGCCAGACCCTGCCCTATTCGGCCAGCGACTATTCCGGCCGCTACGTCCATTACGGCATTCGCGAACACGGCATGGTCGCGGCCATGAACGGCATCGCCCTGCATGGGGGGCTGTACCCCTATGGCGGCACCTTCATGACCTTCTCGGATTATTGCCGTCCCTCGATCCGCCTCGCCGCCCTGATGGGCATCCGGGTCGGACTGGTCATGACCCATGACTCCATCGGCCTGGGCGAAGACGGCCCGACCCACCAGCCGGTCGAGCATCTGGCCGCGTTGCGGGCCATTCCCAACCTTCTGGTGTTCCGGCCCGCCGACGCCATGGAAGCGGCGGAATGCTGGGAGATCGCGCTGGAGCGGACCCAACAGCCCTCGCTGCTGGCGCTTTCGCGGCAGGGCCTGCCCGCCCTGCGCACCGAATATTCGGATGAAAACCTGTGCTTGCGCGGCGCTTATACCATCTGGGGCGATGACAATGCCGATGTTGTGCTCTTCGGCACGGGCTCGGAAACCCAGCTCGCCGTGGAAGCGGCCAAGGAACTGACCGAAGAGGGCATTTCGGCCCGCGCCGTCTCGGTGCCCTCGATGGAACTGTTCCACGCCCAGCCCGACGACTACAAGGCCTCGGTGTTCGGCAAGGCCCGGGCCCGCGTCGCGGTCGAGGCGGGAATCGAACAGGGCTGGGCCAAGCTGCTCGGCGCCACCGGACGCTTCGTGGGCATGACTGGGTTCGGCGCCTCGGGCGAGATCTCCGCCCTTTACAAACACTTTGGGATTACGACCAAAGCCGTTGTTGATGCGGCCAAGGCGCAACTCTAAGACAACACTCCAAAGGGCGCCCCGGCGCCCTTATTTCCTCGTGCTCGCATAGCAATACTCAAGGAGTAGCTCCATGACCGTTCGCGTCGCCATCAACGGGTTTGGTCGCATCGGCCGCAACGTCCTGCGCGCCATCATCGAATCCGGCCGCACCGACATCGAAGTGGTCGCCATCAACGACCTCGGCCCGGTCGAGACCAATGCCCATCTGATCCGCTACGATTCGGTGCATGGCAGGTTTCCCGGCACGGTGACGGTTGCGGGCGACACCATCGATGTGGGCCGCGGCCCCATCAAGGTCACCGCGGTGCGCAACCCCGCCGAACTCCCCCATGGCGAGATGGGCGTCGATATCGTCCTCGAATGCACCGGCATCTTCACCAGCAAGGAAAAGGCCTCGGCTCATATCGAGGCCGGCGCCAAGAAGGTGATCGTCTCCGCGCCCGCCGACGGGGCCGACATGACCGTGGTCTATGGGGTCAACCATCACCTGCTCGCCCCCGAGCACACGGTGATCTCGAACGCCTCGTGCACCACCAACTGCCTCGCGCCGGTCGCCTATGTGCTCAACGAGGCGGTGGGGATCGAAAAGGGCTTCATGACCACGATCCACTCCTATACCGGCGACCAGCCCACGCTGGACACCATGCACAAGGACCTCTACCGCGCCCGCGCCGCCGCCCTGTCGATGATCCCCACCACGACCGGCGCCGCCAAGGCCGTGGGCCTCGTGCTGCCCGAACTGAACGGCAAGCTCGACGGCACCTCGATCCGCGTGCCGACCCCCAATGTCTCGGTGGTCGATTTCAAGTTCATCGCCAAAAAGACCACCTCGGTCGAGGAAATCAACGCGGCGATCCAGACCGCTGCGGAGGGCAAGCTCAAGAACATCCTCGGCTACACCAACGAGAAGCTGGTATCGATCGACCTCAACCACGACCCCCATTCCTCGATCTTCCACATGGACCAGACCAAGGTGATGGACGGCAATTTCGTGCGCATCCTCACCTGGTACGACAATGAATGGGGCTTCTCCAACCGCATGAGCGACACGGCGGTGGCCTTCGGCAAGACGCTGTAAGCCGCAATCGTCCCGGCTGGAGCCCCTCGGGCTCTAGCCGTTCTCCGCGACGCATTGCGCCACATAGGTCAACGCCGCGAACGAACCGCGCAGCGGGATTTCGGCGATGGTGAGCTCGGGCGCCGAGACCGAGAGGGTTTGGCCGCGCCGCAGCGCGTCGATCAGCGCCGCAGCCATGGCGGAGTCGCCCGGCTCGGTGCGATAGAAAAATATCCGTCCCTCTTCCGCCGTGACGGGCAGCGTGAACACCGCGCCATCGATCACGAAATCGAGCTCCGGCGGAGCGTCGACGAAGGGCTCGATCCCCGCCGCCGGCTCCAGTTGCAGGAAGACGGCTCCGGCATCGTCGAGACTGTCGCCGGCGCAGGAGAGGCTGACATGGCCTATCTGCGCGCTTCCGCCTCCGGCGGCGAAGCTCCCCATGTTATAATGGCCGCCCCAGACCGGGGCCGGCTGGGCGAGTGCGGGAACGGGAAGAACCGCGCCGAGGACGAGGAGCGCAAGGAGAGACTTCATGATAGCATTCCCTTGTGTGGTCGGGCCGAACGGCGCGGCGATGCGGATCTGCCCCGCTCGGCTCTTCCGCCCCGCGCCTCACTCTGCTACCCAGTAACGCAAAGAAAAAAGGTGCAGGCATGACCACCGCTTTCAAGACCCTTGACGATTTCAATCTCGACGGCAAGCGCGTACTGGTGCGGGTCGATCTCAACGTGCCCACCAAGGACGGCAAGGTGACCGACGCGACACGGATCGAGCGTGTGGCCCACACCATCCAGGAAATCGCCAACAAGGGCGGCCTGCCCATACTCCTCGCCCATTTCGGCCGTCCCAAGGGCAAGCCGAACCCCGAGATGAGCCTTGAAGTCGTGGTGCCCGAGCTTCGGCGCATCATCGGCAAGCCGGTCCATTTCGCCGCCACCGACTGGACCGACCTCACCGAAGCCAAGGACGTGATCGCCCGGGCCGAACCGGGCTCCGTGGTGCTGCTCGAAAACACCCGATTCGCCGCCGGCGAGGAAAAGAACGATCCCGAACTGGTCGACATCATGGCCGGGTTCGGCGACCTCTACGTCAACGACGCCTTTTCCGCCGCCCACCGCGCCCACGCGTCGACCGAAGGGCTGGCCCACAAGCTGCCCGCCGCGGCGGGCCGCGCCATGGAAGCCGAGCTGAAGGCGCTCGAGGCGGGGCTGGGCACGCCCAAGAAGCCGGTGATCGCCATTGTCGGCGGGGCCAAGGTCTCCACCAAGATCGACCTGCTCGAAAACCTCGTCTCTAAGGTCGAGGCGCTGGTGATCGGCGGTGGCATGGCCAATACCTTCATCTACGCCCTGGGCTATGACGTGGGCAAATCGCTGTGCGAGCGCGATTTGAAGGAAACCGCGCTGCGCATCATGGACAAGGCCGCCGATGCCCATTGCGCCATCATCCTGCCCATCGACGGCGTGGTCGGCTGGCATTTCGAGGCCGACACCCCCTCGCGCGTCTATGGGCTGGACGCCATCGACAAGGACGGCATGGTGCTCGACGCCGGGCCGCAATCGGTGGAAAAGATCAAGGCCGCCATCAACGAGGCCAAGACCATCGTCTGGAACGGGCCGCTGGGCGCCTTCGAGATCGCGCCCTTCGACAAGGCCACCGTCGAGGTCGCCCGCCATGCCGCCGAACGCACCCGCAAGGGCCAGCTCGTCTCGGTGGCCGGGGGCGGCGACACCGTGGCGGCCCTCGCCCATGCGGGCGTCAAGGACCAGTTCACCTATGTGTCGACGGCCGGCGGCGCCTTCCTCGAATGGATGGAAGGCAAGCCCCTGCCCGGCGTCAAGGCGCTGACCCGGGAATAGACGGACCGGGCGGCCAGAGGTTCCCCGAGGCCGTCTCATCCGTTCGTCCAATAACCGAACGTCTAATCGATTGTGACGGCGCTGATCGGGTATTTTGCGCGCATCTTCACATTCATGGGGTTACGCGTCCGATGTCTCGACTGAGCGAGATTGCCCACCAGCTCGTTGCACCCGGCAAGGGTATTCTGGCCGCCGACGAATCCACCGGCACGATCAAGAAGCGGTTCGATAGCATCGGACTGGAATCCACCGAAACCAATCGCCGCGACTACCGCGAAATGCTGTTCGGCGCCGACGAGGCGATGAGCCAGTACATTTCCGGCGTCATCCTGTTCGACGAGACCATCCGCCAGTCCGCCGCCGACGGCACCCCTTTCGTCGACATGCTGCGGGCCAATGACTGCCTGCCCGGCATCAAGGTCGATACCGGCGCCAAGCCCCTCCCGGGCTTTGACGACGAGACGGTGACCGAGGGCCTCGACGGGCTGCGCGAACGGCTCAAGGAGTATGCACAGATCGGCGCCGCCTTCGCCAAATGGCGCGGCGTGATCGGCATCGGCCCCAACAAGCCCACCCGCGCATCGGTCCATGCCAATGCCCATGCGCTGGCCCGCTATGCCGCGCTCTGCCAGGAAGCGGGCATCGTCCCCATCGTCGAGCCCGAGGTGCTGGCCGACGGCAAGCCGGGCGACCACACCATCGACACCTGCGAGAAGGTCACCACCGATACGCTGGGCGAGGTGTTCGAACAGCTCCGCCTCGCCGGCGTGGCGCTCGACGGCATGATTTTGAAGCCCAACATGGTGATCCCCGGCGTCAACGGCCCCAAGGTCTCGGTCGAGGAAGTGGCCGAACGCACCGTGCGGACCTTGAAGGCCACCGTGCCGGCCATCGTGCCGGGCATCGCCTTCCTCTCGGGCGGCCAGACCTCCGAACAGGCCAGCGCCAATCTCTCGGCCATGCACCATATCGGCAAGCTCCCCTGGGCCCTGACCTTCTCCTATGGCCGCGCCCTGCAGGCCGAGGCGCTGCAGGCCTGGGGCGGCAACGCGGAGAACGTCGAGGCCGCGCGCCGCGCCTTCATCCACCGCGCCCGGATGAATTCCCTCGCCTCGCTGGGCGAGTGGGCACCCGAACTCGACCGGGCCGCCTGATAAACGCCCCATAGTCTTCCCAAGCCCCAAGGGACGCTGTAGGAGAGCAGCGTCCCTTTTTCGTCATGGTTTGGCGGCAAGGGAGGCTCAACTTCGATTGGGGTTCCATGGCATCGGATATCTTCCTCGTCGCATCGCCCGCCATCACCGCCAACCGGCTCTCAGCCGAAGTCGCGCGCACGGGGGCGACCGCGCTGCTGCTCAGGATCGGCGAAGGCGAGGACGATCTTGCCTATGCCGCGCGCGCCAAGGCGCTGGCCAAGGCCATCCAGGTCCATGATTGCGCGGTCCTGCTCGACAACCGTCCCGACCTGGTGCGCCGCGCCTATGTGGACGGCGTGCATATGAGCGGCGGCATCAAGGCGCTGCGCGAGGCGATCGCCGAGCTCAAGCCCGATTTCATCGTCGGCACCGGCGATATCGGCTCGCGCCACGAAGCCATGCTGCGCGGCGAACTGGAGGTCGACTACCTGATGTTCGGCGACCGCGACGATGGCGAAGGCCGCGAGATGGCGCAATGGTGGGCCGAGACCTTCGAGATCCCCTCGGTCTATTGCGCCGCCCCGGGTGAGGACAATAGCGGCCTTGGCACCGAATTCATCGCCTATGAGGAGGCGGACTGGGCGGCGATCGCCGGGGAGGCGACGCCATGAGGCGCGAGCCCCTGCTCATGGCGGCCCTCCTGGCCCTTGCCCCCCTGCCCGCCATGGCGCAGAGCCAGCAGATGGACCAGGCGCTCGATATTTCGCGCCTGCTGCTCAACCCGCCCGAGGGGGTGGACCTCGCCTATGGCGCCTTCCAGCGCGGCTATTATCTTACCGCCCTGCGGCTGGCCGAAAAGCGCGCCGCCCAGGGCGACGCCGTGGCCCAGACGCTGATCGGGGAGATCTATGCCAACGGGCTCGGCGTCTCCCAGAACATCCCGCGCGCCATCAGCTGGTACGCCCAGGCCGACCAGAACGGGGATATCCAGGCGACCTTCCAGCTCGCCCTCATCTACCAGAGCGGCACCGGCGTCTCCCAGAACCGCACTCGGGCGGCGGAGCTGTTCCGCAAGGCGGCCGATGGCGGGCATATGGCGGCCAAATACAATCTGGGCCTGCTCCATGTGGAAGGCATCTATGCCAGCCCCGATCTCAGCGAAGCCGCCGAACTGATCGGGGAAGCCGCCGAGGCGGGGCTTCCCGAAGCGCAATATGATTTCGCCATCATGCTGCTCGAAGGCGCCGGCATCGCCCCCGACACCGAACGCGCCCTCGACCTGCTCGAGCAATCGGCCCAGCAGGGGCTGGCCGAAGCCCAGGTGGAATATGCGACCTTCCTCTATATGGGCGCGCGCGGCGCGCGCGACGCCCAAGGCGCCGCTGGCTGGTACGGACGCGCCGCAGAACAGGGCAGCGCCGTGGGCCAGTCGCGCTACGGCCTCATGCTGGCCGCCGGCGAAGGCGTCGACCGCGACCTGGAAGCGGCCGCCATGTACCGCGCCCTGGCCCGCCGCCAGGGGCTCAACGATCCCCAGCTCGATGCCGCCCTGCGCGGCGCGGACCCGGCCAGCCTCGCCGCCGGCGAGACCCGGGCGCGCTACTGGCCCGGCCTGCCCCCGTCGCAGCAGCCGGCGGGCATCGCGGTGGACGAGGGAACGCTGGTCATGCCTCAGCCCCTGCCCCAGGCGCTCGAAGGCCTGCCCCCGGCCCTCGAAGACATCGTCGCCAATCCATGAAACGCTTGAACGCGGCCCTGTTCTGAGGCAAAAGCCAGCCATCCCCACTTTCCGGCCCGAGCGCGCACTGCCACGGGCGCGCAACCGCAAAGAACGATACCCATGAAGATCAACGGAAACGAAATCCGCCCCGGCAATGTGATCATGCACCAGGACAAGCTCTGGGTGGCGGTCAAGGTCGATCACGTCAAGCCCGGCAAGGGCGGCGCCTACGCCCAGGTGGAGCTCAAGGCCATCATCGAAGGCACCAAGCTCAACGAGCGCTTCCGCTCCGCCGAGACCGTGGAGCGCGTGACCCTCGAACAGCGCGATTTCCAGTATCTCTACCAGCAGGGCGACGCGCTGGTGTTCATGAACACCGAAACCTACGAGCAGATCGAACTGCCCACCGATTTCGTCGGCGAGCGCGCCGCCTTCCTCCAGGACGGCATGATGGTCACCGTGGAAATGTATGAGGACAAGCCGCTCGGCATCAAGCTCCCCGCCCAGGTGATCCTCGAAGTGACCGAGACCGAACCGGTGGTGAAGGGCCAGACGGCGGCCAATTCCTTCAAGCCGGCCATCCTCGAAAACGGCGTCAAGACCATGGTTCCGCCCTTTATCGGCACCGGCCAGAAGATCGTGGTCGATACCGACGAAGTGACCTATATCCGCCGCGCCGACTGACCGGGCACCCCGCCGGACCCCCTCTCATATTTTAGGATACCCCCATGGCCCGCTCAGCTCTGATGAACATCATGGTCAATGCCGCCCTCAAGGCCGGCCGGGGGCTGATCCGTGATTTCGGCGAGGTCGAGAACCTCCAGGTGTCGCGCAAGGGTCCGGCCGATTTCGTCACCGTGGCCGACAAGCGCGCCGAAAAGGTGGTGATGGACGAACTGATGAAGGCCCGTCCCACCTATTCCTTCCTCATGGAGGAAGGCGGGGAGATCAAGGGCACCGACGGCATGCACCGCTGGATCATCGACCCGATCGACGGCACCACCAATTTCCTGCACGGCGTGCCGCTGTTCGCCGTCGCCATCGCCCTCGAACGCAATGACGAGATCGTGTCCTCGGTGATCTACAACCCGGTGATGGACGAGCTCTTCACCGCCGAAAAGGGCAATGGCGCCTGGCTCAACAACCGCCGCCTGCGCGTGGCCGGACGCCGCTCCCTCGCCGACGCGCTGATGGTCACCGGCATCAATTCGCAAGGGCGCGCCCTTGACGCGCTGCAATTGCGCCAGCTCGCCCACGTCACCCCCGCGGTGGCGGGAATCCGCCGCTCGGGTTCGATCTCGGTCGATCTGGCCTGGCTGGCGGCGGGCCGCTTCGACGGAGTCTGGGAAGCCGGGCTCAAGCCCTGGGACGTCGCGCCGGGCCTTCTGATGGTGCGCGAGGCTGGCGGCTTCGTCACCGACTATGCCGGCGGCACCGCCTCGATCGCCAATGGCGAGGTCGTGGCCGGCAACGAGGTGATCCAGGCCGCCCTGCTCAAGGCGCTGCAGGCGGTCAAATAACCCTGCGCCCACAGGGTTCTGCGCGCGGTTACTTTTTCTTAACCATCGTCCATGTCATTGTCAGGCCAGCATGGTCTGACTAAGCTGGCGCGTGATTTGACACGCCGCGCCGCTTCGAACCAGTGGCGATGCCAGGAGCCGGCCCTTTCATGACGCAGCAGACCTACGACCCCTATCACCTCGCCAGCCCGATGGTCTATCTCATCAAGATGGTGATCTTCCTCGTGCTGGTCGCCATGGTGGGCATCATCCTCATGGCCCAGTTGATCGATGCCTTCTGGTCCTCGCCCTTTCTCAACGGGCTGATCGTCTTCACCCTGCTGGTCGGCATCATTCTCAGCTTCCGGCAGGTGGTGCGGCTGTTCCCCGAGGTCAATTGGGTCAATTCCCTGCAGGAGGGCAATGCCAGCACCCTGCGCCGCGCCCCCCGCCTCCTGGCCCCGGTCGCCGCCATCATGCGCGACAAGCTCGGCGAGACCATGCTCACCCCGGCCTCCATGCGCTCGATCCTCGATTCGATCGGCATCAGGCTCGACGACGCCAAGGAGACCTCGCGCTACCTGACCGGCCTCTTGGTCTTTCTCGGCCTTCTGGGCACGTTCTACGGCCTGCTGGAGACCGTCGCCTCGGTGGCCGAGGTGATCCAGGGCCTCGACGTCACCGCCGGGGACAGCGCCACGGTCTTTTCCAATCTGCGCGAGGGGCTCGAAGCGCCGCTGGGCGGCATGGCGACCGCCTTCTCGTCCTCGCTGTTCGGCCTTTCCGGCTCGCTGATCCTGGGCTTCCTCGACCTGCAGACCGGGCAGGCCCAGAACGCCTTTTATACCGATCTCGAAGACTGGATGAGCTCGATGACCGAGCTCGACCATCCCATCGCCACCATGCAGGCCAACAATCTGGGCGTCTCCAACACCGAGATGCAGCAGATGTTCGAGCGCCTGGGCGCCACCATGCAGACCCAGAATTCGTCGCAGAACGCCATCCGCGCCATGGCCGAACTGGCCAAGGGGATCGACGGGCTGGTCAAGCACATCCGGGCCGAGCAGGAGGATTTGCGCGCCCATATCGCCGAGCAGTCCGAGGTCAACCAGCGCCTCACCCGCCTGATCGACACCCTGTTGCAGGACACCGACCGTCCGCGCGACGGCCACAATTAGAGTCCCGCCATGCCCCTTGCCCGACGCGGCTCCGAACGCCCCAATTTCTGGCCCGGCTATGTCGATGCGCTGACCAATCTGCTGCTGGTCATCATCTTCCTCCTATCCATGTTCATGATCGCCCAATTCTTCCTCAATCAGGAAATATTGGGCCGCGATTCCGCCCTTTCCCGGCTCAACGCCCAGATCGCCGAGCTGACCGAATTGCTGCAGCTCGAACGCGCCGGTTCCGAGGAACTGGAGCTCTCCATCGCCTCGCTCTCGGCCACGCTCACCGGCCTCGAAGCCGAACGCGACTCGCTGGCCGGGCAATTGGCCGGGCTGGGATCGAGCGCCGGGGAATATGAAACCGCCATCGCCGGCCTCGAGGCCGAACTCTCCGAGGAGCGCGAACTCTCTTCGGAAGCCCAGGCGCAGGTGGCGCTGCTCAACCAGCAGCTCGCCGCCCTGCGCCAGCAGATCGGGGCGCTGGAAGCCGCCCTCGAAGCCTCCGAGCTGCGCGACAGCGAAAGCCGCACCCAGATCGCCGATCTGGGCCGCCGGCTCAACGTGGCCCTCGCCCAGCGCGTGCAGGACCTTTCGCGCTACCGCTCGGACTTTTTCGGCCGCCTGCGCGAAATCCTCGAAGGACGCTCGGACGTCCAGGTGGTCGGCGACCGCTTCGTCTTCCAGTCCGAAGTGCTGTTCGACGCCGGGCAGGCCAATATTTCCCCCGAGGGCCAGGCGCAGATTTCCGGACTGGCCGAGGCCATTCTCGAGCTCGAAACCGAAATCCCCGCCGACATTCCCTGGGTGCTGCGCATCGACGGTCACACCGACCGCCGCCCCATCGCGACGGCGCAGTTCCCCTCCAACTGGGAGCTTTCGGCGGCCCGCGCCATTGCCGTCGCCAAGCTGCTGGTGCAGCAGGGAGTGTCGCCCAATCGCCTCCTCGCCGCCGGCTTCGGCGAATACGCGCCGCTCGATCCCGGCGACACCGACGAGGCCTATCGCCGCAACCGGCGCATCGAATTCAAGCTGACAGAGGGGTAATCTCTCCTCGGAAAGGCCCGGCCATGCAACGCTTTACCGGAGGATGCCTGTGCGGCGACGTCCAGATTGTGGCCACCGGCCAGCCGAACCGGGTCGGGCTGTGCCATTGCCTCGACTGCCGCAAGCATCACGGCGCGCTGTTCTACGCCGCCGCCATATTCCCCGAGCACGCGGTGACCATCGCGGGGGAAACGCGCAACTATGCCGGGCGCTTCTTCTGTCCCCGTTGCGGGTCGTCCGTCTACGCGCGGACCGAAAACGAGATCGAGGTGCATCTGGGCACCCTCGACGCCCCCAACCAGCTGATGCCCAGCTATGAAAGCTGGGTCATCCGCCGCGAGGCCTGGCTGCCACCCTTCCCGCTCGCCCGGCACTATGACCGCGACCGCCAACCTACCCCCGATCAGGATGTCTGATACCGAGAGTCAGCGCCCCCCTCATCCGACCGCTTCGCGGCCACCTTCTCCCACCAGGGGAGAAGGAAAAAGGGGGGCTGGGCCTGCCAAATGAGCCCCCTTCTCCCCTGGTGGGAGAAGGTGGATCGGACCGCTAGGTCCGAGACGGATGAGGGGGGCGCTGAGGTTGCGGCGACCTACTCCGCCACAGCCGCGTCAGTGAGCCGGAATTGCAGCTTGGCAAGCTCCGCATAGCGGCCGCCCTTGCGCACCAGTTCGTCATGGGTGCCCTGATCGATGAGGCAGCCCTTTTCCAGAACCAGAATGCGGTCGGCGTTGCGGATCGTGGCGAGGCGGTGGGCGATGACCAGGGTGGTGCGGCCCTCCATCAGCCGCTCCAGCGCCTTCTGCACCAGATGCTCGCTTTGGGCGTCGAGGGCCGAAGTGGCCTCGTCGAGCAGCAGGATGGGCGCGTCCTTCAAGAGCGCGCGGGCGATGGCCACACGCTGCTTCTGCCCGCCCGAGAGCATGACCCCGCGCTCGCCCACCATGGTGTCGAAACCATTGGGCAGGTCCTCGACAAAGCCGGTGACCAGCGCCGCATCGGCGGCGGCGCGCACATCCGCCATATCGGCATCGGGCTTGGCGAAACGGATATTGTCGGCAATGGACCCGGCGAAAATCACCGGCTCCTGATCGACCGAGGCGAAGCGGCGGCGCAGATCGGCCATGTCGGCATCGCGCACATCGATGCCGTCGACCAGGATGCGGCCGCTGCCCACATCGTAAAAGCGCTGCAACAGGGCAAACACCGTGGACTTGCCGGCCCCCGACGCACCGACCAGCGCCACCGTCTCGCCGGGCGCGACGGCAAAGGAGAGGTCCGAGAGGATCGGCGCCTCGTCGCGGGTCATATAGGCAAAGCTCACATGGTCGAACGCCACCCTGCCCTGCGGCGGAACCGGCATGAGGACCGGATCGGTCCGAAGCGGCAGGCGCGAGCGGGTGTCGAGCAGCTCCATCAGCCGTTCGGTGGCGCCCGAGACCTGCTGCAGGGTGCCGAACAGATCGCTCATATTGGTCAGCGCCGAGGTGGCGATCACCGCATAGATGGCGAACTGGGCCACCTCACCCACGGTGATCATGCCGGCGAACACGGCCTGCGAGCCCAGCCAGACCAGGCACACCATGGCCACCATCGAGACGAACATCACCACTCCGATGAGGAAGGAGCGGTTGAGCAGGCGCTTGAGCTCGGCGCGATAGGTGGTTTCCGAATAGCTCTGGAACAGTTGCTGCTGGCTTTCCTCCTGCACGAAGGATTTGACGGTTTTGACCGAGGACAGGGTCTCGGTGATCATGGCCGAGAGATCGGCCAGCGTATCCTGGGTGAAGCGCGACACCTTGCGCATCCGCTTGCCCATCAGCACCAGCGGGATGACGATGAGCGGGATGACGAGGATCACCCCGAGGGCGAGCTGGAAATTGGTCCAGAACATCATGGCCACGGCGCCGAGCATCAGGATCAGCGAACGCAGGGCGAGCGAGGCGGACGAACCGATGGCGCTGCGGATCACCGCCACGTCGGCATTGAGCCGCGAGGTGAGCTCGCCCACCCGGTTGACGTCGTAAAAGGTCGCGTCGAGCGTCAAAAGGTGCCGGAACACGTCCTGGCGCAGATCGGCGATCACCCGCTCACCGATCACCGAGATGAGGTAGAAGCGCGCGCCCGCCGAGACCGCCATCACCGCGCCGATGACGATGATCAGCCAGGCATAGGAGGACACGACATCGAAATTTTCGGTGACGAATCCTTCGTCGATGAAATTGCCGGCGAAATAGGGAATCGACAGCGAAGCCACCGCGGCGATCACCAGGAAGGCGAGGGTCAGGGCGAGACGCACCGGATAGCGCCCCAGATAGGCCGTGAGGCGCCGCAGGGGCTTGAGCGAGGTGGCCCTCGTCCCGGCCTTGAGGCGGGGCAGTTCCTGGCCCGTTGCGGTTTCGGTTTGCGTGCTGTGTGTATCGGACATGAAGTCGCCTGGATCGATTTTGCGGCCTAGATACGCCTTGAGAGCCGGAACGGCAACCATGGAGGGCGAACGCCGCCTCTTGCGCTGGCGGCCGCCTTTGGGTAAAAGGCCGCCAACCAGTTTCATGATGATCATGTCCGGGCGCCGCAGCGCCCGTTTGATTTAGGGCCCGAGCAATGAAAAAAGACATCCACCCCGACTACCACTTCATCACCGTGGCGATGACCGACGGGACCACCTACAAGACCCGTTCGACCTATGGCAAGGAAGGCGACACGCTGACCCTCGACATCGACCCCACGACCCACCCGGCCTGGACCGGCGGGTCGTCGCGCCTGGTCGACCGTGGCGGCCGCGTCTCGCGCTTCAAGGAAAAGTTCAAGGGCATTCTGGGTTCGTAAGACCCGATCGCTCGAACAGACGAAAAACCCGACCTTGCGCCGGGTTTTTTATTGGCCTTCTACCCGCCGAACGCCGCCTTGAGCCGATCCATCTGCGAGGCAAGGGCATTCTCGCCCTGGGCCTCGGCCGGCAATTCCTCGCCGCGTTCGATGCGGTCGAACTTGACCACGCGGGCGAACAGCCGGTCGCCCTTGCCGATATAGGCCTGCATCCTGTCGGGCATCTCATCCCATCCCGGCCCGCCGCGATCCGATGGCAGGGCGGAAAACTTCACCTTCGATTTCTCGCTCAACGCCTGCTCGGGCGAAATCTCGCCCTCATTGACGGCTCGTTGCAGCAGCAGCCAGGAGGCGAGCTGCATCAGCCGCGTGGTGAGGCGCATGGATTCGGTGGCGTAGAGGAACGACGCTTCGCGGCTCAGCCCCCTGCTCTCGGCGCGGCCCTCGCCATCGAGATAGGCGGCCACCTCCTCGATCAGCCCCATGCCTTCGCGATAGAGCAGGTCGAACCCTCCCGAGGTCAAAAGGCGGGGCGTCAGCGCGACGGCGTCGTTTCCAGACCTCGCTTCATCCACGCGGATGCTCCTTTCCGGTTCGGCATTGCGGCCGGCAGTCTAGGGGCAAATGGGCAAAAGGTCATTAACGGCCGCCGGCGACCTTCAACTAGGATTAACGCCGTCCGGTTCCGGAAAAGAAAAAGAGCCGTCAGAAGAACGGCTCTCGAAAGTTAACAGGGAGGCGTCAAACAGAGGGAAGGAACCGCTCTGAGAAACTCCAGCAAAAACTGGATAACCAAGTTCTAAACCGAAAACGTAAAATTTGAGTTAACGCGACTCGGTTCTTTAACCTTACCGCCGGCTTGACGCCGAAGGGCCCGATCAGAACTTGAAAACGGCGTCGGCGGCGCTGCGGCTGGCGGTCTTGGTGGCGATCGCCGCTTCCAGCCGGGCGATTTCGTCCTTGAGAAGGCCGATCCGCTGTTGCAGCTCGTCCACCGACAGCGTATCGAGCGCCATCCCCAATTCATGGGCCGGAACAGGGAGAACCCGATCATCGTCCATCAATATCCCTCCACCAAGCAAATTTGCTCTTGGCCCATTTTGGCGCGCGTTTAAGATGGCGTCCATGACAATTGCCGATCAAATGCAAGCCATCGCGATCGCCCGGCCCGGCGGGCCGGACGTGCTCACCCTCACCACCGTGCCGACACCCGCGCCCGCAAAGGGCGAGATCCTCATCCGGGTCGCCGCGGCCGGGCTCAACGGCCCGGACCTCATGCAGCGCCAGGGCGCCTATGATCCGCCTCCGGGCGCTTCGCCCCTCCCCGGCCTCGAAGTATCGGGAACCGTAGCGGCGCTCGGCGAAGGAAGCGGGAGATTCGCCCTGGGTGATGCGGTGGTGGCACTGACCAATGGCGGCGGCTACGCGCACTATGTCGCGGTGCCCGAGGGTCAGGTCCTCCCCCGCCCCTCGGGCTGGACCGATATCGAAGCGGCCACCCTGCCGGAAACCCTCTTCACCCTGCAACAAACGCTGATCGAGCGGGCCGGCCTGGCACGTGGGAAAACCGTCTTGGTCCATGGCGGGGCCGGCGGCATCGGCGCGACAGCGATCCAGCTCTGCCGTCTCTATGGCGCCGACGCGCTGGCGACGGTCTCGAGCCCCGACAAGGCCGATTATGCCCGATCCATGGGCGCCGCCCACACCATCGACTATACCGCCGAGGATTTCGTCGCCCGCGCCAAGGAGCTGACCGATGGCCGGGGAGTCGATATCGTCATCGACATGATCGGCGGCGAATATGCCAACCGCAATCTCAAGGCCTCGGCCTATGGCGGCCATGTGCTGCAACTGGCGCTCAAGGGTGGCGCCCGGGCCGAGATCAATCTCGGGCTCGTGCTGATGAACGCCCTCACCCTTTCGGGTTCGACCCTGAGGCCTCAGACGAGCGCCACCAAGGCCCGCCTCGCCGAGGGCCTGCGCAAGACGGTCTGGCCGGCCATCGCGGACGGGACGATCCGGAAGCCCCGCATCCGCAGCTTCCCCATGGCCGAGGCCGGAGCCGCGCATGCGGCAATGGAGGCCCGCGACCATTACGGCAAGATCGTCCTCGAATTCCCCGCATGAGCGACCGGCCGATCGTCCCCCGAACTTGGGGGATTGTTCATGTTGGACTCGCGAGTTGCTTTCGCGCGAGGAAGATGTCGAGAGTGATGTGGAGCATTTCGAGT
>NZ_QQNH01000023.1 GCF_003345525.1 Pelagibacterium lacus
CCTCCAGATCATTGAATCTGGAAACCCATGAATCACACTCCCCGACAGAATTGAATCCTGAATGTCGATTGAACCTAGAGCCTCCCCGACGGTTCGGCCTCGCGCAGGGCGAGATATTGCTCGGTCACCAGCCCCACATGCTCGTCGAGCCACTGGGCCATGCGCTCCTCCTCGTCGAGGTTCTGCCGCAGCAGCAGGGCGACATTGGCGAGGCCGAGCCGGTCGCTGATCTGGATCAGCGATTTGTAGGCGGCGATCTCATAGTGCTCGAAGGCGTAATTGGCGAAAACGTCCTTGAGCACTTCGTCATCGGCGGCGATGTGGCCGAGGGCGGCCATGGCGCCGCCCAGGGACAGCACCATGTCCCTCAAGCCCGAGCGCTTCTCGCCGACCAGGGCGAAGGCCGCGTCGAGGCGCTCGATCTGTCCCTCGGTTTCGGCGATGTGCCGGGCGATGCGCGCCTGCATGTCGGGATAGTCGTCGATCCGCGCGGCCTGCGGCTTGAGGACGGAGAGGGCCTGCTTTTCCATGGCGTGCGCGTTCCTGAGCCCCGCCGCAAGGGCCAGGAACGCCTCATCATCTCGCTTCATTTCGATCTCCATGACACGGCAAGCCGCCCGGGAGCGGCGCCGAGGGATGAGAAGAAAACGAAGACGGGGAGAAGAACGTTCCGGCGGCCGGGAACGGCTGCGTTGCGGGCCGGACGGGCCGGGGCCCCAGGTCCTTATCGTGTCGCGCTTCCGAGCCGCGAAACGCCTGTCAGAACAGGCCGCCGATAAGGGCAAGGACGCTGGCCGCGGCGGCGACCGCGCTGGGGGCGAGGACGATGATGCCCGAGAGGACGGTCAGCGCCACGATCAGGGTATCCTTGGTTTTCCGGTTCAAGATCATTGCCGTGTCGCCGGGTTGCCCGGCCCTCCATCGTGTTTGTGGTCATCCTCGGCCGGAGCGGGCCGGCCGGTGTCCTGTTGCTCGTCATCCTCAAAGAGTATCCGCTCGGCGGCACCCTTGAGGTCTTCATATTGGCCGCTGCGCAGCGACCAGAGAAAGGCTCCCAGCCCCACCAGGCCCATCACCAGGCCCAGCGGGATGAGAAAGAAGATGCCGTCGATCTCCATCTCATGAACTTTCCGGCCCGCCCCGGCTGAGGCGCATGGCGTTGAGGACGACGACGATGGAGGAGAGCGACATGGCCAGCGCCGCCACCAGCGGCGTCACGAAGCCGAGCACCGCGATGGGCACCGCCACCACATTGTAGAGCATCGAGAAGCCGATATTCTGTCGCACCAGCCTGTCGGCATCCCGGGCGATGGAGAGTGCGGCGGGGACCGCCAGCAGGCTGGGGCGGGTGAAGACGATATCGGCGGCCTGGCGCCCGATATCGGCGGCCGAGGAGGGGGCGATGGACACATGCGCCGCCGCCAGCGCCGGGGCGTCGTTGAGCCCGTCGCCGACCATCACCACCTTGCGGCCCTGGGCGGCGAGACGCTCGAGCACGGCCACCTTGTCCTGCGGCAGGCATTCGGCGTGATATTGGGCAATGCCCAGGTCGCGGGCCGCCGAGGCCACCGCCCGCTCCCGGTCGCCCGACAGCAGGATGACCTCAAAACCTTTGGCGCGCAGGGCGTCGAGGGCCGGGCGGGCGTCGTCGCGATAGGCGTCCGCGAAGGCGAAGGTGGCGATGGCGACCCCGTCCCGGCTGAGCACCACTTCCGAGCCCTCGGTGCCGCTGTCGGCGGGGGCGTCCGCCGCGGCCCAGCTGCGCCGGCCCATGCGATAGGCATGGCCTCCGATAAGGGCGGCGACGCCCTGGCCGGCGATCTCCTCGATATCGGCGATTCTTTCGGGGCTGGCCAGATTGCCCGCCGCCTCGACGATGGCGTGCGACAGCGGGTGCCGCGAATGCCGCGCCAGCGCCCCGGCCAGGGCAAGGGCCTGGGGATCGATGGCCTCGGGGTTGACGAGGCTGGGCAGGCCGCGTGTCAGGGTGCCGGTCTTGTCGAACACCACCGTGTCGCTCTGCACCAGCCGCTCGATGGCCGAGCCGTCCTTGGTGAGCAGCCCGTTCTCGAACAGTTTTCGCGCTGCGACCACATGCACGATGGGCACGGCGAGCCCCAGCGCGCAGGGGCAGGTGATGATCAGCACCGCGATGGCGATGGTGAGCGAATGATACCAGTCGCCGCCGACCAGCATCCAGCCCAGCCCGGTCGCCGCCGCGGTGAGGTGCACGACCGGGGAATAGAGCTCGGACACCCGGTCGGCCAGCCGCCGATAGCGCGTGCGGCCGCCCTCGGCCACTTCCATCAGGCGGATCATCTCGGCGAGGAAGGAATCGCGCGCCCGTGCGGTGACTTCGACGAGGAGCGGGGATTGCAGGTTCATGGTGCCGGCCCGCACGGTATCGTCGGCCGCGACGGCGACCGGCTGGCTCTCCCCGGTCACCATGGCGCAATCGAGGATCGAGGCGCCCGAAACCACGCGCCCATCGACCGGCAGCCTTTCGCCGGCGGCGATGGAGAGGGTCATGCCCGGCACCAGTTCGGCCACCGGCCGATAGCGGAACCGGCCATCGGGCTCGACTGTGTTGGCGCCGCGCGGGGTGAGATTGGCCAGCCCCTTGACGGCGCTGCGGGCCCGGTCGCGCATGGCGTAGTCGAGGGTGCGGCCGATGAGGAGGAAGAACAGCAGCGTCACCGAGGCGTCGAAATAGGCGTGCTGGCCGCTGGTGACGGTCTCGTAGAGGCTGAGGGCGAAGGCGAGGGTGACGCCGATGGAGATCGGCACGTCCATATTGGTGCGGCCGCGCCGCAGCGCCTTTGCGGCCGGCTCGAAGAACACCCGGCCGGAATAGAGGAGGGTCGGCAGGGCGATGGCGGCCGATATCCAGTGGAAGAGGTCGCGGCTCGCCGCATCGGCCCCGGCCCACACCGCCACCGACAGCATCATGATATTGGCCGAGGCAAACCCGGCCACGGCCATGGCCCGGACCAGCCTGCGGTATTCGGGATCGCCCTTCTGGCCCGGCTCGTCGACGAAATTGGCCTCGAACCCGACCCCGGCCAGGGTCTCGACCAGGGGCGGGGCGGCGTCGCCCGACCATTCCACCGTGGCGCGGCGGGTGGAGAGATTGACCCGGGCGTGCGACACCGCCGGCAGCGCGGCGAGGGCCTTCTCGACCTTGCTCATGCAGCCGCCGCAATGCATGCCCGGCACCGAGAGATTGGTGCGGAACACGCCATTGCCGAGGCTCTGGCTGGCGAGCACAAGCTCGTTCTCGCCGCCCATGACGGGCTCGGTGCCGGGACCCTCCAATGTCGCCTCGACGCTCATGGCCGTGCCCTTCAGTCCCCGATCATGTCGCGATAGGCGTGCCAGGTGGCGTGGCCGAGCAGCGGGAAGATGACGATGAAGCCGATGAGCGCCGTGGCGATCGAGACGATCACCAGCGCCAGAACCACGGCGCCCCAGGCCAGCATCACCGGAAAATTGTTCCACACCAGCGCCATGGATGTGCCCATGGCGGTGAGGGCGTCGGTGCGCCGGTCGAGCAGCATCGGAACCGAAAAGGCGCTGACGGCGAAGCCGAAGGCGGCGAACAGCCCGCCCACGCAGACGCCGGTGAACAGCATGGCGAGGCCCAGAGGCGTCCCGAAGATCAGCGGAATGGATTCGGCGATGCCCGGAAAGGCGCGATAGCCGTAGAACAGCGCATAGACGATGACCGCCGCGCGGATCCAGACCAGGGCGAGCAGCGACAGCATCAGCCCGACGAAAAACACCTGCCCGCCCGACGCGGCCTTGACGCCCATCAGGTCGGCGAGGGTGACGGGCTCGTTCCGCGCCAGCTTGGCGCTCTTTTGATAGAGGCCCATGGCCAGCAGCGGGGCCATGATGAGAAAGCCCGAAAGCGTCGGCAGGAGGATATAGTCGATATTGAACTCGAACAGGCAATAGATGAGCAGCGCCGAGATGAAGCTCACCATCAGGCCATAGAGAAGGCTCGGCCACGGATCGGTATAGACATCGTGCCAGCCGGCCTTGAGCCAGGAAAAGACGCGGCTGGGCGGGTAATTGCGCTGCAATTCGGGCGAATGGGTCTTCTCGATGCCCGAAGGCTTGCTCAAGAGCCAGTAACGTTCGTCCGTTTCACTCATGGGAAAGCCCTCTCTAGCACGACGATTTGGCGGCGCTGTATTGCCCCGCCCGCATTTCGCCCGGCTTGGCGTGATCGACGCAAGCGGGCTGGGAAGCGAAAGAGACATAGATGAGGTGAGCATTGGCGCCGACAAAGACGGCGACGCCCAGAACGATGGCCGCGATGACCAGCCATCGCGTACGGCCACGGCTCCGGGCTGGGTTGCTCACCGCCATGCTAGGGTCTCCCCGAGCTCAGCGAATGGACATAGAGCGCCAGGACCTGGATCTCGGTCGGGGTCAGGCGGTCTTCCCAATAGGGCATGTGTCCGACGCGCCCGCCATGCACCGAGGCGATGATCTGCTCGATCTCGCCGCCATAAACCCAGGCGTCATCGGTGAGGTTGGGCGCACCCGACCCCGGAATGCCGGTGGCATCCTGGCCGTGACAGCCGGCGCAATTGGTCGCGAAGGTCTGGCTTCCGGCTTCGAGGCGCTCGAAATTGTCCACGGTGGAATAGTCGGGATTGCTCAGCGAATAGACGTAATGGGCGACGTTGCGGACCTCGGCGGTGGTCAGCATCTGCTCGCGGCCGAAGGCGGGCATCTGCGCAAAGCGGGTCTCGGCATGCTGGGCGTTGATGCCGATGCGCATGGTATCCATAATGTCGGCCACGCTGCCGTCACCCCAGATCCAGTCATGGTCGGTGAGGTTGGGATAGCCGATGCCCCCGCGCGCGTCGCGACCATGGCAGGCGGCACAATTGTCGCCGAACAGCTGGTGCCCGGCTTCGGTGACCCGCACCATGAGCGCCCGGTCGGCGAGGATTTCCGCATCCGACTTCTCCAGCAGCGCATCGCTCCAGGAGGCGCGGGCGAGCCGGTTCTCGGCCACTGCTTCATCGGCGCTGGTGAACTGGCTGACGCCAAGAATGCCCGGCGTATAGGTGGTCCCAAGCGGGAAGGCCGGCATCAGAATCCACCAGATGAGCGCGAACGCATGGGTCACGATCACAAAGAGCAGGATGCCGCGCGGCACGGGCGTATCGAGCTCCGTGAGGCCGTTCCATTCGTGTCCCGTGGTGGACTCCCCGGTTAAATCGTCCCGTTTAACCTCGCTCATGGCCTATCGTCCTTGCGCAGAATGGAGTTCTTGGCATCGGTGAACTTCTTCCGGTTCCTGGGCCAGAACGTGTAGATGCAGACCGCGATCGCCATGGCGATCAGATAAAACAATCCCCAGCTCTTGGAAAAGGCTACCAACGTGCCGTGATCGATATCCATCAGACTCACTCCTGGTCGGGAGGCGCGATCAATTCCGAAGCGAGCGCGCCAGCGGCGGCGGGCGCTTCGTCGGAATCGGGCTGTAGATAGGCCACATCGGTCAAGCGTCCGAGCACTTGCAGATACGCAACCAATGCGTCCATCTCGGTAACCGTTCCCCTTATGCCGTCGAAGGTGCTGATCTCGGTGGCTTCGCCATAGCGCTCGATGACCGCGCTGGCCTGGCTGCTGTCGGGATTGGCCTGGCCGATGGCGTCCATGGCCGCATTCTCGATCATCTCGTCGGTGTAGGGAACGCCGACCATGCGCTGGGCGCGCAGCATGGCGGGGAGCTGATAGACGTCGAGCTGGTTCTCGGCCAGCCACGGATAGGCGGGCATGTTGGATTCCGGGGTCACCTGGCGCGGATTGATCAGATGCGCCACGTGCCAGATGTCGGAATATTTCCCGCCCACGCGGGCGAGGTCCGGCCCCGTCCGCTTGGAACCCCATTGGTGCGGGTGGTCATATTGCGACTCGGCGGCGAGGGAATAGGGCCCGTAGCGGTCGACCTCGTCGGCCAGGGTGCGCACCATCTGCGAATGGCAGGCATAGCAGCCTTCCTTGACGTAGATGTCGCGCCCGGCCAGTTCCAGCGGCGTATAGAGCCGCATGTCGGGCACGTCCTCGACCGTCTCGTCGATGGTGAAAAGCGGAATGATCTCCACGATGCCGCCGACGCTGGCCGCCGCGATGATGGCGAGAACGAAGCCGATCGCCGTCCGTTCCAGTTTGCGATGGAAGATTTCTGCCACGGTTCTTTACTCCGCCGGAGTGGGTTGGGGATCGGAAGCGACCAGGATGGGCGTATCGGCCCTGTCCTCGTCGGCGACGGGGCCGCGCTTGGCGGTCATGTAGATATTGTACGTCGCAACGATCGCGCCGATGAGGAACAACAGGCCCCCCAGGGTCCGGGCGATGTAGTAGGGATACATGGCCACCAGCGTATCGACGAAGGAATAGGCCAGCGTATTGCCCTCGGTATAGGTGCGCCACATGAGGCCCTGCACGATGCCGGAATTCCACATGGCAAAGACGTAGATCAGCGTTCCGGCCAGCGAGAGCCAGAAATGCACCTCGACCAACTTGTTCGAATACATGCCCGAGCGCTTCCACAGCGAGGGAACCACCGTATAGAGCGAGCCGAAGGTGATCAGCGCCACCCAGCCCAGCGCCCCGGCATGCACGTGCCCCACCGTCCAGTCGGTATAGTGCGACAGCGCGTTGACCGGCCGGATGGCCATGAACGAGCCCTCGAAGGTGGTGAGACCGTAAAAGATCGCGGCGACCACCATGAAGCGCAACGTCGCATCGTCGCGGACCTTGTGCCATGCCCCCCGCAGGGTCATCAGCGCGTTGCCGGCCGAGGCCCAGGAGGGCACCAGCAGCATGACCGAGAAGGTCACCCCCAGGGTCTGCACCCAATGGGGCAGGGCGGTATAGTGCAGGTGGTGCGAACCGGCCCACATATAGAAGAAGGTAATGCCCCAGAAGCCCAGGATCGACAGGCGATAGGAAAAGATCGGCCGGTTGGCCCGCTTGGGCAGATAGTAATACAGCATGGCCAGGAAGCCCGCGGTGAGGAAGAACGCCACCGCGTTATGCCCGTACCACCACTGGATCATCGCATCCTGCACCCCGGCCCAGACGATGTAGCTCTTGGCGCTGCCCAGCGAGACCGGCACGGCGATGTTGTTGACGATGTGCAGCATGGCAACCACGACGATGAACGCCAGGTAATACCAGTTCGAGACGTAGATATGGGGTTCCTTGCGCCGCGCCAGGGTGCGCAGATAGAGGATCAGATAGGTGACCCAGACGACGACCAGCCAGATATCGGCATACCATTCCGGCTCGGCATATTCCTTGGACTGGGTGATGCCCATGAAATAGCCGGTGACGGCCAGGATGCAGAACAGGTTGTAGCCGAACAGCACGAACCACGGCGAGACGTTGCCGGCCAGCCGGGCGCGCGAGGTGCGCTGCACCACGTGGAAGGAGGTGGCGATCAGCGCGTTGCCGCCGAAGCCGAAGATGACGCCGGTGGTATGGCTGGGGCGGAGGCGCCCGAAGCCCGACCAGGCCTGGCCGAATTCCAGCTCGGGCCAGGCGAGCTGGGCGGCAACCCAGACCCCCATGAACATGCCGAAAATGGCCCACACCATGGTGAAGGCGATGCCGACCCGGGTCGGGTCGTCATAATAGACCGTGGAGCGGTCTCCGGTCGGCTCGGGGTCGTTGTAGCGGTTGAGGAGATAGAGCAGGGCGCCCAGGCACAGGGCGACGATCAGGAGGCCATGGACGCCCAGCGGGTCCCTGATCCCGGCGATGGCCAGGATCGCCCCGAGGGCGAGGACGGCCAGAACGATGACAATGCACTCCTGGCGTTCCGGCTTGGTGAGTTGTGCGACCATGTGGCCCTCCTTGATGCTGCCGCGCCCCGAGAGGCTACACAAGCGGCGTGGCCCGTCAATGTGAACGTGCTGCTAACGAGTTGGTATTGCGGGAAAATGACGGTCGGGAGCAGATGCTCGTGTTCCGGTCTGCCGGTCGACCCGCCATCGCGGGCCCGTCTCGGTGAGCGCAGCCATTGGCCCCTCCAAACATGCACATCCGATTCATGTATTAAATCCCCGAAATGTTCAACGGACAAGGGCTCAGAAAGTCTGCGGCAAATTGGAGAACCGGTGGGTTCTGTCGTTACTGTCTCGATTACAGTCGCGGCGAAGAAAAAAAAGAGGGCAGGATGCCGCTGCGGCATCCTGCCCTGTTTCTCGCCGTGACCGGGGGTCAGGCGGTGATGCGGTTTTCCAGGGTGGGGATGCCCTCGATCTCGATCCGCACCACGTCGCCGGCCTTCATCCACACCGGCGGCTTACGAGCGAAGCCCACGCCGGACGGGGTGCCGGTGACGATGACGTCGCCGGGATGGAGGGTCATGATCTCGCTGACATCGGCGATGATCCGGGGCAGGTCGAAGATCATGTCTGCGGTATTGCCGTCCTGCATCACCTCGCCGTTGAGCACGGTGCGGATGGACAGGCCGCTGGCGAAGGGCGGCAGTTCGTCGGCGGTGACGATCACCGGACCGAGCGGGCCGGTGCGGTCGAAATTCTTGCCCGAGGCCCATTGCAGCGTGCGTGACTGGTAGTCGCGGACCGAGATGTCGTTGAAGGCGGTGTAGCCGAAGATGTGGTCGGCTGCGTCGGCCTGGGAGATGTTCCGGCCGGTCTTGCCGATGATCACCGCCAACTCGGCCTCATAGTCGAGCTTGTGCGACACGGCCGGCACGGCGATGTCCTCATTGGCTGCCGCGAGGCTGGTGGTGGTGCGCAAAAAGAGGGTCGGATGCTCGGGGGGCGTGCGCCCGCCCTCCTTGGCGTGCTCGAGATAGTTGAGGCCGAGGCAGACGATCTTGCCCGGATTGGGCACGGCCGGCAGCAGCTCGACTTCGGAGAGGGCAAGGCCGGGAGCAAGGGTGTCCTGCCCGGCGCGGATCGCCTCGATAGTTTCGATGACCTCGATCATGCCGGCGGCCTCGAGGGGATGGATGGTGTCACCGACCACCACCCCCACCCCGGGGCGGGAATTGTGCGAGAAGCTGACGAACTGCATAGTGATACTCCTGGATAGGCCGGTTGCGGCTCATTGTAGTGGGAGGTCAGTGAAAGACCGATTTGGCGAGCATGGCGTGGACCCCCATGCGGCCGTTGACGACCTGGGAGATCCGCAGATCCATGGCGAGGGAACACAGGATATAGGCGTCGGTGCGCGAGAGCCCGTGCACCCGCACGACCCACGCGATCATCGCCCGCCCGGCCATTTTCGCGGCCTGGTGCAGGTCCTCGTCCATGCCCATGGTGATGAGATGGGTGGCGGTTTCCGCATGCGGCGCGGCGATGGGCATGTCCCGGACCACCCGCAGGCGCAGCGTGCCGCGCAGGGAGGCCTCCGCCGCCGTGAGGTTGACCTCGCCATCCCCTTGCGTGGCATGGCCGTCGCCGACCGAGAACAGCGCCCCGTCATGGAATACCGGCAGATAGAGGGTCGCCCCGGCGGTCAATTCGGTGACGTCGAGATTACCGCCGAACGGTCCGGGAATCCGCGAGGTCCAGCGCTCATCGAGATCGGGGGCGACGCCCATGATGCCGAAAAAGCAGCGCATGGGCACCCGGACCCGATCGGAGACCAGAACCTCGCGCCGGGCGCGGTCGAGCTCCAGCACGGTCAGCCGGCCCTCGGGAAAATCCTCGGGCAGCAGGCCAAAGCCCATCCCGCCCGGCTGGATGCGGTTATAGGCATGGCCGAGCAACGGCTCCACCGCCTCGATATCGATGGCTAGGGTGTCGCCGGGCGCCGCCCCCTCCACATGCACCGGCCCGGTCAACAGGTGCGGGCCGGGGCCGATATCGGTCACCGAAGCGATGATGGCTTCGAGCTCTGGGGTGAGCAGTTCGGGGAACTGCTCACCGCGCGGGTAGGAGAGGGTTTCGACCTCGAGCCGCTCCCCGTCCGCCACCTCCAGCACGGGGGAGAGGGCGGGGCTGAAATAGCCCCAATGCACCGTCTGCGGCGTGGCTTTGAGAACTTTGCGCATGATGGCGTCCATGATCGGCCTCTATTCCCGCCCCGGATCGCTATTGCGCCAGAAGACGACATAGCGCTCCAGCACGGTGACGAAGCCGAACAGGGCGACGCCGAGCAGGCTGAGATAGATGATGAGCGCAAAGACGCGCGCCGTATCGAGCTGGGTCGCCGCGATGCGGATCAACTCGCCGACCCCCTTGCCGCCGCCGAGGAATTCGGCGGTGATCGCCCCGGCCATCACCGAGAGCGAGGCGATCTTCAGCCCGGTGAAGATCTGCGGCAGCCCGGCCGGAATCTTGAGATGGATCAGCGTCTTGAGGCGTGACACGCCCATGGTGCGGAACAGCATGAGCGAATTCTCGTCGGCCGAGCGTACCCCGGCCGCCGTGCCCACGATGACCGGGAACAGCGAGACATAGACCGCCAGCGCGATCTTGGATTCGATGCTGAACCCGAACCAGGCCACAAAGAGCGGCGCGAAGGCGATCTTGGGCATGGTGTCGAGCGCCACCAGATAAGGCATGACGGCGCGCTCGCCGAAGCGGGTCTCGCTGACCAGTATGCCGAGGAGTATGCCCACCACAACGGCGATGGCAAAGCCCCAGAGAACCTCCTGGGTGGTGATCCACATGGCGCTGAGCACATAGCCGCCGGTAAAGAGGTTGGCGCCCACGGTGATGAGCTGGTTGAGCGTCTGCAGCGGCGTGGGCAGGATCAGGGGCGAGACGATGCCCGACGCCGTCACCAGATACCACAGAAGGACGATGGCCGCCCCGAACCCGAGAATGGAGACCGGCTGCGGAATCCGGTCGAACAGGGTGGGGCCATCCCCATGATCTGCAATGGGAGCGCTCTGCTCGGCTGCCTCCACGGTCATGTTCTGCTCCCCTCATCAAGCAAGCGGCGGATGTGTCTGACATAGTCGCCAAACATCGGATCGGTGGTCATGTCCAGCGTGCGGGGCCGGGGAAGCTCGATCTTGACTTCCTCGATCACCCGGCCGGGCCTCGGCGCCATGACATAGACGGTGTCGGACAGCAGAACGGCTTCCGCGATGGAATGAGTGACGAGGAAGGCGGTGGCGTTGCGCTCCATGCAGATGCGTTGCAATTCCATGTTCATGAAATCGCGCACGATCTCGTCGAGCGCGCTGAACGGCTCGTCGAGCAGCAGCACGGCGGGCTCGGTGATCAGCATGCGGCAGATGGCGGCGCGCTGGGCCATGCCCCCCGACAATTGTGAGGCATAGGCCGCCTCGAAGCCCTTGATGCCGACCAGATCCATGAGGGCTTCCGCCTTCTCGCGGGCCGCCTTGGCGGCGGCCTTGCCCTCGCGCATGCTGATGGGCAGCAGGATATTGTCGATGGTGGTGCGCCAGGGCAGCAGCGTTGCCTGCTGGAACATCATGCCGATATCCGGGCGCGGCTTCGTCACCGGGGTGCCGCGCAACTCCACGGTGCCCGAGGTGGCGGGCAACAGGCCGGCCATGATCTTGAGCAGGGTGGACTTGCCGCAGCCCGACGACCCGATGACCGAGGAGAAGCTCCCCTCGGGCAGGTCGATACTGACGCCCTTGAGGGCCACCAGCGCGTTGCGCTGGTAGACCTTGCCGACATTTTCAAGGCGATAGACCGTCGACGCGCTGGGCGCGTCGACCTGTTCGGATGTAGCCAGGGCCATTGTCACTCACTCAGGACCGAGTTCCACTCTTCGACGAACTCATTGGTGAACACGTCTTCGAGGTTTTCGACCGGGGTCGCCAGTTCGCCCGAGGCGAGCAGGCTCTGATGCCAGGCTTCCCAGGCCTCAAGGCTCTGATAGCCCCAGCCCAGGGACGGATCGTGCGGGGTCTGGCGGATGACGATCTGGCCGATCAGTGATTCGGCGAATTCCCGGTCCTCGACTTCCTGCGGGTTGATAGCGGCCACCGCCTGGATCACCGCGTCGATGTTTTCCGGCTGGGAGACGAAATCGGCGCCGCGCACCAGAGCCCGGCCGAAGCCTTCGACCAGCTCGGGGTTTTCCGCGATGAGGCTGTCGAGCACCACGAGGCCGTTGCCGAAGAAGGAGCGGAACTTTTCCGGGGTGAGGTTGCGCAGCGTCATGCCGCGGGTGTTGATGATCGCCGCGTCATTGGTGGCGGCGGCATAGGCATCGATATCCCCGCGCAGGAACGCGGCGACGGCCTGCCCGCCTTCCCCGACTTCGAGGAACGTGTAGTCTTCGTCCTCGACAAGGCCGATCTCGTCGAAGATCGAGCGGGCGAAGGAGGTTTCGGCGCCATCGGCGGTGCCGACGCCGATGATCTTGCCCTCAAGGTCGGCGGGATCATGAAATTCGGTGCTGTCGAGCACCACGATGCTGAAGGAGCTGTTGGGATTGAGGCGATAGATCCACTTGGCTTCCAGTCCGCTCTGATGGGCGGCAAGGAAGGTGCCGGCGCCCGGATTGGCGATATGGGCCTGGCCGGCGGCAAGCGCCTGGATCAGCGGACCCGAGCCATTGACCGCCTCGACGCGGACGCGGAGGCCTTCATCGGCGAAAAAGCCCTGATCCATGGCGGCGGCGACGGGCTGGATCAGGATGGCGGACGGATTGGGGACGACGAGAATGACCTCTTCGAGGTCCTGGGCCAGGGCCGGCGACGAAAGCGCCAGGGTGGTGCCGGCAAGAATATGAATGATTCTGGATCTATACGACATAATTACATCCTCCGAGCGTATGGAACCCGGATTTTGTAGGATATGAAAAATTGACAGTCAATCCGGTTAATTATATCTGGATGATGTGGATTATGGTTGATTTTTAAGGGGTCGAAAATGAGCAATGCGACGCTCGACAAGGACGGGCCGGGGGGGCCTGCGAGCAAGGCGACCGGGGCCAGCATCGCCTTTCTGGCCTTGCGGCGCGACATCCTGACCGGCGCGCTCAAGCCCGGCCAGCGGCTCAAGATCGAGGATTTGCGGCAGGCCTACAATTATACGGCCAACCCGATGCGCGAAGCGCTCAACCGCCTCGCGGCGGAGGGGCTGGTCAATTTCGCCGACCAGCGGGGCTTTTCGGTGGCCGCCGTGTCACTGGCCGAATGGCGGGAGATCGTCCGGGCCCGGTGCCTCGTGGAAAGCTGCGTGCTGCGCGAATCGATCCAGAACCGCACCAATGACTGGGAGGACGAGATCGTCCTCTCGCTGCACCGCCTGACCCGCACGTCGCGTTTCGCGCCGGGGGACCAGAAGCGCGCCAACCCGGACTGGGAAACCAACCACCACCGCTTCCACCGCGCCCTGCTGGCCAATTGCAACTCGTCCATCCTGCTCGATTTCTGCGAGGAACTGCGCGAAAAATCCGACCGCTACCGGCACATCGCCTCCATCTCCCCCCAGGCCCGGACCTCCTATGACGAGGAGCACACCAATATCGCCAAGGCGGCCATGGACGGAAACGCCGAAACGGCGACCGCCCTGCTCGAGCGCCACTACAGGATGACGCTGACGGTGGTGGAGGAGTATTTCAGGGAGTGAGGGCGAGGGGCCGGGGGTAATTCCGAACCCTAGCCGATCGGTTCGATGGAGGACACGGCCCGTTCGAACAGCGAGAGTTCGGCGGTCTTGTCGGAATAGCCGGCGGCGACGCGGTTGACCACGATGAACCCGCTGTCGCACAGTTCGATGGACAGGGCCGCGAGCGGGCGCTTGTCCTCGATCTCAAAGACCTGCCCGTTCCGAAGTGAAACCTTGTAGCGCATGAGGACCGCCCCAACTCCAACCGATCATGGGTTCGGTATGACGCAGGACGCGCCCCGAATCCAGCCTCCCGACCTCTAAACCCACCGCTATTGTTCAATAAAGCGAACCGAAGGCCCGGGCGGCGCCCTCCGCCTTTCGCCATACCCCCTGAACAGGGGGTGGCGCGGCCGTCGATCCTGCCGAAAAACTCGGCGGTTGAGGGAGAGGAAGGGCCGATTTCATTGCCGGCCATCGGCGATGCGGGAGGTTTCCCGGATTTTTCCCGAACCTTGGGGAGTTGAATTATGAAAAGCAAACTTGTTATCGCCGGTCTTGCGCTGGCCGCGTTGCTCGTCGCGACGGCGGCACATGCCCAAAACTATAACCGCCGCGTCAAGATCGAGAACTATACGTCCAAGACCATGATGTATTTTTACGCCTCGAATGTGGATCGCACCACGTGGGAGGAAGACATCCTGGGCAGTTCCGTGGTGGCCTCGGGCCATTCGGTGATGATCAACATCGATGACGGATCGGGCTATTGCCGCTTCGACTTCCGCGCCATCTTCGCCGATGGCTCCGAAGCGGTGCGGTCCGGCGTCAATGTCTGCGAGGTCGGCGTCTATACCTATTATGACTGAACGGGCGGCGCGGTCACAAGGGACGGCCTGACGGCGAGGGCCGTTGGGTCAGCTGGCTGACGCGCTGCTCGATGAGGCGGCGGATGTCGCCCTCGGTCGGCCGTGCGCGATCGATCGGCGCATAGGAGGCGATGGTCGTGGTCGCATTGCTGCTGCGCAGGCGGGCGGTGAACGAAACCGCGGTTCCCTCCGCATTGATCGCCAGGCTGTCGATGCTCAGATGCCGCACGCTGCGCCTCCGTTGCAGGAGACCCCAGCATGCCCCGCCTATCGGGCGGGGTGATGGCGCAACGGGGGCGAAACCTTGCCCGGCGCTCAGCCGAGAAGGGCGAGGAGCGCCCGGGCGACATAGAGGTCCTGCAGGGCAAGGCCGGAGCTGTCGAAGACGGTGATCTCGTCGTCGTCGCGCCGCCCCGGCGCTTCGCCCGCGAGGACGGCGCCGATGGCGGTGAGAGAAGCGTCGGGCGCCGCGTGCTGGAACTCGCCGATGCGGCGGGACTGCTCGGGCAGGTCGCAAAACAGCCGGGCCCGGGACAGGAGCTGCGCGGGGAGTTCCTGCTTGCCCGTCGCGTCCGATCCCATGGACGACACATGAGTGCCCGGCCGCACCCACGCGGCATCGAACAGCGCCGCGCGGGCCGTGGTCGCGGTGACGATGATGTCGGCGGCGCGGCAGGCCTCCTCGGCGGCGGCGGCCCGGGCGGCAATGCCGCGTTCGGCCAGCCCGGCGATGAAGGCGTCGCGCGCCGGCTCCGAGCGCCCGACCGCGAGGATGTCGCGCAGTTTGCGGATTCGGGCCAGCGCGGCGACCTCGTAGCCGGCCTGATGGCCGGTGCCGAACACCGCCAGCACCGAGGCGTCGCGGCGGGCGAGCGCGTCGGTCGCCACCGCATCGGCGGCCGCGGTGCGATAGGCATTGACCGTGCCGGCCTCGATCACCGCCCCGATGCGGCCGCTGTCCTGATCGATGAGCAGGACGGTGGAATTGTGCCGCGGCCAGCCGCGCGCCGCATTGCCGGGCCAGTAGGACCCGACCTTGAGGCCGGCGATATCGGGCCCGGCGCCCGACTTGACGGTGAAGGTGTCGGCCGGATCGGACCCATGCCCCAGCACCACGGGGAAACTCGCGGTCTGCGGCTGGATGGCGGCGATCAGCGCCGCCCGCACCGCTTCATAGGCGATCTCATGGGTGATGAGGCGCGCGGATTGCTCCTCGGTGACGATCTGCATAGCGTTCTCCTACCAGCCGCCGAAGCGGTCCCACCGCGCCAGCGGCAGGCCCTCCCCGGCGGGGATGACGTCATAGTGGTCGAACTGGCTCGCCGTGGCGCAGGCATGGTTGGGCAGGATGCGCAATTGCGTGCCGACCGCAAGATCGGGCAGGGCCGCGTCGCTGCCGGGTCGCAGGGCGATGAGGCCATGCTCCTGATTGGCGGAGACGAGGATCAGGTCGGGGAACACGCGGCCATCCACGTCGCAGACCAGCCCATAGCCCTGATCGACGGCCTGGCTTGCCGTGCCCCGGTCGGACGACATGGCCATCCAGCCGGCGTCGACGAGAATCCAGCCGCGGGCCGGCTGGTGGCCGATCACCGTGGTCAGCACCGACAGGGCGATGTCCTCGAGGCCGCAGACGCCGATGCCGGCCATGACGAGGTCGAAGAAGGTGTGCACCCCGGCCCGCACCTCGGTGACGCCGTCGAGATTGCGGGCGGCATGGGCGGTGGGGGTGGAGCCGACGCTGACCACCGGGCAGGGCAGTCCGGCGGCGCGCAAACGCCCTGCGGCGCCGGCAGCGGCGGCCCGTTCGCCCTCGGCGGCGGCAGCCTGGGCCGCTTCGCCCACCGCGCCATAGCTTTCGCCGGCATGGGCCAGAACGCCCCGCAGCGCGGCCCCCGCATGGAGGCGGCGCCCGATGTCGAGCAGCAGATCATCGTCCGGCGCGATGCCGCCGCGATGGCCGTCGCAATCGATCTCGATGAGGGCGGGGATGGGCGCGCCGGCGGCCCGCGACGCGGCGACCACGGCATCGGCCTGGGCCGGCGTATCGAGGATAACGGCGAGGTCGCACCCGGCGGCCCGCAAGGCGGCGACGCGCGGCAGCTTTTGCGGGGCGATGCCCACGGCATAGAGGATGTCCCGCACCCCGGCCGCGAAGAACACTTCCGCCTCGCGCAAGGTCGAGACGGTCGCCGGCCCGGTGCCGTCCGCGAGTAGGCGACGGGCGATCTCGACCGATTTGGCGGTCTTGAGATGGGGACGCAGCGCAACGCCGAGCCCGGCCATGCGCCGGCGCAGCCGCTCGATATTGGCGAGCATGCGCCGCTCGTCGAGCACGAGGGCAGGGGTGGGAAGCTGGGCCAACTGGTCTGCGAGGGTCATGCGGGTCTCCCTTTTTGGGGCGAGGCCAAGGATGGGGGCGGCGCCGCACCGCTTCCACCGGCATGAACTGCCCCCGAACACGCCCATGGTGCCGTCAACCGCCCATGGACGCAAGCCGCGACGCGGCCAGGACGGGCCGCTTCGGGGAAAGGTGAGGTGGAATGGGTAATGCAGAAGGGCCGCGCTCGACAAATGCGCCAGCGACAGCCAAAACAAAACCTGACCGTGTAGGTAATGAGGGAGCGCTCTGGTGATGAACCGTGAGATCGTCAAGTTGAGTGCCGGTCTTTTGCTCGCCGTAATAGTGTTCGGCGCCGGCGCAATTGGCTGGCGCCTGCGCGATAGCCATCATCCGCAGGATGTATCCGACCGACAGGCTGCGATCGCCCTGGAAATCGCTCTCGAAAAGCTCGGTGACCCCTATGTCTGGGGGGCAAGAGGCCCCGACAGCTTCGATTCCAGCGGCATCATCGTATATGCCTACCAGCAGGCGGTGCCCTATACCGCGTTCAGAGTGGGCGATGGCTGGTGGCCGGGCTATTCGTCCAACGCCAACCATCGCGATATCTACACCTGGAACTTTCGGGAAATGCCGCTCGACGACCTGCGCCCGGGTGATCTCGTCTATATCAGCGATGGTTCCGCGGACGTGACCCACGGCATGTTTTTCGTCGGCTGGGAGGCTGACGGAATCATGGAAGTTCTCGATGCGTCATCGCGCCTGATGCGCGTCGCGCGCCAGACCTGGCCGGTGGAAGGCGAAGTGCGGGGGCAGAAGTTCGTTGCCGCCGGCCGCTTGCAGATCAACGCGAGAGAAGAGTGGCTGCGCCACGAACCCGAAGCGCCATAGGAGGTGTCGAGGCGCTCCAAGTCATTGTTTTGTCGCGTTTCCGAACCGGATAAGTGGTGCCCACTTATCCTGGAAACACTCTATCGGCGCAGCGCGAGGACGGCAGCGGCGCCGCAGCAGGCGCCCACAAGGGCGGGCAGCGCAACCGCTCCGAGGGGGTAGCCGGCGTCGAATGCCTTGAGCGCGATCCACACGACGGCGGCAAGGCTTGCCAGCAGCATGATGACGAAAAGGCCGCGTCCGGAAATCAGACCGCGACCGGTATGGCGCCGATCCTGGGGGATGTCGGTTGCGATCTCACTCATGGCTCATTCCTTCAACGATGATCGTGGCTCAGAGGCTTCGCGCCGTTCATAGCACCAATATTGACCGAATGCGCGATGCCACAATGCTCCGGTGCAAATATGATCATCGCGTTACCCAACGCAGAAGGCTGGGCAAGATGGTCAATAGCAGCCCAATCGATCCCATTATCCCTTTCGGGTGCTTCTGGAAAAAATGGAGCACCGCCGCAAAGATGTGTGCCAGGACGATCGCGAAGGCGCCGAGGGCAATAAGCAGGATGACCATGGTGCTAACGCCCAGAGCCGGACCCCACGGGCTTTCCCATGCACTATCCGAGGTGAGGTCAAAGGACCGAACCGAGAGTCTTCCGATGAAGCTGGCCAGAAAGGCGACGGCCAGGGATATCCGCAAAGGAACCCACCGCAATTTCTCCCGGCTCCAGCGCGTGAACGATCTCAGCATGCGTTCAGCCGTGTCGGCCTTGTCGAACAGGTCGATGACGGCCAACAGATAGCCCACGACTTCAAGCGGCCCCATCGCGTTGTCCCACCATTGCGCCCGGCATAGTGCGCCCGATTTGCCGCCGTGGGAACCGGATCGGTGGGGCTAGCCCAAATGGGTATTCCGGCCTTTTGTCAGGCATAGGCCCGAAGCTGAACGGTAGCTTCAGCTCGCCATATGCGCCGAGGTTCAATGACTTGGGAAGGATTGGCTGGGGAACCTGGATTCGAACCAGGACTAACGGAGTCAGAGTCCGTGGGTCTACCGTTAACCTATTCCCCAGCAGGCGCCAGTGCTGGCGGCGGATCGCGGGGCGAGCCGCTTGAGTGGCGCCTGTTTAGCGATACATGATGGGGATTTCAAGCCGATTTTGCAAGTTTTCGCAGCACCCCGCCCTCAATGCACGATCGGGGCGCGCCAGGCGATGGCGCGGCTGGCGCTGTAGCAGCCAAGGGCGACCGAATTGGCGTAATTGCCCGAAACGATCTGCACCTGCCCGCCGCCGCAATGGCCGACCACCACGCCCACATGGTTGGCCATCACCATGATCGATCCGATCGCCGCCGGCTCGGCCGCCTCGCCGTAATTGGCGAAATCGCGGGCCAGATTGGAGCCGCGCGGGGCAAGGCCGGTGCGGGCCAGGACCGTATCGAGATAGCAGGCGCACCAGCGGCCGGGGCAGCCCGAAGGGCGCGAGGCGCCCAGTTCGGCGAGCATGACATTGATCACGGCCTGGGCGTCGCGCGCCGAGGCGGGAGCGGAAAGGGAGGGCAGGGCGAGCCCCGCGAAAAGGAGAATGACGATGATACGCAACACGGAAAGTCAGGTCCTCGGATTCAGCTTCGACGCGCGCGAAAAGCCCGGCGCGCGGCGCAATGAAAGGAGTGCCGCATCCGGGTCCCTCGACCGGATGCGAACGGCGGATTACATTTGCGTGAGCGCGGGAAGACGGGCGGCATGCGCCAATGACCCTCGCTGCGGGCCCCCTCCCAACCGATGCGCCGATCATCCCGATTTTTGTGGCAAGAAATTGATCCGCGCGCCCAAGGCACGGCGCGCAGCCGATCATTGCGTTGTCGGCCGTCATGGACTACCGTGGTCGTCGAACGAGAAATGATCCGTCCCGGGCGCCCGGCAGACGATGCAGCGGCCGATCGGCCCCACGACCCAGGCGACCGGACGGCACGGAGAGACAAGTTGACCGATTACGATCGGTCCGCCGAGGCACCGCCGGCCGGCACGCGTCACCGCGTGCGTGGGCCGTCGCGTCCGCCGGTCGATACTGCCCCAGCATCCCATGGGGGCAAACGCCCGGCGCGGTGGACGTCCGCCAGCAAGCCCGAGCTGTCGCGCAAGCGGCGCGTGGCTACCTATGCCGCGCTCGACCTGGGCACCAATAATTGCCGCCTGCTGATCGCCCGCCCCACCGAAAACGGCTTCCGGGTGCTCGACGGGTTTTCGCGCATCGTGCGGCTCGGAGAGGGCCTGTCGCAGACCGGGCGCCTTTCGGAGGCGGCCATGGAGCGCACCGTCGAGGCGCTGAAACTCTGCGCCGGCAAGCTGCGCCAGCACGAGGGCATCAAGGCGCGCATCATCGCCACCGAGGCCTGCCGCTCGGCCGACAATTCGGCGAGCTTTCTCGCCCGCGTCAAGCGCGAGGCGGGGCTGCACTTCGAGGTGGTCGACCGCAAGACCGAGGCCGAACTGGCGGTGACCGGCTGCGCCGACCTCATCGAGCTCGACGCGCCCGGCGCCATCCTGTTCGATATCGGCGGCGGGTCCTCGGAACTGGCCTGGCTCGATTTCCGCGGCGGGCGCCCGCGCAACCAGGGCAAGACCTCGGCCTCGATCCGCTCCTGGCATTCGCTGCCGGTGGGCGTGGTCTCGATCGCCGAGAAATTCGGCGGCGTCGATGTCACGCCGGAGATTTTCGAGGCCATGGTCGCCCATGTGACCAATGAGCTACGGCACTTCCGCGGGCGCGAGAAGCTGCGCGAAATGCTCGCCACCCATCCGGTGCATTTCCTGGGCACCTCGGGAACGGTGACCACCCTGGCCGGGCTCTATCTCGGTCTCGACCGCTATGAGCGCTCCAAGGTGGACGGGCTGTGGATGCGGGCCGAGGACATCGACGCCACCATGCGGGTGCTAATGGGCATGAGCTATGAGCGGCGCATGGGCAATCCGTGCATCGGGCGCGAACGGGCCGACCTGGTCATCCCCGGCTGCGCCATCTTCGAGGCCATCCGCCGCGAATGGCCGTGCTCGCGCATCCGGGTCGCCGATCGGGGGTTGCGCGAGGGGATTCTGATTTCCATGATGGCCGCCGATCGCGTGTGGATGCGCGGACGGCCCGGCCGCAACCGCCGGGGAGGCCGCGATGCCAAGTAAGCCGACGGGCAAGGGCAGCGGACGGCGCGGCGACCGCGACCTCAAGATACGGGTCAAGACGGCGCGCAAGCGCTCCACATCGTCCACGGCCTGGCTGCAGCGCCAGCTCAACGACCCCTATGTGGCGCGGGCGCGGGCCGAGGGCTGGCGGGCCCGCTCGGCCTATAAGCTGCTCGAGCTGGACGAGAAATACGGGCTGCTCAAGCCCGGCATGCGCGTCGTCGACCTGGGCGCGGCGCCCGGTGGCTGGTGCCAGGTGGCGGTCAAGGCGGTGAAATCGACCCCGGACAATCCCATCGTGGTCGGCATCGACTATCTGGAAATGGACCCGGTGCCCGGTGCGGTGCTGCTGCAAAAGGACTTTACCGACGAGGACGCGCCGCAGGCCCTGTTCGACCTGCTCGGCGGGCACAAGGCCGATATCGTGCTGTCGGACATGGCGGCGCCGACCACGGGGCACAAGGCGACCGACCATCTGCGCATCGTGGCACTGGTGGAGATCGCCGCCGATTTCGCCCTCGACGTGCTGGCGCCGGGCGGCACCTTCGTCGCCAAGGTGTTCCAGGGCGGCACCGAGCACGACCTGCTCGCCATGCTCAAGCGCAATTTCGCCGCGACCTTCCACGCCAAGCCGCCCTCCAGCCGGCAGGAATCGGCCGAAACCTATCTGGTGGCGCGCGGCTTCAGGGGCGAGCGGCAGGATTAAAAGCGCGGCGAGCGGCCCTCATAGCCCTCGGCGCTGGTCTTTTCGAGCGCCGCTTCGCGCTGGGCCGCGGTCATGTGCCCGGAAACCTCGCTGCCCGCCTCCTTGGCGAGCCGCCAATAGGGAATGACGGCCAGCGCCGACACGGCGGCGACGGCGAAAAAGGCGATGCGGAAATCCTCGGTCGCCAGCGCCTCGCCGCGCCAGAAGCTGCTCATTTCCAGCACCGCCCCGGCAAAGGCCACCGCCAGCGCCGTGGCGATGGGGCGGGTCACCGAATGGATGGCGGTGGCGGGGCCGGCCTCGTCGCCGTCGATATCGACGAAGGCGAGGGCATTCTGGCCGGTGAAATAGGTGGAGCGCACCAGCCCGCTGAGGAAGATCACCAGCATCATCACCACAACAGGGGTCTGGGCGACGAAGGTGCCCTTGATGACGAGGCTGAGCGAGGAGAGCCCCGCCGCCGCCATCAGCGCCGTGCGGAAGCCGACGCGGCGATAGACAGGCTTGGCGTAGAATTTGAGCAGCAGCGAGCCGATGGCGCCGACAAAGGTGATCATGCCCGATTCGAAGGGCGAATAGCCGAACGCGACCTGGAGCATCAGCGGGAGGAGGAAGGGAATGGCGCCGGCGCCGATCAGCATGAAGGAGGTGCCCACCACCACCGCCCTGAAGCTGGGATGGAGGAAGAGGCGCAGATCGAGCAGGGGATTGGGGACGCGCAGGGCATAGGGGACGTAGAGCGCCAGGGCGAGGAGGCCGGCAAGGGTTGAGACGGCGGCGATCCACAGGGGCAGGATCGGCATGGAGAGCAGCGAGAGCCCGAAGGTGATCCCCGAAAACGCGATGGCGGTGAGCAGGAAACCCGGGAAATCCATGGGGCGCTGGGTGGCCGATTCCACAGGGGGCAGATATTTGCTGATCAGCACCACCCCGAGCAGGCCGATGGGGATGTTGATGAGGAAAATCCAGTGCCAGGACAGGAAGGTGGTGAGAAAGCCGCCGACCGGCGGGCCGAGCATGGGCCCCACCAGGGCCGGAATGGTCAGCCAGGCCATGGCGTTGATGAGATCCTTGCGCTCGGTGGTGCGCAAGAGGATCAGTCGGGCCAGCGGGGTCATCATCGCCCCGCCCATGCCCTTGAGGAAGCGGGCGAAGACGAATTCGGTGAGCGAACCGGAAATGGCGCAGGCGACCGAGCCGAGCATGAAGACGATGATGGCGGCGCGGAACACGTTCTTGGCCCCGAACTTGTCGGCCAGCCAGGCGCTGATCGGGATGAAGATGGCCAGGGCGACAAAATAGGCGGTGAAGGCCAGTTTCAAGGCGACGGGAGTTGTACCGATATCGGCCGCTATGGCCGGAAGCGAGGTGGAGATCACGGTCGCGTCCATGTTCTCCATGAACAGGGCAACCGCCAGGATGAGCGGGATGAAACGGGACAACTCTGGGGACCGGGAAGGTTGATACGAATAAGTTTTCAGCCACCATCATCGACCCATAGCCGAAACAAGGCAATAACGACGGAAGTTCTAGTCGCGAACGAACCTTTTGCCGGTAGGGGCGTTATGGGGGCGGGACCAATCTTATCGGGCAGGACAGGCATGGCTCAGCGCCGCTTTTATCTGGTACTCAACGTCAACTCCGGAACCGTGCAGGCCCTGGGGGTGACCGGCGACGACCTCACGGCCAAATTCGCCGCCCAGGGACTGGACGTGACCATCGACGCCGATCCCGATTCGAGCCTTGACGAGCGCATCGCGCGGGCGCTGGCCAGCGACGCCGAGACCATCATCGCGGCCGGCGGCGACGGCACGGTCACCGCGCTGGCGACGGCGATCATCGACAGCGACAAGAGCCTCGCCATCCTGCCGCTGGGTACGGCCAATCTTTTGGCGCGCGACCTGGGGGTGCCGCTCGACCTCGACAGCTGCATCGCGGTTCTGGCCGAGATGGAGCCGCTGGCCATCGACGTCTCGGAGGTCAACGGCACCATCTTCCTGCACAAGGCGGTGATCGGGGTGATCCCCGAACTGGCGGCGGGGCGCGAATATATTCGCGGGCAGGGTTTTGGGGCCAAGATCGGCTATATGCGCTATTTCTTCCGCCGCATCGCCCGGGCCCGCCGGCTGGCGCTGGAGATCGCCCCCGGCGACGGGCCGGCGCGGATCGAGCGGGTGCAGGCCATCGCGGTGGCCTCCAATGCCTATGACGAGGGGCTGGGGCGGTTCTTCCATCGCGACAAGCTCGATAGCGGGCTGCTGACCATCTATGTGCTGCGCCATCTCAATGTGGGCGACATGGTGAAACTGGCCACGGGCATGCTGGCCGGGCACTGGCGCGATTATGACGCCCTCGACATCTCGTCGGCGCGCAGCGTCACCATCCGCGCCCGCAAGCCCAGGCTGCAATTGATGATCGACGGCGAGGTGCAGTCCATGGAGGTGCCCCTGCATTTCAAGATCTATCCCCGCGCGCTGACCGTGCTCGCCCCCTTGCAGGCGATCAAGGAGGAGATCGCCGAGGAACAGGCCGAAGGCACGGCCCGGCCCATGGGGCAGATGGCCTGATGCGGATCATCCACCTTTCCGACCTGCATTTCGGCCGCCATGACGACGATGTCGTTCAGTCGCTGGAAGCCGAAATCGCCGCCAACACCCCCGACCTGATCGTCGTCTCGGGAGATTTCACCCAGATCGGCAGCGCGAGGGAATTCGCCCGCGCCCGCGAATTCCTCGATACGCTGCCGGCGCCGTTTCTCGCCGTGCCCGGCAATCACGACGTGCCCGAGCGCAATCTGCTGCGCCGGTTCTTCGCGCCCTACAGCCATTACAAGACCTATATCGCCACCGAGCTCGAACCCTTCCTTTATCGCGACGGGGTGGCGATCGCCGGGGTGAAGACCTCGCGCCGCGCCAATCTCCACAGCCTCAACTGGTCGGACGGGGCGATCAGCAGCGATCAGCTTGAAACGCTGGAAGCCCGGTTCGCGGAGGTGGACGCGGATGCGGTGAGGATCGTCGTCGCCCACCACCCCCTGATGCATCCCGAGGAGCCCATGGCGCGGCACCAGAACCGGGTGCGCCGGGCCGATAGGGCACTGGAAACCTTCGGGCGGCTGGGGGTGCGCCTGGTGCTGTCGGGCCATTTCCACATGTCCTATGTTCGCCGGCACGAACACGCCGGATCGGTGCGGCAGGCCGAACCGGCCGGGCCGCGCGAAAGCGCCGCCGCCCATATCCTCGTGGCACAGGCCGCCTCGACCACCTCGACGCGCCTGCGGGGCGAGCCCAATGCCTATAACCTCATCGACATCGCCGAGGGGAACATCTCCATCGCCGTGCGCGAATGGGCGGGGGAGGGGTGGCGGACGCGGGAGCGGGCCCGCGAGGCGGCCTAGCGGCAGGCGAAGAAAACCCCGCCGGAGCGGGGTTTTTGATTGGGCCGGAAGCGGCTCAGTGGCGATGCTCGGGCATGTCCTTGAGCTCGTCCTTGGTCCAGCCGGTGACCGCATGCACCTTGCCGTTCTCGTCGCGCATGAAATCGAGCTGGTCGACCGGCACGGCCACCGGCTTGGCGCCGATGCCGAGAAAGCCGCCGACATCGATGACGGCCTGCGCGCCGGCGCCCGAGCCGTGCAGATGGGCGACGGTGCCCACCTTGTGATCGTCCGCGCCATAGATGGTGGCGTCCTTGAGGATGGTTTCGTTGAGCTCGCCCGGGGCGAGGCGCACATGGTGGGTATGATCCATCGGTCTTCTCCTTTGGCTTGGGAGAGGGGTAACCCCCATGCCCGCCCGGCCGTTCCCGCCACCAACATGGGCCAATCGCCAAGGGGGAGAAAATTCCGCGCGGGCGATGTCGGCGGGAAGACGCCGAAACCGTCCTATGGCAGAATTCGCCGTCCGGAGGGGGACGGCGCCAAAACAAGGAAAACAACCATGCCCAAGATGATCTTCATCAACCTGCCGGTCAAAGACCTCGCCGCCTCGACGCGGTTCTACGAGGCGATCGGCTGCACCAAGAACCCCGAATTCTCCAATGACGACGTCTCCTCGATGATGTGGTCGGACGAGATCACCTTCATGCTGCTCAAGCATGCCTATTTCTCGACCTTCATCACCCGGCCCATCGCCGACGCTCACGCGGCGACCGGGGTGCTGATCGCGCTCTCGATGGACAGCAAGGCGGCGGTCGACGAGATCAACAAGACCGCCGCAGACAATGGCGGCAGGGGCGACATACGCGACCTGCAGGACCTGGGGTTCATGTATTCGCGCGCCTTCGAGGACCCGGACGGCAATATCTTCGAGCCGGTCTGGATGGATATGAACGCCGCCATGGCGGAGGAATAACCGCCTTCCCCGGGGCCCGGCACGGCGTGGCGCATGGCAGCTATGCCGCGCCGCGCCACGCGGGCACTTTCCAAACCGGTTTTCCGGTGTTAATCACCCTCGCCAACCCAAAGCCGGCGTGAGTCCCTTCGTTTCCCGTCGGCAAGCGGACGAATGCGGGCTGGCAGGCGGTCATGGGGCCGTCGGCGCTTTCCCGTACACAACAGTGAATTGTCGCGTTGTCGAACCGCAAGCGGATGGTCCGCCTGCCGGCAGCGCTCAAATCATTTCATCCGGCGTTCCGGATGAGGGCATGAAAGGGTCTGGCCTTGGCGAAGATTATTTCCTCCATCACGGGCGATGCGGCGCTCACCTTCGACGACGTTCTGCTCCAGCCGGCGCGCTCGGACGTGCTGCCGACCGATGTGGACCTGAGGACGCGGGTGACGCGCGACATCACCCTCAACCTCCCCATCCTCTCGGCGGCCATGGACACGGTGACCGAGGCCAAGATGGCCATCGCCATGGCGCAGGCCGGCGGCCTGGGCGTCATCCACCGCAACCTCACGGTCGAGCAGCAGGCCGAGCAGGTCAAGCAGGTCAAGCATTTCGAATCCGGCATGGTGGTCAATCCGATCACCATCGGCCCCGATGCCGTCCTCGCCGATGCCCACGCGCTCATGGACCGCTACAACATCTCCGGCATCCCCGTGGTCGCCAATGGCGGCACCGGCGGGCGGAACAAGGGCACGCTGGTGGGCATCCTCACCAATCGCGACGTGCGCTTCGCCGACAATGACCGCCAGACCATTTCCGAGCTCATGACCCGCGAAAGACTGGTGACGGTGCGCGAGGGCGTGACCCAGGACGAGGCCAAGCGCCTCCTGCACCAGCACCGCATCGAAAAGCTGCTGGTGGTGGACGAGCACAACAACTGCATCGGCCTGATCACCGTCAAGGACATGGAGAAGGCCCAGCTCAACCCCCACGCCATCAAGGACGACAAGGGGCATCTGCGCGTCGCCGCCGCCTCGACCACCGGCGACCAGGGCTTCGAGCGCTCCATGGCGCTGATCGAGGCCGGGGTGGACCTGCTGGTCATCGACACCGCCCACGGGCATTCGGTGCGCGTCGCCGAAGCGGTGGAGCGCGTCAAGCGCGCCAACAACGCGGTGCGCATCATGGCGGGCAATGTGGCCACCGCCGACGCGACCAAGGCGCTGATCGACGCGGGCGCCGACGCCATCAAGGTCGGCATCGGGCCGGGCTCGATCTGCACCACGCGCATCGTCGCCGGGGTGGGCGTGCCCCAGCTCGCCGCCGTGATGGCCTGCGCCGAGGAGGCCGACCGGCACGACGTGCCGGTGATCGCCGATGGCGGCATCAAGTTCTCGGGCGACCTCGCCAAGGCGCTGGCCGGGGGCGCCTCGGTGGCCATGGTCGGCTCGCTCCTCGCGGGCACCGACGAAAGCCCCGGCGAGGTCTTCCTCTATCAGGGCCGCAGCTATAAAGCCTATCGCGGCATGGGCTCGGTGGGCGCCATGGCGCGCGGCTCGGCCGACCGCTATTTCCAGCAGGAAGTCCACGACACCATGAAGCTGGTGCCCGAGGGGGTCGAGGGGCAGGTGGCCTATAAGGGCCAGGTCGGCACGGTCCTGCACCAGCTCGCCGGCGGCCTGCGGGCGGCCATGGGCTATACCGGCGCCAAGGATCTCGAGACCTTCCGCCGCGAGGCGACCTTCGTGCGGATCTCGGGCGCGGCACTGCATGAAAGCCACGTCCATGACGTGACGATCACCCGCGAAAGCCCCAATTATCGCGGCAAGTGAATGGATATGCGTGAACCAAATCCCCTGTCCGTAAAGGCGGTCCTCTGATGCGTCTCCCCGGGCGCATCGCCGCCGCCATCGAAGTGCTGGCCGACATGGAGGCCCGCAAGCGTCCGGCTTCCGAGGCGCTCAAGGGCTGGGCGCTCGACCACCGCTTCGCCGGAGCGGGGGACCGCGCGGCCATCGGCAACCTCGTCTATGACGCGCTGCGCAAGCGGGCTTCGCACGCCTGGCGCATGGGCGAGGACACGCCCCGCGCGCTCGTCCTCTCGGTAGTGGTCAACGACTGGACTCAGGACGTGAAGTCCTTGAATCAGGACTTCAGCTCCGACCGCTTCGCGCCGGAATCGATTTCGGAGGCCGAGGCCGCAAGACTTTGTTCCGATTCGGCTTTGTCCGATGCGCCCGACCCCGTCCGGGCCGATGTGCCCGATTGGCTGGCCCCCTCGCTGGCCCGCAATTTCGGGGCGGATTGGGTGAAAGAAGGGCAGGGGATGACCACGCGCCCGCCGCTCGACATGCGGATCAACAGCCTCAAGGCGGATCGCAGGCGGGTGGAGAAATCGCTGGCGCGTTTTGGGCCCGCGCCCACCGCGATCGCCCCGGACGGCCTGCGCCTTGCCGCCGGCCCGGCCGATGCCCGCACCGCCAATGTGCAGGCCGACGAAGGCTATCAGAAGGGCTGGTTCGAGATCCAGGACGAGGGCAGCCAGATCGTGGCGCTGCTGGCCGGGGCGCAGCCGGGCGAGCAGGTGCTGGACCTGTGCGCCGGGGCCGGCGGCAAGACCCTGGCGCTGGCCGCCGCCATGCACAATTCGGGGCAGATCTTTTCCTATGACGCCGACCGCACGCGGCTGGCCCCCATCCATGAGCGCCTCAAGCGCAATGGCGTGCGCAATGTGCAGGTCCGCAACCCCGATCCCGGCGCTCTCGACGGGCTGGCGGGACGGATGGACCGGGTGGTGGTCGACGCGCCCTGCACCGGCACGGGAACCTGGCGCCGCCGCCCCGACACCAAATGGAAGCTCACCCCGGCCCAGCTCGAACAGCGGATCGCCGACCAGCGCGCCGTGCTGGCCGAAGCAGCAGGCTATGTCAGGCCCGGCGCGGAGATGGTCTATATCACCTGCTCGATCCTCCTCGAGGAGAACGACGACCAGATCGAACACTTCCTGGCCGAGCATGCCGCGTTCGCCCCGGTGTCCCTCACAGCGCGCTGGGCCGAGCTCTTTCCGGGCGCCGCGCCGCCCCTGAGCCGCAACGGGCACAGCGTGACGCTGACCCCGGCGACGACCGGCACGGACGGGTTTTTCTGCGCCGTGCTGAGGCGGGAATAGGGCCGGCGCATAAGGGGAAAACCCGAGGCCCTGAACCAAAGGGCCCCAAGGCCGTTAAGGCGGTCATGAGCACCGTCATCCAGCCCAGCCTCAAATCGCCGCGCGCCCTCATCATATTGGCCGCATTCCTCGTCGTCGTGGTCGGGGTGGGCGCCCTCATCGGTACCCAGAACACCCCCGGCCCCTGGTACAGGGCGCTGGACAAGCCCAGCTTCAACCCGCCCGACTTTGTGTTCGGTCCGGTCTGGTTCACGCTCTACGTGCTGATCGCCATAGCCGGCTGGCGCAGCTTCATGGTCGGGGCGATCAGCGCCGCGATGGGGCTGTGGGTGGCGCAGATGCTGCTCAACTGGCTGTGGTCGCCGGTGTTCTTCGGCGCGGAAAACCTGTGGCTGGCGCTGGCGGTCATCGTCCCCATGCTGGTGGCGATCCTCGCCTTCATCGTCGAACGCTGGACCCCGGACCGCCTCAGCGCGCTGCTGTTCGTCCCCTATGCCGCCTGGGTGGGGTTCGCGACCCTGCTCAATCTCTCCCTCGCCATGCTCAATTCCTGAAGGTTTCCCCCCGCGCCAAAACGGAACCACCCCGGATGCGAGGGACATCCGGGGTGGCTGCAAAAGGCCTTGGGCATGGGACCGCTGGGGCCTTTTGACCGGGGAGCGCGGAGTGGGACGCTTATGGGGGATGGCGCGCTGGCCCGTTTTTCCATCAGCACCGCGAAAAGGCGCTGCGTCTTGGCTCCATAACGCGGCAGACGAAGCTGGGTTGCACCCATTCCGTGATTTATTGCTTTATGCGGCCATTGCCTGATCGTCTTTTTCCGATTAAAGCCTCGCCAATGCAGCAAGACCCCCATACCGACACCATCCTCATCGTCGATTTCGGCTCCCAGGTGACCCAGCTCATCGCGCGCCGGGTGCGCGAAGCCGGCGTATACTGCGAAATCCATCCGTTCAGCCTCGCCGCCGACCGGCTCGAGGCGCTGCGGCCCAAGGGCATCATCCTCTCGGGTGGCCCGGCCAGCGTGATCGAGAAGGGCGCCCCCCAGGTCGATCCGCGCCTGCTCGCGCAGGGGGTGCCGGTGCTCGGCATCTGCTACGGCCAGCAGGCCATGTGCGTGGCGCTGGGCGGGATGGTCGAGCCCGGCACGGTGCGCGAATTCGGCCGCGCCGAGGTGCGCATCGAAAAGGATTGCTCGCTCTATGACGGGGTGTGGGAGCTCGACCATTCCTATCAGGTGTGGATGAGCCATGGGGACAAGGTCGCGGCCATTCCGGAGGGTTTCGAGGCGGTCGCCACCTCGCCCGGCGCGCCCTTCGCCATCATCGCCAATGAGGAGAAGAAATTCTTCGGCGTGCAATTCCACCCGGAAGTCTACCACACGCCCGACGGGGCGAAGCTCTACGCCAATTTCGTGCACGCCATCTGCGGCTGCGCGGCCAATTGGACCATGGCCGCCTATCGCGACCAGGCCATCGCCGCGATCCGCGAGCAGGTGGGCGACAAGAAGGTGATCTGCGGGCTGTCCGGGGGCGTCGATTCCTCGGTGACGGCCATATTGATCCACGAGGCGATCGGCGACCAGCTCACCTGCATCTTTGTCGACCACGGGCTGATGCGCAGGAACGAGGCCGATGAAGTGGTCTCCATGTTCCGCAACCAGTACAATATTCCTCTGGTGCATGTGGATGCCGCCGACACCTTCATCGGCGAACTGGAGGGGGTGGTCGACCCCGAGGCCAAGCGCAAGATCATCGGGCGCCTGTTCATCGAGACCTTCGAGAAGGAGGCCGCCAAGATCGGCGGCGTGGAGTTCCTCGCGCAGGGCACGCTCTATCCCGACGTGATCGAGTCGGTGTCGTTCACCGGCGGACCTTCGGTGACCATCAAGAGCCACCACAATGTGGGGGGCCTGCCCGAGCGCATGAACATGAAGCTCGTCGAGCCGCTGCGCGAATTGTTCAAGGACGAGGTGCGGGCGCTGGGGCGCGAACTGGGCCTGCCCGAGCATTTCGTGGGCCGCCACCCGTTCCCCGGCCCTGGCCTCGCCATCCGCCTGCCGGGCGGGGTGACGCGGGAAAAGCTGGACATCTTGCGCCAGGCCGACGCCATCTATCTCGACGAGATTCGCAAGGCGGGCCTCTACGACACCATCTGGCAGGCCTTCGCGGTGCTGCTGCCGGTGCAGACGGTGGGCGTGATGGGCGACGGTCGCACCTATGAAGCGGTCTGCGCCCTGCGCGCGGTGACCTCGGTGGACGGCATGACCGCCGATTTCTACCCCTTCGACATGAGCTTCCTCGGCCGCGCCGCGACCCGGATCATCAACGAGGTCAAAGGCATCAACCGCGTCGTCTACGACGTCACGAGCAAGCCCCCGGGGACGATCGAGTGGGAGTGATTCCCTTCATCTAACGGAAAACACCCGCTTCCCGGGCGAAGGGAAGCGGGTGTTTTTTATGGGTTATTCGTCCAGGGCGCCGAAGCTGACATATTTGGTTTCGAGGTAGTCCTGCATGCCGTATTTGGAGCCTTCGCGGCCGACGCCGGATTGCTTGAAGCCGCCGAAGGGGGCGACTTCGGTGGTGATCAGCCCGTCATTGATGCCCACAATGCCATATTCGAGCGATTGCGCGGCGCGATGGGCGCGGCCCAGGCTGCTGGTATAGACGTAGCAGGCGAGGCCGTATTCGGTGTCGTTGGCGAGGGCTAAGGATTCGTCTTCGGTCTCGAAGGTAAAGATCGGGGCGACGGGGCCAAAAATCTCGTCCTTGGCGAACAGCATGTCGCTGGTGGCATTGCCGATGATGGTGGGGGCGAAGAAATTGCCGCCCAGGCCCTTGCCGCCGGCCACCAGCCGGCCGCCCTTGGCGACCGCATCCTGGACGAAGGCCTCGGTGCTGGCCACGGCCTTGGCGTCGATGAGGGGGCCGAAATCGACCTCCTCGTCGAGCCCTTGCCCGATCTTGAGCTCGGCCACCGCCGCGCTCAGCTTGTCGAGGAAGGCATCATGGATGCCGGACTGCACATAGATGCGGTTGGTGCAGACGCAGGTCTGGCCGGAATTGCGGAATTTCGAGGCGATGGCGCCCTCGACCGCGCGGTCGAGATTGGCGTCGTCGAAAACGATGAACGGCGCGTTGCCGCCCAGTTCCATGGAAACCCGCTTCACGCTGGCCGCGCATTGGGCGAGGAGCTGCTTGCCGACCCCGGTCGAGCCCGTGAAGGTGACCTTGCGCACCAGGCCATTGCCGGTGAGCTCGCCCCCGATCGCCGTGGCCGAGCCGGTGAGAATGTTGACGGCGCCGGCCGGAAAACCGGCGCGCTCGCACAATATGGCCCAGGCCAGCGCCGAATAGGGCGTCTGGGTCGCCGGCTTGATGACCAGGGTGCACCCGGCGGCCAGCGCCGGGCCGATCTTGCGGGCCAGCATGGAGGAGGGGAAGTTCCACGGCGTGATGGCGGCGACGACGCCGACCGGGGCGTGGATCACCTGCAACTGCCGGTTGGGCCAGGGCGATTCGATGATGTCGCCATATTGCCGCCGTGCCTCTTCGGAGAACCAGAGGATATATTTGGCGCTCATGGCGATCTCGCCGCGCGCTTCGCGCAGCGGCTTGCCCTGCTCAAGGGTCAGAAGGCGCGCCAAGGCTTCCTGGTGTTCGACGAGCAGGCCATGCAGAATGCGCAGCTTGGCGGCCCGCTCCTCCGCCGTGGTGCGCGAAAAGCTCTGGAAGGTGCGATGGGCCGCTTCGATCGCCCGCCGGGTTTCCGCGGCGCCCGCATTGGGCACGGTGCCGATCACCTCACCGGTGGCGGGATTGGTGACGTCTATGGTTTCTCGGGTGTCCGCATCGAACCAGTGCCCATCGATATGGATTTGCTGGCGCAGAAAAGTCTCGGATTCGGCCAAGTTCATTCCCCAGGTTAAACGTTCCGGATAGTGCAAAGCATCAGGCGGCAGCATGCCCTCCGCCTCCAAGCCCATGCCCTTGCATGGGCACAAATACCAAAGCGGGCCCGGGATCAAGCCATTACCGGACGCTTGGCCGCTCTGAGAGGCAAAGCGTAACGCATTCGGCGCGCGGAGGAAAATTCGCACGGTGTTGGCAGAGATATGATTTATATATGAAACCTATAAGTCCGGCCGATTTTATCGTTTGCAGACGTATCAGGTTCCCTGAGCGCCGGTTGGTGGGAAATTGGCCACGATGGCCGCCATGGGATGAAGGGCGGAGGCGGGGCTGAGGCGCTCAATCTGGCAGCGGCAGGAAAAGCCGGTGGCCAATACGCTGGTTTCGCCCTCGACGAGCGGGCGCCAGGTCGCGTCGAACAGATTGCGCGACATCTCCTGATGCTCGCGCTCATGGCCGAAGGTCCCCGACATGCCGCAGCAGCCGGTCTTCATCGGCTGGAGATCGATGCCGAGGGCGGCGAACACGTCGCGCCAGAGTTGGCCGGAGGCGGGCAGCGCGGAGGCCTCCGTGCAGTGCAGCATCAGTTTTAGGGGCGCCGCTGGCCGGGCTTTGGGCCAGTCGGCACCGCGCGTCATCTCGCCATGGAGAAATTCCTGGACGAGGAGGAGGGCGGGCACGCCGGAGTCCAGACGCCGATATTCCTGGCGCGTGAGCAGCACGAAGGCGGGATCTATCCCCAGCATGGGCGTTTTCAATGCCGCCACGGCCTTGAGCGCGGCGATCTGGCGGGCGGCACGGGCCCGGAAGCGCCGGGTCATGCCCTTGACATGGGCGCCCTTGCCGCCGGGGGGCAGGGTGACGATGACGGGGCGATAGCCGAGCGCCGCCAATCCCCCGGCGACGGCGGCGACGGCGTCGGTATCGAAGGTCGTGGTGAAGGCGTCTTCGAGGAGAAGAACGGTGTTGGCCGTCAGCTCAGTTGCCGCGAGCCGATCCCATCGGCGCACGGGATGGCCGAGTGCCCGCAGCGAGCGGGGGGCGATGCGCGGCAGGTCGACCATGCCGGTGGCGCGGGCCGCGATGGCGCGACCCAGGGCCATGCCCAGCCAGGCGAGCGGGCGAAGGGCATCGACGGTTCTCGCCATCGGTTCGATGGCGGCGACCGCATGGTCGCGCAGGGGGCGGCGGTGGCGCTGGTAATAGTGATCGAGAAAGGCCGATTTCATCGAAGGGATGCTGACCTGCACGGGGCAGGAACTGGCACAGGCATTGCAGCCCAGACAGTCATTGAGGGTGGCAAGGACGCTGGCCTCGATGGCGTCGAGATCGTCCGCCTGTCCGGCCTGGGCCTCCCGCCAGTTGCGCAGCGCGTCCGAGCGGCCCTTGGGCGACAGGCGATTGTCGCGGGTGGCCTGGTAGGAGGGGCACATGGACGTGAAGCGCGAATGGCTGAGGCAGGCCGAATTGCCGTTGCAATGATAGGATTTCTCGAACGCGTCGCCCGGGGCATTGCCCTTGCGGAAGGCCGGATCGGAAATGCCCAGCCGCGCGCGGTCGACAACCACCAGCTTGCCGGGGTTGAAGCGCTCGGCGGGATCGAAGGCGGCCTTGACCCGCTGCAGGGCGCGATAGGCCACCGGGCCGACGAAATCGGGCAGGTAGGCGCCGCGGATTCCCTTGCCGTGCTCGCCCCAGAAAATGCCGCCATGGGCGTTGCACAGCGCATAGACAGCATCGGAAATGGCGCGGAAGGTGTCGCGGTCGAGCGGATCGTCGAGGTCGAGCGAGGGGCGCACATGCAGGCATCCGACATCGATATGGCCATAGATGCCGTAATTGAGCCCGTGCTGCTTCATGATGCGGTCGAAGCCGTTGACGAAGGGAACCAGATGCTCGACCGGCACCACGCAATCCTCGACAAAGGCGATGGGGCGGCGGGTGCCCTCGCGCTTGCCCAAAAGCCCCACGGCGGCGGAGCGAATGCCCCACAGGTCCTGCCGCTCGGCGGCATCGACCGCGACATGGGTGCCCACCACGCCGGGGAGCGTGGCGGCGCGGGCGAGAAAACCCTCCACCTGCGCGTCGAGCGTATCCGGCTCGGCGCCGACGAATTCGACGAACATATGCGCGATGGGCTGGCCGCCCGTGCCCTGCACATGGGCCGGCAGGCGCGCCATCAGCCCCGCCTCGCGCGCCAGGCGATGAACCCATTCGTCCATGATCTCGATGGCGAGGGGGTCGTGCTCGAGAATGGCCGATCCCGCCGCCAGAGCCTGCCGGAAACTGTCGAAGGCGACGACCACCAGCCGCTCGTGCCGGGGCAGGGGGACCAGCCGCACGCGAATGCGGGTCACGAGGCCCAGCGTACCCTCGGCGCCGAGAAACAGCCGCCACCAGTCCAGCCGGTCCGTGTCGGGGCGGGCGCGTTCGAGGTCATAGCCGGTGAAGCGGCGCGAGATGCGCGGCGTGTTGGCGATCAGCGCCTCGCGGCCTTCGTCGCAGGCCGCGGCCAGTTCGGCATAAAGCTCGGGCGCGTCGGACCGGTCGCCCGAGAGGCTGGACAGCTTGCGCCCCCGGTCCAGCACCACCTCCAGTCCGAGGATGTTGTCGCTGGTCTTGCCGTAAAGGCGCGAGCCCTTGCCCGAGGCGTCGGTGCCGACCATGCCCCCGATGGTGCAGCGGCTCGACGTCGAGGTGTTGGGCGCGAATTGGAGGCCGGTCGCGGCGATGGCGGCGTTGAATTCATCGAGCACGATGCCCGGTTCGACATCGGCCCAACCCTCGGCGGAGTTGACCTCGAGAATGCGGGTCATGAAGCGCTGGAAATTCACCACGACGCCGCGATTGAGGCTCTGCCCGTTGGTGCCGGTGCCGCCGCCCCGGGCGGTTACCGGCAGCGTTGCGAATTCGGGCCGGGCCAGCACCGCCATCAGAAGCTGCACATCGTCGGAATCGCGGGGGGCGACCACGAGGTCGGGCATGATCTCATAGACGCTGTTATCGGTCGACACCGCGGCGCGGGCCGAAAAGTCGAACGTCACGTCGCCGGCAAAGCCGCTCTCGATGATGGCGGCGCACGCCTTGTGGAACAGGGAAGCGGAGGCCGGGCCGGGGATTGAAACGTGCAGGGTCATGCGGACCCTTGAACCATATCCGGCTCATTCGTAGAATTAGAATGAAATGAAAAGTCATTCGGAAAATACGAGCATTAACATCCGCCATTTCCGCGCCGCGCTGGCCCTGGCGGAAGCGCAATCCTTCACCAAGGCCGCCGACCGGATCGGGGTGGTCCCTTCGGCCCTGACCGAGACCATACGGCAGCTCGAGGAGGATGTCGGGCTTTTGCTGTTCGACCGCCAGCAGCGCCCGGTGAGGCCGACCCAGGCTGGCGAGGATTTCCTCGAAGCGGCGCGCCGGGTGGTCGCCGATTTCCACGGCACGCTGCACGACATGCGCAGCCTGGCCGGAATCGAGCAGGGCACGGTGCGGGTGGCGGCGGCGCCCTCGGTGGTGCGCTTTCATTTCGCGCCGCTCATTGCCGATTTCCGCCGGCTCCATCCGGGCGTCGAGATCATGGTGCATGCGGCGGTGGCCGAGCGGGTGGGGACGCTGGTGCTGGACCGCGAGGTCGATTTCGGCATCGCCGAACGCTGGCACGATACCGATCAGCTCACCCATGAGCCGCTGCAGGACGACCCCTTCGTGCTGGCCTGCCATGCCGGCCACCCCCTGGCGGGGCGGGGAAAAGTGGAACTGGCCGATATCCCGGCCGACGACATCATCAGCCTCGACGGGGATACCGGGATCGGCAAGGCCATCGCGCAGGCCCGGCACGTGCCCGACAGCTTGAAGCGCGGCCGGCTCAAGGCCCATGACACCATCGCGCAGCTGACCATGGTGTCGCAGGGGCTGGGCGTGGCGCTGGTGTCCCGCCTTGCCGCGGCCGTGATCCAGAGTCCGGACATCCGCGCCGTGGAGGTGGCGGACCTGCAGCTTCGGCGCACTATCTGCATCATCACGCGCGCCCGCACGGCCTTTCCCCCGGCGGCGGAGCGACTGATCTCCGAGGCGAGGGCGAGAATTTCGGCCTATTGAGGGATCGCACCATCCGAGGGTGCCGTCGCCGTGCTTCAACAAACCTTCACAAAACCGAGATGGAAAGGTCATGGCGCCTGAATAGCGTCCGCCTCGATCGAAACCCCATGGAGGCAACCATGTTTCGTCGGACGCTAGTGTCTACCCTTTCCGTCGCGCTTTGCGCATCCACCGCCATCGCTCAGGATCTGCCCCAGGCAGGCAGTGAATATTTCACCGCCGGCCAGGCTCTGATCGCCGAGCGCGTTGCGGCTGAGCCCAACACCAACACCGCCAAGAACGTCATCCTGTTCGTCGCCGACGGCATGGGCATCGGCCCCAATTACGGCATCCGCCTGTTTGCCGGCCAGCAGCAGGGCTTGCTCGGCGAGGAGTACAACCTCCCGCACGATCTGTTCCCGCATTCGGCGATCATGAAGACCTACAACATCAACGCCCAGACCCCGGACTCCGCCCCGACCGCCGGTGCGATGAACTCCGGCGTCAAGCAGGTCTTCAACACCATCAACCTCGACGACACCGCGATCTATGACGATTGCTCGAGCGAAGTGCCGCTGCGCCTGTTCTCGGAAATCGTCGCTGATGCCGGCAAGTCGGTGGGCATCATCTCGACCGCTTCGGTCGCCCACGCCACCCCGGCCGCCGTCTATGCCAAGACCGCCAACCGCAACTGGTTCCACGACGCTCCGGAAGGCTGTGACGACATCGCCCTCCAGCTGGTCAACCAGTTCGAAGCCGGCGTCATCGACGTTGCACTCGGCGGCGGCATCCGCGATTTCGCTCCCGAAGGCACCGCGCTCGACAATGGCACGGGCCGCCGCCTCGACGGCCAGGACCTGCTGGCCCGTCTCGATGGCCTTGGCGTTCAGTACGTCCACGACGCCGAAACCCTCGCTGCCGCCGACCGCAGCCAGCCGATCATCGGCCTGTTCGCCAATTCGGACATGAGCTACCAGGAAGATCGCCCGGAAGGCGAGCCTTCGCTGCTCGACATGACCGTCACGGCCATCGAACAGCTCCAGACCAATGAAGACGGGTTCTACCTGATGGTGGAAGCCGGCCGCGTCGACCATGCCCTGCATGGCGGCAACGCACACCGCGCCTTCACCGACGGCGCCATCTTCGCCGAGGCCATCCAGGCCGCCCTCGACATGGTCGATCTCGAAGAGACCCTGGTGATCGTCACTGCCGACCACGAGCACGTGATCAACTTCCAGGGCTATTGCGGCCGTGGCACCCCGATCACCGGCCTGTGCATGGATATCGCGTCCGGCCAGATCGAGCACTCCGGCGAGCCCGCGCTTGCCGATGACGGCCTGCCCTACACCGTCGTCACCTTCGGCAACGGCGCCGGTTCGGTCCTCATCGAGCAGGAAGACGGCACCTATGCCGGTGCGCGCCCCGCGCTGACCCAGGAAGAGGTCCTCGATCCGGACTACCTCCAGCAGGCGCTGATCCCGATGAGCTCGGAAACCCACTCGGGCGTCGACGTCGGCCTGTGGGCCACCGGCCCCTGGGCGCACCTGTTCGGCGGCACCATGGACCAGGAAACCATCTTCCACGTCATGAACCACGCCGCGTTCGGCTCGGCCGAATAAGCCAGCGATCACATACTTGGGAGAGGGCCGGCTGCCGGCCCTCTTTTCATTGAACTGTCACACAGTTCGCCCGCGCCGCTGCTATCGTCGGGCCACGTTCAGGCAAAGGAGAGTTTCCATGAACCGCCGCGGATTTTTCGCCACTGCCACGGGCGCCGTCCTCGCTGCCCCCTTCATCGTCACCGGCGCTGCCGCCGCCGAACCGCAGGTCCGCTTGCGCGAGCTCTATGAGCGCGACATGAGCTTCACCCCCTTCGCCCTCGAAAACGCGGGGACACGGGTGGCGATCGAAGGCTTCATGGCCCCGCCGCTCAAGGCCGATTCCAATTTCTACGTGTTGACCAATATCCCCATGGCGGTTTGCCCGTTCTGCTCGTCGGAAGCCGAATGGCCCAACGACATTCTGGCCGTCTACGCCCAGCGCGTGGTCAACGTCATCCCGTTCAACGTGAAGATCATCACCCGCGGCACGCTCGAACTGGGCACCTATACCGACCCCGAGTTGGGCTTTGTCAGCCGCGTCCGGCTGATCGATGCGGTGCAGGAACGGGCATAGCTAAATTCCATGAGCCTTGATCTCAAGATCGATGACCTCGAGGTCAGGGCGGCTTCGGGGCGGGTGCTGCTGAGCGTGCCCCGGCTTTCCGTCGCCGCCGGCATGTGCCTGGGGGTCAAGGGGCCCTCGGGGGCCGGGAAGTCGACCTTCCTCTTTTCCCTCGCCGGGCTCGGCGCCAACAGCAGCGGCGCCATCGCCTGGGGCGGGACCGACCTCATGGTGCTGTCGCCCGAAGCGCGGGCGAAATTCCGCCGCCATCACATCGGCATGGTGTTTCAGGATTTCCTGTTGTTCGAAGAACTCTCGGCCGCCGCCAACGCGGCGCTGCCCGGCGCCTATTCCCGGCGCGCCCGCCAGGCGGTCATCGCGCGCAAGGCGGGCGACGTGCTCGACCGGCTCGGCATCGCCCATGGGGGACGGACGGTGGAGAGCTTCTCCGGCGGGGAGCGCCAGCGCGTGGCGATCGCCCGGGCGCTGGCCGCCGATCCGGAAATCGTCCTCGCCGACGAGCCCACCGCCAGCCTCGACCGCAAGACGGCCGATCGGCTGATCGAGGATCTGGTGCGCATGGTGCGGGAGGAGGGCAAGACCCTCATCGCGGTCAGCCACGACCCGGCCGTCTATACACGCATGGACCGGGTCATCGAAATCGTCGACGGCGCGATCGTCTCCGACGAGGTACGGGATGGCTAGATCGGAATTTCGCCACAGCCTCAGCACCGCCCTCATCCCGGTCCCTTCTCCCAGCGGGGGAGAAGGGGGCTCTTCCTGCCGCCGCTTGCTGCTTTCTGAAACGCTTCATGAGACGGGTGCGGCCTTGCAATCCCATGACCGCCGGAGGGCCGTCCGATGAACCCCCTCGCTCCGCTCTATCGCGCGATCGAATGGATGCCGGTGCTGGCCCAGGACATCACCGTGCTCGTGGTTCTCGTGATGCCGGCCCTGATCGTTGGGGCGCTGGTGCTGGTCGGGTTCCGTCCCTTCCCCCTGGTGCGCGCCATGCTGTGGCGCTTCCGGTGGACCAATGCGCTGTTCGTCCTTCTCATCGCCGTTTCGGTGGGGCTCGGGGTGGGCCTTATCGCGCAGGAGCGCGGCCTGCGGCAGGGGACGGCGCGCGCCGCCGATCCGTTCGATCTGGTGATTTCCGCTCCGGGCAGCGAGATCACCATGATGTTCGCCGCCGTCTATCTCCAGCCCTCGGACGTGCCGCTGCTGTCGGGCGAGATCTATGACGAGGTGGCCAATGCCCCCGATGTCACGCTGGCCGCGCCCATTGCCTTCGGGGACAGCTATGTGTCCTCGCCCGTGGTCGGCTCCACGGCGCAATTCGTCACCCATCTCTCGCCTGATCTGGCCGAAGGGGCGATGTTCGCCGACCGGCTCGAGGCGGTGATCGGATCGCGGGTGGACCTCGCCCTCGGCGACAGCTTCACCCCGGCCCATGGGGTGGGCGACGCGGCCGAACATGACGCCCACGCCCATGTGGAGTATGTGGTCTCTGGGCGCATGCAGCCCACGGGCAGCCCCTGGGACCGGGCTATCATCGTGCCGGTGGAGGCGGTGTGGGAAATCCACGGCCTCGCCAATGGCCACGCGCCCGAGAATGCTGACCAGTTGGGCCCGCCCTTCGACCCCGACTATTTCCCCGGCACCCCGGCCATCCTGGTCTCGGCCGAACAGCTTTACGTCAACTACGCCCTGCGGGCGCAGTTCACCACCGACCGCACCATGGCCTTCTTTCCCGGCACGGTGCTCGCCAATCTCTATTCGCTGATGGGCGACGTCCGGCAGGTGATGAGCATCATGGCGGTGGTGACCCAGATCCTCGTGACGGCGGGGGTGCTGGCCGGGCTGGTCATCCTCACGCGGCTGTTCGCCCGCCGGCTGGCCCTGCTGCGGGCGCTCGGCGCGCCGGGGCGCTTCGTCTTCTCGGTGGTCTGGTCCTATGCGGCCACGCTGATCTTTTCCGGGGCGGTGCTGGGCGTCGCCATCGGCTATGGCGCGGCGGCCCTCATCTCCCGCGTGGTCAGCGCGCAGACCGATATCCTCGTGACCGCCACCCTGAGCTGGCCGGAATTCCATCTGGTGGGCGCATTCGTCAGCCTGACGGTGATCCTTGCCCTGGTGCCCGCCTTCATCGCCCTGTCACGGCCGGTGGTTACTGATCTGCGCAGCTGAACCGCACATCGACAAAAGGACGTGCCCCAATGATCCGCGCCATCCTCCTCTCCCTGGCCTTGCTGGCCGCCCCGGCCTATGCCCAGGACGATCATGATCATGATCATGATCACGACCACGACCATCACGTCGCCGAAGCGGAAGGCATCCGCGCCATTCATGGCTGGGCCAATGCCGGGGACGCGTCCAGCGCCTTCGTCTATATCGAACTGGAGAACACTTCCGGGGAGACGGTGATCCTCTCCGAGGTGGAGAGCGATATCGCCGCGTCGGCGGAGCTGGTCGGCTTGACCAATAGCGGCGGCGAGCTGAGCTTCCAGCCGATCGCCGAGATGCCGATCGCCGCCGGATCGAGCATCGTCCTCTCGCCCAACGCCCTCGCCATCCGCCTGTCCGGCCTGACCGGCCCGCTCATCGAGGGCGAGACCTTCGAGATCGAACTGGGCTTTGGCGGCACGCATCTGCACGCGGTCGTGGAAATCGAATCCGCCTCCGCCACCCAGCACAGCCATGCCGGGCACAATCACTAGGCTGAATCGACATTCATCGCATCCACAGCATTGCTGCGGCGAGTTGCAAGAAGCTTAGGAAGTGGGTCGCGCG
>NZ_QQNH01000024.1 GCF_003345525.1 Pelagibacterium lacus
GCAGGGCGGTTATGCCCAGCGAGACGAGGAAAACCGTGGCCAGAATTGTTGTAGGCAAGCCCTGCGCGCCCATGTCGCCCCCCTGTGTCGCCGGTCTCGATCCCGGCGACCCATCTCAAAAACAGTACTTTCCCTTAGCCTTGGGCAAAAGCAATCGCAGCTGGAAAGAGGATTTCCATCGCTTTGCGCCAAGACGTGGGGATTGGTCTGGTAGTAAAACTTAACATAGCGTTACCGGCCAAAAGAAGCAACGCATGAATCCCTTTTGAGGGCTTTCTGGGCAATTGCCCAATTCTTATCCTCAGCGCTGCAACGCCCGGCGGGCCACCCGGCTCAGCCGTTTGGTCATCGACAGCGGCTTGCGTAGCGAGGCGCGGGCCAGGAATCCGGTGCCTTTGCGCATATCCTTGTTCTTGAGGGCGATGCGGGCCCCCAGCAGGTCCATCTCGAACAGTCGCCCCTGCACGAAGGCCCGGCCATAGCGCTCATAGACCGGCCGGTGCTTTTCGAACACATACTGGTTGCAGGCCCGGATCTGGTCGGCGTCGCGGCCGGTGTCGGACTTGTGGTAGACGCAGAGTGGCGCGCGCCCCGCCGGCTTGATGATCTCGCCGCCCTTGAGGACGAAGCGCAGGAAGAAGTCGAGATCCTGCAGCCGGGGCAGGTTGAGGTCGAACGGCCCCACGGCGCGGAAGGCCTCGGCCGGGGCCAGCAGCGTCCACAGATAGGCGCGCAGGTTGCGGCCCACCATTAGGGCGCGCACCTGATCCTGGTCGACGCGCTGCTCGCATATGCGGGCCCGGGCGCCGATCCATTTCCAGTCGTAATTGCAGGTCACCCAGACGAAGGGATCGGCCGCTTCCGCCTCCCGCGCCCCGAGGGCCGCGAGCTGGGCCTCGAGCTTGGCCGGATACCATTCGTCGCCGGCGTCGAGCCAGGTGACATAGGGGCTCTCGATGGCGTCCAGGAGGGCGTTGCGCGAAAAGGGCCGCCCGCGATTGGTAGCGCCTTCGATGAGTTCGAGCCTCCCGCCGCGCGCCGCGACGATGGCGCGCAGCCTTTCGCGCGCCACAGTGTCCGAGCCATCGTCATAGACCACTACGCGCAGTGGGGCCGTGGCGGTCTGGGCATCGAGCGAGGCGAGCGACAGCGCCAGCCCGTCCGGATCGTTGAAATGGGGCATGAGCACGTCGATCTGGCGAGCCTCGGTCATCGGGCCGTCACCTCCGCGATGGCGTCCAGCCAGGTCCGGCGATAGCGCTCCTGGGTGAAATGGGCCACCGAATCCGGGCCGTTGCGACCCAGGCGCAGCCGCAGATCGTCATCGGTGATCAGGCGCTCCATGCCGTCCGCGAGGGCCTTGGCCCCGCCCTCCCGCGCGACGAGCAGGCCGTTCTTTTCGTCGGAGACGAATTCATTGACCCCGGCGCAGTCGGAAAAGGCCACCACTGGCGTTTCGAGGGACAGCGCCTCGGCGACCGAGAGGCCGAACCCCTCGAACAGCGCCGGGTGGCAGAGAATGGCGCTTCGGGCGTAGACCTCCTGCAGATCCTTGCTGTGGCCCTTGAGCAGCACCCGCTCGGCGAGGCCCTTTTCCGCGATGGCCTCCCTTATCAGCCGGGTCTGGGGACCGACGCCATAGATATGGACCTGCCAGTCCGGATGGCGGTCGGCCAGAAGGGCCCAGGCCTCGACGAGGCAGAGATAGTTCTTGGGCGCGGCGATGCGGCCCACGGCGAGGACGATCTTTTCGCGCTGCCGGCGCGGCGCGGCGGCGAGGATTTCCGGCGAGACGTAGTTGGGCACGACGATGATTTTCGATTGCAGGTGCCTCGGGAACCATTTGGCGAAGCCCGGGAACAGCACATGGATAGCCGCGGCATTGCTGAGGCTCGAGAGGCGCAGCTTGCGGTCGAGGGGATTGGGGTCCCAGCGCTGCGGCGAGAGATAGTCCTCCTCGGGCACGTTGTGATTGGTCGGGATGACCTTGACGCCGGTGCCCCTCGCCGCCAGCAGGCTCGGCGTATTGGCCGGTGGCATGAAGCTGATCGCCACGTCGGGACGGGCGGATTTGAAATAGCTGTGGAGTTGCTTCCGGAACCGGCCATGCACGCTCGACCAGGCGAGGCGCCGCAGGGGCGGGAAAGTCAGAGCCCGCGTCGCGAGGTTATAGAGCTTGCGCTTGGCCGCATGGGCGCGCCCGGACAGCGGGCGGGCCGGGGCGGCGAGATTGACGCGGGTGATGCCGGGGCGGAGCGCGAAGAACGGCGCGCCCCTTGTGTCGTCGAAATAGACGCAGGAGACCTCGTGGCCGTCTTCATGGAGCATGTTGGCCAGTTCGCAATAGAGCCGTTCGGCGCCGCCGCTGCGCTCATGCAGCAGGCGGATGACCAGGGCCACATGGGGTTTTCGCGGCGCGGCTTTGGGCCGGGCTGCGGAGCGCGGGGGCGTCTTGGCGTCGAGGCGGGTGCGAAGGGCGAGCGTCGTTGTCATTTTATCGTTTATCCATCCAGGCCTTGTAGGCGGCATAGACGTCCTTTACCGGTCCGAATTCGCGGATCTGTCCCTGATCGAGCCAGACGAGCTGGTCGACCCAGTCTTCGAGGATGCGCTGGGAGTGGCTGGCCATGATCAGGATGGAGGCCGAATTGATGAGGTCCGATTGCAGCCGCGATATGGTCTTGTTGACCGAGGCGTCGGCGGCGCTGATCCATTCGTCCATGACGATGATGTCCCCCCTGACCAGCCGCATCAGGCTCATCACCAACCGCGAGCGCATGCCGGCAGAATAGGAGCGCACGGGCAGTTCGAAATAGCCCCCCAGCCCGCTAAGGGATTTGACCTCTTCAACATGCTCTTTGATGCGCGATTGCGGCACGCCCATATAGAGGCATTTGAGCTGGGTATTGAGGCGGCCGGTCAATTCCCCCTTGATGCCCGAGCCCAGCGCGAATTGCGGGCTGATCTTGCCTTGGACGGCGATCGAGCCGCTCTGGACCGCCAGCGCCCCTGCGCACAGTTTCAGGAGCGTCGACTTGCCCGAGCCGTTGATGCCGATCAGCCCCACCCGGCTGCCGGTGTCGAGCCGCAGGGTGACGGCGCGCAGGGCGTTGACCTCGTAATAGCGGCGCCCGACCACGATCTCGGCCCCCACCGCGCCGCGCTCGCTGACCTTTTCCGCCTTCCCCGACTTCTTGAGGAAATAGCTGACCGAAGCGTCCCTTATGTCGATGCTGGCGGTCATTTAAGGTTCCTTACGAAACTTTGCGTCCCCCTGAAAACGAGGGCCGCGACGAGAACGAGCAGCGCCGACAGCGCAAGGCACACCATCCAGGACAGGGGCGAGACGGGCTCCACGCCGAAAACCTGCCGCATCACCGAAAGATAGTGCGCCACCGGATTGTACTGGGCCAGAAAGCGCCGCACGTCCGTTTGTTCCCCGGCGGCCCAGAATATCGGCGAGGCAAAGAAGACAAAGCGGGTGGCGGTTCGAATCAGGCTCGCGAAATCAGGGACGTAGATGGTGACGATGTTGACCAGATAACTGACCGCCAAAGATGTCAGCATCATGGTGGCCAGCAGAACGGGGAACAGCACCACCCCCTGCCAGCCCGAGGGCGGGCCCAGGATCAGCACCGCAACCACCAGCACCGCGAGGTTGATCAGGAACTCGAACAGCCGGTCGATCAGCAGCTTGATGAAGATGCCGGCCAGGTCGAGATTGTTGTGGATGGCGAATTCGAGCTTTTTCTGGATGATGTCGACGCTGTTGTTCACCGTGCTCTGGATGAACTGCCACATGACATAGCCCGAAAGCACGTAGAGGAAGAACTGGGCCGGGGTGTAGGTCTCGGCGTGGCGGAACACCAGCGCCAGCATGGCGGTGAAGATCAGGGTCTGAAGCGGAATCCACAGCACCCCGATCCGCGTGCTCTGGTGCTCGGCCCGGGCTTCGAGATAGCTGATGTGAAGGAAGCGGACGCCGAGCGAGAGCACTCTGCGACAGGCCTGGAAAAAGCGCATCGAAACCCCTGTTTGGTTGTTTGCCTGGGGCGGTTAACGCCATTGGACCCCAAAGGCAAGCGTGCCCCGAGGGGCCGAAATATGCGTCAGACGCGCGCGGTCGCCTCGGCGAGACGGACGAATTTCCCGTACAGCACCCGCGCGTCGTAATGGGTATCGAAGACGGTCCGCAGGCGGTTTTGTTCCGCCTCCCCATCGGTGATCGCGGTCCGCGCGAGGATGGCGGCGGCGAGGGCGTCGGGGGTGGCGGGCCGCACCACTGTGCCGGCCCCGTGCCTTTGGTAGAACGACGCGAGCTCCCCCTCCAGCGTCGCCAGCTGGAAGGTGCCATAGGCCATGTATTCGAACACCTTGTTGGGCAGGCCCTGCGGCGCGCCGGCCACATAGGGCAGCAGCCCCTCCATGCTGTTGGCGAGGCAGACGGCGATCTGGTCCGGCGAGAGCCAGCCGGGCAGGCGGCAATTGGCGAGACGCGCGAAGGGTTCGGCCAGCGCTCGCTCCTGGTCGCCGCCGCCGGCGATGAGCATCTGGATATCGGGGCGCGATTGCAGCCGCTGCGCCGCCGCGTGGACCAGCGCCAGATCATAGGTCTTGCCCCAGGAGCCGACAAAGCTCACCAGGCGCTTTTCCGGGCTGACGCCCATCGCCTCGAGCATGGCCCGTTGCGTTGCGGCCGGGGGCAGGGGCCGGGGCGCATAGCCCAGTTCGATCACCTGGTCGTGGGACCGGCGCGCGCGCCCCGCCTTGTGCAGCCCCCAATCGAGATAGCCCGGGGAAATGCCCACCACGGCGTCGGCCTGCCGCAGCGCTGCCTTGACCATCCTGTCGAGCGGGGCGAGGGCGAGCCGGCCCAGCGGCATCAGCGCGTCCGGCACGAAGGCGGCAAAGGAATCGGGCCAGAGATCGCGGATGGAAATAATGAGCGGCACCTTGTGGGCGCGGCAGAACTGCGCTGTCGCAAAGGCCGCTTCGGGGGTCGGGATATCGGCGACGCAGAGGGCTGGCCGGGGCCGCGCGTTAAGGTAAGCCGCGAGGTTGCGGGCGAAGACGCGGTTGTGCCACAGGCGCGCGAAGCCGACATTGCGCCCATAGGCCGGGCCGGGCAGGGTGGTGATGGCGAGGCCCGGCGCCACGGGCTCGCGCAGCAGCGCCGCGCCGCGCTGGGCCTTGCGGTAATGATCGAAACGCGCCGAGACGAATTCGACCCGATGGCCGGCGGCGGCGAGGGCGTTGGCGAGCAGTCCCGAGCGCATGGTGCGCCGATCCGGCTCGACGACCGGCAGCGGCTCGAAGGTGTTGACGATGACGATATCGCGTTGCATGCGGCGCGCGGTTCCCTTTCATCGGTTCCACGAGGTGGACCGGCGCGGCGCGAAAAGCAAGCGCGACGATCTTCTCCCAACCCGCCATCAAGATGTCCGGTTCCCTGCATACGGAGCGAGATCAGAAAAAGTTGAAAGACTTTTTCGGTTCGATCTCGCGACCAAAGAAGAAAAGGGATCGGTTCCCTGCGTGAGGACGTTCAAGGCATTTGGCGCGTGACAGGCGCCCGGCCGGACAGTATTGAAAGGATTGCCACCCTGTGACCGTTTTGGAGCAAGGTCGGCCACTGCGGGGCCGTGAGACACCAGTGCAAAGGCGACGGCGTTTTCCAAATCGTCTGCGTGGCCGGTTGGCGTCATCCATGCCGCGCGCCGATCTCACCGATGTCCTCAAGCGCGGCGCGGTGATGCGGCGGCATCGCTTCATAGCCGATCTGCGGCTGCTGCTGGTGCCGGCCCTGGTTTCGGCGGTGCTGCAATGCGTCGTCTACACTCTCTTCATCCTGCGGGCCCATCGCAGCGACTGGAACAATCTGGCGCTGGCGTGCCTCGTCCTCGCCATCATGCCCTTCGTCGTCTCGGCCATCATCGCCGCCCTGCGCAGCCAGGAATTCCCTTTCACGCTTTCGGCGGTGATCACCCTCGTGGTCCACAATTTCGGCGTGGTGGTGCTGTCGGCCATGCGCGTGCCCATCAGCTATTCGGCGCTGCTCGCCGCGGCGCCCATCGCGGTGGGGATGATGATCATCGGGGCGACCCGGTTGACCCGCAACAGCCATGAGCGGCTGGCGGTGCTCGATTTCCCCGGCGCGCAGCGGGCCAGCAAGCTGATCGGCGGCGACATCACCATCCTGTCCGCCGCCGGGGCGGACCTCGCCGATTTCGACCGCATCCTGATCGATGGCGCGACGCACCATACGCCGGCCTGGTCCGAGCATCTCACCCGGGCCCAGATGCGCGGCACGCTGGTCACTCCGTGGTTCGCGGTTCTGGAACAGAAATGGGGGCGGGTGATCCCGGACTATTTCGACGTCAGCCATCTCGCCTATCGGGCCGGCCAGATCTATTACACGCGGCTCAAGCGCTTTCTCGACGTCCTGCTCGTGGTGCTGGCCCTGCCGGTGGTGCTGCCGTTGGGCGCGCTGATCTGGCTCTATATCCGCGCGCTCGACGGCGGCCCGAGCCTGTTCGTGCAGACGCGGCGCGGCTATGGCGGGCGCAATTTCCGCATGCTCAAATTCCGCACCATGCGCAAGGGCAGCCAGGGGGGCGCCACCGGCACGGGCGACGATCGCATCCTGCCCGGCTGCGCGCTGCTGCGCCGCCTGCGGCTCGACGAGCTGCCGCAACTGGTCAACATTCTGCGCGGCGAGATGAGCTGGATCGGCCCGCGCCCGGTCTCGCTGGAAATCGCCCGCGCCTGCGAACAGCTCACCCCCGCCTATAAGGCGCGCTATCTGGTGCTGCCGGGCATCACCGGCTGGGCGCAGGTGCAATATCCCTATGCCGGCACCGCGCGCGAGGAGCTGGAAAAGCTGGAATATGACCTCTACTACCTCAAGCGCATCTCGCTCGACCTCGATCTCGAGATCATGTTCCGCACCATCCGCACCCTGGTGACCGGCAAGGGCGCGCGTTAATCCTCGATGAGGTCCTTGAGGAAACCAAGGATCATGGCCTGCTCGCTCTCGCTGCCCTGGTCGAGCGATTGCACGCACAGGCTCGCCACCTCGCCCCGACGGCAGCGTTCGAGCCGCGCCGCGATCACCGCGTTGCGGTGCTTGCGCGGGTGGAGATATTCCCAGTCGTCCGGGCCCGAGCGCGCCTCCTGCCGGGTCAGCGCCAGATTGGCGGCGAGGGTGACGGGCGGGCGCTGGTGCGGCGAACGGAAGCGGTAGCGGGCATTGGCCTCGATATCGAACCGCTCGCCCAGTTGGGCGAACAGCGAGCGGGTCAGCGGGTAGGGGGCATGGGCGAGCCAGAAGGTCTCCCGCGTCGGCCGCTGCCATTTCGCGTCGGGGCCGGCCGGGCCGACATAGCCGTCGCGATACCGGCTCCTGGCCCAGACGAGGGTCAGCGCCGACAGCACCTCGCGCTGCAGGCCTTCGAGCGGTCCCATGGGGTCGGAGATCCACGCGCCGCGAAAGATCGGCTCGGGGCCGAAATAATCGGCCTCCCGTGTGGGCCGGACCAGGAACATGTCGTCGTTGAAATAGAGGAAGCGCTCCGACAGTCCCTCGATGCGGAAAAGGAAACTCTCGATCGACGTGGAGTTGAAATTGGGCAGCACGGCGCCGGTGCTTGGAAAAATGTCGCGGTGGTCGATCACGCTGACCCCGAGCCGTTGCGCGAGGCGCGGGCCGAGCCAGCGGGGGCGCTGCTGGTCGGTGACCACGAAGATCCGTTCGATCCAGGGCGCGAATTTGCGCACCAGATGCAGGCCGTAGAACAGTTCGCCCCGGTCGGCGAACCGGGTCGGGTCCGTGGCGTGGCGTGCCAGATCGCCTTGCTCCTCGGCGAGGTAGCGGGCCCGTTTGCGCGCATGGTCGGGGTCGGCGCCGTCGACCCAGGTGAAGACGGCGTCAGTCATCGGGCGCCGCCGCCGGCACGCGCAGCGTATTGAGGATGATTGCCGTCCAGGCCACGAACAGGGTCATGTGCAATTCGAAGATCAGCATGGTGTCGGCGAGCCCGAGGAAGAAATAGCCGGCGCTCAGCACCAGCGCCAGATGCAGGCGCAGCCGGCGATAGCGGTCGCGCGGCGAGCGCCAGGCGCAGAGCGGCGGCAGGACGAGCAGCCCCCCATAGGCGATGACGCCGATCAGCCCCGAGGTGGCGGCGAAGGTCACCAGCTCGTTGTGGAGATGGGGCAGGCGCGCGATATCCTCATAGCCGGGCCGGGCATGGAGGGCGATGGCGTCGGCCAGATGCACCCAGCCATGGCCCCAGAGCGGGGACTCGCGGAACAGCAGCGCCCCGGTGCGGTAGAGCTCGAGCCGTCCGGCGAGCGATTTGTCGCCGATCTCCTCCCCGGCCAGCAGCGCGCCGAGAAGGCGCGGCAGGCCGGCAATGCGTTCCGGCACCAGGTCGAGGGCGAAGAGGGCCGCCGTGGCGAGCCCCAGTGCGGCCGCCAGCGCCAGGGTGACGGCGAGGGCGCGCCTTATCGGCAGGACGAGGAACAGCGCGATGAGGAATACCGGCGCATAGCCCAGCAGGGCGGTCCGCGCGCCGGCGAGGAGGATGACCAGCAGCGCCAGCACCGGGGCGGTAAAGCACGCCCAGCGGCGCCACCCTTCTTCGGCGGGGGAGAGCACCACGGCGAAGGCGGCGAGGATCAGCACCGTGTTGGAGAGCCGTATGGGGTCCGAGACGATATATCCCGCCCGGTCGGCGCCGAGGACGAGGCCGTCGACAAGGGCGAGGCCGGCCCCCACCGCCACCCCGGCCAGCGCTAGCCGCGCCAGCAGGCGGGCCGGCTCGGGCCGCGCGGCCGCGCCGCCCAGCAGGGTGGCAAGCACCGGATAGAGCGCGAAGGGCAGCAGGTTGAAGACCAGCAGCAGGTCGCCCGGCGCCCGCGCCGCGATGCCATAGGTGAGGCCGAGGCCGGCAAACACCGCCCAGAACATCCCGCCGGCCAGCCCGATCTCCAGCCGCTGCCGGGCGAAGATCATGCCGAGGCCGGCGACCAGCGCCAGGACGAGCAGCGCGTAATTGGCGTAAAAGCCAAACAGGCACACCAGTGGCAGCGCGATGGCCAGCACCAGCACCCGCATGAAGGAAAAGAACCGTGCCTGCACTCCTACACCCATCCCAGTTCGCGATAGCGTTGTTCGAGCACTTCGTCTTTTTCCATAGTCCGGGGATCGATGGCCTGGCTCCGGGCGCGGTCGAGCTTCCAATTGGTGTTGATCCCCTTCAAATGCCAGTAATACCAGTCCTCATGGGTCGCCTTGGCCCGCAGCGGCCGGTTGGCGATCCAGTGCACATGCGGCTGCACCCGGGGGTGGTTGAACCAGGCGCGGCGCGGGTCGATGGCCCATTTCTGCGCCCCGCAGACCTGCCGGTCCGGGTCGCTGGGCCGGACGGAAAAATCGCGGTGGCGGATGGTCGCCAGGTCGGCCCCATCGGTCGCCGCCTCGATCCAGCGCCCCTTCATCACGATCAGCCCGTGACTGGTGGCGTCGAGGGCATCAAGGATCGAGCCGGGCCGGCGCGATTCGGCCAGTTCGTCCACGTCGAGATTGAGGATGCCGCGCGCCCGCGCCGCCAGCCGCCGCAGCACCACGTTCATGGCGGCGTTCTGGAGGAAATGCGCCCAATAGGGATTGAGCCGCACCGCCGGGTCGAAGGCGCCGTAGCGGAACGGCCAGTCGAGCACCAGCGCGTGCCTTATGCCGGGCCGGTTGCTGATGGTGGCCAGCAGGTCGGCCGGCCGGTAGCGCTGCGAGCCGTTGTCGAACACGATCACCGTGTCGATCCCGTGGTGATGGACGTGATAATCGACCCAGTCGGCGATCCATTCGAGCCGATTGTCCTTGTTCATGGTGAACAGCACCGAGGCCCCGGCCAGCGCGGCGGAGAGATTGTCGCCGATGGTCATGGAGCGCCGTTGGCCATCCAGATCCATGGCGATCTCGCGCGCTCCGGGGTCGGCGCCATGCAGCGCCACCACCATCACCGATTGCGTGGTGAAGGTTTTGGCGCGCAACGCCCGTCCATCGGGTTCGGAGGTGAAACGGGCCCTGCGGAACAGGCGGCGCAGATTGTGCGGATGCGGGCAGACCAGCAGGATGGTCTCGCCCTTCGCGTCCCAGAATGCGTCATAGACGAGGATGTCGTCCTCGAAGCTCGCGCCGAACGCTTCGGGGCGCGGGCGGCCCGGCGCGCGCGGCATGCGGCGCAGCGGGCTGGAATCGCCCAGTCGCATTGGTTCGCCGCCGATGATGCGCAGCAGGGGTTCGACCGGCCCGTTCATCGATGGCGTCCGATCAGATCGGCCAGCGCCGAGCCGGGCTGCGGCAGGGGCGGCTCGGAGAGGCGGCCGCGATCGGTCAGTCCCATGCGCCACACATGCAGGCCCAGGGTCTGGGGCGAGAGCACGTCCTCCAACCGCGTCCCCGCCTCGGCCAGTTTCCCGATATCGTCATAGCCGACCGGATAGAACACCTCCGATGGCCGCGCCTCTCCGATGACCCCGAGCGCATAGGCGAAATGGGTGAGGGGGTAGGGCCCGGTCGCCCCGAACTGCATGTGCTCGAGCCCGATCCGCTGGCCGGCCAGCCGGCGCAGCCGCACCTCGACGCGCCGGAACCACGGCATCCACACCGGATCGATCTCCCGGCTTTCCCCCTCGAACAGGCCAAGGAGGGCCTTGAGCAGCCGGGAATCGGCCGGCAGGCCGAGCACGGCATTGTTGAGCTGGCCGCGTTTTCCATTGGCGCCCGGATCGTGCTCGAAGCCGAATACGTGATCGGAAAGGCCCGCGAAGGGCTTTAGGCAGATCATGTCGCAATCGCACCACAGCCCCTTGGCCTCGGCCAGCAGCCTCAATCGGAAATAATCGGCGAACACCGCCGGCGACCGCCCGTCCTTGTAAAAGAACATCTCCGATTGCGGCAGGATATCCGCGGCGTCGCGATTGACCGCCCCATCGGGAAGCGCGATCGGCTCATAGCTGTAAAGCACATAGGGATGGCCGGCCGCCACGAAGGAGCGGATCGAAAGCTCCTCCAGCCAGGACATGGGGCCGTGCCAGAAACTGACGATGGTCGGAAGGGTCATCCGGGCTCCGAAGGGGATTCTCGCCGTTTCTCTTCGACCAAACCGGCAGGCGTGTCAAACGGCACGTGGTCCGGCCCGGCGCGGGCAAGCTCGGGCAATCTCCCCTCACCACATTGTCGACATATCTTCGCCCCCTGCGGACGCTACCCGATGGGTGATTGCATCAAGGAGGGATTCTCTTGCGTACCCATCTGCTCCCGCTCTCGGCGGCCATGCTGGCCGTCACCCTGGCCGGCTGCTCCAGCACCTCGCCCACCCCGCCACCCCCGCCCGAACCGTCCCCGCTCAATTATTCCGCCGTCCGCCTGCAGCCGGGCCAGTCCGGCGCGCAATATGGCTCGGGCACCATATCGGGCCAGCCCGGCGGCGCGGGGGGCGTCACCGTTACACTGGGCGATAACACCACTTACCAGTTCAACAGCACCAGCGGGCCGGTGGGCGGCCATGCGGGAATCGATCTCTATGAATATCAGGCGAGCACCACCGGCGCCGGGCTGCTGGTGGGCGACTACGCCCGCATGGCGCTCATCGCCGACAATGCGGTGCACGATCAGGCGGTGGTGGTGCTCAACGGCACCCCAACCACGCCGGGCAGTATGCCCAACCAGACCGCGACCTATGACGGGCTGTGGTCGATCGCCTCGTCCAATGGCGACAGCGATGGCGGGCAGTTCACCGCCGGGGTCGATTTCGACCGCAGCACCTTCGTCATGGACCTCTATGATGGTGGCACCGATCTCGGGGGCGCCTCGGGCAACCTGCAGGGCACCGGCTTCACCGGCAATTTGCAGACCACGGGCCGCATCGTCTCCAACAACGCCCTCGACGGCCAGTTCTACGGGTCCGGGGCGGCGGAAATGGGCGGGCTGTTCACCGGCACCAGCGGCAGCAATGCCACGGTGGGCGGCCTGATCGGCACCAAGCAATAGGCTTGCCGGTGCGGTTCAGGCTTTCGGTCCTTGCTTTGGTGCTTGCGGCGCTCTCGGCGCCGCCGGCCCTGGCCCAGACCGCCGATTTCGCGGCGCTGGACCGGGCGCTGGCCGCCGGCCAGTGGCAGGAGGCCGAGGCCATCGCCGCCCAACTCGACCGCGAAGCCGGGCAGGGCGATATCATGGCCGCCTATGCCGGCGCGGTGCGCCACGCCGAAACCGGCCAATGCGCCGAAGCGGTGCTGCTGGCCGATCTGGTCATCCAATACGCGCCGATGTTCGTGCCGGCCTATGTGGTCTCCTATCGCTGCCACGATGCGCTGGGTTCGGGCGAATTGGCCGTCTCCCGGCTGGAAACCCTGCAAGCGCTGCTGCCCGCCGGGCCGGAGCGCGATGCGGCGCGCCAATTGCTGCAAAGTCGGCGTCAGGCCCAGGGCCAGCCGGTGTTTTCCGGCTATGCCAATATCGTCCCCTCCACCAACGTCAACCGCCAGACCGGGTCGAGCGAGATCGATGGCGGCCCCCTGGGCGTCGGCCACATCCCCGAATCGGCGCGCGGCCAGAAAGGGGTGCTGTTCCAGTTCGGCGGCAGCGTCGCCTATCCGCTCATGCAGTCGGGCACCACCGATCTTTCCGGCGTGTTGCGCACCGATATCCGCTATTCCACCGCCGACCGCAGCTTCGAGCCCGGCTTCACGGTGGAGCTGCCGGCCAGTTTCACGCTGGGTGGCGGCAGTAGGGTGGTCATCGCGCCCTATGCGAGTGTCGGCTTTGAGGACGATGCGCTGGTGCGGCGCGAGGCCGGCCTGCGCGGCACGGTCTCCCTGCCGATCACCGCGCAGCAGCGCCTCGCGGTCAGCCTCAAGCTGGCTGGCGTCGACCGTCCGTTGCGCCCCGAGCGCAGCGGGCTGGTGGCCGATGGCGCGGTGTCCTTGGCCACCAGCCTCGCGCCCAACGTCAATTTCACGGCCATTGCCCGGGCGGTCTATCATCACACCAGCGAGGAAACCCTGCGCACGCTGGAACTGACCGGCACGGCGCGGTTCGACGTGCTGGTGGATTCGGGCCTGCTGCTGGGGGCCGAGGCGAGCGTCGGGCAGCGCTATCACTGGCGCCCGGCGCCGTTTTCGCTCGACGGCGACCAGCGCGACCTCTTCGTCTCGGCCCGCGCCGATGCCAGCCACCGCGCCCTCGCCATCGGCCCCTTCATGCCCTCGGTCTATTACGAATATACCCGCAGTTGGTCCGACAATGTCTTCTACGACTACGACAGCCACGACATCGGCCTCACCCTCCGCGCCAGCTTCTGAGGCAAGCCCCACCAGCCTTGTCACCCCGCGCCGCCTCAGCGCCCCCCTCATCCGACCGCTTCGCGGCCACCTTCTCCCACCAGGGGAGAAGGAAGGATCGCCGCCACCTCAGGGGTTCCCATCTTCCACCCCGGGAGAAGCAAAGGCAGAGCGCTAGCCCCACGGACTCCCTTCTCCCCTGGTGGGAGAAGGTGCCCGAAGGGGCGGATGAGGGGGGTGCTGAGGCGGCGTCAATCGCCTCCCCCACCCTTGATCCCCCGCTTCCAAACCGCATAAAGGTATCGGCAGACGCAATCGGGGGGCCGACGCCTTGGCACAGCATCAGATCAAATTCGGCACGTCCGGCCTCAGGGGGCCGGCCGAAGGCTTCACGCCGGAATTGACCGCGGCCTATGTCGAGGCCTTCCTCGACACCGCCGCGGCGGGCGCGCGCGCCCGCCAGCTCGCCATCGGCATGGATCGGCGCGCCTCCAGCCCCGCCATTGCCGCGGCGGTGGCCGCCGCGGCGCGGGGCGCGGGCTGGGAGCCGCTGTTTTGCGGGGCGCTGCCGACGCCGGCCCTGGCCGGCTTTGCCATGGCGCGCGCCATCCCCGCCATCATGGTCACCGGCAGCCATATCCCCGCCGACCAGAACGGGCTCAAATTCTATCGCCCGGACGGGGAATTGCGCAAATCCGACGAGCAGCCGATCCTCGATGCGGTGGCCGGGCGCCCGTCCGCCACGCCGGCCGGCTTCGCGCTCCCCGAGCCCGATCCCGCCGCCCGCCTCGCCTATCGCCAAAGGCTGCTGTCGGCCTTCGCCCCCGGCGCGCTCGAGGGGCTGCGGCTGGGGGTCTATGCCCATTCCGCCGTGGGCTGGCGCGACATGGAGGAGCTCCTGTCCGCGCTCGGCGCAAGCTGCACGGTGCTCGAGCCGAGCGCGGATTTCATCGCCGTCGATACCGAGGCGGTGGACCCGGCGGCGCTCGCCCGCCTGCGGGCCCTGGGCCGGGAACACGGCTTCGATGCGATCGTCTCGACCGATGGCGATGGCGACCGGCCGCTGCTGCTCGATGCCGAGGGCGTGCAGGTCAATGGCGACGTGCTCGGGGCGCTGGCGGCGCTTGCGCTGGGGGCCGACAGCGTCGTTACCCCGCTCACTTCGACCAGCGCCATCGAGGCCTCGGGCTGGTTCGCCCATCTGGCGCGCACCCGGATCGGCTCGCCCTTCGTCATCGAAGCCATGGAGACGGCGCCGGGCACGGCCATTGTCGGCTTCGAGGCCAATGGCGGCTTTCTCGTCCAGACCACGCTCGACAATGGGGGGCGGCCCATCTCGCCGCTGCCGACCCGCGACGCGCTGCTGCCCCTCATCACCGTGCTGGCCGAGGCCCGGCGCGAAGGCGTCGCCGTCCGCGCCCTTGCCGACCGCCTGCCGCCGCGCGCCATGCTGGCCGATCGGCTCCCGCAGGTCGCGCCGGATCGCGGCCATGGCCTCGTCGCCGAACTGGCGCGTTCCGACGCGGCGCGGCGCGCCCTCGATCCGCATCTGGCCCATCCCGCCGCCATCGACACCACGGACGGGACGCGCATGGTTCGGGCCGATGGCGTCATCGTGCATGTGCGCCAATCGGGCAATGCGCCGGAATTGCGCTGCTATGTGGAAGCGCCCTCGCCCGAGGCGGCGCGGGCGGTGCTGGAGGCGATGATGGCCCGGCTGGCCGCCCGGCTCGGCGGCTGATTTATCCCCGCCCTGGTGGCCGCGCCTATGCTTTGTGCCGCCAAATCCGAGCGGAGACAGGATGATGACCGACCGATTTTCGACGCGTGCCTCAAGCCTTGAAGGACCGGCCAGCGCCGGCTTTGCCATCGTGCCCGATGACGGGGCCGATCTGGTCGCGGTCACCCGCGCGCTCTATGTCGGTACCGGCGGCACGCTGGCTGTCCGCCTCGCCGGGGGCGACGCGATCACCTTCCACAACCTGCCCGACGGGGCCTTGCTGCCGGTGCGCGCCGTGCGGGTTCTCGAAACCGGCACCGCCAGCCAGATCGTCGGGCTGTATTAGGTCCAATGCCCCCGCGCGGTCGTCGAGGCCGCGCGGCAATTCATGGACCAGGGTCCGCCAGAGGATTTTCAGGTCCAGCCACAGGGAAAAATTCTCCACATAGGCGAGGTCGTGCGCGATGCGGGCCCGGGCGGTTTCTGCGTCCCTCAGCGGGCCGCGCAGCCCATGGGCCTGGGCCCGGCCGGTGATGCCCGGCCGCATGGCGTGCCGCAGGCTGTAGAGGGGCGCCAGTTCGGCATAGGGCACGCCCGCCACCTTCATGCCGGTTTCATGCGGCCGCGGTCCGACCAGCGCCATGTCGCCCCGGATGACGTTGAGGAGCTGCGGCAATTCGTCGAGCCCGCTGCGGCGCAGGAAGCCCGCTCCCGGCCCCCATGGCCGGCCGTCCTCGCCAAGGGTGCGGAACTTGTAGAGGATGAAGGGCTGTTCGCCCCATCCGGTCCGCTCCTGGCGGAAGATCGCCGGGCCCGGGTTCGCGGCCTTCACCCACAGCGCCAGCCCGATGAGCAACGGCCACACCAAGGCGAGCAGGACGAGGCTCCCGGCAATATCGAACAGGCGCTTCGTGGCAAGCTGGAGGGCACGCGATCCGCGCATCCGTGCTCGGAGCCGGAACGCCCCTCGACCCTTGCGTGCATAACCGGCGTCGAAAATCTCGACCATCGCCCATGCCCCCCACCGCCATCCGCACTGGTTAACGGAGGATGAAACAATGTCGCAGCGCGGCGCGCTCGGCAAGGGGAGCGGGGGGTGCCGACCGGCGCAGGGGGCCCGCTACAGGGCGCCGGTTTCGGCCGCCGCCGCGCGCAGCGCCGCATGGGCCAGCGCCATCTGCTCGGGCCGGCCGATGGAGATCCTGATGCAGCGATCGAGCACTGGCACAGTCGGTTTACGTACGAAAATTCCCTTATCGAGCAGGGCCTTGAGCATGGCGTCGGCCCGGGCGGCCCCGCCGCAATCGATGGCGAGGAAATTGGTCGCCGAGGGGATGGCGGCAAGGCCCAGTTCGGCCACCAGTTCGGCGAGGGCGCGGCGGTTATCCCCGATCTTATCCACAACCGCCCGCATATGATCCGCATCGGCCAGCGCGGCGCGGGCGGCGATCTGGGCCAGGGCGTTGACGCCGAAATGGTTGCGGATGCGGTCGAACAGCGCGATGGCGCCGGGTTCCCCGAAGCCATAGGCCACCCGCATGCCGGCCAGCCCATAGGCCTTGGAAAAGGTGCGGAAGCGGAGGAGATTGGGCCGCAAGAGGGTCGAGGGGGGCAGGGTGCCCTTGGGCGCCGTCTCGCCATAGGCCTCGTCGAGGACGATCAGCGTCTGGCCCGGCACGCGGGCGATGAAATCCTCGACCGCCGCGCGCGGCCACCAGGTGCCCATGGGGTTGTCGGGGTTGGCGAGATAGACGATGGCGGTCGGCATCGCGCGGGCGGCTTCGGCCAGGGCATCGAGGTCCTCGCGGTCGTCGCGATAGGGCACGGTCACCAGTTCGGCCCCTTGCGCGGCGACGTGGTAGTTGAAGGTCGGATAGGCGCCCAGCGAGGTCACTACCCGGTCGCCCGGTTCGAGATAGAGCCGGCAGACAAGGCCCAGCAGCCCGTCAATGCCCTCGCCCACGGTGATCGCATCGCGCGGCAGGTCCAGATGGGCGGCCAGCGCCGCGCGCAACTCGAAGGCTTCGGAATCGCCATAGGTCCACACGTCACCCGCATGGGCGGCGATGGCCGCGACCACACGGGGCGAGGGGCCGAAGGCGTTCTCATTGGCCCCCAGCCGGGCCCGGAAGGGGCGGCCGGTCCGGCGCTCGATCACTTCGGGCCCGACAAAGGGCACCGTGGCGGGGAGGGCGGCGATCACCCCGGCGGGCCGGGGCGCGACGGGCCCCTCGCTCACCGGGCCAGCCCCAGCATCTCGTCCTGGCGCTGGCGCAGGGCGTAGAGCTTGGTCGTCGTGTCGGGGGTGGCGTTGGCCCGGGTCAGCAATTGTCCCTTGGCGATGGGGGCGGTCACCCGCCCGCCTTCGAGCAGGCCCACAGGGATTGCCGCTTGCGCCCGCGCGTCGCCTACCGTCATGACGAACGAGCGGTAGCAGGTCTCCCCGATGGCATCGAGCGGCTCGCCCGGGTTGAGGTCGCGCTTGGCCACGGCGCAGACCTCGGCCACCGGATTGGACAACGGCACCATGTCGGCCTTGCCGTGCAGCATGATGCGCGCCGCGGTCAGCGGCACTTCGAGGCTGGTGAGGTGATAGGGGCGGTAAAAGCCGTAATAAGGCCCCACCCCCACATGCAGGTCGTCCATGCGCTCGACGACGCGGGGATGGGTCGCCTTGGCGATGACGAAGACGCCCGGCGCCACCCCCTTGCCGATGGTGTAATCGACGACGCCGGAGCGGTTGAGCACCCCGCCATCGGCCTTGGGGATGAGGATTTTGGGAAGGGAATCGCGGTCGGCATCGGGGCCGTGCATGCCGGCGATGTCGGGCACCAGCCCGGTGGCGTTGGCGATGGCCGCCATCTCCACCATGGTCTTGGAGCCGTCGATGAATTCGACCAGCATGCGCGGGTTCATGTTGCGGCGCGTGGCTTCCTCGATATAGTCGGCCGGCACCGCGTCGTGGTCGAGGGGATTGTTCTTGCCCTTGCCCGCCGCGACGATCTCCAGCCCCAACGCCGAGACGAATTCGATCAGCTCCATGCAGGAGGAGGGCTCGTCTCCCGCCCCCACCGAATAGATCACCCCCAGCCGGTCGGCCTCGTGCTTGAGATAGGGGCCGATGGTGACGTCTGCCTCGACATTCATCATCACCAGATGCTTGCCGTGCTCCATGCCCAGAAGGTCGAAATCGGCGCCCACTCCCGGCTTGCCGGTGGCGTCGATGATCACGTCGACCTCGGGGGCGGTGACCATCAGCTCGGTATCCGCGGTCACCGCGATGCGGCCCTGGTCGATGGCGGCGCTCATGGCGGCGCGGGAATCGGTTTCGCGCGCATGGTCCTGCCCGGCCCCCTCGCCATAGGCGATGTCCATGGCCGCCATGGCGGTATGGGGGCGGCGTGTGGCGATGGCGGCGATCTCGATGCCCTCCATCAGCGAAACCTGGGTCACGAGGTCGGTGCCCATTTCGCCCGACCCGATGAGGCCGAGCCGGATCGGTTTGCCCGAACGGGCGCGATTGTGAAGATCGAGGGCGATGCCCGTCTTGCTGATTGTCATGTCCCTGGGACTCTGAGGGAAAGGGTGTCTTGGGGCTTACCTATTCCATTTTGACCCAAAGGGAAACGTCATCGCGGCAAGGGCTTCAATTTGTGCCGCCACGCGGGCAATATGGCCGCGCCCCACCAGAGGAGTGCCCATGGACCCCTTCGTCAAGTTCGCCGTCAGCGAGGCCTGCGGCATCGTCACCCTGGCCCGGTCCGGCGCCATCAATGCGCTCACCGCCGAGATGATCGCCGACGTGCTGGATACGCTCCACGACTGGGAGCGCGATCCGGGCATCGCCATGGTGGTGATCGAGGGCGAGGGGGAAAAGGGGCTGTGCGCCGGCGGCGACGTGCGGGCCACGCGCGAGCTGGCCCTGGCCGGCAGGGTGGAGGCGGTCGGCGCCTTCTTTGCCGACGAATACCAGATGAACGGGCTCATCTCGAGCTTTCCCAAGCCCATCGTCGCCCTCCAGCACGGCATCGTCATGGGCGGTGGGATCGGCATTTCCAGCCATGCGCGCTATCGCGTGGCGACGCTCGATGCCCGTTTCGCCATGCCCGAGGGGGCCATCGGCTTTTTCTGCGATGTCGGGGTCAATGCGCTGCTCTACAAGACCGGGGAGGCGCGGGCCCTGGCCTTCCTCCTCTCGGGCCAGACCGTGGGGGCGGCCGATGCCATCGGGCTGGGGCTGGCCGATGCCGCCGTGCCGCGCGCCGCGCTGGGCAGCCTGCGCGACCGGCTGATCGAGGCTTCGGTGGCGGGCGATCTCGACCTCGCCATAGCCGCCGCCATCCAGGCCGAGGCGGACGATCCGGGTGTGGCAGGGTTCTGCGCCCTGGCCGATACACTCGCCCCCGCGTTCGAAAAGCCCGACGCCGAGGCCATCCTCGCCGAATTGCGCGATCTGGGCGATGATGGGGACCCCGGCGCGGCGGCGCTTTACGGCGCCATTGCCGGCCATTGCCCCACCAGCGTCGTGGCGACGCTGCTCTCCCATCGCCTGGCCCGGCGGCAGCGCGACGTCATGGCCATTCTGCGCACCGATCTGGCGCTGGCCAGATGGATGGCGCTGCGGCCCGATTTCGCCGAAGGGGTGCGCGCCGTCCTGGTCGACAAGGACCGCCGGCCCAGATGGTTGCCCGATCGGCTGGCCGATGTGGACAGGGTGGGGCTTGATGCGCTGCTGTCGCCCGTGCCGGCTCAGGCGGAGCGGTAGGGCCCGTATTGGTTGTCGCCGGGCTCGGAGGGGCGGCTCAACCACCAGATCATCAGGACGGTCAGCACCAGTTGCAGCACGCCCATCGCCAGCATGCCGAAGGCGCCAAGCATGGCGGCCGGGCCGATCAGCGCGCCGGGATCGCCAGTCCGCACCTCGAGCATGGTGAAGGCGAACACCCCGCCAAAGGCGAACAGCATGAAGGCGAAGGACAGCAGCATGGGCGCCAGCACGTACCAGCCCGGCCGCCCCGTATCGTGCATGCGGCGCCAGGCCACGGTGAGGGTGGGAAACAGCACGGCGAGGTGGAACAGGCCCGAGAGCACCCGCCGTCCTTCCCCGGTTTGCGGATCGATCCCGAAGATCAGCCAGTCGATGATGGAAAACCCGATGCCGCCCAGGATGACGAACAGGATGAACCACCAGAATTCCGATAGCCGTGCCCGGCCGGTAAAGACGAAATAATTGGCAAAGCCGGCCTTGATGGCCTCGACGAACCCCATGGTTCCCTCCCTCGCTCGCGCGGGGGACCCTAACTCAGGGTGGCGCGGGACGCTATGGTTTACGGTTTCTTAAACGCTTTTTGGCGACACTCGCGGCAGTTTCGAACCCCGCCCGGAGTCCGTTCGTCCATGGCCACGCCGCCAATCCAGTCCGTCGCGCTGCCGCGCATCGTCGACCTCGATGCGCTCGACGCCCTGCGCGAGGCGCTGCTCGATGCACTCCATGCGGGCCCGGTGGAGATTTCCGCCGCTGCGGTGGAGCGGATGTCCACCAATGGGCTGTTCATGCTGCTCAGCGCGGCGGAGACGGCGCGGCGGGCGGGCTCGGAGCTTTCGATCGTAAAGACCAGCGATGCGGTGCGGGCCGCCATTGCAAGGCTTGGCCTCGCCGAGGCCTTCGCTCCGCTCTCAAGGGACAGATGACCAAGATGCGCGTTCTCACCGTCGATGATTCCCGGACCATTCTGGCCATGCTGCATCACACCCTCACCAATGCCGGCTTCGAGGTGATCCAGGCCGAGAACGGCCAGGTCGGGCTCGACATGCTCGGCCGCCAGGAGGTCGACGTGGTGATCACCGACATCAACATGCCGGTGATGGACGGCATCGAGTTCATACGGAATGTCCGGGCCACCGGGCGGCATCAGAGCCTGCCCATCCTGATCCTCACCACCGAGACCAGTCAAGACAAGCGCGATCAGGGCCGCGCCGCCGGCGGCACCGGCTGGATCGTCAAGCCCTTTGATCCCGAAAAGCTCATTTCCGTCATCAACAAGGTCGTCCATTGACGGTTCTCTAAACGCTCAATCTGGGGGTGGCTGCGGCAACCATGAGTGACCTCGACGAATTCAAGGCCACCTATTTCGACGAATGCTCGGAACTGCTGCTCGAACTCGAGGAGCAGTTTTCCGCCATTCAGGACGGCGATCGCGAGGCCGGGCGGCTCAACGCGGTGTTCCGCGCCATCCATTCCATCAAGGGCGGGGGCGGGGCCTTCGGCTTCGACGCGCTGGTCCGCTTCGCCCACAGCTTCGAGACCCTGCTCGACTATGTGCGCGAGGGCCGGATCGAACTGGGCGAGGACGTGGTGGTCCTGTGCATCCGTTCGATCGACATCGTGGCCGATTTCGTCGCCGCCGCGCGCAGCGGGGAGGCCCTCGCCGCCGATTACGGGGCGGAAGAGAAAGCCCAGTTCGACGCTCTGGCGCGGGGCGAGGTGGCCCCCGCACCCGATGACACGGCGCCGATGGAGGATTTCGACATCGACTTCACCCCCGTCGCCGTCGATCTCGATTCGGCCCGGCCGGCCCCGTCCGACGGGCGCGCCCTGTGGCATATCGATTTCCTGCCGCTTCCCACGCTCTATGAGCGCGCCAACGATCCGCTGCTCTTGTTCCGCGAATTGGCGCTGCTCGGGGAGATGCAGGTCACCGCGCGGCCGACCTCCATCCCGGCGCTGGCCGATTTCGAGCCCTTCGGGGTCTATTGCGGCTGGGCCCTCGAACTGCGCTCCGAGACCGCCACGGAAGCGGCCATCCGCGAAGTGTTCGAATTCGTCGAGGGCGATTGCCTCATCGATATCGCGCGGCAGGACGCTGCCGAGGCCGACGAAGACGCTGTGCCCAGCTTCGCGGCGCTGGCCGAGCTGGCCAAGGCCGAACCCCGCGCCCCGCGCGCGCCCGAGCCGGAAGCGCCGGCCGACCTCACCGCCATGCTCGCCGACGCCCTCTCGGAGTCGGCCCCTGCCGTCGCCGCGCCGCCGCCGCCCTCCCGCCCCGCCGAGACCGACGAGAGTGCCAATCCCGGCCGGCCGGTCGGCATGGCGTCGATCCGGGTCGATCTCGACAAGGTCGACCGCGTGGTCAACATGGTGGGCGAGCTGGTCATCACCCAGTCCATGCTCACCCAGCAGATGGACGACGCCATCCGCGACCGCTACCAGGAGCTGGTGCGCGGGCTCGAGGTGCTGGCCCAGACCACGCGCGGCCTGCAGGACGCGGTGATGGCCATCCGGGCCCAGCCGGTCAAATCGGTGTTCTCGCGCATGCCGCGCCTGGTGCGCGAATTGTCGGGGCGGACCGGCAAGAAGATCCGGCTCGAAACCATCGGCGAGAACACCGAGATCGACAAGACGGTCATCGAGCAATTGTCCGATCCGCTCACCCATATGGTGCGCAATTCCGCCGATCACGGCATCGAGGACCCGGCGGCGCGCCTCGCCATGGGCAAGCCCGAGACCGGCACCATCAGGCTCTCGGCCGAACAGGCCGGCGGCAATATCCTCATCGCGGTCGAGGATGACGGGCAGGGGATCGACCGCGAGCGCGTGCTCGCCCTGGCGCGCAAGCGCGGCGTCGTCGCCCCCGACCAGCAACTGACCGAGGAGCAGATCGACAATCTGATCTTCGCGCCGGGCTTTTCCACCGCCTCGGAGGTCTCCGACATTTCCGGGCGCGGGGTGGGGATGGACGTGGTGCTTTCCAACATCAAGAAGATCGGCGGCTCGGTGCATGTGCGCTCCTTTGTCGGCAAGGGCACGCGCATGACGCTGCGCCTGCCGCTGACGCTTGCGGTGCTCGACGTCATGCTGGTCAAGGTGGCCGGCTGCCCCTATGTCATCCCGCTCTCGTCCATCGTCGAGACCATCCAGAATTCACGCGCCGATTTCGGCACCATGCCCTCGGGGGGCAAGGTGCTGCAGGTGCGGGGCGAATATGTGCAGGTGGTCGATCTCGCCAGCCGCTTCGCGCTGGAGACCGGGGAGGAGGAGGCCGACCGCTTCGTCGTCCTGTGCGAGGCCGAGGGCAATTCCAAGATCGCGCTGGTGGTCGACGACATCATCGGCCAGCAGCAGGTGGTGATCAAATCGCTCGAGGAGAATTACGAGCGCATCGAGGGCATCGCCGGCGGCACGATTCTGGGCGACGGTAACGTTGCGTTGATTGTTGACGTGCAAAGTCTCAAGTCGACGAACGCGCACCGCACCGCCGCCTGACGGCGTGCGCCAGAACGAGGGTGAGACATGGAAGCGCTGGGCATCCGCGACGATTATCACGACAGCACCGCAGCCACGAGCCAGAACGCGCTGCAGCTCATCGCCTTTTCCATCGATGAGCAGATCTATGGGGTCGAGATCACCACGGTGCGCGAGATCCGCGCCTGGAACGGGGCGACGCCCCTGCCCAATACGCGCGACTATGTGCGCGGGGTGATCAATCTGCGCGGCACCATCGTGCCGATCTTCGACCTGCGGGCCCGGTTCGGCGACGGCAAGACCAATCCCACCAAGAACCATGTGGTGGTGGTGATGAGCGTCGGCGACAAATGGATCGGCATTCTGGTCGATGCGGTGTCCGACATCCTCACCGTGTCGCGCGACGACATCCACGCGGTTCCCGAGGGCAATTCCATCGATACCGAGCTGCTCAATGGCATCGTCACCCATGAAAACGGCATGGTGGGGCTGATCGACCTCGCCGCCGTGGTCGCTGGGGCGCGCACCGACGCCTGAGCGACGGATCGGCCCCGTTTCCCCAAAAACCCGCCCATGTGGCGGGTTTTGTCGTTTCAGGGCCGGCTCAGAAGAATTCGATCTCGCCGGGCTTGGCGCGGGCGGCGAGGCCCGACAGCGCTTCGTCGCGCAATTCGTCGAGGGTGAGGGCTGACCACACATCCGCGCCGCTCCGCGCGGCGTCGGGGGCATGCTCGGCCATCTGGCGCACCGCCTGGGCCATGTTGCGGCAGCGCTGCTCGATCCGGTCCTGCATCTGGAGGGCGACGACGATCTGGCGCATGGCGGTGGCGCGGGCCGTGGCGCCGTCGAGCGTCGGGTCGTCCAGGGTCCTGAGGCTCGCGGCGATGCCCTCGACCATCTCGGCGGTCTGGCGCGCCGTTTCGTCCAATTCCCTGGCCAGTCTGTGCAAAACCATCAAATCCTCTCGCGCCCGATCCCCTCACCAAACAGGGGACCTTAGCCCCAACTTCTAAACCGATGCTTGCCACCGCCGCGCCTTTCTTCCTTCTCCCCTGGTGGGAGAAGGTGGATCGGACCGTAAGGTCCGAGACGGATGAGGGGGGCGCAGCGCTTCACCAAGTACCCACGCACCCTAATCGCCCCACTACCCGCCATGGTCCGTACACATCCATCCCCAGGGTTAGGAAAAGCCTAACAAATGCGGCGCTAGGGTTGGGGGCGCTCAAGGAACACCCTCTATGCTTTCCCCCGTCCGGCCCGAGAGCCTGTCTCGCGGCATCGTCACCACCGTTCACCAGGGCGATTGCCTCGTCTCGGGCGTGTCCGAGACCACCTTCTCGACGGTGCTGGGCTCCTGCGTCTCGGCCTGCGTGCGCGATGGCGTGGCCCGGGTCGGGGGCATGAACCACTTCCTGCTCGGCACCCAGTCGGGCTCCTCGCGCGACCGCTTCGGGGAATCGGCGCGCTATGGCGCCTTCGCCATGGAGCAATTGATCAACATGGTCCTCACCCAGGGCAGCGGACGCAAGGCCAATCTGGAATTCAAGGTGTTCGGCGGCGGCAATATCCATGCGGGCATGAACGATGTGGGGCGCAAGAACATCGAATTCGTCCGTCAGTTCCTCGCCGATGAAGGCTATGGCATCGCCAGCGAGGATCTGGGGGGGAGCTATGCCCGCCGGGTGCTGTTCCAGCCGGTCACCGGGCGCGCCTTCGTCAAGCGCCTCGACAGCACCGATACCGCGCGGCTGGGCCATGAGGAACTGGCCATCGCCCGCCGCCAGGCCATCCGCCCGGCCAGCGACGATATCGAATTGTTTTGAGTGTTTCCAGGACAGGTGGGCACCACTTGTCCGGTTCGGAAACGCGACAAGCAAGGACCTAATTCTTCCTTACCGCCGCAGCCGCTCGCACACCAAGCGTTAACCATAGGCGGGTAGCGTGGGTCGACCCGTGACCGTTCTGGATGCCCGATGCGACGTCCGCGCCTCGTTGCCGCTCTGCTTGCGCTTTGGTCCGCCACTCTGGCGGTCGCGCTCTGGGTTGCCGTGTCCTTTGCGGCGCGCCCCGACTGGCCGCTGATCGTCGCGGGGCTCTGGGCCGCCACCATCGCTGTCTCCTTCGCCGCCGCGATCCTCGCCGAGCGCGCCCAGCGCCGGGCCCTCTCCTGGCTCGGGGATGCGGTGGGGGAAGGGGCCATCGGGCGCAGCGAGGAAATGGCCTATGTGCAGGCGATCATCGCCGGGCTGTGCCAGCGGCTCGAACGGGCCGGGACCTATTCCACCGCCTTCGAAGCCCTTGCCCGCCCGGTCATGCTGGTCGATGGCGATGGCGTGATCCTCAAGATGAGCGCCGGGCTCACCGCGTTGGCCCCCGAATGCGCGGAAACCGACACCGCCACGGCGCTGCTCGGCCTCCCCATCGATCTGGACCCCGCCCCGACCGTCCTTCTCACCCGCCTTGCCGACCAGCGCTTCCGCGCCACCGCCACCCCGCTGGGGGGAGAGCGCTGGCTGATCGAGCTCGACCGGCCCGGCGTGGTCGTCGCGCCCGCCGCCCTTGCCGGGCTGGCCGACGCTCTCGCCGGGGGCGACACCGGCCATCGCATCGCCGAACCCCACCTGCTCGACGCCCCCGAGCTTGAAGCGGTCAATGCCGGCCTCGTGGCCCTCGATACCGCGCTGGCCCGGTTCGACGCGCTGGCCGAGGGCGACAGCGCGGCCCTTGCCGGCGCCAACGATCCGCTCTCGATCCGGCTGGGCGCCCTTGCGGCGCGCTTCGATGCGCTGGGGGCCGAGCGCGATGCGGCGCGGGACCGCTATCGCACCGCCCGCTCCCGGCTTACGCAAATCGACGCGCTGGTCGAGACCTGCCGCACCAGCGCCGCGGCGCTGTCGCAGGCCGCCGCGGCGGCGCGGGCCCATATGGACAGCGCGCAGGCCGAATTGGGGCAGGGGCGCTCGGCCGCCGCCCGGCTGGAAGAGGAGAGCGGGGCGTTGGCGCCCCGGACCGATACCGCCCTGGCCGCCGCCCGGCAGACCCGCTCCCGCGTCGAGGCGCTGGACCGTCTGGTCGGGCAGATCGATACGCTGGTGGCCGGCATCGAGAATGTGAGCTTCCGCACCAATCTCCTGGCGCTCAACGCCGCCGTCGAGGCGGCGCGGGCCGGGGAGAAGGGGGCGGGCTTCGCCGTGGTGGCCGCCGAGGTGCGCGAACTGGCCCAGGCCAGCGCCAAGACCTCGAAGCAGATACGCGCCCTCGTGCGCACCGGGCGCGAGGATTTCGACCGGGGCCTCGCCGAGGCCGAGGGGCTGGCCGAGACCGTGGACGCCCTCACCGCCAATTTACGGAATCTAAGGGAGGGAGCCGCGATGATCGACACAAGTCTCGCAGCGGGCGGGGCGGCGATCGCGGCGGCGGACGGGGACATCGCCCGTATGGGCGGGATGGCCGAACGCCAGGCCGAAGCGCTCCGCGAGGACGACGAAGATGGCGCATGGTCCCGGGCAGCGGCCCGGGGGTAGGCAGGAATGGGCATGGTGGATATCGGCGAATTCGCATTGAGCGACAGGGAGTTCACGCGCATACGGCAGCGGGTGTACAAGATCGCCGGCATCTCGCTCTCCGATGCCAAGCGCACGCTGGTGGTGTCGCGGCTCTCCAAGATCGTGCGCGCCCTGGGGCTGCCGGGCTTTGACGCCTATATCGATTTCCTCGACCATGGCGGCAGCCCCGCCGACGATCAGGCCTTCGTCAACGCGCTGACCACCAATCTCACGCGCTTTTTCCGCGAGGACCATCATTTCGATCACCTGAGGACCCATGTGGGCGAACTGATCGCCCGGCCGCAGCGTGTGGGCAAGGGCGGGCGGCCGCGCCTGCGCATCTGGTCGGCCGGATGCTCGACGGGGCAGGAGCCCTATACCATCGCCCTCGCCCTCCTCGCCGCCTTTCCCGATCTCGGCCGCTGGGATTTCCGCATCCTTGCCACCGATATCGATTCCAGCGTCATCGCCCGGGCGGCCGAGGGGATCTATCCGGCGGGCGAGCTCAATGGGCTCTCGGCCCAACGCCAGGCGCTGTTCGAGCGGGGCCCGCGCGGCGAGGTCCGCATCCCGTCCGCGGCGCGCGAGGTGATCACCTTCAACCTGCTCAACCTCATGGCCCCCTGGCCGTTCAAGGGGCCGTTCGACGCCGTGTTCTGCCGCAATGTGGCGATCTATTTCGACAAGCCGACCCAGGGCCGGCTGTTCGACCGGCTGGGGGAGGTTCTGGCCCCGGACGGCTTCCTCTATATCGGCCATTCGGAAAACCTCCAGGCCGTCTCCAAGGGTTTTAAGCTGGTGGGCAAGACCGTCTATCAGCGCAAATCGATCACCACTGCCAGGGATGCAGCATGAGCGGCCGGATCAGGGTTCTCGTCGTCGATGATTCCGCGCTGATCCGCGAGGTGCTGAGCCGCACCCTCGCCAAGGAGGGCGACATCGTCGTGGTGGGCACGGCGCAGGACCCGCTCGATGCGCGTGAGAAGATCAAGGCCCTCGCCCCCGATGTCGTCACCCTCGATATCGAGATGCCCAACATGAACGGGCTGGCCTTTCTGCAAAAACTCATGCGGCTGCGCCCCATGCCGGTGGTGATGGTCTCGACCCTCACGACGCGTGGGGCGTCCGAGACCATGCTGGCGCTGGAGCTGGGCGCGGTGGATTTCGTCGCCAAGCCGGGGCCCGACACGCCGGGCGGCATCGAGGAGTTCGGGGCGGTGCTGCGCGAAAAGGTGCGCCACGCCGCCCAGTCCGACGTGCTGGCCCGCGCTCCCGAGGCGGCGGTGCCCGAATTGCCGCTCAGGACAGCGGCGGCGCCCGAGGGGGCGCTGGTCGCCATCGGCGCCTCGACCGGCGGGGTGGAAGCCATCCGCCAGGTGCTGGCCGCGATGCCCCCCGATTGCCCGCCCATCGTCATCGCCCAGCACATGCCCAAGGGGTTCACGGCGCGCTTCGCCGCCCGGCTCGACGAGCTGGTGCCGGTGGGGGTGGTCGAGGCGGCCGATCGCATGGTGCTCGAACGCGGCCGCGCCTATGTGGCGCCGGGCGATCATCACCTGCGGGTGGAGCGCAGCTCGGGCCAGCTCAAATGCCGCGTCTCCCAGGACGAGACCATGTCGGGCCACCGGCCCAGCGTCGACGTGCTGTTCCATTCGGTGGCGCGGGTGGCCGGGCCGATGGCGGTGGGGGCCATCCTCACCGGCATGGGGCGCGACGGCGCGCAGGGGCTCAAGGCCATGCGCGAGGCGGGGGCCTTCACCATCGGGCAGTCGCGGGGCTCGGCGCTGATCTACGGCATGCCCAAGGCCGCCTTCGAGATCGGGGCGGTGGTCGAGGAGGCGCCGCTGGAGCGCATCGCCGGCCGTCTGGCCGCCGCGCTCCTCAAGCTCAGAACTGCCGCCTGAAATTTCGAATATGGTAACCCTTGCGCCTTAGTCTCGCCACAAGTGACCATCCAGGGGCGGACGGGCAGGGGACGACCCGGCCGACCCTATAAGCAAAAGCTGGAAGACAATGCCCAAGGCCAGTGCCGTTTCCGTTCTGATCGTCGATGACCAGCAATCCATGCGCGGCATCTGCAAATACATCCTCACCCAACTGGGCTTTAAGGACATCATCGAGGCCAAGTCCGGGCGCGATGCGCTGACCAAGCTCGAAAAGACCAGTGTCGACCTCATCATCTCGGACTGGAACATGGATGATGTGGACGGGCTCACCCTGCTCAAGGTGATCCGCAAGCATCCGCGCACCCAGGCGCTGCCCTTCATCATGGCCACCGGCCGCTCCGACAAGGAGCAGGTCAAGGAGGCCATCGAATGCGGGGTCAACAACTACATCATCAAGCCCTTCGATGCCGCCACCATGAAAAAGCGCATCGAGGCGGTGATCGGGGCGCTGAGCTAGCCCATGGCGCGCAAGACCATCGGGCTGGTCGCCCATGACGACAAGAAGGACGACATGGTGGCCTTCGCTCGGGACAACCGCGAGCGCCTGGCCGGGTTCGATCTCGTGGGCACCGGCACCACCAGCGGGCGGGTGGCGGCGGGCACCGGGCTCGCGATCCACGCCCTCAAGAGCGGCCCCCTGGGCGGGGACGCGCAATTGGGCGCGATGATCGCCGAGGGCCGGCTCGACGCGCTGATCTTCTTCATCGATCCCCTCAGCGCGCTGCCCCATGACGTGGACGTCAAGGCGCTGACCCGGCTGGCGACCCTCTACGACATTCCCGTCGCCTACAACAAGTCCACAGCCCAGGCGATTCTCGGTGCGCTTTGAGTTGACCGGATCGGCCGCTTGTGACCAGATGCCGCAATTCCACCAGCGTGGCATTCCAGTGCGATAACGATCGGGGGCAAGGCGCAATTTGGCGAGTGATACGGTAATCGAGGTCCGCAACGTCTCCAAACGGTTCGGAGGGCTGACGGCTGTCTCGAACTGTTCGCTCGAGGTGGCGCGCGGATCGATCACGGGGCTGATCGGGCCCAACGGGGCGGGCAAGTCGACGCTGTTCAACATGGTGGCGGGCAATTTCCCCCCGACCAGCGGCGCGATCATCTTCGACGGCGAGGACATCACCGGGCTCAAGCCCCATGAACTGTTCCGGCTGGGCATGCTGCGCACCTTCCAGATCGCCCATGAATTCTCCCAGATGACGGCGCTCGAAAACCTCATGATGGTGCCGGGAGACCAGCCAGGCGAAAACCTCGCCGCCCTGTGGTTCCAGCCCGGCAAGGTGGCGGCGCGCGAGGCGGAAGTGCGCCGGAAGGCCCTCGACGTCATCGATTTTCTAAAACTCGGCCATGTGCGCAACGAGTTGGCCGGCAATCTCTCGGGCGGGCAGAAAAAGCTGCTCGAACTGGGCCGCACCATGATGGTCGACGCCAAGGTGGTGCTGCTCGACGAGGTCGCGGCGGGGGTCAACAAGACCCTGCTCAACGATCTCGCCGCCAATATCGAGCGCATGAATTCCGAGCTCGGCTACACCTTCTTCGTCATCGAGCACGACATGGACCTGATTGCCCGCCTGTGCGATCCGGTGATCGTCATGGCGCAGGGCGAGGTGATCGCCAAGGGCACCATGGAGCAATTGCGCGCCAATCCCATGATCGTCGAGGCCTATTTCGGCGGCCCGGTGGAGGTCGCCCGATGAGTCTCATCGCGCTGGACAAGCTGGTCGCCGGCTATGGCGGCGCCCCGATCCTCAACGGGGTCGACATCGCCATCGAGGCCAGCGATATCGGGGTGATCGTCGGCCCGAACGGCGCGGGCAAGTCGACGACGCTGAAGGCGATCTTCGGCCTTCTGACCGTCACCGGGGGCAGCGTCACCTTCGCGGGGCAGGACATCACCAATTTCGAGGCCGACCGGCTGGTGCCGCTGGGCCTCTCCTTCGTGCCGCAGGAACACAATGTGTTCACCTCGATGACCGTGCACGAGAATTTCGAGATGGGCGCCTTCATCCGGCGCGACGATCTCAGCGACAGCCTCGACATGGTCTATGAGATGTTCCCCGACCTCAAGGCCAAGCGCCGCCAGCCGGCCGGCGAATTGTCCGGCGGCCAGCGCCAGATGGTGGCCATGGGCCGGGCGCTGATGAGCCGGCCCAAGCTGCTGATGCTCGACGAGCCCTCGGCGGGCCTCTCTCCGCGCTACATGATGGAAATCTTCGAGCAGGTGGTCAAGATCAACGCCGCCGGCGTCGGCATCCTGATGGTCGAGCAGAACGCCCGCCAGGCGCTGGCCTTCGCCACCAAGGGCTTCGTGCTCGCCAATGGGCAGAACCGCTTCACCGGCACGGGGCAGGAGCTGCTCGACGATCCCGAGGTGGCGAGGAGCTTTCTGGGAGGATGATCCGCCGCGCAAGACGAGACATGGGGACCGCACCCGTCCATGCCGCAGGAACGATAAGCACATGAACGATTTCATCTTCTTTTTCAATCAGGCGATCATCGGCGGCGTGGTGCTCGGCTCGGTCTATGCGCTGGGCGCGGTCGGGGTCACGCTGATCTTCGGCATTCTGCGCTTCGCCCATTTCGCCCATGGGGACATGATGACCATGGGGGCCTTCATCGCCTTCGTCCTGGCCGGGGCGGTGGCGGCCATGGGCATCGCCTTCCCGCTGCCCACCGGCTTTATCGTCGTGCCCTTCGCCATGGTCATCGCCGCGGTCTTCGCGCTGGGGATCGACAAGGGCTTTTACGCCCCCCTGCGGGCCCATGGGGCCAAGCCGGTGACGCTGCTGATCGCCTCGATCGGCGTCACCATGATGATCCAGGGCCTGATCCGGCTGATCTTCGGGGTCGGCACCTATTCCTTCTTCGAGACCCAGCCCAAGAAGCTCATCCGCATCGACCTGCCCTTCGAGGGCGTCACGCGGCCGATCTCGTTTTCCGAGCCGCAATTGCTCCTGGTGCTGTCCACCATCGTCGCGGTGGTGGCGCTGCATTACTTCCTCACCCGCTCGCGGCTGGGCAAGGGCATGCGCGCCATGGCCGACAATCCCGATCTGGCCAAGGTCTCGGGCATCAACACAAGGCTGGTGGTGCGCGTCACCTGGGTGATCGCCGGCGCGCTGGCATGCCTCGCCGGCACCATGCTGGCGCTGGACGTTTCGCTCAAGCCGGACCTCGCCTTCAACATCGTGCTGCCGATCTTCGCCGCCGCCATCCTGGGCGGGTTGGGCCATGCCTATGGCGCCATCGCGGGGGGCTTCGTCCTTGGATTTGCCGAGACGCTGGCGGTGTTCAACTGGGCGGTGGTGTTGCGGCCGTTCCGCGACGCCCTGCCCGAATGGATCGAAATCCCCAATACGCTGTCCCTGGTGCAGTCCGAATACAAGCTCACCGTGGCCTTCGTCATCCTCGTCGTCGTGCTCTTGGTGCGCCCGACCGGGATTTTTAAGGGAGCCTCCACATGACGATGCGTTACATCACCGTCTTTGCGGCGCTGGTCGCACTGATCGTCGGCGTCGCCATGACCATGGGCTCGGCCTTCACCATGCGCCTTCTGGTCGAGGCCTCCGCCTATGCGCTGATCGCGATGGGATTGAACATCCAGTGGGGCTTTGGCGGGCTGTTCAATTTCGGCATTCTGGGCATGCTGATGGTGGGCGGCTTCGCCGTCACCTTCGTTTCCTATCCGGTCAACCACGCCTTCTGGCAGTCGGCGGGGCCGCTGATGCTCGGGCAGGTCGTCCTCGGGGCCGCCATCGGCGCGGTGCTGATCTGGTTCGCCCATCGGGTGCAGCGCTTCGGCGTCACCGGCGCGGCGCGCGGGGCGGTGATCGTCGTCGCCTGGTTCATCGCCTATGTGATCTTCCGCAGCCAGATGGACCCGGCGGCCAATTACATCACCTCGACCTCGGGCTGGGTCGGCGGGCTGGGCCTGCCGGTGCTGCTGGGCTGGGCGTTCGGCGGGGTTCTGGCCGGGCTGATCGGCTATCTGGTGGGCAAGGTCAGCCTGGGGCTGCGCGCCGACTATCTCGCCATCGCCACCATCGGCATCGCCGAGATCCTGCGCGCGGTGATCAAGAACCTCGAATGGCTGACCCGCGGCACGCTCACCGTCTCGCCGATTTCCTGGCCGGTGCCCAATCCGCAATTCTACCAGGCCAATGGGGCCGATATCACCACCAGCTTCATCCTGGCCCGGGGCGGCTTTCTCGCCGTGGTCGCCGTGGTGGTGCTCATCGCGCTGTTCCTCATCCACCGGGCCTATGTGGGGCCGTGGGGGCGGATGATGCGCGCCATCCGCGACAACTACATCGCCGCCGGCTCCATGGGCAAGGACGTCACTGGGCGCCAGCTGGAGATCTTCGTCTTCGGCTCGGTCCTGATGGGCATTGGCGGGGCCATCCTCGTCTCCTTCGTGGGCATCTACGATCCCTCGAGCTTCCAGCCGATCAACCACACCTTCATCATCTGGGTGATGCTGATCGTCGGCGGGGCGGGCAATAATTTCGGCGCCCTGTTCGGCGGGCTGTTCATCTATATGGTGTGGATGCTGTCCGAGCCCCTGGCCCAGAGTCTCTTCACCACGCTGAGCGGCTGGAGCGCCTCGCAGGGCTGGGGCGCCATCCCCGATATCGAGACCCGCGCCGTGCAGATGCGCGTCTTCGTCATGGGGCTGATCGTCGCCATCTCCCTGCGCTTCGCCCCCAGGGGCCTGCTGCCCGAATTCATCAAGCGCAACGACTGACCCTTTTCCCCAACGAAAAAAAGCCCGGAGCGCAGCGCTCCGGGCTTTCGTATCTCGGACGGGCCGAGGGCTTATTCGATGACGCCGATCTCGACGAAGGCGCCGTCCTGGATGACTAGTTCGACGATGACGCCTTCGATGTCGCCGGCTTCGTCGAAGTCCATATTGCCGCCGGCGCCTTCATAGTCGATGTCCTGGCCGGCCGCGATCAGCTCCTTGGCCTTTTCCCATTCGCCCGGCAGGATGGTTTCGCCCGGGGCGGTGGAAATTTCGCGCAGCGCTGCCGAGAGTCCGGCGCGGTCGGTCGAGCCGTTCTTTTCGATGGCGAGCGCCAGCATGAAGGCGGCGTCATAGGCCTGGGGGGCGTAGATGGCGCCGGCGTCGATGCCGGCCTCGCCGGCCAGTTGCCCGAACACGTCGGCCGACTGGCCTTCATAGGCACCGGCGCGGGTGACGATCATGCCTTCGAGCGCCGAGGCGTCGACCCCGGTGAACAGGTCGTCGCCGACCATGCCGTCGCCGCCGACATAGGTTTCGAAATTGCCCGATTCCAGCGCCTGGCGCAGCAGGGTCTGGCCCGAGGACGAGGCATAGGCGAGCACGACGAGGTTCATCGAGCCCGAGGAGGCCAGCGTGCCCAGCTCGGCGCGGTAGTCGGCCTTGAGGTCCTCATGGGCCAGATTGGCCATCACCGAGCCGCCGCCGGCCTCATAGGCCGTGACGAAGGCATTGGCGAAGCCCGCACCATAGTCGTTGTTCACATAGGTCAGCGCCACGTCATTGATGCCCTTGGCGAGCAGCAGGTCGGCCATCTTCGTGCCCTGGAAGGCGTCGGACGGGGTGGTGCGGAACACGAGGTCGTTGTCGTCCAGCGTCGTGAGCGACGGGGCGGTGGAGGCGGGCGAGACCATCACCACGCCGCCGGGAATGCCGGCCGATTGCGCGCCGCCGACCGTCTCGCCGGTGCACAGCCCGCCCACGATGGCGGTGACGTTGTCGGAGTTGATCAGGCGGTCGGCCGCATTGGCGCCGCCGGTCGCGTCGCAGGCGGAGTCGGCGGTGATCATCGAGAGCGTGCCGCCATCGAGAAGGCCGCCCTGGGCGTTGACCTGGTCGACGGCCATCTGCGCACCTGCGACGATGCCCGGCGCCATGGATTCGATGGGGCCGGTCAGCCCGCCGAGAAAGCCGATCGTGGCATCCTGGGCCAGGGCGGGGGCGGCGACCGACAGAACGCTGGCCGCGACCGCAAGGGTCAGAGATTTTTTGATGTGACGCATGATTTCCCTCAAAAAAAGTTTTCGTCGGGATGTGCCCGCCCCGTGCCGCCTTTCGGCACGTCCCCGGTTCGGGCAGCCCCGACGGATGAGCCCCCTCGCTGGTGGCCCTTCCGGAGGACAGCATTGCACGAAGGCGGCGGCGAAGTCATCAGGATTCGCCACGCGATTTTCGTGATCGGCCAGTTGCTTAACCCCGGCCGATTTGCCAGTTTGGACCCTTGAGCCCCCCTTCGCCCAGGATGCTGCCGCCGTGCGCCGTCTCGCCCCCATCGCCCTTGCCGTCCTCGCCGCCCTCGCCGGCCCGGCCCTGGGGCAGTTCGAGGTACTGCCGCCGCCTCCCGCCGCCGCGCCTTCTGCCGCGTCCGACGACACCACGCCGGTGAAGGCGGCGCTTCCCGCCTGCGGCGCCGACCCCTTCACCATCGCCGAGATGGGCTGGCCCTCGGCCGCCATCCTCGCCCATATCCACGCGGCGATCCTGCGCACCGAGTTCGGCTGCAGCGTGCGACTGGTGCCGGGCGAGCCGGAATCGACCCTCTCGTCCATCGCCACCACCCGCCAGCCCGCCGTTGCCCCCGAGCTCTGGGTGTCGCGCCAGGCCGAGGTGTGGAACGGGGCCATGCGCGCCTCCAGCGCCCGGGCGGCGGCGCCGACCTTTTCCGGCGGTCCGCTCGAAGCCTGGTTCGTGCCGCGCTATGTGATCGCGAACAATCCCGGCCTCGCCGCCTCGGCCGATCTCGTCGACCACTGGCGCGTCTTCGCCCCGCCGGGTGGTGAGCGGGCCCGCCTGCTCTCGTGCCCGGCCGACTGGGCCTGCGCGGTGATGACCGCCAACCTCGCCGGGGCGCTCGGCCTCACCGGGCGCTTCGACATCGTCACCCCCCTCGACCGCTTCGATCTCGACGGGCGGATCGGGGAGGCGGTGGCGCGGCGCGAGCCGGTGCTGGCCTATTACTGGCAGCCCAATGCGCTGGTCGAAACCCTCGACCTCGTGCCCCTCGACATGGGTGCGGTCGATACGACCAGCGTGCAATGCATGGGCATTTCCGGCTGCATCCCCTTCGAGCCCTCGGGCTTTCCCCCCGATACGGTGGTGATCGCGGTGGCCGAATGGGTGTTCGCCCAGGCTCCCGATGTCGCCGATTATTTCGCCCGCGCCTCCATGCCGGTCGAGGAGATGAACCGGCTGCTGGCCTGGCAGGCCGAGCAGGAGGCGGCCCCCGATGCGGTGGCGCAGCATTTCCTCATCAGCGGCCGCGACATCTGGCGCCAATGGGTCGGCACCGCCCCCGAAGCCGAGCCCGGCCCGGACGCCGAATAACCATCCCTTAACCCTGAAAGACCCGCCACGGGCCAGTGTCGCAGGACTGTCATACAAGGGCGCGATAGTCGCGGCGCGGGCGCTCTCTGTCGTGGCACATGGCCCTATCCTCTTGATTGCACTGAATTAATCTCTCCCGATTCACGGCGCGTTAAAGCGTCTGGGCTAGTCTCGCGCGATCTATGACGGACGGCCGGGACCATGCGCACCGAACTTTCGCTGACCAATATCCTTGCCGTCTATCGCGGAACGGCGCTCGCGGCGGGCAGTGTGGCCGTGGCCATCATGGGGGCGGCCGGGGCCGGCCTCGCCGCCCTGGCGCTCGAAGGCGACTATGTGCCGGCCGCGCTGGTGGGCGCCGGTCTTCTGGGCCTCGCCCTGCTCGGCATCGTGGTGCTGGGCTATTTCTCCCTGCGTCACGCGCTGCTGCTGGCGGAAAAGCAGCGCCGCGACCTGCTCGATTCGCTCAATCGCGACGCGCTGACCGGGGCCTTGACGCGCAAATATTTCCTCGACCGGCTGCGCGAGATGGTGCGCCAATGCGACAGCCAACCGGTGGCCTATGTGCAGATCGACATGGACCACCTCAAAGCGATCAATGACGGCAGCGGGCACGCGGCGGGCGATCAGGCGCTGGTGCGGCTGGCCCGCGCCCTCGCCGAACTGATGCCCGGCGCGGTGATCGGGCGGCTGGGGGGCGACGAATTCGGGCTCGCCCTGCCCGGGGTCACCTCCAAGGCGGCCCTGCGGCGCCTCGGGGAGCGCCTGCTCGAAGAGCTCGACCGGCCCCGGCCGCTGGCCGGGCGCGACATGCGCCTCTCGGCCTCGCTGGGCATCGCCCTCGCCCCCGAGGATGCGGGCGACGCCGATACGCTGATCTCCAAGGCCGATCTGGCGCTCTACAAGGGCAAGAACAATGGCCGCGGCGCCGTGGTCGCTTTCGACCGCGAGCTTTTGACCGAGGAGCGCCACCAGCGCTTCGTCGAGCGCGAATTGCGCGCCGCCATCCTGATGGACGAGCTCGAACTCTATTACCAGCCGGTGAGGACCGTGGATGGCGGGCTGCGCTCGGTCGAGGCGCTGCTGCGCTGGCGCCATTCGGTGCGCGGCATGATCTCGCCGGCCGCCTTCGTCCCCATCGCCGAGCAGTCCGACCTGATCGGCAAGCTGGGCCAATGGGTGCTGCGCCGCGCCTGCGCCGATTTCCCGCTGCTCGGGGTGCCCGCCGTCGCCGTCAACGTCTCGGCGGCCGAATTGCGCAATCCCGATTACGCGGCCCATTTCGCCGAAGAGATCGCCAATGCCGGCCTGCCGGGGGAGAATTTCATCGTCGAGATCACCGAAACCGCGCCGTTGCAGAAAAATTCCGCCGAACGCAAGAACCTCGAATTCCTGCGCGCCCTCGGGGTGCGGATCGCCGTCGACGATTTCGGCGCCGGCCATGCGAGCCTGGGTTACCTGCGCGACCTCTCCTTCGACATCATCAAGATCGACCGGGCCTATGTGGCCGAAATCACCTCGCGCCCGGTGGATTCGATGATCGTGCAGTCGATCTGCCGCATCGCCGCCGATCTGGGGGTGGCGGTGATCGCCGAGGGGGTGGAAACCCCCGAGCAGCACGCCGTGCTGGCCGAGTTGGGCTGCACCGGGTTTCAGGGCTTCCTTCTGGGCCGTCCGGAGCCGCTGGAAACCATCCTCGCCGCCGAGGGCCGCGCCGTCGCCGCCGCCTGAGGAACGCCATCGGCCCTCTGTTGCACAATCGCGGAATTGGCGGCTATAACAGCACCCGATCGGTGCATGGCCCCAGCGGGAGCAAGGTTTTGGATATCAAGAAGATCAACGAGAGCATCAGCGTCTGCGGGCAGATCGGCCCCGAGGATGTCGAGGCGATCAAGGCCGCCGGCTATGTGGCGATCATCAACAACCGGCCCGATGGCGAGGCCGAGGACCAGCCCGCCGGCGCCGAGCTGGCCGCCGCCGCCCAAAAGGCCGGCATCGCCTATCACGAGATTCCCATGGGCCGCGAGGGCGTCAGCCCGGACATGGTGGCCCGCACCAGCGCCATCCTCGCCGAGAGCGACGGCCCGGTCTTCGCCTTCTGCCGCTCCGGCACCCGCTCAACCACCTTGTGGGCGCTGAGCCAGGCGGGCAAGGACAGCGCCGAGGCGATCATCGGTTCGGCGGCCCAGGCCGGCTACGACATGAGCCATCTGGCCGCGCATCTGGACAAGCCGCTCTCCTAGGCTATCCGGGATCAGCGCGAGCCGCGTCTCCGGTTCGACCGCACCCGGTCCCTGGACGGATTTCCCATCGCGCCCTCCGGCAAGGCGGGCGTGCGCTCCGGCGTGAACAGGGTGCCGGCAATCGCCCGGTTCGCGTCCCCACATCATCAAGGGGTACTGCATGTCGATATCGAAGGTTTTGGTTGCGAACCGGAGTGAGATTGCGATCCGCGTGTTTCGTGCGGCCAATGAGCTGGGTCTGGGGACGGTTGCTGTGTTCGCGGAAGAGGACAAGCTGGCGCTGCACCGGTTCAAGGCGGACGAGGCGTATCTGATCGGGCAGGGGCTGGGGCCGGTCGAAGCCTATCTGCAGATCGAGGAATATATCCGCGTGGCGCGGCTATCGGGGGCGGACGCCATCCATCCCGGTTACGGTCTGTTGTCCGAAAGTCCCGAATTTGCCGAGGCCTGCGAAGATGCGGGGATCGTCTTTATCGGACCCAGGGCCCAGACCATGCGCGATCTGGGCAACAAGGTCGCGGCGCGCCAGATGGCGATTAAGGCCGGGGTGCCGGTGGTGCCGGCCACCGAGCCCCTGCCCGACGATCTCGATGCGGTCGAGAAGATGGCCGAGGCGATCGGTTATCCCTTGATGCTGAAGGCCAGCTGGGGCGGGGGCGGGCGCGGCATGCGGCGCATCACCGATCCCAGACAATTGCGCGCCGACGTCTCGGAGGGCAAGCGCGAGGCGAAAGCGGCGTTCGGCAAGGACGAGATGTATCTCGAAAAGCTGGTGGAAAAGGCCCGCCATGTCGAGGTGCAATTGCTCGGCGACGACCATGGCAATCTGGTGCATTTGTTCGAGCGCGACTGCTCGGTGCAGCGGCGCAACCAGAAGGTGGTCGAGCGCGCCCCGGCCCCCTATCTCGATGACGCCGCGCGAAAAGCGCTGACCGACGCGGCCTTGCGGCTGGGCAAGGCGGCCAATTATCGCTGCGCCGGCACGGTCGAGTTCCTGATGGATGCCGAGACCGATCAGTTCTACTTCATCGAGGTCAATCCGCGCATCCAGGTCGAGCATACGGTCACGGAAGAAGTGACCGGCATCGACATCGTCAAGGCGCAGATCCGGGTGATGGACGGGGCGGTGATCGGCACGCCGGACTCAGGCGTGCCGGTTCAGGAGGAGATCACCCTGCACGGGCACGCGCTGCAATGCCGGGTGACGACGGAAGACCCGGAAGAGAACTTCATCCCCGATTATGGCCGCATCACCGCCTATCGCGGGGCGACGGGGTTCGGGGTGCGGCTGGATGGCGGCACGGCCTATTCGGGGGCGGTGATCACCCGCTATTACGATCCGCTCTTGGAAAAGGTCACCTGCTGGGCCCCGACCCCGGAAGAGGCCATCGCCCGCATGCACCGCGCCCTGCGCGAGTTCCGCATTCGCGGGGTATCGACCAATCTGGCTTTCCTTGAAAACATCGTCACGCACCAAAACTTCCGCGACAACACCTATACGACGCGGTTCATCGACGAGACCCCGGCGCTATTCGATATCGAAAAGCGCAAGGACCGGGCCACCAAGCTCCTGACCTATATCGCCGATGTGACGGTCAACGGGCATCCCGAAGTCCGTGACCGCCCGCGCCCACCCGAACACGCCGCCGCCCCTGTGGTGCCCGACTATCCCCCGCTCGAGAGAGTCGAGGGCAGCCGGCAGGTCCTCGAACGCGACGGCGCGGCGGGGCTCGCGGCATGGATGAAGGCGCAGACCCGCGTGCTCTTTACCGACACCACCATGCGCGACGGGCATCAGAGCCTTCTGGCCACCCGCATGCGCTCTTTCGACATGCAGAGGATCGCCGGGGCCTATAGCCGCGGTCTGCCCAATCTCCTCTCGCTCGAATGCTGGGGCGGGGCGACCTTCGACGTTGCCATGCGGTTTTTGAACGAGGACCCGTGGGAGCGCCTCGCGAAAATCCGCGAGGGGGCGCCCAATATCCTCACCCAGATGCTGCTGCGCGGCGCCAATGGCGTCGGCTACACCAACTACCCCGACAATGTGGTCAAATTCTTCGTCAGGACCGCCGCCCAGGGGGGCATCGACATCTTCCGCGTCTTCGACTGCCTCAACTGGGTCGAGAACATGCGGGTGGCCATGGACGCGGTGATCGAGAGCGGCAAGGTGTGCGAGGGCACCGTCTGCTACACCGGCGACATGCTCGACCCCGAGCGGTCGAAATACGACCTCAAATATTACGTCGCGCGGGCCAGGGAACTGGAAGCGGCCGGGGCGCATGTGCTGGGCCTCAAGGACATGGCCGGGCTGATGAAGCCGGCGGCGGCCAGAACGCTCGTCGCGACCCTCAAGCAGGAGATCGGCCTGCCCATCCACTTCCACACCCACGACACCTCGGGTGCCGCCGCGGCGACGGTGCTGGCGGCCTGCGAGGCGGGGGTGGATGCGGTGGACGCGGCCATGGATTCGTTCTCCGGCACCACCAGCCAGCCGACGCTGGGTTCGCTGGTCGCGGCGCTCAAGGGTGGCGCGCGCGACGCTGAACTCGACCCCAAGGCCATCCGCGAGATCTCGTTCTACTGGGAGGCGGTGCGCACCCAGTACCGGGCTTTTGAATCCGATCTCAAAGGCGGGGCCTCGGAGGTCTATCTGCACGAGATGCCGGGCGGCCAGTTCACTAATTTGAAGGAACAGGCCCGCTCCATGGGGCTGGAGACCCGCTGGCACGCAGTGGCCCAGACCTATGCCGACGTCAACCAGATGTTCGGCGACATCGTCAAGGTGACCCCGTC
>NZ_QQNH01000025.1 GCF_003345525.1 Pelagibacterium lacus
ATAGGTGGACGACTTTTAAGCCGCCCGCAGCAGGACAATCCAGCCGCTACCGTGGACTAATTTTGCACCGCCGTTCTCACCCCCTGGACGTCGCGTTCCGATTGCCCGCGGCAGGGCAGCCATGACGGCCCCCTGTGCCGCATCGAGATATTCGAGCCCTGGGTCGAGGGGCTGCGCCATGTGGACACCTATCCCCGGCTCGAAGTGATCTATTGGCTCGACAAGGCCCGGCGCGACCTGGTGCTGCAAAGCCCCAAGAGCGATGGGGATGTGCGCGGCACCTTCTCCATCCGCTCGCCGGTGCGGCCCAACCCGATCGGCACCTCGATCGTCAAGCTGGTGCGGGTCGAGGGATCGGTGCTGATCGTCCAGGGCATGGACTGCCTCGACGGCACGCCCCTGCTCGACATCAAGCCCGACCGGTCGGTGTTCAGCCCATTGGCCGCGGCCCAGGCGGAAACAGGCGCAGCGGAGCACCGGCCGGCCGGGCCCGTGTGATCCTCAGTCGACGGCGACCATGACGTCGGACGCCTTGACGACGGCATAGGCGGTCTTGCCCACCGAAATGTCGAGCTCGTCGACGGCCTCATTGGTGATCGAGGCGGTGACGGTGGAGCCGCCGCCGATATCGATGCGCACATGCGCCGTGGTGGCGCCCTTCGTGACTTCGATGACCGTGCCTTTCAGCCGGTTGCGTGCACTGATCTGCATGTTGATCCCGTCTCGGTGTTGTCGTGGCCTATTTTTGCTGCGCCGGGGTCCAGGCCCGGCGGCCGCAATTGTCACATTGCCCTGTTCCCGGGCCTGAATGATAGCCGCAATTGGCGCAGACCACCGCATCGCCATAGGTCGAAGGGTCGACCAGCTCGGGCCTGGCGATGGCGAAGGGCGGCTCGATGCGCAAGCCGCTGGCGGGTCCGTCGCGCGTCCTGAAGACCGTGACCACGCCGTCCCGCTCGATATAGGCGCGGTCGACTTCGGCGAGGTTGCGGATGCCCTTCTTGCGCAGTTCTTGGAAGATTTCCTCGCGGCTGAGCTGCCCGGCGGCCAGCGATTCCACGTCCAGCACGCCATCGCGGACCACGGTGTGCGGATGGCCGTCTATGAAATCCTCGGCCCGTTCACTTCGCCCCATGATCACATCGAGGGCCTTGTTGGCGAGGACCACCAGGGTGATGACCAGCAGGGCGTGGAGCAGCGGCACCTCGGGGTAGAACATCGCGTCGCCGACCGCCGAGCCCAGGGCGATGACCAGGAGGAATTCGACGATGGTCAATTGTCCGATGGCCCGACTGCCCAGCCAGCGGATGAGGAACAGCGAGTAGCAATAGATGACCGCTGTGCGGAAAATGATTTCGAGGAAGAACAGCGGGGGTGCGTCGCCGATCAGCATGCGCTTGAGATCGAACGCCACGATGGTCTGATCCATTCCACTCTCCACCTTGTCACCAAAGGCTGCTGCGGGCCTCGGCAGCGACTGAACGTGCATCGGTGGGTTTGGTTGCCTCTCGGCGTGCTTCACCCCTCCTTTGGCGCCTGGCTCAGCCTTTCGCGGGCCAGGCCGCGGATTTCGGTCAGTTCGGCGATGGTGGTCCGCAGGTCGGTCATCTGGGCTTCGAGCTGGGTGAGGCGTTCGTCCACCTTGTCGACCAGCATGCGCACCTGGGCGGTGCGCGTGCTGTCGGCGTCGTAGAGGCTGAGATATTCCGAGATGTCGCGCAGCGAAAAGCCCAGCCGCTTGCCGCGCAGGATCAGGATGAGCCTCGCCCGGTCGCGGCGGCGGAACACGCGGGTCGAGCCCACCCGTTCGGGCTTGAGCAACCCCTTGGTTTCATAGAACCGAATGGCGCGGGTCGAGATGTCGAACTCCTTTGCGAGGTCGGCAATCGCGAACAGATCGCGCTTTTCGTCGGTGTCGGTCACTTGGTCTGTCCTTCGGGGCTATGGGTCTTCTCATAATCGGCGCGCAGGTCGTTTTTCGAGAGCTTGCCGATCATGGTCTTGGGCAGTTCGTCGCGGAAGATGACCTCGCGCGGCATTTCATGCTTGGACAAGTGATCCCGCAGAAAGGCTTTCAGCCCGGCCTCGTCGAGGCTTTCGTTCTCCCGCAGCTTGACATAGGCGACGGGGACTTCGCCGCGATAGGCGTCCTTGACGCCGATGACATTGGTCTCGTCGACTGCTGGATGCTTGTAGATGGCGTCCTCGATGGCGCGCGGATAGACGTTGAAGCCCGAGGAGATGATCAGGTCCTTGATGCGGTCGACGAGATGGACATAGCCGTCCTCGTCGAAATAGCCCACATCGGCGGTGCGCAGATATCCGGCGCTGGTGAAGACCTCCCGCGTGGCCGCGTCGTCGGAGAAATAGCCCAGCATCACCTGCGGCCCCTTGACCACCAGTTCGCCGCGTTCGCCCCTGGCGACCTCCTGCTCCGGGTCATCGAGGCTGACGATACGAATATCGGTGGCCGGTATGGGCAGGCCGATCGCGCCGGGCCGGGGGGCTTCCTGCAGCGCCGCGCAGGTCACCACCGGGGACGCCTCGGTCAGCCCGTATCCTTCGGCCAGCAGGGCGTCGGATTTCTCCCCGAAGGCGTCGCGGGTTTCGTTGGAAAGGCTGGTCCCGCCGGCGATGGCGAATTTGAGCGAGGACAGCACGTCGGCCGATACGCCCTTATTGTGGGCCAGAGCGTGCAGCAGCGTGGGGACGGCCATCAGAACATTGGGCCGCGTGCGCTTCATGAGGGCGATGAAGGCCTTCATCTCGAACCGGGGCAGCATGACGACTTGGGCACCGCCGCACAGGGGCAGCGACATGCAGGTGGTCATGGCGAAGATGTGGAAGAAGGGCAGCACGGCCACAACCTTGGTCGGCGGGCGGAACAGGCCGCTTCCCCAGATGTCGAGCTGGGCCCGGTTGGCCGCGATATTGGCGTGGCTGAGCATGGCGCCTTTCGGCGTGCCGGTGGTGCCGCCGGTATATTGCTGCACGGCCACGTCCCGTTCGGCGTCGATGGCGACGGCGGAGGGGGTGCGGTTGCGGCCGAGCAGATCGGCGAATTTCACTACCACGCCCGCGGCGGCCGAGTGCTCGGGCCGGGCAAGGTCCTTGGACTTGAGCAGCGAATAGAGAATCTTCTTGGCGCCGGGCAGGGCGTCGGGGAAATGGGCCACCACCAGCTTTTTGACATGGCCCTGCCCGACCAGCTTTTCGGCATTGGAGAAGGTGACCTTGAGGTCGAGGGTGATGAGGATTTCCGCCCCGGAGTTGGAGACGATGTGGCTGAGCTCGCCCAGGGAGTAGAGGGGATTGCAATTGACCACCGTCGCCCCGATCCGCAGCACCGCGTAATAGGCGATGACGTAGAAGGGCGTATTGGGCATCAGCAGCGCCACCCGGTCGCCCTTCTTGACGCCGAGATCGGTTTGCAATGCCCCGGCCAGGGCATTGATCCGCTCGCCCAGGCTGCGGAAGCTGGTGGTGGCCCCCATGAAGTCGAGCGCGGTGGCGTCGCCCATTCTGGCGCAGGAGGCGAGCAACTGTTCATGCACCGGGGTGGTGTCGATGGGCGTATCCCAGGCGATGCCCTCGGGATAGGATTTGATCCAGGGATGGGCGTTGACGTCTGTGCTGGTCATTCTCGGTCTCCTCCTGGCCGTCTGTCCGCCCCCTCGAAAATATGTCACGGGATGACGTTAGCGTCAAACATATGTCGCTTGGAGAAGAACCTGACCCAGTGAACCAAACCGGCGCTGGTCCGTTTCCCGGGGAGAAGGAGAATATTCGCCGGAGCCCGCGGATCGTGCGGCGCAGAAGTTCATAAATTACCTATGAGGCAACGTATTGACGTAAGCGTCCATGGGTATATGCTGGAACCCAACTTCCGCGGGCCGGTGAAAAGGGGGGAAACCCCAGCAAAGGAGGCCACCTTATGGCATGGGTGCTCATCGTTCTGGCCGTAATCGCATTCCTGGTGCTGGCCATTCGCCAATCCCCGCTCTGGCAATGGGCCCTGGCGGCGCTGGCCATCGGGCTCCTGGCCATGCTGCGCCCCGAGGACGGGCTGGCCTTTTCGGGCAATGTGGCGGGCTGGATCATGGCGTTGCTGCCGGCCCTCGTGCTGGCGCTTCTGGCCGTCCCGGCCATAAGGCGTCTGGCGGTGACCGGGCCGGCCTATGGCATGGTGCAATCGATCCTGCCGCGCATTTCGCGCACTGAACAGGAAGCCCTCGATGCGGGCACGGTGGGGTGGGATGCGGAGATCTTTTCCGGCCGCCCCGACTGGAACCGTCTGTTCGCCATCCGCAAGCCGGCGCTGAGCGCCGAGGAGCAGGCCTTTCTCGACGGGGCCACCGAAGAGGTGTGCCGCATGATCGATGACTGGGACACGCGCCACAACCGCATGGATTTGACCGAGGAGGTGTGGCAGTTCCTCAAGGACAAGGGCTTTTTCGGCATGCTCATCGGCAAGGAGCATGGCGGGCTGGGCTTTTCGGCCCAGGCGCAGAGCCAGGTGGTCTCGAGGATCGCGTCGCGCTCGGTGGCGGCGGGCATCACGGTGATGGTGCCCAATTCCCTGGGTCCGGGCGAATTGCTGGAAAAATACGGCACCCCCGCGCAGCAGGGCAAATATCTCCATCGCCTGGCTCGGGGCGAGGAAATTCCCTGCTTTGCGCTGACCGGCCCCCATGCGGGGTCCGACGCCGCCGGCATGCCCGATGTGGGCGTGGTCACTTATGGCGAGTATGAGGGCGAGCAGGTTCTCGGCGTGCGGCTGTCCTGGGACAAGCGCTACATCACCCTGGCGCCGGTGGCGACGCTGCTCGGCATCGCTTTCAACCTGCATGACCCCGACAATCACCTGGGCAAGGGCGCCGAGATCGGCATTACCCTGGCGCTGGTTCCGGCCGACTATCCCGGGGTCGAGATCGGGCGCAGGCACCTGCCGGCACGCTCGGCCTTCATGAACGGGCCGACCTCGGGCAAAGACGTGTTCATCCCCCTCGATTTCCTGATCGGCGGGCCGGACTATGCCGGCCAGGGCTGGCGCATGCTCATGGAGTGCCTGGCCACCGGCCGGGCCATTTCGCTGCCGGCGATCGGCACCGTCTCGATCAAGGCGGCGCTGCGGGTCACCTCGGCCTATGCCCGCATCCGCCGCCAGTTCGGCATTCCCATCGGCCAGATGGAAGGGGTGGGCGAGGGACTGGCGCGGCTGGTCAAGTCCGCCTACCAGTTCGAGGCGAGCCGCGCCATGACGGCGGCCATCGTCGATGACGGGCAGAAGCCCGCCGTGATCTCGGCGGCGCTCAAATACCGCACCACGGCGGAAATGCGCGACCGGGTCGACGATGCCATGGATATCCAGGGCGGACGTGCCGTGCAGGACGGGCCGTCGAACTATCTGTTCTCGGGCTATCAGACCGTGCCGGTGGCCATCACCGTCGAGGGCGCCAATATCCTCACCCGCACCCTGATCACCTTCGCGCAAGGGGCGCTGCGGGCGCATCCCTATCTGCTCGAGGAAGTCCGGTCGGCGCAGAACCCCGACAAGCGGCAGGGGCTCGTCGATTTCGACAGGGCGTTTTCGGGCCATGTGGGGTTCATGCTGCGCAACATGACCGCGTCGTGGTTCCACGGCATCACCCTGGGCCGTTTCGCCTCGTCCCCGGTCGAGCATGAGCTCAAGATCTGGTATCGGGCGCTGCACCGCTATGCGCAGAGCTTTGCGCTCGCGGCGGACTGGACGGTCGCCTTTCTCGGCGGCGATCTGAAACGCAAGCAGATGCTGTCGGGCCGCATGGCCGACGTCTTTTCCGACCTCTACCTGCTGTCGGCGGCGCTCAAGCGCTATGAGGATGACGGGCGCATGCCCGAGGACATCCCGGTGATCGACGCCATTGCCCGCGACCGCATCGCGGCCATCGAAACGGGGCTGGGCGGGGTGATCGACAATTTCCCGCATCCCCTGATGCGGTTTGCGCTGGGAGTGCTGATCTTTCCCCTGGGCCGAAGGGCGCGTCCGGCCCGCGACAAGGCCAATTACCGGCTGGCTCTGTCGGTGCTCGCGCCATCGGCATTCCGCGATCGGCTGACCTGCGGCGTCCATGTGAGCTTCGATCCGGCCGATCCCGTGGGTCGGCTCGAGGACGCGCTGGCCAAGGTCGTGGCGGCCGAGGAGGTGGAACGGAAATTCTTCCGGGCGCTCAAGAAGGGAGAGATCAGCCGGCGGCTGGATCGGGATGCGATCGCCGATGCTGTGGAACGCCAGATTCTTTCGCCCGAGGAGGCCCGCATCCTGCGGGCGGCCGACCAGGCCACCGAACAGGCGATCAAGGTCGACGACTTCGCCGCCGACGCCCTGGCCCGGCCCGTGCGGCAACCGGACCAATATGACTCGGCCGCCGAATAGGCAGTTGCGGAACCCGTTCAGATTTGCACCATTGCCCCAGTCCTGTCCACGAAAGGAGCACGCCTTGGCGCACTCAGATATGCCGCCCACCAGGCATTGGGAATTCTCGGTCGATATCGAGCAAATCGGCTGGCTGACCATAGATGTCAAAGACAGTTCGGTGAACGTCCTGAGCCGCGAGGTGATCGCCGAGCTCGAAACGGTGATGACCCATATCGAAGCCCTAGCCAAGGGCGGGGAGATCGTCGGCGTCGTGCTGCAGTCGGGTAAGCCGGGCTTTGTCGCGGGGGCCGATATCACCGAGTTCGACACCATGAGCGATCCGGCAGTGCTGCCCGAGGCGCTGGCGCGCACGCACAAGGTGTTCCAGCGCATCGAGGACATCGCGGTTCCCTTCGTGGTGGGGATCGGCGGCTTCTGCGTCGGGGGTGGGCTGGAGCTGGCGCTCGCCTGCCACTACCGCATCGCGGTGGACGACGACGCGACCAAGATCGGCTTTCCCGAGGTCAATCTGGGAATCTTCCCCGGCTTTGGCGGCACCGGTCGCTCGATCCGCCAGGCGGGGCCGATCGATGCCATGCAGCTCATGCTCACCGGCAAGATTCTTCGTGCCCGCGAGGCCAAGGCGTTCAATCTGGTCGACAAGCTGGTGCGGCATGCGGACCAGTTGCGCTGGGAAGGGCGCAAGGCGGTGCTGGACAAAAAGGCCTCCGAGCCCGCGCCGTTCACCAAGCGCGCCATGGCGTTCGGGCCGGTGCGGGGCCGGATCGCCGAGAAGATGCGCGAGGAAACCGGCAAGAAGGTGCGCAAGGATCACTATCCCGCGCCCTATGCGCTGATCGACCTGTTCGAGAAATATGGCGACGATCCCAGGGCGATGATGACCCATGAGGCCGACGGGTTCGTGCCGTTAATGGCTTCGCCCACGGCGCAGAACCTGCGTCGGGTGTTCTTCCTTTCCGAAAGCCTCAAGAAGCTGGGGATCAAGGGCAAGGACAAGCCCAAATTCACCCGGGTGCACGTGGTGGGCGCCGGGGTGATGGGGGGCGATATCGCCGCCTGGTGCGCCTATCGCGGCATGCTGGTGACGCTGCAGGACATGGATATGGAGCGGATCAACCCTGCTCTGGAGCGGGCGAAGAAGCTGTTCAAGAAAAGGCTCAAGACCAAGCAGGCGGTCGACGCGGCGATGGCGCGGCTCGAACCGGATGTCGAGGGCAGGGGCATTGCCCGCTGCGACGTGCTGATCGAGGCGGTGGTCGAAAAGCTCGAGGTCAAGCAGGAGATCTTCACCAAGGCCGAGCCGATCATGAAGCCGGGCGCCATCATGGCCACCAACACCTCCTCGATCGAGCTCGAACGCATCGCCGAGACGCTGCAGAACCCGGGCCGGCTGATCGGGCTGCATTTCTTCAATCCCGTGGCGCAATTGCCGCTGGTCGAGGTGATCCGCTCCCAGCTCAATGACGAGCAGGCGATCCGGCTCGGCGCGTCCTTCGTGCTGGCCATCGGCAAGAGCCCGGTCGTCGTCAAGTCGGCCCCCGGCTTTCTCGTCAACCGGGCGCTCATGCCCTATATGCTCGAGGCGATCGACCGGGTGGAAAAGGGCGAGAGCCCGGAACAGCTCGACGCCGCCGCCGTCGCTTTCGGCATGCCCATGGGGCCGATCGAACTCATGGACATGGTGGGGCTCGACGTGGGCGCGTTCGTGGCGCGCGAGCTGGGCCAGAAGGTCGCCCAGGACAGCCAGTTCGCAAAGCTGATCGCCGCGGGCAAGCTCGGCCGCAAGACCGGGCAGGGCTTTTACAAATGGGAAGACGGCAAGGCGCAGAAGCAGAAGCCGCCCGCCCATGGGAACCTGCCCGGGCTGGGGCGCGACCTCGTCCAGCCGCTGGTCGATACCGCCGAGGTGATCGTCGCCGAAGGCGTGGTCGAGAGTGCCGACATGGCCGATATCGGCATGATCCTGGGCACGGGCTTCGCGCCGTTCCTCGGCGGTCCCCTCAAGGCACGCCAGGATGGAAGGGCTTAGGTCATGACACAGGTTTTGCGCAAGGTCGCCATTGTGGGCTCGGCTCGGATTCCCTTCTGCCGCGCCTATACAGGCTATGAGAACGAATCCAACCTTTCCATGCTGGGCGCGGCGCTGGGCGGGCTGGCCGAGAAATATGGCCTCAAAGGCCAGAAGATCGGCGAGGTGTTCGCCGGCTCGGTGCTGTCCCATTCCAAGGATTTCAACCTCGCCCGCGAAGCGCTGCTCGACGCCGGCTTGTCGCCCGCGACGCCGGGCACCAGCCTGCAGATCGCCTGCGGCACCTCGCTGCAGGCGGCGCTGGTCTTGGCGGCCAAGATCGCCACGGGCGAAATCGACAGCGGCATCGCCGCCGGGTCCGATACGGTTTCGGACAGTCCGGTGGTGCTGGGCCCCAGGATGCAGAAGCGCATGATCGCCCTGTCGCGGGCCCGCAGTGCGGGCGAGAAATTCGCCGCGTTCAAGGGGTTCAATTTCGGCGAGATCGCCCCGGTCGCCCCCTCGACGCAGGAGCCGCGCACCGGGCTCTCCATGGGCGAGCATTGCGAATTGATGGCCAAAGAGTGGGGCATTTCGCGCGAGGCCCAGGATGTCCTCGCCCTGCGCAGCCACCAGAATGCGACGCGGGCCTATGACGAGGGCTTCCACGACGACCTGATCGTCCCCTGTGCTGGCATCTACAAGGACAACAATGTCCGCCCTGACGCCAGCCTGGAAAAGATGGCGACCATGAAGCCGGCCTTCGACAAGCGCTCGGGCCGGGGGACGCTGACGGCGGCCAATTCCACGCCGCTGACCGATGGCGCTGCCTCGGTGCTGCTGGCCAGCGAGGACTGGGCGCGCGAGCGCGGCCTGCCCATCCTCGGCTATCTCACCATGGGGGCGGTTTCGGCCAATGATTTCGCGCATGGGGACGGGCTGCTGATGGCCCCGACCATAGCGGTTTCCGACCTGCTGCGGCGGGCCGGGATCGGGTTCGGCGATATCGACCTTTTCGAGCTGCACGAGGCCTTCGCCGCCCAGGTCCTGTGCACCCTGGCTGCATGGGAAGATTCCGACTACAATCGCGACGTTTTGGGGCGAGATGATCCGCTAGGGGCCATTCCTGTGGATAAAATCAACGTGTTTGGCTCCTCTTTGGCGTATGGCCATCCCTTCGCCGCTACGGGCGCGCGCATCCTGGGTTCCACGGCCAAAATGTTGAATACGCTGGAGAAAAACCGCGCCCTGATTTCGGTCTGTACGGCCGGGGGAATGGGGGTCGCCGCGCTTGTCGAACGGGGGAATTAAACAGTGCTTGTCAAAGCCGATTGAGCAGGGATAGGCTCCCGTTTCAGATCAGCGGGAGACGATTTTTCCCGGTGTTCGCTATCGAGCCGCCCCGATCATCTCAAGGAGGGCGGCCATGGGCTGGAAACATCTGACGTCCAATTCTAAAGGAGACGACCATTATGACACGTACCACCAAGCTACTGGCGGCGCTCGCTGCGACGACCTGCCTTGTCGCGCCCGCTATGGCGGCCAATGTTCCCGATGGGGCCACGCTGGCCGACGACCAGTCGTTCACCTATCGCATCCTGGACGAATTCACTTCGCCCGATCCGCAGATCGTCGAGGACGTGTCGGGTTCGGAAATCGTACGTGACCTGTTCGAAGGCCTCATCAACCAGGATGCCGATGGCAATCCGGTTCCGGGCGTGGCCACCGAATGGTCCTCCAATGAAGACTTCACCGAGTGGACCTTCACCCTGCGCGACAACGCCGTCTGGTCCGATGGCGAGCCGGTGACGGCCCATGACTTCGTTTACGCCTGGAAGCGCCTGGTCGATCCGGCAACCGCTTCGCCCTATGCCTGGTTCGGCGAGCTGATGTCGCTGGACAACGCTTCGGCCATCATCGCCGGCGAGGCCGAGGTCGATGATCTGGGCGTCGAAGCCGTCGACGACCACACGCTGGTGGCCCGCCTGTCGGCGCCCCTGCCGCATTTCTACATGATGATGAGCCATGCTTCGACCTTCCCCGCCCCGCAATGGGTGATCGAGGAGCATGGGGACCAGTGGACCCGTCCGGGCAATATCGTCACCAATGGCGCCTATATCCTGACCGAGCACGTGCCGCAGGAACGTTCGGTGCGCGAGAAGTCGGAGACCTATTGGGACGCCGAGAACACCGTCATCGAGACCGTCACCGCGCTGGTGATCAATGACGAGAACCAGGCCCTGACCCGGTTCATGGCGGGCGAGCTCGACCGCACGGAGGTGCCGATCGGCCAGTTCCCGCGCCTCGAGGAGGAGTATCCCGATACCGCGATCTCCATCCCGACCCTGTGCACCTATTACTACAATTTCAACCTGCGCGATAACGGCCCCGAGGCCACCCATGACGAGCGCGTGCGTCAGGCCCTCAGCTATGCCATCGACCGCGACGTGATCGTCAATCAGGTGCTGCAGGCCGGCCAGACCCCGGCCTATGTCTTCGCGCCGGTCGGCATGGCCAATATGGACACGCCCAATGTCGAGTATGAGAACTGGACGCAGGCCGAGCGCGACGCGCGTGCGGTCGAACTCCTCGCCGAGGCCGGCTACGGCCCCGATGGGGAAAGCCTCCAGCTCGGCATCCTCTACAACACTTCCGATGCGCACCGTCAGCTCGCCACCGTTGTCGGGCAGATGTGGGAGCAGAAGCTCGGCGTCCAGACCACGCTCGAAAACATGGAGTGGAACACCTTCCTCGACTCGCGTGAGAACGGCGATTTCGACGTTTCGCGCGGCGGCTGGTGCGCTGACTACAACGATCCCTCGACCTTCCTCGACCTCTTCCAGACCACGTCCGGCTACAACGACGCCAAATATTCCAACACGGATGTCGATGCCATGCTGAACGAGGCGAAGGGTCTCGAGGATGCCGCCGATATCAACCGGCAGATCGAAGAGATCGTAGCAGTCGAAATGCCGATCATCCCGGTCTACCACTATGCCAATGCCTATATGCTGAATCCGCAGATCCAGGATTGGCCGGTCAACAATCTCGAAGCCAACTGGTACTCGAAAGACCTCTACAAGATCGCCGAGTAACGGTTTTTTGAGCACGATGTCCCGCGCCGCGTGTTAAGGGGCGCGGGACATCCCCTTTTCGGGGTAAGAAATGACAGGGCGCACCTGCCTCACGCGCGCCTTTGCACCGAGTTCGCAAAGCGCTGACTGCCATGGGCCGATGGCCGCATATGGCATGCATCCCGATCGCCGGAGGGTTCCGGCCTGCATTGGGAGCGGACCCGAGGCCGTGGGGCGCAGGCACGGATCACCGACATGCTGAAATATATTCTCAAGCGCCTCGGGGTTGCGATCCCGACGATGCTGATTCTCATCGTCTTTTCGTTCGTCCTGATGCGGCTTGCGCCGGGCGGGCCGTTCAGTTCCGAGCGTCCCCTGCCGCCGCAGGTGCTGGCTAATGTGAATGCCAAGTTCGGGCTGGACCAGCCCTGGCATATCCAGCTGTGGGAATACATGGTCGGCATCCTGACGCGCTTCGATTTCGGTCCGTCCTTCGCCTATACCGACCGCTCGGTGAACGACATTATCGCGCAGGGCTTTCCGGTCACCTTCACCTATGGCACCTGGTCGTTCATCCTCGCGGTGCTGGTCGGGTGCACGCTGGGCATCGCCGCGGCGGTGCGTCACAATTCCTGGCTCGATTATTTCGCCGTCGGCACGTCGATCGGGGCGCAGGTCCTGCCCAATTTCGTGATGGCGCCCATCCTCGTGATCGTCTTCACCCTGTGGCTCGGCTGGCTGCCGGGGGGCGGCTGGCGCGGCGGGCAATGGCCCTATGTCATCATGCCGGTGATTGCCCTCGGGACCAGCTACATGGCGTCGATCGCGCGCATCACGCGCTCCTCCATGCTCGAAGTGCTGGGCTCCAATTTCATCCGCACGGCGCGGGCCAAGGGCATGCCCCCGATCCGTATCATCGTGCGCCATGCGCTCAAGCCCGCCCTCATGCCGCTGCTGTCCTATCTTGGGCCGGCCTTTGTGGGCATGGTCACCGGTTCGGTGGTCATCGACGTCTATTTCTCCACCGGCGGCATCGGGCAGTTGTTCACCAATTCGGCGTTCAACCGGGACTATTCGGTCATCATGGGCATCACCATTCTCCTCGGCGCGCTCACCATCACCTTCAACCTGCTGGTCGACATCCTCTATGCGTGGATCGACCCACGCATCCGGTACTAGGAGGCGGACATGGTCTTGAGGCCTATTCGGGTACAAGCCGCGGCCGATCCGGTCGATGTGGACGACGCCAATTACGAGGTCGGCACCCGGTCGCGCTCGCTCTGGGCCGATGCGGCGCGGCGCTTCTTCCGCCACGCGCCCTCGGTGGTCAGCCTCGTCGCGCTGCTCCTTGTGGGGCTGTTTGCCTTCACCGGGCATTTCTTCGCCGCCTGGACCAATGCGCAGGTGGACTGGTCGGTGCTGGGACAGGTGCGGCTCAAGGGCATGCCGTCCTTTGAAACCGGCCATTATTTCGGCACCGACGATCTGGGGCGCGATCTCTATGCCCGCACCGTGCAGGGCAGCCAGGTCTCGCTGACCGTGGGACTGGTGGGGGCCGGCATCGCCGTGGTGGTGGGCACGCTCTATGGCGCCATCGCCGGATATTTCGGCGGACGGGTGGATTCGATCATGATGCGCCTGGTCGATATCCTCCTGTCCATTCCCTATATGTTCGTCCTCATCCTGCTGCTGGTGGTGTTCGGGCGGTCGATGACCATGCTGTTCGTGGGCATCGGGCTCATCTCCTGGCTCGACATGTCGCGCATCGTGCGCGGGCAGACCCTGTCGCTCAAGGAGAAGGAATTCGTCGAGGCGGCGCGCGCGGGCGGGGCGGGACATCTCACCATCATCCTGCGCCACATCATCCCCAACCTGCTGGGCATCGTGGTCGTCTATGCGACGCTGCTGGTGCCGCAGATGATCCTCACCGAGAGCTTCATCTCGTTTCTCGGGCTGGGCGTGCAGGAGCCGCTCACCTCCTGGGGCGCGTTGATCAGCCAGGGCGCCGGCACCGTGATGTATGGCACGTTGTGGCAGCTGCTGTTCCCGCTGTTCTTCTTCATTGTCACCCTGTTCAGCTTCTACTTCGTCGGCGACGGCCTGCGCGACGCGCTCGACCCCCGCGACCGGTGAGGAAAGGACGATCATGAGTATGTTTGAAGTCACCGATCTTTCGGTGTCGTTCAAAACCCCCGATGGCGTCGTGCGTGCCGTCGACAAGATGAATTTTTCCATCGACAAGGGAAAGACCCTGGCCATCGTTGGGGAATCGGGGTCGGGCAAAAGCCAGACGGTCATGGCCGCCATGGGGCTTCTGGCCTCCAATGGCGTGGTGGACGGTTCGGTCCGGTTCGAGGGCCAGGAGCTGATCGGCATGAAGCCGGGGGCGCTCAACAAGATCCGCGGCCGCGACATGGCGATGATCTTCCAGGACCCGATGACCTCGCTCAATCCCTATCTGCGCATCGAGGACCAGATGGCCGAGGTCCTGATGATCCACAAGCGCATGAAGCGCAGGGAGGCGGTGGCCAAGTCCGAGGACATGCTGCGGACGGTGCATCTGCCCGATCCGGGGCGCATCCTGCGCCGGTTTCCGCATGAATTGTCCGGCGGTCAGCGTCAGCGCGTCATGATCGCCATGGCGCTGCTGTGCGATCCCAAGGTGCTGATCGCCGATGAACCGACCACGGCGCTGGACGTCACCGTGCAGGCCCAGATGCTCAAGCTCTTCGCGGAATTGACCGACAAGTTCGGTACGGCGCTGATCATCATCACCCACGATCTGGGCGTGGTGGCCGGGCTGGCCGACGAGATGATGGTGATGTATGCGGGCCGGGTCGTCGAGAAGGGGACGGTGGACGAATTGTTCTACGATCCGCGCCATCCCTATACGTTCGGCCTCCTGCATTCGACCCCGCATGTGCAGCAGGGCCGGGAGCGGCTGGCGCCGATCAAGGGGCTGCCGCCCAATCTCACCAACCTGCCGCCCGGATGCGCGTTCAACCCGCGCTGTGCCTATCGCTTCGATCGCTGCATCAAGGAGCGGCCGGACCTGATCCGGCGCGAGCACAACCGGCTGAGCGCGTGCTTTTACGAAGGCGAGATGAGCGAAGAGGACATGGCGGCGCAATGAATACCGATGCAAGCGTATTGCTCGATGTCGAGCACCTGACCAAGCGCTTTGCCATTGCCAACGGCATCTTCCAGAAGCCCTTGATGCTGACGGCGGTCGACGATGTGAGCTTCAGCGTCCGGCGCGGGGAAACCCTCGGGATCGTCGGGGAATCGGGGTGCGGGAAATCCACCCTCGGCCGGTGCATCCTGCAGCTCATCGAGCCCGATGACGGCAAGGTGCTGTGGCTGGGCAAGGACCTCACCGAGTTCTCCAAGCGCGACATGCGCAAAGCGCGTACCGACCTGCAGATCATCTTCCAGGACCCGCTGGCCTCGCTCAATCCGCGCATGACGGTGGGGGAGATCATCGCCGACCCCCTGCGCACCCTCAAGCCGGAGATGAAGGCCGAGCAACGCAGGAAGCGCGTGCGCGAGATGATGGATGCCGTAGGGCTCCTGCCCGAGATGGCCAACCGCTATCCGCATGAATTTTCCGGCGGCCAGGCGCAGCGCATCGGCATTGCCCGGGCGCTGGTTACCGGGCCCAAGCTGATCCTGTGCGACGAGCCGGTCTCGGCGCTCGACGTTTCCATCCAGGCCCAGATCCTCAACCTCCTGGCCGATCTCAAGGACGAGTTCGGGCTGACCCTGATCTTCATCAGCCACGACCTTTCGGTGGTGCGGCATGTTTCCGACCGCATCCTGGTGCTATATCTGGGGCGCATCGCCGAGCTGGCGGAAAGCGAGACGCTCTATAACGAGCCCCGGCATCCCTATAGCCGGGCCCTCTTGACCGCTGTGCCGATCGCCGACCCCAGGCTGGCGCGGGAGAGCACCATAGAGGGGCTGGAGGGGGAAATCCCCTCGCCGATCAACCCGCCTTCGGGGTGCTATTTCCGCACGCGCTGCCCCTATGCGGTCGAGCGCTGCGCCCAGGTGGTGCCGCCGCTCGAGCTCACCGATGTGGCGTCGGAAGTGTCCTGCATCCGCTGGGAGGAGATCAAGGCCGATCCGGAAAGTGCCCGCACCCGGGAAAGGCGCTGAAATCCTGTCGAAACGCTCGAAAAACGCTGTTGAGGCGGTGTGACTCGGCGTTGACACTTTTGGGCTTTGCCCCTATGTTCCGCGCCAACTGATGCTGCGGGGCCGTGTGCTCCGCCGATTTTTTTAAGGCCCCGAGGTTAGAATATGAAAATCCGCAACTCGCTCAAGGCGCTCATGGCGCGGCACCGGGACAACAAGCTGGTCCGCCGCCGCGGCCGCACCTATATCATCAACAAGGTCAACAAGCGCATGAAGGCCCGCCAGGGCTGAGCTGCCGCTTAGGCTGTTTGAAAAGGGCTCGCCTCGGCGGGCCTTTTTTCGTGGCCAGTCCAAGCAATGAAAAAGGGCCGGTGCGTCGACCGGCCCTTCCTGCTGATTTGCGTCTGGGCCGGTTATGACCCGCCAGCGCCGTCCTGGCCGACAAAGGCGATGCGCAGCATGTTGGTCGCGCCGGGGGTGCCCAGCGGCACGCCGGCGGTGATGGCCACCCGGTCGCCCGGACGCGCCAGGCCTTCCACATAGGCGATCGAGCAGGCGCGCCCGACCATGTCCTCGAGGGAGATGGCGTCCTCGGTCTGCACGCAATGCAGGCCCCAGACGATGGACAGCCTGCGCACGGTGGAAATCTTGGGCGAGAGCGCGATGATCGGCTTGCTCGGCCGTTCGCGGGAGGCGCGGATGCCGGTGGAGCCCGAGGAGGTGTAGGTGACGATGGCGGCCAGATCGAGGGTTTCGGCCACCTGCCGGGTGGCGGCCGATATGGCGTCGGCGGCGGTCGCCTCGGGCTCGGTGGCCTGGGCGCGGATGATGCCGCGATAATTGGCGTCCTGCTCGACCGCCTCGGCGATCTTGTTCATCGTGGTGACGGCCTCGACCGGATAGGCGCCCGAAGCGCTTTCCGCCGAGAGCATGACCGCATCGGCCCCTTCGAACACCGCGATGGAGACGTCCGAGACCTCGGCGCGGGTCGGGACCGGCGCGGTGATCATGGATTCGAGCATCTGGGTGGCCACCACCACCGGCTTTCCGAGGCGGCGGCACATGCGGATCATGCGCTTTTGCAGTCCAGGCACGGTTTCGAGCGGCATTTCCACGCCCAGGTCGCCGCGCGCGATCATGATGGCGTCCGAGAGCCGGATGATTTCCTCGAGCCGTTCGATGGCCTGGGGCTTCTCGATCTTGGCGAGAACGCCGGCCCGGCCCTGCACCAGCTTGCGCACGTCGATCATGTCCTCGGGGCGCTGCACGAAGGACAGCGCCACCCAGTCGATTTCCATTTCGAGCGCGGCCTGGAGATCGGCGCGGTCCTTGTCGGTGAGGACCCCCACGGCGAGCATGGTATCGGGCAGGGAGACGCCCTTGCGGTCCGAGAGCTTGCCGCCATAGACCACGGTGGTGTTGATCGCCTCGGGTGAAATCGCGGTGACGCGCAATTCGATCTTGCCGTCATCGAGCAGCAGCCGATCGCCCACGGCGATGGACGAGAATATCTCCGGATGGGGCAGGTAGATGCGGGTCTTGTCGCCCGGGGTGTCGGAGGCGTCGAGGGTGAAGGTCTCGTCCTTGGCCAGCATTACCGAGCCCTCGGCAAAGCGGCCGATGCGCAGCTTGGGGCCCTGCAGGTCGATGAGGATGCCAATGGGATATTTGAGTGTCCGCTCGACGGAGCGGATCTTGGCGACGGTCTCGCGCATCAGCTCATGGCTGGCATGGCTCATATTGATGCGGAAGACGTCGGCACCGGCCCGCGCCAGTTCCTCGATGACCTTGATGTCATTGGAGGCAGGGCCCAGCGTAGCCAGGATTTTGACGCGGCGCGATCTCTTCATTGCAGGTCCATATTCGTTGAGTTGGCTTCGGTGAGCTGCATCGTCCAGTCGGTCCGGTTCTGCACGTCGATCTCGAAGAAACCGGTGCGTTCGTAACCGCGGGCGAGGCAATCCTCGACACCGAAGATGGTAAAGCTGGCATCCTGTGTGCACATATAGACCGACCCGTCCCAGGCTCCGCCCGCCATGTCGTCGACGGCATAGAGGTAGTAGTAGCGCGACTTCAGATCGCCCTGATAGACGATGGCGCAGGCCTCCGGGCCCGCCACCCACCATCCTTCCGATTGCCAGCCCGATTCCGCACGATAGCCGAAGGCGATCGAGATGGTGTTCTGGGTTTCGTTGCAGATCCGGAGATCGGCCTGGGCCGGCGATACGGTGCCGACGATGGCCGTCAACGGGACGGCAATGGCGAGAAGGCTATTGCGGAGCAATGACAGCACGGTGACGGATCGCTTGCGGTTTTGAAATGCCATGGTGTTTCTGGGCAAGGGGGGGAAGGATGTCAATGGGCGGGACGCCTTGTGGTGCAGAAGAGAGGGACCAAGGGTGAAAACCCTCGGGCCACCCATCTTGCCGCCCCATGCGGCGCAATTGCGTCGGCGCTATCCACAGGGCAAAAAGCCGCTGTGGGTTTTCGCAGGCAAGGCTTGCAGTCGATGGGCCGATGGCGTTGATAGGCTCACTATCATTTTACGCAAATGAAAGAGTGATTCATGGCAGACCACGGCATCGCCCGGGACCAGTTGCGCGCCTTTATCGAGCGCATCGAGCGGCTCGAGGAAGAAAAGAAGGCCATCGCCGACGATATCAAGGAAGTCTATGCCGAGGCCAAGGGCTCGGGCTTCGATACCAAGGTGATGCGCCAGATCGTGCGCATCCGCAAGCAGGACCGCAATGAGCGGGCCGAGCAGGAAGCCATCCTCGATCTCTATCTGCACGCGCTGGGCATGGTCGAAGGCGGCGTTGCCGATTATGAGGAAGCGGCCGAATAAGCCGCTTCGCCAGTCCGTTCCGGCCGGCCCTTTCGGTCAGATCGCGTCGAATCCCGAGCTGAGCAGGGCGGCGCGCGCCGTGTCCTGATCGCCCAGGGCCCGCAGGGCGGTTTCGACGATCGCGGCTTTATCGAGGCCCGCCTGGGCGTACATGTCGGGCTGGCCCGCATGCTCGATATAGCGGTCTGGCATCATCAGCGGGCGGAATTTGAGCCCGTTGTCCAACAGGCCGAGTTGCGCCATGCGGGTCGCCACATGCGAGCCGAAGCCGCCGATGGCGCCCTCTTCGACGGTCAGCAGCACCGCGTGGTTGCGGGCTAGATCGGCCAGCAGGCCTTCATCGAGCGGCTTGGCGAAGCGGGCATCGGCCACGGTGGTCGAAAATCCGTAGGCGCCCAGCGTTTCGGCGGCGGCGAGGCATTCGGCCAGCCGCGTGCCGAAAGAGAGCAGCGCGACCGTGGTGCCTTCCCGCAGCACGCGGCCCTTGCCGATCTCGAGCAGGCTGCCGCGTTCGGGCATCTCGACGCCCATGCCGTCGCCGCGCGGATAGCGGAAGGCGATGGGGCCCTGGTCGTAGGCGGCGGCGGTCGCCACCATATGGCGCAATTCCGCCTCGTCGCCGGCGGCCATCACCACCATATTGGGAAGCGTTGCCAGATAGGCGACGTCGAATGCCCCCGCATGGGTCGGGCCATCGGCGCCGACATAGCCGGCGCGATCGATGGGAAACCGCACCGGCAGGTTCTGGATTGCCACGTCATGGACCACCTGGTCATAGGCGCGCTGCAGGAAGGTGGAATAGATGGCGCAGAAGGGCTTGAGCCCTTCGGTCGCCATGCCCGCTGCGAAGGTGACCGCGTGTTGTTCGGCGATCCCGACATCGAAGGTCCGGGCCGGGAACCTCGCCGCGAACTTGTCGAGGCCGGTGCCGCCCGGCATGGCGGCGGTGATGGCGACAATCTTGTCGTCGTGCGTCGCCTCGGCGATCAGGCTTTCGGCAAAGACCGAGGTGTAGGAGGGGGCGTTGGAGGGGGCCTTGGCCTGGGCGCCGGTGATCACGTTGAATTTCGAGACGCCGTGATATTTGTCGGCCGAGGCCTCGGCGGGGGCGTAGCCCTTGCCCTTCTGGGTGACCACATGGACGAGGATGGGGCCCTTGTCCGCGTCGCGCACATTGCGCAGCACCGGCAGGAGGTGGTCGAGATTGTGCCCGTCGATGGGGCCGACATAGTAAAAGCCCAGTTCCTCGAACAGCGTGCCGCCGGTCCAGAAGCCCCGCGCATATTCCTCGGTCTTGCGCGCCTTGTCCTTGAAGAAGGGGGGAAGGATCTGGCTCACCTGCTTGGCCGCGTCGCGCAGGCCGCGATAGGCCGGGCCGGAGACGAGGCGGGCGAGATAGGCGCTCATCGCGCCGGTGGGCGGGGCGATTGACATGTCGTTGTCGTTGAGGACCACGATCAGGCGCGCATCCATGGCCCCGGCATTGTTCATGGCCTCATAGGCCATGCCGGCGGAAATGGCGCCGTCGCCGATCACCGCGATCACATTGCGCGTCTGGCCGCTCAACTCTGACGCCACGGCCATGCCCAGCCCGGCCGAAATCGAGGTGGAGGAATGGCCGGCGCCGAACGGGTCGTAGGGGCTTTCCCCGCGCTTGGTGAAGCCCGAGAGACCGTCCTTCTGGCGCAGGGTGCGGATGCGGTCGCGGCGGCCGGTCAGGACCTTGTGCGGATAGGCCTGGTGGCCCACATCCCAGATGATGCGGTCATGGGGCGCGTCGAAGATGTGATGCAGCGCGACGGTCAATTCGACCACGCCCAGCCCGGCGCCCAGATGACCGCCGGTCACCGACACCGCGTCGATCACTTCGGCGCGCAATTCCGCCGCGAGGTCGATCAACTGGTCTCGCTTGAGATCCTTGAGGTCGGCAGGCGAAGAAATCGCATCGAGGAGCGGAGTGGACGGTTTTTCGGACAATGGCAGGCCTTATGACGTTTGTGCGACGCGAACGCCGTATTGGTCTGATGTAGTCAGACCGCGCCTTTTTGGCAACCGAAGAGGACCAGACTATGTCACTGCGCTGCGCTGTCGTAATGCACCCATATGGTCTGGGCCGGGCCGAAGGCGGAACTGGAATGGCCCAGCGACGCGGTGCGGGTGAAGCCCGTCGCGGGCACCATGTCTCCCGGGCTGCCCGCAGCCATGGGTTCGGCGTCAAAGGCGAATTGCGCGCTGGAGAGGGCGGAGGGTGCGGTGAGCGCCTGCAAGGCCGTTTCGACCTGGGGGGCGAAGAGTTCGCCGGCCGCGACGGCCAGGCTGGCACGGGCATTGTCCATGGCGGCATCCGATGTGTCGGCCTGGGGCAGCACGGCGCCGTCGAACAGGGCGGCAAAGGCGGCGAGGTCGTCATTGGCGCTGTCGGGGCTTATGGCCGGGGACGAGGCTTGTTCGAGGGCCTGCGGCGCGATCGAGGCGGTGACCGCCGGGCCGAAATCGGGGCGGGCCAGCGGGGTGGGGGCGTTCTCGATCGAAGCGACTTCGAGCCGGCCGCCGGACGGGGCATAGGCCGAAGGGGTGGCCTCGCGCATTTCGGCAAGGGTCCGCGACATGGAGGGGGGCAGGGGCGCCTGGGCGTCCGTCGTGTCGGCCATGGCGACCTGCTGGATCATCTGCTGGGCGTCGATCACCTGGAAGGGGATATTGGCCGGTGCGCTCGGGGCATCGGCGACCATGGTGCCGGCGATGAGATCGCCCGGGCGGGCCGGCGGCGCCGGAGGCGCGATGGCGGCAACCTGCTGGACGGGGGCGGCGGGGGCCGCCGCTGCGGCTTGCGGCTGCTGCGGCGCGGGCTGGGCCGCCGCCGCCTGGATCGGCGCCTGCTGCTGGTTGTTGTTGCCGCCGGTGATCATGTCCCAAAGCGTGCGGGGCCGGTCGCTATTGGCGACCTGGACGTCCGAGCCGCCCATGGCCGCGCCCGCATTGCAGGGCACCCGATGGCAGCGCTGCCATTCGGCTTGGGCGTATCGATAGCCTTCCTGGGACAAGACGCGCCCATTGGAGGGAATGTGCAGGGTGCGGCCATCGGGGAACAATTGCTGCAACTGGGCCTGGGTCATGCGCGGCCAGGCGCGGACGCTGCCGGTATCGAGGTGGACGAAGGGGCTGCCCGAATTGGGATAATACCCGACCCCGCCCGTTTGGGTGAGAAAGCCCAGCTCGCGGATGCGCGACACGGGCACGCCGGGGATGTAGAAATCGATGGCCTTGCCCTGCATGTGCTGGGAATTGTCGGCCACGCCCGAGGAGGTCGAGGCCAGCATGGCATTGGTCTGGGGCGAGCGATAGGCCGAAACGATGTGGATGGGCTGGCTGGCCCCGGTCTGGCGATAGACTTCCCACAACACGTCGAACAGGGCCGGGTCCATGCGGGCCGGCTCGTTGCGCCGCCAGTCGCGCAGGAAGACGTTGAGCTCGTTGAGCGCCGACTGGACGAACTTGCCGTTCCGCTTGTAGACGATGCGGATGGTTTCCTTGGTGTGGGTATAATAGAGATAGAGCTCGCGGTCGTTCGCCGCCTGGGCGGGCGCCGTCATCGGCAGAAGGCTCGCCATGGCCAAGACCAGTGCCATGATGGCGCGCATGGCCGTGCCGGCCTGTTTCGATCCCCTGGAAGTCACACCCGGTTCGCCCGTTTTTGTGTCAAAATCGGCTGCAGACTAGCATCAACATCATGCGAGATTGTTAACGCTAACGGGATGTGTACGCCATCCCGAGCCGTACCCTTGGTCCGAATATGACCACACAATCCGGCGCCAGCATGGCGAAAAGGCTAACGGGAGTTTAACGTATCCGGGGTCAGAGGCCGAGCAGTTCGATCATCTTCGCGTCGTGGTCGTAGAGGTCTCCGAACGAGCGGACCGTGCCGTCCTGATCGATGCGCAGGGTGAAATAGGCGAGATGCACCGGCACCTTGCGGTCCATGTTGAACCAGCGCTCATTGCCGCCCAGCGTGGTTTCCAGCGAGGCCACGGTGAGGCTGGGCTCGAACTGGAGCAGGGCTTCGGCAAAGCCGAACGGGTCCTCCACCCGCACGCAGCCATGGCTGAGGGCCCGCATGGAGCGGTCGAACAGATAGCGGGCATTGGTATCGTGCAGATAGACGTCGTGGGAGTTGGGGAACAGGAATTTCACCTGTCCCAGGGCGTTCGAGGTGCCCGGCTTCTGGCGCACGCGGAACATGGAGGGCGTGGCCCGGCTCCAGTCCACCGTCCACGGATCGATCGCCTGTCCCTGATAGAGCAGTTCCATGTTCTGGCTGGCGATATAATTGGGGTTGCGCGCCACCTGCGGGAAGATTTCCCCCGAGAGGATGGAGGAGGGCACGTTCCAATAGGGATTGGTCACCACATGGCGGATCATGTCGGAAAAGACCGGCGTCTGGTTGGCCTTGGTCCCCACGATGACCCTTGTGTCCCACACCGACCGCCCGTCGCGCACCACGTCGAGCCGATATTCGGGGATGTTGACGAAAACGTTGAACGCGCCCAGATCCTCGGGCATCCAGCGCCACCGTTCCATATTGGCGATGATCTCGGCGCGGCTGGACCCGTTGGCGCCGTTGATGGCGGCGATGGTCGCCGGGCCCACCACTCCGTCGGGGTTGAGCCCCATCCGGGTCTGGAAGGCCTCGATCGCGGCCATCAGCTGGGCGTCGTAGACCGCTGCATCGCCGCCGATCGGCGCGTCGATCTCCAGTCGGTCGCGCAGCAGCGGGACGCGCGGATCGTGCATGCCGAGCTTGATCAGCCCACTTTCGGCGATCGGCTCGCGCGCTTCGAACTCACCGGCCTCGTGTCGGGCGAGGAGATCGCGCAGGGCGACGAATTCGGGATGGGTGGGGTGGTAGCGCATCAGGACCGATGCCGGGTCGCCGCTGGCGGCCAGTGCTGAAAACAGCTCGGCTTCGTCGACCGTCTTGGGCGCGACGTCGATGAAGCCCGAGACGGTGCGGGGATCGAGCCGCCCGGCATGGGCGTCGGTGGCATAGCGCAGGATGGCGGCCGAAAACGCGGCTTCGAGCCCGGCCAGCGCGTGCGGGTTGCCCGACGCGGCGGCGACATCGAGCCCTTCGAGGCGATAGTCGTCGGGATCGAGGCCCTGGAGATTGGCGTCCTCGAACAGCGCGATGACGCTTTCCGCCGCGGCGGAAAAGACGATGCCGTCGGTGGTTTCCTCCAGCCAGAGCGGCGCGAAATGGCGCGTGCCGTAGAAATAATAGAGCTGGCGGGCATCGGCGCCGGCCCGGGCGCCGGTGGCGTCGTCAAGCGCTTGCTGCAAGCCGGCCCGGATGGACCGTTCGAGATCGTTGCGCGGCGGGGCGATGAGAATGCGGGTTGCTTCGACCCCGGCCACCGAAACCGTCTGATAGGCGGACGACACCGAAGGGAACGCCAGCAGAGACACGCCCGCCAGCGCTGCGAGAAAGAGCGTCTTCATCCCCAAGCCCATATCCATTCGTTTCCATCGTGCCGGTGCCGTCTCCGGCGAATCTGAGACGGATGCCCGCAGATTGGAGTCTATGTGGGGATGGCGGGCCGGCCAACCGGCTCGCATTTGCGTCATCGTCGAACGCGGATCATTGAGGCTTTCAGGCAACATGTTGCGCTCCGGGTTCGATCCCGTATTCCTTGAGTTTGCGGTAAAGGGTCGAGCGGCCGATGCCGAGCTGGCGGGCCACCTGCGCCATGCGTCCGGCGTGGTGATCGATGGCAAAGGCGATCAGGTCGCGCTCGATCTCGGCCAGCGGCAGAAGATTGCCAGCATCGTCGAGGAACCGTCCGGGCACCGGCGTCGGTTCAGGGACCGGCAGGCGCGGCAGGGCAGGGGCGTCATCGATATGGACGGGCACCGTGGGGGTGAAGCCCCGCGCGCCGGTCTGCTGGGCGGCGTCGCGCCCCTCGACCGCCGCGACGATCTGGGGGAAGTCGCCCAGGGTGAGCAGCGGCCCATCGGCCAGCACCACGGCGCGGAACACCGCGTTTTCCAGTTGGCGGATATTACCGGGCCAGTCGAAGGTTTTCAGCATGGCCAGCGCGTCTGGGGCGATGGCCACCACCCGGCGGCCCTCCTCGGCGGCGAAGCGGGCGATGAAGCGCTCGACAAGGGCCGGGATGTCCTCGCGCCGCTCGCGCAGGGGCGGCAGGTAGATGGGAAACACGTTGAGGCGGTAATAGAGGTCTTCGCGGAACAGGCCTTGCCTGGTCAGGTTGAGCAGGCGCCGATTGGTCGCCGAGATGACCCGGACATTGACCTTTGTCGCCCTTGCCGCGCCGACCGGCTCGATCTCGCCCTCCTGCAAGGCGCGCAGCAGCTTGACCTGCACCTCGGGCGGCAATTCCCCCACTTCGTCGAGAAACAGCGTGCCGCCATGGGCCTCGCGGAATTTGCCCGGCGCGTCGGCGGTGGCGCCGGTAAACGCTCCCTTGACGTGCCCGAACAGCGTGGATTCGACGAGATTCGCGGGGATGGCGCCGCAATTGACGGTGATGAACGGCTTGCCGGCCCGGTCCCCGGTGCCCTGGATGGCGCGGGCCAGCAATTCCTTGCCGACCCCGGATTCGCCCTCGATCAGCACCGGAATGGTGCTGGCGGCGGCCTTTTTGCCCACGGTGAGGGTACGGGCCATGGCCGGGCTGGAGGCGATGATATGGGCAAAGGAGAAGCTGCCGTCGCGGCGGGCGCGCTCGGCCTTGAGGCTGGTCTCCAGCGTCCCCAGCTTGAGGGCGTTGCGCAGCGAGATAGTGATGCGCTCGGGGGCGACGGGCTTGACGAAGAAATCCACCGCCCCCAGCCGCATGGCCGAGATCACCGCGTCGAGGGAGGTCTGGGCGGTCTGGACGATGACCGGCAGGGCGATCGATTCCCGCCGCAGCGCTTCGAGCACCGCCATGCCGTCCATATCGGGCATGACGAGATCGAGGATCATGGCGCCGATGCCGGTGGTCTTTCTCAGCACATCCATGGCTTCGCGGCCGGAATGGGCGATCAGCGGCGTGAACCCGGCGCGGGCGACCACTTCGCCGGCCAATCGACAATGGATGGGATCATCGTCGACGATGAGAACCTTGTGCATATGGGCGAGCGACTCCGGACCCAACAAAACGCCGGCACGGCGATCGGTGCTGCGAATCGCCGTTCTGTGCCGATTTGGGTCAGGCTAGAAGCCATCGCTTAACAGGCGTTTAAGGATGGGGCGCGGCAAGGCGTGCCCTTGGCACATGGCGGCGGCGCCGATATGGTGCGGCGCCATACCGAATTTCCGTCGAGTCCACCCATCATGACCTCTGCCGTCCCGCAATCGACCCACAATCAGTTCGGCGATCTGCCCGAATGGGATCTGTCCGATCTCTATCCCGGGGTGGGGTCGGAAGAACTCAAGGCCGACCTCGCTTTTCTCGAGGCCGAGACCAGGGCGTTCGAGGCCGATTACAAGAGCAAGCTCGAAAGCCTCGCCGGGTCCGATGGGCTGGTCGCGGCGGTCCGGCGCTATGAAAAGCTCGACGAGGTGTTCGGGCGGCTGGGCTCGTTCGCCTATCTCAACTATGCGCAGAACACCGCCGATCCCGACCGCGCCAAATTCCTCGGCGATACCCAGGACAAGCTGACCGCATTTTCGACGCGGACCCTGTTCTTCGCCCTGGAGATCAACCGCATCGCGGACGATGTGCTCGACGCCGCCTTCGGCCGCAGCGCCGACCTGGCCCATTACCGCCCCTGGTTCACCGAATTGCGCAAATCGCGGCCCTATCAGCTCGAAGATCGCGTGGAAGAGCTGTTCCATGACAAATATGTCACCGGCCACGCGGCCTGGAACCGGCTGTTCGACGAAACCATGGCTTCGCTCAAATTCGAGGTCGATGGTGAGACGCTGGGCCTCGAGCAGACGCTGAATCTGCTCAGTGACAAGGACGAGGCCAAGCGCGCCAGCGCGTTCAAGGCCCTGTCGAAGACCCTTTCGGACAATAAGCGGCTTTTCGTCCACATCACCAATGTGATGGCCAAGGACAAGGAGATTTCCGATCGCTGGCGCGGCTATGAGGACGTCGCCGACAGCCGGCATCTGGCCAATTCGGTGGAGCGCGAGGTAGTCGAGGCGCTGGAGAAGGCGGTGCGCGAGGCCTATCCGCGGCTTTCCCATCGCTACTACCAGATGAAGGCCAAATGGTTCGGCAAGGACCAGCTCGACCCCTGGGACCGCAATGCGCCGCTGCCCACCTCCGACGATCGCATCTTCGATTGGGAAACCGCCAAGACCACCGTGCTCGACGCGTATGGGCGGTTCTCGCCGCGGCTGGCCGAGATCGCGCAGCCCTTCTTCGACAGCGGCTGGATCGATGCGCCGGTCAAGCCCAACAAGGCGCCGGGCGCCTTCGCCCATCCCACCGTCACCACGGCGCATCCCTATCTGATGCTCAACTATATGGGCCGGACGCGCGACGTGATGACGCTGGCCCATGAGTTGGGCCATGGGGTGCATCAGCGGCTGGCGGCGTCGCAGGGTGAATTGATGGCCCCCACGCCCCTGACCCTTGCCGAAACGGCCAGCGTGTTCGGGGAGATGCTGACCTTCCGCGCCATTCTCGACCAGACCAGCGATCCCCGGCAGCGTTTCGCGCTCATCGCGTCAAAGATCGAGGACATGCTCAACACCGTGGTGCGGCAGATCTCGTTCTACACCTTCGAGCGCAAAGTGCATCTGGCGCGCCGCGAAGGCGAATTGCGGGCCGAGGAACTCGACAGGTTCTGGATGGAGATTTCCCGCGAGAGCCTGGGACCGGGCATCCGCCTGCCCGAGGAATATGGCTCACTCTGGACCTATGTCGGGCATTTCATTCACGCGCCCTTCTATGTTTACGCCTATGCATTCGGCGATTGCCTGGTTAATTCGCTCTTTGCGCAATATGAAAAATCGAGCGAAGGCTTTGCCGAACGCTATTTCGAAATGCTGAGCGCCGGGGGCTCCAAGCATCATTCGGAACTGCTGGCACCCTTCGGGCTCGATGCGCGCGATCCGCAATTCTGGTCGCTGGGACTGTCGATGATCGAAAGACTCATTGACGAACTCGAGCAAACTCAGCCCTAAAGGGGCCCATCGCTTTTTCAGATCAACAGGGGAATACGACATGGCCGAAGAAATGGTCGCAACCTATACCGACAAGCCCTTGACCGAGTCGCAGAAGGAAAAGGACCTCGTCGAGCACACCAAGACCTACGGTGCCTTCATGAGTGGCCTGAAGTGGTCGACCATCGTCACCGCGGCCGTTCTGGTCGTTCTGTATCTGGTTTTCGTCGCCTAGGGCACAGGCCCGCATGGCGGGTCACAAGAGGGAATTTTTCATGAAAATTGCGGTCATGCGTGAGCGCGCGGGGGGCGAGACCCGTGTTGCCGCGACACCCGAGACCGTCGCCAAGCTCATCGGGTTCGGTGCGACGGTCAGCGTCGAAAAAGGAGCGGGGGACGCCTCGCGCATTCTGGACGGCCAGTACGAAGCCGCCGGGGCGAGCCTTGAGGCCACCGCCGCCGCCGCCGTCAAGGGCGCCGATGTGATCCTCGCGGTCCGGCGGCCGGAGGTCGGGGCGCTGTCGGGCGCGGCCAAGGGCGCGCTGGTGCTCGCCGTCGCCGATCCCTATGGAAACGAAGCGGCGCTGGCCGCGCTGGCCGGAGCCGGGTTCTCCGTCCTGGCCATGGAACTGATGCCGCGCATCACGCGCGCCCAGGTCATGGACGTGCTGTCCTCGCAGGCCAACCTCGCCGGCTACCAGGCGGTGATCGAGGCGGCGCTGGCCTATGACCGGGCCATGCCCATGATGATGACCGCCGCCGGTACGGTGCGCGCGGCCAAGGTGTTCGTGATGGGCGCCGGCGTCGCCGGCCTGCAGGCCATCGCCACCGCTCGCCGCCTCGGTGCCGCCGTCTCGGCCACCGACGTGCGCGCCGCGGCGGGCGAGCAGGTGGAATCGCTGGGCGCCAAGTTCATCATGACCGATGCGCTCAAAGACGCTTCGGGCAGCGGCGGCTACGCGCGTGAGCTGACCCCAGAGGAACAGGCGGCCCAGGCCGAGCTTGTCGCGGGTCACATCGCCAAGCAGGATATCGTGGTCACCACGGCGCTGATCCCCGGCCGTCCGGCCCCGAGGCTCGTCACCAAAGCGATGGTCGAATCCATGGCTCCGGGTTCGGTGCTGGTCGATCTCGCCGCCGAACGTGGCGGCAATGTCGAATTGACCCGTCCCGGCGAAGTCGTGGTGCATAACGGGGTGACCATCATCGGTCTCCTCAACCGCGCCGGCAAGATCGCCGCCACCGCCTCGCAGCTCTATGCCAAGAACCTCCTCGCTTTCCTCGAGACCATGATCGACAAGGACGCCAAGGCGCTCAAGGTCGATTGGGAGGACGAACTGGTCAAGGCGACGCTGCTCACCCGCGACGGTGCGGTGGTCCACCCCAATTTCGCCGAAGCCGCCAGCGCGGCTGCGAAAGCCGAGCCCAAGCCGGTTGAAGCCGACAAGCCCGTTGCCAAGGCGCCCGCCAAGACCGGCGCCGCCGCCAAGGCGGCAGAGGCCAAGGTCGCGACGGCCGGTGCGGTTTCGGTGGCCGGCGAGAAGCCTGCGCGCAAGCGCACCCCGGCCAAGACCGGCGCTGCATCGAAAACCGCTGAGGCCGCTCCCGAAGCCGCCAAGCCTGCGGCCAGGAAGGCCCCGGCCCGCAAGCCCGCAGCGAAAAAACCTGCCGCGAAAAAGACTGTGATCAAATCGGATGGAGAGGCATAATGGGCGGCGTCGTTGATCCCTTTTTCTTTTTTCTCTCGGTGTTCGTGCTGGCGATCTTCGTCGGCTATTACGTCGTCTGGTCGGTGACTCCGGCTCTTCATACCCCCCTCATGGCGGTGACCAACGCGATCTCCTCGGTGATCGTGGTGGGTGCGCTGCTCGCCGTGGGCGTGGCCAGCGTCGGCGAGCCCGGCCCGGCCCGCTGGTTCGGCTTCGTGGCGCTCATTCTGGCGAGCGTCAACATTTTCGGGGGCTTCCTCGTCACCCAGCGCATGCTGGCGATGTACAAGAAGAAGGGCTGAGGACATGATTTCCGCCAATATCGCGGCCCTGGCCTATCTGGTCGCCGGGTCGCTGTTCATTCTCGCCCTGCGCGGGCTCTCCTCGCCCACCACGGCACGGCGCGGCAATACCTTCGGCATGGTCGGCATGACCATCGCCGTGCTCACCACGCTGGCCATCGCGGCGCCCACCGATCCTTTCGCCTGGGTGCTGATCATCGGGGGCCTTGCCATCGGTGGCGGCATCGGCGCGTTCATCGCGCGCGGCGTGCCCATGACGGCGATGCCGCAGCTCGTCGCGGCCTTCCACTCGCTGGTCGGCCTTGCCGCCGTGTTCGTGGCCGCCGCGGCGCTCTATGCCCCGGTCGCCTTCGGCATCGGGGAGCCGGGCCATATCCATGTGCAGGCGCTCATCGAAATGAGCATCGGCACGGCCATCGGTGCCTTCACCTTCACCGGTTCGGTCATCGCCTTCGCCAAGCTCGACGGCCGCATGAGCGGCAAGCCGATCCTCCTGCCGGCGCGGCACCTCATCCACATCGCGGTCGCCGTGGCGATCGTCGTGCTGGTCTGGTATTTCTCGCTCACTGCCGATCCCATGGCCTTCTGGGCGATCACCATCCTCGCCCTCATTCTGGGTGGGCTGATGATCATCCCGATCGGCGGCGCGGACATGCCGGTCGTCGTGTCCATGCTCAATTCCTATTCGGGCTGGGCGGCAGCGGGCATCGGCTTCACCCTGGGCAACACGGCGCTGATCATCACCGGTGCGCTGGTCGGCTCCTCGGGCGCCATCCTCTCCTACATCATGTGCAAGGCCATGAACCGCAGCTTCATCTCGGTGATCCTGGGCGGGTTCGGGGGCGACGATGCCGCCGCTTCCGCCGGCGGTGTCGAGGAGCGCCCGGTCAAGCAGGGCTCGGCGGAAGACGCCGCCTTCATCATGCAGAACGCCTCCAAGGTCATCATCGTGCCCGGCTACGGCATGGCGGTGGCCCAGGCCCAGCATGCGCTGCGCGAAATGGCCGACGAGCTCAAGGCGGCCGGTGTCGACGTCAAATACGCTATCCACCCGGTGGCGGGCCGCATGCCGGGGCACATGAACGTGCTCTTGGCCGAAGCCAATGTGCCCTATGACGAAGTGTTCGAGCTCGAGGACATCAACTCCGAGTTCGCCCAGGCCGACGTGGCTTTCGTCATAGGCGCCAATGACGTGACCAACCCCGCCGCCAAGACCGACAAGACCTCGCCGATCTACGGCATGCCGATCCTCGACGTGGAGAAGGCCGGCACGGTGCTGTTCATCAAGCGCGGCATGGCCGCCGGTTATGCGGGCGTGCAGAACGAGTTGTTCTTCCGCGACAACACCATGATGCTGTTCGGCGACGCCAAGAAGGTCACCGAGGCCATCGTCAAGTCGATGAACCACTGATTTCGCGATTGCGATCATCGGCAAAGGGCCCGGAAGCGATTTCCGGGCCCTTTTGTTTTCGGTTACACCGCTGTGCGTACTTGAGCGCGGGCAGGCGCGTGCCCATTTTGGGCGCAACAGAGAAGGATTTTCATGACCCAGGCCATTCGCATCGATCTGTTCACCGATATCGTCTGCCCGTGGTGCCTGATCGGCACGGCGCGGCTGGATCAGGCGCTGGCCCTGCTCGATGACGCTGTGAAGGTGGAGATTTTCCACCATCCCTTCCTCCTCGACCCCTCGACGCCCGAGGCGGGGCAGAATACCAAGGAAAGGCTCGAGGCCAAATATGGCGGCGATATCGGGGCCATGCAGGGGCGTGTCGAGGCCGCGGCGCGCGATGCCGGCGTGCCGCTCGATCTCTCCGTCCAGCCCATGAGCTATCCCACGGTCAAGCCGCATACGCTGATCCGTTCGGCCGCGCCCGAGCAGCAATACGCGCTCGCCAAGGCCTTCGCCGCCGCCTATTTCCTCGAAGGCCGCGACATCACCGACAATGCGCTGCTGGCCGATATCGCCGCGGCGCACGGCTTCGATCGCGAGGCGGCGCTGGCGCTGATCACCGATCAGGCGGAACTCGATACCACCAAGGCCATGGCGGTCTCGGCCAGCCAGCAGGGCATCAATGGCGTCCCCTTCTTCATCTTCAACAACCAGTTCGCCATTTCGGGCGGCCAGCCGCCGGAAGTGTTCGCGCGGGCCTTCCGCGTGGCGCTGGGGCAAGAGGCGCTGAACTAGACGCCCAGTCCTCCCGGCGGTATCAGGGGCTGGCAATACCCTGAGGCGGCCGGGAGGGATTTTTATGGTCAAGAAGATCGCCATCGGCGTCGTGGTGCTGCTCGTCGTGGTCTATGGCGGGTTGCTCGCCTATCTCTACGTCAATCAGCGCAGCTTCTTTTTCAGCCCGGCCGGGGAGATCTTCGACCCGCAGGCGGTGGGGATGGCAGCCGAGATCGTCTCCATCCCGACCAGCGAGGGCGAGGTGATCGCCGGCTGGTATGCGCCGCCGGCCGACGCTCTGCCGGCCATCCTCTATCTCAAGGGCAATACGGGCAGCTTTTCCGCCGAGCATGAGCGCTTTGCCGCGTTTGTCGAAGCCGGCTACGGGTTCCTGTCGGTCGACTATCGCGGTTTCCCGCTGTCGCCTGGCGAGATCACCCAGGATCATATCCTCGCCGATGCGCTGGCAGCGTTCGACTGGCTGGCCGAGCGGGAGGACGCCATCGTCGTCTGGGGGCGCTCCCTGGGCGCTTCGCCGGCGGTCTGGGTGGCCAGCCAGCGGGCGGCCGATGCGCTGCTGCTCGAAACCCCGTTCTATTCGGCGGTCAATGTCGCCGCCGAGCGCTATCCCTTCGCGCCGGTGGCGTGGCTGATGCTCGATCAGTTCCGCTCCAATGACTGGATCGGGGCGGTCGAGGAGCCGCTCATGGTCGCCCATGGCACGGCCGACATGACGGTCGGCGTCTCCAATGGCGAACGGCTCTATGTGGAGGCCCCCAATCCCTATCTTCTGTGGATCGAGGAGGGCGCCGACCATGGCGATCTCTGGGCGCGCGGCATCTGGGGCCGGGCCCAGGCGTTCTTTGCCGAGGCGGGTGGCCGATAGAAGCGTTTCAACGCGACACAGCGCAAACGAAAACGCCGCCCTTGCGGGACGGCGTTTCTTGCAAATACGTTCGTGTCGAACAGTCGCAGGCTGAAGCGCTTCCAGCGGAAGCGCGCCAAACAAAGACTAGCGACGACCGGTCGTGATGCCAGCTTCACGCTGCGCACGCTTACGCGCCAGCTTGCGGGCCCGGCGGACAGCCTCGGCCTTCTGGCGAGCCTTCTTTTCGGAAGGCTTTTCGTAATAGTTGCGAAGCTTCATCTCGCGAAACACACCTTCGCGCTGCAACTTCTTCTTCAGCGCCCGGAGCGCCTGATCGACATTGTTATCGCGAACGACTACTTGCACGCGGAACACCCGCCCTTTCGGTTAGAGAAATTCGGTTGGAAATCAAACACCGAAACGCAAAAGCGTTACGGCGCCGACCGGCATAAACCGGTCGCCGTGGTCGCGGAATTAACAGAAGAGTCGGGCTTTGTCCAGAGTTTGGCGGGCCGAGCCGCTCACTTCGTGGCCTCGGGCAGCACGACGCGATTGACGTGCCCCATCTTGCGCCCCGCCCGCGCCTCGGCCTTGCCATAGACATGGGGCCGGACACCGGGCGCGGCGGCGAGGCCGGCAATATCGGCGATCTCGTTGCCGATGAGGTTTTCCATCACCACATCGGCCAGCCGCGTCGTTTGGCCCAGCGGCCAGCCGCAAATGGCGCGGATATGGTTCTCGAACTGGTCGGTGACGCAGACAGCCTCCGTCCAGTGCCCGGAATTGTGAACGCGGGGCGCGATCTCGTTGACGAGGAGTTCGGGCGCCTCGCCATCGGCGACGAGGAAGAATTCCACCCCCATGGTGCCGACATAGTCAAGGGCCTGGGCAATCCTCGTGGCGATGTCGCGGGCCATGGCCGCCGCCGCCGGGGAGATGGCGGCGGGGAGGGTCGAGGTCTTGAGGATGTGGTTGGCGTGGACGTTCTCGGCCGGGTCATAGGTTACCGCCGCGCCATCGCGTCCGCGCGCGACGATCACCGAGATTTCCTTTTCGAACGGCACGAAGCCTTCGAGGACCAGGTCGACCCCGCCGATCTCGGCGACGGCGGCTTCGGCGTCCCCGGGGCTGCGCAGGATGCGCTGGCCCTTGCCGTCATAGCCCAGCCGGGTGGTCTTGAGCACGGCGGGCAGGCCGATGGCGTCGACCGCCGCCGGCAGATCGTCGGCGGCGCGCACCGGGTGATAGGGGGCAATGGCCACCCCCGCATGGCTCAGGAACCCTTTTTCGGCCAGCCGGTCCTGGCTGACTTCGAGTGCCCGCGGGCCGGGATAAAGCGTCACATGCTCGGCGATAACCCGGGCGGTGGCCAGGGGCACGTTCTCGAACTCATAGGTCACCACGTCGACCGCGCCGGCAAAGGCCCGCAGCGCCGCCACGTCGCCATAATCGGCCACCGTCTTCCAGGGGGTGACGTCGAAGGCGGGGCTGGCGGCGTCGGGGCAGAAGATATGGGTGCGCATGCCCAGCCGGCTGGCGGCGAGCGAGAGCATGCGGCCCAATTGCCCGCCGCCGAGAATACCGATGGTCGCGCCGGGCTTGAGGGGGAAAGACTCAGTCATCGTCCTTGGGGAACTCCGCAACCGCATTGGTCTGCCGCTCGCGCCATTCGGCGAGGCGTTCGGCAAGATCCTCATCGCTGAGCGAGAGGATGGAGGCGGCCAGCAGCGCCGCGTTGATGGCGCCGGCCTTGCCGATGGCGAGGGTGCCCACGGGCACGCCCCCCGGCATCTGCACGATGGAGAGCAGGCTGTCCTCGCCGCGCAGGGCCTTGGATTCCACCGGCACCCCCAATACGGGCAGGGTGGTCATCGATGCGATCATGCCCGGCAGATGGGCGGCGCCGCCCGCGCCGGCGATGATCACCCGGAACCCCTCATCGCGCGCCGAGGTGGCGAAATCGACCATGCGCAGCGGCGTGCGATGGGCTGAGACGATGCGGGCTTCGTAATCGATCCGCAGCGCTTCCAGGGTTTCGGCGGCAAAGCGCATGGTCGGCCAGTCCGACTGGCTGCCCATGACGATGGCGATAGGGGGAGATGACACCAAGAGTCCGACCCTCTTTTGGCTAAGCCGTGGCTGTAGCCGAAATCACCCTGCGGTTCAAGGCGAACGGGCGACGGAACGTTTGACAGAGCGCGCGCATTAATAGGGCAGGCCCAAAGGGGGGCTTTTGGGGACAACCATGGACAAGCGTTCGCCGGCCGTGCCGGTGCAGGCTCCGCCGACAGGGCAACCGCTCTCGGCCATATTGACCTTCGTTCTGCTCGTCGCCGTGCTCTATCTGGGGCGCGGCATCTTCGTTCCGCTGGTCATGGCGGTGCTGCTGGCCTTTGCGCTGGGGCCTGTGGTCAACGCCCTGCGCCGGGTGGGCCTGCCCTATGTGCTGGCGGTGATCTCTTCGGTGCTGGCGGTCATCGTCCTGCTGGGCGGCATCGCCTATGTGGCGTTCTCGCAATTCCTCTCGCTGGCCTCCGACCTGCCGCGCTACCAGGCGACGATCAGCGAAAAGCTGCGCATGCTTCAGGAGACTTTTGGCGGCGGGCAGGTGGTGGACCGGCTGGTCTCCACCATCGAGCAGGTGGGTGCCCAGGTGGGGGCGGGAGCAGGAGCGGTCGAGGAAGGCGCGCCCATGCCCGTCACCATCGTCGATGGCGGCGCGGGCTCGATGGAAGCGGCGCAGACTGTGTTCTTTTCCATCATCGGCCCGCTGACCTCGACCCTCATCGTCACCATCTTCCTGATCTTTCTCCTCCTCGAGCGGGAGGAATTGCGCGACCGCTTCCTCAAACTGGCCAGCCGGGGCGACCTGCGATCGAGCACCGAAGCCCTGAACGAGGCTTCGAGCCGGGTGGGACGCTATCTCCTGGCCCAGGCGGCGATCAGCGCCGGCTACGGGATCGTGTTCGGCAGCGGGCTGCTGCTGCTCGGCGTGCCCAATGCCATCCTCTGGGGGCTCCTGGCCATCATCTTCCGCTACATCCCCTTCGTGGGCACGCTGATCATCGCGGCCTTCCCGGTCATGCTCGCGATCGCCGTCGATCCGGGCTGGACCATGCTGTTCGGGGTGATCGGGCTCTATCTGGTCATCGAGATCGTCTCCAACAACATCGTCGAGCCGCGCTTTTACGGCGATTCCACCGGCCTCACGCCGCTGGCCGTGCTGGTCGCGGCGATGTTCTGGGCCACGCTCTGGGGACCGATCGGGCTGATCGTCTCCATGCCCCTGACCGTCTGCCTCGTCGTCATGGCGCGCTATGTGCCGCATATGGGCTTCATCGAAACCCTTCTCGGCAGCGCGCCGGTATTGTTGCCGCAGGAGCGCTTCTACCAGCGGCTGATCGCCGGCAATGTCGAGGAGGCGACCGAACTGGCCGACCGCGAGATCGAGGCCACCTCGATCGGCACCTTCTATGACGCCATCGCGCTGCCGGCGCTGCAATTGGCGCAGGCCGATGTGGCCGGCGATCTCGCCGATCCTTCCCATCGCCACCGGGTGGTGGAAACCCTCTCGGAGGTGATCGAGGGCATCGAGGAGGGTGAAGGCACGGGCCCGGGCGAAACCCAGCCGCGCGTCATGGTGTTCGGGGGCAAGACCGAGCTCGACCACGCTATGGCGCTGATGGTTGGCGAACGGGTGCGCGCCATGGGCCACAGCGTGCGCGTCATGGCGCCGCTGGCCTTGCGCAAGGAGGGGATCGGCCAACTCGACCTCAGGGCAGCCGACATCGCCTGCCTGTGCTATCTGGAGGAAAAGCCGGAGATTTACGCCCGCTACGCGGCGCGCAGGCTCAAGCGTCTCAAGCCCGGCCTCACCATCGTCACCGGCTATTTCCATCCCGATCTGCGGGCCCGCAACGGGTCGGAGGCTACCGCCGACATCGCGGCCGTGGCCGCCAGCGTGGCCGAGGCCGAGCAGGCCATCGCCGTGGCGCTGGGCGACGACACGCGGGGCACTGCGGTCAGCCTGGAGGCGCTGGGCGACCTGCGGGCCCGGGCGCGCGCGCTTTCGGCCCGCGCCGCCGCCGATCCGGGCATTGCCGAGGTGCTGCGCCATCTGGCGCAGGAGATCGGGGCGACGGTCTCCATGGTGACCTATCTGCCGCTGGCCGGGCCGGCGGAGGCCGATGGGGAGGCCAGCCATGCCGAGCAGTTGGCGCGGCAGGTGCTCGAAAGCGGCGGGTCATTGATCATCGAGGACCTGCAGCATTCGGACTTTGCCCGGCTGCGCGGCGTCATCGAGACCGGAGTGCGGGCCTATGCCGGGGCGCCGATCCGGGGGGCGGACAGCGAGATCGGCGCCGTGCTGGCGGTCTTCGACCAGGAGCCGCGCATCTACAAGGACGCGGAGATCGACACCCTGGAAGCCTCGGCGCGAAACCTTGCCGCAGAGATCAACGAACTGGTGCGGCGCCAGGAGGCCGATGAAAAGGAGGCCATCGACGGATGACCTCCGGCGTTCCGTCTCAGTGGGCGTGGCCGTCGTCGAAATCGTCCGCCCCGACCTGCCAGTATCCGGCCGCCTTGATCCAGTCGGGATTGTGCCCGAGGGTATCGACGAAATGGGTGCGCAGCGCCTTGCTGACCCGGTTTTCCCCGGCGATGAAGACATAGCCGTCGCCTTCGGGCAGCGCCAGCGCCTGGGCGGCGCCCAGAAGGCGGTCGGGGTCGCCCGGTTCGGCGCCTTCGCGGCTCAGCCAGTGGATTTCGGCGCCCTTGGGGGCGTCGATGGTCTGGATCTCGCCATTGTCGGCCACTTCGATGATGGCGATGGCCTTGGCGGATTTGGGCAGTTCCTCGAGGCGCCGGGCAATGGCCGGCAGGGCCGTCTCGTCGCCGATCAGCAGATACCAGTCGAATGCGCCCTTGACGACGAAGGAGCCGCGCGGTCCGCCGATGCCGATCCGGTCGCCGGGTTCGGCGGTCTCGGCCCAGCTCGAAGCGGGGCCGTCGCCATGCAGCACGAAATCGAGGATCAAGGTCTTGGCCGCGTTGTCGTAGGAGCGCGGGGTATAGTCGCGCGCTTCGGGACGCCGGCCATCGGGAAAGACCAGTCCGTTCTCGCCGCGCTGGGGCAGCGGAAACTCGCTCTGCCCGGCCTCGGGGAAGAACACCTTGCAATGATCGTCATAGGCCAGCGAAACAAAGCTGTCGAAATCGTCGCTGGTCAGCGTGATGCGCGCCATCTTGGGGGTGATGCGCTCGGTGCCGACGACGCTGGCAATGCGGAATTTGAGTTCGTGGCGGATGCGTTCGACGCCGCGTTCAGTGCCTGACATGAAGTTCACCATTGTTGTTTCGGACAAGCCGTACAAATGCTGATCGGCAAAGTCAAATTAACATGGCGTCAGGCGATGATGTCGGGCAGGATGATCCGTTCGAGCTGCACGATGCGGTCTTTTAGGGCCAGCTTGCGCTTCTTGAGGCGCTGGATCAGGGTGGCATCGGCGATACCCGAGGCAAGCAGCGTCCTGATGGCCGCGTCGAGATCGGTATGCTCCTGGCGTTTGGTGGCCAGTTCGAGGCCGAGCCTGGCTTCCAGTTCCTTGTCCAGTGCGAGCATGGACGGCCACTCCCCGATAGGCATTGAGGCCGCGCCGATCAAGAGCGGCGCAGTCACGACATTTCATTCTTGCCACAGATTTGCCATTGGACAAAGCCGGCAAAGAGTGTGACGATATTGTCGTCCAACTGATGGAAAGGAGTGACTATGACCTCACAGACTTACATCACCTCTCTGGAGCGGCGACACCAGGATCTGGATCGCAAGATCAGCGAAGAAATGCGGCACCCGTCGCGGGATGCCCTGCTGATCGCGGCTCTCAAGCGCAAGAAGCTCGAACTCAAGGATGAAATGAACCGCGCCCAGCGTGGCCCTGCCCACTAGGCGGACTGTTTCTTATGCAAATCTGTGAGGCCACAGCGCAAGCTGCGGCCTTTTTTATTGCCCGGGCAACGCCCGCTCCGATGCGGACGCTGCACCATGGGTCCGGCGTGGTCAGCCGCGATCGTCTTCGTCGGCGTCGGCGCCCTTGAGGGATTTGAGCTTGGCAAACACTGATTCGGCCTCGCGCTCGGCGTCATAGGCGCTGTCCCCGGTCTCGCGTTCTGCACCGGCTTCGCCCTCTTCGCCGGCATATTGGGCGCGGCTCAGGGCTTCCTCGGCGGTCATCAGACGGGTGCCTTCGGGCGCATCCTCGGTGATGCCGGCGGCGCGGGCCGCCTTGCGCACTTCCATGTCGAGTTCCATCTGGCTGCACAGGCCCAGGGTCACCGGGTCCATGGCCGTAAGGTTGGCGGCGTTCCAGTGGGTGTTGTCGCGCACCGATTCAATGGTCGACTTGGTGGTGCCGACCAGGCGCATGATCTGGGCGTCCTTGAGCTCGGGATGGTTGCGCACCAGCCATTTGATGGCGTTGGGGCGTTCGTGCCGCCGCGAGGTGGGAGTGTAGCGCGGGCCGCGCCGCTTGGGGGCGGCGACCTTCACCTTGGGCTCGGAAATCCGCAGCCGGTAGGTTTCGTCGGCTTCGCCCCGGGCGATCTCCTCGCGGGTGATCTGGCCGTTCTGGATCGGATTGACGCCCCGGATGCCGCCGGCGACGTCGCCATCGGCGATGCCCTGGACTTCCAGCGGATGCAGGGTGCAGAAATCGGCGATCTGCTTGAACGAGAGCGCGGTGTTTTCGACGAGCCAGACGGCGGTCGCCTTGGGCATCAGCAATTGCGTGGCCATGGTATATCTCTCCTGTGCTGCGGCCCGGTGTTCCTCCGGGGCCGCCCGCCTCGCCGTGATCGGAATGAGGGGGAATTTGGCAGTTAATATAAGGCCGAACGGCCGCGCATGCAATGCGCAATCATGGCCTTGCCGCGAGGATCGGGTCCGGGGAGCCGATCTCGGCCCGGGGCAGGGTCGAGCTTGGCGGCGGCGCTTCCCCGTCGGCAACCGGGTCGGGCGAGCCGACCGGGAGGATGGCCGGAGCGGTCTCGGCGCCGGCCAGCAGCGGATCGGGGGAGCCGACCGGCTCGCTCTGGGGTGTGGGTTCGGGCGGATAGCCGTTGAGGACGATATCGAGGATTTCGCGGTCGCGCACGCCGCGCAGGTTGAGGTGGTCCGCATCCTCCACCGACATGAACACCCCATGCGGGGCGGCGGCAAAGAGGCGCCGGCCGAGGAAGGCGGGGATCACCGTGTCGCGCTCCCCATGGACGATGATGATGGTTCCCGCCTGCGCGGTGGCGATGCGGCGCGCGGAGAGGAAGGTATCGTGCAGCAACTGGCCGGGCAGGAAGGGCATGGTGGCCGCGACCACGTCGGGCAGCGAGGAGAAGGGGGCTTCGAGCACCAGCGACAGGCTGGGATGGCGCTCGGACATGGCGACGGCGACGCCGGTGCCCAGCGAATGCCCCATCAGCACCAGCCGGCTGGCCGGCGCGCGCTGGCGCGCAAAGGCGATGGCGGCCTCGGCGTCGAGCAGCAGGCCCTCCTCGCTGGGCAGGCCCGTCGAGCCGGGATAGCCGCGATAGGCGAAGGTGAGCACGCCGAACCCGGCATCGGCCCAGGGGGGATTGCCGAAACGCACCGCCATGGGTTCGGGCACGCTGCCATTGCCGTGAAAGGCGACGATGACCGGGGACTCTGCGACCGGGGCCTTGAAATAGCCCTTGAGCCGTTCGCCATCGCTGGTTTCGAGCACGATGCGCTCGAAATCGGGGCCGACCATGGCCTGGAAGGGCACGGCGTTGACGAAGCGGCGCGGGAAGACCATTTCGCGCTGGAAGGTATAGGCGAAGGCGATCACCAGCCCGTAGATCAGCAGGACGAGGGCTGCGAGGACGGCGAGCCCTCCCAGGAATCGAATGGCAGTCTGTGTCATGCCGACGTCAAATACCCATTCCAAGCGGCGCCCCCGCCTCACATGCAAGAATCGCCACAAGGCGGATTCGGAGCAAGTCTGTTTCGCAACCCTGACAAAAACGTGACCGGATCGTCCCCCAAGTTCGGGGATTGTTTACACGGGCCTCTTTTTGGATTCTTGTGGAGGGGTGATTTGCGCAAGGAGGAACGCAATGGATTGCCCCAGTTGCCACGGCACGGACCTGATCAAACGCGGGCGCAAGGCCGGCCATCAACGCTATTGCTGCCGTACCTGCGGCCGCTACAGCACCGACAGCCAGCCCCGCTTCAGCGCCAAGACCAAGGCGATGGCGATCGAGATGTACAT
>NZ_QQNH01000026.1 GCF_003345525.1 Pelagibacterium lacus
CCTCCAGATCATTGAATCTGGAAACCCATGAATCACACTCCCCGACAGAATTGAATCCTGAATGTCGATTGAACCTAGAGCAATTCCCAATCTGATTGAATCAGATCAGGCGCTCTAACGTTTGTTTTGTCGCGTTTCCGAACCGAATAAGTGGTGCCCACTTATTCTGGAAACGCTCCAGACAAATAGCCTCGGGGCCGGTGCAGGCCGGCCCCGGGCGTTGCTTATTGCCCCGAAAACCCTTCGGCATAAAAGAGCTGGATATTCTCCAATTCGGGATAGCCATTGCGGGCGATGGAGAGGGTTTCGAGGTGTTCGATGGCCGAGAAGCGGTCGGCGAGCTGTTCGGCGGCCCGTTCCGGATTGCGGGTCTGGACGACGACATAGGCGTTCCAGCCGCGATGCTCGGCGGGGGTGAAATTATAGGCGAGATTGCGCGTGTCGGCGCCCAGGCAGGCCAGAGGCAGGCGGCCGGCCACCTGGGTATCGATATAGCCGCAATCGATCCAGTTGATGCCCATGACGAAGGCCTCGCCCTCTCCGAAGGCGCCCCGGTCGGCAAGGGCGGTGCCGAGCTCGGTCCAGGGCAGCTGCAGGGCGGTGGGGTCTTCCCAATCGCCCGGGAACACGGCGCGAGCCCAGCCGGTGGCGGCGTGGGAGACCAGTAGCGCCAGGATGACGAAGGTCGCCGTCGCCGAGTCATAGAGCCAGATGCGGATGGCCCTGCCGTCGCGATTGGCGGCCCAGGCGCCCATGAGCACGAACAGCATGAGATAGCCCGGCGCCTGCCAGTGGAAATGGAACTGGGTATCGCTCCATAGCGCCACGAGGGTGAAAAAGACGATGGACGGCCAGCCGAGATAGGCCAAGAGCGCCGCGGCACCGGGCACCGCGCCGGTGGGGAACTGGCCGCGCGGGCCGGCGGCGAGCGCGCGTCCGCCCACCCAGAGGGCCGGGATGGCGAGCCAGGGGACCATATAGAGCAATTGCCCCCAGACCATCCGCAACAGCCCGTCCCAGCGCAGGCCGGATTGGGTTTCGACGGCGCGGCCGCCCTGAAAGCCAAAGCTGGCCCAATCGTTCTGGGCGTTCCAGACCAGCACCGGGGAGAACACGACGAGCGCGATGGCGACCGCCATCCAGGGCGCGCGGTGGCGCAGCCAGTGGCGCTGGGTGGAATTGGCGAGGAGGAACAGGCCCGTGCCCCCAGCGAGGAAAATGGCGTGGTATTTCGAGAGGAAGGTGAGGCCGAGAAAGAGGCCGCCGAGACCCCACATCAGCCATGGACGCCGGGCGCCGGAGCCGAAGAAGATCGAGACCAGCACGCGCAGCGTCGCCAGCCAGAACAGCAGCATGGGCGCATCGGGCTGGGTCCAGGAGCCGATGGAGAGGGAAAACAACACGCAGGCATTGACGATCAGCGCCGCATAAAAGCCGGCCAGCGGGGTGTGGATGCGGCGGGTTATGTCGAAGACCAGCCAGGTCGACACCGCGAACATGACGACGAAGGGCAGGCGGATGACCGGCAGCGCTTCGGACCCGGTGAGCTGGAGGGTGGCCCAGATGGTCCACAGCGAAAGCGGCGGCTGGTCGAAATAGGAGAGATGGAATTGCCGCGCCGAGGCAAGATAATAGGCCTCCCCCGTGCCCCAGCCGACCAGCGTGGCGCCGATCATGCGCAAGACGAAGGTCACGGCGATGAGCACAAGGGTCGCCTGGGCCGGGGTGAAGGGGCCGATGCGGGGGGAATCAGTCGTCATCGCGATCTCCGGCCGAGCTAGCGCCACGTGAAAATCCTCGTGGCGGCGTAGTTGAAGACGACGCTCATGATGGCGCCGGCGATGCCGGCGAAGAGGAAATTGACCACATGCGCCTCGAACAGCACGCTGGCCACCGACACATTGGCCAGGGCCCCGAAGCTGCACACCAGATAAAAGCTCAGAAGGCCGGTCCAGAAGCGGCGGCCGCGCAGCTTCTTGTCGGCATAGGTCAACTCGTTGTTGAGGATGAAATTGGTGGTCATGGCCACGACGGTGGCCAGCAATTGCGAATTGGCGAAGTTGAAGTCGAAGACCTCGAAGGCCAGGGTCAGCGTGACGAGGTGGACGAGGATGCCCGAGGCGCCGACGAGGGAAAACAGCAGGAAGCTGGTCGGCAGGAAACCGCGCGAGACCTGCGAGACGATCAGCCCGAGGAACTGGGCGACGATCAGGGGGCTCATCTTGCTTTCGCCGGCAAAGCGCGGGCGGAAGCTGTAGGGCACCTCGGCGATCACCAGCCGGCCCGACCGGCGCCGGTTGGCGGTGACGATGATGTCGAGCAGGATCTTGAAGCCTTCATGGGAAAGGCGCGGCACGATCTCGTTGAACAGCGCGCGGCGCAAGAGGAAATACCCGCTCATGGGATCGGACAGCGCCTTGCCGGTGATAAAGCCCGAAAGGCGGGTGGCCAGTTTCGAACCGGCCTCGCGGCGGGCGGAAAAGCCCTCGGTCGAACTCCCCTCCCCGGTATAGCGCGAGCCGACCGCGATGTCGGCGCCCTCGCGCGCCCGTTCGAGCATCAGGGGCAGGATGGACTCGTCGTGCTGGTGGTCGGCGTCGATGACGGCGACGAATTCGGCGGCCGAGGCGGCCATGCCCTCGATGCAGGCCGAGGACAGCCCGCGCCGCCCCACCCGGTGGATGCAGCGCACATGGGGCTTTTCGAGCGCGATCTGCTTGGCGAGGGCGGCGGTGCCGTCCGGGCTGTCATCGTCGACGATGATCACCTCGAAAGCAACGCCCGCAAGGGCGGCCTCGAGCTTTTCGACCAGGGGGGCGATATTGTCGCGTTCGTTGAAGGTGGGAACGATCACCGAGAGGGTCGGCGCCGTCCAGGCCCGTGCGAATGAGGGGGCGGGATCTGTCATTGTATCGTCTTTATTTTTCCCATGCATGCGGGTGCCGGCCGCGAACCGCCACCCCCGCATAGCAAGCGGCGCCCGGGGATGCAAAAAATATTGTCGGCGGCATTCTTGACTCTGAGGAGCCCTCCTCCTATCTGCTCGGCAGGCTTGCTGGCACTCTCTATGCAGGAGTGCTAACAGCTGAGGAAATTGCATCTCAACATTACGTTCCAAAGGAGCGACCATGAGCTTCCGTCCCCTGCATGACCGCGTCGTGGTTCGGCGCGTCGACAGCGAAGAAAAGACCGCTGGCGGCATCATCATCCCCGACACCGCCAAGGAAAAGCCCTCCGAGGGCGTCATCGTTTCCGTCGGCCCGGGCGCCCGCGACGATTCCGGCAAGGTGACCGCGCTGGACGTCAAGGCCGGCGACCGCGTGCTGTTCGGCAAGTGGAGCGGCACCGAAGTCAAGATCAACGGCGAAGACCTGCTGATCATGAAAGAGTCCGACATCATGGGCGTGATCGAAGGCTAAGCCTTTAGCTTCTCACACTCTTTTCCTGTTAATATCGGAGCACATCGAAAATGGCTGCCAAGGAAGTCAAATTCTCGACCGACGCCCGCGACAAGATGGTCCGCGGCGTCAACATCCTGGCCAATGCGGTCAAGGTGACCCTGGGCCCCAAGGGTCGCAACGTCGTCATCGACAAGTCGTTCGGCGCCCCGCGCATCACCAAGGACGGCGTATCGGTCGCCAAGGAAATCGAACTTGAAGACAAGTTCGAGAACATGGGCGCCCAGATGCTGCGCGCCGTGGCCTCCAAGACCAACGACATCGCCGGCGACGGCACCACCACCGCCACCGTCCTCGCCCAGTCGATCGTCAACGAAGGCATCAAGGCCGTCGCTGCCGGCATGAACCCGATGGATCTGAAGCGCGGCATCGACCTCGCCGTGACCGACGTGGTCGCCAACCTCGCCACCCGCGCCGTCAAGATCTCCAACTCGGGCGAAGTCGCCCAGGTCGGCACGATCTCGGCCAATGGCGAAAAGGAAATCGGCGACATGATCGCCGAGGCCATGCAGAAGGTCGGCAATGAAGGCGTCATCACCGTCGAGGAAGCCAAGACCGCCGAGACCGAACTCGACGTCGTCGAAGGCATGCAGTTCGACCGTGGCTATCTCTCGCCCTATTTCGTGACCAACACCGAAAAGATGGTCGCCCAGCTCGATGATCCGCTCATCCTGCTGCACGAGAAGAAGCTCTCCAACCTGCAGGCCCTGCTGCCGGTGCTCGAAGCCGTGGTGCAGAGCCAGCGTCCGCTGCTCATCATCGCCGAAGACGTCGATGGCGAAGCGCTGCCGACCCTGGTGGTCAACCGCCTGCGCGCCGGCCTCAAGGTCGTCGCCGTCAAGGCCCCGGGCTTCGGTGACCGCCGCAAGGCCATGCTCGAGGACATCGCCGTCCTGACCGGCGGCCAGGTGATCTCGGAAGACCTCGGCATCAAGCTCGAGAACGTGACCCTCGACATGCTCGGCACCGCCAAGCGCGTGGAAGTCTCCAAGGAAAACACCACCATCGTCGATGGCTCGGGCTCCAAGGAAGACATCGAAGGCCGCGTCAACCAGATCAAGGCGCAGATCGAGGAAACCACCTCCGACTACGACCGCGAGAAGCTCCAGGAACGCCTGGCCAAGCTCGCTGGCGGCGTCGCGGTGATCCGCGTCGGCGGCTCGACCGAAATCGAGGTCAAGGAGCGCAAGGACCGCGTCGACGACGCGCTCAACGCCACCCGCGCTGCCGTTGAAGAAGGCATCGTGGCCGGCGGCGGCGTCGCCCTGCTGCGCGCTTCGACCGAGATCAAGGCCAGCGGCGTCAATGCCGACCAGGAAGCCGGCATCAACATCGTGCGCCGCGCCCTGCAGGAGCCGGTCCGTCAGATCGCCAACAATGCCGGCGACGAAGGCTCGGTGGTCGTGGGCCGTATCCTCGACAACGGCGATGCAACCTTCGGCTATGACGCCCAGACGGGCGAATATGGCGACCTGATCAAGATGGGCATCATCGACCCGGTCAAGGTGGTCCGCACCGCGCTGCAGGACGCCGCATCGGTCGCCGGCCTGCTGGTCACCACCGAAGCCATGGTTGCCGAACTGCCCAAGGCCGACGTTCCGGCCATGCCGGGCGGCGGTGGCATGGGCGGCATGGGCGGGATGGATTTCTAAATCGCGCACGCGATTTAGAGTTTCTCTTTCTCTTTCGCTCACGGGCCGTACCGCAATCGGCCCGACGCGCTAAAACCGCGCTGGGCCGCTTGCTGGCCCTGCGCGGGCGCGGCCGACACCGGCCGGGCGCTCTTCGCGCCTTGGATAAAAATTGGGGTCTCTCCAGACCCTCGAACGGGAAGGCGGTCCTTGTGGCCGCCTTTTCCGTTTTTGGGATTTCCCGTTCATTTTTTGAGTGGCGCAGCTTTGACGGCGCCTGCCGTTAGGGGAACAGCAGCAGCTTGATCGCAAGGGCGAGCGACACGACGATGACCAGCGGGCGGATGACCCAGGCGCCGAAGCGGATGCCGGTGAGCGCGCCGAGATAGCCGCCGGCCACCTGCCCCATGGCCATGACGATGGCCACGGGCCACACCACATCGCCGGCAAAGATGAAGAACACCAAAGCAGCCAAGTTCGAGGTGACGTTGAGCACCTTGGTGTGGGCCGAGGCCCGGGCGGCCGAAAGCCCGAACAGGGCGATGAAGGCCAGCATGAAGAACGAGCCCGCGCCGGGGCCGAAAAGCCCGTCATAGAACCCGATGACGAAGCCGAACACCGACACGAAGCGCGAAAAGCTCAGATGCGCGGTGCCATCGGCATCGCGGATCGACGGCGAGAAGGTGAAATAGAGCGCCACGGCGATCACCGCGACGGGCACGGCGATTTCCAGCGCCGCGGTATCGACCTGCTTGACGGCGGCGGCGCCGAGCAGCGAGCCGGCGAAGGCCGCCGCGATGGCGGGCACCAGCGCCAGCAGCGAGACATAGCCCTTGCGCCAATAGGTGATGGCCGCCGCCGTGGTGCCCACGATGCTCTGGGCCTTGTTGGTGGCCAGGGCCCCTACCGGCGACAACCCGGACGACAACAGCACCGGAATGGTGATCAGCCCCCCGCCCCCGGCCACGGCATCGACGAAACCAGCCAAGACGCCCACGCCGCCCAGAAGCAGCAGAACCCATAGATCGAACACGCGTCATCCTCCGGAACCGGCATGGTGTTGCCCCAGCGCGGGCGGCAAAGCAATGGCAAAACCGGGGGTGCATCCGGTTGCGGACAATTGGCCGGGATCGTTCGCAAATGCGAGACGAACTGTCGGCGTCGGGGGCCATTTCCAGAATGAGCGGCGTGAGGCATGATGGGCCTATCGTTTTTTAAGGATATGCACATGACCTCTCTTCAGACCTATCTCCCGATTGCCGGCCGCATTCTCATGGCCATCATCTTCTTCATGTCGGGAATTTCCAAGATCACCGATCCGGGCATGAATGTGGGCTATATGGAAGCCTTCGGGGTGCCGGGCATCCTGCTGTGGCCGACGATCATCGTCGAAATCGCCGGCGCGGTGATGCTGATCGTCGGCTTCCAGGTCCGCTGGGCCGCCGCCGCCCTCGCCGCCTTCACCCTCGTCGCCGGGGTGATCTTCCACACCGATTTCGGCAATCCGGCCGAGTTGATCAACTTCATGAAGAACCTCGCCATCATCGGCGGCCTGCTCTATGTCGTCGCCTATGGCGCCGGGGCCTTCTCGATGGATCAGCGCAAGACGTAACGGATCGGGGGTGGCGGCGCTGGCCCCACCCCCAGAGCCATTGTCTGGTCGCGCTTCCGAACCGGATAAGTGGTGCCCACTTATCCTGGAAACCCTCTACTCGAAAGGCTCCGCGCCCAACGGTGCGAGGAGCCGGTTGAGGGTGGAGCGTTTTTCCGGCGTCCAGGGGGCGTTGCGGGCTACCAGAAGCAACGCCTCGCTTTGCAGCATCACGCCGTTTTCCAGAACCCGCAGGCCATTGGCCTTGAGGGTCGAGCCGGTCGAGGTGATGTCGACCACAAGATCGGCGGCGCCGGAGGCCGGGGCGGCCTCGGTGGCGCCGAGGCTTTCGACGATGCGGTATTCGGCGATGCCGTGGCGGGCGAAATGGCGGCGGGTGAGGTTGACGAATTTGGTCGCCACCCGCAGCCAGCGGCCATGCCGGGCGCGGAAATCGGCGGCGACGTCGGAGAGATCCTCCATGGTCGTCACGTCGATCCAGCTGTCGGGCACGGCGACCACCGCGTCGGCGCGCCCGAAGCCGAGCCGCCTGGCCACCGCCACCTGGGCGGGACCGGCCTCGGCGGTCTCGTGGATCAGATCTTCGCCGGTGATGCCCAAATCGATGCTGCCGCGAATGAGCTCGCGGGCGATTTCCGAAGCCGAGAGGAAGCGGACCGTCACATCGGGCATGCCGGCCATGGCACCCAGATAGGAGCGCGCGCCGCCAGGCCGCGAGATGGTGAGCCCCACCCTATCGAACACCGCGATGGCTTCTTCCTGAATGCGCCCCTTGGAGGGCAGCGCCAGCAGAATGGTGCTCATCGGGCGACCTCCTCGTCCAGCCGTTCGGCCCAGACGGCGCAACCGACCGCCGGGATATCGCGGGCGGCGCCCAATCGCCGCAGCAGGCGATCATATTGCCCGCCCGAGACCAGCACCTCGCCCCGGCGCCCGGTCACCTCGAAGGTGAGGCCGGTATAATAATCGAGCCGCGGGGAGAAGCCGGCATCGAACACCAGACTGCCCGCCGCCAGCCCCGTCTGGAGCGCCGCGACGCGGGTTTCGGCCTTGGCGAGCGCATCCCCCAGATCGAGGGCACTGGCCCGGGCCAGCCGGTCGATGGCCGCCAGCGCCTCGGCGGCCGGGCCGGAAATGGCGAGGTAATCGCGCAACAAGGCGATGGTCGGCGCGGGGACGTGGGCCGCTTCGAGGGCCTGTTTTTCCACATAGCGCCGGGCGATCTCCTCGGGACTGCGGCTCTCGGTGAGGCTGAGGCCGTTGCTGAGCATCAACTCCCCCACCCAATCGATAATGTCGTCGAGCTTCATCCCGGCGGGGCCCTCCGGGGCGCCGTGCGGGCTGGCCAGCCGGTCGAGCAGCGCCGCCATGGCCTCGGGATGGCCGAAGCGCGCGCGGATGCGGGGACGCCAGACCTCGGGCATGTCGCAGGCGGCGAGGAGGGTTTCGAAGAGGTCGATATCGCCCACCCGCATATGGGGGGTCACGACGCCATAGAGATCGAGCACGGCGCGGGCGAAGGCGATGATCCTGTCGAGCGCCGCGCCGGCATCGGGAAGCGCCAGCAGCTCCATGCCCCCCTGCACGAATTCGGCCGGACCCTCGGCGCGCTGGCGGAACACCGGGCCGAGATAGCCATAGGCGGCCGGGGTCGCCGCGCCGCTGGAGATATGGTCCATGGCGATGGGCAGGGTGAAATCGGGACGCAGGCAGAATTCGGTGCCGTCCGTGCCCTGGGTGAGGATCATCCGCGCCCCGAACTGCTCGCCGGCCAGATCGAAATAGGGGGCGGGGGAAATGAGAATCGGCGGAGTGGCGAAGGTGATGCCCGGGGCCGAGACCAGCCCCTTGAGCGCATCGCGGCGGGCGGCGGGGGTCATGGGCGGGCGTTCACTTCCATCCAGGCCGCGACGGCGGGGATCTGCCGGACGAAATCGACCATGTCGCCGCGCGGCACGGAATACTGGCCCGGGCGCTCGGCTTTCCAGGCGGCGTTGTCGGTGATCGATGCGGCAGCCTCGGCGCCTTCGGCGAGGTCCTTGATCTGCACGATCCCCGCTTCGCGCTCGTCGGAGCCCTGGATGATCACGGCCGGGGCGTTGCGCTTGTCGGCATATTTCATCTGCTTGCCCATGTTCTTCGAGCTTCCGAGGAACAATTCGGCGCGGATGCCGGCGGCGCGCAGTTCGGCGACCATCTTCTGGTAGTCGGCGATGCGGTCCTTTTCCATGACGGTGACGACCACCGGGCCGGTCGCCGGCCGGCTCGACAGATTGCCGGTGAGCTTCAATGCGCTGGCGAGGCGGGACACGCCGATGGAAAAGCCGGTGGCGGGGGTCTCCTCGTTGCGGAAGCGCGAGACGAGCCCGTCATAGCGTCCGCCGCCGCCCACCGAGCCGAACAACACGTCCTGGCCCTTCTCGTTCTGCACGGTGAAGGTCAGTTCGATCTCGAACACCGGGCCGGTGTAATATTCGAGGCCGCGCACCACCGAGGGGTCGATGCGGATGCGGTCCTCGCCATAGCCGGCCGAGGCGAACAGCGCGGCCATGGCATCGAGCTCGGCGATGCCCTCATTGCCGGACGGCACCTTGCCCCCGACATAGTCGATGACGGCGGCGATCTGCGCCGGGTCGAGCCCCGCGCCCGCGGTGAAATCGCCGCTCTCGTCCTTGCGGCCTTCGCCGAGAAGCAGGCGCACGCCCTCGGGGCCGAATTTGTCCAGCTTGTCGATGGCGCGCAGCACGGTGAGCTTCTGGCCTTCATCGGCGACGCCGATGGCCTGCAAGACGCCGTCGAGCACCTTGCGGTTGTTCACCCGCACCACGTATTTGCCGGCCAGCCCCAGCGCGTCCATGGTGTCGGCCATCATCATGCAGATTTCGGCATCGGCCTCCGGCCCCGCCGCGCCGACAGTATCGGCATCGAACTGCATGAACTGGCGGAAGCGGCCCGGACCGGGCTTTTCATTGCGGAACACCCAGCCCTGGCGATAGGAGCGGAAGGGCTTTGGCAGGTCCTGATAGTTCTGGGCGAAATAACGGGCCAGCGGCGCGGTGAGATCATAGCGCAGGCTGAGCCATTGCTCGTCATCGTCCTGCATCGAAAACACGCCGGCATTGGGCCGGTCGGTGTCAGGCAGGAACTTGCCCAGGGTCTCGGTGTATTCGAGGAACGGGGTCTGGAGGGGGTCGAAGCCATAGCGCTCATAGACATGGCGGATTTTCGCGACCATCTCCTCGACCGCCGCGAGATCGGCGGGTTCGGAATCGACGAAACCGCGCGGCAGGCGCGGCTCGATGAGCGCGGAATTCTTTGCCATGTCCTGATCCTTCAAAACCCCGGGGAACTGGGGCCTTTCGCAATACCGGGCCGTTCCTAAACGATCTGGGGTGCCGAGACAAGGCAAGGCAAAAGTGTTGCCCGGGCGCCACAGGCGAGGGACAAGTGCGACATCGGGTCACAGAAAGGGGTTGGCGATCACGGATTCGTTAGTTATGGAGGAGCGTCTTCAACACTGGCGTCGCTCCCCGTGGCGCCATCGCAACTCCGAGGGAGGCGTCTTCATGGCTGCATTTGCTCACGTCCTCGCCCATGGTGTTGAAGGTCGCGGCACGACTCTCGTCCGCCGCTTCAATTGGACCGGCCCGATCAGCACTTTCCGCTGACGCCGGCACAATGACCGGGCTTCGGCCCACCCTTCCAAACCCATCTCGAACCTTTCGATTCTGACGACAGCACCTTTGCGTCCTGCCGCCGGAATCCTCGATCAACAGCAATAAGGGACCAGTCCGTTTCGAAACGGCTGGAGACATCCATGTCGCACGTACATGCCCGTACGGAGAGCGCGATGTTGCGCGTATCCGTCGAAACCCTCATCGCCGAACACGGCAAATGGAGCGTCGTCATCATGGCCCTCAGGGCGATGGCGCGCAGCAAGCGGCAGGTGCAAAGGGTCCGCTCCAGCGACCTGCCGATCGCCATCCGCCGCGACATCGGCCTGCCGGCAATCGTCGACCCGCCTAGCAGGCCGATGGTGCTCACGGTCTACAGCCGCTTCTGAGCGCCGTCGGCGGAAAAGGAAAGGGGGCGGAGCCGTTGGGGCTCCGCCTCTGTTTTTTTGGGGGGACGAAATGGGCGGGGGCTTTTTTACTGGCGCTGCGCCCCCCTCATCCGACCGCTTCGCGGCCACCTTCTCCCACCAGGGGAGAAGGGAAGAATGAGGCAGCGGCAAGCCTTCCTTCTCCCCTGGTGGGAGAAGGTGGATCGCCCGGAGGGCGAGACGGATGAGGGGGGCGCTGAGCTGCCGCATTCCCCTCACGGCTTCACGAACCTGTCCCGCTGGCGTTCCACTGCGGCGCGGGCGGTGCAGGTGGCGATGTGGTCGTTGACGAGGCCCATGGCCTGCATGAAGGCGTAGCAGGTGGTGGGGCCGACAAAGGTGAAGCCGCGCCGCTTGAGGTCTTTCGACAGGCTCACCGAGGCCGGGGTGGTGGCGAGGGTGCGCAGATGCTCCCAGCCCAGATCGGTGGGCCGGTCGGCCGGGGCCGGCTCGAAACGCCAGAAATAGGCAGCGAGCGAACCGAATTCCGTCCGCAGCGCCTGCGCCTGGCGGGCATTGTTGATGGTCGAGACGACCTTGCCGCGATGGCGCACGATACCGGCATCGGCGAGAAGGCGCGCGATGTCGGCATCGCCGAAACCGGCCACCCGGTCGATGTCGAAGCCGGCGAAGGCGGCGCGGAAATTCTCGCGCTTGCGCAATATGGTCAGCCAGGAGAGGCCGGACTGGAAGCCTTCCAGGCACAGCTTTTCGAAAAGGCGGGTGTCGTCGGCGACGGGGAACCCCCATTCGGTGTCGTGATAGTGCTGGTAGAGGGGATCGCTGCCGGGCCAGGGGCAGCGGATCGTTTCGGTCTCGGTCACGCGAATCGCCTCCTTTTTAAGCTCGCGGCAACCATAGGGGCGAGCACAGATTTAACCATCCTGTTTGACGCAATGTTTTCCTCGCGGGCGGAGACTGCCCCCAACCAACCGCCCCCCTGGAGATGGCCATGGCCCGCATGCTCCCTGCCCTCGTGACGCTTCTGGCGCTGGCCCTGCCGGCCCAGGCGGCATCGCCCTATCGCGGCTATATGGACACCATGTTCGGACCGCCCGCCGGGGTGGAACTGACGCGGCAGCGGCCGCAGCACATGCTGCAATACCAGACCGACTATGTGAGCCACCCCATGTGGCTGCGCCAGGTGGTCGCCTATTCCACCTCCGAATCGCCGGGCACGCTGGTCATCGATACGCGGCAGCATTTCCTCTATCTGGTGCTGCCGGACGGCAAGGCCATGCGCTATGGCATCGGGGTGGCGCGCACGGGATTCGAATGGAGCGGGACGCACAGGGTGACGCGCAAGGCGGAATGGCCGAGCTGGACGCCGCCGGCGGAGATGCATGCGCGCCAGCCGGGCCTGCCCAGCTTCATGCCGGGCGGACCCAACAACCCCATGGGCGCGCGAGCGCTCTATCTCGGCTCGACGCTTTATCGCATCCACGGCACCAACGAGCCGTGGACCATCGGCCGCTCGGTGTCTTCGGGCTGCATCCGCATGACCAATCAGGACGTGATCGATCTTTACAACCGGGTGCCGGTGGGCGCCAAGGTGATCGTGGTCTGAGGGAAGTAGGGTGGTACCGTCGCCCCGAATTGAACGGGGGACCTCTAGATCCACAATCTAGCGCTCTAACCAACTGAGCTACGACGGCATGGGTGCTGGGACATCATCGGGCACCTGCGGCACCGTCCCGAAACGCGGCGGACCATAGGGCGAGTTGGCGGCAAAGACAAGCCGGTTTGGCGACGGAAGAACACTTTTTGCCGCCGGGGCGGGCTTAACCATCACCGGCGATTGATCGGGGGCAATCGGGTTTGCGCATGGACCGGCCGGGGGAGTCCCTATATTTAAGGTTTCATCAACCTTTAGCGTCGGCCCGATGCCGGAAATGCAGCGATATCGAAGGGTCATGAGCGAAGACCGGACCAATTTGCCCCAGATGGCGCCCCTCGCCAGGCTCGCGGACGATCCGCGGCCGGCCTGGGTGTGGCCGGGCGATGGCCGGCCGGCGATCTGGCACAACCGGGCGGCGGAATTGTTCGGGGCGAGGCTCACCCCCGAGGGCCTCGAAACCGTCCGCGATCTCAAGCCGGTGCGCGGGCAGGCCAGCCGCATCCTGCGCATGGGGCTGGTGGGCCGGACCATGCGCTCGCGCCTGCAGTTCATCGCCGGCCGCAAGCCGCTCTCGGCCACCTGCGAATGCACGCCGATCGCGCTGCCCGAGGGCGAGGTGCACCTGCTGGTCGTCGCCGTCGAACCGATTGCCGAGGAGATTCTGGCGGCCGCACCGCCGGCCGCGCCAGCGCCGGATGGGGTGGCCGAACCCGCCGAAGCGCCGGAGGAACCGGACGCGCCGCCGCAGACGCTGGCCGGGCTGGTGGACCGGCTGGGGCGGCATGAGGCGCTGTTCGAGGCGGTGGCCGAAGAGGACGAGACGCCGCCCGCCCCACCGAACGATATTCCCGGACGCGACTATGCCGCGATCGCATATGACGCGACGCTGGAGGCCGACGCAGAGCGCGGGTCCGACTGGGGCGAGGAGGACCCCACCCGGATCGAGGAACAGGCCTTTGCCGCCGACAGCGCCGCCGACACGGGGCCGACCCGGCTCTGGCAGGTGACCGGGCGCGGGCTGGCGCGGGCCGACGAGCCGCCGGCGGCCGAGGAGGACGCGGTTTCCGAGCCGGAAGGGCCCGAGATCGACCAGGCCTCGCGCTATAATTTCGAGGAGCTGTCGCGCATCCTCACCGACCGGGTGGGGCGCGAGGAGCCCCCTGCCCCATCGCCCGCACCGCCTCCCGAGACCCGGCCCACGGCGGCGCTGCTGGCGCTGAGCGAGGAGGCGATGGTGCTCAACCGGCTGCCGCTGGGCATCCTCATCTTCCGCGATCAGGACATCCTGTTCGTCAACCGCGCGCTGGTCGACCTCACCGGGCATGGGAGCGCCGGGCAATTGCGCAGCCTGGGGCTTTCGGCGCTGCTGCCCATGGTGGACGGCGCCGAGCCGGCCGGTCCGGTGACGCAATTGCTGCGCCGGGACGGCTCGAAACTGGCGGTCAATGCGCGGCTCAATGCCATCACCTGGCAGGGGCGGCCCGGCTTCATGCTGACGGCGCAGCCCAATGAAATCGAGCCCCTGCGCGAAGCCGAGGTGCGCCAGTTCGCCGAATTGTGGGCCAGGACGGCCAATTACGGCTTCGTCACCGCCGACCGGGCCGGGGTGATCACCGGGCATGTGCCGCAGCGCCATGGCCGGGCGGTGGCCGAGGGCGCGCCGCTCAACCTGCTGGTGGCCATGGGCGATCATTCGGCGCTGCGCCATTTCCTCGCCCTGCCGGCCCGGTTCGCCGGGGATGCGCGGCCCGCCATCGCGCTCAAGGGCACCCAGGCGGGGGAAACGCTGACGCTGTTCGCCGAGGGCCGCGCCGGGATCGTCACCGGCTATTTCGGGCTGATCGGGGCGGCGGGCGCCCGCGAGCCCGCCCCGCGCGGCAGCCTGCCCACGGCGGCGCTGAGCCGGATCACCCGCGGGCTGCGGCGACCACTCAACACGGTTTCGGGCTTTTCCGAACTGATGGCCACCGAGGCCTTCGGGCCGCTGACCAATCCGCGCTATCTCGAATATGCCCGCGACATCCGCGCCGCCGGGGCCGAGATCGGCGACCTGGCCGATGAATTGGACGATTATATCCGCATCGCCGAGGGCGCGCTGCCGTTGGCGCCGGCCGATGTGGACATTGCGAGCCTCCTCGCCTCCTCGCTCGTGCGGGTGCGCGGGCAGGCCAGCAAGGCGCGGGTGCTGTTGCGCAGCGCCATCTCCGAGCGCCTGCCCTATGTGCGGGTGGACGCCACGACGCTGAAGCAGGCCGTGCTCAACATGCTGGCCAGCGCCATCAGCGAGGGCGGCGAAGGCAGCCGCGTGGTGCTCTCGGCGCAGGTGGAAGAGGACGGCTCGGTGGTGATCCATGTGCGCGACACCGCCAAGGGCCCCAATGCGCTGGCCGAGAAATTCGTGGTGTTCCGCGACGGAATCGGGGCCGATGGCGCCGAACGGGTACCGACGCAATCGAGCATCGGGCTGACCCTCACCCGCTCGCTGGTGGCGGTCAATGCCTGCTCGCTCAGCCTCGAACCGTCGAGCGAAAGCGGCACGCTGATGATGCTGACCATACCGGCCAGCCTGGTGGTGAAGGCTTAGAGTAGTTCCCGATCCGGTTGAACCGGATCGACGGGGGCCGCCACGCCGCCCGAGCCCATGGGCTTTCCGGCTTCATCGAAGCGGTGATAGAGATCGCCCTTGGGCGAGAAGCTGATGGTATCGCCCGAATGGTAGGGCGTCTTGCCGTCCTGACGGACGATCACCGCCTCGTCCTGGCCGATATCGGCATAGATGTAGCTGTCGGACCCCAGATCTTCGGAATAGATCACCTTGCCCGACCAGGCGCCCTTGCCATCGGGGAGGACTTCCATGTGCTCTGGGCGCACGCCGACCGTCGCGGCCTTATAGGGCGCCGCGTTCGGGCCGGTGAGGAAATTCATCTGGGGCGAGCCGATGAAGCCGGCGACGAACAGCGATTGCGGGTGGTCGTAGAGCTCCATGGGGGTGCCGACCTGCATCACCACGCCGTCCTTGAGCACCACGATCCGGTCGGCGAGGGTCATGGCTTCGACCTGGTCATGGGTGACGTAGATCATCGTGGTATCGGGCAGGGATTCCTTGAGCTTGGCGATCTCCATGCGGGTGGCCACGCGCAGGGCGGCGTCGAGATTGGAGAGCGGCTCATCGAACAGGAAGACCTGCGGATTGCGCACGATGGCGCGGCCGATGGCGACGCGCTGGCGCTGCCCGCCCGACAGGGCCTTGGGCAGGCGGTCGAGATAGGGCGAAAGCTGCAGCATGTCGGCGGCGGCGCGGACCTTCTTTTCGATCTCGGCCCTGGGCGTGCGGGTGAGTTTCAAGGAATAGGCCATGTTGTCGAACACGGTCATATGCGGATAGAGCGCATAGGACTGGAACACCATGGCGATGCCGCGCTTGGAGGGCGCCACATCGTTGACCACGCGCCCGCCGATCTCGAGCTGGCCGGCCGAAATGGTTTCGAGCCCGGAAATGGTGCGCAGCAGGGTGGATTTGCCGCAGCCTGAGGGGCCCACGAAGACGATGAACTCGCCGGACCTGATGTCGAGATTGATGTCCTTGAGCACTTCGATATTGCCGTAGCGCTTGTAAAGGCCGGTGATCTTCAAGTCCGACATCGTTCCTCCCTCCAGAGCATTCGCCCTATGTCATGTGTCCAATATAGGAGCCGTAAGGCCCGAAACTCAACCGATTGCCGGCCAGGACCGCGTCCGCTCCCGGCGCCCCCGCCGCGCTGAGCGCCAGCCCGGCATCGAGCTCGACCATCATGTCATGGGGGGTCATGTTGAAGGCGCAGAACAGCGATTGCCCCTCATGGGTGCGGATGAAGGCCAGGACCCCTTCGGGCATGGTCTCGACCAGATCCAGATCGCCCTTGGCAAAGATCGGATGCTCGCGGCGAAAGCGCAGCACGGCGCGATAGAAGGAGAGGGTCGAGGCTTCGACATTGTCCTGCTGGTCGACGGCGTGGACCAGATGCTGGGCCGGCACGGGTAGCCAGGTGCGGTTGGCGGTGGAAAAACCGCCATTGCGCACATGGGCCTGCCAGACCATGGGGGTGCGGCAGCCATCGCGGCCCTTGAACTCGGGCCAGAACTCGATGCCATAGGGATCGACCAGATCCTCATAGGCGATCTCGGCCTCAGTCAGCCCCAGCTCCTCGCCCTGATAGAGGCAGACCGAACCGCGCATGGTGAGCAGCATGAGCGCGGCCTGGCGGGTCAGCCGCTCCTCGAAACCGTGCGGCGCCCAGCGCGAGACGTGGCGCACCACGTCATGGTTGGAAAAGGCGAGGCAGATCCAGCCATCGGGCGCCTTCTCGCGGGTGGTGCGCAGCGCATCGGCGAAATGGGCGGCGGTGTAGTGCCCGCCGAGATAGTCGAAGGTGTAGCACATATGCAGCATGTCATCGCCCGAGGTGTATTGGGCGATGATTTCGAGCTGGTGCTGGGCGTCGCCGATCTCCCCCACCGTGGTGGTGCCGGGATATTCGTCCATCAGTTGGCGCACGCGCTTGAGGAACAGAAGGTTCTCCGGCCGGCTCTTGTCGTAGATATGCTCCTGCAGGTTGTAGGGATTGACCGCCGGCGCGGTCGAGGCGTTGAAATCCTCCGGGCGCACGGGCGGATTGGCTTCGAGCCCCACGGAATGGAAGTAGAAATTCACCGTATCGAGGCGGAAGCCGTCGACGCCGCGCTCGAGCCAGAAGCGCATCTCGGCCAGCAGCGCGTCCTGCACGTCCGGATTGTGGAAATTGAGGTCGGGCTGGGAGACGAGGAAGTTGTGCAGGTAATACTGCATGCGCCGCCCGTCCCATTGCCAGGCGGAGCCGCCGAAGATCGACAGCCAGTTGTTGGGCGGGCTGCCATCGGGCTTGGGATCGGCCCACACATACCAGTCGGCCTTTTCATTGGTGCGCGACAGGCGGCTTTCGGCGAACCAGGAATGGCGGTCCGAGGAATGGGAGATCACCTGATCGATCATAACCTTGAGGCCGAGGGAATGGGCCTTTTCCACCAGCCGGTCGAAATCCTCGAGGGTGCCGAAGATGGGGTCGATGTCGCGGTAATTGGCGACATCATAGCCGAAATCCTTCATGGGCGAGGTAAAGACCGGGGAGAGCCAGATGGCATCGACCCCCAGATCGGCCACATATTCGAGCCGCGAGGTGATGCCGACCAGATCGCCCACCCCGTCATTGTTGTGATCCTGGAACGAGCGCGGATAGATCTGGTAGATCACCGCGCCGCGCCACCAGTCCCGGGCGGCGGGAGAGGTGTCTTCGGGATGGACGTACTGACTGGCCTCGGACGCAAAATAACTCATCGCCGGGCGCACTCCCCCAAAATGGCCGGCTCGCGGCTGGCGCCGCCGTCCGGTGCAAAGATCGCACTTGCTTCCAAAACGTTTTGGATCAGAATCCTTACGCTGGAGCCGCCAGCGGCGTCAACCGGGACTTGCATTGCCCGCCCCAATATTGTGCAAGGGCCGCAAAGGCGGGAGACGGCGCGGCACGGGGCGTTCGCACCGCACGGGACCGAGGAGCCCGCAACAGATGACCAATGGCTCGACCCGGTCGCGCAAGCGGGCCGGAGCCCAGAACCGCAATGTCACGATCAAGGACCTGGCGACCGAGTTGGGCCTTTCGATCACCACCATCTCGCGGGCCCTGAACGGCTATGCCGATGTGGGGGAGAAGACCCGCAAGAAAGTGGTCGAAGCGGCGCGCCGGCTCGGCTACATGCCCAATCGCAACGCCCAGCGGCTGGTGACGCGGCGCACCCATTCGATCGGCTGGATCCAGTCGGACGGGGACAACAAATATTCCGATCCGCACTTCATCGAGGTGATGACCGGGGTGCTGCGCGAGGCGCGCAGCGCCCATTACGACATTCTGCTCACCAGCGAGACGCCGGAGCGGGAAATCGCCGCCTATGAGCGCTATGTGCGCGATGGCAGCGTCGACGGGTTCATCGTCGACCTGCCCCGCCCCGACGATCCGCGCATCAGCTTCCTGCTCGAGGCGGGCATTCCGTTCGTCGTGCACGGGCGCGAGGCGCGCTCGGACCGCTATGGCTGGGTGGACGTGGACAATTGGGGCAATTTCTACCAGCTCACCCGGCTGATCATCGGCAATGGGCATAAGCGCTTCGCCTTCATCAATGGCGACGAGCGGTTCCTCTATGCCCAGGTGCGGCGGGAGGCGGTCTATGCCGCGCTGGCCGATCTGGGCCTCCCCGAAGACACGGTGCTTTATCTCGAAAGCACCCATCCCATGGTCGAGGCCGGCGACCAGCTGACCGAACTGGCGCTGGCCGAGCCGGGGGTGACGGCCTTTGCCTATTCCTCGATCCTTTTGGCCACGGACGGGTTGCGGGCGGTGACATGGGCCGGTCGGGTGCCGGGACGGGACGTGATGCTCGCCTCGATGAACGACGAGCTGCAATATCTCAACCTCGCCCCATTCGAGGGCCAGATCACCTATGTGCGCTCGTCGCTGCGCGAGGCCGGGCGGGCGCTGGTGGCCGAGGTGATCCGCCAATGCGAGCGCAAGACGGTGACCGGCACGCTGATCCCCTCGGTCTTCAATCTGGGGGATGGGGTCGAGGGAGAGGCGCTCGCCGCTCCCCCCGGTCAGCCGCCCTTGACCGAGCCGGCCAGAAGGCCGCGGACGAAATAGCGCTGCAGCGAGAAGAAGACGATTAGCGGCACGATCATCGAGACGAAGGCGCCGGCGGTGAGCAATTCCCAATTGTTGCCGCGGGTGCCGAGCAGGTTGACCAGCCGTCCGGTGAGCACCAGCTCGGTATCCTGCGAGCCGAGGAAGATCAGCGCCACCAGCAGGTCGTTCCACACCCAGAGGAACTGGAAGATGGCGAAGGAGGCCAGGGCCGGGAAGGACAGCGGCAGCACCATGGTGACGAAAATCTGGAAATGGGTCGCCCCGTCCATGCGGGCGCTCTCCATGATCTCGCGCGGCAGGCCGACCATGTAATTGCGTAGGAGGAAGATGGCGAGCGGCAGGCCGAAGGCGGTATGGGCCAGCCAGACCCCGAGATAGCCCTTGGCCTCGCCGCCGAAGGTGAGGGCGATGCCGTTATAGATGCGCAGGATGGGAATCAGCGACATCTGCAGGGGGACGACCAGCAGCCCCACGATGATGGCGACCAGGATGCCGCGGCCGGGAAAGCTCATCCAGGCCAGGGCATAGGCCGCGAAGGCGGCGATGAGGATGGGCACCACGGTGGCGGGGATGGCCACGGTCAGCGAATTGATGAAGGACTGGCCGATGCCGTTGGCGGTAAGCACCGAGACATAGTTGTCGAAGGTGAAGCGCGGGGGTTCGCTGGCCACATAATAGACGCGCGGTCCGCGCTCATGCGCGAAGGGGGTGGCGGAGGTCCAGCGATAGGCCCCGGTCTCGTCGACAGTCAAAATGCCGCCATCGCGCATCTCGACCGGCTCGCCGACCCCGAAGGCGCCGGGCTCGCGGCTGGTGATGCCCACGGCGCTGACGGTGAAGCTGGTGCCATCGGCGAGGATATCGCCGGAGATGACGTATTGGCCGTCCTCGTCGGTCTGGTCGGCGGCGGTGCCCAGCGCCGCGGCGCCGGTGGCTTCCGAGGTGGTGAGCGAGGTCCACCAGCCCGAAAGCGCCAGTTGGTCGGCGTCGCGGACCGAGGAGATCAGGAGGCCGGCGGTGGGGAAGGTCCACAGCGCGACGATCAGCAGCAGCGCCAGATTGGCGGCGATGCGCCCGATCCTCAGCCGGGCGAAGGCCGAAGCCGGTTCGGCGGTGGCGGCCGGGGCGGCGGGGCTGGCGGAAACGGTGCTCATCAGCGGGTCCCCTGCTCACGATTGGCGTTGCGGATGTTCCAGATCATGATCGGCATCACGGCGATGAGGATGACCACGGCGATGGTCGAGCCGCGCCCGAAATCGCCGGAGCGGAACATCCAGGAATACATGAGATTGGCCAGCACCTCGGTCTGGAACTGCCCCCCGGTCATGGCGAAGACGATGTCGAACACCTTGAGCACGGTGATGGTGATGGTGGTCCACACCACGATGAGCGTGCTGGTGATCTGCGGGATCATGATGGTGAAGAAGATCTGCACTTCGTTGGCCCCGTCGATGCGGGCGGCTTCTAGGGTCTCCTCGGGAATGCCGCGCAGGGCGGCGGAGAGGATGACCATGGCAAAGCCGGTCTGAATCCAGATGAGGATGACCATCAGGAGGAAGGAATTCCACGGGATGTTGGTCAGCCAGTTCTGCGGCGCAAAGCCCATGCCGGTGGCCAGCGCGTTGAGCACGCCGATCTGCGCCTGGTCGGGCCCGCGATAGGCATAGACGAAGCGCCAGATGACCGAGGCGCCGACAAAGGAGATCGCCATGGGCATGAAGACCAGGGATTTGGCGATATTGCCCCACCAGAGCCGGTCGGCCAGCACTGCGATGACGAGGCCGAAGGCGGTGGAGAGCGCCGGGACGATCAGCAGCCAGAGGAAATTGTTGAGGAGCGACTGGCGGAAATTGGCGTCGTTGATGGCCCAGAGATAGTTGGACAGCCCGATAAAGCGGGTGCTGTTGTTGTTCATCAAGCTCAGGCGCACCGTCTCGAACACCGGATAGACAAGATAGAGCGAGAGGAACAACAGGGCGGGGGCGAGAAACAGCCAAGGGCGGATGGAGGTGCGGAGCCGGTCGTTGCGCACCGACGCACCGGGGCTCACCCCGGCATCGGAGCGCAGAAACTTGTCGAGGAGCCAGTTGGAGCCCCAGAAATAGGCGCCCGCCGCCACGAGGGCCACGACCACTGCCAGGATGGCATTCAGAACCTGCCCGATCATCGCCTACCCCCTCACATGTGGTGGAGCCCGGTCTCCTGCCGTTGCCCCTCCGGTTCCGTGGCGGGAATGTCCCGCCACGGCAAAGACGGGCGCCCCACAGGGGGCGCCAGGCGCGGTCAGAGATTGTCCCAGGAGGCCTGGATCTGATCGGCCGCCTGCTGCGCGGACAGGCCGTTCACGAAATCGACCATGCCGGTCCAGAACGAGCCGGCCCCGATGGCGCCGGGCATCATGTCCGAACCGTCGAAGCGGAAGGTGGTCGCCTCGAGCAGGATCTCGCCCTGCTGGCGCAGCGCGTCGGAGGAATAGACGTCCACATTGGCGCCGGTATGGGCGGTGAGGAAGCTCGAATTGGGCTGAGCCATCCAGATTTCGTGGGCGATCGGGGTCTTGAGATATTCGATGAAGGCTCGGGCCGCATCGGAATCGCGGGTGATCGAAATCAGCGTGCCCGAACCGAGCACCGGACGGCCCAGATCGGCTTCGGATTCATAGGGCGGCATGTAGAAGAAGTCGTAATCCGAGCCCGCTTCGCTGCCATCGGGGAAGAAGGAAGCGATGAAGGACGCCTGCTTGTGCATGTAGCACTGGGGCGGGATGGTGAAGAGGCCTAGCGGGCTGTCGCCGAACGCGGTGGTGGCGACGGCCGCGGTGCCGCCGGCGACATTGGCGTCGTCCTTGACGATGGAGCCGAAGATCTCGATGGCTTCGACGACCTTGGGATCGTTGAACTTGAGCTCGTTGGAGACCCAGGCGTCATAGTCTTCCGGGGTCTGGGTGCGCAGCATCAGGTCCTCGATCCAGTCGGTGGCCGGCCAGCCGGTGGCCCCGCCCGATTCGAGCCCCACGCACCACGGCGTGCCGCCATCGGCCTTGATCTGGTCCTGAAGGGCGAAGAGCCCTTCCATGGTTTCGGGCACTTCATAGCCCATCTCGTCGAAATTGACCGGCGAGTACCAGATCAGCGACTTGACTTCCTGTTTGAAGGGGAAGGCGTATTGGGCGACATTGCCGTCCTGGCCTTCGAACTGGCCGAGCGCCGACCAGGATTCCCCGGCGGCGTAGTTCTCGTTGATCCAGGCGGTGGCGTCGTCGCCGAGATCGGTCAGCGCGCCCTGGGCGGCGAATTCGGCCAAAAGGCCCGGCTGGGGCAGGATGGTGATGTTGGCGGGCGAGCCGGCGGCGATATCGATGCGGGCCTGCTCTTCATAATTGGGCGAGGAGCCGAGCTGGGTGGAAACGCCGGTCGCTTCCTCGAAGAAGGACACCACCGCACGCCATTGCGAAGCATCGCCCGGATCGTCGCGCCAGGGGGTCCAGAACGTGAGCTGGCCACCGAGGTCGCCATATTCGGCTTCGAAGGCATCGAGAGAATCCCACGAGAAATCACCCTCGCCGCGCACGATGTCCTGGGCAAAGCCCGCAGTCGCGGTCATGGCGAGCGCCAGGGTGGAAACCCCGGCCAATAGAGTTTTGTGCATGTAGTCCTCCCATAGCACAATGGAGACGCACGAGGCGTCACACCGCCGCACACGACAGTCCAAAACGTTTTGGCAGCCAAAACGTTTTAGTTGCCCTTTATGAGGCGCGGGCAACGTCTTTGCGGCTTTCAAAAGGTCGCACAAACGCAATGCGTTGCCAAGCCGATAACGCAGCCCGCGAGGCGGATGCGACGCAACGGAAAACGCCCCTCTCCCGGCCCGGCGATCAGGCCTCGTCGGCGGCGTCGTAGCTGGAGCGCGCGGCGTCGATGGCGGAAAGATTGTTGGCGGCCCAGTCGCTGAGCACGGTCACCGGCGCCTGCAGGGAACGGCCCAGATCGGTCAGCTCGTATTCGACATGGGGCGGCAGGTCGGCGACCACGGTGCGCCGCACCAGCCCGTCGCGTTCGAGCCCGCGCAGGGTGCGGGTGAGCATGCGCTGGGAAATATCCTCGATCGAACGCAGCAACTGGCCGAACCGCATGGGCCCTCCCCCCAGCCGGCCGACGATCAGCAGGCTCCATTTGTCGCCGATGCGCGCCAGCACCTGGCTGATCTTGAGGCATTGCTCGGTGGGGTGGGTGTTTTCGATTACATTCATGTGCCTGGCCTTACACGCGCGTGCCGACTTGCGGATGATCATGCTTACCATGATATACGACGGGAACAAACAGTAACAAGAGGACCAGGCCATGCCCGATTACGGCCACGCGCTGATGTTCGGCACCTTCACCACGCCCTCGGCCGCCAATCCGCAGCACGCGCTGGCGGTGGCCGAAGCGGCGGAGGCAGCGGGCCTCGACGCGGTCACGCTGCAGGACCATCCCTATAATTCGGACTTCCTCGACACCTATACGCTGCTGACCTGGATCGCGGCCCGCACCAGCCGCATCAAGGTGGCGGCCAATGTCACCAACCTGCCTTTGCGCCCGCCGGTGGTGCTGGCCAAGATGGCCGCCTCCATCGACCTGCTCTCGGGCGGGCGATTCGAGATGGGGTTGGGGGCCGGCGGGTTCGGCGACGCCATCAAGGCGGCGGGCGGGCCGGACCAGACGGTGGGTCAGCGCGTCGCCGCGCTGGAGGAGGCCATCGACGTGATGCGCGGGGTCTGGGACACCAGCCGCGCCGGGCTCAGGCACCAGGGCGAGCACTACCAGATCGCCGGTCTGCGGCGCGGGCCGCGGCCGGCCCATGAGATCGGCATATGGCTGGGCGCCTATAAGCCGCGCATGCTCGGGATCACCGGAGCCAAGGCGGATGGCTGGCTACCCTCCTACGACTATTTCAAATCGCCGGACATGGCCGAATCCAACCGCATCATCGATGCGGCGGCGCTCGAAGCGGGGCGGAAGCCGGGGGACGTCAAGCGCCTGCTCAACATCATGCGCACCGCGATTAGCCCGGACAATGCCGGCTTCCTGCAAGGGCCGGTCAGCCAGTGGGTGGAAGAGCTGAGCGAACTGGTGCTCGAACACGGGTTCAGCGGCTTCTTCTTCGGGGGTGACGATCCCGACCTGCTCACCACCATCGGGCGCGAGATCGCGCCGGCGGTGCGCGAGGCGGTTTCCAAAGCCCGGCAGGTGTCGGGGATGGCGGCGCCGACGTCGAGCCGGGCACTGGCCAAGCGGGCCGACGGCATCGACTACGATTCCCTGCCCGGTACCCTCAAGGGCAAGGCCGTCGAGCCGGGGGATTTCGCCTTCGAAGACCTGCGCCATTCCTATGTGTGGTCGGGGCGGCCCGGGCTGATCCTGCGGCCGGAGACGGCATCGGAGGTGGCCGACGCCATAGGCTTCGCCCGGCGGCAGGACGTGCCGCTTGCGGTGCGCAGCGGCGGGCACGGCATTTCCGGCCGCTCGACCAATCGCGGCGGCATCGTCATCGACCTGGGCCGCATGGACAGGATCGAGATCCTCGCCCCGGATCGCGGCCTGGTGCGGATCGAGCCTGGCGCGCGGTGGGGCGCGGTGGCGTCGAGGCTCGCCGAAGCCGGGCTGGCCATGAGTTCGGGCGACTATGGCGCGGTCGGGGTCGGCGGGCTGGCCAGCGCCGGCGGGCTGGGCTTTCTCGCCCGCAAATACGGGCTGACCATCGACCATGTGGTGGGGGTGGAGATCGTCCTCGCCGATGGGCGGATCGTGCGGGCCGACGCAGAGAACGAACCGGACCTCTTCTGGGCGGTGCGCGGGGCGGGCGGCAATTTCGGCATCATCACCGCCTTCGAGCTCGAAGCCTATCGGCTGGGCAATGTGGTGCAGGCGACGCAGATTTTCGATGCGAGCGACGCGGCTGACCTGCTCGAGAACTGGGGCCGGCTGGTGGAAGCCGCGCCGCGCGAGCTGACCAGCTTCCTCGTCGTGGTCCCGGCCCGCAGCGGCCAGCCGGCCATCGCGCAGGCGACCACGGTGTTCGCGAGCGAGGATGTGGAGGCCGCCTCCGACGCGCTCAACGCGCTGTCGGCGGCCGGGCCCCTGCTCGACCAGCGGGGCTATCTGGTCCCCTACCCGGCCATCGTCAACCATGCGGCCAGCCCCCATCGGGGCGGGAGCGCGGTGATCCGCTCCGGGCTGGTCGACCATTTCACGCCGGAGATCGCCCGACGGGCGGCCGGGCTGCTCGCCTCGGGCGCGGCAGGGATGCTGCAAATCCGCGCGGTGGGCGGGGCGGTGAACGATGTGGCGCCCGACGCCATGGCCTATGCGCACCGCACGCAGAATTTCTCCATGATCGCCACGGCCGGCCATCGCGAAGCGCTGGAGGCGCAATGGGCCCAATTGCGTCCGCTGCTCAACGGGCTCTATACCAATTTCGAGACCGACACCCATCCGGACCGGCTGGCCGAGGCGTTTCCGGAACCCGCCCTGTCGCGGCTGCGGGCACTCAAGCGGCGCTATGACCCCGACAATGTGTTCAACCAGAATTTCGCCATCGTTCCGGCGGCGGACCTGCGCGCGGCGGTATGATCATCGCGGGTTGTTTGCGCCGGTGAGCAGGGTCTGGAAGGCGCGATAGGAGGTTTTCGGCGTGCGCTTCTGGGTTTGGTAATCCACATGCACCAGTCCGAAGCGCTTGTCATAGCCCTCGGCCCATTCGAAATTGTCGAGCAGCGACCAGCCGAAATAGCCGCGCACATCGGCCCCGCGCTGGCGGGCGGCGAGAACCGAGCCGAGGTGGGCGTCGTAATAGGCGACGCGGCGCGGATCGTCGGTGCCTTCCACTTCGGCCATGCCGTTCTCGGTGACGTAGAGGGGGAGCTTGGTGTAGTCGTCGGAGATGCGGGTGAGGATATCCTCCAGCCCCTGGGGATAGATTTCCCAGCCGATGGCGGTCTTTTCCAGCGGGCCCTCGACCTGGCGCAGCGGGAAGGCGCTGCGCCGGGGATCGTGGGCCCACAGGCTGCGGGAATAGTAATTGATGCCGAACCAGTCGAGGGGCGCCGACACCACCGCCATGTCGTCGGTATAGGCCTGGGGCATGTGCGGCCCGAACTGGGCCAGCACATCGTCCGGATAGCGGCCCTTGAACAGCCCGTCGAGATACCAGCGGTTGAATACGCCATCCCACAGGCGGCCGGCCTCGCGGTCCTCGGGCGAATCGCTCGCGGGCTGGGCACTTTCGAAATTGCACACGATGCCGAGATTTTTCGCGCCCTCGGCCCGCAGCGCCGCGATGGCCGTGCCATGGGTGAGCAGCACGTTGTGGGAGACGCGGGCGGCGGCGCGGATGTCGCGATAGCCGGGGGCGTGGATGCCCAGCATGTGCGAGAGATAGGCCACGCACCAGGGCTCGTTGATGGTGGCGGTGGCGGCGAGGCGGTCGCCGAAGCGGCTGTTGACCAGAACGGCATAGTCGGCGAACCAGGCGGCGATGTCGCGGTTCATCCAGCCGCCCCTGTCCTGCAGGGCGCTGGGCAGGTCCCAGTGATAGAGCGTGGCGAAGGGTTTCAGGCCGCGTTCGAGCATGCCGTCGATCAGCCGGTCGTAGAAGTCGATGCCCTTGGGGTTGGCCGCGCCGGTGCCCTCGGGGATCAGCCGCGGCCAGGCGAAGGAAAAGCGATAGGCGTCGAAGCCGCCATCGGCCAGAAGGTCGAGGTCTTCCGGCCAGCGATTGTAATGGTCGCAGGCGACGCGGCCGGTATCGCCATCGCGCACATTGCCGGGGGTGGCCGAAAAAGTGTCCCAGATCGAGGAACCGCGCCCATCGGTCTGCCCGCCCTCGATCTGATAGGAGGCCGTGGCGGCGCCGAAGATGAAATCCTGGCCGAAATCGGCCCGCTTATGGGTGAACATCGAATGCGCTCTCCGCCCGGTAACCAGCACTGCAATCGGTTACGGTCAAGCTAGCAGCCGGGGCCGTCCTTGTCACCGCGCCACTCCCGCCTAGGGCCTGAAACGGGCGACGAGCGGACGGACCAGCGCTGTGAAGGCCTCGGCCTCCGGGCCGTCCGGATCGGTGACCATGGGGGGCCGGCCGGCATCGGAGCCTTCGCGGATCGTCATGACCAGCGGGACTTCCCCAAGGAAGGGGATGTCGAGTTCGCGGGCCGCTGCCCTCGCCCCGCCATGCCCGAAGATATCATAGCGCTGGCCGGTATCGGGCGCGCGGAAATAGCTCATGTTCTCGACGATGCCGAGCACGGGCACCTGGGTGCGGCGGAACATGTCGATGGCCTTGCGGGCGTCGATCAGCGCCATGTCCTGCGGGGTGGAGACGATCACCGCCCCGGCCAGTTCGACCTGCTGCACGAGGGAGATCTGGATATCCCCGGTGCCCGGCGGCAGGTCGACCACCAGCACGTCGAGCTGGCCCCAATCGGTTTCGCGCAGCAATTGGCGCAGGGCCGAGGTGGCCATGGGGCCGCGCCAGACCACCGCCTGGGTGCCGCTGAGCATGGGGCCGATCGACATGGCCTTGAGCCCGTGGACCTCGAAGGGCTTGAAGATATTGTCGTTGCGGACAGCGGGCTCGCCCTCGATCCCCAGCAGCTTGGGGAGGGACGGGCCATAGAGATCGGCGTCGAGGATGCCGACCCGCAGACCTTCCTTGGCCAGAGCCAGGGCGATGTTGACCGAGCAGGTGGATTTGCCCACCCCGCCCTTGCCGGAGCCGACCGCGAGGATGTGCCTTATGCCGGGGACGGGCGTGCGCGGCGGGGGACCAGGCCGGTGACCCGGGGTCGGCGCCGCGGCCTGGACCGGGGCCTTGCTGCCGGTGAGGGAAACCATGACCTTGCGCTCGCCGGCCACTGCCTTCACCGCCGCCTCGGCCTCGGTGCGGGCCGGGGCGAAGGCCGCTTCCATGCCCGGGCTCACGGAAATGGCGAAGGCGACCGCGCCCTTGGTGACGATGATGTCGGACAGCCCGGGAAAGGCGGCAAGGGACGAGCCGCCGGGCACCTCGATGGTGCCCAGCGCGTCCATGATCCGTTTCCGAAGGTCCTCGTCCGCCAAGCCGCTCTCGCTATGCGCCGGTCAGAGGATCGACTGGCCGGTGGATTCCCAATCCTTGACGAAGGCGGCGAGGCCCTTGTCGGTCAAAGGATGGTCGGCCAGCTTCTTGAGGACGGCCGGGGGAATGGTGGCCACGTCCGCGCCGGCCAAGGCCGCATCGGAAACGTGGTTGGCCGAGCGGATGGAGGCGGCGAGGATCTGGGTCGAGAAATCGTAATTGTCGTAGATCACCCGGATGTCCTGGATGAGCTGCATGCCATCGAGATTGATGTCGTCGAGCCGGCCCAGGAAGGGCGAGATATAGGTGGCGCCGACCTTGGCGGCGAGCAGGGCCTGGTTGGCCGAGAAGCACAGGGTGACGTTGGTCTTGACGCCCTTGTCGGACAGGGCCTTGCAGGCCTTGAGGCCGGCGAGGGTGAGCGGGACCTTGACCACCACATTGTCGGCGATGGCGGCCAGCACGTCGGCCTCGGCCATCATGGTCTCGTAATCGGTCGCGGTGACTTCGGCGGACACGGGAAGGCCGGGCAGCAGGTCGCAGATTTCCTTGACCACTTCCTTGAAATCGCGGCCCGACTTGGCCACCAGCGAGGGATTGGTGGTCACGCCATCGAGCAGGCCGGCCTCGTGCAGTTCACGAATTTCACTGATGTCGGCGGTATCGACGAAGAATTTCATTGTCTCCCCCTTCGGGATCGTAGTGGTCCGGTGTTCGGCGGTCTGGACGGATCAGCGGCTGGCGGCAACGACGGCGTCGGCAAGACGCTGGATGCGGTCATCGGCCAGGCCCGCGATGTTGATGCGGCTGTCATCCAACATATAGACAGCATTTTCGGCTTTTAAATGGTTCACAGTCTCGGCACTAAGGCCGAGAAGGGAGAACATGCCGCGATGCTCGGCCACGAAGTCGAAATCGGAGCTGTTGGACCGGCTGCGGATGGCCTCGGCCAGCGCCTTGCGATTGGCGATCATGCGGGTGCGCATGGCTTCGAGCTCGGCCTGCCACTCGGCCCGCAGTGCGTCGTCCTCGAGGATCAGGCGCACGATTTCCGCCCCGTGATCGGGCGGCTGGGAATAGGCGCCACGGATGACGTTGAGCATCTGGGAGTTAACGATATCGGCCTGGGCCGCGTCCTTGCCCACGATGATGGCGCAGCCGACCCGCTCGCGATAGACGCCGAAATTCTTCGAGCACGAGGTGGCGCAGACGAATTGCTCGATTTCCCGGCCCACGGCGCGCAGGCCGTAGGCGTCTTCCTCGAGCCCGTCGCCAAAGCCCTGATAGGCCATGTCGACGAGCGGGAAGGCGCCGGTTTTTTTGAGCAACGCCACCACGCGGTCCCATTGTTCGGGTGTGAGGTTGGCGCCGGTGGGGTTGTGGCAGCAGCCATGCAGCAGCACGATGTCGTGCTTTGAGAATTTCTCGAAGCGGGCCAGCAGGTCCTCGAAGCGCACCGTGCCGGTCTCGGGATCGAAATAGGGATAATGCTCGACGGCGAAACCGGCCTGGCGCGCCATGGGGGCGTGGTTGGGCCAGGAGGGATCGGAAATCCACACCGTCGCATCGGGCTTGGCGCGCTTGAGCAGGGTCAGCAGCACCCACAACGCGCCCGTGCCGCCGGGGGCCTGGGCAGCCCGCACGCGATCGAGCGGCACGCTGTCGCCCAGCGCCAGCTTGACCATGGCGGCCGAGAACCCCTTATTGCCGGCGACGCCGACATAGGTCTTGGTCGTGGCGGTTGCGATGATGCGCTCCTCGGCCTTTTTCACCGCCGACATGATGGGGGTATTGCCCGCATCGTCCTTGTAGACGCCGATGCCGAGATCGATCTTGCCGTCGCGCTTATCGGCCGCATATTCGGCCATCAGCGCGAAAATCTTGTCTTGGGGGGCCTTGGAAAGAGTTTCGAACATTTTCGGGCTTCCAGAGGGGAAAAGAGAGGGCGCGCGGCCTTTATAGTAGCCATGCGACGGTTTGCAACGGCAATTGCAAATGCCTATTTATTGTTGTAACATTAATTGATGCGCGTCACATACGATCCGATCAAGCGCGAGCAGACGCTCAGCAACCGGGGCCTGGACATGGCACAGGCTGCCGAGGTGTTCATCGGGACGACCCTGACGGTCGAAGACGACCGGCTCGACTATGGCGAGCCACGGTTCATCACCATCGGATTGCTCGACGGACGGATGGTCGTGATCGTCTGGACGCCGAGAGACGACAGTTACAGAATTAGCTCCATGAGGAAAGCCAATGTCCGCGAACAGGCACTCTACGGAAAAAGACTGGGTTGATGCCGACGACGCTCCCGATCTTTCGGAAGCGCAATGGCAGGAGAAACTTGCCCGGGCCAAGCCCCGTCGCGGGCGGCCGCATGCCGAGCAGCCCAAGGTCTCGACCACCATTCGCCTCGATGCCGACGTGATCGCGCATTTTCGCGAGGGCGGTCCGGGCTGGCAAAGCCGGATCAACGCAGCCCTTCGCAAGGCCATGTCGGGAACCAAGGCCTAGGCTGCGGTGACGAACACGTCGTAGCGGATGGTCTTGCCGGCGATCTGGTGGCTGGGCTTGCGCAGGCCGGGGATGGGGGCGGCGCGCAGGGGCCATTTGAGGACCACGCGCCGGCGGGCGGCGGCGAGGGCGGCGGCCATGAGCTCGGCGGCATCGGGATCGGTGCCCACCACATCGCGCAGGTCGCGCATCTGCTTTTTCACCAAGGCCGATTTGCTCCGCTCGGGATGCATGGGGTCGACCAGCACCACCTCCGGCGCCAGCCCGGCGAGGAGGTCGATGGCGTCCCCGTGGACAAGCGTCATGCGGCCCATGATGGCGGCATACTCCGCATCGTGACGGCGGGCGCGCCCCATGGCGTCGGCCAGGGCGGCGTGGACCTCCGGGCTGCGCTCGATGAGGGTGACCTCGGCTCCCAGGGCCGCAAGGAAAAAGGCGTCGCGGCCCATCCCCGCCGTGGCATCGACGATCGTGGGCAGGGCTCCCTTGCCCAGTCCGCAGGCACGCGCCAGGGGCTGTCCCCTGCCCTCGCCGCTCCGCAGGCGGAAGCCCACGGCGCCGCCGACGAAATCGATCGCGATGGGAATATGGGGGTCCTGCGGTTCGGCCATCGATCCATCCACGGGGTGTGGATCGGGCATAGAGAGGTTCCCCGCCGGGCACAAGGTGCATTGACGGAAAGAGGCTTGAAGCCGAAACTGGTGCTCTCGACTATTTCATCAGGACATTTCATGCCCATTCTCAATCGTGTCGCCGACTTCCATGCCGAGATCACGGCGTGGCGCCGTGAACTCCATGCCAATCCCGAACTGCTCTATGACGTGCAGGAGACGGCGGCGTTCGTGGCCGAAAAGCTCCGGGGCTTCGGCGTGGACGAGGTGGTGACCGGGATCGGGCGCACGGGGGTGGTGGGGATCATCCGCGGCGCATCGGATTCGGGCCGGATGATCGGGCTGCGGGCCGATATGGACGCCCTGCCGATCACCGAGCGGACCGGCAAGGACTATGCCTCCCAGAACGAGGGGAAAATGCATGCCTGCGGCCATGACGGGCACACCGCCATGCTGCTGGGCGCGGCGCGCCATCTCGCCGAGACGCGCAATTTCGACGGCGCGGTCGCGGTGATCTTCCAGCCGGCCGAAGAGGGCGGCGGGGGCGGGCGCGCCATGCTCGAGGACGGGCTCCTCACGCGGTTCCCGGTCTCGGAAGTCTTTGGGATGCACAATATGCCGGGCATCCCCTTGGGCGAATTCGCCATGCGCGCGGGCGGCATCATGGCCGGCACCGACCAGTTCGCCATCGATATCGAGGGCCATGGCGGGCACGCGGCCATGCCCCATCTCGCCATCGATCCGGTGATCGTCTCGGCCCATATCATCACCGCGCTGCAAACACTCGTCTCGCGCAATGTCGATCCCATCCGCTCGGCGGTGCTGTCGGTCACCACCGTCAATGCGGGCACGGCCTATAACGTCATCCCGCGCACGGCGCGGCTGACCGGCACCGTGCGCACCCTCGACGAGGCGGTGCGCAGGCAGATGGAAGAAGGCATCAAGCGGCTCGCGCCGCAACTCGCCCAGGCCTTCGGCGCCAGCGCCACGGTCACCTGGATGCCGGGCTATCCGGTGACGGTCAACGCTGTGGAGCAGACGGCCTTTTCCGCCCGTGTGGCGCGGGACGTGGCCGGTGGCGAGCGGGTCAACGACGCGGCCGAACCCACCATGGGCGGGGAGGACTTCGCCTATATGCTCAACGAACGGCCGGGCGCCTATATCTTCCTCGGCAATGGCGAGAGCGCCGACCTGCATACCGATACCTATGACTTCAACGACGAGGCGATTCCGGCAGGGGTCAGCTATTGGGTGCGGCTGGCGGAAATGGCGCTGCCGGCCAGATGAACACCGGCATGATCCTGCGGACCCTCATGACGCTGGCCATCGCGGCGGTCGGCTCCATCGCGTTCGGGTTCTTCGACATCCCCGGCGGCGTGCTGATGGGGGCCGCCTTCGTGGTGATGATCGCGGCCATGCTGGGCGCGCCGGTCACCATGCCCGATGGGGTGCGCAACGTGCTGTTCGTCTGCGTCGGCCTCTCCATGGGGGCCAATGTGGCGCCCGATACGCTGCAACTGATCGGCCAATGGCCGGTGACGCTGGTCGCGCTGGCCCTCGAACTGGTGGTGATCGTCGCCCTGTGCGGGTGGATGCTGCACCGCATGTTCCGCTTCGATTCGGGCACCGCCTTTCTCAGCTCGTTCCCCGGACACCTGTCCTTCATCATGGCGCTGGCCACCGCCGGGGTCGGCAATCCCCGGCAGATCGTCATCATCCAGGTCGAGCGGGTGATGGCGCTGACGCTGTTCGCGCCGATCGGGGCGCTGTTCCTGCCGGTCGGGCAATATGCAGGCGCCTCGAGCGAGCCTATGGCGCTGCACACGCTGGCCATCGGCGTCGCAGGCTGCGCGCTGACCGGGTGGATATTCACGCGGCTGCGGATGCCGGCCGGCTATGTGCTGGGCTCGATGCTGTTCGCGACGGTGATGAAGCTCACCGGCAATTTCCATGGCGCCCTGCCCCCGCTGCTGGTCGACCTGACCTTTGTCGGCATGGGGGCGCTGATCGGGTCGCGCTTTGCTGGGATCACGCGCGCGGAAGTCGTGCAGGCCGCCTGGGGCGGCACGGTCTCCATGGTGCTCACCATCACCGTCACCACGCTGTTCGCCCTCGCGGTCAGCCGCTTCGTATCGATGCCGATCGGGCAATTGTGGCTGGGCCTGTCGCCGGGTGGGCTCGAATCCATGGGCGCGCTGGGGATCGCCCTGGGCTATGACACCGCCTTCATCGCCGCCCATCACGTGGCGCGGCTGCTGATGCTGACCCTTGCCATCCCCATCGTGGTGGTGGCGCTCAAGCGCTATTCGCCGCCGCCGGCCCCGCGCAGCGTCACGCCTCGATAAGGGCCAGCGTCAAGGCGGCGGGGTCGAACCCCGCGCCGCATTCGATGATGGCGAAGCCATTGGCCTTGAGCGCCAGCCCGCCATCCCCCAATTCGGCCCCGGTCGAAACCGCTGCGACGGTCGCCAGGGGCGGCAGGCCGTCGACGGCGAGGCCGCGGGGCAAGGCCGAGAGGTTGAACACGCACACCAGCGCCGTCTGGCCGCTATGGCGGGCAAAGGCGAGGATCGGCCGCTCGACGTCATAAAAGACGATCTCGCCGCCAACCAGCGCGGGGACCTCCCGCCGATAGGCGAGGATGGCGCGATAATAGTTGAGAATGGAATCCGGGTCGGCGTCGAGCGCCGCCACATTGCGCTTGCGCTGCGGTGCCTTGACCGGCAGCCAGGGCTTTACGTCGGAGAACCCTCCATGCTCGTCGCCGGTCCATGGCATGGGCGTGCGGCACCCGTCGCGGCCCTTGTTTTCGGGCCAGAAGCGCAGGCCGGGCGGATCGGTCAATTCGCCATAGTCGAGCTCGGTCTCGGGCAGGCCCAGTTCCTCCCCCTGATAGAGGCAGACCGAGCCCTTGAAGGTCGATTGCATGGCAATCGCCAAACGCGCCAGGGCATCGGGATTGGCGGCATGGGCCTCCCAGCGGGTCACATGGCGGTTGACGTCGTGATTGGAAAAGCTCCAGCACGGCCAGCCATCGGGCGCGCCGCTGAAAAAGCCCTCGATGCGCGAGCGGAAATGGCGCGGGGTGAATTCGGGGCCGAGCATGGAGAAGGAATAGCACATGTGCAGGCGATCCCCGCCGGCGGTATATTCGGCCATGATCTCGATGGGGCGATGGGCCTCGCCCACTTCGCCCACCGTGGTCGTGCCGGGGAATTCGTCCATCAGCTGGCGCACCCGCTTGAGGAAATCGATATTTTCCGGGCGGTTCTTGGAATAGGTGTGCAGCTGCATGCCATAGGGATCGACCTCGAGCGGGGTTTCCTTCTCCCGCGGCGCGGCCGGATTGTCGCGCAATTGCCGGTCGTGGAAATAGTAATTGACGGTATCGAAGCGGAAGCCGTCCACCCCGCGTTCCAGCCAGAAGCGCATGGCGTCGAGAACCGCATCCTGCACCTCGGGGTTATGGAAATTAAGGTCGGGCTGCTCGATGAGGAAATTGTGCAGATAGTATTGCCGCCTTGTGCCGTTCCACTCCCAGGCCGGGCCGCCGAACACAGAGGGCCAGTTGTTGGGCGGGGTGCCGTCCTCATTGGGCTCGGCCCACACATACCAGTCGGCGCGCGAATTGGTGCGCGAGGATCGCGATTCGATGAACCAGGGATGCCGGTCGGAGGTGTGGCTGACCACCTGGTCGATGATCACCTTGAGCCCCAGATCGTGGGCGCGTTCGATCAGCGCGTCGAAATCGGCCAGGGCGCCGAACAGGGGATCGATGTCGGTATAGTTGGAAACGTCATAACCCATGTCGGCCATGGGCGAGGTGAAGATCGGGGAGAGCCAGATGGCATCGACGCCCAGCGAGGCGACGTGATCGAGCCGGCCCAGAATGCCGCGCAGATCGCCGACGCCATCGCCATTGCTGTCCTGAAAGGACCGGGGATAGATCTGATAGATCACCCCGCCGCGCCACCAGTCACCCATGAAATCCTCCGTAAAAGCCTGTGATCGGCATCCTATAGTCAAACCCGGGCCGGTTCACGCCGCGAGCAGCAGCAGCCAGCCGGCAATGGTAAACAGCGACAGGACCGTCGAGATCAGGATGGTGTTGGCGGCGACATCGACGGCGCGATTGTAGAAGGTCGCGAAGATATAGACGTTGATGCCGGCCGGCATGGCGGCGAGCAGCACGCCATAGCGCGCGATATGGGGGTCGACGCCGAAGACCGGCACCATCAGCACCCAGGCGATGGCCGGGTGGACGATCAGCTGCATGGCCGAGGTCATCAGCGCCGGACCCCAGGTCTCCCCGAGCCGGTATTCGTTGAGCGCGCCGCCCAGCCCGAACAGGGCGACCGGCATCACGGTGCTGGCGAGCAGCAGCGTCACATCGTCGGCAATCCCGGACAGTTCCACATCGAAGAGATTGCCCACCAGCCCCAGCGCGATGCCGATCAGGATCGGGTTGGCCACGGTCTTGCGCAGGCCCTGCCAGAGGGCCGTGGCGAGCTTGCCGCCGTCGCGGCGCGCCAGTTCCATGAGGAACATGCCGAGGGTCATCACGATGGGGGCGTGCAGGCCGATGATGGAATAGACCACCGGCATGGCCTCCTCGCCATAGGCGCGCTGCATGACGGGAATGCCCACCAGCACCGTATTGGTGAACGTCGCCGAAAACCCCACCGAAACCGCCTCGCCCGGCCGGCGCTTGAAGACGAAGGCTGCGGTGAGCGCGGCCAGCGCCAGGGCGCTGAGCGCACCGACATAGAATGGCGCGATGATGGCCGGGTTGAAGGCGCTGGAAAAATCCACGTCCAGCATGGCGCGGAACAGCAGGCACGGGGTCGCGAACCCGTTCACATAGGCGATCAGCCCCCGCACCCCTTCCTGGGGATAAAGGCGCAGCCGGACGGCGAGATAGCCCAGCCCGATGAGCACGAAGACGGGCGCGATGATATTGAGAACCGAGAGCATGGACGGGCTTCGCAGTCAGGCGGGAATGGCCAGCAGACACGTTCCCGCTCGCAAGGTCAATCTTTACCCGCGAGCGGGTTTCGGGCAAGTTCTGGAAAAGCGGAGAACAGCATGGCCGACCACATTCTGGCGATCGATCAGGGCACCACATCGAGCCGTGCAATGATCTTTAATGCCGACCAGAAGGTGGCGGGACAGGGGCAAAAGGAGTTCGCGCAGCACTTTCCCAATAGCGGCTGGGTGGAGCACGCGCCCGAGGATATCTGGCAGTCGGTGGACTGGGCGATAAGGCGCGCCCTGCGCGAGGCCGCGCTCCAGCCCGCCGACATCGCGGCCATCGGCATCACCAATCAGCGCGAGACGACGCTGGTCTGGGACCGGGGGACCGGCGCGCCGATCCACAACGCCATCGTCTGGCAGGACCGGCGCACCGCACCGATCTGCGAGACGCTGCGGGCCGAAGGCAAGGAAGACCTCGTCACCGAACGCACCGGGCTGCTGCTCGACCCCTATTTTTCCGGCACCAAGCTCAAATGGCTGCTCGATACCGTCCCCGGCGCGCGCGAGAAAGCGGAAAGCGGCGCCCTGGCGTTCGGGACCGTGGACAGCTATCTCATCTGGCGGCTGACCGGCGGCAGGCGCCACGTCACCGACGCCACCAATGCCAGCCGGACGCTGATGTTCAACATCATCGAGAACGACTGGGACGACGACCTGCTGGCGCTGTTCGGCATACCGCGCACCCTGCTGCCGCAAGTGCTCGATTGCGATGGGGATTTCGGGGTGACCGATGCCGGCGTTTTCGGGGCCGAGGTGCCCATTCTCGGGGTCGCCGGCGACCAGCATGCCGCCATGCTCGGCCAGGCCTGCTTTGCGCCGGGAATGCTGAAATCGACCTATGGCACCGGATGCTTTGCGGTGCTCAATACCGGCGACACTCCGGTGCGCTCGCACAATCGGCTGCTGACCACCATCGCCTACCGGCTGGGCGGGAAATCCACCTATGGGCTGGAGGGCTCGATCTTCATCGCCGGCGCCGGAGTGCAATGGCTGCGCGACGGGCTCAAGATCATCGGCAAGGCCTCGGATTCGGGGCGACTGGCCAGCGATGCCGATCCCAACCAGGCCGTCTATCTGGTTCCCGCCTTTGTCGGGTTGGGCGCGCCCTATTGGGACGCCGAGGCTCGGGGGGCCATTTTCGGGCTGACGCGCAATACCGGCCCGGAGGAATTCGCCCGTGCGGCGCTGGAAGCGGTGTGCTACCAGACCGCCGACCTGCTCGACGCCATGCGCGGCGACTGGCAGGGCGAGGCGGAGGCAACCGTCCTGCGGGTGGATGGGGGCATGGTCGCCTCGGACTACACCATGCAGTTCCTCGCCGACATTCTCGACGCGCCGGTCGACCGGCCGCAAATGCTCGAGACCACCGTGCTGGGGGCCGCATGGCTGGCCGGGCAGGCGGCCGGGCTGTGGCCGGGCCAGGAGCGGTTTGCCGCAAGCTGGGCGCGGGAACGCCAGTTCCGGCCCGAAATGGACGCCGGGACGCGCAACGCCAAGCTGGCCGGATGGCGCGACGCGGTGCGCCGTACCCTCACCGGCTATGCGGATGGCATTCAGGCCAGGTCGTAGACGGCCAGCAGGTTGGGCAGCACCGCCAGGTGCCAGTTGATCGAATCGCCGCGCATGAGCGCCTGGCTGGCCGAATTGGCGGCATGGATCGCGGCGAAGGCCAGGATGCGCTTGCGCTTGTAGCCGAGCTTGGCCTCGTAGACATCGGCCATGGCATTGATGCGGCTGGGGTTGGCGGCGAGCTTCACCTTGCCCCAGGGATGCAGGAAGCTGGCCGCCATGTCATAGGCCGGGTCGCCGATCAGCCCGAGCGGCGAACGGGCCACCCAGCCGCGCTCGGTCAAGACGATGCGATCATGGTGCACGGCGCCATGGAGGGGGATTTCGGCCGAGGGCTTGTCCAGCGCGCCATAGGCGATCCCCACCGAGCGGGCATAGAGATCGCGCGCCGTATCGGGCCAGAGGCGTACATCGGCGGCGAAGAAATCGGCGAGATGGTCGCGTAGGCCGACCAGATTCTCCGGCGCGTCGGGGCGGTTCACATGCAGCATGCCGACCAGGTTGGCGATGGCGCCGGTGGCCTGATCGTCCTTGCCGTCCAGCGCCGGCTCGGACAGCAGCTTGCCATCGGCCCATTCGGTGAGGATGCAGTTCTCGGCGGTGCCGTAATGGCGCAGGGCCCCGTCGCCGCGATACCAGTCGAGGAGTTCGCCCTCGCGGGCCGCGCTTCTGCCGTTCGCCTTGTAAATGCGCAAGGCGGCCGGGGTGTTGTCGTCGCGGGTGACCCTGTAGGTCCACGCCGCGCCGGTTTCGGCCACGGGGGTGAGCTTGGTGAGGCTCCAGCGAATGGCAGCCTTGTTGAGAACGGTGTCGTGCGGAGCGGTACCGATCGGAACCCCCTCTTGCAAACGGAGTCAGCCCGGACAGGAAGAATCAACTGATTCTCCCATAAGTTCCCATTCTAGCAAATTTCGGGCGAAAGGTCTGTCCTTCCTCAGCTTTCCAGCCACGGCATCAGCCGAAGCCGGGCCGGGCCCTCAAGCGGCGTGGGGGCGACGGGCCGCACATGGTCATGGGGCAGATCGCCCAGCGAGGCTTCGAGTTCGCGCAGCCGGAACAGCGCCAGTTCGAACAGGTTGTCGACTTCCGGATCGTACCACACCTCGTTGGCGAGGATGGCGCGGGCCTGTTCGATCTGATCTTTTGCCAAGGTATAGGCAGAGGGCATGTGTTCTGTCTCCCTGTCGGTTCGCCCCCATTGCGTAATGATCCTCGCCGAGTCGGACCATAGAACTGAACCCCTTGCACACAAGCGCACGCTTCCATGGTCAAGCCGATGAAAACGCCAAAGCCGGCATTCGATTAAAATTGCAGCGGCATTAACCCAAGGGCAAGGCCGGCCATGGCACACTGGACGATCCCTCGTCTGGCCCCATGGAGTGGACAATGGCTAGCGGACAGTTGACCGGCAAGCGCGTGCTTGTGGTCGAGGACGAATTGCTCATCGCGATGGACCTGGCGGATTCGCTCGCCGCTGCGGGCGCCGAGGTGGTCGGCCCCTGCCACTCGCTCGAGGACGCGAAATCGGCCGCCGCCGATGAGGGTATCGACGCGGCCATTCTCGATGTCGACCTGGGAGGCCGCGAAGTGTTCCCCGCCGCGGACATATTGGTGCGGCGCGGCATACCTTTCCTCTTTCATTCCGGCCGGCTGGACCGGGCGCAGCTCGACTCGGCCTTTTCGCGCGCGCCGATCTGCCCCAAGCCCATGGCGGCCGAGCAGCTTATCGAGACCGTGCGCTCCCTCGTCGCCGTGGCGGCCTGACCGCGCGCGGTCAGTCCTTTTTCTTCTCGGGCAGGTTCTTGCGCTTGGTCGAAGCCATGTCCTCGAGTTCCTTTTCGGTCATCGAGTCCACCATCTGCTTTGACGCCCCCTTGAGGTTCTTTTTGGGGGTGTCGCCGCGCTTGGCCGAAAGAGCCGCGCCGGCGGCCTTCTGCTGAGCTTTGGATCGGGCAGGCATTTTCGCTTATCTCCCTGAGACGCGTGTGCGGGAGAAAACGAAGCCCCGGCCCGGCGGTTCCGCCGGGCGTTAACCGGCGACAGGGCTATGCCTTATCGTCCGGCTTGTCGTCGTCGCCGAACAGGCGCTTTTCCAGGGGGCGCAGCAGGAGGGTGATGGCAAGGACGAAGACCGTCGCCATCACGGCGATGGAAAAGAACCCGGCGCCCGAGGCGACCCCGATGGCGCCGGCCGCCCACATGCCCGCCCCCGTGGTCAGGCCTTTGACGTCGCCGGCCCGCGACCGGAAGATCGCGCCGGCCGCGAGAAAGGCGACACCGGCCGTCACCGCCTCGATCACCCGGAGCGGATCGAGGCGGGCCATGGTGGTGCCGCCCAGATCGATCATTTCGTGATAAATCTCGAAGGTCATCACCGTGAAGGCGGCGGCCGCGACAGCGATCAGCATATGGGTGCGCAGCCCCGCCGCCTGCTGCTTGGCCTCGCGCTCGAAGCCGATCAGCGCCCCGAGCAGGGCGGCAACGCCCAAACGAATGGCCAGGACCGCGACCGATTCGTGGGTGGGATTGCCCCCCAGGGCCAACCAGTTTTCGAGCATGTCCGTCCCCCGTTTGCGCCTGCCCGGAGGAACGCGCAACACGGGCCGCGGTTCCGCGGGTCAGAACGGAAAGACGATTGGGATCATGATCATGGCTGCGGTGAAGACGACGACGTTCATCACCGCGCCGATGCGGACGAAATC
>NZ_QQNH01000027.1 GCF_003345525.1 Pelagibacterium lacus
CCGGCGCTCGATACCCCCAACATCAAGTGGCCTGGTTTTGCGCCGCCCAATGGCCGACTTTTACCCCGCCGTTGACACCCGTGACGCGTTCCATCATTTCGGCAAGAATATGGGCGTCCCGGCGTTTCGTTTCGTCAGCAATCGCCTCGATGAACGCCGCAACGCTCTCGCCGGTCGGGCGGGTTTTGCTTTCGGCCACTTCTATGGATACTCCACGATGCGCGTGGGATTGATCTCCCCGTCATAGCTGGCATCGACATCATAGCTCTTGAGGACGAATATCCCGTCGTCGAAGACCCACGTGCCCGAAGACGATGCGTCGCCGAGGCCCCTCCAATGGGCCGAGTTGGTTATGGTCCTGGTTTCGGGATCGAAGCTGGGATTGGTCAGCGTATCCTGTGTCTGGAAGCCGAGGATGTCGATCGCTTCCACCGCGCCCTCGAAGTCGTCCCCGACATATTTGACGTCGAAATAGGGCACGGCGAAGCTCAAGGGGCGAGGCCCAGAATAGTCATCCTCAAGGAAATAGACCAGTTGCACATTGTACGCGCCGGCGCCGCAGAAGAACTCGTAGAGCGTCGCGGTCTGGGGCGTATCGGAATAGTCCGTTTTCCATTCGAGCGCCCAGCTTTGCGGCGGATAGTATTCCGCCGCCGCCTGAGGCTCTTCGAGCATGCAGATCTCGTTATGGCTGATATGGAACAGCTTGTAGGCTGCGCTCCGGGCGGCATCCTGGGACAGCGCCGGCATTGCAAGGGCGGCCACGCCCGCAGCCAGTAAAAGCCTCTTGGTCAGATCGTTATTCAGCATAGCTGGACTCCGTGCCAGGTTCCGGAAACCGGCGCGTCATGCGCAGCGGTGCGGACAGTTCGATGCCTTCGTTCTTCAGGCCGGCATCCAGGACATCATATAATGAACGCACCGCCTGCCACAATTTGGCCTGCGGAACCCAATGGCGAACGACGATGCTGTAGCCGTCGCCACTGACGCCTTCGACATAGGCGTCGACTGCGGTATTGGTGGACGTGGCCTGGGTTCCCTCGACCGCCTTCTTCAAGGCCTCGAGGATGGGGCCGGGCGCCGTGTCGGCGGGCACCACGACCTGGGCCTCCACCAGGCGCCGCTTGTTGGAGCGGAAATTGGCGATCGAAAAATTCCACACCTGGGCATTGGGGGCAAAGAGCCGCACGCCGTCCCGCGTCTGCAGCACGCAATTGAACAGGCCCATTTCCCGCACCGTTCCGGCAATGCCCTGATTGGCGACGACGATATAGTCGCCAACCCGGAAGGGACGCAGCCACAACAGCATCACCCCTGCCGAGATGTTGGTGAGCGTGCCTTGCAGGGCGAGACCGATGGCCAGACCGCTGGCGCCCAGAACCGCCAGAAGCGAGGCGGACGGCACGCCCAACTGGCTGAGCGCGGCGACGAGAACGATGACGATCAGCCCATAACGCAGCGCGCTGCCCAGCACTTGCCGGATCGAGAGGTCGATGCGCGTCGACGCCCCGAGCATGCGTACGAATCCCTTGGAGAGGAAATTGGCGGCCGTCAGCCCAAAGACCAGAATCAGGATCGCCGCCAGAGCCTGGGGAACAAACAGATAGAGCCATGCCGTCAGGGCGTCGGTTATTCCGTTGATGTCGCCGAAACTGATCTGCATGCGCCAGGCCTCATGACGGTCGGTCTTGATCGCAAGGCTAGCATTCCGGAACCGCCCTGTCGCGTTCGGAACATCGCCATCCGAACTTCAACCTAAACAAAAAAATGCAGGGCTAAGCCCTGCATTTTGAAAGAGTTTCGCGACAAGCCACTGGACTTACAGCGCGCGGAATGGGCGGCCAGTGCTCCTCCCTTGACGTTGTCAGCGTCGAGCGGGTTTTACCCACCTTTCGTCTTATGGTGGGGGACCGTATCAGGGACATTTTGTCGCGACAAGTCAAAAAAACAGCTTTTCTTCCGGCGCGACAGAAAACCGTCACATGGCGCAGGAAGACTCGCCGTCCAGGCTTTGCGACGTCCATTGCGCTTGATGAGAGGGCCCGATAAGAGCACAAGTCGATCCTGGCAAATCGGAGTTGTCATGCGCCTATCCCGCTATTTCCTGCCCGTCCTGAAAGAGACGCCCAAAGAGGCGGAAATCATTTCGCACCGTCTCATGCTGCGCGCCGGGATGATCTCCCAGCAGGCGGCGGGCATGTATGCCTGGTTGCCGCTGGGCTACAAGGTGTTGCGCAAGATCCAGCAGATCATCGAAGAGGAGCAGAACCGCGCCGGCGCCATCGAACTGCTGATGCCGACCCTGCAATCGGCCGATCTGTGGCGCGAATCCGGGCGCTATGAAGACTATGGCAAGGAAATGCTTCGCATGCAGGACCGCCATGAGCGCGATATGCTCTACGGGCCGACCAATGAGGAGATGATCACCGCGATCTTCCGCTCCTCTGTGCGCTCCTACAAGGACCTGCCGCTGAACCTCTATCATATCCAGTGGAAATTCCGCGACGAGATCCGCCCACGCTTCGGCACCATGCGCTCGCGCGAATTTCTGATGAAGGACGCCTATTCCTTCGACCTGAGCAAAGAAGAGGCGGTCAAGTCCTATAACCGCATGTTCGTGGCCTATCTGCGCACCTATTGGCGCATGGGACTGACGGCCATTCCCATGCGCGCGGAAACGGGCCCGATCGGCGGCGACCTGTCCCATGAATTCATCGTTCTGGCCGATACCGGCGAGAGCGGCGTTTTCTGCCATGCCGATCTGCTCGATACGGCCATACCGTCGGCGGATGTCGATTTCGACGGGGACCTCTCGAGCATCGTGTCGGACTGGACCTCGCTCTATGCGGCCACCGAGGACATGCACGACGAAACCGAGTTCGACTCCAAGGTGCCCCAGGACAAGCGCATCGCGGCGCGCGGCATCGAAGTGGGGCAGGTATTCTATTTCGGCACCAAATATTCCGAGCCGATGGGCGCCAGGGTCACCGGGCCGGACGGCAAGGATACCGCTGTCCATATGGGGTCCTACGGCATCGGGCTGACCCGCATCGTCCCCGCCATCATCGAAGCCAGCCATGACGATGACGGGATCGTATGGCCGGTCTCGGTCGCGCCGTTCGAGGTCGTGCTCATCAACCTCAAGTCCGGCGACGCCCAGTGCGACGCGGCGAACGAAAAACTCTATGGCCAACTCCACGCCGCCGGCCTCGATGCGCTCTATGACGACAGGGAGACGGGGGCAGGGCAGAAGTTCGCGACCGCCGACCTTATCGGCATTCCCTTCCAGCTCATCGTCGGCCCGCGCGGCCTTGCGGCGGGGGAAGTGGAAATCAAGCACCGCAAGACCGGGGAGCGCGAAACCATCGGCGTCGAGGACGCCGTGGCGCGTCTCAAGGCCCTGATCGAACCCGAACGCAGGGACGCCGCTTGACCTCCGCCTCGCCGACCCGCGCGCCGGGACCGTTTTCCCGTTTCGAATGGCTGGTCGCCGGCCGCTATCTGCGGGCACGCCGCCGCGACGCCTTCATCTCGGTCATCTCGGCCCTCACCATGATCGGCATCGCTCTCGGCGTTGCCACGCTGATCGTGGTGATGAGCGTCATGAACGGTTTTCGCGATGAACTGCTGGGCAAGATCCTCGGCCTCAACGGTCACTTCACGGGCTTTCCAATCGAAGAGGTCTTTCACGACTACGAAGCGGTGCGCGATCGGCTTGAGGGCGTCGACGGCGTCATCGCGGCGACGGCCTTTGTCGAGGGCCAGGCCCTGGTCACCAGCCAGTACGCCTCCTCGGGCGTCAATATCCGGGGCATGAGCATCGGCGATATCGAGAAGCTGCCGCTGCTGTATTCCAGCGTCCTTTATGGCGGCTGGGACGATTGGGACAATCTCGAAGGCGTCGCCATCGGCAGCCGCCTTGCCGGGCAACTGGGCCTGGGGATCGGCGATCCCATCACCATCGTGACCCCGAACGGGCCGCAAACCCCGTTCGGCTCAACCCCGCAGATCCGGTCCTACCCGGTCAACGCCATCTTCGACGTTGGCATGGTCGAGTTCGACAGCCTGTTCGTCTACATGCCCATCCGCGCCGCTCAGGTCTATTTCCGGCTCTATGAGGACCGGTTGCGCGATGGCGTGGCGCAGCCCGACCTCATGGCCAGCGACGAGGAAATCGACGCCGCCTATGAGCGGGTCTATACCGCGACCGCCGTCGAGGTGTTTGTGGCCGATCCGGACGCCACGGCACGGATGCAGCTTCCCCTGGAGCAGGCCACCGGTCGGCCGATGGTCTTCACCGACTGGAAGCAGCGCAACCAGACCTTCTTTTCAGCCCTGCAGGTCGAGCGTGTGGTGATGTTCACCATCCTCTCCATGATCGTCCTCGTCGCGGCCTTCAACATCATCTCCAGCCTCGTGATGCTGGTGAAGGACAAGAGTTCGGACATCGCCGTTTTGCGGACCATGGGGGCGACCCGGTCGTCGATCATGCGCATATTCTGCATCACCGGCACGGCGATCGGCTTCATCGGCACGATTGCCGGCTTTGTGCTTGGGGTCGTGCTGGCCCTCAACGCCGAAGCGATCCGCGCCTGGGTTTCCAATACGCTGGGCATCGCGCTCTTTCCGCCCGAGGTGTTCCTGTTGTCCTCGCTGCCGTCCAGGGTCGACCCGGTGGAAGTGAGCGTCGTGCTCGTCATGGCACTGGCCCTGTCCTTCCTCGCCACACTCTATCCGGCCTGGCGCGCCGCCCAATACGATCCGGTGGAGGCGCTGCGCTATGAGTGACACCTTGCTTTCGCTGCGCGACGTCCACCAGACCTATGGCGACGGGGAAGGGGCCGTCCATGTCCTGCGGGGCGCGGACCTCACCATCGGCCGCGGCGAGATCGTGGCCCTGGTCGCGCCTTCGGGCGCCGGCAAATCGACCCTTCTCCATATCTGCGGGCTCCTGGAGCGTCCGACTTCGGGCGAGGTCGATATCGCGGGAGAACGGACCGCGAGGCTTGCCGATCGCCAGCGCACCCTGCTGCGGCGTCATCGCATCGGCTATGTCTACCAGTTCCATCATCTGCTGCCCGAATTCGATGCGCTGGAAAACGTCTCCATGCCGCAATTGATCGCCGGGGTGGGCACGGCAGCCGGCAATACCCGCTCGCGCGAGCTGCTCGAGATGATGGGCATCGGCCATCGCGCGACGCACCGCCCGGCCGAGCTTTCCGGCGGCGAGCAGCAGCGGGTCGCCATCGCGCGCGCCGCCGCCAACCGCCCCAGCCTCATCCTGGCCGACGAGCCGACCGGCAATCTCGATCCGGCAACCTCGGACACGGTGTTTGCCGCGCTGTCGGAGCTCATTCGCCAGCAGAATGCCGGCTGTATCATCGCGACCCACAATCACGACCTCGCGCGCAAGGCGGATCGAATCGTTTCGATCGTCGAGGGCAGGATGACCGACCACATCCTGTAGGCCTCGGCCGCCCTTTTCCCCGCGATTCCCGCAACGCACCGGCGAGAAGAAATTCTCGCCGGGCCGTGGCTTCGTGCACCTTTCGTTAACCCAGAGCGCAAGCGTCGCGATGCGGAGTAGACAGGAACAAAAAATGAACATATAAGAACAAACAGAAAACATGACTTGAGGAGCACGCCATGCTGGCTTTCGTAAAGGATCTGATGGCCCTGATTTCGCTCACCGCGTTCGGTGGTGTCGCCATGGTCTATCTCGACATGTTCGCCACCGTCATCTAGCTCGCTCTGTGCAAAAGCCGTCCCGAGGGTGGCATGCACCCGATGGAGGTGGCAGATTGCACGCCCATTGGTTCCGATCAGGCGCATGACATGTCCGGTCCCGGCTTCGTTCATCTTCACGTCCACTCCGCCTTCTCTCTGCTCGAAGGGGCGCTCCCGCTCGGGACGATCCTGGACATGGCGAAAGCCGACGGTCAGCCGGCCATCGGCATCGCCGACACCAACAATTTGTTCGGCGCCCTGGAATTTTCCGAAAAGGCGTCGGGCAAGGGCATCCAGCCCATCATCGGCTGCGAGCTGGTGATCGATTTCGGAGCCGACGAGGACAAGCCCTCCGACCGCATCAATCTGGGCAAGGGCAGCGTCGTCCTCATCGCGCAGGACGAGACCGGCTTTGCCAATCTGTCCGAACTGGTATCGCGGGCCTATCTCGAGGGCAGCGCCAGCCGGACCGCCGTCCATATCGATTGGGTCGTCGACCACGCCCTCGGTCTTCTCTGCCTCACCGGCGGGCCGGAAGGCGCTATCGATCCCTATCTGGCGGCAGGGCTCGACGCACAGGCCGAAGCCCGGCTCGGCGTCCTGTCGCGCATATTCGGGGACAGGCTCTATGTGGAGGTTCAGCGCCACGACCGGCCCATCGAAAATACCGTCGAACCGAGGCTGGTGGAACTGGCCTATGCGCTCGGGCTTCCGCTGGTGGCGACCAATGAGCCCTATTTCCCGACCCAGGACGATTTCGATTCGCACGACGCCCTGCTGGCCATCGCCGCGGGCTCGGTGGTGGCCCAGACCGAGCGTCGACGCTTGTCGGACCAGCATTTCTTCAAGACCCGCGAAGAGATGATCGCGCTCTTTTCCGATCTTCCGGAGGCGATCGAGAACACCGTCGAAATCGCCCGGCGCTGCAGCTACCGCCCGCGCACGCTGGACCCGATCCTGCCTAAATTCGCAGCCGCCGCGGGCGTCAGCGAAGAGGAGGCGGTGCTGGCAGAAGGCGAGGAACTGGCGCGTCAGGCCCGTGAGGGGCTGCGCCAGAGGCTCGAAAGCTACGGCCTCGCCCCCGACCGCACCCGGACCGAATATGAGGAGCGGCTCGAGTTTGAGATTAAGATCATCCGGGACATGAAGTTTCCCGGCTACTTCCTTATCGTTTCGGACTTTATCAAGTGGTCCAAGGCCTGCAACATCCCGGTGGGGCCGGGGCGCGGCTCGGGCGCCGGCTCGCTGGTGGCCTATGCCCTGACCATCACCGATCTCGACCCGTTGCGCTATAATCTCCTGTTCGAGCGCTTTCTCAATCCCGAACGCGTATCCATGCCGGACTTCGATATCGACTTCTGCCAGGAGCGGCGGGAAGAGGTCATTCGCTATGTTCAGGACAAATACGGCGCCGACCAGGTGGCCCAGATTATCACCTTCGGAACCTTGCAGCCGCGCGCGGCTCTGCGGGATGTCGGCCGTGTGCTGCAGATGCCCTATGGCCAGGTCGACCGCATCTGCAAGCTGGTGCCTAACAATCCCGCCAATCCGGTGACGCTGGCCCAGGCGATCAATGACGAGCCGCGCCTGCAGATGATGCGCGACGAGGACGAGACGGTCGCCGAATTGCTGCGCATCGCGGGCAAGCTCGAAGGCCTCTTCCGCCACGCCTCGACCCATGCGGCGGGCATCGTGATCGGTGACCGGCCGCTGCAGAAGCTCCTGCCGCTCTACCGCGACCCGCGCTCCGACATGCCGGTCACCCAGTACAATCTCAAATGGGTCGAGCCGGCGGGGCTGGTCAAGTTCGACTTCCTCGGCCTCAAGACCCTCACCACCATTCGCTATGCGCTGGAAATGGTCAAGGAAACCGGGGTGGAGCTCGACATCGATGCCATCCCGCTCGATGACGCCCCGACCTACAAGCTCTACGCGGACGGCGATACCTACGGCATATTCCAGTTTGAAAGTCCGGGCATGCGGCGCGCCCTGGTCGAGCTCAAGCCCGACCGGATCGAAGACCTCATCGCCATGAACGCGCTCTACCGTCCGGGGCCCATGGACAATATCCCCAGCTTCATCGCCAGAAAGCATGGGCGCGAGAAGGTCGAATATCCCCATGAGAGCCTCGCCTCTGTTCTCGACGAGACCTATGGGATCATCGTCTACCAGGAGCAAGTGATGCAGATCGCCCAGCTTCTGTCGGGCTATTCGCTGGGCGAAGCCGACATGCTGCGCCGGGCCATGGGCAAGAAGATCAAGGCGGAGATGGACAAGCAGCGCGTCCGCTTCCAGGAAGGGGCGGTCGCCAATGCGATCAAGAAGGGCCTCGCCGATACCATCTTCGATCTGTTGGCCAAATTCGCCAATTACGGCTTCAACAAGAGTCATGCTGCGGCCTATGCTTGGGTGTCCTACCAGACCGCCTATCTCAAGACCCATTATCCCGAGCAGTTCTACGCCGCGTCCATGACGCTAGACATGGCCCAAACCGACAAGCTGTCTGACTTCCGGCGCGAGGCGCAGAAGAAGGACATCGAGGTCGTTTCCCCCTGCATCAATCGCTCGGAGGTGAACTTTTCGGTCCGGGACGGCAAGATCCATTATTCGCTCTGCGCGGTGAAGGGCGTCGGCCGGCAGGTCGCCGAGCATATCGTGGAGGTGCGCGCCGGGCGTCCCTTCAGGGACCTGGCCGATTTCGCAAGCCGGATCGATCCCAAGATCGTCAACAAGCGCACCCTGGAAACCCTGATCAATGCCGGGGCCTTCGATGTGATCTCCAAGCGCCGCGAGCAGGTGGTGGAGGTCATCGACACCGTCGTCAACACGGCCCAGCGCGAAGCCAATGGGCGGGCCGACGGTATCGCCGACATGTTCGCCTCCAGCCAGCCCCAGCCCATCGCCCTGCCGGAGAACACGCGGCCCTGGTCGCTGACCGAGCGGCTGGCGCGCGAACACGCCGCCATCGGGTTTTATCTCTCGGCTCATCCGCTCGACGACTATAAGGAGATGTTCGAAAAGCTGCGGGTGCAGCAATGGGCCCATTTCGAGCGCGCCGCACGCAATGGCGCCGTGGCCGGGCGGCTCGCGGGCACCTTGATCTCGCGCCAGGACCGCAGGACGCGCAAGGGCTCGACTATGGCCATCATGATGTTCTCGGACCCCAGCGGGTCCTATGAGTGCATCGCCTTTTCCGAGCAGATCAACGATTTCGGCCGCTGGCTGGAACCGGGAAGCTCGGTGGTGATCGAGGCGGGGGCCGACGCCCGGCCGGACGGGGTGCGGCTGCGGCTGATCAATTGCGAGCCCATCGACAGTTCGGTGGAAAAGCTGGGGCGCCGGATGACCATTTTCGCCGGCGACGAGCGCTGCCTCGCGCCGATCCGGTCCCAATTGCAAAAGGGCGGGGAGGGGGTGGTGAGCCTCGTCCTGGTCCGCGACAGGGGCGAGAAGGAGTTCGAGATCGAGCTGCCGGGGCATTTCCGGCTGACCCCGCAGCTTTCGGGGGCGCTCAAGGGGATTGCCGGGGTGGTGGATGTCCGGCTGAATTGACCGGCGCGGACTTGCCATCCGGGCGGCAGTCCTGTATAGCGCGCGACGTCAAATCCACATGCAAAGGCTGGGCTTGCAGCACGCAAGTCCGTTCCGGTGGCGGGATGCCCCGCCTCTTTCCTTTGCAGAGGCACAACCGGTCAAGGAGACTACCCAATGGCTTTGCCAGATTTTTCCATGCGCCAGCTGCTCGAGGCCGGCGTCCATTTCGGTCACCAGAAGCACCGCTGGAACCCCAAGATGGAACGCTACATCTTCGGCGTTCGCAACGATGTCCACATCATCGACCTGAGCCAGACCGTTCCCGCGCTGCATCGCGCCCTGCAGCTGATCAGCGACACGGTTGCCGATGGCGGCCGCGTGCTGTTCGTGGGCACCAAGCGCCAGGCCGCTCCCCTCGTTGCCGAGGCTGCGCGCCAGTCGGCACAGTACTACGTCAATTCGCGCTGGCTCGGCGGCATGCTGACCAACTGGCAGACCATCTCCAATTCGATCGCTCGCCTGCGCGAGCTCGAAGCGCTCCAGGCGGAAGGCTCCACGGGCCTCACCAAGCGCGAGCGCCTGCAGCGCAGCCGTGAACAGGAGCGCCTCGAGCGCGACCTCGGCGGCATCAAGGATATGGGCAATATCCCCAGCCTGATGTTCGTGATCGATACCAACAAGGAAGCCAACGCCATCAAGGAAGCCCGCCGCCTGGGAATCCCGGTCGTTGCCATCGTCGACACCAATTGCGATCCCGACGTCGTCGATTACGCCATTCCCGGTAATGACGACGCCTCGCGCGCCCTCGAGCTCTATCTCTCGCTCGTCTCCAAGGCCGCCATTGACGGCATCGCCCGTTCCTCGTCCTCGCTGGGTCGCGACCTGGGCGCCTCCGAAGAGGTTCTCGAAGAGCCTGCCCTCGACGCAGGTTCGGCCCCCGAACAGGCTGCCGAAGGCGAAGCCGCGCAGGCATAAGGCCCGCGCGTCATCTCTTCGACACGCATTTCCATCTATCCGTGCCCAACCCGCGCCCCCGGCGCGGGTTCGATGGGCAGACAAAGAGGTATCGAGATGTCAATCAGTGCAGCAGACGTAAAAAAGCTCCGGGAAATGACCGGTGTCGGCATGATGGACTGCAAGAAGGCCCTCACCGAAACCAACGGTGATATCGAAGCCGCCGTCGATTGGCTGCGGTCGCGAGGGCTCGCCAAGGCGGCCAAGAAGGCCGATCGCATCGCCGCCGAAGGGCTGGTGGGCATCGCCATCGAAGGCAACCGCGCCGCGATCGTCGAGGTCAACTCGGAAACCGACTTCGTTGCCCGCAACGAACAGTTCCAGTCGATCGTCCGCAACACGGCAAAACTGGCGCTTGCGGTCGACGGCGACGTCGAGGCGCTCGCCAATGCAGCCTATCCGGAGACCGGCCGCACGGTTTCCGAGGAGCTGACCGAAGCCATCGCCAAGATCGGCGAGAACATGACGCTGCGCCGCGCCGCGGTCATGGAAGTCTCCCAGGGCGCTATCGGCACTTATGTGCACTCGGCCATTTCCGAGGGCCTCGGGCGCATCGGCGTGCTGGTCGGCCTGGAATCGGCAGGCGACAAGGCCAAGCTCGAAGCGCTCGGCAAGCAGATCGCCATGCATGTCGCCGCCACCAAGCCGCTCTCGCTGTCCTCCGAAGACCTCGACCCCGAAGCCGTCGAGCGTGAACGCTCGGTGTTCTCCGAGCAGGCCCGGCAGTCCGGCAAGCCCGACAACATCATCGAAAAGATGGTCGAAGGCCGCATTCGCAAGTATTATGAGGAAGTCACGCTCCTGGCGCAGACCTTCGTGATGGACGGCGAGAACACCGTCGCACAGATCGTCAAGAACGCCGAAGCCGAAGTCGGCGCGCCGATCAAGGTCGTCGGTTTCGTGCTGTTTGCGCTGGGCGAGGGCATCGAGCGCCAGGAAACCGACTTCGCGGCCGAGGTTGCCGCGGCTGCCGGCACCGCGTAACCTAGGCGAAACTCCAGCTTTGGATTCTCGAACGCGTAACGCGGAGGCAGGACAAGCCATGTCCAGAACCGGCTATTCACGTGTCTTGCTCAAGGTCTCCGGCGAAGCCCTCGCCGGAGACCAGTCATATGGAATAGAACCAAAAATCCTAAACGAAGTGGCGCGCCAGATCGTCGATCTCTCCCGCAGGGGATTGCAGGTGGCGATCGTTATCGGCGGCGGCAACATCGTGCGCGGCATGTCCATCGCCGCCGAGGGCGGGGACCGGGTGATCGGCGATCACATGGGCATGCTGGGCACGGTCATCAACTCCGTCGCGCTGGGGGATGCCATCCGGCGGGCAGGGGGGCGAAGCCACGTCTTTTCCTCCGTCTCCATGCCCTCGATTTGCGATACCTTCACCCAAAGAGGCGCCATCGCGGCCCTTGAAGGCGGCGCGACGGTGATTTGCGCCGGGGGGACCGGCAATCCGTTTTTCACCACGGATACGGCCGCGGCCCTCAAGGCGATCGAGCTCAAATGCGACGTGATGCTCAAAGGCACCAAGGTCGACGGGGTGTATTCCGCCGATCCCGCCAAGGACCCCAGCGCGGAGCGGTTCGACGCCATCTCGCATGAAGACGCGCTGGCTCGCGACCTGCGGGTCATGGACACGGCGGCCTTTGCGCTCGCACGCGATAACGGCTTGCCGATAATCGTCTATGCCCTGTCGGACAAGGAAGGGCTGGTCGGCGTCATCGAGGGCCGAACGCCGAGCACCCGCGTGGGCTGACGGATCGTTTATCGAGATCGAACTGGCCGGTGGGCCACAGGTAAATCGGGAGATATTGATGGCCGAAGAGTTCTCACTCGAAAATCTGCGTACGCGCATGCGCAAATCGATCGAATCGATGAAAGGCGACCTCGCCGGCCTGCGGACGGGACGCGCCAGCGCCAGCCTGCTCGAGCCGATCCAGGTCGATGCCTATGGCTCCATGACGCCGCTCAACCAGGTCGCCACCGTGAGCGTGCCCGAACCGCGCATGCTCAGCGTGCAGGTCTGGGACCGGTCGATGGCCAATGCGGTCGAAAAGGCCATTCGCGAATCCTCGCTCGGCCTCAACCCCATGGGCGAGGGGCAGATCATTCGCGTTCCGCTGCCCGAGCTCAATGAAGAGCGCCGCCGTGAATTGACCAAAGTGGCGCATCAATATGCCGAGCAGGCGCGGGTGGCCGTCCGGCACATACGGCGCGACGGCATCGAATTGCTGCGCAAATTGGAAAAGGACGGGGACCTGAGCCAGGACGATGCGCGGGTCAATTCCGACAAGGTGCAGAAGGCGACCGATGAGGCGATTGCCGAAATCGACGCGCTGGTCGCGACCAAGGAACAGGAAATCATGCACGTCTGACGGCGTGCCGTCGGACGGAAATGCCGAGAGCGGGATGTCGACACAACCGGCTGCCATTGCGACCGCCAGTGCGCGGGGACTGAAAATCCCGCGCCATATGGGCGTGATCATGGATGGCAATGGGCGTTGGGCGAAGGCGCGCGGGCTGCGCCGCTCCGATGGCCATCGCGCCGGGGTGGAAGCGGTGCGCCGCACCGTGCAACTGGCCACGGAATATGGCATCGAATGCCTCACGCTGTTCAGCTTCAGCGCCGAAAACTGGCGGCGTCCTGCCGACGAAGTGAAGTTCATCTTCACGCTGCTGCGCCGGTTCATCGCGTCCGATCTCGACCGTCTGCACCGCGAGAACGTGCGCATCCGGATCATCGGCGTCCGCGACACGCTCGAAGACGGCCTCAAGACGATCATCGAGGAGGTCGAGGACCGGACCCGTAACAATACCGGTCTCGACCTGATCATCGCCTTCAACTACGGTGGCAAGGTCGAAATCGCCAATGCGGCCCGTGCCATCGCGCGAAAGGTTGCCCAGGGAGAGCTCGATCCGGAAGCCGTCGACGAGAATCTCGTGGCGCACTACCTCGACACCGAGGGGCTTCCCGATCCCGATCTGATCCTGCGGACCAGCGGCGAGATGCGCCTGTCCAACTTTCTGCTCTGGCAGTCAGCCTATGCAGAACTGGTGTTCGTCGACGAGAATTGGCCTGATTTCGACGAAGCTGTTTTCGTTAAGGCGCTGCGATCCTACAGTGAGCGCGACAGAAGGTTTGGCGGTATCAATACGTGACGGAACAACAGAGCGGGACGAGATCGAAGGGCGCAAAGCTCTGGCCATTTGGTCCGGATCTGATACCGCGCCTCCTCTCCGCCATGGTCCTCATCCCGCTGACCGCCATCGCGCTCGTTGCCGGCTGGCTGCTGTTTGCGCTGCTGATCGCACTGGTGATGGCCGGGGCCTATCGCGAGTGGGAAACCATGATCAGCGGGAAACCGCCGGCCTGGCCCGCAATCGTCATCATGGGCATGATCGCCATTATCGCCGTCGCCCATCCCATGAACGGCGCCTGGGCCAGCACGGTCCTGTTCGGCTTCGCCCTGGCCTTTGCCGCGATTTTCGGCGGCGCGCTGCGCGGCTGGCGCGTGGGGGGGCTGGCCTTTTTCGGCACCGCGACCATCGCTTTCCTGGCCATCCGGGGCAGCTCGGGCGTCGGGGTCTGGGCCGGCGTCTTCCTGGTCTCCATCGTCTGGATGAACGATATCGGTGCCTATTTCGTGGGCCGGATCGTCGGCGGGACCAAACTGTCTCCGGACGTCTCGCCGTCCAAGACCTGGTCGGGGGCGGCCGGGGGGCTCGTATCGGGCACGCTGAGCGGCCTCGTCGTCTGGCATCTGGCCGGCTGGTTCCTCGAAACGCCGTCGCCCTTCGTCATCGGCCTGCTGATCTGTCTCGTCGTCTCGATATCGGGGCAGTTGGGCGATCTGGCGGAAAGCGCGGTCAAGCGGCGCTTCGCGGTCAAGGACAGCGGCGATATCATCCCCGGCCATGGCGGTCTGATGGACCGCATCGACAGCCTGACCGTGGCCGGAATCGTCCTCTGGCTGATCGGGCTGGCCAATCGGGGGCTGGGCGCTGTGCCGCAGGGCATTTTGTTCTGGTAAAGCGTATGTCGACATATGGGCTGTCCCGAACCGGCGGCTTGATGAACAAGGACTGACGTCGATGGATTCCCTGCCGTTCTTCCTCAATTACATCATCCCGTTCCTGGGCATCATCACGGTGATCGTCTTCGTCCACGAGATGGGGCACTATCTGGTCGCGCGATGGAACGGCATCGCCGTCGACGCCTTTTCCATCGGTTTCGGGCCGGAGCTGTTCGGCTGGACCGACCGACACGGCACCCGCTGGCGCGTGGCGGCATTTCCGCTCGGCGGCTATGTGAAATTCACCGGCGACATGAACGCCGCCAGCGTGCCCGACCCCGACTTCGCCGCGACGGTGGCGCCGGACGAGGCCCGGCGGTTGTTCGCCAACAAGTCGGTCTGGCAGCGCATGGCCGTGGTGGTTGCCGGGCCGATGGCCAATTTCATTTTCACCTTCCTCGTCCTTTACGCCATGTTGCTCGGCTATGGCCGGCTGACGCTCGATCCGGTGGTGGGGCAGGTCCTGCCGGATTCGCCCGCCGCGGTCGCGGGATTGCAGGAAGGGGACCGCTTCCTCACCGTCGACGGCTTCCGCATCCGCGGCTTCGAGGACATCCAGCGCGTAGTTTCGACCGCCCCGGGTCGCGAGATCGCGGTGACCATCGAACGCGCCGGCGAAATCCGCGTGTTGTCCCTCGTCCCGGAAACGGCCACGACCACGACCCGCTTCGGCCGCGAGCTCAAGATCGGCCGGCTGGGCGTGAGCCGCGACGTGGGCGCCAATGATATCGTGACCTACAGGCCCGGCCCGATTGAGGCGGTCGGCATGACGTTTGAGGAGATCTGGTTCATCATCGACCGGACGCTGGGCTTTCTTGCCGATGTGTTCGTCGGGCGGGCCGACCTCGATCAGGTCGCGGGCCCCGTGGGCATGGCGCAGGTGTCGGGCGAGGTCGCGACGCTGGGCCTGTTAGCATTGGTTAACCTAACTGCACTTTTGTCGTTAAATATCGGCATAGTTAACCTCTTTCCAGTGCCGATGTTGGATGGTGGTCATCTGTTGTACTACCTCTTTGAAGCTGCTCGAGGCCGTCCCTTGAGCCAGAAGGTTCAGGACGTCGGATACCGCATCGGCTTCGCTTTGGTGTGCACGCTGATGATCTTCACGCTGGTCAACGACCTGGTCTAGCGCGGTCATTCAAGGGGTTAACGAGTGTTGCACGATTACATGAGTGCAGATCTTTCGCCCGGGCTGGAGGGTGTTTCACCTTGCCCAGTCGACAAAAACGGGTAAAACGTGTGCACGGAGTATGGGGGAATCTGCCCGTGATGACGATTCCCGGCACAAGTCTCACAAGGCAAGCAAGAACAATCATGACCAAAACAGCCAAGCTTTTGCACAGCGTCCTCCTCGCACTGGCGCTCATTACCATTGCGCCGATGTCGGGAGTGCTGCTGTTCGGTGCGGCCCAGGCACAGGCGCAGGTCGCCGAAGGTGCCACCGTCGCGTCCATTGCCTTTGATGGGAACAGCCGCTTCAACGACAACCAGCTCACGGCCATGGTCAACGTGGCCGTTCGTCCCGTCTATACCCAGGCGGGCCTGGCCGAAGACGTCGCGACCATCCAGGCCGCATACCGGCAGGCCGGATTCACCAATGTCACGGTCGGCGTCACCGCCGAGCCCACGGCCGATGGCCGGGTGAACGTCCGCTTCCAGGTCAATGAAGGCGGCCGGGCAGGCATTGCCGCCATCAACTTCACCGGGAACAACGCGATTTCGGGCGCGGTGCTCAAGGGCGTCGTCCAGACCAAGGAAACGCATCTGTTCAGCTGGTTGTTCCGTGACGACGAATTCAGCGAGGATCGTCTCGCCATCGACCGTGAGCGCATCCGTCTCTATTACGCCAATCGCGGCTATCCCGACGCGCGGGTGCTGTCGTCGGTTGCCGAGTTCGATGCCGCGCGCAACGCCTATTTCATCAACTTCGCCATCGATGAGGGCCAGCGCTACGATTTCGGCAATATCGCCATCGAGACCTCCATTCCCGGCCTCAACGCCGACGCGCTGCGCGGCGGGATCTCCACCAGCGCCGGTTCGCGCTATTCCATCTCCGAGCTGAGCGAATCGACGCAGGAACTGGCCGTCCGCGCCACCAATCAGGGCTATGCCTTCGCCGACGTCCGTCCGCGCATCGATCGCAATCTGGAGAACAACACCTTCAACATCACCTATCTGGTCGATGAAGGGCCGCGCATCTATGTCGAGCGCATCAACATCACCGGCAACACCAAGACCCGGGATTTCGTGATCCGCCGCGAATTCGATTTCGATGAAGGCGATCCGTTCAACCGCACGCTGGTGACCCGCGGCCGGCAAGCCATCGAGGCTCTGGGCTTCTTCTCCTCGGTTCAAGTGACCTCGGCTCCCGGCAGCGCGCCCGACCAGGTGGTGCTCAACGTCAGTGTCGTCGAGCGCAGCACCGGCGACTACGGCGTGGGCGCCGGCTATTCGACGCGCGACGGCCTGTTTGGCGAGATTTCGCTCACCGAACGCAACTTCCTGGGACGCGGGCAGTATCTGCGCATCGCCCTGGGGCGTTCGGAGAACGGCGAGACCTATGATTTCAGCTTCACCGAGCCGCGCTTCATGGGCCTGCGCATCTCGGCCGGCGTCGATCTCTATCGCCGCGTCGTCGCCGAAGGCACGACCTTCAGCTATGGCATCGAGTCGACCGGCGGCCAGCTGCGGTTCGGCCTGCCGCTGACCAATGATGTGAGCCTGTCGACGCGCATCGGCCTGGAGCAGAACATCTACTATGACTCCAATGGCGATGCCCCGGGCTATATCGTCGACGGCATGGTCCGCGACCAGCTCAATGTCGGGTATACGCTGACCTATGATACGCTCGACAACCAGCGCCGTCCGACCGAAGGCTTCCTGCTGTCCTTCTCGCAGGACTACACGACGCTGACATCGGACTTCCTCACCACCGAGGTGCGGGCCCGCGTCTACTATCCCATCTGGGAAGAGATGGGCGTGGTCGGCAGCATCCGTGGACAGGCCGGGGCCGTTACCGACCTGAGCGGCGGCGGTATCCATCCGGCTGATGCCTTCCAGCTTGGTCCCAACCTTGTGCGTGGCTATTCCTATGGCGGCATGGGCGCTCGCGCGGCCAACAACGATCCGCTTGGCGTGCTGGCCTATGCAGGGATTTCGGCCGAGATCGACTTCCCGCTGCCCTTCCTGCCCGAAAACTGGGGCCTGCGGGGCGCCGTCTGGGGTGACGCGGCCTGGATCGACGGGATTTCTTCTCCGGCTCACGACGCCACGGGCCTCGGCAATCCCTTCAAGTCCTCGGTTGGTGGCTCGATCATCTGGGAGTCCCCGATGGGACCCCTGCGCGGCGACTTTGCGCATGTGATCGATCCGGACTCCTTCGATCGGACCCAGGTCTTCCAGTTGACCCTGTCGACGCTGTTCTAGTCGCTGATCGCCATAGACAATCATGAAACCGCGGCGCACCATGCCGCGGTTTCTTTTTCGGGTCCTCCATGATCGATACACGCTTCCATCACTGCACCGGTCCCATTGCGCTGACGGACCTGCTCGGCCGGGCCGGGCATGCCGATCTCAGGGATCGGGTGGTCGATGATATCGAGATAACCGGCGCCAGCGATCTCGAGGATGCCGTGCCGGGCAATTTCTCCTTCGCGGCCAGCAAGGCCTATTCCGCAGACCTGTCGCAGAGCCAGGCCAGCGTCGTTCTCGTCGTTCCCGATCTCGCCGCCGCCGTTCCCGCCCATGCCCAGGCGATCGTCTGCGACAAGCCCTATGACGTTTTCGTCGATCTGATCGGCGTGCTCTATCCCGACGATACCCGCACTGTGGCGCTGTCCGCCCTCGCGACTGAACCTTTGCCCACCATCGAACCCGGCGCCCGCATCAGCGCCTCGTCGGCGATCGGGGCAGGGGCGCAGATCGGAACCGGGACGGTGATCGGCCCCAACGTATCCATAGGCGCCGGGGTCACCATCGGCCGCGATTGCATCATTGGCGCCAATGTCTCCATCGAATGCGCCCATCTGGGCGATGGCGTCGTGCTGCAGCCCGGCGTGGTCATCGGCGGGGAGGGATTCGGCTTCCAGCTCCGCCCCGACCGGCATCGCAAGATCCCCCAATTGGGCCGCGTCATCATCCAGGACCGTGTCGAGCTCGGCGCCAATTGCACCGTCGACCGCGGCACCCTGGGCGATACGGTGATCGGGGAAGGAAGCAAGATCGACAATCTCGTCCAGGTCGGCCACAACTGCCGCATCGGGCGCAATTGCGTGATTTCCGGCATGTGCGGACTGAGCGGTTCGACGATCCTGGAAGACAATGTGGTACTGGGCGGCAATGTGGGGATTGCAGGACATCTTACAATCGGGGCCAATTCAGTGGTATTGGCTCGGTCCGGGGTCACCCATAGTTTCCCGGCCGGCTCCAACATTGCCGGCGCGCCGGCTCAGGATGTCAGGACATGGAAACGAGAGATGGCGGCCTTGAAGCGTGTGGCGAAGGGGAGTTTACGGTGACTGGTACAACTGGGCTGGAGCAGAAGGCCGACAAAGAGCTTTCGACGATGCAGATCGATGCGATTCTCAAGGCCTTGCCCCATCGCTATCCCTTCCTGATGATCGATCGCATCATCGATATCGATGGCGACGACTCGGCCATCGGCATCAAGAACGTCACCTATAACGAGCCGCAATTCACCGGCCACTTCCCGGGCGAGCCGATCTTTCCGGGCGTTCTGATCATCGAGGGCATGGCGCAGACCGCCGGCGCCATCGTCATCAACCTCGAGAATCAGTCGGGCGGCCAGCACAGCGTCTATCTGTTGACCATCGACGCGGTGAAGTTCCGCAAGCCGGCGCGGCCCGGCGACCGGCTGGAATACCACATCAAGAAGATTCATCGCCGCAAGACGGTGGGCCGCTACGAAGCCAAGGCCAAGGTGGATGGCGTCGTGGTCGCGGAAGCGGAAATCGGGGCGATGATCGTCAGGGAATCAGAGTGACTGCCTTGATCCATCCCACGGCCATCGTCGCAGAGACCGTCACGCTGGGCGAGAACGTCACCATCGGACCCTATTGCGTGGTCAGCGGGGATGTGGTGCTTGCCGATGGCGTAAGGCTCGTCTCCCATGTGTCCCTCGACGGCCGGACCACTGTCGGCCCCCGCACGACGATCTATCCCTTCTCCTCCATCGGTCACCCGCCGCAGGACCTCAAATTCGAGGGCGAGCCCAGCACGGTGTCCATCGGGGCCGATTGCACCCTGCGCGAATATGTGACGATCAATCCCGGCACCGCCGGCGGCGGGATGGAAACGGTGGTGGGAAACAATTGCCTGCTCATGGTGGGCGTCCACATCGCCCATGACTGCCGCGTCGGCAATCACGTGGTGATGGCCAACCAGGCTTCGCTCGCCGGTCACTGCATCGTCGACGATTATGTGCGCTTCGGCGGCATTTGCGGCGTGCACCAGTTTGTGCGCATCGGCGCGCATGCCTTCGTCGGCGCGATGAGTTTCGTCGAGAACGACGTCATTCCCTATGGCTCGGTCCTGGGTAACCGGGCCTATCTGGGCGGGCTCAACCTGGTGGGCCTCAAGCGCCGCAAGTTCGATCGCGAATCGATCCACGCGCTGCGCGCCGCCTATCGGATGATCTTTTCCAACGAGGGCACGCTGCGCGAACGCATCGAGGATGCGGCCGAGATATTCAAGGGCGAAAAGCTCGTGGAAGAGGTGATCGACTTCATCCGCAAGCCGTCCGAACGCGCCCTGTGCATGCCCCGCAACGGGGTCGAGACCGCGGAATGACCGGCAAAGGGCGTCTCGCCCTTGTCGTGGGCTCCGGAGACCTGGTGCCGCAAGCCATAGAGGCCGCGCGCGCTGCCGGGTGGGAGGTGCGCGTGCTCAGCCTGCATGAGCGCGACGACCTCGCGGCCGAAAATCCCTTCCAGATCAAGGTCTCCCGGCCCGACCAGGTGCTGCGGGAGATCCGTGCGTTCAAGGCCACCCATGTCTGTGCGGTCGGCGGGTTCCACATGAGCGACCGGGAGCGGGAAACTTTTGCCGAATTCGCCGGCGACCGGGAGGCGCGCAGCAGGGGAGACGGCAAGCTCTCGCAACTGGGCTCCGCGCTCCTGAAGATGCTCGGACTGCCCTTTATCGGCGTGCACGAGATCGTCCGCGACCTGCTGGCCCCGGAAGGGGTGATCGGAGCCGTCACCTCCGATGACGATCTGCTTCGCGTCATGAATTTTGCGTTCGACGCCGTCCGCCGGGCCGGCACCTTCGATCTCGGCCAGGCCCTTGTCGTGGCCGGCCAGCGCGTCATCGCGACCGAGGACATTGCCGGCACCGACGAATTGCTGCACCGATGCGCGGCGCTGAGACAGCGCGGCCTCATCGGCGATGGCCGCGCCACGCTGGTGCTGGCCAAATCCTCCAAGCCCGGCCAGCCGCTGCATGTCGATATGCCAGCGGTCGGCCCCCAGACCATTGCCGGCGCCATCGAGGCCGGCATCGTGGCCATCGTGGTTGAGGCGGGACGCACCCTGATGATCAATCGCGAGGAGATGGTGGCGCGTGCCGATGCCGCCGGAATCGCCTTGTTCGGCATCGCCGCGCGCGATGGCTAGCGCATTCCTTCTGGCCGGCGAGGCCTCGGGCGACCGGATCGGAGCCCGGCTGATGGCGGGGCTGCACCGACGCGTCCCGGGCATCGCCATCACCGGGGTTGGCGGCGAGGCCATGGAGGAGCAGGGGCTGCAAACCCTGTTCCCCCTCGATGACCTGGCGGTGATGGGCTATCGCGACGTGCTGCTGCGGTTACCGCTTCTCCTGTGGCGCGCCCACGAGGTGGTCCGGCATATCCTTGCGACGCGTCCCGACGTCGTCGTCCTCATCGACGCGCAGGTGTTTTCCAAGGTCGTCGCCCAGCGCCTGCGCAAGCGAGGATTCAAGGGACGCATCATCCTCTATGTCGCCCCCGCCGTCTGGGCCTGGGGAGCCGAACGCGCCCGCAAGCTCGCTGGGCTTTTCGACGAAGTGCTGAGCGTCCTTCCCTTCGAGCCCCGGGCCATGCTGCGCCTCGGCGGCCCCGAGACAGCCTATGTGGGCCATCCGGCCGTCACCCGCTATGCGCAGCGCGCGCAGCCTGTCGAAACCGGGCCGTTGCTCCTGCTCCCCGGCAGCCGGAAAAGCGAAATCGACAAACATCTCGATCTGCTGCGGGCCGTGGCACAACGGGTGGCCGGGCAGGAGGCGGTCAGCGGGTTCGTGATCGTCTCGACGCGCAGCCAGGCGGCCTATATTGCCAAACGCGTCGGCCAATGGCCGTTCGCCGGCACCATCGCCTCCACGGAAGACCAGCGGACCCTGGCGTTCGCGACCGCCGTCGCGGCGGTTGCCGTAAGCGGAACCGTAACGCTCGAACTCGCCCTGGCGGGGATTCCCCACGTGATCACCTATGTGGCCGAGCCCATGCAGGTCCGGATGTTCGAAAAGGCGACCGTCAAGCATATCGGACTGCCCAACCTGATTGCCGGCGCCGAGGTGGTGCCGGAAATCCTGTTTGCCGGCCGAGGCGAGCCGCAGCGCCTCGAGGAGGCCGTCGCACGTCTGCTGGAAAATCCCGGCGTACGCGAGGCGCAGGCCCGGGCCTTCGTCCATATCCGTTCCCTGATGGAAAAAGGGGCTCCCGAGGCGCCCCTTCAAGATCCGGTCGAGCGGATCGCCGCTCACCTTGCCCTGTCCTAAGTCTTTCGCCTAGCGATCGCCCATCGCGACATATTCGCGACGCACGGGCCCGTTGTAGAGCTGGCGCGGCCGGCCGATTTTCTTCTGCGGATCGGCGATCATTTCCTTCCACTGGGCAATCCAGCCCACGGTGCGCGAAAGCGCGAAAATCGCCGTGAACATGGAGGTGGGGAAGCCGATGGCGTCGAGAATGATGCCCGAATAGAAATCCACATTGGGATAGAGCTTGCGTTCGACGAAATAGGGGTCTTCGAGCGCAATCTTCTCCAGAGCCTGCGCCACCTGCAGGGTCGGGTTGTTCTCGACCCCGAGCAGGCCGAGCACTTCGCGGGCCGATTCCTGCATCACCGCGGCGCGCGGATCGTAATTCTTGTAGACGCGGTGACCGAAGCCCATCAGGCGGAATGGGTCGTTCTTGTCCTTGGCGCGCTCGATGAACTCGGGAATGCGATCGACCGTGCCGATCTGCCGGAGCATGTTGAGCGCGGCTTCGTTGGCCCCTCCATGCGCCGGGCCCCAGAGGCAGGCAACGCCCGCCGCGATGCAGGCGAAGGGATTGGCGTCCGAAGACCCGGAAAGCCGAACCGTGGAGGTCGAGGCGTTCTGCTCGTGATCGGCATGCAGCGTGAAGATGCGGTCCATCGCCTTGGCGACGATCGGATTGACCTGATATTCCTCGGCCGGAACGGCAAAGCACATATGCAGGAAGTTCGAAGCGTAATCGAGGTCGTTGCGCGGATAGACGAAGGGCTGGCCGACCGAATACTTATAGGCCATGGCCACGATGGTCGGCAACTTGGCGATCATCCGGATCGAGGCGATCTCGCGCTGCTGGGGGTCCGAAATATCGGTGGAGTCGTGATAGAAGGCGGCCATTGCCCCCACGACGCCGGTGACGATGGCCATCGGGTGCGCATCGCGACGGAAGCCCCGATAGAAATAGTGCATCTGTTCGTGCACCATGGTGTGGCGGGTGACGCGATTGTCGAAATCGGCCAGTTCCGCCTTGCTGGGCAATTCGCCGTAGAGCAGCAGGTAACAGACTTCGAGATAGGAGCTTTTCTCGGCCAGTTGGTCGATCGAATAGCCCCGATAGAGCAATTCGCCGACATCGCCGTCGATATAGGTGATCGCGCTGTCGCAGGCTGCCGTTGAAGTGAACCCGGGATCGTAGGTGAACAATCCCGTTTTTGCGTAAAGCGAGCGGATGTCGATGACATCGGGGCCAACAGTGCCGGCCAGAACGGGGAACTCGTAGGTTTCCCCGCCTAGCGACAGCTTGGCTGTATTATCGCTCATGAAATGCCTCCCGGAGTTATGGCTCAAGGAACCACGAGACGGAGCTCGTACGATCTGAGCGCGCAACGACATCAAAAAATGTCAGGTTTGGGTATCCGAATTTCGAGAGCCGCGCAACTAAGTCATGGCTCTTGACGTATAGGGGAAGGCGAATGGCAGCCCCCACAAACTAGACCGCTCCGCCGACAGCGTCGGACAAGCGCCCCAGGCTTTCCTCACGCCCGATGAGCGTCATGACCTCGAAGATGCCCGGAGAAACGGTGCGTCCCGTCAGCGCGGCGCGCAGCGGCTGGGCGATCTTGCCCAGCTTTACCCCCGCACCTTCCGCATAGGTCCGAACCGCATCGCCGATCGCATCCAGCGACCAATCTTCCAATTGCGCCAGCCGGTCACCGAGATGGCGCAGATGCTCGAGATTTTCCGCAGCGAGCTGGTCCGAGGCCTTTTCATCCATAGCCAGTGGGCGCGCGGCGTAAATGAACTGGGCGAGATCGATCAGCTCCAGCACCGTCTTGGCGCGGGGCTGTAGTTCGGGCAGTGCGGCAAGAACGGTGACCTTGTTGGCGACGAGCCCGGCATAGTCGGCATTGCGTCCAGTTTCCGAGGCGGTGTCGACCATGATGTCATAGAGATGGGCCGGCTCGGCGCTGCGGATACAATGCCCGTTCAGATTGTCAAGCTTGACGAAATCGAACCGCGAAGCGCCCTTGTTCAGCGCCTCGAGCGAGAACCACTCGACCATCTGGTCGGTGGAGAAAATTTCGTCGTCCCCATGCGCCCAGCCCAGCCTTGCCAGGTAGTTGCGCAGCGCCTCGGGCAAATACCCCATCTGGCGATAAGCTTCGACCCCCATGGCGCCGTGGCGCTTCGAGAGCTTGGCCCCGTCCGGGCCGTGAATCAGCGGGATATGGGCCATTTCGGGCACGTCCCAGCCCATGGCCCGATAGATGACGATCTGCCGGGCGGCATTGGTCAGGTGGTCATCGCCGCGAATGATGTGCGTCACCCCCATATCGTGGTCGTCGACCACCACCGCATGCATATAGGTGGGGGTGCCATCGGAACGCAGGATGATGAAATCATCGAGGTTTTCGGCCCGGAACACCACATCGCCCTGGACATGGTCCTTGACCACGATTTCCCCCGATTCCGGAGCCTTGACCCGAATGACGGGATCGACGCCCTCGGGAGCCTCGGAGGGATCGCGATCGCGCCAGCGTCCGTCATAACGGGGAGGACGCCCTTCCGCGCGGGCCTTTTCCCGCATCTCGGTCAATTCCTGCGGCGAGCAATAGCATTTGTAGGCCTTGCCATTGGCGAGCATTTCATGGGCGACGGCCGCGTGGCGGTCTGCGCGCTGGAATTGGGAAATCGGTTCTCCGTCCCATTCGAGCCCCAGCCAACTCATCCCGTCGAGAATGGCCGCGACGGCCGCGTCGGTCGACCGCTCCCGATCGGTGTCCTCGATCCGCAGCAGCATCTTGCCGCCCATCTTGCGGGCAAAGACATAATTGAACAGGGCCGTGCGCGCGCCCCCGATATGGAGAAACCCGGTGGGAGAGGGCGCAAACCGCGTGACGACGGGAGTGTTCATTTCATCATACCGTTTGGAGAATTCATGGGGCGGTGTGTACCATAGCCCGCGTCCAGCGCAAGAGAAGGGGCTCGCGCAATGGTCGACTTTCCCGGCACCCGGTCGAGAGGGGCTGTCCGGCCCGCAGGACACGTGGTCCGGCGGGGCGGTATCCGGGCGCTCGCCGCAACCCTGGGCACCGCAATCGCCGACGCGGCGGCCCAAAGGCGCCTCTTCATCCTCTGGCCCTTCGCCATCATTCTGGGGCTGATCGTCTATCGCGTGCTGCCACAGGAGCCGCAGATCGGCAGCCTGGCGGCCGGGGGCGTCGGATTGGCCGCCGCAGGGCTCTGGAGCCGGCGGCATCGCTGGCTGGGTATGCTCTTTCAATTGGCCGTGATGGTGTGGGTCGGCCTCGCTCTGCTGCCGCTTCACGGGTTTTTCCTTGGCACAAACATGCTCCAGCAGGCGCGCTATGGCACATATTCGGCCCATATCGATGCCGTGCTGTCCGATGATGGGGAAAGCCAGCGCTGGATCATCTCCGACATTTCCGGGGAGCCGGACTGGGCGGTTCCCGACGTGCAGCGCGCCCGGGTGACGGTGAATGGCGGTCCGAGCGTTTCCTCCGGCGACCGAATGACGGTGCGCATCCGCTTCTATCCCGTGCCGAGCCCCGCGGTTCCGGGCGGATACGACTCCCAGTTCATCAGCTATTTCGAAGGGATCGGGGCCTTTGGGACAGCTCTGGGCGATGTGACGGTGGCGCCCCGGGAAACCGGCGCCCTGTGGAACGGCATAAACACGCTGCGCGCGGCCATCACGGCACGGCTGGTCGAACGGCTGGGCGACAGGATCGGCGGGATCGCCACGGCGCTGATCACCGGCGATCAAAGCCGGATTTCCGAGGGCGATTATGACGTCATGGCGGCGGCGGGGATCGTGCACGTCATCTCGATCTCCGGGCTGCACCTGACCCTGGTGGCCGGCACCATGTTCGCGACGGTCCGGCTGCTGCTCGCGTTCGGCCATGGGCTGACCCAGCGCGTCTCCATCAAGAAAATCGCTGCCCTGTGCGGCATCGTGACGGCATTCGGCTATATGCTGCTCTCGGGCATGGTGATCCCGGCGGTGCGCTCGACCATCATGATCGTCCTGATCTTTGCGGCGATCATTGCCGGGCGGCAGGCGCTGACCATGCGCAATGTGGCGATCGCGGCGCTGATCATCATTGCATTTCAACCCTCTACGATCTTTCGCGCCTCGTTCCAGATGTCGTTCGCTGCCGTCGTCGCCCTGATCGCCGGATATGAGATGATGCGCAGGCAACGCGAGGACCGCGCTGCGCCGCCGCCCAACCGCGCGCTCAGGATGACCGCCGATGTCTCGATCACCAGCCTTATCGCCGGTCTCGCAACGGTGGTCTTTACGGCGTTCCATTTCCAGCAGACGGCGCCGTTCGGGGTGCTGGGCAATCTGATGATCATGCCGTTCGTGAGTTTCGTCCTGATGCCGTCGGCCTTGTTCGGGACCTTGCTGATGCCCCTGGGACTCGAGGCGCCGCTGGTGGCGACGCTCGGCTGGTCGATCGAGGCGATGTTGTGGAGTGCCGAGTTCGTGCGTACCATCAGCGGAGGCTTCGATCCCAGTCCGATCCTTGCGCCCTCCGCCCTGGTGGTGACGCTTATCGCCTTGGGATGGCTGGCATTTTTCCGCACGCGCCTGCGCCTGGCCGGCCCGATTTTGGCTGTGCCCATCATTGCCCTGTTCTGCCTCGAACGCGTGCCGGACATCATGATCGCCGACCAGACGCAGGCGGTTGCGGTGCGCCATGGGGGCGCCATGGGGCTGATTGCCGGGCGGACCGGCACTTTTGCGACCAATGTCTGGTCGGAGCGGTACATGCTGGAGATCGCGGGCCGGCACGAGGCGACCCGGTGCGATGCCCTGGGCTGTTTAATCGTTTCGGATCAAGGCTATACGGTGGCGCTGGTCAAGGATCGCGCGGCGTTCGAGGAGGATTGCAGGGTGGCCGATATCGTCATCGCCCGCATTCCTGCCCCCAAATCTTGCGAAAACGAGGCCGAACTTGTGGTCGATATGTGGGGTTTGAGGGACTATGGGACGCATATGGTGGCGTGGAATGGGCCTTATGCGCGTCCTTATGTGCAGACGGCGATCGACAACCCGAACCGCCCCTGGCGGCCCGGCGCTCAGTAGCGCCGCATCAGGCCGACCAGCCGGCCCTGGACCTTGACGCGATCGGGGCCGAAAATCCGGGTTTCGTAAGCGGGATTGGCCGCTTCCAGAGCGACGGCATTTCCCTTTTTCCTCAAGCGCTTGAGGGTGGCTTCCTCATCGTCCACGAGAGCGACGACGATCTCCCCGCTGCCGGCCGAATCCTGCTTGCGGATCAATACGGTGTCGCCATCGAAAATGCCCGCATCGATCATCGAATCCCCGCGAACCTCAAGGGCGAAATGCTCGCCCGAGCCCAGCATTTCGGGGGGGACGGTGATGGAGTGGGAATGGGTCTGGATGGCCTCGATGGGGGTGCCTGCGGCAATGCGGCCCATGACTGGAATGGTGACGGAAGCCCCGGATTCCGGGCCTTTCGGAATGGATCGGGCCGGGGATTTCCCAAGATTGCCCTCTATGACGCTGGGCTCGAACCGCGCCTTGCGCCCCCCGAGCGAGGGGTTCATGGAATCGGGGAGCTTGATGACTTCCAGAGCCCGCGCCCGGTTGGGCAGGCGGCGGATGAAGCCGCGTTCCTCCAGCGCCGTGATCAGGCGATGAATCCCGGATTTCGATTTGAGATCAAGGGCTTCCTTCATCTCGTCGAAGGAGGGGGGGATGCCGCTTTCCTTCATTCGCTCATGAATGAACATCAAAAGTTCATGCTGCTTGCGCGTCAACATGGCTGGCCCTCGGCGATCACGAATCGGAACAAATATTGAACTTTTATACGTGTTCCGGAAATGTTCCGCAAGTCATTGCCAGCGAACATGGCGAATATTCGCGCTAAAAACGTTGTACTTCGATGTTGTGCCCGCGCTTGAGGCCGGAAGAATGCTCCTTGTGCACGATGAGCACATCGGCCCCGGCCACCGAGGAGAGATGGCCGCTGTCGATCTGCCGGACGGGCTCGACCGCGGTGCCAAGATCGGGATCGGAAATCAGGCGTCCGCGCAGGAAGTGCCGGCGGGCGGCATTGGGCCCGAGATCGGCCGCGAGGGGCAGGTATTGGGGGGCAGGGGGCCGCGCCCCGACCAGGGCCAGAACGGCGGGCAGGACGAAGATGCGCGCGGTGACGAGGGAAGAGACCGGATTGCCCGGCAGGCCGAAGACGAGGGTCTTGCCGCGGCGGCCGAACATCAGCGGCTTGCCCGGTCGCATGGCGATGCGCCAGAAGTCGATGGCGACCCCCTTGGCCTTGAGCATCTCCTGGACCAGATCGTGCTCGCCGACGCTGGCGCCGCCGGTGGTGATGAGAATATCGGGCTCGGCGTCGAGCGCCCGGGCCAGCGCCGCGCCCAAGGCCTCGCGACTGTCGGGGGCGATGCCGTGATCGGTGATCGGGCCGGCATGGGGGGCGAAGAAGGCGGCAAGCCCAAGGGAGTTGGAGGCGACGATCTGGTCGGGCCCGACCGGATGGCCCAGCGGCACGAGCTCGTCGCCGGTGGCGAGGATGCCGATACTAGGGCGACGGGCGACCGCGAGCTCGGACACGTTGCCGGCGGCGATGAGCGCCAGCCGGTTGGGCGTGATGGCGGCGCCGGCAGCCGCGAGGACGTCGCCCTCGGCGAAATCCTCGCCGCGATAGCGGATGGAGCGGCCCGACAGGACATCGGCCTCGAAGGTGATGGCGGCGCCCTCAGCCCGGGTTTCCTCCTGCATGACCACGGCGTCGGCGCCGGGAGGGACCGGCGCGCCGGTGAAGATGCGCACGCATTGGCCCGGCCCCACGGCGCCGTCGAACCGCGCCCCGGCCTGGGACGTGCCGATCATCTGGAGGGTGGCGCCGGGATGGACGTCGGCGGCGCGCACGGCATAGCCGTCCATGGCGCTGACGTCGAAGGCCGGGTTGAAGAGGCGGGCGCGGACATCGGCCGCCGCGATGCGCCCGAGCGAATCGGGGAGGGCGACGGTCTCGCTGCCAAGCGGCCGGATGGCCGACAGGATGCGCTCGAGCGCTTCGTCAACGCTGATCATGGCTCTTGCCTTGTAAAATCGCCCGACTTGCCGCCGCTCTTGGACAGAAGGCGCAGATCGGTGATGGTCATGGATTTATCGAGCGCCTTGGCCATGTCGTAAAGGGTCAGCGCGGTGACCGAGGCGGCGGTGAGCGCTTCCATCTCGACGCCGGTGCGCCCGACGGTCTCCACCGTCGCCCGGATCGCTATGATGCCGGGCGCCGCGACCGGCTCGATATCGACGGTGATCCTCGTGACGGGGATGGGGTGGCAGAGGGGGATCAGCTCGGAGGTCTTCTTGGCGGCCATGATGCCCGCCACCCGCGCCACGGCCACGGCATCGCCCTTCTTGAGCGCGCCGCCGAAGATCGCTTCGACAATGGCCGGGGAGGCGTGCAACTCGGCCCCGGCCACGGCGCGGCGCACCGTCTCGTCCTTGCCGGCGATGTCGACGATACGCGCCGCGCCCTGCTCATCGAGATGGGTGAGCTTTTCCGCCATCCTATTGGCCGGTGAGCAGGGCGCTGGTGGCGATGGTGACATCGGGCTGGCGCATGAGGCTTTCGCCGACCAGGAAGCAGCCGATATCGGCCTTCTCCTCGATGCGGCTAACGTCCGCATGGGTGAAGATGCCGCTTTCGGAGACCAGCAACCGGTCGCCATCCACCATGCCGGCCAGGGCGATGGTGGTGTCGAGCGACACTTCGAAGGTGCGCAGGTTGCGGTTGTTGATGCCGATAAAGCCGCAACCCAGATTGAGCGCCCGCTCCATTTCCGGGGCGTCGTGAACCTCGACGAGGGCATCCATGTTCCATTCCCCGGCCGCGTCGATCAGCGCGCGGGCGGCGTCATCGTCGACCGAGGCGAGGATGACGAGGATGCAATCGGCACCCCAGGCGCGGGCCTCGGCGACCTGATAGGGCTCGAAAAGAAAATCCTTGCGCAGGGCCGGAAGGGAGGTCGCGTTGCGCGCCTCGGCGAGAAAATGCGGATAGCCCTGAAAGGAGGGGGTGTCGGTCAGGACCGAGAGGCAGGCCGCTCCGCCCGCTTCATAGGCCCGGGCCAGCGCGGCCGGCTCGAAATCGGCGCGAATGAGGCCCTTGGAGGGGCTGGCCTTCTTGACCTCGGCGATGAGGCCATAGCGCCCCTCGGCGCGTTTGGCGCGCAAGGCCCCGACGAAGTCGCGCGGGGCGTCCTGGTCGCGCGCCGCGGCTTCCACCTCGGCCAGCGGGCGCGCGGCCTTGGCGGCGGCGATCTCCTCGCGCTTATAAGCTTCGATCTTGCGGAGAATGTCGTTCATGCTGCACTCGCAATTGCAATGAGGCGATCAAGGGTCGCCCGGGCCTTGCCGCTGTCGATCATCTCGGCGCCCAGCGCCACGCCGTCGCGCAGCGTCTCGACGCGGTCGCTGACGATGAATGCCGCGGCGGCGTTGAGCAGCACGATATCGCGATAGGGGCCCTTGGCGCCGTCGAGCATGCGGCGCAATTCGGCGGCGTTGTGCTCGGGATCGCCGCCCACGATGTCGGCGAGGCTGGCGCGCGGCAGGCCGGCGTCTTCGGGAGTGACCTCGAAGGCGGTGAGATTGCCGTTCTTGATCTGGGAAACAAAGGAGGGGCCGGTGGTGGAAAGCTCGTCGAGCCCGCTATCGCCATGGACGACCCAGGCCGATTGCGCCTGGTTGGCGAGAAGGGCGGCTGCGACGGGTTCGACCCATTCGCGGTCATAGACCCCGAGGAGATAGCGCCTCGCCCCGGCCGGATTGGCCTGCGGGCCGAGCAGGTTGAACATGGTGCGCACGCCCATCTCGGTGCGGGCCGGACCCACATGACGCATGGCGGGATGATGGTTGGGGGCGAACATGAAGCCGATCCCGGCCTCGCGGATGCAGGCGGCGATGCGTTCGGGCGACAGGTCGAGGCTGATGCCAAGCTTTTGCAGCGCTTCGGCGGAACCGGACTTGGACGACAGGGCCTTGTTGCCGTGCTTGGCGACCGGAACCCCGGCCGATGCGACGACGAAGGAGGCGCCGGTGGAGATGTTGAGCGTCCCCGCGCCGTCCCCGCCCGTGCCCACGATGTCGATGGCTTCGGCGGGGGCCTCGACGGGCACCATCTTGTTGCGCAGGATGGAGACGGCGGCGGCGATCTCGCCCACCGTCTCGCCCTTGACCCGCATGCCCATGAGGAAGGCGCCGGTCTGGGCCGGGGTGGCGCCGCCCGACATGATGATCTCCATCACCTCGCGCATCTCGGTGCCGGTCAGGTCCTTGCGGTCGGCCAGCCGGTTGAGCGCCCCCTTGATGTCCATAGTCTCACTCCGATCCGGTTCAGGCGGCGCGGCCGGTGTTGAATTCGCGCGCGATGTTGAGGAAGTTCTGCAAGATGGCGTGGCCGTTTTCCGAGGAAATGCTCTCGGGGTGGAACTGGACGCCATGGACGGGCAATCCGGTATGCTGCAGGCCCATGATCTGCCCGTCCTCGGAGCGGGCGGTGACCGTCAGTTCGGCGGGCAGGCCGGGCTCGGCGACGACCAGGGAATGATAGCGGGTGGCCTCGAACTGCCGGTTCAGCCCCCGGAACACCCCGCGCCCGTCATGGGTGATGGTCGAGACCTTGCCGTGCATGAGGGCGGGGGCGCGGACCACCTCGCCGCCGAACGCCTGGCCCATGGCCTGCATGCCCAGGCACACGCCGAACAGGGGGATCTCGCCGGCAAAGCGCGCGATCAGCGGCAGGCAGATGCCGGCCTCGGTCGGGGTGCGCGGGCCGGGGGAGATGACGATGGCCTCGGGGGCCCTGGCGGCAATCTCGTCAAGGGTGATGCGGTCGTTGCGCACCACTTCGGTCTCGGCGCCCAATTCGCCGATATAGTGGACGAGGTTGTAGGTGAAGCTGTCGTAGTTATCGATGACAAGTACGCGCATCTATTGGCCCATCCTGGATTGGCCGGCATAGCGCAGCGCTTCCTCGGCAGCGCTGAACAGGGCGCGGGCCTTGTTCTCGCATTCGAGCTGTTCCAGCTCGGGCTGGGAATCGGCGACGATGCCGGCGCCGGCCTGCACATGCAGCTTGCCGTCCTTGAGGATGGCGGTGCGCAGGACGATGCAGGTATCCATGCGGCCATCGGCGCCGAAATAGCCCACGCAGCCGGCATAGATGCCGCGCCGGGCGATTTCGAGCTCGTCGATGATCTCCATGGCGCGCACCTTGGGCGCCCCGGAGACGGTGCCGGCCGGAAAGCCCGCCGAGAGCGCGTCGATATAGTCGAACTTGGGATCGAGCTCGCCCACCACATTGGAGACGATGTGCATGACGTGGGAATAGTATTCGAGGAAGAACTTGTCGGTGACCCTGACCGAGCCGATCTTGGCCACCCGGCCCACATCGTTGCGGCCCAGATCGAGCAGCATCAAGTGCTCGGAAAGTTCCTTGGGGTCCGAGAGCAGTTCCTCGGCCATCTCCCGGTCGCGCTCGGGGGTCGCGCCGCGCTTGCGGGTGCCGGCGATGGGCCGGATGGTGACCTCGCCCTCGTCGACCCGCACGAGGATTTCCGGGCTCGACCCGGCCACGGCGAAATCCCCCAGCTCGAGGAAGTACATATAGGGCGAGGGATTGGTGCGGCGCAGGGCGCGGTAGAGCGCCGAGGGCGGCAGGGTGAAATCGGCGGAAAAGCGCTGGCTGAGCACCACCTGGAAGATGTCGCCGGCGGCGATATACTCCTGCGCCCGGCGCACCATCGCGGCATAGGCCTCGCGCGAGGTGTTGGACTGGACCTCGATGGGGCCGAGGTCGACATCGGCGGCGCTGCGGGGCAGGGGCCCCTCGAGCCGGGCTATGGCCTCCTCGATGCGCTCCAGCGCCGATTGATAGGCCTGGCGGGCGGTGATGCCGGGGCGCGGATAGACCGGCGCGGTGAGGAACAATTCGTCCTTGAGAGTATCGAACACCGCGAGCGCCGAGGGGCGCATCATGATGGCGTCGGGCACGCCCAGCACGTCCGGGTTGGCGTCGGGCAACTCCTCCATGAAGCGGACCATGTCATAGCCCAGATAGCCGAACACGCCGGCCGAATTCGCGGGCAGGATGGACGGCATGTCGATGCGGCTCTCGGCGATCAGCGCGCGCAGGGCGTCGAGCGGCATGGCCGCGACCGGCTCATAGGCGTCCTCGCTGGTGCGGGCGCTGCGATTGATCTCGGCCCGGCCGTCGCGCACGCGCCACAGGAGGTCAGGCGCGAGCCCGATGATCGAATAGCGGCCGCGCTTGGCGCCGTCTTCCACCGATTCGAGCAGGAAGCTGTAGCGCTGCCCCTCGGCCAGCTTGAGATAGGTGCCGATGGGGGTTTCGAGATCGGCGACGACGCGGCGGTGCAGCACCTGGCCCTCGCCGGCCTCGTAGCGTTTCGCGAACAGGGTAAAGTCGGGGTCCTCTATCATGGCGGCCCTATTCGATCCCCACCACGAGATTGAAGGCGTCCTGGTTGATGCGGATGCCCGCATCCTGGCGCAGGCCTTCGACGAAGCTGGAATAGAGGAGGTCGGCAAAGTTGGCCGAAAGCGCCTGGGCGGCCTGAGACGGGGTATCGGCCGAGGCGGGGATGACATCGGTCACCTCGAACACCACGATGGTGCCCTCCTGGGTCGGCACATAGCCGGAATAGCCCTCGCCGCCCTGGAACGCGGCCTGGGTCACGTCCGCATCGAGCAGCGCCTGGGCGCCATTGCGGGTGAAGGTGCCGCTGGCCTGCGGGATCTGCCCCTGGGCGGCGGCGACGGAAAACAGGTCCGAGCCCGCATCGAGGGCCTCGACCATTTCCTCGGCGGCGCGGGTCATGGCGATCTCGGTCTGGGCGTCCTGCCAGGCGGCGATGGCCGCGTCGCGAACCTCGTCGAGGGTCTGGTCGCGGGCCGGACTCACCGATTCGAGCTCGAAGAACACGGTGCGGTTCGAGCCCAGATTGACCGCCGGGGTGAAGCGGGCCTCCTCGGAAGCGGCGAACACCGCCTCGACGATGCGCGCTGCCGCGTCCTGGGGCAGGGTGTCGATGGCGGCGAGCTGGGCGCCGTCGCGGGTGAGGGCGACCTCGTGCACTTCGAGTCCATAGGCGGCGGCGACGTCGGCCATGGGCCGGAAGGCGGCGCGCGCCTCCTCGATCTCGTCATAGACGTCGAGCAGCATGGTCTGCGCGCGGGCCTGGGCCAGCGATTGCGCGATCTGGTCGCGGACCTCTTCGAGCGGACGCTGCCCGGCCGGGGCGATGGCGCTGACCCAGACGACGCGCTGGCCACCCGCGCCCTCGATCACCGCGTATCCGCCCTCGTCGAGCCCGAAAGCGGCCTGGGCAAGGGCGGGATCGGTGATCTCGGCGGCGGTCAGCGTGCCGAGCGCGCTGACCCCGGTCTGCAACCCGGCTTCGGAAACGGCGCTGGCAAAGCTCTCGCCGGCCAGCAGCGCGGCTTCGAAGATGGCGGCGCTCTCGGCGTCGGGCAGGGGGAGCTGATGGATGGTGCGGCGCTCGTCTACGGCATATTGGGCCGCGGTGCGCTCATATTCGGCGGCGATCTCGGCCTCGCCGATCTCGATGCCCGCGGCGAGCGCCGGGACGGTGAGCGGCAGCAGGGTAATCTCGCGCGTCTCGACGGTGCGGAACCGGTTCTGGTTCTCGCTGAAGAACTGCTCGAGCTGCGCCTCCTCGGGGACGTCGCTCACCGCGAACAGCACGGGATTGAGCTCGACATAGTCGACGGCGCGCTGGTCGTTCTCATAGGAGCGGGCGATATCGAGCGCCACCTGGGGCAGCTGGACGCTGTCGAAGATGAAACCCACCTGCTCGCGGCCGGCCAGCTTGCGCTGGATGTTGAGATATTCCGCCTCGGTATAGCCGGACTGGCGCAGCATGGCGGCGAACTCGCGCGAGTCGAAAAGGCCCAGCGCGCTGGAAAAGGACGGGTCCTGGCGCACCAGTTGCGCCAGCCGTGCATCGGACGCCCCGAGCCCGAGCCGCTGGGTGAGCATATCGGCGGACGCCTCGTTGGCGAGGCGGACCAGCGCGGCATTGGGAACGCCATAGGCCACGGCGTCCTGCCCGACCGGCATGATGCCGGTCTGCTGCACGAACTGGTTGAGCTGGGCCTGATAGACGCGCTGGAAATCGCGCAGGGTGATGTTCTGGTCGCCGACGCGCGCGACCGTATTGGCGTTGAGATCGAGAAAGACCGAAGGAATGCCGAAACCCGCGACGGCAATGATGAGGATTCCGAGAAGGATCTTGGCGATCCAGCTGCGGCCGAAATTACGGAAATTATCGAGCATCTTGTTCCGATCGTTTAAAGGCCGGCTACAGCCTTATGTCTTAAATCCCTGGCCATATGGCCTTCGCGGCGCGCGCATAATAAACAGGGTGCAACCGGCGCTGCAAGGCACCCTCAGCGGGCCGGGTTAAGCCATTCCCATCCGCCGCGCAAGGCATAGAAAAGGACCATAGATGAGCACACCCACGCGACCGCTGATCGCCGGCAACTGGAAGATGAACGGCACCGATGCCGCGCTCGATGAACTGGCCCGTCTCAAGACCCTGCTCGGGGAGGCGCCGGGGCTGGCGGCCGAGGTGCTGGTCTGCCCGCCATCCACCCTGATCCACCGGGCGGCACAGATCGCCGAAGGCAGCGATTTCCGCGTGGGCGGACAGGATTGCCACTGGCTGGCCAGCGGCGCGCATACGGGCGATATCAGCGCCGCCATGCTGCTCGACGCAGGGGCCAGCCATGTGATCCTCGGCCATTCCGAGCGCCGCGCCGATCACGGGGAGACCGACGCCATCGTCAGGGAGAAGACGAAGGCCGCGCTCGCCGGCGGGCTCGTCCCCATCGTCTGCGTGGGGGAAACCGAAGCCGAGCGCGTGGAGGGGCGGGCGAATCGGGTGATCGCCGAGCAACTGGCCGGCTCGCTCCCCGACGAAAGCGGCGCCGGCCCGATGGTCATCGCCTATGAGCCGGTCTGGGCCATCGGCACCGGCCGCACGGCGACTTTGGCCGACATCGCCGAGATGCACGCGCATATGCGCGCATTGCTGGTCGAGCGCTTCGGGGAGGCCGGGCGCGCCGCGCGGCTGCTCTATGGCGGCTCGGTCAAGCCCTCGAACGCCGCCGAGATCCTGGCGGTGCCCGATGTGGACGGGGCGCTGGTGGGCGGGGCGAGCCTTATGGCCGACGATTTCTTCTCGATCGTCGTCGCGGCTTGACACGCGTGAAAAAGTCCCGATCTACGACTGGTCAATAAAGGGCTTTGCGTGTAGAACGCCGCGCAACCAGACACCGTTCAGCCTTGCCCGGCACGATGCGTGCAGGGCGGGGCTTGTAGTTTTTATCAAGGGACCAGAGCGTCGCATGGCCACAGTTCTTATCGTTGCCTATCTGTTGATCGTGATCGCCATGATCATCGTGATCCTGCTCCAGCGGTCCGAGGGTGGCGGGCTTGGCATGGGCGGTGGCGGCAATTTCATGTCGGCGCGCGGCTCGGCCAACCTGTTGACCCGCACCACGGCGATCCTCGGCACCTTGTTCATGGTGACCGCCATCGGCCTCACCATCATCAGCCAGACCGACCGCAGCTCGACCTCGATCCTCGATCAGGCCGCCCAGAACCCCGATGGCAGCCGCGCCACCGTGCTCGACGCCCTCGACGCGCTGGGGACCGGCGGCGATAGCGACCTCAACGTTCCCGCCCAGCCGGCCGGCGCCCAGGACGACCTGACCCCGCCGGCCGCAGACCCCGAAGCAGCGCCCGCGGATCTCGCGGTTCCGGCCGAGACGGCACCGGAGGCCCCGGCCGAGCAGGAGCCCGCGCAACCGGATGCGGCGCCCGCGGAAGAGACGGAACCCGAAGCGCCCGCCACCAGCACCACCGGCAACTAGGCGCAACGGAAACGACCAGAGAACGGGGATGGCGACATCCCCTTCTTTTTGTGTGGGAGCGTGCATGAGCGCGCTTCGAATCGAAGACGGCATATGTAAGGTAAACGTCCATGGCTCGGTACATCTTCATCACCGGTGGCGTGGTTTCCTCGCTCGGAAAAGGTCTGGCTTCGGCGGCGCTCGGCGCCATGCTCCAGGCGCGCGGCTACAAGGTCCGCCTGCGCAAGCTCGACCCCTATCTCAACGTCGACCCCGGAACGATGTCGCCCTACCAGCACGGCGAAGTGTTCGTGACCGATGACGGGGCGGAAACCGACCTCGATCTCGGCCATTACGAGCGCTTCACCGGGCGCTCCGCCAACCGGCAGGACAACATCACCACCGGCCGCATCTATTCCGACATCCTCACCAAGGAGCGGCGTGGCGACTATCTGGGCGCCACGGTGCAGGTGATCCCCCACGTCACCGACGAGATCAAGACCTTCGTCACCTCGGGCAATGAGGAGTTCGACTTCGTCCTGTGCGAGATCGGCGGCACGGTAGGCGACATCGAGGCGATGCCGTTCCTCGAGGCGATCCGGCAATTGGGCAATGAACTGCCGCGCGGCGACGCGGTGTTCGTGCACCTGACGCTGATGCCCTTCATCGCCAGCGCGGGCGAGCTCAAGACCAAGCCGACCCAGCATTCGGTCAAGGAATTGCGCTCCATCGGCATCCAGCCCGACGTGCTGCTGGTGCGCTGCGACCGGCCGATCCCGGAAGGGGAGAAGCGCAAGCTCTCCCTGTTCTGCAATGTCCGCCCCACCGCGGTGATCCAGGCGCTCGACGTCGCCTCGATCTATGACGTGCCCATCGCCTATCACGAGGAAGGGCTGGATGCGGAAGTGCTGGCCGCCTTCGGCATCAAGGATGCCCCCGAGCCCGATCTAGAAGGATGGCGCGAAGTCTCGCGCCGGGTGCACAACCCCGAAGGCGTGGTGAACATCGCCATCGTGGGCAAATATACCGGGCTCAAGGACGCCTATAAATCGCTCTCGGAAGCGCTGGCCCATGGCGGCATCGCCAACAACGTCAAGGTCAAGCTCGAATGGATCGATTCCGAGGTGTTCGAGCGCGACGACCCGGCCCCCTATCTCGAAGGCATCCACGGCATCCTGGTGCCCGGCGGCTTCGGCGAGCGCGGCGCGGAGGGCAAGATCAACGCGGCGCGGTTCGCGCGGGTGCGCGATGTGCCCTATTTCGGCATCTGCTTCGGCATGCAGATGGCGTGCATCGAGGCAGCGCGCAACACGGCGCATATCCCGCGCGCCAGCTCCACCGAATTCGGCCCCACCAAGGAACCGGTGGTCGGGCTGATGACCGAATGGGTGAAGGAAAACAGCAGGGAAGAGCGCGGCGAGGATGCAGATCTCGGCGGCACCATGCGGCTGGGCGCTTATCCGGCGCAACTGGTGCGCGGCAGTCGGGTGGCCGACATCTACGGCACCAACAAGATCTCCGAACGCCACCGGCACCGCTATGAAGTGAACATGAAGTACCGCAAGGTGCTGGAGGCCAATGGCCTGCTGTTCTCGGGCCTGTCGCCGGACGGAACGCTGCCCGAGATCGTCGAGCGCACCGACCATCCCTGGTTCATCGGCGTGCAATATCACCCCGAGCTCAAGTCGCGCCCCTTCGAGCCGCATCCCCTGTTCAAGTCGTTCATCGCGGCGGCGGTGGAGCAGAGCCGGCTGGTGTAGCGATGGGCGATCTCGTCAATCTGCGCCAGGCGCGCAAGACGAAGGCACGCGGCGAGAAGGAAAAGGCGGCCGCCGTCAATCGCGCCAAATTCGGCCGGACCAAGGCCGAGCGCGAGGCGGGCGCGCAGCAGGCAGAGCTCGAGACGAGGCGCCTCGAGCTTCACCGGCGTCAATCGGACAGCGAGGACTAGGTTCAATCGACATTCAGGATTCAATTCTGTCGGGGAGTGTGATTCATGGGTTTCCAGATTCAATGATCTGGAGG
>NZ_QQNH01000028.1 GCF_003345525.1 Pelagibacterium lacus
CCGGCGCTCGATACCCCCAACATCAAGTGGCCTGGTTTTGCGCCGCCCAATGGCCGACTTTTACCCCGCCGTTGACAAAACGCATGGATTGGTGACGCTGGGCCAGCAAGACGGATCATTTGGCGATATGCGGATGCGCACCAAATGGACCGCTCACGACGATATAATTGTAGGTGACGAGGGCATAGGTTTACTGGTGTTGTCCGATTCCTATGGTGGAGTTTCCGGGGGGCTCGATGTCGAAGAAGGGAAGTCCATAACCATTGCAAGAGGGAGCGGCAGTGAAGGGGAATTTCGAATCGGAGACGGTTGGACACCGGGCAAGCTCAATGTATCGACGATAAATTTCGGTGATGGCACCGGCACGCTGATTTTCAACCACAATGCTACGGAGGCAAACAGCTATCAGTTTGCAGCAGATCTGGAATCAACTGGCACGGGCAACCACGCCATCGAACATCTGGCAGGCGTGACTACCTACACAGGCGATGGCTCCGGCTTTACCGGAGCCACCACCGTTTCCGGCGGTGCTCTGGTGATCACTGGCAACCTTGGCAGTTCATCAGTTACCGTTTCCGGCGACGATGGTGCCGAACTCCAGATCCTGAGCGGCGGTCATTTAGAAAGCATCGGTACGGCCAACATCGGAAACAGTGCCGACCCGTCCAGCACGATCCTTGTTTCTGGTAGCGGCTCTATCTGGACGAATGAAGGCTCCATATGGATCGGGCGCCTTGGAGCAGGCAGTGTGACTATCGAGGCTGGCGGCCACATTGACAGCGGTAATGTCGAGGTTGGCGGCCTGCCCGCGCCGGATAGGAGCCAGATAGCTGTTGACGATGGAACCTGGGATCTAGGCAGCCTCTACGCCGGCCTCGCCACGATCGAGGTGCGTAATGGAGCCGTCGTGATCAATGACGGGATTGCAAGGCTCGGCAATGGTGGGAATCGCCATACCGAACTCACAATCTCCAACAGTGAATGGACGACCACGGGACGGTTCGAGGTCGGCTGGCAAAGCTCGGCAGATGTATCGGTTGTTCATGGTGGCACGCTTGAAACCGCGGAGTCGGTTCTTGGCGATTTTGGTGTCCACGGAAGACTGACGATTTCCGACTTGGGTTCTACCTGGACAGCCAGCGGGGACATAACTCTTGGCAACAATGGCAAGGGAACACTGACAATCTCCAGCCAAGCGGAGGTGTTCGCAGACGGTCACGATATATATCTGGCTCAAGAGAGTGGCAGCGAAGGCGTCCTCAATATCGGTGCGGCGGCAGGCGAGATCGAGCAGGATGCAGGGTTCCTCGCTGCCGATGGCATCATTTTCGTGGATGGTAACGGCACCCTCGTCTTCAATCACACCGGCACGGAAACGAACAGCTACGCCTTCGATATTGCTCTGGAATCTGATGGTGCGGGCAACCATGCCATAGAACATCTGGCAGGCGTTACGAACTACGTGGGAGACGGTGCGGATTTTGCCGGCACGACCACGATTTCCGGCGGGACGCTCTACGTAAACGATGCTCTGGGTGGCTTTGTCGATGTCAGCGGCGGCGTGCTCGGCGGCATCGGGACGCTATCAGGCGATGTCTCGGTCAACTCCGGTGGCATTATTGCGCCCGGCAACTCCATCGGCACCCTGCATGTCGGCAATATTCTCTTTTATCCTGGTTCGATCTACGATGTGGAAATCATCGGCGGCGGCAATACGCCGGGCACCCACAACGATCTGATCAACGTTACGGGAACGGCGACGCTCAACGGCGGGACGGTCAATGTCATCGCACTCGACCCCGAAACGAGCTACCAGGACGGGCAGGACTATACGATCCTGACTGCCGGAAGCGTTTCAGGCGAATTCGATGATGTGGTCACTACGTCGGCCTTCATTACACCGACTCTCGCGCACAATGCCGACAACGTGGTGTTGACCATTGCGTTGGGCGATCCGGGTGATCCCGGCGACCCCGGCGATCCGGGCGATCCCGGTGATCCAACTACCGGACTGTTCACTACCGTGGCGCAAACTCACAACCAGTTTCAGGCAGCGACGGGACTTGACGGGCTCGACCAGACGCCCGGCTCGGATGCGCTGGCAGTCTACAACCAGATACTGATGCTTTCGGAGGAAGAAGCCCGCCAGGCCTTCGATCTCACCTCCGGCGAGATCCACGCCTCCGGCCAGCACGTGATCGACCAGACCTTCGGGCTGTTCACCCGCACGCTGCGTCAGCAAGGTTCGGCCGGAGTCGGCGCGTTCGGCAGCACCAACGTGATGACCGCACCACTGGCCTATGGCACGGTGTCGCGGCCCGCCGGCGTCGGCGCCATCGACGATGCGACCGCCAACTATGCCGATAGGCGTGTGGCCAATGCCTGGCTCGCCCCGCTCGGCGGACGCGGCAGTATCGACGGTGACGGCAATGCCGCCACGCTCGATTGGTGGAGCGCCGGTATCGCCGGTGGCTATGAAGGCCAGATCGATATAGGCACGGGCAATGCCTTCGCCGGCTTCGGGCTAGGCTATATCCGCAGCCACGGCTCGGTCGACGCACGGCTCTCCAGCTTCGATGCCGATGGTTTCCATATCGGTGCCTATGGCGCATGGGAAGATGGGCCGTGGAAACTCGCCGGTTCGCTCGCCTATGCGGCCAACCGCATCTCGACGGAGCGCCGCATTGTCTTTGGAGGGGTCGACCGCACGGCCGAGGCCGACTACTGGAACCACACCATCGGCTTCTCCGGTGAAGCGGCCTACGGTATCGACATGGGCGGCGGCACAATGCTTCTGCCGCTCTTTACCCTTGATGCCGGGTGGTCGGGCCATGGAGGGTTCACCGAGACGGGAGCCGACGCGCTCAACCTGACGGGCGCGTCGGAAAACTGGACCCGTCTCGACACCGGCATCGGTCTTGGCGTCAGCCATGTCGTGATGACCGAGACCGGACGTCTGATACTGGAAGGCCGGGCGGTATGGGAACACGCCTTTGCCGATGTGGTGCCCAGTCAGTCGCTCTCCTTTGCGGGCAGCCCGACCAGCTTCACCGTCAACGGTCCTGCGGCCAACCGTGACCGCCTGCGTCTGGGCGCCGGACTCGGTTGGGACATCGCTCCCGACATGACCTTGCGCGCCAACTACGAAGGTGTCTTCGCGGGCAGTTATGACAGCCATACGGCATCCCTGGGTCTCAACATCAGGTTCTGACGTGCAGCATGTTCATATCGTTTTCGCGATGATCTCCTGCTTGGCCCTCCTGGGGGGGCGGAACCATCGCAGCCGCCGCCAAGGGCCTGCCGGGTGGTGCATCGTCGCTCAACGAGGCACATGGCGATTGGTCGGTCGCCTGTGCGGCACGGGAAGGATCGGTGCAATGCGCGATCTCGCAGTCGCAGGTGAGTGGGCAGAACGGTCAACGCGTGCTGACCATCGAGTTACGTGCAGCGGAGGGCGGGGAAGCGATCAACGGCGTTCTGATCCTCCCCTTCGGGCTGCGGCTCGATGAGGGGGTGACACTTGCGATCGATGAGAGTGCTGCCCTCCGAAGGTGGAGGCCACACGTTCGAATCGTGTCGGGCGCGCCAATCTTTTCAATAACTTAGCCGATATGCACCATTGCAAGGTGAGAAACTGCAACGGTTTTGGACGATTGGTTGCCGTGGCGAGCGTCCGAGTAGAATATCGCATAGCGTTATGTCCCCTTCAGCGGTGCAGCCTGTGTAACAGGTTGCCTTTTTTTGCCGATCTATTGAGATTCGACGCCAACTTTCCTAAACTTGAGGCTCGCCTATGCCTATGCGCGTTACGGCAATTCTCATTGCGCAATCTCAAACATTTCAAAACCGCACTGTACCGAGGATGGAGTATTGACCGATAAAGCGACCCCTGCCGCCGACGCGGAAAATTCTACGGATGCACTTCCGGAACCTGAAGGTGCCACCCAGATCATCGATACCGACTACGAAATCGGCCAGGACAACATCAATTATCGAAAGCGCTTTGTCCTCGAGTTCGACGTTCATAATCCCGTCTTCAGCGTTTCTGCGCTGACCATCGTCGCTTTCACCATACTGACGCTGGCCTTCCAGAACACGCTGGGCCCCGTCTTCGAGGCGACCCGCGATTTTCTGACCGGAAATCTCGACTGGTTCTTCATCATCGCCGGCAACATCTTCGTTGTGCTCTGCGTCGCTCTGATCGTTCTCCCCCTTGGAAAAGTCCGTCTCGGAGGGCCAGACGCCACTCCGGACTACAATTACATTTCCTGGTTCTCGATGCTGTTTGCCGCCGGCATGGGCATCGGCCTGATGTTCTACGGTGTCTCCGAGCCCTTGGGCAATTTCACCGCCGCATTCGAGGGCCCCGTGACCGGCCCCGACGGTGTGCGCACCGACTGGGCTCCGCTCAACGGGATGTCCGGTGATGCCGAAGGTGCGCGGCGCCTCGCCATGGCGGCGACCATCTTTCACTGGGCGCTGCACCCTTGGGCGATCTATGCCGTTGTCGCCCTTTCGCTGGCGCTCTTTGCGTTCAACAAAGGATTGCCACTCACGCTGCGCTCGATCTTCTATCCGATCTTCGGCGAGCGCATCTGGGGCTGGCCGGGCCATGTCGTCGATATTCTCGCCATTCTCGCGACGCTGTTCGGCCTTGCCACTTCGCTCGGCATCGGCGCGCAGCAGGCCAGCGCGGGGCTGGATTTCCTGTTCGGCTTTCCCTCGAGCACAGGCGGCATGATCGTGCTGATCATCGTGATCACGGCAATTGCTACCGCATCGGTCGTGGCTGGAATGGATAAAGGGGTCAAGCGGCTGTCCGAGCTCAATATGGGGCTCGCCTTCCTGCTTTTGCTGTTCGTCATCGTCGTGGGGCCGACGTGGCAGATCATCACCGGCTTTTTCAAGAACCTCTTGGCCTATGTCGAGTATCTGCCCGCGCTCTCAAACCCGATCGGGCGCGAGGATGACAATTTTCGGCATGGATGGACGGCGTTCTATTGGGCATGGTGGATCAGTTGGTCGCCGTTTGTCGGCATGTTCATCGCCCGCGTCAGCCGGGGCCGTTCGGTACGCGAGTTCGTACTCGCCGTGCTCCTCATCCCCTCAATCGTCTCGACGATCTGGATGACGGCGCTTGGCGGCACGGCGATCAGCCAGGTCATCGATCAGGGTATGACTACGGTTCAGACGGCAGCTCTCGAACTGCAACTGTTCGAAATGCTGGCGGGCCTGCCGCTGACATCGTTCACCTCGCTTGTCGGCATCATTCTGGTGATCGTGTTTTTCGTGACGTCGTCGGATTCCGGCTCGCTCGTCATCGACACGGTCGCCGCCGGCGGCAAGATAAACGCGCCGACGCCTCAACGGGTTTTCTGGGCGACTTTCGAGGGGCTCGTCGCCATCGCCCTGCTGCTTGGCGGAGGTCTCGCTGCGTTGCAGGCCATGGCCGTGTCGACCGGTTTCCCGTTCGCCATCGTCTTGCTCGGCGCCTGTTTCGCCTTGGTGAAAGGATTGATGGCCGAGCCACGTTGACGCAGCCCGGGGCTGGTACGCCAGCCTCGGGCCCTTTTCCGGCATGTCACATTGCGAAGGAAGCTGTGGCCTTCCGCCGGCAAGGCACGGCGTGGGAGCAGCCATTCGCAGACACGGATGAAAAAGATACCCTGTTTGGTGCGCACTCTCCAAACTATCCTCATCTCGATATAGACGCGGCGCATGAAGCCACGTCGACCTCGCCGTTTGCCAGGTGCTTCAGACTATCGAGAGTGTTGCCGATTTGCTCTGTTTAGCGGAGCGCATGCGCGGCGCATTCCCTAGCGCTTCGCCCATGTTGATGATCATCAGAACCCCTTTGAACGAAGGGGGTGCTCATTTCCGGACTCAGATACGTTGGTTCGTAACGGACATGGCGCTTCTTGGATCGACCCGGTTTGGGACGCGCCATATACGTATGTGCAACGGTTTAACAAAGGGGACAGGCATGAATTTGCGTTATCTCTACACCTCGTTCGAAGGACGTATCAATCGAAAGCCATTCTGGATTGCCAGCCTGATCCTGTTCGTGATCGCAATCGTCATTTCATTTGCCGTCCTGATGCCGATCTCGGCAGGAAATGCGACCATGGGCGCGCTCGCGGGGCTGATCGTGTCGCTGGCGTTTCTTTATCCAGGCGCAGCCCTCGGCGTGAAGCGGCTTCATGATCGCGGCAAGTCCGGCCTCCTGATGGCGGTCTTTATCGCGCCTGGCCTCATCTCGCAGCTTTGCGACCTTCTCGGCATTACGGGCAGCTATCAAACCATTGCGGGGCAATCCATCCATATGCCGAACACGCTGGGCTGGGTTCTCAACCTGGTAACCCTCGTCGTCGCCATCTGGGCGCTGGTGACGCTTGGCTTTCTCAAGGGAACCAGCGGCGCCAACAGCTATGGCCCCGACCCTCTCGTGGGTGAGGCCCAGGAGGCAGTTCCGGGCTAACCCCGAACCGGCCTTGTGCGGTCAATGGTCGGCCCCCCCTTCAAACGAAGGGGGACACCGGTTTCAGCCGGCGTTAGCCTGCCGTGCCGGAAGCTCTCTCAATGCCAACCCTCGGAAGCCAGGCCCATGAAAACAATCGCCGCACTCTCGTTTGCTCTGTTCGGGCTCGCGCCGATCGCCGCATCCGCGGCCGATGACGTGATGATTGTCTATGACGGGTCGAACTCCATGTGGGGGCAGATCGAGGGGGTTTCCAAGATCGAGATCGCCCGCGACGTGATGGCCGGTCTCGTCGAAACCTGGCCGCAATCGACCAATCTGGGGCTGCTGGCCTACGGGCATCGGCGGGAGGGCGACTGCACGGATATCGAGTTGATGGTCAAACCCGGCCCGGTTGAGAAGGGTGCTTTCCTCCAAACCGTCAATTCCATCACGCCGCGAGGGCGCACGCCTCTGACCGCCGCGGTCGAGCAGGCCGCTGAATTCCTCTCATACAGGGACAATCCGGCGACGGTCGTTCTGGTCTCGGACGGGGTGGAAACCTGTCAGGCCGATCCGTGCGCGCTGGCCGCGCAGCTCGAACGGCAGGGGGTGGCCTTCACGGCTCATGTGATCGGTTTTGATCTTTCGCGCGAGGAACACGAGCAGCTTGCCTGCATCGCCGAGAATACGGGCGGGATTTTCGTGCCGGCCGAGAACGCGGACGAGTTGCGTGCCGCCATGACGCAGGTGCAGGCGACCATCGAAAGCGAGCCGGTCGTTGAACAGGTGCCAGAACCTGAACCCGTTGTAGAGCCGGAAACGCCCCCGCAGACCGTTTCGGCGCCTGCAACCGTGACCTTCGGCACCGACTTCACTGTGACCTGGGGTGAAACCGTCCATTCCCGTGACTGGGTGGTGATTGTCCCCGCCGGTGCTGACGAAGGCACAAGTCGCGGATATCGTCGGGTCGAAAGTCACGACAGCATCGCACTGAGGGCTCCGGCAGAGCCAGGCCTTTATGAAGTGCGCTACGTGCTCGATGAGGGCAACACGACACTGGCCTCGACGCCTGTCGAGGTTGTGGCGGCCGAGCAGACCGTTTCAGCGCCTGCAACCGTGACCTTCGGCACCGAGTTCACCGTGAGCTGGGGCGAGACGATCAACCCGCGCGACTGGGTGGTGATCGTTCCCTCCGGTGCGGACGAAGGCACAAGCCAAGGATATCGTCGGGTCGAGAGCCACGACAGCATCGCACTGAGGGCTCCGGCAGAGCCAGGCCTTTATGAAGTGCGCTACGTGCTCGATGAGGGCAACAGGACACTGGCCTCGACGCCTGTCGAGGTTGTGGCGGCCGAGCAAACCGTTTCGGCGCCTGCAACCGTGACCTTCGGCACCGAGTTCATCGTGAGCTGGGGCGAGACGATCAACCCGCGCGACTGGGTTGTCATTGTTCCCTCCGGTGCTGACGAAGGCACAAGTCGCGGATATCGCCGGGTCGAGAGCCACGACAGCATCGCACTGAGGGCTCCGGCAGAGCCAGGCCTTTATGAAGTGCGCTACGTGCTCGATGAGGGCAACAGGACACTGGCCTCGACGCCTGTCGAGGTTGTGGCGGCCGAGCAAACCGTTTCAGCGCCTGCAACCGTGACCTTCGGCACCGAGTTCACCGTGAGCTGGGGCGAGACGATCAACCCCCGCGACTGGGTGGTGATCGTTCCCGCCGGTGCGGACGAAGGCACAAGCCAAGGATATCGCCGGGTCGAGAACCATGACGTTATCTCGCTGCGTGCGCCTTCGGTCCCCGGTCTTTATGAAGTGCGCTACGTGCTCGACGAGGGTAACAGGACGCTTGCGTCGACCCCGGTCGAAATTGTCGAAGCTCAACAGTCCGTCTCCGGACCGGAAATTGTCCGGGCAGAGAGCGAAGTCACGGTGACCTGGGGCGAGACCGTGCATCCGCGCGATTGGGTGGTGATCGTCGCCGTTGGTGCGGACGAAGGCACAAGTCAAGGTTACCGCCGGGTCGAGAACCACGACGACATCACCCTGACGGCGCCCGCCGAAACAGGTCTCTACGAGATTCGCTATGTGCTCGACGAGGGCAGCAAGACCTTGGCATCCAGCCCCCTTGAAGTTGTTGCCGCAGACGCTCCACTTGACGACGGTGCCGGGTTGAACGCTCCAGCAAGTGCCACGCCGAGCGAAACCGTCACCGTCTCCTGGACCATCTCGCCTGACGATGCCGATCGACGCGTCGCGCTGGCGAAGGCCGATGCCCCGGATTTCACCTGGATTTCGGCGCATCGCGTGGGGGGCGAGCAGGAAACGGAAATCACGCTACCCGATACGCCAGGCCAGTACGAAGTGCGCTTCCTCGATATTTCTAGTCAGAGCGTCCTCGGGCGCGCCATCATCGCAGTCGGCGAGTGATCAATGAAGCAGTTGCTAACGCCACATATGAAAGCATCGCCACAGCGTTGCAATGCCCAGTGCCGACCTCGGGGATGAGGCTCGCCTGTAGCGGGGACTGGCAACCTATCGTATCCTCAGGCGAAGACCTCTTCGGCGACCGGTTTCGCGCGTCTGGCGGTCCACTCGTCAGGGAGTTTAAGGAGAAAGACTGAACCGATCCCCGGTCGGCTTTCGAATTCCAGGTTTCCGCCAAGAAGCCGGGCGAGTTGGGCAGCGATCGACAGGCCGACACCCGTACCCGGCACGTCCCGCGCCGAGCTGGCGCGGAAAAAGCGCCCGAACAGATTTTCCTGCTCGTCCTCGGGGATGCCGATGCCACGGTCCTCGACCGCAAACAGTATTTTCCGGTTCTCGGCCGAGATGTGGATGGTGACCGGTTCGGAGGATGGTGAATACTTGATCGCGTTCGATACGAGGTTGCCCAAGATCTGTTCGGCCAGAAGCGGATCGGTTTCAAGTTTGGGTGGCACTTCGTTTCCGACCCGTACCGTGATCATGCGATCGGGCGTTGCGTTCAATTGACGCTCCCGAACACGCCCGACGAGAGTTGCTATAGCGCATATGGCGGGATCGGGGCTCACCTGCCCGGCATCGAGCCTGACAACATCCAAGGTTGCACCAATCAAATCATTGAGCCCTCGCACCTCCGCCCGAACGTTGTTGGCCCGTTCTTCGATTTCCGCGCGCGTCATCGTGTCGTTGCTACGCAACAAGCGTTGCATTGCGGAATCGATCACCGCCAAAGGTGTGCGGAACTGGTGCGACGCAAGCGCAACGAAACTGCGATAAGCCTCGGCGGCCTCCTGTTCACGGATTAACGAGCGCATGAGGCGTTGTCGCTGCGCCATGGCTCTCAGCATCACAAGCGAGACCGCGATCCCCAGGGCGATGATCGCGACGATCGAGACGATGACTTGGATAATCGACTCGCGCTGTCTGTCGAGCCGTGCGCCAGTTGCCTCCCATCGCCTCACCATGGACTGGTTGGCGGCGCGTCCGAGGTCTGCAATCAAAGGGGTAAGCGTGTCATGGATCGCTGCCGCCTTGTCTGTGTCGCCAAGGGAGATGCCGAGGATTTCGGACTCAATCTCCCCGATCGCCATATTGGCCGATATCAGGCTGTCGCTGAGGCCGAGTTCGCTCATATAACGCAATTGCGGCCCTTCGGTCAGAAGGGCCAAACGGCTGAGCACAACATTATAGCGTCTTTCGATCTCCGCCGTGCTCTGGGGGATACTCGCCTTCCGCGCGACTTCGACGTCCAGCAAGAGCGTGGCCACATGCGCGCGCGATATCGCCCACAGCATATTGTCACCTTCGTTTTCGCGCATTCCCGCTTCGGTGCCGGCCAGCCGGATCAGCGCGAAAATCAACAGTATTGCAAAGGTGGCAATGGCCGCGCCCGCGATCATATAGGCGACGAGATTATTGCGGCGGGTCATTCCACGTCCAGCCGGACAAGCTGCCACACCCAGCGATAGTCGTAGCGGATATCCTGCAACTCCGCCTGGTTATCCCGCGGATAAACGATCCACAGTGGTCCCTTGTCGCTGGGCAGCAGGCGCTCCCCGTCCATATGGGTAGCAACAAGGACGTCGAACCGCTCGAAATCCTCGACGGGAATGTCGATGATATAGTCGTTGAGCGCGGTTGCCGTCACCGTCTGGCCCATGGCCCCGACATGAGCCAATAGATCGCGCATCAGAAATCCGTCGAACCGCTTGACCCCGTCTGTAACGACCGTGGTGGTTTCGAGCGTTGTGGACGGGAGGCCAGAGAGCATTGTTTCGTCAAACACGGCGCGGGACTCCAGATTGGTCCGCGTTATCTGCCCTGCAACCGTGAGGATGACGTCGCCATCGGGAGGTGGAAGCTGGGTTTTGTCGCCCAATGCTGCTGGTGCGAGGGTGAAAATCAGCGCCGCAGTAAAGGATGCGGATAACAGATCTTTCGATGACAAGAATTGCGTTCGTGCAAAGGATCGCACTGTATCGATGATTGCGATTCCATTCATTTCGGCCCCCTTCCGAACAAAACCTCTCCCAGACAACCAGACCATGGAGGCCATGTCTATTGCGGTGTCTGCATGGTCCCTGTTCGAATTCGGGAAAACCGCAATCTTGTTCCTACCCAGCGCTGGACGCCGTCGATGCTTCCGGTTCTGCTCTGGGCGGCTGATAGGTTCGCGCCTTTTGGCTGAGTTTGCGGAATTTGGCTGATAAACTGTCGAGCTTGGTTTCCCAGGCCGGATCGGGAGCCTGTCCGGCGATGGTTCGGAAATAGACCTCCATCATGCAGGTGATCGCGAAGGGTTCAAGCAGCGCTGCCTTGACCGCCCATGCGAAGATCAGGGCAAAGACAATGCCGCCGGCCGACCAAGCGCCAGGGATCAGATAGACCGCAAGCGCGGCCGGTGCGAGCATGACCAGAAAGACGACGAAGGACAGCCCGTAGACGATGAGCGCCAGCCACGCCGCGTTCTTCAGCATCGGCTTGTAGTTCTGGGCATAGAGGACCAGACCCGTCTGCGCAGAGGCCCATGCGTTGTCGGATTTGGTGCGGATGGCATAGGCGAGGATGACTTCATCAATGAAGCCAACCGCGATACGCAGGAAGGCCTGAAGGATCGATACGAATTGTTGGGCCCCTGGAATCGGGAGAATGCTGACGATGCCGCGCACCAGCCCGGTGATGGCGCGCAACACGCCCTTGACCAATTGGTCGACCCCGAACAGTACGCTGGCCTGGGCGAAGCGTTTCGTCACCTCCTGGCGGGCATAGGCGACCTGCGAGCGCCCCTCGGGCATCTGCTCGCCGTCGAGCAGCTTGACCAGCACCGCGATATGTCCGGCCTTGACGATATAGAGGACATATTCCCGCGCCAGGTACATGACGGCGCCGACGAGGCCGAAGCCGATCACGCCGCCCCATATCGTCGCGTTCGCCTGAAAGCCGCTGTCGCCGAAACCGCCGATGCCCCAGCCGATGCCGGCGCCGGCGCCCGTCACAAGCACATAGGCGAGAGCCGCCCCGAAATAGACGGCCATGCGGAGTAGTACGAAGGGTAATGTCTGGAACATGAGGCTCAGCGCACGTCCGACGGAAAAGTCCCACATGGTCCAGTAGCTCCGGTTTACCGATTCATATCCCGGCAAATCTATCCGGACGCGCACCCAGCGTCCCCCTTCGTTTACAGGGGGCGATCCCCATTGCTTTGAGCTAGGATCGACATGGCAACATCCAGATGCGGACCGGCCCTGAGTTGATGGGTCTGCTATCATCGAAGGGAGGCGTATCGGGCGATGTCGGGAGGCGGGACGGCGAAAACAATTCTCTGCGTCGAGGATGAACGCCGCCTGCGGCAGGACATCATCGATGAACTGGAGATCGCGGGGTATAACGCGCTGGGAGCCGCCGATGGCCGGGAGGCACTCACGCTGCTTGATGCACGAAGGCCCGATCTCATTTTGTGCGACATCTCGATGCCACGCCTCGACGGTTTCGGCTTTCTCGAAACCATGCGCGACACGCGGCCCGATCTGGCGAACGTTCCCCTGGTTTTCCTCACGGCGCTGGGCGGACGCGATCACATCATCAACGGCAAGCGCGCGGGTGCCGACGATTATCTGGTCAAGCCGATCGATTTCGACCTCATGCTGGCAACCATCGAGGCCCGCCTGGGCCAGATCGAGCGGATCGGCCGGAAGGCCGAGGAGGATGTCGCGACGCTCCGGGACGCGCTTTCGGCATCCCCCTCCGGCAAGAGCGCCGGCATGGAGCGCATCCTCGACATGCTTTCATTCGGGGTGGTTCTGGTTTCCCGATCTCACGTAGTTTTTGCGAACCGGACGGCCCGTCACCTCCATGAAGCGGATGGCGGACTCGTCATTGGCAAAACGGTGTTCGCCCCATCGTCGCGGTTGAGCGGCGAACTCGCAACGATCATCGAAGCCGCATGCTCGGCGGCGAGCCAAGACCAGGATCATCTTGCCAGCCTGGGTATGCCATCATCAGGTGAGCATGATCTGCTGCTTACGGTCTGCGCGCTTCCACATGCGCATGATCGGGACGCCGGCGCGCCGCAGGCGGTCATCTTCATATCCGACCCGTCGCGACGCCCAAAGATCTCTGGCACGATTCTTTCCGAACTGTTCGGATTGACCCCCACCGAAGCAGATGTCGCTTGCGCGCTGGCGCATGGACGGCGAACCAGCCAAATCGCCGCCGATCTCTCGATCTCGCCAACCACCGTGGCTTTCCATCTGGGCAATGTGTTCGAAAAGACCGGAACTCATCGGCAGGCTGATCTTATTGCCCTCATTCTCACCGCGCTTGCGTCGATCGCCGCCCCTGATGCGGGCAAAGCAGGAGTCCGGCAATGAACAGGGGTATCCTTCCTGACATCGTCATGGGCATCGCGATACCGATTCCTCCAACTGCGTTACGCTTGCGGCCGAGCCAGGCCGCAGCGCTGAACTGGCCCGTCCGGGCTACAAGGGCTATCCACTACTGATCGATCAGAGATGGCGACCGAGGACGCGTACAATCGACAGTCAACCAATTGGAAGGGCAAATGAACGGAAAATGGGTAACGTCCCGCGCGATGGGTCAATCGGGGCGCGTGAAAACTTTGATAATCGTCTTTGTTCTGGGGCTATTACCACTGACGGCCCGTGCAGAAATCGACGGACACGGTCCCGACGCCTGGCGCGTGACGGGCGTTTCAGCAAACGACGTTCTTAACGCGCGCATGGGACCGGGCACGAACTACTCGGTAATCGAAACCTTCGGGCATGACGAGCGCGGCATGCAGCAGATCACCTGCGTTCCGTTGCTCTTAGCGGCTCACTATATGACCATGTCACAGGCGCAGATTGATGCGCTACCGCCGCGTTGGTGCTTGATGCGTTCTGCCGACCTGACCAAGGCAGGATGGGTTGCGCAACGCTTCATCAGACCGGATGACGCGGTCACTTCGTCTTCCGCAGATGGAACATATCAGGGGCCTCTGGAGACGAATTCTGACGGTGCGATGATCGGCGAGGCCGAAGCAATCGTTCGCGACCTTTATGAAGCAATGGCTCGTTTCAATGAAGGACAGGGTCCCTATCCACTTCGAGGTCCTTCGGCATCACGATATTTTACCTCCGATATCGTAGACATGTTGCAATCGGGGGGGCTCGGTGCGGACCCGCTCTACGGATCGCAGGATTTTGATGGAAAGGTTCTTCACATCGCCTCCGATCCCGATCAGCCGATGCTCAGAGGAATGATCACGATCGACGTCGATTTCATCAATTTTGGTCGACAGCAACGCGCCGTCTTCTCTATGCGGGTCGACACGTCATTGGAAAATGCACCTTTGCGCATCTTTCGGGTCGAGCACGAGGGCTGGTCATACCCATAGTTGGGTGCGGGGGTATCCGTTTACTACGAAGCCGAGGCCGCGGTGCCTGGCCAATTCCACCCCGATAACAGCCGTCATCATTCGATTGCCGCGCTGAGAATGGAAATCTTGAAATCGTCTGTCCGATCACCTTTGACGACAAGAGCCGTCGCCGCGACCTGGAATGCGCTGGTTTCAACAAGGCAGACGCCGTGTAGGACGTCGTAGATCTCGTAGCTTTTCTCAAGGCATTGGAATGTCGGCCGCTCCCAGTGCACCGTAAATTCGCGCAGGTTGGCGAAACCCGTATATTCTGCGAGAGCCCGCTCGATCTGTCCGTCGAGACCGCTGGCATCGAGGCCGAACAGGGTGTCAGGGGGCGATATGCTTGATGGCTGAAGAAACTGGATGCCGTCAGCCCATACCGACGTCGCCGGCAGACCGAGAAACGCGAATGCGACGATGACAAATCTCACTATGGCTCGCTCCATCATGGCTGCTCGCCACAATTGCCATTGAGGCAGGCCAACATATGCACCAATTCGTTCTCTGTCGGATCGGGCAGGATGCTGTCGTTGCATGGGTTGGCCGCAAAGGTATACGTTCCGCCATCGTCAAGAATGAACATCAGCGCGGGAGCCGGTCCCATCGGAATGGCTCCGCAATTGTCATCCAGGCAGGACGACGTGATGGTCAGCTCGAAACCTGCCGGCCTGTCGAATCCGTCAGGCCGTGCCACATATCCCTCGAAACGGGCGCGAAAAGAGGCTCTGGCTTGTGTTGCCCCATCGAATGACGGCACCGATTCGCTGGGCCGCAAGACGCCATGGACCAGAAAATAGGTCTCGGGTCGCTCGTGGTGGGATGAAAAGAAGCGCGCGATGTCCCGTTTCGGATAAGGACACGTCAATGCAATGGCGCTCGAGACAACAAACTGGCTCAGCAGCAGTCCCAGGCTGGCAATAGACAATCCCATTTTCATAAAAGGGCCCGCCGCACTCTTTCTGGGCAATTTCCAAGTTTCAATGTCCGACTCCTCCCGCGAGCCGCCAACTCCGCTGCAGCGTATTCAAGATTGACACGATTTTGTGTCGACTACAAAGGTGCTCGGGCAAGGCAACCAGCACGTCTACAATTCACCGCAACCTCTTGCCGGCGATCTGGTAAAAAGACACATTCTCAGCGAGGACACGACGATCTGCTCGAAGTGGCCTCGGTGGCTAACTCATGCCGCAATGGGACCGGGCGCTTTCGATGGCTTGCGCATGGCCAGTGGCAGGAAACTCCGACACCAGGGCCAAGTCACCAGCATTGGCGGCATTCTCGTCTTTGGCGATTCCCACGATGAACGACTCTTCGGACTGAAGAATCTCATCGACCCAGCTCTGCGCAACTCCAGCCACAAAGCCGATCGCATCAGGCTGCTGGGTGGAAATCACAGCCTCGGCAAGGAGGCCATAAGCCAGCGCATCCGTTTGCAACATTATCGTAGTGGTTTCAGCCTCGTCAGCGATTGTCTCGGATGTTTCCGAAAGGGGAACCGCCAGCAGAGCCGTCCAGTGATTGTCACCGGGATAGCAGAGGAGAGCGTAGAGCCCACTCTCGCCCTGAATATACGCCGTCCCGGACTCATCTCCCGAACTGAACAGCCATTCCCCCGCGATGGCTGGGCCGGCCAATAGAAGCCCGGCTAAAACAGTGGCTCTACTCGCCAACTTCGATCTCATCACCAACTCTCCTTCACGCGCCCTGCGGAGCTGGCAGTAGCGTATATGAGCAGCTACCCCAGCCTTGGATTTCGATTCTGATATCGCCGCCCGGTGCGTCGAACTCGACCATAGCGATACCTCCATTGGGAGCGGGCAACACAAGGAGCGCCAGAGGCTGCTCGGGTTCCGCGGACGTGACGACAGCGCGGCCCGTTTCATTGCATTCGAGCGTGAGGACTGTCGGTCCGGCATCCACGGCAACAACCGTCTCTTCTATCATCGAAGCCTCGTCCCAGTCCTGTGCGAGTGCGCCGTTCATCCCCGAGATTGCCAGCGCAGCGAAAACGCAGATTGAAATACCCATTTGGTTTGTCAGTTTCATTGGATTCCTCCGTGGCGGGTGACCGGGCCGGCTTCTGGATTTAGTCGAGCAGCGTTACAGCCGCATGCACCTGATCGATAATTCGCTTTGCACCGGGTTCTTGTCAGGTCCGACACGTCTGGCCGAGTGCAGAAGGTCATTAGGTCTCGCAAGCACTTCCCTTTTCTGCATAATCGACCTCCACGCCATCTACTGAAGTCAGATTGCGTTGGGCGCGCGCACTTGCCAATCACCCGCGCGGGTGAAGAAAAAATGCTATGTATTCGACCGATCGCCAGAGGCGCCACACGCAGATGGTCCTTACGAACCGCCGTTTGGCTGTTACGAATTATTGAAGATGCTTCAGGAATGTCTCCGGGACTTGATGAGCGGGTACGGAAACAGGCATGAATTCAAGTTTATCCGCCGTCGCTGTTCCGATACTGGTCACGTAAAAGAAACCTCTCAGACGCAGCGCAGATACACTCGGCACATATTCGCAACGTGCGCGCGCGAAGGGGGCGCCGCTCTCAATGTCCAGCATCATTTCGAGCAAAAGGTAATGGTTGGCAGGATCGGGCTTGCCCCGGATCGTGAGCCCACCGGACCGGGCGGCACTGCGCTCGACGTGCCCGCAGATCTGCTCATCGGTGGCGAACGTGCCCCCCTGCGTGACAATGCTCGCAAATATTTCTGATCGGGCGGCGTTCTTGAACGTCCAGTCCAGGTAAAGGATCGTCCTCTCCTGCGCTTCCCTGATGAGCCCCGCAAAGCGCTCCGCCGAATCCCGCTGCGAAAAATCGATCATGGCCACTTGTGCGGACCATCGGACCGTGCCCGCCTCCTGAGCCGCCGCAAGACTGGCCGATGCCGCCGCGCCAACCACAAGCGCCAGACAAAGCAACGTTCGGTTATGCATCGGCGTGGCTTCCCTCCCTGACCCGGCGACGCATCAACGGCCGGAATGACTGAATTGTCTCTCACATAAGCTGGAACCCCGCGATCCATATGGGTCCGACTCATGCCGGGTTATCATCGGAACGCGCATCCTTTCGAAACATCGGGTCATAAATCCTGTGCAGCAGCTCAACCTGTCCGCTGGTCCTGGTCTTGGCATATAAGCGTTTAAGCTGACTGCGGATTGTCTCGGGCGACCTCTCGGCCAGCGCTGCAATCTCCAGAACGCTTCTGCCCGAAACGATGCCCATAAGCGCACGCTGCTCGGCCACCGTCAGATTATGCATCCGTGCAAATCGTTCGAGGTCGAATAGGTCATGCCGCTGCACGACGCACGATGCAGATCGGTCAATCGCAGACCGTTTTGACTTCCTGAGCTTTACAGAAGCCATCTTCCGTTCATCCGAACGCCGATGAGCGTTCACGACGCATCGGCATAGCACTCAAGCGCATCGAGAATCTGGTCGTAGAATTCAATGGCGTTGCGATGATACCTTTTCGCATAAGCCGTATCGTAGTCTTCCGCAACATCGTCTATCGCTTCTTCTTCGCCACAAGTTTTCCGATCAGATGTATTGCACGACATGGCCCGCTGGTTGTTACCATTGTCCATGTCTTCAAGAGCCACGACAGACTCGCTTCTCCATTGCAGGACATTGGATTCAAAATCGTCCACTCCGCCATATCGCTCAATTTCTTCGGGGATATTTAAAATTTCGACTTGTTCTATGCATTGAGCGGCGGAGGCAGCAACCGGAATGAGAAGGGACAATCCGTACAGGATTGGTGCAACGACGCACCCGCAACTCTTCAATCCATGTCGCCTCATCAGGTCCAGTCCTCCTGAAAGTCGAGAACCAGACATTGACCGAGCTCATGGTCGGACTCGGAAAAGCACCATTGGACCGAGGTTTCTTCCCGGTAAAGAATGGCTTCGGGCGAGGCGGGTTGCCAGGAATTGTACTGATCAATCAGTATGCTGGCCTCGCCAAACTCCAATCGGCACGACCTCTTGTCGACTGTCGTGGCGGTCAGGTTATTCGAGCTTTGGTTGCCATACTCCGCCTGGAGGATGGTGCCGGACCCTACGTCGCACGAGTTGCTCAGATTGGTCCACGTTGCAATTTCAACCTGCCCGTTGGCAGCATCGGACCAGAAACTGATCGCGGTACATTGATCACCGACTTGGGCGGTATAGGTCCATATCCCGTCGAACGCTCCGCTGCATCCAGCAAAAGCCGGTCCAGCTAAAAGACTGGCTGCCGACGCCAGAAGAATTGCCCTCATCTTTCTCACCTCACTGTCGTGCCCTTTCAAAGGACAGCATGCACAGCCCGGTCCCGCCGCCAATCACCCTGGCGGGTGAGACGCGGTATGAGGTGTTGAATCAGACGGCTGTGCGGATCGGATCGCTCAGGCCCATGTGGCGCCTGTCGGCCACGGCAAGGGCGCCGAACGCGGGAGAATCGAGAACAGGCCTATCCCTGCCTGTAGATCGGATCATGTACCAACCGCACAAGATCGGCCTGTCCACTAACGCCGGTCTTAGCATAGAGCCGTTTGAGCTGAGAGCGGATCGTCTCACGCGACACCGATGCCGCTTCCGCGATCTCCAAGATACTCTGTCCTGCTACGATCCCCGACAGCGCGCGTTGTTCCGCTGCCGTGAGGGAAAACACTTCGGCAAAGCGTTCGAGATCGGCAAGGTCGTGCCCCCGGCCATGACGCTCCATCAGGATCACCACCGTTGGTCCTTCGAAATAGAGCGACACGCGATCTTTTTCGACACGCAGCAAGGTCAGTTTGAGGTCGCCAGAAAACAGGTTGTAGGATTTCGGGCCGTCGTACACCCGCTTCAGCATGGCCTTGAGAACCGCATGTGCTGACTCGTCGCGAAGCTCGAGTTGACCTAGCGGATTGATCCTGATGCCGCGACCGGCCATCTGCTGACCGGTGGCCGATATGGTTTTGACCCGGCCGTCCTCCCCGAGAATGACAACGCCGATATTGACCGCATCGAACAGAGACGCTCCAAGCGCAAATCCGGCCCATTTTCCCGCGCCCTGACGGTAGAATCGGGCTGCGCGATTAAGATGTGGCGCAATGCGCGACATCTGGTCGGAAAACACCTTGTTGGCGTCCGGATCGTCTCGCGAAGTCACTGTCGAAATGATCAGGGGACACGTTCCGCTCTTGTCGATCGTCACCCCGACCGAGGCGGCAACGTCGTTGGGCACCATCCAGTCCTCATAGAACTCGGTGCCGACCATCTCCTCGACCGGGACGATCTCATCAGAAATCACGCCCAGTCCGACCTTTCTGACAGCACAGGAATCCGACCACGGGTTCTGGTCTATATAGTGGGCGGCGTAGCTTTCGAGCTGGCCGGCCTCGAAACGCGCGGCCATGGCCAGATAGTCATCGGCCTGGTTCATGTTGTGCGAGAACATGACCGTGCGGCCATAAGGCGTATTGTCCGACAGCCGTTCGAGGAAATCCTGCCATGTCGTTTCCCCGAGCATGGCGCCATAGATGACGTCGATCAGTTCGTCGTCCTTGGCCAGTCCATAGTCCATTGCGAGCCCCCTCTGCCTGCAATTGCGGGCGGGCCGATGCTCGTCCGTCCCGATCACGTCCGATCCGGCCCCGCACCGCCTGCCGCACCATTCCGCAACCCCAGGGCGCAATTGCGGCCTTCAATCACCCGCGCGGGTGATTGCTTACCCTAACCAGACCGATACTCTTCGTCCAGATCGTGTCATACAGATCGGAGGCGGACGTCGTTGTCATGACAGTTCTTCGAGACGGTTCTCATACGATGATCTGGAGAAATGGACGACGGGCTCGGAACTCGAAGGGGTGATGTCTTTCTGTTCTCTGTCTCTTCACAAAAAAATGGAAACGCAAACTGCATACTCAAACGCTATGCTGAAATTCAACTATCAGGAGGGAATCCAGGCCATGTCGTTTTGTCGATCAGTATTACTCATTCTTGCCTGCGTCGGTTTGCCCGGGGTGAGCCACGCGCAGGAATGTCCCGAAACCGTGGCTGGAAACAGCATGGCTGATCTGATGGGCGAACATGGCGGCGCTCTGGGGCTGTTCGATTATGTCGAGGATGAGATCGCCGTCATCGAATTCTTCCTCGAAGAAGCGGACAACGCGATGGCCCCTGACACTCCCGATCCGGACGCCGTGGCCGCCATCGAGGCTCTGACGGCAGAGTTAAAAACCCAGCAGGCGATTTCAGATGCCGCGATCTGCCATGCAAGTGGATAGGGGGAAATAATGTTTCGATTGCTTGTTGCGCTCTCGTGTCTGTCGATGACGGGCGCGCTCTCGGTATGGGCGGCAAGCGCGCAATCGGTAGCGGTGCTGAAATGCGTGAGGTTCGATCCCAACCCGCAGGCAGATGAAACCCAGCATCTGGGCTGGCTGAAGAACATCTGCACCTTTCCGATTGCCGTGGTTCACGATTTCGGCCTGAACGCCGACGGAACGCCCAGGGACGAACCCTGGTGCAGCGGCCGCGCCAGCCATGGAGCCTCTCTTCAAGACGCGACCCTGCTTGACCCCGGTGAAACACTGGGGGTCGGCTGGACCCTCAAGGGCGTCGCGACCCAATTGCACGTTTCGGCCTGTTCGGTCGATACGAGCAAAAACAACGCCGTCTACATCACCCAGGAAGAGCCCGAATTCCGCTTTTCCTATCCCAGTTGCGATTACGAATGCCAATAATGCCCGCTCGGAGCCGTCCTTCCAATATTGCCAGATATGAGGAAACCATGTTCACCCGCCTGATTATCGCCTTGTCGGCAACTCTTTGTGCTTCAGTAGCCTATGCCCAGTCGGTGCCATCAAACACCGTGACCCTGTCGGGCCCGACGGGAGCCGACTGCCCCGAGATCGTGGCCGGGCAGATCAATATGCCCGACATCATCGAGCAGGCAGGCGGCGCTGAAAAGCTCTATGAACTGTCGCAGGCCCAGCTCGCGGAATACGATCGCTGGTTCGGAGAAATGGAGGCCGTGCGCGGGCAAGGTGTCCGAGAGGCGGAGATCGAAGCGCTGATCGCGCAAGGCAGGACTGCTCAGGAGGTCGAGCTGCAAATCTCCGAGGCAGCGCTCTGCTACATGGCCCAGTAAGCGGCTTTTAGACCCGCCAGATCCTTAATCGAATATTAAAAACCTTTCATCATCAATGACATCGTCGCATATCGCCCCGCCGACAGCATCACGCAACCGCCCGGTGAATCGGTTCATAGTCCGGGTCGGGCTGATGCACGCAGTTTCAAAAGCTGCCAGACGAAGGCTGGTTTTCAAGCTCGCGCTGGGCACCCTCTTGGCCGGGATGCTCCCTGGCCTCACGAATGCATCGATGTTTGATGACGGCAATGACCGGCTGAGCATCCTGGAGCTACATCACAAAGAGGAAAGTCTGCTGACACAAGAAGAACACGCCATCCTGCTGGCCGCAAACCGTTATGGAAATATCGGCATGTGCGGCGGAGCAAATGGAGGGAATGCATTTGTCATTCGCTTCAATGGCCGCCCTGCTGTGATCACAGCGGGCCATACGCTGATTGACGATGAGTCTGGTGAAGTGAAATGCGCTCACGAAGACGTGCGGCCGTCGTTCATGCCCAATGTCGCCCATTATGATCCACACACTCCGCGGACCGACGACGACTTTGTGCTGCGCCGCGTCGACCTGCAATATCCGCCAGTCAATCTCAAGGGATACATAGCGGCTGTCGAAACCGGCAATACGGGAGGTATGACCGCAGCCGACTGGCTGGTGTTCTTTCTCGACGAGGACATCACAACCGATATCATGCCAGATGGTCATCAGCGCGGGTTCCTCCAATATTCGTCCAACCGGGAGAGTTTCGACACGGGTCAGCTCTATCTGATCGGCATGCACAGGGACCTCGGCGACGGCATCGTCGTTCACTATCAACGATGCGACTACGCCAACCTGGCCAATCTATCCATTCAGCACGTCTGCGACACCCTTCCCGGCACAAGCGGCTCCATGCTGTTGTCGATGGAAGACGGTGAGCTGCGTTTCCGGGCGATACACTCATCGGGGCGGTTCAATGGACCGGAAGGAGCCGCCGATCGGCACATATTCGATCATGTTCCGCAAGACCGCTCGCAGTGGAACTCGGCCACTCCGGCGCTGCGCGTTTTTGAAGCCCAGGACCCCGAGTTCCGGAGGCTGCCATGAAACGGCTGCTTCTCAAACTGGTGCTGGGCACGTTTCTGCCAGTGGTGCTTCCAGGCTTTTCCAATGCGTCAATGTTTGATGACGGCAATGACCGGCAGAGCATACTGGAGCTACGTCACAAAGAGGAAAGTCTGCTGACACAAGAAGAGCACGCCATACTCTGGGCCGCAAATCTGTATGGCAGTATTCGGTTTTGTAACGGTGACCAGGGAGGAAATGCCGCCTTAATACGCTTCAACGGGCTCCCCGCCGTCATTACCGCAGGCCATATGCTCGTTGACAATACCGGCGAGCTCCTGTGCGATAAAACATCGGCCGCCGACGCGTTCTATATGCCCAATGTCGGCTATTACGATCCACACGCCCCGCAAGCCGACGACGACTTTGTGCTGCGCCGCGTCAGACTGCAATATCCGCCAGTCAACCTCAAGGAATACATCGCGGCTGTCGAAACCGGCAATCGAGGAGGGATGACCGCCGCCGACTGGCTGGTGTTCTTTCTCGACGAGCACATTACCACCGATGTCATGCCAGATGGTCATGAACGCGGTTTTCTCGAATACTCGTCCAACCGGGAGAGTTTCGATACAGGTCAGCTCTATCTGATCGGCATGCACAGGGACCTCGATGAGGGCCTCGTCGCTCACTATCAACGGTGCGACTACGCCAACCTGGCCAATCTGTCCGTTCAGCACGTCTGCGATACCCTTCCCGGCACAAGCGGGTCCATCCTGCTGTCGATGGAAGACGGAGAGCTGCGCTTCCGGGCGATACACTCGTCGGGGCGGTTCAATGGACCGGAAGGGGCCGCCGATCGGCACATATTCGATCATGTTCCGCAAGACCGCTCGAAGTGGAACTCGGCCACGCCTGCGCTGCGCGTTTTTGAAGCCCAGGACCCTGAATTTCAGAGGCTGCCATGATACCATCGGCGGCCCAAATCGGGGGGCTTGCCCTCGTCATCGCTGCCGGGCTTCCGCTTGCAGCAACGCCTTTTGCCGTTTCGGCCCGCTCCCTGCCCGTGATCCAGAGCGAGGACGCAGCCGGTTCGGGCCTTGAGGCATTTTGCGAAGCGATGAGCCGGTCGGCCGCCTGGGCCGAGGACTGGCAGTGCGTCCGGACGCGCATCTTCGAGGATAACCCGGTTCAGCGCAGCCCGGTGATCGCCCTGCGCGAGCGCGCCGAGGCCGGGGAGCCCCTCGAACCCGTCGAGCAGGCCATCCTCGCCGCAGCGCCGCGAGCGGGGATCATCAATTTCTGCAACAAGCAAAAGGGCGGCAATGCCTTCCTCATCCGCCACGATGGCCGCCCCGCCGTGGTCACCTCGGCGCATATGCTCACCGACTCCTCGGGACAACTTGCCTGCTCCGTCTCCGAGCTGCGCAACAGCACCTACATGCCCAACACGAGCTAATTCGACGACCGCTTCCCCGACCGGGACAAGGACTTCGTGCTGCGCGAGGTTGGCCTTGTCGCCCCGCCCATCAATCTGGAAGCAGCCCAGACGGGCAACGAGAGAATCCTTAACGAAGACGACTATGTCATTTTCTATCTGGCCGAAGACATCACCGGGGACGTCATGCCCGATGGCAGTGTGCGGGGGCATCTCGAACCGGCCTTGTCCCCGCCCAAGCGTGGAAACAGCGCCGTGCTGATGGGCATGGCCGCCGACATGCTCGATGGGCTGGTCCTGATTCATCAGCATTCGTGCCAGTATGACATCTACAAGACCGAAGTAAGCCATTCCTGCGACACGCTTTCCGGAACCAGCGGCAGCCTGGTTGCCATATTCGATGGCACAGCTCTAACCGCTCTGGGGCTTCACAATGCTTCACCGAGTGGTGAGACGGTAGCAGAATTACCGGCCGCTCCCGGTTTCTGGAATATCGCTTTACATATTGCCCATTTCCTCGGCCCCGCCAACGAGCAACTCCCACGCCCCGACCTCCTCGCCTTCGACATCCAGTTCGAGCTCAAGCAGGCCGGCTGCTACACTGGCGCACTCGATAATCTTTGGGGACCGGGCAGCCGCGATGCGCTCTCGCGTTATGCCCAGGCGTCGGGGCTGAGCTTGGATAGCCTCGATCCAACACAGGAAACCTTCGACACGCTGCGCGACCGGCAGTCGCAGGACCGGATTTGCTGAAAGAAGGGGGGCATATGAACAGGATCGGAAAGATTTCGGCGACCACGGCATTGGCGGCGACGATCTGCGCCCTGGCGCCGGCATCGGCCCACGATGCACCGTTCCATTCCGGGCTTTCCTCTATCGAGGCGCTGTGCCGCGATCTCTCCGCTGCCGCGGCCTGGGCCGAAGACTGGCGCTGCACCAATGCCGCCATCTTCGACAACGGCACCGAGCGGCAGAACATCCACGATCTGCGCCGGCAGGATTTCGCCAGCCTCACCGAAGAGGAACAGGCCATCCTGCGCGCCGCCGACAAGGTGGGCGCGCTCGGCCTCTGCAATGGCAGTGGCGGCAATTCGTTCCTGATCGAATTCGACGGACGCCCGGCGGTGATCACCAGCGCCCATCTCCTGATAGATGCAGAAACTGGAAGAGCGAGGTGCTCCGCTGAGGAATTGCGCGAGCAGATAAGCTATCTGCCCAACGCCAGCTATTACGATCCCGACGATCCCCAGGCAAACGAAGAGTTCACCATGCGCAGCGTCAGGCTGGTGACGCCGCCGGTCAACCTCGAGGAGGCGCACGCGTCCTTGATGCCCGGCGAAAGCGACCACTCCAACACCGCCGACTGGATGGTCATGTTCCTGCGTGAAGACATCAGCGGCGACGTAATGCCGGCCGGCCACGAACGCGGCGTTTTCGCCTATGCCGATCTCCCCTCGGCCAGTCAGGCAGCCGAAAAGCACCAGCAGGCAGGCCGGATTTTTTCAGGTCTGTATCTGATCGGCGTCGCGCCAGACCGCTATGATGGCCTCGCCACGAATTATCAGAGCGGATGCAACTATCGTCTCGATCATTTTACAGGAAACCCGGGCATCTTGATGCATGACTGCGCGACCATTCGAGGCTCCAGCGGTTCGTTTGTAGGTCTGATGCAGGGCAGCGAAATCCGGTTCACCGGCAGCCATCATTATTCCCTGGCGGGGAATAACCAGATGGAGGGCCCTTCACTTGAGCTCAGCCCGATCTGGAACAGTGCCGTTGCAGCTTCGGTCGTTGAAGCCGCCCAAACTGCCCCGCGCCCAGAGCTCCTCGCCTTCGACATTCAGTTCGAGCTGAAACAGGCTGGCTGCTACACCGGCGCGCTCGACAATCAGTGGGGCCCGGGCAGCCGCGATGCGCTCTCGCGCTATGTCGAGGCCAGCGGGCTGTCCCTCGATGGCCTCGAACCCACCCAGCCGACATTCGATCTCCTGCGCGGCCGGCGTCCGCAGGACCGGGTGTGTTGAGCGATGGGAGGGGCTTGTGAATAGGATCAGAAAAATCTCGGCGGCGTTGGCTTTGGCGGCGATGGTTGGCACGCCTCCGGTGCGGGCCGGGGAAACAGAGCGCCCCGCTGCTCCCGCGCCCTCGTCTATCGAAGCGCTCTGTCGCGAACTCTCCGCCGCGGCAGCCTGGGCCGAGGATTGGCAGTGCGTCCAGACCCGCATCTTCGAGGATAATCCGGTTCAGCGCAGCCCGGTCGTCGCCCTGCGCGAACGCGCCGAGACCGGAGAGCAACTCGAACCCGTCGAGCAGGCCATCCTCGCCGCCGCCCCACGGGCGGGGATCATTGTGTTGTGCAATGGTCAGAAGAGCGGCAACGCATTCCTTATCCGCCATGACGGCCATCCCGCCGTGGTCACCTCGGCGCATATGCTCACTGATTCCTCGGGACAACTCATCTGCTCCGCCTCGGACCTGCGCATCAGTACCTACATGCCCAATGTCAGCTATTTCGACGACCGCTTCCCCGACCGGGACAAGGACTTCGTGCTGCGCGAGGTGGGCCTTGTCGCCCCGCCAATCAATCTGGAAGAGACGGAGGCGACCAGAGAGAGATTCCTGAACAACAAACTAATGTACGGCAGTGGCGACGAAGACTATGTCATTTTCTATCTGGCCGAAGACATCACCGGGGACGTCATGCCCGATGGCAGTGTGCGGGGGCATCTCGAACCGGCCTTGTCTCCACCGGAGAGCGGCAACAACGTCGTGCTGATGGGCATGGCCGCCGACATCCTCAACGGGCTGGTGATGGTGCACCAGCACACATGCCGATATCATCTATACCGGACCACGTTGAGCCATACCTGCGACACGCTTTCGGGCACTAGCGGCAGTCTGGTGGCGGCGTTTTTTGAAGATGAACTGCTCGCTTTCGGCGTTCACAATGCGGCTTTTGACAATGAACGCTTGCCCGAAGCCCCAGTCACGCCGGGTCTCTGGAACACGGCCCTGCATGTGGCCCATTTCCTCGGTCCCGCCAACGAGCAAACCCCCCGTCCCGAGCTTCTCGCCTTCGACATCCAGTTCGAGCTCAAGCAGGCCGGCTGTTACACCGGCGCGCTCGACAATCAATGGGGACCGGGCAGCCGCGATGCGCTCTCGCGCTATGCCGAGGCGTCGGGCCTCTCGCTCGATGGCCTCGAGCCCACGCAGGAAACCTTCGACCTGCTGCGCGACCGGCGGCCGCAGGGACAAATCTGTAGCGGTTGATGCCGGAAAGGAGAGTAGCCGTGCCTGCCTTGAGAAACGCTGTTGCAACCTGCCTTGCACTTGCCGGAATCCTGGCCGCGCCCGCCGGTGCCGAACCGTTCGACTTCGATGTCGAATACACCGAATGCCTTGGTCAGCAAGAGTATGCCATTGGCGGCGCGATGGCTGGCGATTGTTTCATTGATCAAGCCCGCGAAATCGAAGCCGAGATCGAAACGCTTCTGCACCAGGTCTCCAAACGCTTCTGTTCCGCACAGGACCGCGAAACCCTCGACCGTGCCCAATCGCTCTGGCGCGAGCAGCGGGCCCTGACCTGCGCGTTCATCGAAGACACGCCGGGCAATACCGGCTCCTATATCGCCGGCGGCGCCTGCTGGCTCGATACGGCGCGAAAGCGCCTCGAAACGCTGCGCATCCTCGAAAACAACGGCCATGCCTGGTGCCGCGACATGCGCTTCGTCCCCGGACAGAGCCGGTTTGGCGACACGGCCGACAGGCTCGAAACCCTCTCCGGGCTCGAAGGGATACCCCCGATCGACACCCGGCACTGCGCCTATTGCGAACCGGGAGCCGATTGCAGCGAAGGGCTGTTCGCTTTCGAATATCCCGCATCAGGCGAGGACACGCCAGCCGGTCCGGCGATGGATGGCGCATTGCTCCATGCCTGTCATACGCCCGATGGCATCGCCTTCGAGCTGATTGCCGGACTGCACACCGAGCCGCGCCTCGTGCAAGCGCAGAAAGGCTGGCGGGCATTCGACTGGGTCGTCGAGGACGGAAAGATCGTCCTCACCGATAGCACCGGCACGACCATCTCATGGCCGGACAATTGATACCCATTGGGATGGGACGATGACGACACGGACGATTTTCGCATGCCTGAGAACGGCGGTGCAAAATTAGTCCACGGTAGCGGCTGGATTGTCCTGCTGCGGGCGGCTTAAAAGTCGTCCACCTAT
>NZ_QQNH01000029.1 GCF_003345525.1 Pelagibacterium lacus
TGTTGCGCTTCATCTCTGGTCCTTTTCGATGGGCCAGAGTCTATTTCAAACTGGATTAGCTCCAAGGGGCAACGTCACCGAGATCGTAATAAGCAGGGTCTCCGAAGGAGTTCACTGTATCGCCCCCTCGGTCCACGAGGATACTGGCGATGCCGTCAGGGCAGTATGCAGCGAAGGCGGCGGAAATAAAGCCGCCGTTACACTGTGGTATCGTAAAACCTATCCATCCAAACGTTGCGCTGCTCTGAAATTGGTAGCGATAGCCCAAGCCTGTTGGTTCATTTGCATCCTCTACCAGCGATGCTGTCCCCGTCCCATTCCTGCTCACGCAGGGCGGGCGTGCGGATGTAAAGCGAACATCGACGACAGACCAATCCCCGCCCTCGGCCATGTTGGCTGTTATGGGGAGATAGTCAGATATATTGCGGGTCTGTGCGGCTCCAGACATCCCTGACAGACGACGACTGCGAGGCGCGGAAATGCGCTCGGCAAACCTGTCGGCGGGCGCGCCAGGGTTGAGAATGGCCGCCCGGGCGCGTTGATCGACATCGGACAGCACCGCGCCGCTCACCAGCGTCCGAAGATCAAATCGATTGGTGATTTCCAGCGTAACCGTCGAGACGATCTGATCGCCGCTCACTGTATCGTCCATCGGCATGTTGTCGATGGTGCCGGTAAACCGTACCTCGGCGCCGCCCACCGGTTGATCCCACATGTCGCAGGGCTGGATCAGGATTTGCACCTTGCCGCCGATGACGTTGCCATCCTGCAAATCCTCGAAAGCCAGTTCAGCAATACGGGGGTCAAGCGTTGAAAGCCCGAGCGTGAGCGTCGACGCCTCGCCGTTCAGCGCGCTTTCGATCTGGTCGAGCCCTTCATTGATTGCGCTGCCGGTCCAGATCTCGCCGTCGGGGTCGAGATACGGCCCGGCCCCATCCCATAGGCGTATGGTCTTATCGTTTGGGAATTGCATCAGCGCCAAGACGCGAATGGATTTGATGGCCATCACACCAGCCCCAAGGCAAGATCGTTCCAGAAATCGACGGCTTCGACAAAGTTGACGCTGGCCCGCCCCGTCCCCGTCAGGCCGGGGTCGCGGTCCATCTCGCTATCGCTGGCCAGATGACACAGCACAGTGGGCCGCTCGGCTTCCAGAATGGCATTGGCCGGGATCGGTGCCCTGATGGCCGGGAAGATTTCGACCTGATAGGTGTTGCTTGTCGGCTGGGCCAGAACGCGGCCTGTCTCGTACATCGCGTGCTGATACGAGAACCGCACGCCGCTCACATGCTCCAGATCGATCAGCCGCAACGTCACGACCGTCGAGCCGAGCGCAGCAAAGCTCGCCATTTCCAGCAAGACGTTGCCTTGCGTGTAGCCGGTGTCGTCATCGAAGAACGTGTCATCATCATGCGGCAATTCGGGGCGGGAGAAGTCCGAAATCCCCAGCCCCGCCCAAAGCGCGGTTGAGCAGACCGGCACCGCGACCAGCCCAGATGCACCGCCGATGGCGACCCGCAGTGCGTTCCATGTCCTGGCCTGGTCGAAGTTGGTGCGGCGAAACACGATGTTGTTGTAGCTGCCAATCCACCATCCGCGATCAGTGCGCGTGCTGCGTGACAGCCCGCCAAGCGAGCGCCCACCAGTCCGGCTGAATGGACGCAGGTCGAACGGCGAGGACTGCGGCGCGAGAAGCTCCGCGGGCCAATGGATAATGTCCGTCATGTGTTACCTTACATCTGCCGGTAATCGGATCCGGCCCGATGGCGCTGATACGTGGCCACCGCAGCCGGTGCCGACTTATTGGCCTGGCCAACCGATGCACCGATAATTGTGGGGGCCGAGCGGGCAACAACGCGTCCTGCTTTGTCTTCGACATAGGCCGAGAACTTCTCATCGTCCGAAACGATATGGACTGTCAGGGACATCGGTTGGCCGGAGGCCCCTTTCGGCAGTACAATCTCGCCACGCTCGAGGATCGCAGGAACTTCGTTCGGGCCTAGGCCGGCAATGCCGCCCCTATGGTAGCGCTGGGCCCCGCCCCAAGTAGACGCGGGGAAAGCCCGCCCATGCCCATAGCCGTCCGAGCCAGCAACGCCGCCGCCATGGAGAATGCCGGGGATCAGTATCCCGCCCAGGAGCCCTCCGCCGCCGGTACTCAAGCCGCCAGATACGAGATTGAGCCCGATATTGATCAGGTTCTTGGCGAGGTCTTTCAGTACGGAGTTGAAAATCTCGCCGGCGTTCTTGCCTTCAATGAAGCCGTCGATGATGGTGTCGAGCGCCTGCCGGCCCGCCTGCGCCAGATCGTCAAAAGCCTGATCAGCCAGTTGCTGCGCCTGAGCCATAGCCTCTGCGTTTGCCGCCGCAAGCGCGTAGCTATCGGCCAACTTCTCGATCTCGGCGCGCCGCTGGGGCGTTAGGGCAAGTCCTGCCTCAATCGCTGCGTTCTCGAGTTCCATTTTCGCCCGCAGGCGCTCAAGCGCGAACTGGCACAGCCAGACAGCGCGACCGAAGGATTTGTGGGAAGCGTATCGCCAAGAGAAGGAAGGCCGGAGGGTGGCCGAGGCGATGAAGTTCGAATGGAAAGCGCTGGAGCCAACCTTCGGCTCGCTCCACCCGAAGGCAATAACCATCGATCATTGCCGGGCCTATATCGCCTCAAGGCGTAAGGCCGGGAAACATGACGGGACGATCTGGACCGAGCTCGGCCATCTGCGTTCCGTTCTGCGCTGGGCTTATGGCGATCAAGCGCCACGCATCGAGCGGCCTGCCAAGCCAGCACCGAAAGAGCGCTGGCTGACCGAGAAGGAAATCACCAAGCTGCTCGAAACTCCGAAAGCGCCGCATATCGACCTCGCGATCCACGTCATGCTTGGCACAGCATGCCGCATTGGGGCCGCGCTGGACCTGACTTGGGACCGGGTTGATTTCGAGCGGGGACAGATCAATCTTCGCACCAGCGATACCGGGCCGCGAAAGGGGAGGGCTATTGTCCCAATGAACGGGGGGCTGCGCGCCGCGCTTTCCGCCGCGAAGAAGGCGGCCCTATCGGACTATGTGATCGAGTGGGCCGGAGAACCCGTCAAGTCCATCAAGACCGGGTTCAGCAAGGCCGTATCCGATGCCGGGCTGGACGGTGTGACGCCCCACACCCTGCGCCACACAGCGGCTGTTCACCTCGCCGCTGCGGGCGTCCCGATGAGCCGCATTGCCCAGTATCTCGGGCACACCAGCACTGCCGTCACCGAACGGGTGTACGCCCGCTTCGCTCCTGACCATCTCCGCCAAGAGGCGGAAATTCTTGACTTTACAAGGGTGCGTAAGGTTCAGTGAACCAGAGAGAAGTCCGTTACTACGGCTCTAAGCCATTGATTTCTATGGTGGGCCCGTCCGGACTCGAACCGGAAACCAGACCGTTATGAGCGGTCGGCTCTAACCAATTGAGCTACAGGCCCACGCGCGGCTTTCCTAGCGGGTTCGGGGCGGCAGGTCCATGCAAAATTTGCCGGAGCGCCCATTCTCCCGGCCCCGGCGCGACCCTGCCGCAAAACCGACGCATTGGCCTTTGAAGACTGGCGCCAGCGCGGGGGCTTTCGCGTTTTCGACAGAGGAGATCTTCATGCCGCTCATCACCCGTATGGCGCCCTTGGCCGCCGCCTTGCTGCTCGCCACGCCCGCCCTGGCGGATTCCATCACCCTCACCGGCACCGGCACCGTGCGCGCCGCGCCCGACATGGCCACCATCAACACCGGCGTCACCACCCAGGCCGACACCGCCCGCGAGGCGCTGGACGCCAATACCGAGGCCATGGACCAGTTGGTCGCCGTGCTGCGCGAGGCCGGGCTCGAAAACCGCGACATCCAGACCTCGAACTTTTCCGTCAGCCCGCGCTATGTCTATTCCGATGCCCGCGACGAATCCGGCTATTCCATGCCGCCGCGCATCCAGGGCTATGAAGTCTCCAACAGCGTGACCATCATCGTCCGCGACCTCGAAGCCCTTGGCGCCGTGCTCGACCAGGCCGTGTCGGTAGGCGCCAACACCATCAACGGCATCAGCTTCGATGTGACCGATTCCACCGCCATCGAGCACAAGGCCCGCGAAGCGGCGGTCGCCGACGCCATCGCCAAGGCCCAGACCTATGCAAGGGCCGCCAATGTGACCCTGGGCTCGATCGAATCGATCTCCGAAGTCGAGCGCAACGCGCCGCCGATGCCCATGTACCGCGCCGAAGTCGCCCAGATGTCCGCCGACGCCTCGGTGCCCGTGGAAGCGGGCGAACTGGCCTTCTCGGTCACCACGACCATCAAATGGGATATCGATTCCGACGATTGAGGACAGGCGGGAGGGCCGGAATTCGCGTCCGGCCCTTCCCTTTCAGCCAAACAACGCCTGCAGGATCATGCGGATGCCCACCGCCACGAGGAACGAGGCGAAGGCCGCCCGCAGCAGGCGGGCATTGAGCCGGTGGGCGAGCACCACCCCCAGCGGCGCGGTCAGCGTGGCAAGGCCCCCGATCAGCACAAAGGCCGGGATGTTGACGAAGCCGAGACTCAGCGGCGGTACGCCCGCCACCCCCCAGCCGGAAATGAAAAAGCCGATCATCGCCGGAACGGCCAGCATCACCCCCAGCGCCGAGCTGGTGCCCACCGCCGTGTGCATGGGCACCCCGAAGGCGAGGAGCGTGGGCACCGAGATCGAGCCGCCGCCAATGCCCATCAGCGCCGAGATATAGCCGATCACCGCCGCCGAGACCCGGTTGGCCAGCGGCAGGCCGGCCAGTCTTTCGAGCGCGAGGCGCTGCACGGGCAACGCCATGTTGAGCGCGATGAACAGCGCCATCACCCCGAAGATGATCTTGAGCGCCGCGGCGCTGTAGAGCCCGGCCATCAGCCCGCCGACCAGCGAGGCGATGACGATCGGCACTCCCCACAGGCGCAGGATGGCCGGATCGACCGCCCCGCGCGCCGCATGCGACCGGGCGCTGCGCCAGCCGGTCGGGATGATCACGGCCAGCGAGGTGCCTACCGCCACATGCATCAGCACGGCGGGATCGTAGCCCAGAAGGCCGAAGGCCAGCACCATGGCCGGGACCATGATGATGCCGCCACCGATCCCCAGCAATCCCGCCATGACGCCGGAAACCGCGCCGGTCAGCGCAAGACCGAGGGCAAAGGGCAGATAGGGCACGAGATCGGTCAAGGCGGGCTCTGATTTGGCGGGATAGACTACGGACAGGAGCGCAGGGAGACTCGATAGCAAGTATCGGACAGTTGCCGGCCGGAGTCGAGCGCCGGGCGTCCGGTGGCACCCAGGTGTTGCCCATGAGCACGGAATCGGCGACTTCGCACCCTCTGGCGGCCATTTGCGGAACCCAAACAGGCCGATCGCGTTTTCGTGACATCTCGGCTGCGCAGCCATGCGGCGCGCGCCATCCCGGTCCGGGCCACCTCCCAGCGCCCGGCCCTGTTCAATGGAGACAAAAATGGCTGATATCGATCGCGACTACACGGATCGCAACCGCATCGAGCGCGAACGCGTCTATGCGGTCAATTCGGGCAGCACCGGCTGGTGGATCGGCGGCGTGCTCATCCTTGCCGTGCTCATCATCGGGTTCATCGCGCTGAGCGGCGGCGAACCGGCCCCGGTGGACACCGCGCCCACCGCCGTCGAAACCACGACGCCCCCGGCTCCGGCCGCGGTGCCGGCTCCCGAGCCCGCCCCGATGACCGAGGCCGCCCCCGCCGAAACGCCCGCCCCCGTGGCACCGGCCGAGCCGGCTCCGGTGGAGACCGCTCCGACCGAAGCAGCGCCCGCCGCTCCGGCTGCCCCCGTGGTTCCCGAATAAAACCATGTTTCGGGCCCGTCGCCGGATTTCCCGGCGGCGGGCCGTTTTCACGTTCAGGCTCGCGTCATTTTTACAGTGTTACCTCTCATCACGACCTGGCCATCAAAAACGGGGCTGTTTTCGTTTTTTGCCGGGGGGCAAAGGAGACAAAAGATGAAGATCAAACAGGTGCTGTTGACCAGTACGGCGGTGCTCATGCTGGGCACGCCGGTGGCGCCGCTCTTTGCACAATCGGGCAACGGATCGTTCTCCGTAGCGCAGGCCGGCACTCCCGGCCCGCTGGTCGGCGCGATCCAAACCTATCTCGATGCCGAGGCGGCGGTGCGGGCGGCGACCGAATCCGGCGGCGATGTCGGGGCGGCCGAGGCCCGGCTGGAGGCGGCACGGGCCGAACTGACCGACCTGTGCGGCGCCATCGGGCAATCCGATATCGAGGCCTGCATCGCCATGGTCCGCTCCGGCGGCATGTCGAGCCCGGCCCCGCAGCAGCCCGAGGTGGCGCCCGAACCCGAGCCTGCGGCTCCCGAGGAGCCCGCGCCGGTCGAAGCAGCGCCCGAGCCGCAGCAGCCCGCCCTCGAACCGCCGGCCATGGAAGCGCCGGCTCCGGTCGTGCCCGAACAACCGGCGGCTCCCGAACCCGAGCCCGAGCCGGCACCTGTCGAGGCGGAACAGCCTCCAGCGCCGCCCCAGGCGGAACAGCCTGCCCCCGAGCAGCCTCCGGCGCCCCCGGTCGAGGAGCCTGCTCCCGCGCCGCAGCCCGAGCAGCCGGCCCCCGAGCAGCAGGCGCCCGCCCAGCCGGAACAGCCGGTGGAACCGGCCGCCCCTCTCCCCGCTGAGCCCGAAACGCCCGCGGCGCAGACCCCGGGCCAGATGGTGCCCCCTGCCCTGCAAAGCGCCGTCACGGCCTATCAGCAGGCCGTCGCCGATTACGAAGCGGCGGTGGCCGCCGGCGGCGACACCCAGGCGGCTGCCAATGCGGTGACCGCGGCGGAGGGCGAGTTCGAATCGATCTGCAGCGCCCTCGGCCAGACCGACGTTGCCCAGTGCCTGGCCGGCTTCGGCATCGATATCGACCTGATCGACGTCGACGCCACGGCACCCGCCCAGCCCACGCCGGGCGAGGCAACGCCCACCGAGCCCGCCCCGGCACTCGATGACGACATCATGCTCGACGACAATGTGCAGGGCGAGATCGTCCCCGAAGGCACCGATGCCTCGACCGTCGCGCCCCTGCTCGACAGCCTCAAGGATGCGGTGACAGCCGGAGAGGCCGATACCCAGCAAGCCCCGGCCGAAGACGCCGGTCAGCAGCCCGTCGCCGAGGCCGAACCGGCCCAGCCGCCGGCCAGCGACGCCGAGGCCCAGCCGCAGATCGACATCGAGGCCATCCCCTCGATCACCTCGGAACAAGGCCAGATGCGGGCCGATTCCCAGTTCCAGCCCGGCGAGCGTCCGGCCTGGGGCCCCCGCCCCGCACCCGGCCAGCAGCCGCAGCCCCAACAGCCTCAGCAACCCCAGCAGCCGCAGCAGCCCCAACAGCCGCAGCAGCCCCCGCAGGGCGGCGAGCTGGTCGGCCCGGTGCCCGACCGTCCGAGCAATGTGGACATCATCACCACCATCGGGCTGGCCACGATCTTTGCCATCGGCGCCAACCAGTTCATCAACATGCCGGACACCCCGCGCATCGTTTATGACGACGACCGCAATTATTACGTCGAGGACCTGCCCCGCGGGCAGACCCGCGAGGTCATCGTGCGGGCCGATGGCAGCCAGATCGTCACCATCCGCGACCGCTATGGCGACGTGATCCGCCGCTCGCGCATCGAACCGGACGGGCGGGAAATCCTCCTCGTCTATGTCGATCCCAACGCCCAGCGCTATGACGACCGGGGCCGCTGGATCGATCCGGGCAGCCAGCTGCCGCCGCTGCGGCTCAACATCCCGGCGCGCGACTATGTGCTCGACGCCTCGCGGGCCGATGAGCAGCGGGTCGCCGACTTCCTCGACGAGCCGCCGGTGGAGACGCTGCAGCGCTACTACACCATCGACGAGGTCAAGCGCTCGGCCCGCCTGCGCGACATGGTGCGCCGGCTGGAGATCGGCGATCTCACCTTCGAGACCGCCAGCGCCAACATCTCGCAATCGGAGGTGAACAGCCTGTCGGCGGTGGCCTATGCCATGCTCGACCTCATCGAGCGCAATCCGGCCGAGACGTTCCTGATCGAAGGGCATACCGACGCCGTGGGCTCGGACCTCTCCAATCTCGAACTCTCCGACCGCCGCGCCGAGGCGGTCGCCTATGCCCTGACGCGGGTTTACGGCATCCCCGCCGAGAACATCGCCACCCAGGGCTATGGCGAACGCTACCTCAAGGTGCAGACCCAGGCGGCCGAGCGGGTGAATCGCCGCGTCACCATCCGCCGCATCACCCCGCTGGTGACCCCCATGGTCGGCAACGTCGCGGGCTGAGCGGCAAGTCAGCAAACACACCCTGACGGAAGGCCGGGATCACGCGATCCCGGCCTTTTGCATGACCGGCTGGCGCAGCACGGTCCGGAGCTTGTCCGGTACCGATCTGCGCGGGTCCGAGAGATAGATCTCATGATGCTTGCCGCTGGGCACCAGCCCATGGGCCGGCATGAACGCGTCGTGCATCCGGGCGATCAGCGGCCCCTCCGCGTCATAGGGGCCGATATGGAGCGCCTGCACGCAACGCCCTTCCTCGAGCACATCGACCCGCAGGGCGGCCAGCGCCGCGGGCGCCTTCTTTTTCGCCCCCACCGCTTCAATCGTGCGGGCGACCAGGGCCGGGCCGATCCATTCGGGCAGCATGATCATCATCGTCCAGTGCCAGCTTGCCTTGTCGCGGCGCTGGAAATCGGCCCAGTCGGACGCCCACCACAACCCTTCGAGCGGCGGCACCACATAGTCGCGGCCCAATTGCCGGCTCGACGCGAATTTGAGCGCATAGGCGAGCCCGTAAAGCGCCTCGACCGCCGCGCCATAGGCCGACTCGGTGTTGGGATCGCCCGCCCCATCGACCATGAGATAGCGCATGGGCGGCACCGTCACCAGATGGATGCCCTGGCGCCTGGTCGGCCCATAAAGGGGCTTGAGCCGTTTCCTGAAATCGATCTTGTCCGCCATTGATGCCTTTCCCGCTTGCGGCCAGAATAAATTGACCGGGGGAAGGCGCGAAAGAATTCTTGCGCGCGTCCCCCGCAATCCCCATCTGTGGACGTGACAGATTTGGAGACCGCAATGTTCGATATCGACAAGATCGTCACCGCCCTCAAGACCGATCCCAACCTGCAGCGCACCGCAGGGGCCGGCGCGGCCGGCCTTGCCGCAGGAATGCTGCTGGGCGGGGGCGGGGTAAAAAAGATCGCCCAATACGGCGCCCTCGCCGCCATTGGCGGGCTGGCCTATAACGCCTGGCAGAAAAGCCGCCAGAACGCGCCGCAGGGCGATGTCGCCGTTCCGCCGGAAGGCCCGTTCATGCCGGCCCCCTCCGACGAGACGGGCACGGAAGAGCTGGGGAAAACCCTAGTGCGCGCCATGATCGCCGCCGCCAAGGCCGATGGGCGCATCGACGGCGACGAGAAGGAACGCATCTTCAAGCGCCTCGAAGACATGAACCTGTCGGCGCAGGAAAAGGCCTTCGTCTTCGACGAATTGTCCAGCCCGCTCGATATGGAAGCGGTGGTGCGCGGCGCCGATACCCCCGAACACGCCGCCGAGATCTACGCCGCCTCCCTCGTCGCCATCGAGGCCGACACCGCCACCGAGCGCGCCTATCTCGACGCCCTGGCGGCCCGTCTCAGCCTCCCGGACCTGCTGGTCGAGGAAATCCACAAGGCGGCGGAGCGCTGAGGAACGATTCCGCGACTGGCGGGTTGATCTGAACGCCCCACCACAAGCGGGAGGCACCAAATGACCTATCTCGATCCCGATCAAATGCGCCACACGGCGCCCAACTGGCGCCAGTGGGTCCTGCGCATCGCAGGGGCCGCAGTGCTCCTCGCGGTGGGCTGGATGGTACTGACCCTCGGCACCGGCGACGGCTCGCCCCGGCCCGAGATCGTCAGCGAGCCCGGCAGCCGGCAAGCTCTCCCCGCCCCATGAAAAATGCCCGGTCGGAAGACCGGGCATTGCTGTATTCGGCGACTGGCCGGCGCGGGATCAGTCGAACAGGAAATTGCCCTGCTCGTCGATGATCTGGCGCCCCTTGGCCAGGGTCGCGGCGACGCAGTCATCCTTGCTGGTGAACTTGTCGGCCCGGATGAAGGAATGGGTCTTGAGCTCGCCCCCGACCTCTTTTTCGATCAGCCCGGCGATCTGATATTCCCCGCCATCCTTCATCAGCTTGGCCAGGATCTGGAAGCCCTTATACTCTTCCTCGCCATCGATGGCCGGCGCGGCGGCCTCGCGGGCGGCACCGCCACCGAACAGGCGCTTGAGAAACGACATATCGCTATCCTCCCATAAGCATGGGGCGGCCATGGCCGCCCCATGAAAATCAGTTGTCCAGGAAGCTGCGCAGCTTGCGGCTGCGGCTCGGATGCTTGAGCTTGCGCAAGGCCTTGGCCTCGATCTGCCGGATGCGCTCGCGGGTCACCGAGAACTGCTGGCCCACTTCCTCGAGCGTGTGATCGGTGTTCATGCCGATGCCGAAGCGCATGCGCAGCACACGCTCCTCACGTGGGGTGAGGGATGCCAGCACCCGTGTGGTGGTCTCGCGCAGATTGCTCTGGATCGCCGCATCGATGGGCTGGATCGCATTGGTGTCGGGGATGAAATCCCCGAGGTTGGAATCCTCCTCGTCGCCGATCGGGGTTTCGAGGGAAATCGGCTCCTTGGCGATCTTCAAAACCTTGCGCACCTTGTCGAGCGGCATCTGCAGCTTTTCGCTGAGCTCTTCCGGGGTCGGCTCGCGGCCGATCTCGTGCAGCATCTGGCGCGAGGTGCGGACGATCTTGTTGATCGTCTCGATCATGTGCACCGGGATGCGGATGGTGCGGGCCTGATCGGCGATCGAACGGGTGATCGCCTGCCGAATCCACCAGGTGGCATAGGTCGAGAACTTGTAGCCGCGGCGGTATTCGAACTTGTCCACCGCCTTCATCAGCCCGATATTGCCTTCTTGGATCAGGTCGAGGAATTGCAGGCCGCGATTGGTGTATTTCTTGGCGATGGAGATGACGAGGCGCAGATTGGCCTCCACCATCTCCTTCTTGGCGATGGCCGCCTCGCGCTCGCCCTTCTGCACCTTGGACACGATGCGGCGATATTCTGCGATGTCGAGGCCGGTTTCGGTGGCCAGGGTCTGGATCTCGCCGCGCAGCTCGTCGATGGTGGCCCGCTCGCGCGCCACAAAATCGGCCCAGCCCTTCTCGCCGCGCTCACCGACCTTTTCCGCCCAGTCGGGATCGAGCTCGGAGCCGTAATAGGCGTTGAGGAAGTCGTCGCGCTTGACCTTGTAGCTTTCGGCCAGCCGCAGCAGGCGGCCCTCATTGCGCACCAGACGCTTGTTGATGTCGTAAAGCTGCTCGACCAGGCTCTCGATGCGGCTGGCATTGAGCGACAGCGACTTGACGTCGGCGATCACCTGGCCGCGCCAACCTTCGATTTCCCGCACTTCGCCGGCGTCCAGAGACTTGGCGGCGAGCTGGTCCTCGACATGCTGGTCCTGCACCTTGCGCATGCGGCCATAGGTTTCGGCGATACGGTCGAAGGTCTCGACCACCTGGGGCTTGAGTTCGGCTTCCATGGCCGAGAGCGAGAGGTTGTTCTCGTACTCGTCGTCTTCGTCCTCGTCCTCGGACGGCCGGGCCCCGGCTTCGCCGCCTTCCTGGTCGGAACCGGGCCTGCCGCCCTGCTCCCGCGCCGGCGCGGCGCCTTCGGCGTCCTCGTCGTCGTCCTCCTCGCCTCCGGCGGCCGGCTCGGCCATCTTGGCGTCGGGCCCCGCATAGGTGGCTTCGAGGTCGATGATGTCGCGCAGCAGAATCTCGCCCTCGGCGAGCTGGTCGCGCCAGATGATAATGGCCTGGAAGGTCAGGGGGCTTTCACACAGCCCGGCGATCATGGTCTCGCGCCCGGCCTCGATGCGCTTGGCGATGGCGATCTCGCCCTCGCGGCTGAGCAGCTCGACCGAGCCCATCTCGCGCAGATACATGCGCACCGGATCATCGGTGCGGTCCGATCCCGCCTTGGTGTTGGAGGTGGTGGCGACCGCCGTCGACCCGGTGGTCGCGACTTCCCCGCCCTCGTCGTCGCTGGACGTCTCGGCTTCGGCCTCTTCGACCTCGTCCTCATCGACGACATTGATGCCCATGTCCGAGAACATGGCCATGATGTCCTCGATCTGCTCGGAGGTCACTTCCTCGGAGGGCAGGACGGCGTTGATTTCCTCATAGGTGACGTATCCGCGCTTCTTGGCGGTCTTGATAAGTTTCTTGACCGCGGCATCGGAAAGGTCGAGAAGCGGACCGTCAGGACCCTCGGTTTGCGATTCCGGCTTGTTGTCAGTCTCGGTCTTGGTCTGGTTGGCTGCCTTGGTGGCCATATAGTTTGCTCTCCTGAGCCGCGCCATGGTCGGCGGCACTGGTGTCATCGCCCGATGATCGCACTGGGACCCGGATTGAAAGACAGGTCAGGGTTAATAATTCGCTTCCGCCAATCATAAACGCCCGGCCCGCGGTTCGAATCCTCTTCGCGTGGATGCGCTCCATACACGCAAAAGCGCACGGACACGAATCATCTTTTCTTCAAAGACTCCGTGTCGCACGCCCGGATAGCGAACCAAATCCCTCGATCAATGCCTCAGTACCATCGACACTGGAAATCTGATTCTGGATGTCCCGCAGCCGTTCGAATGCGTTTTCGCTCAGGTCTTCGCCTAGCGCCAATTCGGCTGCCTTGAGTTCTTTATTTAGTTGAACCGATTTGTAATGCAAGGCCAGGGCGTGTCTTAATCCGGTCTCCGCGTCGCTTTGTGCCGTTTCGGTCTCCGCCTGCCAAACCCCCTGCCGCGCCAGAACGTTCCGCATTTTCTCGAGCACGGGCCCGTGGCCGCGTGCGATCAATGCCTCGGCCACCCCGTTGGGCCCCAGATCGGGATGCACCACGACGATGTCAAGCAGCGCCGCCAGCACCCGGCGCGCCGAGACCGACTGGAAATCGAGTTCGGCCAGGGCTTCGAGCCGGCTCTGGGCCAGTTCGGGATGATTGACGAGGCTGACGAGAATCACCGCCTCACGCGGGATGACGTCCGGCGCCGGCCCGCCCTTGAGCAGGCGCGAATTGCGCAGCGTGTCCGAAACCATCATCCGGGGATTGCCGCGCGACCCGCCGGCCCGCCGCCCGTCAAAGCCCCCGCCCCTACCGCGCCCCTGATACTGCCCGCGCGTCGAGATGAACAGCGATGAGATCTTTTCATCGAAGGCCTGGCTGTAATGGCGCCGCACCGAGACGTCGGCGATCCGGCCGGCCCGGTCGCGCAGCCGCGCCTCCAGTGCCGCCCGCTGCTCGGGCGCCTCGGGAATGCCCCCCGCCGTCTCGATCGACCACACCGCATCGGCCAGCGATTGCCCGCCCGCGATCAGGTCGGCGAAGGCCTGCCGCCCCTGCTGCCTGATCAGATCGTCCGGATCGAGCCCGCCCGGCAGGGTGACGATCCTGATCGACTTGCCCGGCTTGAGCATGGGCAGCGCGATATCGATGGAGCGCTCGGCGGCGCGCAGCCCCGCGCTGTCGCCATCAAAGCACAGGGCCGGAATGTCGGTCATACGCCACAAGAGGTTGAGGTGGTCTTCGGTGAGCGCCGTGCCCAGCGGGGCCACCGCCCCCTCGAACCCGGCCGCCACCGCCGCGATCACGTCGAGATAGCCCTCGACCACGACGAGCGGCTTGCCGTCATAGCCCGCCTGCCGCGCCGCCTGCCCGTTATAGAGCGTCTGGCGCTTGTGGAAGAGCTCGGTTTCGGGGGAATTGAGGTATTTCGCCGCCACATCGGCCGAAAGCGCCCGCCCGCCAAAGGCGATCGCCCGGCCGCGGAAATCGGTGATGGGGAACATCAGCCGGTTGCGGAACCGGTCATAGGGCACCGCGATGTCCTCGCCATGCACCACGAGGCCAGTCGCGATCATCTCGTTGAGCGACACGCCATTGGCGGCGAGGAATTCCTTGAGCCCGTTGCGGCTGTCGGGGGCGAACCCGATGCGGAACCGCTGCTGCATGGCGCCGGATACCCCCCGCTCGAGCAGATAGCCCCGGGCCCGCGCGCCCACATTATGCGCCAGCGCTTCGACGAAATAGGTGGTGGCGAGTTCCATCACATCGTGCAGCGAGCGCCGCGCCTCGGCCCGCCGCTCGGCCTGTTCGTCGCGGGCCGGCATGGGCACCCCGGCCCGCCCCGCCAGCATCTCCACCGCTTCGGGAAAGCTCATGCCGGTCTTTTCCGTGAGGAACCGGAAATGATCCCCGCTGGCCCCGCAGCCGAAGCAATGATAGCGCCCGCGCCGGTCGTCGGCATGGAAACTGGGACTCTTTTCGCCGTGGAAGGGACAGCAGGCCCACATATCGCCCTTGCCGGGCTGGGATTTGCGCTTGTCCCATTGCACATGCTCGCCCACCACCTGGGTGATGGGCAGGCGGTTGCGGATCTCATCGAGAAAGGCATCGGAAAAGCGCATGAAGGATAAGTAGGGATTTACCTATCCAAAGTCATCAGCCCACGCGCTTATCCACGGTATTAACAGGAAGGCTCAATGCCCGGCCTTGTAGAGCCGCCAGGCCTGGCCCAGCAGGGCGCCGGAAAAGAGGATCATCAGTACCCCGCTGACCATGACCAGCGCCACGGCGGCGGCGAGGGGCCAGAAGATCAGCAACAGCCCGAACAGCACATAGAGCACGCCGCTCAGCAGCACCGGCCAGATCTTGGCATAGAGCTCGCGCTCGCGGACGATCACGACGATTTCCATCACGCCCACGAAGATCGCCTGGAAGGCGACGAGATAGACGAGGAAGGTGGCGGTGATCAGCGCTCCGAGCAGCGGCGAGATGAGGATGAGCACGCCGACCAGGATCGAGAGCGCGTTGCGCACCACGTCGAACCAGAAATTCCCGGTCTTGCCGCCCCCGAAGGTGATGGTCCACAGCCCGAGAATGCCGTCGATGACGAACAGCGCCGCCGCGAGGGTGGTCAGAACCAGCAGCGCCGCGCCGGGAAACAGCACGGCATAAATCCCGGCGACCAGCATCAGAACGCCGCGCAGGCCGGTCAGGATGGAGGGAAGACGGAAGGATTTCCTTTGGTCGGCCATGATGGTCCCCGCAAGCCACGACAACGGGGGAACTATACGCCCAACCTCAAAGCCCGCAAGGGCCTAGGCGCCCAAGAGCGCCTTGACCTGCCTAGACGCCTGGCCGAAATCGATCTGCCCCGGATACCGGCCCTTGAGCACGCCGACCACCTTGCCCATGTCCCGCAGCCCCTCGGCTCCGGTCTCGGCGATCGCCGCCTTGATGGCGGCCTCGATCTCGGCATCGGTCAGCGGCTTGGGCAGGAACTCCCGGATGATCTCGATTTCCTCGCGCTCCTGCGCCTCGAGCTCGGGCCGCGCGTTCTGCTGGTAGATCTGCGCCGATTCCTCGCGCTGCTTCACCATTTTCTGCAGGATGGCGAGGATGTCCTCGTCGCCGATCCCGTCCCGGCCCTCGCCGCGCGCCGCGATTTCGCGGTCCTTGATGGCCGCGTTGATGAGGCGAAGCGTCGTGGTACGGCGGGCATTGCGCGCCTTGATGGAATCCTTCATGGCCGCGTTGATCTGGTCGCGCATGATCGGTGTCCTTGGATGCTGAGATATGAGCGTCCGATATAGCGATCGGGCGCCCAAAAGCCAAGCGCCGGCCCCGCGCAATGCCGCAGCGCGACTCGGTTGACCGCGGCGGGGCGTTCAAATAGGTTCGCGCGAATTCAAACCCGGATGGAAATCAACCACCCACGGCCCGCGACCGGTGGTTCGTCCTGTCCGATGCAGCAGAGCCTGCAAGCGGCCCCATGCGGCCGCGAACCCGAACAGAGCCAATGGAGACCCCCGATGACCGGCTGGCAAGAAACGCCCCCCACCGCAGTCCTGATCCTGCGCGACGGGACGCGCCTTGAGGGCCGCGGCATCGGCGCCACCGGCAGCGCGGTGGGCGAAGTGTGCTTCAACACCGCGATGACCGGCTACCAGGAAATCCTCACCGACCCGTCCTATGCCGGCCAGATCATCACCTTCACCTTCCCCCATATCGGCAATGTCGGCACCAATGACGAGGACATTGAAACCCTCAACATGGCGGCATCCTCGGGCGTGCGCGGCGCAGTGATCCGGGCCGATATCACCAGCCCCTCCAATTACCGCTCCGCCGAACAGCTCGATGTGTGGCTGAAAAAGCGCGGCATCATCGGCATTGCCGGGCTCGATACCCGCGCGCTCACCGCGCTGATCCGCGAAAAGGGCATGGCCGATGCGGTGATCGCCCATGCCGAGGACGGAAAGTTCGACGATGCGGCGCTGCGGGCCGGGCTCGACGCCTTTCCCGGCCTCGAAGGCTACGACCTCGCCAAGGAAGTCTCCACCACCCAGACCTATCGCTGGGACGAGACGAGCTGGCGCTGGGGCGAAGGCTATGGTCGGGTCGAGGACCCGCAGTTCCATATCGTCGCCATCGATTACGGCGCCAAGCGCAACATCCTGCGCTGCATCGCCGACCAGGGCGCGCGGGTGACCGTGCTGCCGGCCACCGCGACCGCGGAGGACGTGATGGCCCATAACCCCGACGGCGTGTTCCTCTCCAATGGCCCCGGCGATCCGGCGGCGACCGGCGAATACGCCGTGCCCGCCATCCGCAAGATCATCGAAACCGGCAAGCCGGTGTTCGGCATCTGCCTCGGCCACCAGCTGCTGGGCCTCGCCCTGGGCGGCACGACCCGCAAGATGCATCAGGGCCATCACGGCGCCAATCATCCGGTGAAGAACCTTGCCACCGGCAAGGTCGAGATCACCTCGATGAACCACGGCTTCGCCGTCGACCGCGACAGCCTGCCCGAAGGGGTGGTCGAAACCCATATCTCGCTGTTCGACGGCTCCAATGCCGGCCTCGCGGTCGACGGCAAGCCGATCTTCTCGGTGCAGTACCACCCGGAAGCCTCGCCCGGGCCCCAGGACGCGCATTACCTCTTCAAGCGCTTCATGGACCATGTCCGCGAGCACAAGGGCGCCCCGGCCGCCGCTCAATAGGCGGCCCGGACGTCCCGAACCCAGGACCCGGCGATGGCGCTTCTGATGCAAATGGCGCGCTGGATCACCATTGTCCTCGCGATCTCGGTTCCCGCCTTCTGGATGATCGGCCAATGGGCGGCGGACGCCACGCAGGATTGGCGCATGTCGCGCATACCCGCCCTTCTGGCCGCCTCGGAAATCACCTATTCCTCCGAAGTCGGGGGCGCTCCAGGCCCCGGCGCCAATGAGGGCGGCCTCGCGGCTTATGCCTTGCCCGACGCCACCGTCGCGGCACTCGAACGGCAGGGCCTCGATTTCCTCGCCACCCCGGACCTCGCCTGGCATCCCACCCCGCTGGGAGGACCATCGGGGGAGGCGTTGACGGACCCGGCAACCGGGCACCCCGACATCCGCCGGTTCATCGAGCGCTATGTATCCGTGGCGCTCGATCCGGCCATCGAGCGTAGCCTCAATGAGGCCCTCGCGACACCGGGGACCTACTACGCCTTTCCCCGCGACGGCATCTCGGTCGTCATTGTCGCTCCCTCCATGGCGCGGGCCTTTTTCGCCTATAATGGCTGACACTCACGAAAAAAGCGCAGGCTTTTCTGGGGCCGCCGCGCCTCTCGCACCGTGCAACAACAATTTGACCAAACGATAAAAAAGCGCAAACCTGATCACGCGTGCGTCATCGGGCCGTCAGAAAATTGCGGCAAAGGGGGAGATGGGCGCTCCGATCGCTTCGGCGATGTTTCACAACCCGGTCCTTTGGAGGGACATCATGCACCATTCTCTCACCATCTCGCGCCGCGCGTTTCTCGCCGGTACGGCCTCGGTCGGCGCTGCCGCCGTGGTGATGCACCCCTTCGCGGTGCTCGCCCAGGCCAACCAGGCCCATCTGCGCATCCTCGAAACCACCGATATCCACGTCAACCTCCTGCCCTACGACTATTACGCCGACCAGGAGGACAATACGCTCGGACTGGCCCGTACCGCCTCGATCATCGAGACCATCCGGGCCGAAGCAGGCAATGCCATCCTGCTCGACAATGGCGACATGCTGCAGGGCAGCCCCATGGGCGACTATATCGCCTATGAGCGCGGCGTCGACGACAGCGACATCCACCCCACCGTCGCCGCCATGAACGCGCTGGGCTATGACGCCGGCACCATCGGCAACCACGAATTCAACTACGGGCTGGAATTCCTCGAAACGGCCATGGCCGGTGCACAGTACCCGGTGGTGCTGGCCAATATCGTGCGCGGGGACACCCTCCCCGGCGATCCGGCCGATGACGACACCCTGTTCCCGCCCTATGTGATCGTCGAAAAGGAATTGACCGATGGCGCCGGGGAAACCCACACCATCCGCATCGGGCTGATCGGCTTCGTGCCGCCCCAGATCATGACCTGGGACTCGGCCCATCTCACCGGCAAGGTCGCGCCGCGCGACGTGGTGGAAACCGCCCGCTATTACGTGCCGATCATGCGCGCGGAAGGCGCCGACATCGTCATCGCCATGAACCATGGCGGCATCGAAGCGCTCGAGGGCACCATGCTCGAAAACGTCTCGCTGCAACTGGGCGCGGTGGAGGGCATCGACGTGGTGCTGGCCGGCCACCAGCATCTGGTCTTCCCCGGACCCGACTTCGAGGGCATCGCGGGCGTCGATACGGTCGCCGGCACGCTCAACGGCACCCCAGCCGTCATGGCCGGTTTCTGGGGCAGCCATATGGGCCTTGTCGACCTGCTGCTCGAAACCGATGGCCAGGGCAATTGGTCGATCCTCTCCCACACCTCCGAAGCGCGCCCGATCTATGAGCGCATCGACGGCCAGGTCACCCCGACCGTCGACACCGACCAGAAGGTCGCCGAGGCGGTCGACGACGACCACCAGGCCACCCTCGACTATGTCCGCCGCCCGGTGGGCGAGACCGCGGCGGCGCTGCATTCCTATTTCGCGCTGGTCGCCGACGATCCGTCCGTCCAGATCGTCAACATCGCCCAGACCGCCTATCTCGAACAGATGATGGCCGGCACAGAATGGGAAGGCATTCCCATCCTTTCCGCCGCCGCGCCCTTCAAAGCCGGTGGCCGGGGCGGCCCGGACTATTACACCGACGTGCCGGTCGGCCCGGTGGCCATCCGCAACGTGGCCGATCTCTATCTCTACCCCAACACCATCCAGGCGGTGCTGCTGACCGGCGCCGACATCAAGGAATGGCTGGAACGGGCAGCGGGCATCTTCCACCAGGTCGAACCCGGCGCGACCGACGCCCCGCTGATCAACCCCGAATTCCCCTCCTACAATTTCGACGTCATCGACGGAGTGACCTACCGCATCGACATCACCCAGCCCTCCAAATACGCCCCGGATGGCGGGGCGCTGCAAAATCCCGAGGCCGAGCGCATCGTCGACCTCATGTATGAGGGCCAGCCCATCGATCCCGGCCAGCAGTTCATCGTCGCCACCAACAATTACCGCGCCGGCGGCGGTGGCAGCTTCCCGGGCATCGGCGCCGACAAGATCGTCTTCATGGGTCCCGACACCAATCGCGACCTGATCGTGCGCTATATCGTCGAACAGGGCACCATCGACCCGGCCGCCGACAGCAACTGGTCGCTGGCCCCGATCGGCGACACCACCGTCCTGTTCGAAACCGGCCCAAGGGCCGCCGAGCATGTTGGCGACGTCACCGCCGTCGATATCGAGCCGACCGGCGAAACCAGCGAAGCGGGCTTCGGCGTCTATCGCATCGCGCTCTAAAACGGATTCCGGATCAGGGATTTAGACCCGCTTCCGGACTCTGCGCACAAAAAGAGCCTCAAGTTGATTCTCAGCTTGAGGCTCTTTGCATGTCGCTCAAATGGCGCCCGAGAAGGTATCGCACTGACTCACGTCTCCGCTGCGATAGCCGCGGCTGAACCAGTCCTGCCGCTGCGCCGAGGTGCCGTGGGTGAAGGTCTTGGGGATCACCACCCCTTGCGTGCGACGCTGGATAGCGTCGTCGCCGATCTGCTCGGCGGCGTTGATCGCTTCCTCGATATCGCCGTCCTCGAGCAGGTTTTCCTCACCGACATAATTGGCCCAGATGCCCGCATAGCAATCGGCCTGCAATTCGATCCGCACCGAATAGGCATTGACCTCCTCCTGGCCCATGGTGCGGATAGCGCGGTTGTATTCGGGCAGAACGCCCACGAGGTTCTGGACGTGGTGACCCACCTCATGGGCGATCACATAGGCCTGGGCGAAATCTCCCGGCGCGCCGAACTGGCTGCGCAACTGCTCGTAGAAGGAAAGGTCGATATAGACGCTCTGGTCGGCCGGACAATAGAACGGCCCCATGCGCGCATCGGCCAGCCCGCAGCCCGAACTGTCGGTACCGGTAAAGAGGATCACCGTCGCCGGGTCGTAGGTCATGTCGTTGGCGGCGAACACCTCACTCCACAGATCCTCGGTGTCCTGCACCACGACGCCGACGAAATCGGCCAGATCGTCCTGCCCGGCTTCCGGCAAGGGACGGGAAACCGAGCCGGTGCCGGTTCCCGTGCCCAGCGATCCGTCGAGCAGCGCCAGGGGATTGATCCCCAGGACCGCGCCGATGATCAGGATGATCACGATGGCGCCGATGCCCAGCCCGCCGCCACGCCCGCCCCCACCGGTCGGAATGCGGAACCCGCTACCGCCCAGCCCCGCCGAACGTCCGAACCCGCCGCCCGAACCGCGCCGGTCCACCACATTGCCCGAGCGCTTGCGTCCCCGCCACTTCATCTCTTCACCCTCACTGCCACAGCTTCACGAGCCCGCCCATACGTCCCGTCACCGGATCGCTCTCCGGCAGCGGCACGCGCGCGAGATTGACGAGCGCCTTGTCACGGTCGCCCGGTTCCCCGCGCAGAATGTCCCAATCCTGCCCTTCCGGATAGGCACCCACAACGCAAAAATCCGCCGAGGCGCTGTCGCGCCGGTGCGCCACCCCGGCCGGGATGACCACCACGTCGCCGGCGGCCAGATCGACGGCCTCGCCCCCCGGCCCGCCCAGCGTGACCCGGGCCGCGCCGCTGGCGACGCCGAGCGCCTCATGGGCGGTCGAATGATAGTGGTGATAGTCGAAAATGCCGCCTGCCCATTGCCCGAACCAGCCATGGGCGGTGAAGCGCGCCTTCATCGCCGCGACGGAGGGATCGTCCACCGCCCCACGATAAAGCAGCGCCGGCAAGCGGCTATTGGGAAACCGTCCGTCATCGGCGAAGGTCAGCCGCTCGGGCACGCCAGCCTCGTCCGCCATCTATTGCGTCACATCCACAGCCGGAACATCCACCGAAACGGTGCCGCCCTGGCCGCCGGAATTGAGATTGACGTAATAGATGACGCCGATGATGACGACCAGGATGATCACGATGGCGATGATCAGCCCGCCGCCACCACCGCCGCCCCCATCGCCATTGGTGACGACCACCGTTTCGCGTTCTCGTTCTTCCATTTGGAATTCCTTCGGGGTTGATGCCCGGAAAAACGACGCGGTGGCGCGGTTGGTTCCTTCTCCCAGCCCCCCGGACCGGTCCGCTCAATCCTCGGGGGCGTTGATCAGCCGATCGAGGTTGCCCACGATCCGCAGCATCCGCTCGCGGTGCTGCCGCCGTTCCTCCTCGCCGAATCCCTCGGTCGCCCGGCTGTTGATTTGCTGCACGGCCGCCGCCACCACGGACACATGCGCGCGCCCCTTGGGCGTGAGGCCGATCAACGACTTGCGGCCGTCGGTCGGGTCACGCCGGCGCGTGAGCAGACCGTCCCGATCCATGCGCCCAAGCGTTGCGGCCATGGTGGGCTGCTCGATGGCGGCGAAATGCGCCAGTTGCATCTGGGTGAGTTCCATCCCGCCGCCCAGCGCAAACAGCACCGGCACATAGGCGCTGGACAGACCGTGTGGACGGATCGCCCGGTCCATCGCCTGCGCGAACAGCCGGGCCACCCAATTGGAGAGATAGCCTTCGGAGACTTCCCGTTGCAAAGAATTCATAGCATGCTATATATTATGGCAAGTGCGTCATGCAATCATGGTATGGCTCAAGCGACAAGGACATTCCATGCCTCTCAAAAGCACTTCCAGCCGCTACGGCACCGTGGCTATCGGCCTGCACTGGGTGACGGCGATCCTGATCGTGGCGCTGCTCGCGCTGGGCCTCAATGCCGCCGATGCCGAAACCGATGCGCTCAGGCGCACGCTGCTCATCCCCCATATCGGACTCGGCCTCCTCGTCTTCGCCCTCACGCTGTTCCGCATTGGCTGGTGGGTGCTTGCCGACAAGAAGCCGGCACCCCTCGCCAGCGTTCCGGCGCTTCAGAATCACCTGGCGACTGCCGTTCACGTGCTTTCCTACGCCGCCATCCTGGCCCTGGCCGCCAGCGGCATCGCCACCAACGTCATGGCCGGCGTTATCGATGCACTGTCGACCGGCGCCCCCATCCCCGCCATGGACGGCGTACCGCCGCGCGCCGCGCACGGCCTGTTGGCGCGGCTGTTCATGGTGCTGCTCGTTCTCCATATCGGCGCGGCGCTCTATCACCAGTTTTTCCTCCGCGATTCCCTGTTGGCCCGCATGGGCATCGGAAAGCTCAAGGATTGATCTGAATCCTTGCCATCAGGGAGCCGGCGCCGGCCGGCTCCGCGGCATGCTGGACGACGCGCTGAAGAAATCCACGCCTAGGTGCTGGAAATCCCCCGCCGCTTGCTCTAAGGACAGCGCCTAGCCACGATGAGTTCAAGCCCGTCCGCCGCGCGACAGCCTCACTGCCGCGCGCTTGCCGCACGAGAAGCGATCCATGCCCAAACGTACAGACATCAAATCCATCCTCATCATCGGGGCTGGACCGATTATTATCGGCCAGGCCTGCGAGTTCGACTATTCGGGGACCCAGGCCTGCAAGGCCCTGCGCGAAGAGGGCTATCGCATCATCCTCGTGAACTCCAACCCGGCGACGATCATGACCGATCCCGACGTCGCCGACGCCACCTATATGGAGCCCATCACCCCCGAGGTGGTCGCCAAGATCATCGAGAGGGAGCGCCCCGACGCGCTGCTGCCCACCATGGGTGGCCAGACCGCGCTCAACTGCGCCCTCTCGCTCAACAAGATGGGCGTGCTCGAAAAATTCGGCGTCGAGATGATCGGCGCCAATGCCGAAGCCATCGACAAGGCCGAGGACCGCGAACTGTTCCGCGATGCCATGACGAAAATCGGCCTCTCCACGCCGAAATCGCGCCTCGCCCACAACACCATCGAGGCCCTGCAAGCCCTTGAAGACATTGGCCTGCCGGCCATCATCCGCCCCAGCTTCACCCTGGGCGGCACCGGCGGCGGCATCGCCTATAACCGCGAGGAATATCTCGCCATCTGCGAGAGCGGCATCGACGCCTCGCCCACCAGCGAAGTGCTGATCGAGGAATCGGTGCTGGGCTGGAAAGAATACGAGATGGAGGTCGTCCGCGACAAAAAGGACAACTGCATCATCATCTGCTCGATCGAGAACATCGATCCCATGGGCGTCCATACCGGCGATTCGATCACCGTCGCCCCGGCCATGACCCTCTCGGACAAGGAATACCAGATCATGCGCGACGCCTCGCTGGCGGTGCTGCGCGAGATCGGGGTGGAGACCGGGGGCTCGAACGTCCAGTTCGCCGTCAACCCGGCGGACGGGCGCATGATCGTCATCGAGATGAACCCGCGCGTCTCGCGCTCCTCGGCACTGGCGTCCAAGGCCACCGGCTTCCCCATCGCCAAGGTCGCGGCGCGGCTCGCGGTCGGCTACACCCTCGACGAGCTCGAAAACGACATCACCGGCGGCGCCACCCCGGCCTCTTTCGAACCCTCGATCGACTATGTGGTCACCAAGATCCCGCGCTTCGCGTTCGAGAAATTCCCCGGCGCCGACAACCGGCTCACCACCTCGATGAAGTCGGTGGGCGAAGCCATGGCCATCGGCCGCACCTTCACCGAATCGCTGCAAAAGGCCCTGCGCTCGCTCGAGACCGGGCTGACCGGGCTCAACGAGATCGGCATTCCGGGCCTGGGCGAAGGCGACGACAAGAACGCAGTGCGCGCCGCGCTGGGCACCCCCACCCCCGACCGCCTGCTCTGGGTCGCCGAAGCCATGCGGCTGGGCTACGACCACCAGATGATCCATGAGGCGTGCCACATCGACCCCTGGTTCCTCGAACAGATCCAGTCCATCGTCGATACCGAAGCGAAGGTCCGCGAGCATGGCCTGCCGGAGACCGAAGGCCAGATGCGGGCCCTGAAGGCCATGGGCTTTTCCGACCCCCGCCTCGCCGAGCTCTCGGGCCGAACCGCGAGGGAGGTGCTGACGCACCGCCACGCGCTCGGCGTGCGCCCGGTCTACAAGCGCATCGACACTTGCGCCGCCGAATTCGCCTCGCCCACCGCCTATATGTATTCGACCTATGAGGCACCCTTTGCCGGCGCCCCCGCCGACGAGGCGCGGCCCTCCGACAGGAAGAAGGTGGTGATCCTCGGGGGCGGCCCGAACCGGATCGGCCAGGGCATCGAGTTCGACTATTGCTGCTGCCACGCGGCGTTCGCGCTTGCCGATGCGGGCTATGAAACCATCATGGTCAACTGCAACCCCGAGACCGTCTCGACCGACTACGACACCTCCGACCGACTCTATTTCGAGCCGTTGACCGAGGAAGACGTCATCGAAATCCTGACCACGGAAAAACAGAACGGCGCCCTGCATGGGGTCATCGTCCAGTTCGGCGGCCAGACGCCCCTGAAACTCGCCGCCGCCGTCGAGCGGGCCGGCGTGCCCATCCTCGGCACCCAGCCCGACAAGATCGACCTGGCCGAAGACCGTGACCAGTTCATGAAACTCCTGAACCGGCTCGACCTCACCCAGCCGCGCAACGGCATCGCCTATTCGCTGGAACAATCGCGCATCGTGGCCGAGGGCCTGGGCTATCCGCTGGTCATCCGCCCGTCCAACGTGCTGGGCGGCCGCGCCATGGTCATCTGCCATTCCGCCGAGGATTTCGAGCGCTACGTCCAGTCCACCCTGACCGAGCTGGTCCCCCCCGAGATCCGCCAGAAATACCCCAACGACAAGACCGGACAGATCAATTCGGTCCTGGCCGGCAACCCGCTGCTGTTCGACAGCTATCTCGAAGGCGCCGTCGAAATCGACGTCGACTGCCTCTCGGACGGCACGGATGTGTTCGTCGCCGGCATCATGGAGCATATCGAGGAAGCGGGCATCCATTCGGGCGACAGCGCCTGCTCCCTGCCGCCCCGCTCGCTCTCGGGCGAGATCATGGGCGAATTGAAGCGCCAGGCTACCGAACTGGCCCGCGCGCTGCATGTGGGCGGGTTGATGAACGTGCAGTTCGCCCTCAAGGACGGCACGCTCTACGTGCTCGAAGTGAACCCCCGCGCCTCGCGAACGGTGCCCTTCGTCGCCAAGGTGATCGGCTACCCGATCGCCAAGATCGCGGCGCGCATCATGGCCGGGGAAAAGCTCGCATCCTTCGACCTCGCCGAACGCGAGATCGAGCATGTCGCCATCAAGGAAGCCGTCTTCCCCTTCGCCCGCTTCCCCGGCGTCGACACCGTGCTCGGCCCGGAGATGAAGTCGACCGGCGAGGTGATCGGCCTCGATACCGATTTCGCCATCGCCTTCGCCAAGTCGCAACTGGGCGCCAGCGTCAAGGTGCCACGCGAGGGCACCGTTTTCGTCTCCGTTCGGGACGACGACAAGGCCGGGATCGTCGAGTCGATCCGCGATCTCGCCGATGCGGGCTTCAAGGTCATCGCCACCGGCGGCACCCAGCGCTTCCTGGCCGAACAAGGCATCGCCTGCGCCAAGATCAACAAGGTGCTGGAAGGCCGCCCGCATATCGTGGACGCCATCAAGAATGGCGAGGTGCAGCTGGTGATCAATACGACCGATGGCGCCAAGGCGGTGTCCGACAGCCGCGACATCCGCCGCGCCGCGCTGATGAGCAAGGTGCCCTATTATACGACCATCCCCGGCGCCGCCGCCGCCGTCGAGGGCATCCTCGCCTATCGCGGCGGCAATCTGACGGTGCGGCCCCTGCAGGACTATTTCGCGGCCTGAGGCGGCGGCAAGCCAAGCGACAGGCCGGGAACCTTGAAAAAACCGGCCCGAAAGGCTATCTTTCCGGAGTGGAGACTGGGCTTTCACCCAGCCTCCCCTTTCTAGAAGATGAATAGGACCCGGATGCGAACTCGCCAGCTCCTCCGGGTCTTTTTCATTTCCAGAGTGATGGTCAGTGGGAAAATCCACATACTCATCACCTCCGTTAGACGGCGAGGCTTTCGCCACAGCCGGGAGAGCCCATCTCTCCCAGTCACGCCCGCTGGCTGGGCGCTGCTGCTTTAAGGCCGTCCGCTTCCATTCAAGCCTCGACGAAACCGGTTTGGCAAATCCGCGCGCGCCGAGTTTTTTCCCGCCTGGGCGTCGGCAACCTGGTTTCCCGTGCGTCGTTCCATGAGGAGCGGCCAGTCCGCACGGATCGCAGAGGAGAAAACCATGTTGCGCACCACCATTCTCGCGGCGGGCCTGGCGCTCGCCGCAACCGCCGCCTTCGGCCAGTCCGAGCCGCTCGGAGATACAGTCGCGGTCAATGGCATGGAGATGTATTACGAGGTCTCGGGCGAAGGCGATCCGCTGATCGTCCTGCATGGCGTGTCAACGGCGGGGTAAAAGTCGGCCATTGGGCGGCGCAAAACCAGGCCACTTGATGTTGGGGGTATCGAGCGCCGG
>NZ_QQNH01000003.1 GCF_003345525.1 Pelagibacterium lacus
GCCTCCACTCCAGCCAGCATCTTGAATCACAAAACCATCAAACAGGGAATCCCATCGATTCAATCAAGCTGTGAAACACTCTAGCGGAGCACCGTGCTGCGAGGCGGGAAGTCGAATGGTAGCCGTCGCCTACCAATGTCGCCGCGCATGACGTAAAAGGTTCACGCCATGTCGATTTCGGGACTGCTGACTTGGTTCGGGGGTGTTGACATGGGACACGGGGACGTGGGGCTCCGAAATTCGTGCTCAAGGCCCCTCGTCGGGGTCCATATTCGGGCGGTTGCTTTCCATCAGCTTCGGCGCGGCGCCGGCGATCACCCCGCAGTTCTGCGGCGGCGCATGCCGGCCATGGCGAAGAGGGCGAGAGCCGCGAGCGCCAGCGGGACGAAGGAGAGCCACAGCACCATGCTCCAGCCATAGGCGTTCAGCAGGCCGCCGGAGAGGAAGGAGCCGATTGCCATGGTTCCGAAGACGATGAAATCGTTGAGGGATTGCACGCGGGCCCGTTCTTCCGGGCGGTGGGTTTCCAGCACCATGGCGGACGCGCCGATGAAGCCGAAATTCCAGCCCACGCCGAGCAGGATCAGCGTGCCCCAGAAATGGGCCACCTCGATCCCCAGCAGGCCGATCCCCGCCGAGGCACCGATAAGGGCGAGGCCGGAGAGCACCACATTGGAGGCGCCGAACCGCGTGATCAGCCGTCCGGTGAAAAAGCTCGGCGCATACATGGCGATCACATGCCATTGCAGCCCGTCATTGGCCGCCTCCTGCGGCAGGCCGCACATCAGCATGGCCAGGGGGGCGGCGGTCATCAGGAAATTCATCAATAGATAGGAGACCACCCCGCAGACCACCGCGAGGACGAAGCGCGGCTGCCGTGCGATCACCCCCAGCGGTCGGCCTCCGGCCCGTTCCTCAAGGCTCGGGGCGGGCAGGCGCACGCCGAGGAGGACCAGTGCGGAGACCGCCGCCACGGCCGCCTGCGCCAGGAAGGTCGCCGCAAACATGTGTGGCATCCACAGATACATTGTGTGCGTGACCAGTTGCGGGCCGATCACACCGGCGAACACCCCGCCGGCCATGACCAAGGAGAGGGCGCGGGGCCGCTTTTCCGGTTCCACGCAATCGGCGGCCGCGAAGCGGAACGAGAGCACCACGGCCGCATAGGCGCCGCCGAAGAAGGTCGCGAGGCAGAACAGCCAGAACGAGCCGACGAGAACTGCCAGCGCCGAGAGAAGGCCGACCAGCACCCCTGCTCCCGTTCCGGCAAGAAAGGCCGCGCGGCGGCCGTAGCGCTGGGCGATGGCGCCCGCGGGCAGGGTGCAGGCCGCCATGCCGACGACGAAGATGGAAATCGGCAAGGTCGCCAGTGCGGGATCGGGCGCCAGCGCGTTGCCCACGACGGAACCCGTGGCATAGACCACCACCGAATTGGCCCCGGCCAGCGCCTGGGCGATGGTCAGTCGCGCGACATTGCCGCGCCCATGGAGGTAATGGGCGGCATCGAGGGGGTCGAGCTCGGGGCTCGTGGCAGCTTGCGACATGGAATGTTCAACCTGAAAGAAAGCAGTCAGCGTTCAAAGAAGAATTGTCAGGGATGCTGGGCGACCTCGACGGCGAGTCCCGCCGCCTTCCATTCGGGAAAGCCGTCTTCCAGCCGCAGAGCATTGAACCCGTTGGCGCGCAGGGCAGCGACGGCTTCGGCCGCGTAGATGCAATAGGGGCCGCGGCAATAGGCGACGATTTCGGCAGCGGCGGGGAGTTCGCCCAACCGTTCCTCGAGCTCGCGGAAGGGAATGTTGCGCGCACCGGGCAGATGCCCTTGGGCGAATTCGTCCGGCGAACGCACATCGAGCACCGTCACCAGCCCCGCCTGCAACCGTTCCACCAGCGCCTCGCGTGAAATCGCCTCCAGGCTATCGCGGGCGGTGAAATAATCGTCCATCACCCGGTTCACCTCGGCGATGTTGCGCTCGCCCACCCGGCCCAGGGCGCCGATCAGCGCCACCACCTCGGTATCGCCGGCAAGGCGGTAGAGCACTTGCTTGCCGCGGCGCTTGGTCTCCACCAGCCGCGCCCGGCGCAGGATCTGCAGATGGCGCGACGTGTTGGCAAAGCTCATTCCCGATTGTCCGGCCAGCTCGTCGACCGAATGCTGGCCCTGGGCCAGCGATTCGAGCAATTGCAGCCGGTTCGGATGCCCCAGCGCCTGGGCGATCTCGGCCAGATTCTCGAAAACGATCCATTTCGGACGCGGGTTGGGCATCGGTTCCATCAATAGCTTATTCATCAGAATGATTGAATGTTGCTAGCAAGACGGCATCCGAAGCGCAATCCCCGGAAGGTCGAAGCAGGTGCTCAGCGCTACTGATCGACGGGCGGCGCCGATGACGCGGCTTCGATTTCCTCGGCCACCAGCCGTTGCAGCGACCAGATATAGTCGTCATGGATGCCGAATCTTGCCAGGCCCTGGACCGTGCGCAGAAGATATTCCGCGCCGGAGCCGGCGGCTCCCGCCGCCCGGGCCAGCCTTCGCGCCTGTTCCTCCAGAGTGAGATCGGCCAGTTCGGTGCCGATAGGATTGGCATAGAAGGTGAGCGCCTGTTCGCGGCCCTGCTCTGTATCGACCTCGATCCAGCAGGCATTGCCGCTCAGTTCATGGGCGACGAGCTCCCGGCGCAGGACGGTGCGCAGCGATTGCGCCTCGCTTTCATCGTCGATGCCAAGGAGCATCCCCTCGCAACTGCCGCCCGACGCGAGGGCGAGCATCAGCCCCGGCCGCTCGGGCGTGCCGCGAAAATGGTCCAGCGAGATCGAGAATTTCCGGTGCCATCCGATGGCGGTGGCGCGGCGCCAGGACTGGACGGCAAAGCCGGGGTTCCAGATCAGCGATCCGTAGGCGAACACCGAGAGCGGCCGCGGCCGGCCCCGGGTGAGATGATCGGCCAGCCGGTCGAGATCGGCATCCTCGAGCATCCGCCAGCGCGGATCGTGCAATCGTCCTTCGGCGGGGACCACGCGGGCCAGATGGTCGTCGCTTAGAATGATGGGGGCACAGGTGGACATGGCGTTCCGGCAGGAATGCACACTCCGGCCAGAAGCGGGAGGGTGCAAGGATTGGGGTCAGGAGTGGATGATGCCATAGAATGGGAGACTGGAGAAGTCGACCAAACCGCCGCCGCAATAGTCCGGATAGGTGGCCTGGCAGCAGGGTAGTATGTTAGACTAAAGTCGCATAATGCAAAAAATATGAAACTTTGAGTAGCTTTAGGGCTTGGAACTGGCGGGAGGATGACGTTACACTCCCCCAACCCGCGTCGCGTCAGGCGCCTGGAAGAGCTCCAACCAGATTGTGGAATATACAATGATCAAGACTCTATTCATTGCAGCCTTCATGATGGCGGCTGTGCCGGCGTTCGCCCAGGATACACCTGCGGCCGACGAGGCCGCGCTGAGCGCAGAGGCCATGGCGCTGGCCAAGACCAATTACGACGATTTCTGCGCGGCCTGCCACGCGGCCAATGGCAGCGGCGATATCGGCCCGAGCCTGCGCGGCAACGGCAAGCTCGCCGACGCGGCCTTCGTCTATCGTCAGATTGCCCAGGGCGGCAGCGAAATGCCCGGCTTTGTCGACGTGCTGAGCACGGACGAACTGCTGGCGCTGGCCACCTATGTCCGGACCAATTTCGGCAATGATTACGGCCCGGTCACCGAAGAAGACGCCGGTCTCGCCGAATAAATGTGCGACAGGGGCCATCGGCCCCTGTTTTGCTGTGAAACTGTCATCGTCTTAGACGAAAGTCGAAGACCTCTCCACTTGCCGGACTCCGGCAGTATGCATTTGTATCTCAATAACTTAAAGGAGGAGGACTCTATGCTGAAAAAGTTTGGTTTAGCCATTATGGTAGCGGGCTTGACCGCTACCGGCGCAATGGCCCAGGAGGCCACGCAATTTGGTGACAAGCTCGGCTTCATGCCGGTCTCCAACACCAACCGCCCGCTGATCGGCGGCACCGGCGACGTCCAGGCAACCCTCGACGGCAGCACGCTGACCATCACCGGCGAATATTCCGGTCTGCGCGGCGATGCCACGACCCTGTCCATTCACTCGGCCCCTCCGGGCCAGGCCGGTCCCGAGATCGCCAGCATCGACATTGCCGGCGGCACCGAGGGCGAGTTCAGCGGCACCCTCGAGCTCGACAGCGAGCAGCTCGAGCTGCTGCAGTCCGACAATCTCTATGTGGTGGTCCGGACGTCGCGCAACGACAATGGCGAACTTCGCGCCTGGCTGATGTCGCAGGCAGGTGAATGAGTATGATGAGAGAGCAAAGCACAACGATAAGGGAGCGGCATACCATGAGGATGGTTGGTAAACTCGGTCTGGCGGCAGCATTGCTGGTGTCCACCAGCGTCGCCGGTACGGCGGTCACTGCCTTTGCGCAGGACGGATCGCCCTATGTCACGGACGACACGCTGCGCGACCCCAATCCCGGCGATTGGCTGCAGTGGCGCCGGACTTACGATTCGCACGGTTTCAGCCCGCTGGACCAGGTGAACAGGGACAACGTCACGGACCTGGAACTGGTCTGGTCCTGGGCCATGGAGCCCGGCACCAACCAGCCCACGCCGCTGGTGGCCAATGGCATCATGTATCTGCCCAATCCGGGCGATATCGTGCAGGCCTTCGACGCCGCCTCGGGCGAGCTCCTGTGGGAATACCGCCGCGACATCCCCGAGGATGCCGGCCTCGGTCGTCCCTCGCGCAACGTGGCGCTGTATGAAGACAAGATCTTCCTGACTTCCGATGACGGCTTCGTCGTCGCCCTGGACGCCCAGACCGGCGCCCTGGTCTGGGAGACCGAGCGTGCCGACTATACCGGGGGTTATTTCACCTCGGCCGGCCCGATCGTGGCCAATGGCATCGTGATCGCGCAGATCAATGGCTGCCAGAACTTCACGGAAGAAGGCTGCTTCATCACCGGGCACGACGCCGACACCGGCGAAGAGCTGTGGCGCACCTCGACCATCGCGCGTCCGGGCGAGCCCGGCGGCGATACCTGGGGCGACCTGCCCTACGAACTGCGTGGCGGCGGCGACCAGTGGATCACCGGCAGCTACGATCCCGAGCTGAACCTCTACTATGTGGGCATCGCCCAGGCCAAGCCGTGGGTTCCCTCGAGCCGTGGCCTGACCACCGAGGACGATGCGCTCTATACCGGTTCGACCCTGGCCATCGTGCCCGAGACCGGCGAAATCCGCTGGTACTTCCAGCATTCGCCCGGCGAAGCGCTGGACTGGGACGACATCTTCGAGCGTCAGCTCATCGACATCGACGGCCGCAAGACCGTCATGACGATCGGCAAGTCGGGCATCCTGTGGAAGCTCGATCGCGAGACGGGCGAATATATCGAACATTCGCACGTCACCTACCAGAACGCCTTCGAGTCCTTTGACGAGAATGGCCGTCCCACCTATCGTGAGGACATCCGCAACGCCCAGGTCGGCGACACCGTCTCGGTGTGCCCGAGCACGGCCGGCGGCCATGACTGGCCCCCGTCGAGCTACTACGAGCCGGCCAATCTGATGATCATCCCGCTCAGCCAGACCTGCATGGAAATCCAGGGTCGCGAAGTGGAGATGGTGGTCGGTTCGGGCGGATCGGCGGCTGACCGCTGGTTCTTCGAGATGCCCGGCACCAACGGCAATCTCGGCAAGCTCTCGGCCATCGACGTCACCACCATGGAAGAAGTGTGGAGCGTCGAGCAGCGCGCGTCCTACCTGACGGGCATTCTCTCGACCGCTGGCGGGGTCGCCTTCGCTGGTGACCTTGACCGCTACTACAAGGCGCATGACGCCGAAACCGGCGAAGAGCTCTGGTCGACCCGTCTGCCGACTTCGGTGCAGGGCATGCCCATCACCTATGAAGTCGATGGTCGCCAGTACATTGCGGTCACCACCGGCCTCGGTGGCGGCAGCCCGCGCAACGTGCCGCGGCTGGTTTCGCCCGAAATCGTGCACCCCAATGTGGGCAACGCCGTCTACGTGTTCGCCCTGCCCGAGAGCAACTGATCCGGGCATCGGCACCAAGGCATGATGAAGGGGCTACGGCCCCTTCATTCGTTTAAATACTGCCCGGCCAACGGGCGGAGGAACCGCGAAGGCGGGGGCAGGCGGGCGCGGCCGGCACAATGGGTTGGAGCGGTTCCGAGGAGAGCCGCCAAGGAGGATTGCGAATGACTGTTCGATTTGGATCGTGCCTGCTCGGTCTCGCCCTGTCGTTGAACATTGGCGGGCAGGCGCTCGCGCAGGTGGCCATGCCCTATGTGCCGCCCGAAATCTATCAGGAGCGGCGCTGGATCAGGGGCAGCGAACTGACCTTCTGCCTGTGGTCGGTCAGTCCGACCATCGAGATCGATCGCCGCATCGGCCAGGAGATCGGCAACGCCCTGCTGCTGAACGTGAAATTCTATGAGTACACCAACACCGTCGCGCATCGGGAGGACGATTTCTGGGAGGCCGTACTGATCCAACTCGGTCAGCATTGCGATGCGGTCATGGGCTTCACCCTGGGCGAACAGATTTCGGCCGATTGGCTGATCCCCTCGCGTGCCTATTATGAGGCACCCTATGTTCTCGCTGTCGCCAACCCCGAATACGACAGCCTCGGCGAAATCCCGGCGGGCCTGCCCGTTGGCTCCATGATGTCGAGCGCGGTAGACCAGGCGTTTATGGAATATCTCGGCCTGCTGCCCAAGGAACAGCGCTGGATACGCTTTCCCGTGCCCAGCTACGTTCCGGTCGTCAATTATCTCAAGGATGGGCGCATCGAGGGCGCCTTGATCTGGGCCCCTTTGATCCATAGCCAGACCGAGGGCGATCCAGAAGGGCAGGGCATCCGGCTCGTGCCGATCGATCCCATCCGCGCCGACCCGACCCCGATCGGCATGATGATGCGCGAATACAACGTGTTCCTGCGCGACCAGCTCGACCAGGCCATCCGGTCGTTGGCCGAGGACGGCATCATCGACGAGATCCTCGCCGAGGCCGGGCTGCCGGGCAGCGCTGGGAACCAGTAGTCGCGCGACACCGACAAGCCGGGGGGAGAGTCTCGTCATGTTCACCGATCTTTCGCTGGCGGTCCTCATCCAGCGCGTGGTCGCCATCATCGTTATAGCCGGGGTGCATGGCTGCATCCTGGCCGGCATCGCCCGCCTTCTGGGCGATCGCACGCCGCAATATGACGGGCGCCTTACCCTGATGCCCTTCAAGCATCTGAGCCTGTTGGGTTTGGTGTCGGCCATCGCGGCGCGGGCCGGCTGGATCGAGCCCATGGACCTCGACCCCGCCCAGATGCGGTGGGGCCGCTGGGGGCTGGTGGTGTGCGTCTTCGTCAGCCTCGCGCTGCTGGCGCTTTTCGGCGTCGTGGTGCTGAACCTCCGTCTCGCCGTGCTCAGCGTCGTCGATCCCGGCGCGGCCATGTATGTGATCGCCGGCATGACGGTCACCGGCGAGATGGCGCTGTTTTACGCCCTCTTCAACCTCATCCCGCTTCCTCCCCTGACCGGGGCGCACCTTTTGACCGCGGCCAAGCCCGAATGGGCGCAGGTGCTGACGCGCCAGACCCGCTGGCTGGCCATCGCCCTGGTCGTCGTGATGATCCTGACCCGAGGCACCTGGCTCGACCCGGTGGTCCGCGCCATTCGCGGGGTGGTGGGCTAATCGACCGGGTCCGGTTCAATGGCGTCGATACCCTCGGAGAGCGTGGCCTCGATGGGTTCCATGGCGTATTTGTCGAGCAGCGCCTGCATGGTGCCGTCCCGCTCCATGTCGCCCAATATGCCCTCGACCGCCTGCAGCAGCGTGACGTCGCCGCGCCAGAAGCCATAGCCGAGCTGGTAGCGCTCGAAGGGTTCGGGCAACCAATGGGCCACCCAGTCATTATGGGCGGCGATCTGCTGGCCCGATAGCGCCTCGGTGACAGCGGCGTCGACGGTTCCCTCGCGCAATTGCCGCGCAAGGTCCTCCTCGGACTGGGCGACGTGCATCTCGCTGCCCAGGGCGCGCAGATACCGCGACAGCCCAATGCGATCGAGCCCGGTCAGCCCGGAGAACACCGCGACCCGCCGGCCGTCCAGTGAGTCGATGGTCTGGGGCGCCAGCACCGTCCAGCCGGTGCTGAGCGGCCCGGGGGCGGTATCGAGGAAGGAGCGCACGCTCTGGGACAGCACCACCCCGCCGGCCAGGATCTGGCACTGGGCCCGCGTCACCCGCCAGTTGCGCGGATTGAAGTCGCGTCCCATGGCCGAGCTGTAATTGAGCATCAGCCGCACCCCCAGGCGCGAGGCCACCTCGCCGAGCACGTCGACGTCGAAGCCGGGATTGGCCGGATCGCCGGTGACCAGTGGCGGATAGAGCCGCGGCAGGCACACCGACAGCCGATTGGCCGTGCGCACCTCGTGCAGCGAGGTGTCGGGGGGCAGGAAATAGGCGCCGAGCAGCAGCCCGAACATGATCGCCAAGGCCCCCAGGTCCCGCACCAGGCCCGAAAGCGGCTTGCTGTGCTTGGTTTCGCTCGATGTCCGGCCGGCCAAAGCGTTTCCCCTCAGGCCCGGTTGAAGTCGATGAGCGCCAGGGTGAAAAAGCCCACCGCCATGGCGCCCATGATGATCAGCCCCAGCATGGGATCGAACTGGTTGAAGCCGATAAAGGTGCCCCGGAAGGCGTCGACCGCATAGGTCAGCGGATTGATCGACACGAGGAAGATCAGCCAGTCGGGATAGAGCACCGCCGTCTGCGCCCGGGTGAGGGCCGGATCGAGCGGGAAGATCGAGCTCGAGGTGAAATAGAGCGGCAGGATCACCGCGTTGGAAAACACCCCGAAGCCCTCGAAGCTGCGCACCCGGTTGGCGATGATGATGCCGAACGAGGTCAGCCCGAAGGCAAGCAGGAACATCAAGGCAAGGCCCTGCACCACATTGAGCCAGCCCATGGGAATGTTGGCGAAGCGCGCCAGCACCAGCACCAGGCTGCCATGCAGCACGGCGATGGTGGTGCCGCCCAGGATCTTGCCCAGCAGCACCGCCCAGCGCGGCATGGGCGAAACCAGAACCTCGCGCAGGAAGCCGAATTCGCGGTCCCAGATCACCGACACCGCCGACTGCACCGAGGTGTACATGATGTTGAGCATGATGATGGCGGGGAAGATGAACTGCACATAGGTATAGGGGATGACGAAGCGGACTTCCCCATAGACCTCGCCGCGGAAATAGGGGTTGAGCCCGATGCCCATGATCAGCAGCCACAGGATCGGCCGGCTGACGCCGCCGATCAGCTGTCCACGGTCGCGCAGGGCGCGTTTCACCTCGCGCAGCCAGATGGCGTAGATTCCTCCGAGCAGCTTCAATGCAGTCTCCGAATGCTATTATGAGTGGCGCGGCCGGACGGCCGAAGTGCGCACACTGATGCGGGCGGGGTCATGGGCGGGGAAACGTGACAGGCCATTCACTCCGGCTCCAGGTCGCGGCCGTAGAAATCCGAAGCCGGGTCGGTGAGCACCAGCGTGCGGATGCGGTTCCACAGATAGTCGCGCAATTCGATGAAGCGGGGCTCAGACCGCATTTCGAAAAGCTGGCGCGGCCGGGGCAGTCCCACATCGATCACCTCGAGGATGCGGCCGGGGCGCGGTCCCATCAGGACGATCTTGTCGGACAAGGCGATGGCCTCGTCGACGCTGTGGGTGACGAACAGCACCACCGAACCCAGACGCGACCAGAGCCGCATCAGCTCGGTCTGCATCAGTTCGCGGGTCTGGGCGTCGAGCGCCGCGAAGGGTTCGTCCATCAGGAGGATCTTGGGTTCGGGGATCAGCGCGCGCGCCAGGGCCACCCGCTGCCCCATCCCCCCCGACAATTCGCCGGGATAGGAATCGGCGAACCGGGTCAGTCCGACCAGGTCCATATAGCGCCGTGCCCGCTCGCGCCGCTCGGCACGGCCCAGCCCGGTGGGCAGAAGCGCGAACTCGATATTGGCGCTTACCGTGGCCCAGGGGATGAGGCGGAAGGACTGAAATACGAAGCCGGTTTCGGGACCCGGCCGGGGCGGATGCCCCGACACTGCGATGCGCCCGCTATCGGGCGCGATCAATCCGTCGGCCAGCCGCAGCAACGTGGTCTTGCCGCAGCCCGAGGGGCCGAGCAGGCTGATGAAGGTGCCGTCATCGGCCGACAGCGAGATATCGGCCAGCACCTGCGTCTTCTGCCCGGCCCGCTCGAAGCTCTTGAAGACGTTCTCCAGAACGATGCGCTGCCGCCCCCGGTCCGGGGGCGCCGCCGATGCAACCGGGGCGGGGGCGGCACTGCTCATCGGGCCGGCTGATCCATGGCGTCGTCGACGCCTAGCTCGGCGAGCACGGCGTCGATGGGTCCGAAATCGACCCAGCTTTCCAGCGCCACGGGCGGCAGGTCGGCGAATTCCTCGCCCTCATAGAGCGAGGTGACCGTATAGTCGAGTTCGTCGGCGCTCATGCCGCCATTGACGCTCCAGCTCTGGGTGAAGGATTCGGCCAGCGTGGCCAGTTCCTCACGGTCCATATGCGGCAGTTCGGTCGCCATGGCATCGACCCACAATTCGGGATCGGCGGCGAAGTCGCGCGAGATATTGACCAGCGCCCGCAGCACGCCCATCACCTCGTCGCGGCGCTCCTCGAGCACCGTGGTGGTCACCGCGTTGACCTTGTTGACCACCGGCGCGGCGGCATAATAGTCGTCGGCCGAGACGAGGACATGCAGCCCCTCCTTGTCGGGCAGCGTGGTCCACACCCCGATGGAGACCGTGGTGGCGTCGATCTGGCCCGCAGCCAGCGCCTGGGCGCGCACATTGGGCTGTCCCAGGCTGACCAGCTCGATCTGGTCGGTGTCGACGCCCTGGCTCTCGAGCACCTTGACGCTGAGCGTGTGGTCGAGGCTGCCCACCCGGCCGACGCCGAAGCTGTGGCCGCCGAGATCAGCGGCCGTGGCGATCGAATCCTTGGCCGCGATCAGGAAGGGCAGCGATTTGTTGGGCGAGGCGACGGCGCGCAGGTCGTCGGTGCCGCGTGCGGTGAGCTGGAGCAGCGCATCGACGCCGATATTGGCCATCTCGCCCTCGCCGGCCTGCAGCGCCGCGATCGCCATGGGCGTCTGCTGCACGCGCACCAGTTCGACATTGACGCCCTCGCGCTCGTAATAGCCCAGCACATGGGCCAGATCGAGCACGGAATTGGGCACCAGCGGCACCTCGAGATGGGTAACGATCAGGCGGAACGGCGCATCCTGCGCCATGAGCGGGGTGACCGACAAAGCGGCAAAGACAAATCCGAGAGCGGCTTTAAGGCTTCTAGACATGACGTGTTCCTCCTGTTGCCCGGCCAGAGTATCCGGCGTGTGCGCATCGGCCGGCGGCTCGGGGCACTATGCGCCCAAATTCAAAATCTTGCTAGACGAAGGGGACCTTGCCGATCCCCTTGTCCGTGCCTCGATCGCCGTCCGAATCCGTTCCGGATCGGCGATTTTCATGGGTCACCCCGCTGTCTTCCAGCCGCTCAGCCGGCTTTCGAGCAGGCGCAGGGTTTCGGTCACCACAACCCCGATCATGGCCAGGGTCAGGACGACGACGAAATATTCCTCCATACGGAACGAATTGCCGTAAATGGCGAGAAGCCCCCCCAGCCCGGTCACCGCGGTATAGAGCTCGGCGACCACCGTGTTGATCAGCCCGATCGTGGCCCCCAGCCGCAGGCCGACTATGATGAACGGCACGGAGCCGGGCAGCACGATGCGCACGAAGATGCCCGTCCGGCTCAGCCCGACCGAGCGCGCCATCTCGATCAGTTGCGTATCCACGGCCAGCACGCCGGCATAGGTGTTGATCAGGATCGGCATGATGGCGCCCAGAAGCACCACGGTGATCTTGGCCTCGAACCCCAGCCCGAGCAGGGCGATGATCAGCGGAATGAACGCCACCCTGGGGGTGGCCGACAGGGCATAGACATAGACTTCGAGCGTCTTGCCCAACAGCCTTATGCCGCCCATGACGATGCCGAGCGGAATGGCGATGACGATGGCGAGGAACAGGCCGGTCAGATAGATCGACAGGCTGGCCCCCAGGGCTCCGACCAGCCGTCCGTCGGCCAGCATGGCAGTGCCCGTATGGAAGGTGGCCAGCGGCGAGGGGATCAGGTTGCGCCCCACATTCATCGAGGCGATCTGCCACAGCGCGATCAGAAGGACCATGAACAGCACGCGATAGACTGTCGTCACGGGGCGCTCCTCCCGGTTCTCGGGGACAACAGGGCGTGGCTGGGTGGGCGAAGGGGCATCATCCGGTCGAGGCTTCGCCGCGTTGTCCGGCCGCCCGCACGATGTCGCGCGGCTCCGCCTTCTTGTCGCGCAGGTCCCGCCCGGTCAGCGTCAGGAACACGCTTTCAAGGCTGGGCCGGTCGATAGAGACGGTTTCCAACTCGCCCGCGAAAGCGGCGAGGAAGGCGGGCGCGAACGCGGCGTCCTTGACCTCGATGACCAGCGAATTGCCCGAGCGGATCGCCTCGGGATGGCGCGCATGGATGCGGTCGGCGGCCTCCGCATTGAGGGCGGTGGCGCGCAGGAACTCCTTGCCATGGGCGGCTTTCAGCTCTTCCGGCGAGCCCTCGGCCAAGACCTTCCCCCGGTCGATGATGCAGACCGCGTCGCAATATTCCACTTCCTCGAGATAATGGGTGGTGACCACGATGGTGAGATTTTCCCGCGCGCGCAATTCACTCAGATACATCCAGATGCGCTCGCGCGACTGCGCGTCCAGCCCGACGGTCGGCTCGTCGAGAAACAGGATGCGAGGCTCATGCAGCAGGCCGCGCGCGATCTCGAGGCGCCGTTTCATGCCCGAGGACAATTGACGCGCCAGATGCTCGCGCCAGTCGCTCAACTCCACCAGCTCCAGCATCTCCTCGATCCGCCGCCGGCGATCGGCCAGCGACATGCCATAGACGAGGCCGTGGAAATTGAGATTCTCCTGCACGGTCAGCCGGTCGTCGAGGCTGGGTTCCTGGAACACCATGCCGATGCGCTGGCGCGCATCCAGCGGGTTGGTGAGCACATTGACCCCCGCCACCTCCGCCACCCCGGAATCGGGGCGCAGGATCGTGCTCAATATGTGCAGCAGCGTGGTCTTGCCGGCCCCGTTCGGTCCGAGCAGAGCAAAGAGCCGCCCCGCCTCGACCTCAAGGCTCACATCATCGAGCGCGAGCGTCCGCCCATAGCGCTTGGACACGCCCCGGACGCTGATATTGGAGGCCCGCTCCGCAGGCCCGGCCTCGGATGATGGCGACGGAACTGGACGTGGTGTCATGAAATTACCCCGGCCGCGCGCAGATCGCGCAGGAAGAAATGCTCGACATTGACCGCCGAACTGATGTGGAAATAAAGCCCCTGCCAGTGCAGGCATGCCTTGCGCAGGCTGTCGCTCCAGGTGGATAGCAGCCGACGATAGGCGGCGACGGCGTCTTGGTCGATGGCCATCTCGATCTCCTCGCCGCTTTCGATCTCGCGCAGGCGCATGCGGCCCTCGCCGGCCGGGGCGGGGTCGATCTCGTCGGGAGCGTGGATATTGACGGCCAGGATGCGATGGCCCCCCGCCCCCAGCAGGGTGAGCGCCGCCTCGGCGTCCTCATCCCACCAGTCGCTGATCAGCACCAACTGGCTGCGTCGCGGGACATGGGCGGCGGCGAGGCGCAGCGCGGCGCTGAACGGCGTCGACCCCTTGGCGTCCTGCCCGGCCAGCCAGCCGAAAGCCCATTCGGCCTGGTTCGCTCCGCTCAGGCGCGGCGACCAGTGCAATTGCCCGTCGGCGAACAGGCCGATCTCCACCCGGTCGCCTCCCGCCAGTCCAATAAAGGCGAAAACCTGCGCCAGGGCCAGGGCGGTGGCGAATTTGTCGGGCGTGCCGTGCCGCATCGAGCCGCTGGCGTCGACGACGATGGCGATGGGCAATTGCCGCTCGATCGCATATTGGCGCACATAGGGTTCCCCCAGCCGCGCCAGCAACCGCGCATCGAGATGGCGGGTATCGTCGCCCTCGCGATAGTCGCGATGCGCGGCAAATTCCAGCCCCGCCCCGAGAAAAGCCGAGCGCCGTTCGCCCGAGCCCACCGAAGCCTCGGCGCCGGTCAGAAAGCGCGAGGTCGCCAGATGCTCCAACAAGGCTGGGTCGGGCACGGCCATCAGCCCTTCACCGCGCGCTCGAAGAGATCACGCATGAAGGCGTCCAGGTCGACCCGGTCCGCCCGCCCCTCGAAATTGAGCTGGATACGGTGATGCGTGGCCGGGGCGAGCACGGCGCGGATATCGGAGAAATCCACATTGTAGCGCCCTTCTAGGAGGGCGTTCGCCTTGGCGGCGAGGACGAGGGCCTGCGCGCCGCGCGGGCTGAGCCCGAAACGGATATAGCGATTGGTCTCGCGTGTCGCCTTGGGCGATTGCGGCTGCGTCATGAGGGCGAGCCGGGCGATGGCGTGCCGCACGTCCTGGGCGATCGCCACCGCGCGCACCAGATCCTGCAGACGCTCGATCTGGGCCGGGGTGATCTTTTGGCCGACCATGGCGGAGCGCTGGCCCGTGGTGGCGAGCAGGATGTCGGCCAGGGTCTCCTCGCTGGGATAGTTGACCGGAATGCGCAAGAGGAAGCGGTCGATCTGGGCTTCGGGAAGGTTGTAGGTTCCTTCCATCTCGATGGGGTTCTGCGTGGCGAGCACGAAGAAGGGCTGCGGCAGGGGCATGGACTTCCCCCCCACGCTCACCGTGCGCTCCTGCATGGCCTCGAGCAGCGCTGACTGGGTGCGCGGGGTGGCCCGATTGATCTCATCGGCCAGAAGCAATTGCGTGAACACCGGGCCGGGCTGGAATTGCAGGGTGCGGCCCCCATCCTCGGTGGGCGCCAGCACCGTCGAGCCGGTGATATCGGCCGGCATCAGGTCGGGGGTGAACTGGATCCTCGCCGTCTTGAGGCCGGTGACCCCCCCCAGGGTCTGCACCAGGAGCGTCTTGCCGGCGCCTGGCGGGCCTTCGAGCAGGGCATGGCCGCCTGCCATCATGCTGATCAGCACCAGGCGGACCACTTCGTCCTGGCCGATCAGCACGCGGCCGATCTCCTGCATGCTGGCGTCCAGCGCGCGCAAAAGCCCGTCCAGATCGTCGGGAGGGCTGACGGCTTGCGACGCGAATGTCATGGCTCGACCTGTAAATGTTCGACGCGAGACCCGCGCCGAAGCGCCGCGATCCGTGTGATTGCAAGAACTTGGATGGTGGTGAAGAAAGCCATGCCGGGTCAAGACCTAATTTTTCATGCCGCCGCGCGAGACCGTGCGCCGCCGCCAGGGGCGCCAGGAATAGCGGATGGCCAGTTCCACGATGAAAACCAGGCTCGCCAGCACCAGCAGGGCCGGCCAGATCACCGTTTCCACCCATCGCCAGACGGGGTTGCCGAAGATGGGGGCCTCGGGATCGAGCGTCGTGCCGCCCGTCGCGCGGGCGAGCGTGAGAAAGCCGGTGGCCGAGGCATCCGCCGCCACATGCGCCGGATAGGCGACATGAACCGCCGTCTCCGCCGCTCCGGAATCGGTTTCAACAGTGATGTGATAGGTCCCCTCCCGCGCCGCGACGAACGTCCCGCGATAAAGGCCCGGCTCCTCCTCGATGAGGGTGACGGCCTCTTCTCTATCCGCGTGGCTTACCATTGCCCCGACCGCCAGTCCGGCGTGCGGCAGGCCGTCCTCGTCAAGCGCCGCCAGCCGGATGTCGATCGCGTCGCCGCGCCGCTCGGTCCCCAGCGTGAGCCCCGGCCGCTGATTGGGAGCCAGGTGAAACCGTATGGCCTCGGCCCAGAAGGCGGCATAGGTGTCGATATCCTGCCAGCGGCGGCTCCACGCGCCCGTCGCATCGGTGGTCAGCGCCAGAACCTTGCCATTGCCATAGCGCCAATGGGCCAGGAGCGGCATGGGCTCGCCCTCCTTGTCCGGCGTCATCAGCGCCACGGTCGCGCCCGGCTTGGGGGAAGTGAGGACGAAGCCCTCGATCACCGGCAGATCGGCGGGCAGCAGACCGAGATAATCGTCGCGGGGACCGCTCCAGAAGGGTTGGGTCGGGCCCTCCTCGACCGGCGCGGCGGAAAACAGCATCGCCTCCTGGGCGAGGATCGAGGGCAGCGAGGCGAAATCGGTGGTCGTGTGGAAATTGCCGCCGCCGAGCCGCGCGATGGTGTCCACGATGGGGATGGCGCTGCCGCTGCCGATGGCCACCGTCGAGACGGTGATCCCGGCCTCGCGCATGGCGGTCACCAGGGGGGTGAAATCGGCCGGCTGGGTCAGCCCGTCGGTCATCACCACCACGTGCTTGACCGGAGCCTCCGCATTGCGCAATTGCGCGAAGGCTTCCTCGAGCGCTGGATAGATGGCGGTGCCGCCGCCGGGTCCGAATCCCGCCAATTGCTGCTCGAAGGCCTGGGGGTCGCCGATCCGCTGCAGGGGCACCACCGTCTGCGCCGTGTCGTCGAACACCACCACCGCCACGCTGCTCTGGGGATTGAGGCGCTGGATCGCCGACAGGGTGGCCTGCTTGGCAATGTCGAGCCGGGTCGAATTGGCCACCGCCTGCTGCATGCTGCCCGACCGGTCCAGCACGAACACCAATGCCGCTTCCGGCGCTTCGCCGGGAATGTCGCTCGACAGCGGCGAGAGCCGGTCGATGGGCGTTTCCAGATAGCCGCCGGGGCCGAAGCTGGTATCGCCCCCGACCAGCAGCACCCCGAGCCCCTGATCGCGCACACCGGCTTCGAGCAGTTCCTGCTGCGCGGTGGTGAAGGCCCGGGCCGGCACGTTGAGCAGAATAGCGGCGCGATAACGCAGCCAGTCCTTGGGATAGGCCGGATAGCGCGATGGGGTGAGAATCTGGCTTTCAATCCCCTGCGCGGCCAGCGCGTCGGCCAGCGCCGCGCCCTGCTCGGTTTCGGCGGCGAGAATGGCGATCGTCCCCACCGGTGTTGGGGTGACGGCGGTGCCGTTGCGCGCGCCGGTGGTTGCTGATGCACCCTCCACCGCCACCTCATAGAGCGCCGTTTCCGCACCGATCCCTTCGATGACGCTTTCCACCCTGTTGGGCCCACGCTCCAGTGTCACCGCCTGGCTAGTCAGCAGCTCACCGTCGCGGAACAGGGAAAGTTCGGCCTCCATCTGGGCGGGGACCGTGACCACCGCCGACAGCAGCACGTCGTCGCCTTCATAGACGAGGGGCGGCACCTCCACCCGGTCAACGCGCACCGGGGCGTCGCCTGCCGCAATGAAGGGCACACGGTCGACGGTTATGCCGCGCTGTTGCAGCCGGCCCATGGCGGCGGCGACATCGGCGGCCCGCGTGATCCCGTCATCGCCCACGATGAGCCGGCCGCGGCCCGGGGGCAACAGGGCGCCAGCCACCAGCAGCGCATCCCCCATGCCCGCCGCTGCGGATGCGGAGGGTGCTGGACCCGCATCCCCGCCCAGATCGCGCCGCACATGTGCCGGCATGCCGCCCTGCACCACGGCGAGGTCCTGCCCGAAAAGGATATTGCCGTCCGGCCAGGCTGCGCCTTGCGTATCGAGCACCGCCACGGGCTCGCGCAGGCGCGGCAGGTTCGGCGCGGGAATCAGCACGGCAAGGAGGATCAGCGCGATCGCCCCGCCCCGCAGGATAAGGAGGGAGCGCTTGCGCGTGCCCGGCCGCCGATAGGCGAGGATCGCCTCCAGCGCCAGAACGCCCAGCGCGACCAAGGCGGCGATGCGCCAGAAGGCGACCGGCCGCGACGGGGTTTCTGCGGCCGCATCGGTCATCGGGTGCAGGTCGTCCGGACCGGGATTGACCGCGATATGCTGCTCTCCCGCCGGGCCGGACAGGAGATAGAGGCCGGCATGCGTGGGCACGAACCGCCCGTCGCGCGAAAACCTCGCCTGCGCCGGGAGATCGAAAGCCAGGTTCTCGGGCACCGGCCCATCGAGCCGGTCGATCTCTCCCCCGATCAGGCGGGCATCGACGCCGCACGGGCTGCCCACCACACAAGGAAGCGGTATCTCCGCGCCCGCCGCGAGGCCCGACCAGCGCACGAAGCGATTGATCAGCGCCGGCAGGCTGGCCCGGTCCACCCAGTTCGATCGGCCGGGCGCGAAGGCGATCCGCAACTGGCGGCCATTGGGATCGGTCCAGGCCGCGACCAGCGGCCAGTGCTCGGCTTCGAGCAGGATCACCGCGTCTTCGCGCGCCGGGACCGCATAGGCTTCGGCGATCCGCAGCGCCGCCCAATCCATGCCCTCGCCCAGCAGATGATCGGTGCGCCAGGCCACCGGGTCGGGTGCGGCCACCGCCGCGGGCGTTTCGACATCGGCCAGGTGCGCGCTGCCCACCCAGATCGTGTTGGTCGCCGGGGCCGTGCCGACCGCCACCCCGTCGACGATGGCGAGGGCATAGCGGGCGCTGTCGGATGGAACCTCCGCCGCCGGATGCACCACGGCGCCTTCGATCGACTCGATGACGCGCCGCCAGACCGGATCGATATCGGGGCCGACATAGAGCACATCGATGATCCGCTCATGGGGCGGCACCGGCAGGCGCACCACCGCGTCGAGGGCTGGCGCCTCGCCTTCGATCTCGGCGATCAGCACGCCGGCGCCCGGCAGGGTCAGCGCGTGGGAGAAGGGGAAGGCGCGCAAGGCCGGTTCACCCTCGCCGCCCGGCCGGGGACGGCCCTCGGCAACCGTGAGGCGGGCCCAATCGATCGGGGTGTCGGCCCCATCGGGGAGGAAGCGCAGGACGAGGGGCATCTGGTTGCCCGCCTCGGCGCTGGCCGTGGTGATCGCCCCCGTCACCGTCCACGCGCCGGCGGCGGCGTCCACCGGTTCGAGCTGGACGGCAAGGGTAAGATCGTTTCGCCCGACTCCGGCTTCTATCCGGTCGAGGATGACCGGGGGGCCGAGATCGGCGAGGGCGGATGGCACGCCCTCCGCGCCGACCAGCGTGATGCGGGTCGCTTCCCCGGGCCGGATCACCGCCGCGGCCAGCCGCGCCGCGCCGGCCCAATCGGCGGCGCCATCGTCGGGCGCCAGCGTCTCCAGCACCCGGTCCAGATCGTCGCCATGGGTCTGACGGGCCAGCACCATATCGGGCACGACGCCGGCGCGGATGAGGGTGAAGCGCCCGGTCGCCGCCTCCGCATCGGCACGCCCCATGGCGGCGATATGGGCGAGAGCGGCGGCGAAGCGGGTGCCCTCCTCGCCCGTCGCCTGCATGTCGGCCGAGCCGTCGAGGACGTAGATCGCGTGATCGATGCGGTTCGCCCCGTTCCACAACGGCTGCGCCAGGGCGAGGGCGAGGGCCAGCATGGCCGCGACCTGCAGCAGCAGCGGCAGGGAGAGAGGTGGGCGCTGCCAGCGCTGGCGCGCCGCCGTCTGGGCGGGCGCGAGACGGCGCCACAGCATCAGGCTGGCCACCTCCACGCTGCGCTTTTGCTGCATGTGCAGGGCAATGATCAGTCCCGCCAGGAGGGCGAGGGCGAGAAAAGCCGGGGCCAGAAAAATCATGGAAGTATAGGCCCTTCATCGGGCTGGACGGGGGTGAAATAGCGCGACGTGGCCACGCGATCGCCGGCCTGAACGAAATCGCGGTCGGGTTGCAGGCCGGCCGCCGCCGGGCTGTCGGCCAGGGACTCGGCGCCGTCTCCCGCCTGCAAGCCCTCCATGGCCGCAGGGGGCAGCGTCATGTCGATCTTGATGCGCCGCCCCGCCCCGGTTTCTGCAGCCTCGAGGATCATCTCGCTGCCCTGCCGCTCCTCGGCGACGAAAGGCGTCGCCTGTAGGGCCTGCGACCCCAGTCCGGCCATGTCTCCGCCCCCGGCTCCCGATTGGGTGGAGGCGCCCACCGGTGCGCCCTGGGTCGGCGCCTCGCGCGCCTCTTCGTCCTCATCGGTCGGCATTCCCGGCAGGGTGGGACCGTCCATGGGCGCCGAGGCGACCGCATCCTGGGATGCGGTGAGCGCGCCGGCGCCCTCGGCCACCGCCATTTCGGCCGGCGGCTCCTCATCGGCGCGGGTCGGCGCCGGCGGCGTGTCGTTGGGCTGGGATGGCTGGCGCCGGCGTTCCTGATAGTCCTCGATGCGGTTGGCAAGGCTTTGGGTCGGCGAAGGCGCATCGGCGATCCAGGCCGGTGGCGTGTCGCCATAGCCCATGCGCGCCATCTCGATCAACTCCTCGAAGCGCCGGTTCATCTCCTCCTGGGAGAGGCCGCGTGTGGCCTCGCGCAACAGAGTATCCAGCTCGCTGGCCGCCACCATCAGCGCATCGACGTCCCGGAGGGTCGAGTCGATGCCGATCTGGCGCGCCGCCGCCGCGATGTCCTCGATGGTGACGCTGGGAGAAGCGGTTGCGGTTTCGGCGACGGCTTCGCCTGTTTGGGGCTCAACGGTTGATGGGGCCGGCCAGGGCAGCAGCCCGATGGCCACCAACAGGGCCGCGAGCCCCGCCCCCAGCGTATACCGGTCGGCGAGGGGAGCCAGTCGGGAAGGTTCGACGCCCGCCACATGCCGGTTGGCGTCGGCCAGCAGCGCGCCGGACAGCAGGCCATCACCGGGCCCCCGGGTCTCCTGTTCGAGGGCGGAGGTGAGCCGGTGCTGGAGGCCCAGCCGGTCGTCGCTGTGCCGCGCGACGCCCCAGAGCCCGTTGCCAAGGCCCGCGCGTCGGCGCCAGGCAGTCAGCGCACTCGCGCCGGCCAGCACGGCACCGGCGGCCAGCAGCACGCCAGCCGGCCAGAACGCCAGCGGCCGGGGCCCCAGCAGGGCCCAGCCCAGGCCGGCGGCGGCGGCAATCCACAATACGGCCTGCATCAGGCGCCTAGCGCGGTCCCTCCGGACCACGACCGCGAGCCATTGCAAGAAATGCGACTCCATCCCCCCTCCATGCAAATCGGAGCAGCGCCATTAAGCGGCACTGGTTCCCAAGCCGCAAGGGGCGATGTTACAATTTGAGGAATGCGCGTTCCCTTAGGGACCCAACCCCAGCCGGGCCGCATGCCAGGAGGCCTCGGCGCGCGAGGAGATGCCTAGCTTGCGATAAATGCTCTTGATATGGCCTGCCACGGTATTTTCCGAAATGTCGAGTGCGGCGGCCACTTCGCCATTGCGCAGGCCACGCCCGATCAGCGCCAGAACCTCGCGCTCGCGCCCGGTCAGATCGTCCTCCGGCGCGGCCGGGCCGGTCCGCTTGAAATGCTCCATGATCCGGCGCGCCACCGAAGGAGAGAGGGCCGGGATGCCTTCCGCCATCTGCTTGAGTTGGCGGATGAGCAGATCCTGGGGCTGCTCCTTCAGCAGATAGCCCTGCGCCCCGGCTGAAAGCGCGCCGACGATGGAGGCATCGTCCCCCATCACCGTGGTGACGACGCACACCGTCTGGGGGCGGAGCAGCCTCAGATTCCGCAGCACGTCGAGGCCGGAGCCGTCCGGCAGGCCCAGATCGATCAGCGCCACGTCATAGTCGCGCGCCGCTGCCTGGGCGATGCCGGCCCGCATGCTGGCCGCCTCGTGGATCTCGCATTCGGGAAAGGAGGCGTGGACGATCTCGATCAGCCAGCGGCGCGTTTCACTGAGGTCTTCGACGATGAGTATCCGGGTCATTGGGTATTTCGTTCCGTATCGGCGGGGAAAACCGCCGCGATGCGCGTGCCCCCGGCGCCGCTCGCGACGGTCAGCCGCCCGCCCAGCCCGCTGACGCGCGCCTGCATATTGGCAAGGCCATTGCCGGCCTGGACGCGATCGGGATCAAAGCCGCTCCCATCATCGGCGACGGACATCGCTATGGCCTCGCCTTCCAGCCGCACAACGATGCTGATGGTGCGGGCTTTTCCGTGTTTGAGCGCGTTGTGCACCGCCTCGCGCACGATCGAGCGCAGCGTGTGCGCGGTGGCCAGCGGCAGGACCGCCGGCCCGGCACTCTCGGCACGCCATTCCATGGCCACCCCGGCGGCAAACAGATGCTCGGAAATCTGCGAGCGCAGATCGGCCAGGAGTTCGTCGAAGGAGAGATCGGGGTTGGAGGCGTTGTTGACGATGTCGCGCAGGTCGGTGAGCGTCTCGCGGATCATCAGGTCCTTGCGGCCGTAGTCGGTGCTGTGCAAAGCGCCCATCAGCTGCACGCCGATATTGTCGTGGATGTCGCGGGCGATGCGCTCGCGCTCCTCGGCGACACCCTTTTCATAGGCCTTGCGGCTTTCCAGCGCGTTGGCGAGCATGGCGGTCAGCTCGGCGGCCAGTTCCGCATCGCGCAGGGAGAACAGCTTGCTTCCCCCATCCGCATAGTCCAGCCGGTATCCCGGCAACCCGCCGGGCCCGGGTACGGCGAGGGCCAGCCCGTCATCGACGAGGGCCGGGGTCCGTGCCTCGTGGCCGGGGGCGATCGAAAGCGGGCGGAAGGCGTCTTCCAGGAGGGTCCGCCAGCGCGCCTGCTGGTCGCGCCCCGGCGGGGTGAGCGCCACATCCATCACCTGCCGGAAGAGGTTTTCGCGGGCCGGCTCGGTGCGACGCAGCACGAGGCGGGCCAGCATGTCGCGCAGGGGCAGCCAGGCGAGAGCGACGACCAGCAGCGACAGAGCGAAGGCGGGCGCGCGTTCGTCGACGATGGTGACGATAAGGATCGCGTCGATCACCAGCAGCAGCAGGACGCCCACCACGTAAAAGAGAATGCGGAAGGCCCATTCATCGAGCTGGAACAGCCGGAAGCGGGCGACGCCGAGCGCTACCCCCACATAGATGAGCAGGAAGAACAGAAAGGCCTCGCCCTGGGAGAGGGCCGCGCCCAGCCCCAGAAGGGTGGGGGCGATCACCGTGGCGACGAAGGCGCCGGCCCCCACGGTCACCGCCAGCCCGAGCCAGGTCAGCGCCGCCCGGTCGCGCGGGTTGCCGCGCGTGGCCCGGAACTGGAGGCCGACCAGAACGATGATGGCGAGCATGGCGACGACGATGGGCAGGTGGCGGCCAAGGCCGGGGCCTTCCACCCATTCGAGAAGGTCGACCAGTTTCCAGGCCCCCAGCACGAGGGCGGGAACCCAAAGCCAGCGCGGGGCCACCAGCTTGCGCGGATAGATGAGGAACAGCCCGATCATCCCTACCCCGAAGGTCAGCGCGCCGATGGAATTGAATGCCGACAGCACCCGGAACAGCCCGCCGGGAATGGCCAGCTCCCGCGTGGAGTAGACCGCGGCCGGAAAGGCCGAGATCATCAGCCCCGCCCCGGCGATGGCCAGAAAGCGGGGCGCCCATTCGCCGTGCCGCAGAGCCCAGATCCAGGCGCCGATCCAGAACCCGGCCAGCCCCACCCCGATCTGAATCCAGAAGGCCAGCGGCAGCGAGGAGACCGGCCGCTGGCGCTGCGGATCGATCCGATGGGTTTGCGCCTCCCCGAACATGGGCTGGATCTCGAGATCCACAAAGGGCTGCCGCAGGATGGCGGCGATCCGGTCCTGCCGCGCGAAGAAGGCGCTCATATCGGCATAGGTGGCGAGCGCGTCCGGTTCTTCGAGGAGGTCTTCGGGCCCGATGGGTATGCGCGTTCCGTCGAAACCGGTGATGGCCACGAGGGCGGAGGTGGAGGCGGGAATGCCCGCTCCCGGCTGTTCGGCCGCCGGGCTGCCACTGCGTATGCCTTCGATCCAAACCCCTTCGGAGGGGACGGGAATGGCCAGCCTGGGTTCGTCGGTCAGCCGGAGCCCGACAAAGCGCTGGTCCATGGCAAGGCCCAGCATGATCGCCGCCAACAGCGTGCCGACCATGACGGCCGACCACAACAGGACATTGGGCGTGAAGCGAACCGACAAATGCTCAAATCCCCCGGCGTTGACGCTCGAGCCCATACCCGACGCGCCGCGAACCCGTGTACCACATAGCCTATGGACGGCCTCTCCCTCCATGGCCCCCCTGAACAGGGGGGTGCGCCGAGGCCCCTCCTGCCCGATCCTGCCACAATGGCTGGCGGCCGCCAGCGGGGAAATGATCTTCAAGGGGGAATTGATGAGGATCGCGCGCAAATTGTCGACCGTACTGGCCCTGTCGGGCCTCCTGCTGGGCTTGGCATCCGAGGCGTGGGCCGCCTGGGTCACCGAGTCCGAGAAAGGCGAAACCTATCGGCAGGGCCGGGCCGGTGTGATGGCCACGGACGGCGTCACCCTGCTCGAAGTGGGCTGCTATCTCGAGCAGGGCGATATTGTGGGGGAGCTCTATCTGACGCTTTACACCGGAGAGGATTATGACGACACCGCCTCCTATGAGGATTGGGTGACCTTGACGGTCAAAACCGGCACGGTGGCGGTTGAACTCGCCTATGCCATGCCGGGGCGCGACATCGACGAGTTCATCCTCGATGTGAGCGAACTCGACGAGGAAATGGTCTGGGACGCCCTGGTGGCGATCGAGGAAGCCACCGGCATCATCGAGGTTTCCCTCGGCACTGCCCAGGTTTCCTTTCCCCACGACAACGCGGCCCAGGCGGTCGGCACCATCCTCGACATGTGCTGAGCCGGGCATGCGACGGCGTCGGCGAGGCCGGATCAGGCCTCCGGTTCGGGGCTGTCGCGCAGCGGCGTGGTGTCGTTGGTCGGTACGATCTGGCGTTCGATCATCCTGTGGACATTGGGATGATCGGGGCCGCGATGCAGGGCCCTGATCTTGTCGAAATTCTCCGCGTCCGCCTTGGTGCGGCGCAGATTGTGCCGGACATATTCCACCCAGGTCGGCACGTGATAGGATTCGACCCAGATATCGGGCTGTTCGAGATCCCGCAGGATCGACCATTGCCGGGCGCCATCGCGGATGCGGATGCGGCGGCGCTCGCGCATGAGGGCCAGAAACGCGGGGATATCTTCCTGGGCGATATGATAGTCGACCATGATCTGGATGGGACCGCTGCTCGGCCTCAGGTCGAGCCTGAGCATGGGTTCGTTGAAGGTGTCGAGCGGGCTGAGGTCGCGCGAATTGAACTGCGGCAGGACGAGGCGCAGCCCGACCAGCCCGCAACCGATCAGCACCATGGCGGCCAGCGCCAGGGCCCAATCGGGACCCAGGGCGTCGGCACTCAGCCCCCATACCCAGCTTCCTGACGCCATGCCCCCGAACGTCGCCGTCTGATAAAGCGACAGGGCCCGCCCCACCACCCAGCGCGGCGAGGAGAGCTGGATGGAGACGTTGAACAGGCTCAGCGCCAGCACCCAGCAGGCCCCGGCGGGCAGCAGCACCAGATGGCTGACGGCGACGTTGCGGCTGAAGCCCAGCCCCACAGTGGCCAATGCAAAGCCCAGGCAGGCGAGGCGGACGATGGATTCATTGCTGAATTTGGCGCGCAGGCGGTTGTTGAAATAAGCGCCGACAATGGCGCCGATGCCGAAACAGCCCAGCAAGGTGCCATAGACCATGGCGCCCCCGCCGACATATTCGGCGGCCACCGATGGCAGCAGCGCCAGGATGGCGATGGCGGAAAACCCGAACAGAAAGCCACGGAACAGCACCGTAAGCAGGTTGGGCGACATCGACACGTATCGCAGTCCCGCCCACATGGCGCTCCCCATCCGCTCGCGCGGCAGTTGCGGCCGGGCATATTGCGGCTTCCATCGCGCCAGGGCCGCGATCAGCGGCAGATAGCTGACGGCGTTGATGACGAAGGCGACCGCCGCCCCGGCCAGGGCGACGATCAGGCCGCCCACGGCGGGGCCGACGCTGCGCATCATGTTGAAGCCGACGGAATTGAGCGTCACGGCGCCCGGCAGTTCCTCGCGCGGGACCAGATCGCCCATGGAGGCCTGCCAGGAGGGGTTGAACAGTGCCGTGCCGCAGCCGATCAGGAAGGTGAAAGCCAGAAGCAGCCAGGGGGTGAGCAGGCCGAGCCAGGTCATCACCGCCAGGCCCAGCGACACCACCGCCATGGCGGACTGGGCGACCAGCATCACCGTGCGGCGGTCGAAATTGTCGGCCAGGGCGCCCGCGGCGATGGAAAACAACATGATCGGAAGGGTGGTCGAAGCCTGCACCAGGGCGACCATGTTGTGGCTGTCGGTCAGCGTGGTCATCATCCAGCCGGCGCCCACCGCCTGCACCAGGCCGCCCAGATTGGACGCCAGCGTCGCCAGCCACAGCAGGCGGAAGGACTCGTGCTGGAAGGGGGACAGCATGGAGGGGCGGTTGGTCATGGCAGGTCTATGGCCGCAAGCAGAAAACACTCCGGCCAATCTGCGCCATTTGGCTCAAGACCGCCATCCATCGATTGCCGATTGTCCTCAGAGGCGGATCGTTCCCGAAATCGCCTGGGAGATGGTGGCCGCGGTTCTGAGGAGGGCGGGGAGGGCCTTGAAAAGCTCGTCCTTGTCGCGCGTGGCGATGCTGATCGCCGCGACGGCGTCGCCGTTCGAGAGGATCGGCGCGCCGAGGCAATAATTGTTCTCGATGTGCTCGGCGTCGTCGAAGGCATAGCCATTCTTGCGGATATCGGTGAGCTGCTCCTTGAGGGTCGCCGGATCGGTGATCGTGTTCTCGGTGAATTTGCGCAGCGGCAGGGCGAGGATGCCGTCGACCGCTTCACCGGGCATATAGGCCATCAGCGACTTGCCGAGCGAGCTGCAATGCATGGGCGTTTGCCGGCCGAACCAGGTGTAGATGGTGGGGAATTCCGGCTTCTCGAACCCGCCGAGATACATCACCTCCCCATCGCTATGGATGCCCAGATGCCCGCGCAGGCCGGTCTGCAGCGTCAGGGGATAGAGGTGCGACAGGGCGACTGAGCGCAACTGGTTCTGGTTGAGATAGCTGGCCGCGAGGGGCAGGGTCTGCGGCCCGATCGCGAAGCGCGACGAGCCCGGGGCGGATTGCTCCACATAGCCGGCCTCGAGCAGCATCTGGACCGTCCGGTGCACCGTGCTGCGGTTGAGGCCGGTCAGCCGGGCGATGGAGGCGACGGCCAGCGGCTCCTCGCTGCGCGAGAGCACTTCGAGAATGTGAAAGGTCTTTCCGAGCACCTTTACCCTGGCGCCGGTCGGCTTGTCGGCCGGCCGACCGGTCGCCGGCAAAGCGTCTGGGAGAATCTTGCTCAAGGTCACGTCCACTTCTGCCTCCCGAGCGGGAACTGTCCGGGCCGATCCGGACGGGGAGTAAGAGATGCGTCAAACTAGTGATTTTGCGCCGCCATGTCCACGAAGCGGGCATGGTCTCTGATGCCCTATGGCAGGATCGCAAGGGCCGGGCGCGGATATGCGCCCGACCCCGTGTATAGAGATGCTGCTATTGGCCGCGTGCCGGAAGGCCGATGATCTCCCGGGCTTCGGCCGGGCTGGCGATCTCGCGGCCCATGTCGCGGCCGATCCGGGCGATCTTTTCGACCAGTTCGGCATTGGTGCGCGCATATTCGCCCGAGGTGAGGAAGGGATTGTCCTCCATGCCGACCCGGACGTGGCCGCCCTGCGAGATCACCGCGCTCAGCACGCGCCAGTGCTCCTCGGGGTCCATGACGCTGGCGTTCCAGTTCGAGCCCTTCGGGAGATGGCTGCGCATATAGACCACGGCGTCGGCCGTCGGCGGGGTCCAGGCGCCGCCCTTCCAGCCGAAAAAGCAGGTGATCCAGGCCGGCGCGGCGAGGATGCCCTTGTCGATCATGCGCTGGGCGTTCCAGAAACCGCCGGTGTGGAAGGCCTCGACCTCGATCTTGACGCCCAGTTCGGCGCAGAGCAGGCAGTATTCCTCCAGTTCGGCGCGGGTATGGGTGCCGTAGATTTCCTTGGGAATCCTGTTGGGATCGTAGTCGAAGCATTCGTCATGGGCGACGAAGGCGACCGAGAGCATGTCGGGCGTATAGGTGCGGATCAGCTCCTTGCGCTGTGGAAAGCGGCCGCTGGCGATGCCGTACTGCATGATTGTGTCGCGATCGGCCGAGATCATGCCCGCCATTTCACCCCAGCCCGGAATGTCCAGGGTCGACAGGCGTGTGCCGTCCGGCTGGATCGCATCGTCCAGGCGCCGCGGGCCATGGATATGACTGATCGCCGCGCCGGCGTCGATGCCGCGATGATATTCCTCAACGACGGCCTTCATGCCTTTGGGGGTGGGGTTGTGAGGGTTTCCCGGAAATGCCGAATCCGAGTCGCAGGTGACGGTGATGATCAGTTTATCCACGCTTGCAGCCAAAACAGCCCAATTCCGGACAAGAGAGAATGAAGCGACACGCAAAACCCGCCGTTCCGCGGGGGGTTCGGCAGAAAAAGCGAAGCAATAACAATGGCTTAGACTTGGTGGCGGTGCATGAAGTCATATGCGAACTGATCTCAGCGCCATTTCCCTGCTCAGTAGGCTGTAAACAGCGAAAATGAGCAAAATTTAGCTTCCTCGCCGTATCCCCCGCCATAGAGTGCGTGGAATTTCAAAGAGATGTCCCTAAATTTCCCTACTCGAGGTAACAGGGAAATAATCTACAATTGCAAGGAAGTAATGCCGCTCAGCAGGGATCGATAATGCGCGCCACCACTCACGTAAGCAGGTCAAAGCGATCGCGGCAAGCATCAAGGAGTTCGGTTTCACCAACCCGATCCTTATCGATGAGGCCGGCGAGATCATCGCCGGCCACGGCAGGTTTGAGGCGGCTCAGCATTTGGAATTGGTTACGGTCCCCGTCATTCGTCTCCTGGGTCTGGCTGAGGTGCAAAAGCGGGCGCTGAGGCTGGCTGACAACAAGCTGGCGCTGGACTCTGTCTGGGACGTTGAGCTTTCTGGAATGACCGGGAGTGGTCATCGCTCAGCGCCGTGGCCCGCGCCATCACCGGCACCCATTGGTCGGGTCCTGCCTTCTTCGGCTTGCGCAAGAAGGTGGAAGCGGCATGAAGCGGATCCGCTGTGCCATCTATACCCGCAAGTCGAGCGAAGAGGGGCTCGAACAGGATTTTAACTCCCTCGATGCCCAGCATGCCGCCTGCGCCGCCTATGTCGCGAGCCAAACCAGCGAGGGCTGGACTCTGATCGACAAACGCTATGACGATGGCGGCATCTCGGGGGGAACCCTCGAACGGCCGGGGTTGCAAAGATTACTCGCCGACATCGCGGCGGGCGGGATCGATATTGTCGTGGTCTATAAGGTTGATCGCCTGACACGATCCCTGCTCGATTTTGCAAAGCTCGTCGAAGCCTTCGATAAAGCCGGCACGAGCTTCGTGTCGATTACCCAGTCCTTCAACACCACGACCAGCATGGGGCGATTGACGCTCAACATGCTGTTGTCCTTTGCCCAGTTCGAGCGTGAGGTGACCGCCGAGCGCATCCGCGACAAGCTGGCTGCCTCGAATGCCCGTGGCATGTGGATGGGTGGGACACCGCCACTCGGCTATCGGCCCGATGGTAGAACCCTGGCCATTGTCGATGTGCACGCCGATCTGGTCCGGCAGATTTTTGCGCTCTATCTGCACCTGGGCAATGTCCGCCTGCTGCAGAATGAGCTTTTGGATAAAGGCATTATCAAGCCGGTGCGCATCAGCAAGGCCGGACGCTCGTTCGGGGGCACGGCCTTCACCAGAGGCGAGCTCTACGCCATGCTCTCCAACCCCATCTATATCGGCCGCATCCGGCACAAGGACAAAATCCATAACGGGTTGCACACGCCGATCATCGATCAGGATCTCTGGAATGCGGTGCAGGCCAAACTGGCCGACAACCGCACTGGCAAATCCCATATCCGGGCGGCAGCCCATCCCAACCTTCTGGCCGGAAAACTCTTCGATGATGCCGGAGAGAAGATGGTGGCGTCCCACGCCAACAAGGGCGCCAGGCGCTATCGCTACTATGTCAGCCGCGCCCTCCAGCATGGTGGCGATGCTGCAAACAATAGCGGCATCCGCATTCCGGCACCCGAAATCGAATCCCTGGTCTGTACAAGATTGGCCGAGCTATTCGATGATCCCTTCAACCTTGTTGAGGGCATGGCAGTACCGGATATGGCGCCCGATACCATCGCCAAAGCCGTTGCCGAGGCCAAAATCCTGGCTGGAATGCTACGTAGCTCAGACCCACAACCACTTGTCCAACTGACCGAAGAGATCGTCGAGCGCATCGATATCGGCCCCGGGGCCATCACCTTGTCGCTCGACAGCCAGAAGATCGCCGGGCTTTTAGGCTTCGATTCAGGAATCACGTCGCCTTCATCGCCGCTCGAACTCACTGTGCCAGTCCGGCTGAAACGCTCCGGGCTCGCGATGCGTCTTATCCTTCCTGGCGGTGAGCATGCAGCCTCTCGGGTTGATGACAAACTCATCAAAGCCATCGCCAGAGCCCATGGATGGTGGGCAGAGTTGATGGACAACCCTCAGCTGGGTATCGCAGATCTTGCTGCCAGGCATGGCATCACCCAATCCTGGGCAACCCGCATGCTGCGGCTCGCCTTTCTCGATCCGGCTATCGTCGAATTGATCCTCGACGGCAAAGCGCCCGCTCACTTGACGCTCGGGGCGCTCAAAGACGCCGAGGCCGTACCGACGCTGTGGTCCACTCTGCGGACCCAGCACCGCATCTCCATCGCCCGCTGACACCGCAAATTCCGGACCGGCACATCAGCCGACGAGAAACCGGCCGAATTCTCTCGCAAAACAGCGCTATTCCGGACCAGAGAGAACGCAGAGGCAGGAAAAACCCCGCATTCTGCGGGGCTTTCGATGCAAAAAGCAAAGCAATAACAAAAGCTTAGACTTGGTGGCGGAGAGAGAGGGATTCGAACCCTCGAGACGGTTACCCGCCTACACGCGTTCCAGGCGTGCGCCTTCGACCACTCGGCCATCTCTCCGATCGCATGCCCGATTATCCGGGATTGGATGCCGTGCCAAGGGGGGATGGCGTTTTTTCGCGCTTTTGATGCATCTTTTGCCCGGGAGCCCGCGTTCGCCCCGAAAAGAGGCGCCGCGTTAATCTCGTGCGCGGAATCCGGTTGCTGGGGAGCGGGGGCGGCGTGGTAGGGTGGGCGCGGCCGTTTTCCCGGCGCGAATGGATGTTGTCATGCGTAGCTTGCTCAAACTGATCTCCGCCCTGTGTTTCGCCTTCGCCCTCATCCTGCTCATCGCAGATGGCACCGCCATGCTGGCCGAGGACGGGTTCGTGGCGACGCCCCTTGCCGCCACCATCGGCTCCATATTGCCCGGGACGCTCGAAGCCCTGCAGCTCAGCGTGCAGCAATACACCCACCCGCTGCTCTGGGATCCGGGGCTGACGGTGGTGCTCTCCTGGCCGGGCTGGGCGGTGCTCGGCGCCGTGGGCCTGCTGCTGGCTTTGATCGGGCGCAGCCGCCCCGCCGTCAATACGCTCAACATCGAGGATTATTGAGCCGGAACCGGGCGGGATTGTCAAAGCCGCGGCAAGAGGGCTAGACTTGCGGCGGTAGAGATCGTTTTTCGAGGGGAATGACGATGGTTCGACCGATCCTTCTGGTGTTTTCCCTGCTTTTGGGGGCCGTGCTCGCCTCTTGCGCGACCTTGTCGGAAGAACAATGCCAGGCCGGCGACTGGCGCGCCATCGGCTTTAACGATGGCAGCCGGGGCCGGCCGGCCGACTATATCGCCAATCATGCCGATGCCTGTTCCGAATATGGCATCGCGGTGGATCAGGCGCTCTATGCCGATGGCCGGCAGGACGGACTGCGCCAATATTGCCGGCTGGCCAATGCCGAGGCCGAGGGGCTGTCGGGGGACCGCTATTACGGCGTCTGCCCGGGGGAGTTGGGCGTCTCCTTTGCACGGGTGCATCGCGCCGCCGACGCGATCCACGAGGCGACGGCCCGGATCAACTCTATCGACAGCCGCATCACCAGCCTGATCGGCCGGATCGGCCAGCCCGACCAGACGCCGGAACAGATCGAAGCGCTGCGGCAGCAATTGCGCTCGCTGCAGGCCGATCGCCGGTCGCAGCAATCGCGCGTGTGGAGCCTCGAGCAGCAGCTCGCGCAGATCCGCCGGGTCGAGCAGGCCCGCCTGGCCAGCCTGGGCATTTCGGCTTGATGGCCCGACCCCGATAAAAAAGGCCCCGCGAAGGGGGCCTTTTCCGTGTGGATTTGCCGCTGGCGTCAGGCCTGGGGTTGCTTCACCAGACGCAGATAGGGACGGACCTCGTTCCACCCTTCGGGGAATTTTTCCTTGGCCTGCTCGTTACTTACGGCAGGGACGATAATCACGTCCTCGCCATTCTTCCAGTTGACGGGAGTGGCGACCTGGTGCTTGGCGGTCAGCTGCAGGCTGTCGATCACCCGCAGGATCTCGTCGAAATTCCGGCCGGTGGAGGCGGGATATTCGAGCTTGAGCTTGACCTTCTTGTCCGGGCCGATGACGAAAACCGAGCGCACGGTGAGGGTGTCGTCGGCATTGGGATGGATCATGTCATAGAGCCGCGCCACCGAGCCGTCATCGGCGATCAGCGGGAAATTGAGCGCCGAGCCCTGGGTTTCCGCGATGTCCCTGGCCCAGCCGGCATGCTCTTCGATCTTGTCGACGGAAAGCCCGAGAACCTTGACGCCGCGCTTGTCGAATTCGGGCTTGAGCTTGGCGGTGTAGCCCAGTTCGGTGGTGCAGACGGGGGTGTAGTTCTTGGGGTGCGAGAACAGGACGGCCCAGTGCCCGTCGATATAGTCGTGGAACCGGATCTCGCCCTCGGTGGTCTGGGCGGTGAAGTCCGGAGCGAGGTCTCCGAGCAGAATGGACATTGGCTTTCTCCTTGTTTTTGCGCGCCAAATTCAGCGGCGGAATGCTCTGGCCGACACTATGGGCCCGATCGCGTTGCGATGAAGCGGGGGTTGGGGAAAAGTTTTCGCCCATCGGCGCCGACTGGCGCGATACCATTCGCCTGCGGTCCCATGCAAGAGCATGAGGCCCGAATGTTGCTGTGTAAATGGCGGTTCCCACGCATGATATGCTTGCAAGATTGGCCCATAATTCGCAATGTTCGGTGATATGGTGAAACGGACTTCTGTCAGCGAGGGTGACATGCACAAATTCAAGATTGTCGAACGCAAGGACGACCAGTTCGGCGTCCAGTTCCTGTACAATTCCGAAGTCATGATGTGGTCGGAAAGCTACAAGCAGAAAGCCAGCGCCAAGAACTGCATCGACTCGACGCGCAAGAACGCCCCCGAGGCCCCGCTCGTCGACCTGACCAAGGACGAGGAGCCCAAGGGCTACCGCTTCGAGATCGTCAAATCCAAGAACGACCAGTTCTTCGTGCGCTGGGTCGCCTCCAATGGCGAGACGATGATGATTTCCGAAACCTATACCGACAAGCGCAACGCGATCCAATGCGCCAACTCGGTCAAGGAACGCAGCCCCGACGCACCGGTCGAGGAATAGGGCCGGAGCTTCCGGCCAGGGCGGGGCGCGCCGGCCGGAAGCGTCCCCCCGCGCCACAAGGGAGATACCGTGCCGCCGCGCCAGGACACTTCGCGCAGCAAGCTCGACGACGCCGCCCGCGCCGGCTGGCTCTATTATGTCGCCGGCAACACGCAGGACGAAATCGCCGCCAAGCTCGGGGTCTCGCGCCAGAGCGCGCAGCGCCTCGTCTCGCTGGCCATTTCCGAAAAGCTGATCAAGGTGCGGCTCGACCACCCGATCGCCGCCTGCCTCGAACTGGCCGCGCGGCTGAAAGACCGGTTCGGGCTGAGCTTTGCCGAAATCGTGCCCTCCGATCCCGGCCACCCCGACACTACGCTGGGCGTGGCCGATGCCACGGCGGCGCAACTGGAGCGGCGGCTGGCCAGCCCCGAGCCCACCATATTGGGGGTCGGCACCGGCCGCACGCTGAAGGCGGCGGTGGAATTGCTGCCCGAGATGGATTGCCCGCAGCACAAGATCGTCTCGCTCACCGGCAATATCGCCCCGGACGGCTCGGCCGCCTTTTACAACGTGATCTTCTCTTTGGCCGACAAGGTGAAGGCGCCGAGCTTTCCCATGCCCCTGCCGGTGATCGCCGCCTCGGAACGGGAAAAGACCCTGCTGCATCAGCAGGTGGGGATCGAAAAGAACCTGGCCCTGGCCCGCGAGGCCGATGTCTGGTTCGTCGGCATCGGCGATCTCGGCCCCAACGCGCCGCTCTATGAGGACGGCTTCGTCACCCGCAGCGAACTCAAGGCCTTGCAGAAGGCGGGGGCGGTGGGCGAGATGCTGGGCTGGGTCTATGACGCGCAGGGGCAATTGGTGGCCGGCATGACCAATGAACGGGTCGCCTCGGCGCCCCTGCCATCGGCCGAAACGGCCATGGTGATCGCCGCGGCGCGCGGGCGCGACAAGGTCGAGGCCATCGGCGCCGCCATGCGGCGCGGGCTGGTGGGCGGACTGATCACCGACGAGGACACCGCCGCCCGACTCCTCGCCTGAGCGGCTCCCGGGCCGGATAACCCAGCGTCCCGCGCCCAATCTCCCCGCAGCATTTCCCATCGTCCGACCCCCAGAGCGGGGGCGGACATTTGGGCATTTCCCCAGGCTTCGGCAAAGGGGCTTGACTTTATGTGTCAGAAGATGAGTAATTGCCCATGCGTATAGCAAATGCTCAGATTGGAGCATGAGGGAGGATTACCTTATGAAGTTACGCTCGATCATTGTCGGGTCGTGCTCGCTGTTTGCCCTGGCGGCCGGCGCGCAGGCCCAGTCCCTGACCATCGCGACCGTCAACAATGGCGACATGATCCGCATGCAGGGGCTTTCGGACCGCTTCACCGAGGCGACCGGCATCGCCGTCGACTGGGTGACGCTGGAAGAGAACGTGCTGCGCCAGCGCGTCACCACCGACATCGCCACCGGCGGCGGCCAGTATGACGTGATGACCATCGGCGCCTATGAAACCCCGATCTGGGCGGCGCAGGGCTGGCTGGCCCCGCTCGACGATCTGGGTGCCGACTACAATGCCGACGACCTGATCCCCGCCGTGCGCGAGGCGCTTTCGGTCGATGGGGTGCAATACGCGTCCCCCTTCTATGCGGAAAGCGCCATGATCATGTACCGCACCGACCTGTTCGAGGCGGCCGGGCTGGACATGCCGGCCGAACCGGCCTGGGAATTCATCGGCGAGGCGGCCCGCGCCATCACCGACCGCGACGCCGAGATCTACGGCATCTGCCTGCGTGGCAAGGCCGGCTGGGGCGAGAACATGGCCTTCCTCACCGCGCTGGCCAATTCCATGGGCGGGCGCTGGTTCGACATGGACTGGGAGCCCCAGTTCGACAGCCCCGAATGGCACGAGGCGCTGAGCTTTTATGTGGATCTGATGACAGAAGCGGGCCCTCCGGGCGCCTCCTCGAACGGGTTCAACGAAAACCTCGCTTTGTTCCAGCAGGGCAAGTGCGGCATGTGGATGGACGCGACCGTGGCCGCCTCCTTCGTCTCCAACCCCGATGACAGCCAGGTCGCCGACAGCGTCGGCTATGCGCTGTTCCCAACCAATGGCCAGTTCGACAATCACGGCAACTGGCTGTGGGTGTGGTCGCTGGCCGTGCCCGCGAGCTCGCAGAACATCGAGGCGGCCAAGGAGTTCATCGCCTGGGCCACGTCCGGCGCCTATCTCGACATGGTCGCCGAGGAGGAAGGCTGGGCCAATGTGCCCCCGGGGACCCGCACCTCGCTCTATGAGAACCCGGCCTATGCCGAGGCGGCACCCTTCGCCGAGATGACGCTGGGGGCCATCAACTCGGCCGATACCGCCAATTCCTCGGTGCAGGACGTGCCCTATGCCGGCGGCCAGTTCGTGGCCATCCCCGAATTCCAGGGCATCGGCACCGCGGTGGGGCAGATCTTCTCGGCCGCGCTGGCCGGGCAGACCACGGTCGACCAGGCGCTCGAACAGGCGCAGCAGACCACCCGCATGGAAATGGAACGGGCCGGGTATTACCGCTAGGCTCGGTTTGGGGGCGGGCCGGGCGCTCGTGTGCTTGGCCCACCCCCACCCCTGACCCCTCCCCGCAAGGGGGAGGGGAATAGAAGGGGATGAAGGTGCTGCCTTCTGTTTCCCTCCCCTTGAGGGGGAAGGACTAAGGGTGGGGTGGAGCGGCAGGCGCGAGCGCCGGACGCAGACAGGGAGAGGACTATGGCAACGGCTCAGACCCGCATGGCGGCGCGCTTCATGATGGCCCCCTCGGTCATCGCGCTGCTGATCTGGATGATCGTGCCCCTGTCGATGACCATCTGGTTCTCCTTCCAGTGGTACACGGCCTTCCGGGCCCCCGAATTCACCGGCTTCGACAACTACGCCTATTTCTTCGCCAATCCCAATATCTGGACGGTGTTCCTCAACACGCTGATCCTCGTGGGCGGGGTGCTGGCCATCACCCTCGTCGGGGGCACGCTGCTGGCGCTGCTGCTCGACCAGCCGATCTTCGGCCAGGGCCTGGTGCGGCTCCTGGTCATCGCGCCCTTCTTCGTCATGCCCACGGTGTCGGCGCTGGTGTGGAAGAACATGCTCATGCACCCGGTCAACGGCCTGTTCGCCTGGATCGCCAAGGTGCTGGGCTTTTCGCCGGTCGACTGGTTCGCCCAGGTGCCGCTGTTCTCGGTGATCATCATCGTCGCCTGGCAATGGCTGCCCTTTGCCACGCTGATCCTGCTCACCGCGCTGCAATCGCTCGACGAGGAGCAGCGCGAGGCGGCTGGGATGGACGGGGCGGGGCCCATCGCGCTGTTCTTCTACATCATCCTGCCGCACATGTCGCGGGCGCTGACCGTGGTGATGCTGATCCAGACCATCTTCCTCCTATCGGTGTTCGCCGAAATCTTCGTCACCACCAATGGCGGGCCGGGGGTGGCCACCACCAACCTGCCCTTCCTCATCTACCTGCAGGCGCAGTTCCAGTATGATTTCGGCCTCGCCTCGGCCGGCGGCATCGTCGCGGTCATCCTCGCCAATATCGTCGCGATCTTCCTGTTGCGGGTCGTCGGCAAGAACCTGGAGGCCTAGGACATGGCCCGCGCCGTCTCGACCCGCCGCAAGCTCGCCTTCACCGCCCTGGCCTGGATCGTCGCCCTCGTGGTGTTCTTCCCCATCCTCTGGGCTTTCCTCACCAGCTTCAAGACCGAGGGTACGGCGATCGCCGCGCCGCCCAAATTCCTCTTCTTCGAATGGACGCTGGAGAACTACCGGACGGTGCTGGAGCGCTCCAACTATTTCCGCTTCCTGGGCAATTCGATCATCACCGCGGTGGGGTCGACCCTGCTCGGCCTCGTCGTCGCTATTCCGGCCGCCTGGGCCATGGCGTTCTCACCCACCAGGCGCACCAAGGACGTCCTGATGTGGATGCTCTCGACCAAGATGCTGCCGGCGGTGGGGGTGCTGGTGCCCATCACCATGCTGTTCCGCATGATGGGGCTGACCGACACCCATCTGGGCCTCGTTCTGGTGCTGACGTTGATCAACCTGCCGATCATCGTCTGGATGCTGTTCACCTATTTCAAGGAAATCCCCGTCGACATCCTCGAGGCGGCGCGCATGGACGGGGCCAGCCTGCGCCAGGAGGTGATCTATGTGCTCACCCCCATGGCCATACCCGGCATCGCCTCGACGCTGCTGCTCAACATCATCCTCGCCTGGAACGAATCCTTCTGGACCATCGTGCTGACCACCACCCAGGCGACGCCGCTGCCGGCCTTCATCGCGGCCTATTCCTCGCCCGAGGGACTGTTCTGGGCCAAATTGTCGGCCGCCTCGATGATGGCCATCGCGCCGATCCTCATCATGGGCTGGTTCAGCCAGAAGCAACTGGTCCGCGGCCTGACCTTCGGCGCGGTGAAATAGACCCCATCCGCACGGCGGGCGCCGGGAAAGAGAGAGACCAATGGGTTCGATCACACTGGAACATGTCAACAAGAGCTTCGGCGGCGTCGAGGTCATCCCCGATATCAGCCTCGAGATCGCCGATGGCGAGTTCATCGTCTTCGTCGGCCCCTCGGGCTGCGGCAAGTCCACCCTGTTGCGGCTGATCGCCGGGCTGGAGGACGTGACCTCGGGCCGCATCCTCATCGACGGGGAGGACGTTTCGCGCGCCGCGCCGGCCCAGCGCAAGCTCTCCATGGTGTTCCAGTCCTATGCGCTCTATCCCCATATGAGCGTGCGCGGCAATATCGCCTTCCCGCTGAAGATGGAAAAGGCGCCCAGGGAGAAGATCGACCAGGCGGTCAACAATGCCGCCGCCATCCTCAACCTCACCGATTATCTCGACCGCAAGCCGCGCCAGCTCTCGGGCGGCCAGCGCCAGCGCGTCGCCATCGGCCGCGCCATCGTGCGCCAGCCCAAGGCCTTCCTGTTCGACGAACCGCTCTCCAATCTCGACGCGGCGCTCCGGGTCGCCATGCGGCTGGAGATCTCCGAACTGCACAACAAGCTCAAGACCACCATGGTCTATGTCACCCACGACCAGGTCGAGGCCATGACCATGGCCGACAAGATCGTGGTGCTCAATGCCGGGCGGGTGGAGCAGTTCGGCTCGCCGCTCGAACTCTATCAGCGGCCGGCCAACACCTTCGTCGCCGGCTTCATCGGCTCGCCGCGCATGAATTTCATCGACGGCGCCGAGGCCGCCCGGCACGGGGCCCACACCATCGGGGTGCGGCCCGAGCACCTGGTGGTCACGCCGGAGGGCGGCGACTGGTCGGGGGTGGTCAAGGTCTCCGAGCATCTGGGGTCGGACACCTTCCTGCATGTGGACGTCGACGGCATCGGCGCGCTCACCGCCCGCGCGCCGGGCGACGTGCCCTTCCGCCACGGGGAGACGGTCGGCCTCTCGCCCATGAACGGGCGCCTCTACAGGTTCGACGCCCAGGGCCTGGCGCTCTAGGCGCAAGACGCCCCAAACGCATTCGAGGATCGTATCATGAGTATCAAGCTCGCGGCGGAATCCCTCTCCTCCTTGCCCGATTCGGTCGCGGTGCCGCGATACACATCCTCGGATCTCGCGGCGGGGATCGTCCATTTCGGCATCGGCAATTTTCACCGCGCGCATCAGGCCGTCTATCTCGACGAGCTGTTCAACCTCGGCCTCGATCGCGATTGGGGTATCGTGGGGGCCGGGGTGCGGGCCAATGATGTCGGGATGAAACAGATCCTCGCCGCGCAGGATTATCTGACCACCGTGGTGGAACAGGACGCCAGCGAGACCCGGGCCCGGGTCACCGCGCCCATGGTCGGCTTTCTCGAGCCCGGCGATTCCGCGGCGATCATCGCCGCCCTCGCCGATCCGGCCATCCGCATCGTCTCGCTCACCATCACCGAGGGCGGCTATTATCTCGACGCGGAGGGTGCCTTCAATCCCGCCCATCCCGACATCGTCGCCGACGCCGCCGGGTTCGACGCCCCCGGGTTCGACGCCCCCAAAACCGTGTTCGGGCTGATCCTCGCCGGCCTCAAGGCCCGGCGCGAAAACGCTGTTCTGCCCTTTACCGTCATGTGCTGCGACAACATCCCCCATAATGGCCGGGTGACCCTGAACGCGGTGGCCGGGCTCGCCGACCTCGTCGACCCCGAACTCGCCACCTGGGTGCGCGAGACGGTGGCCTTTCCCAACGGCATGGTCGACCGCATCACCCCGGCCACCTCGGACCGCGAGCGCGCCATGGTCGCCGAGCACTACGGCATCGCCGATGGCTGGCCGGTATTCTGCGAGACCTTCCGGCAATGGGTGCTCGAGGACCGTTTCCCCATGGGGCGCCCGGCCCTGGACCGGGTGGGGGTGACCTTCGTCGCCGATGTCTCGCCCTGGGAGCTGATGAAGATCCGCATCCTCAATGGCGGGCACGCGGCCATCGCCTATCCGGCGGCGCTGATGGACATCCATTTCGTCCACGAGGCCATGGAGCATCCCCTCATCGCGGCCTATCTCGAAAAGCTGACCCGCGAGGAGATCATCCCCGTGGTGCCCCCGGTCCCCGGCACCGATCTGGAGGATTATCGCCAGCTGATCGCCACGCGCTTCGCCAATCCCCGCATCGGCGATACCATAGAGCGGCTGTGCCTCGACGGGTCGAACCGCCAGCCCAAATTCATCCTGCCCTCGGTCGAGGACCGGCTGGCGCAGGGGGCGCCGGTCACCGGGCTGGCCCTCGTCTCGGCGCTCTGGTGCCGCTATTGCTACGGAACCACCGATTCCGGCGCCCCCATCGCCCCAAACGATCCGGCCTGGGAGCGGCTGCAGACGGCGGCGATCCGCGCCAGGGACGCCCCCGAGGCCTATCTGGAGATGACCGACATCTTCGGCGCCGCCGCCCGCCACCCGGCCTATCGCGCCGCCTTCATCCATGGGCTGCGTACCGTGTGGGAGATCGGCGCGCGGCGGACGCTGGAACGCTATATCCAAGACGCGCTCTGATGGGCGCAAGGGCCGGGTCGGGGGCGGAGGCGCCGCTGGTGATCTTCGATTGCGACGGGGTGCTGGTCGATTCCGAACCCATCGCCATCGACGTGCTGGTGCAAACCGTCGCCGCGCTCGGGGTCAAAATCGACACGCCTGCCGCCTATCGCGATTTCCTCGGGCGCACGCTCGCCTCGGTCTCGGACACCCTGCGCGCCCGCTATGGGGTGGAGATGGACGCCGCCGCCCGCGAGGCCATGCGGCACGCGCTCTATGCCCGTTATCGTGCGGCGCTGCGTCCCATGGCGGGTGTAGACGCCATGCTGGACCGGATCGAGGGGCGCATCTGCGTCGCCTCATCGAGCGTTGCCGAGCGCATCGAGATCAGCCTGCGCCTCACCGGGCTCTATGAGCGCTTCGCGCCGCACATCTTTTCCGCCGCCATGGTGGCGCGGGGCAAGCCGGCGCCGGACCTGTTTCTCCACGCCGCCCGCATGATGGCCGCCGCGCCCGCCGATTGCATCGTGGTCGAGGACAGCCCGGCGGGGGTCGAGGCGGCACGGGCGGCGGGGATGACCGTCTTCGCCTTTGCCGGCGGCGGGCATGCGGAGCCGGCCGGCCTGCGCGCGAAACTTGCCGCCCTCGGCCCCGATCTGGTCTTCGATGACTTGCGCCGCCTGCCCGATCTTCTAAGGTCGCATGGAGAAAAGCTGCGATCGATCTAGGGATTTCATGACACCCCTCCTGGTTGCTGTCGATGTGGGCACGACGAGTGCGCGGGCGGGGGTCGTGACGGACACCGGCGCCATGCTGGCACGGGCCGAGGCGGGCATCGCCCTGCGCCGCAACGGCGCCGACGAGGCCGAGCACGATTCCGAGGATATCTGGCGCGCCGTCTGCCGCGCGGTGAACGCGGCGCTGGCCATGGCCGACGCCGATCCGGCCCGCGTGGCCGGCATCGCGTTCGACGCCACCTGCTCGCTGGTGGTGCGCGACAGGGCCGGCGCACCCCTGCCGGTGGGCGTCGATGGCGACGCCAATTGGGACACCATCGTCTGGCTCGACCACCGCGCCATCGCCGAGGCCGAGGAGGCCCGCGCCACCGGGCACCGGGTGCTGGGCTTTTCCGGGGGCGCGCTGTCGCCGGAAATGGAGATCCCCAAGCTCATGTGGCTCAGCCGCCACCGGCCGGCCGTCTGGGCGCGGGCCGGACACATCTTTGACCTGGCCGATTTCCTCGCCTGGAAAGCCTGCGGCACCGGGGCGCGCAGCCAGTCGACCCTCACCAGCAAATGGTGCTTTCTCGCCCATGAGGATGAGGGCTGGCCCAGCGATTTCCTCGCCGCGGTGGGGCTGGCCGACCTCTGTGAAAAGGCCGGGCTTCCCGAGCACGCCTCGCCCATCGGCCGGGCGCTGGGCCGGCTCACCCCCGAGGCGGCGCTGCAACTGGGCCTGCCGCAGACGGTGGTGGTGGCGACGGGCATGGTCGACGCCCATGCGGGGGCGCTGGGGGTGCTGGGCGGCTTTGCCAGTGCGCCCCGGAGCATAGACCGGCACCTGGCGCTGATCGCCGGCACCTCCAGCGCCGTCACCGCGCTGGCCACCGCGCCGCGCCCGGCGCCGGGGGTGTGGGGGCCCTATTTCGGCGCCGTGCTGCCGGGCCTCTGGCTCTCGGAGGGCGGCCAATCGGCCTCGGGCGCGGCACTCGATCATATCATCCGCGTGCATGCCTCGGGCGCCGCGCCCAGTCCACAGACCCATGCGGCGATCATCGACCGCATCGTCGCGCTGCGGCGCGAGACCGACGATCTTGCCCCGCGTCTGCATATCCTCCCCGACTTCCACGGCAATCGCTCGCCCTTTGCCGACCCCAGGGCGCTGGGGGTGATCTCGGGCATGAGCCTCGACGCGTCCTTTGACGGGCTGTGCCGCATCTATTGGCGGACGGCGGTGGCCATCGCGCTGGGGGTGCGCCAGATCCTCGAAACCCTCAACGCCGCCGGCTATGCCATCGATACGCTGCACGTCACCGGCGGGCATACGCGCAACAGGCTGCTGATGGAGCTCTATGCCGACGCCACCGGCTGCACCGTGCATGAGGTGCCCGATGCGGACGCCATGCTGCTCGGCTCGGCCATGGCGGCGGCGACCGGAGCAGGGCTCTATCCCGGCCTCGCGGATGCGGCCTGCGCCATGCGCCAGCCCAGCGTGGCGCGCCGGCCCGACCTTACCCGGCGGGCCCGCTACGACCGGGATTACAAGGTGCTGATGACGCTGCACGCGCACCGGGCCGAGATCGAGGCCATGATGTGACCCCATCGCCGCGATAGGCGTTGGCGATCAAGGACAACGAAGGGAGCGGGTGATGGCCCATATCGTATTGTTTCATTCCATCCTCGGCCGGCGGCCGGTCGAGGGGGAGATCGCCGCGGTGTTCGAGGCCGATGGCCACACGGTGAGCGTGCCGGACCTTTATGGCGGCGAGGCCGCCGACGATTACGACGCGGGCTTCGCGCTGCGCCGGGCGGTCGGCACCGAGGCGATCATCGAGCGGGCCCGCCGGGCGGTGGAGGCCGCGCCGGCCGAGGCGGTCCTCGCGGGCGTCTCCTTCGGGGCGGCGCTGGTCGGCGAATTCTGGCAGCAGCGGCCGGCGATGGCCGGGGCGCTGCTGTTCGCCGGCATCGCCGAATGGATGGACCCGCCCCGGGCCGGCCTGCCGGTCGCGGCCCATATCGCCCGCCCCGACCCCTTCGACGACGAGGATTATTTCGCCGGCTGGCTGGCGGGGCAGGGCGAGGCCGATGTGGAGTTGCACCGCTATGACGGCGCCGGGCACTATTTCCTCGATCCGGCCCTCGCCGATTACGACGAGGCGGCGGCGCGGCTGTGCCTCGACCGCTCGCGGGACTTTCTCGCCCGGCTTTGAGTCAGCGGGCCCCGGTCAGCGGATGGCCTGGCCTTCGGTGTCGAACCGATGCTGCTTGGTCCTGTCGAAGCTGACATGGACCCGCGAATCGGGCGCGAAATAATGCTCGCCGAACAGGCGCGCCGTGAAGGGTCCGACCGTCTCGTTGCGCAGGTAGAGATTGGTATCGGCGCCCAATTGCTCGATATGGGTCACCTCGCAGGCAAGATCGCCCACCTCGGCCGAGACGGCGATGTGCTCGGGGCGGATGCCGATGGTCTTGGCCGTGGTGTCGCCCAGCGCGGCGGCGTCGAGGAAATTCATCTGCGGCGAGCCGATAAAGCCGGCGACGAAGGTGTTGGCGGGTCGGTTGTAGAGCTCCATGGGCGAGCCGACCTGCTCGATGCGGCCGGCATTCATGACCACGATCTTGTCGGCCAGCGTCATGGCCTCGACCTGGTCATGGGTGACATAGACCATGGTGGCGGCGAGCTCGCGGTGCAGCCGGGCGATTTCGAGCCTTGTGTTGACCCGCAGGGCGGCGTCGAGATTGGAGAGCGGCTCGTCGAAGAGGAACAGTTTTGGCTTGCGCACCACGGCCCGCCCGATGGCGACGCGCTGGCGCTGGCCGCCGGAAAGCTCGGCCGGGCGGCGCTCGAGCAGCGGTTCGAGCCCGAGCATCCGGCTGGCCGTGCCGACCCGCTCCTCGATTTCGGCTTTCGCCGCGCCTTCCTGCTTCATGGCCAGGCTCATGTTGCCCTTGACCGTCAAATGCGGGTAGAGCGCGTAGGACTGGAACACCATGGCGATGCCGCGCTTGGCGGGCGGGGTGGCGTTGACCGTCTCTCCGGCGATGCGCACCGTGCCTTCGCTGGCGTCCTCGAGCCCGGCGATGATGCGCAGCAGGGTGGATTTCCCGCAGCCCGAGGGGCCGACGAAGATCACGAACTCGCCCTCCTCGACGGTGAGGTCGATGCCATGCAGCACATCGGTGCTTCCGAAGGTCTTCTTGATGCCGGAGAGTTCAAGGGCGGTCATGGATGCGGTCCTTCGGCTGCCTGGTCGAGGCGGTGGTGTTTTGGGCTCCACCCCTCCCCATCCCTCCCCGTCCAGGGGAGGGTGCTTCTTTGGTTTGGCAGGGCGGCGAGTCTCTCAATGCGCTTGCCCATCACAGATCCACCGGCTGTCCGGTGCGCACGCTTTCGTCGGCGGCGAGGCAGATGCGCAGCGACTGGACGGCGTCCTGCATGTGGCGGGCAAGGTCGATGTCCTCGGTGATGGCGCGGTACATATAGGCCTGCTCGGCGGCGCACAGGGCGTCGTGGCCGGGCTCCCCCTGCATGGACAGCATCTCGTCCTCATGGATGAAGGCCCCCGATCCGTCGAGATCGGCGCGGTGGATGCGGATGCGGTCGGTCTTGGTGTGGGTCTCGTGGTCCGACGATTTGGCCCCCTCGTCCATGACGATCGAGACCGACCCTTTCGGGGTGATGATGTCTTTGACGAAAAAGGCGGTTTCCGAGATCATCGGGCCCCAGGCGGCCTCGTACCAGCCGACCGAGCCATCGTCGAACATCACCTGCAGGTGGCCGTAATTGTACATCTCCGGCGCGATCTCGTCGGAAAGCCGCACGCCCATGCCGCGCACCTGCACCGGTTTGGCGTCGGTGATCTGGCACATGACGTCGACATAGTGCACGCCGCAATCGACGATGGGGGAGGTGGTCTCCATCAGCGTCTTGTGGGTCTGCCAGAAGCGCCCGGCCGATTGCTGGTTGAGGTTCATGCGAAACACATAGGGGCCGCCGAGCTTGCGCGCTTCTGCGATCAGCCGCACCCAGGAGGGGTGGTGGCGCAGGATATAGCCGACGACGAGCTTTCTGTTGAGGCGGGTCGCGGTCTCGACCACGCGCTCCGCATCGGCGACGGTGGTGGCCAGCGGCTTTTCGATGAACACATGCGCGCCCACTTCCATGGCCGCGACGGCATAATCGGCATGGGTGTCGGAATAGGTGTTGATCGAGGCGAGGTCGGGCGTGGTGGCGGCCAGCGCCTCGGTGAAATCGGTCCAGTGCGGATAGGCTTCGAGCCCCGCGGGCACCGGCACCGTGCCGCGCGAGACCAGCCCGACGATCTCGTAGCCGGGATGGTTGTGATAGGCCATGGCATGGGCCCGACCCATATTGCCGAGGCCGGCGACGAGGACGCGGATGGGTTTTTGGGTCATTTGACAGCCCCCGAAGTGATGCCGCGGATCAGTTGCCGCGAGAAGATGAGATAGAGGACGAGGACCGGCACGATGGCGAGGGTCAGCGCCGCGAGGACGGCGTTCCAGTTGGTGACGAACTGGCCGATGAACATCTGCGCCCCCAGCGTCACCGTCTTGGTGGATTCGGCCGGGGCGAGGATCAGGGGGAACCACAGATCGTTCCAGATGGGGATCATGGTGAAGACCGCCACCGTGGCCAGCGCCGGCCGCACCAGCGGCAGCACCAGGGTGAAGAAGATGCGGTATTCCGAGAGCCCGTCGACCCGCCCGGCATTCTTCAAGTCATCGGAGACGCTGCGCATGAATTCCGAAAGGATGAAGATGGCCAGCGGCAGGCCCTGCGCGGTATAGACGAGGATCAGCGCGGTGAGGGTGTTGACCAGCCCCGAGGCGACCATGATCTGGAGGATCGCGACGGTGCCCAGCCGGATGGGGATCATGATCCCCAGCGCCAGATAGAGCCCCATCAGGGTGTTGCCGCGAAAGCGGTATTCCGAGAGCGCGAAGGCGGCCATGGCCCCGAACAGCAGGACGCAGGCCAGCGCCACCACGGTGACGATCAGCGAGTTCTGGAAGTAGAGCAGGAAATTGCCCTGGCTGGTGACGGTCTCGAACCCGACCAGCGAGAAACTTTCCGGCGTGGGCAGCGCCAGCGGGGTGTTGAAGATGTCGCGCCGCGCCTTGAAGGCGTTGACGACGATGACGAACACGGGGAACAGCGCGATCAGCGTATAGGCGATGAGGATGGCGTGCGCGGCGACGGAACGGGCGAGCGAGGAGCGGGCGGCGGTCATCAGAACTGATACCTCCGCATGCGGCTCTGGATGCCGAACAGGTAGATCGACACGCCCACGAGGATGATGAGGAACATCATGGTGGCGATGGCCGCTCCCATATTGGGGTCGCCCTGCTGCAGCTGGAAACCGAAAAATGTGCGGTAGAGCAGGGTGCCCAGGATGTCGGTCGCCCCGTTCGGCCCGGCCTGGGCCCCCTGGGAGACGTAGATGAGGTCGAAGGCGTTGAAATTGCCCACGAAGGTGAGGATGGAGATGATCCCGATAGTGGGCAGGATCAGCGGCAGCTGGATCTTGAAGAACTGTTTGGCGCCGGTGACCCCGTCGATCTCGGCGGCTTCGATCACCTCGTCGGGGATCGAGAGCAGGGCGGCATAGATCAGCATCATGGGGATGCCGACGAACTGCCAGACCGAGACCAGCGCCAGGGTGGTGAGCGCCGCCCCCTCCTGGCCGAGCCAGGGGGCGAAGAGGTGCTTGAGGCCGATGGCGTCGAGCATGTTGGGCGCCACCCCCCAGAGCGGGGAGAGGATCAGCTTCCACACGAACCCCACGATGACGAAGGAGAGGATGGTGGGAACGAAGATCGCCGTGCGGTAGAAGCCGCGCAGGCGCAGGGAAGGGTTCGAGAGGATGGCGGCCAGCAATACGCCGACCGGGTTCTGCACCAGCATGTGGATGATGAAGAACCAGGTGTTGTTCCACAGCGCGTTCCAGAAGCTCGCCGCCCAGCGCGGATCGCCGAACAGAGTCTGGAAATTGCGCAGCCCGACAAAGACGCGCTGGCCACCCTCCGGGCCGAACAGCGACTGCACCAGGGTCGAGAACAGCGGGATGATCATGATGGCGGTATAGACCAGCACCGCCGGCGCGAGGAACACGGCGATGTGCCAGCGCCGCGCGGGTTTATGCTCGTCTGGAGCGGCAGCCGCCATGATGATCGTCCCCTTGGGTCAAGGCCGGGCGGCTGTCGCCGCCCGGAGGTTTTAAGTCCCCTCCCCAACCCTCCCCGCAAGGGGGAGGGTGCCGGGCTGGAGAATGTTGAGAGCCTGCGACCTCTCTGTTCCTTCACCCTCCCCTTGACGGGGAGGGCGGGGAGGGGTGGTGCCACAGGCTCAGCCGTGGCGAGCTTACTCGTACATGCCCGGCGTATACCAGCTGTCGAGCCCGGCCTGGATGGCTTCCGCCGCCTGTTCCGGCGTTTCGGCGCCCGAGAGGACGTTGGAGGCGTGCAGCCAGTTGTCGTTTTCGAGGTTCGGCGTGCCGCGCGAGAGGATCTGATAGGTCGGCCGGATGGTCGATTCACAATTCTCGCGCCAGGAGACGAACTCGTTGGCAACCGGGTTTTCCAGCGTCACCGCCCCATTGGAGAGGGCGAAGAAGCCGGGCAGGGCGTTGGAATAGAGTTCGGCGAACTCGGAAGAGGCCACCCAGTTGAGGAAGGTGCGGCCCGCCTCGGCATTGGTGCTGGCGGCGTTGAGGCCGATGCCGATATCGGTATGGTCGGAGATGTAGCAGGTGTCCCCTGCGGCCGGGATCGGCGGCGGGAAGGCACCGAGGGCGAAATCGGCCTGTTCCTCGAACAGCGAGATTTCCCACGACCCGGCCGGGAAGATGGCGGCGCGCCCGAGGGTGAAGAGGTTCTGGCTGTCGGGATAGGTCTGGGCCTGGTAGCCGTCGCCGGCATATTCGCCCCAGCGCGCGAGGACGCGCAGCGGCTCGACCCATTCCTCGTCGGTGAACTTGGCGTCGCCGGCGATCAGCGCCAGCCGGCCGTCCTCGCCATGCCAATAGGCCGGGCCGATATTGTGATAGCCCATGGACGCGGCTTCCCACTGGTCCACCGCGCCGATGGCGAGGGGGATATAGGTGCCGTCTTCCTTGATGGCGTCGAGCACCGCGAAGAATTCGTCCGTGGTGGTGGGCTCTTCCAGCCCCAGTTCGGCAAAGGCGTCGGCATTGTAGATAAAGCCGTGGATCACCGAGGCCATGGGCACGCAGAAGGTCTGCGCGCCGTCATCGGTCGACCAGGCGGACTTGGCGACGTCGGAGAAATTGCCCATGCCCTCGAGATCGGTCAGGTCGGCCAGCGCGCCGTCCTCGAACAGCGCCAGCGAGGCGTCGAAGGGGCGGCAGGTGATGATGTCGCCGGCCGAACCCGCTTCGAGCTTGGCGTTGAGCGCGGCGTTGTATTCGGTGGGCGCCGTGGGCTGGAACTGGAGCTTGATGTCCGGATGCTGCGCCTCGAAGGCGGGGATCAGCGTCTGCTGCCAGATGGTCAGGTCGTCATTGCGCCAGCTTTCGATGACCAGCGTGGTCTGCTGCGCCATAAGCGGGGTTGCCGCGAGAGCGAGGACGAGCCCCGCGCTGGCCGACATTAGCCTCGATTTCGAGATCATGATGTTTCCTCTCAGTGTTGGACCCGCCGGGATGGGCTCCCGCCGGGCGTTCCCTTGCCGGCCCTCAGTCCCGGCCCAGAAGGGCCAGGGCCTTGCGCACGACACCGCCCGATCGCGCGAGCAGGTCCCGCGCCTCGGCCGGATTTTTCGCGCCCGCGGCCAGAAGGATCGCGGGCTTGACCTCGTTATTGGCCGCCGCCATCGCGCCGGCGGCCTCCTCGTTCCCGACACGGGCGGTGCGGGCGACGATGCCGGTGGCCCGCAGGACGAGCTTGGCGTTGTCGGCCGTGACATTGACCATGAGATTGTCGTGCACATGGCCGAGCCGGACGCCGACCAGCGTCGAGAGCATGTTGAGCGTCGCCTTCTGCGCCGTGCCAGCCGCCATGCGAGTCGAGCCGGAGATCACCTCCGGCCCCGTGGCCAAAAGGATGGCCACATCGGCCTCGGCCAGAAGCGGTGCGCCGGCATTGCCGGCAATGCCCACGGTTTTCGCGCCGAGAGCACGAGCCCTTCGCAAACCGGCAAGCGTATAGCGCGTGGTGCCGCTGGCCGAGATCGCCACGACGCAATCCTTCGGGCCGATCCCGGCCCGGTCCAGATCGGTCGCGCCCGCCTCGGCGTCGTCCTCGGGGCCGCCGAGCAGTTCCTCGGTCATCGCCAGCCCGCCCGCCATGAGGATGAGGATGCGGTCGCGGGCGATGCCATAGGTCTGGGGGATTTCGAGGCCGTCGAGCAGCGCGATGAGGCCGGGGCTGCCGGCCCCGAGATAGACCAGCCGGCCGCCCGAGCCGAGCGCTTCGGCGGCGAGCCCGGCGGCGCGGGCGATGTCGGGAAGGGCGGGCACCACGGCGTCGAGGCCGCGCTGTTGTCCGTCAAGCAGGGTGGCGAGGATGCGCCGGTCGTCCCAGGCATCGAGGCCGGCCAGGCGCGGATCGATCGCTTCGGTCGAAAACGGCGCGCTCATTGCGGCTCCGCCCCGCCATGGCCTTCGCTCCGCCTGTCGCCCCATCCTGGCATGCACGCTCCCTCCTGTTGCCTCGAATAATGCCAAAAAAATACCACTTGTCCAGTAGGCGATTGGCAAAATCGGCGTGGCGGCGGCGCTTCCCGGCGCGCCGGGGGCGGTTTTGCCGCTGAGTTCAAGTTTTTACGAACTTTCGCCACTCCCGGCTTGGCCATTGGTCCATTATTGGTATTATCCACGGCGCAAGAATGGGCGTTCCGCAGCGGGCGGAACGGGGAGCCAGGTCCGGTGAGTTTGAGCATCGAGGACATATTCCGGCAAGCGGCCGGCGCGCGCGGCGGGGGGCCGCTCTATCTGCAATTGCGCCGCTCGATCGAGGAGGCGGTGCGCTCGGGGCTGGTCGGCCCCGGCGAGGCGCTGCCGTCCGAACGCGACATCGCCGCCACCGCCGAAGTGTCCCGGGTCACCGTGCGCAAGGCGGTGCAGCACCTGGTCGCCGATGGCATACTGGTGCAGCGCCGGGGCTCGGGCACCTTCGTCGCTTCGCAGGTGCCCCGGGTGGAGCAATCGCTGTCCAGCCTCACCTCGTTCACCGAGGACATGGCGCGGCGCGGCCTCGCGGCGGCCTCGCAATGGCTCGAGCGCGGCGTGTTCGATCCCACCAATGAGGAGACGGTGATCCTCGGGCTCGGGGCAGGCGAGAAGGTGGCGCGCATCGCGCGGCTGCGCATCGCCGACGGCAATCCGCTGGCCATCGAGCGGGCCTCGCTCGCCGCCACGGTGCTGCCCGATCCGGGCACGGTGGGGACCTCGCTCTATGCCAAGCTCGACGAGACCGGCCATCGCCCGGTGCGCGCCATCCAGCGCATCGCCGCGGTCAGCCTGGGGCGCGAGGACGCGCAATTGCTCGACGTGGCGCCGGGGGCGGCCAGCCTCAGGATCGAGCGCACCACCTATCTGCCCTCGGGGCGGATCGTCGAACTGACCCGGTCGATCTACCGGGGCGACGCCTATGATTTCGTTGCCGAATTGCGGCTGCAAGCCAATTGACCGTCCAAGGAGCGGAGATGATCCAGACCCATATGAAACGCGAGATCGGCGAAATTCCGGCGGCGGTCGCGCGGCTGCTGGGCGAGGGGCGTGAGGGTATCCGCGCGGCAGCGGCCGCGTTGCGCGCCGCCGATCCCGACGTGGTCGTGACCATCGCGCGCGGTTCCTCGGACCACGCGGCGACCTATTTCAAATATGCCTGCGAACTGATCGCCGGGGTGCCGGTGGCCAGCATCGGCCCGTCCATCGCCTCGATCTATGGCGGCGGGCTCAGGCTGGGCAAGGCAGGGGCGATCGGCATCTCGCAATCGGGCAAGAGCCCCGACATCGTCGCCATGCTGGCCAGCGCCCGGGCCTCGGGCGCCTGCGCCATCGCCGTCACCAACACCGCCGCCTCGCCGCTGGCCGCGGCCGCCGACCATGTGGTCGATATCGGCGCGGGGACCGAGCAATCGGTGGCGGCGACCAAGACCTTCGCCACCTCGGCGGTGGCCGGGCTGGCGCTGGTGGCCGACTGGACCGGAGATGCGGCGCTGCTCAAGGCGCTCGACGCCCTGCCCGAGGCGCTTGAGGCGGCCATCGGGCGCGACTGGGGAGAGCTGGTCGAGGCCACCGCCGACAGCATGTCGCTCTTCGTCCTGGGGCGCGGGCCCGGCCTCGCCATCGCCAGCGAGGCGGCGCTCAAGTTCAAAGAGACCTCCGGCATCCATGCGGAAGCCTATTCCACCGCCGAAGTGCTGCACGGCCCATCGGCCATCGTGGGCGAGGGGTTTCCGGTGCTGGTGCTGTGCGGCGACGACAAGGCGCGCGCCTCGATCCTCGAAACCGCCGGCCGGCTGGGCGCGCAGGGGGCGCGGGTGTTCGTCACCGATCCGGCCCCGGGCACCGGCATCGCCCTGCCGGTGGCACGGACCGGCCATCCCCTGCTCGATCCCCTCGCGTTGGCCGTCTCCTTTTACGGCTTCATCGAGGCCCTGGCGCGCCGGCGCGGTTTCGATCCCGACCAGCCGCCGCACCTGCGCAAGGTGACCGCGACCCTATGAGCACGCTGGCGATATCGGGCGCCGCCATCTTCGACGGCGAGACATGGCATGAGGGCCGCGCCCTGCTGGTCGATAAGGGCGCGGTCTCGGCGATCCTTTCGCCCGGCGCGGTTCCGGCCGGCGTGCCGGTCACCGAACTCGACGGGGGTATGCTGGTGCCGGGCTTCGTCGACCTCCAGGTCAATGGCGCGGGGGGCGTGCTGCTCAATGAAGACCGCTCGGCGGCGGGCATTGCCCGGCTCTGCGCCGCCAATTTCCGCTTCGGCACCACGGCGCTGCTGCCCACCCTCGTGACCGACACCCGCCAGGTGACGCGCGAGGCGCTGGCGGCGGGGGCCGCCGCCAGCGCCACGGGGGTGAAGGGCTTCGCCGGGCTGCATATCGAGGGACCGCACCTCTCGGTGGCGCGCAAGGGCGCGCACAATCCCGGCTATATCCGCCCCATGGAGGAGGACGACCTCGCGGCGCTGGCCGAGGCGCGGGCGCGGATGCCGACGCTCCTCACCACCGTAGCGGCCGAGACGGTGGCGCCCGGGCAGATCGCGCGGCTGGCCGAGGCGGGGGTGACGGTGTCGCTGGGCCATTCGGATGCCGATTACGCCACCGCTTCACAAGCCTTCCGGGCCGGGGCGGGCATGGTCACCCATCTTTTCAACGCCATGAGCCAGATGGGCAATCGCGAGCCGGGCCTCGTGGGGGCGGCGCTCGACCATGGGGTATGGACCGGGCTGATCGCCGACGGCATCCATGTGCATCCGGCCGCGATCGGGGTAGCGACGCGCGCCAAGCAGGGGCCAGGCCGCATCTTCCTCGTCACCGATGCCATGTCGCCCATGGGGACCGGGATGACCGAGTTCGTCCTCAACGGCCGCCGCATCCTGCGCGAGAACGGCGCCCTGCGGCTGCCCGACGGCACGCTGGCCGGGGCCGACCTCACCATGATCGACGCGGTGCGCTTCATGCACCGGACCATCGGCCTGCCGCTCGAGGAGGTTTTTCGCATGGCGGCGCTCTATCCGGCCCGGGCGGTGGGGCGCGGCGAGAGCCTGGGCCATCTGCGGCCCGGCGCGCAAGGCTCGATGGTGCACCTGTCCGACGCCCTCACGGTCGAACGCGTCTGGGTGGCGGGGGAGCGGGTGATCGGCTGACCGCGAAGGGTCAACTGGCCTTTTCGAAGAAATCGACTTCCCGCACCGCATCGGCCAGCGTGGTGCGGTCGAGCACGGCGCGGGTGGCATCGGTGACCTTGCCGAACACGTGGCGGATTTCGCAATCCTCCTCGCTCCTGCAATCGACGCAGCGGCGATAGGCGATCTTGGAGAGGCAGGGCAGCGGCGCGATGGGACCGTCGATGACCCGCAGGACCTCGCCGAAGCTGATGGCCTCGGGGGCCTTTAGCAGCAAATAGCCGCCCGCCTTGCCGCGCTTGGACATCACGATGCCGTTGCGCTTGAGCTCGAGCAGGATCTGCTCGAGAAACTTCTTGGGAATGTCCTGCCCGGTGGCGATCTCGGAGATCATCAGGCTGGTGCCCTGGCCCGCCCGGCTGAGCGCAATCAGCGCGCGCAACGCATACCGTGCCTTCTGGGAGATCATGGACATCGAAAAGGTGGGCCTTTCCGCGTGGGCTGTGATGGATTTGTCATAGTCGGCCTTAGCCAAAGGTGCAACCCGCCACCTGCTTGACGGCGGCGCCTCTGCGGGCACTTATAGATGCATTTGAGGGGGGAATTTCAAATCGATGGCCAGGGCAATCGGTATTGGCGGCGTATTTTTCCGGGCGCGCGACACCGCGGCGCTCACCCAATGGTACACGACCCATCTGGGGGTGACCGAATTCTGGCAGCAGCAGGCGGGGCCCACGGTATTTTCGCCCTTTGCGCAGAGCACGGACTATTTTCCGGCCGAGCGGCAATGGATGATCAATTTCCGCGTCGACGATCTCGACGCGCTGATCGCCGATCTGGTGGGGGCGGGAATCGCCGTGGAAATGCGCGACGACTGGGACAGTCCGGAAACCGGCCGGTTCGCGCGCATCCACGATCCGGAGGGCAACCCGATCGAATTGTGGGAACCCTCTGCAAGTTAGAACTTTGTTTTAGCGCACTTATTCGGTGTTTCCCGCCTCGGTGAGACGGTGCAGGTGCTCGGGAGCCAGCACCAGCCGCGCCCCGCGCGCCAGGCTTTCGACCTGGGCGACCGAAGTGGCCGAGGCGATCGGCGCGGTGATGCCGGGCTGGGCGGCAACCCAGGCCAGGGCGATCTCCGCGAGGGCGGCCCCGGTCTCGGCGGCGACCGCATCCATGGCCTCGAGCAGGCGATAGCCCTTGGGATTGAGATAGCGCTTCATGCCGCCGCCGCGCCGCGACTTGGCGAAATCGGCGTCCGAGCGGTATTTGCCGGTGAGAAAGCCCGAGGCGAGGCCGTAATAGGTGATCGCTCCGATCCCTTCATCGGTGACCAGCTCCTGCAGCGCCGCGTCATAGGCGGTGCGGGTATAGAGGTTGAATTCGTTCTGCAGCGTCTCGTAGCGCGGCAGGTTGTTTTTCGCCGAAACCTCGAGCGCCGCGCGGAGGCGGTCGGCATCATAGTTCGAGCAGCCGATATGGCCGACCTTGCCCGCCGAAACCAGGTTTTCGAAGGCGCGCAGGGTTTCCTCGTGCCCGGTGTCGGGATCGGGCCAATGGGCCTGATAGAGATCGATATGGTCGACCCCGAGGCGTCTTAGCGAATCCTCGCAGGCCTTTTCGATATAGGCGGCCGAGAGGTCGCGACGGTCGCTGTCGAAGCGCGTGCCGACCTTGGTGGCCAGCACCACCTTGTCGCGGTTGCCGCGTGCCTTGAGCCAGGCCCCGATGATGGTCTCGGATTCGCCGCCTTTGTTGCCGGGCACCCAGAGGGAATAGGAATCGGCGGTGTCGACCATGGAAAAGCCGTGGTCGAGAAAGGCGTCGAGCACGGCAAAGCTTGCCGCCTCGTCCAGCGTCCAGCCGAAGGCGTTGCCGCCCATGACCAGGGGTTCGATGGCGATGCCGGTGCGGCCGAGGGGGCGTGTGCTCATGATGGTCCTCACAATCGGGGTGCGTGCCCCGTTCCATGCCACGCGCCCGGGCGGGATTCAACCGCAGGGGTAGGCGGCGCTGCAAGAGCGCGCTGTTTTTGCGCCACCATCACCGTCGGCGCGCGCCTCCCTGACGATTCAGCGCCTGTTCAGCAATCGCGCACAAAAATTTTTTTGCCAGTTTTTTCAGCAAATCGTACCAGATGGTACTCCTGCAAGGCCCGGAAAATGGCGGGTTTTTGACCTTATGGTCAAGAAAGGGCAGGAGAGTTGACGTAAACGCCCCTCACTTACCCATTGCGCGATCACAGAAAAGACGCTTTGTTGCCGGCTCGGCGCGCAATGCGAGACCCGTATTGCTGGCCCCAAGTCGCAGGGAGGATCATCATGCAACGACAATCCCTGCACATCGAAAATTAGAGTGTGCTTTGCCGTCCGATCGTGCCGTTCCGACATATTCGACCCCAAAGTCAGTGTCTCGCTCCGGCATGGTTGGCGGGGGCGCAAACTGATTGATGGCTTTCGCCACCGGTGACCTCCAACGGGTCTCCGGTGGCGAGTTTGTTGAAAAGGGGAACAACCTATGCGAACCACTCTCACCGGCATTGTCGCCGGCCTGCTGGCATCCTCGATGCTGGTGAGCGCTGCCAGCGCCGAAACCCTGCGCTGGGCGCGCCAGTCCGATGCGCTGACGCTCGATCCGCACTCCCAGAACCAGGGTGTCACCCACACCTTCAACCACCACATCTACGAGACCCTGCTCGACCGCGACGTCGAGGGCGCCCTGCAGCCGCGCCTCGCCACCGACTGGTACGTCAAGGAAGGCGACGACACCGTCTGGGTGTTCGAGCTGCGTGAAGGCGTCACCTTCCATGGCGGCGAGGAATTCACCGCCGAGGACGTGGTGTTCTCCATCGAGCGCGCCAAGAGCGAAAACTCCAACATGCGCCAGCTCCATGCCGACGTGGCGAGCGTGACCGCGGTCGACGACTATACGGTCGAATTCCAGATGAACGGCCCGTCTCCGCTCTATCCCAACAACGTCACCAACACCTTCATCATGGACAAGGGCTGGTCGGAAGAGCACGACCTGCAGAGCGTCCAGGATTTCGGCGCCGGCGAAGAGAACTATTCGGTCCGCAACACCAACGGCACCGGCCCCTATGTGCTGACCGAACGCGATCCCGACGTGCGCTCGGTGCTCAACGTCAACGAGAACTGGTGGGGTGAAGCCCCGGCCGTCACCGAGATCATCTATACCCCGATCGCCGACAACGCGACCCGCGTCGCCGCGCTGCTTTCGGGCGAGGTCGATCTGGTGCAGGACGTTCCGGTGCAGGATATCGAGCGCCTGGCGGGCACCGCCGGCGTCAAGGTCGAGACCGGCCCGGAAAACCGCACCATCTATTTCGGCTACGCCATGGACGACGAACCGCTGATCTCGTCCAACATCACCGACGAGAACCCCTTCGCCAACCCGCTGGTGCGCGAAGCGATGAACATCGTGGTCGATCGCGACGCCATCCGCCAGGTGGTGATGCGCGGCCAGTCGATCCCCACTTGCGTCAACATGCCTCCCTTCGTCTCGGGCTGGACCGAGGAACTGGATGCCTGTCCGCCGGTGGACGTCGAGCGCGCCCGTGAGTTGATGGCCGAGGCCGGCTATGCCGATGGCTTCTCGGTGACCCTCGACACCCCCAATGACCGCTATGTCAACGACGAGGCGATCAGCCAGGCCGTTGTCGGCATGCTCGGCCAGATCGGCATCGACGTGACCCTCGCCTCGCGGCCGGTCGCCCAGCACAGCCCGCTGATCCTTAACAACGAGACCGACTTCTATCTCCTGGGCTGGGGCGTGCCGACCTTCGACTCGGCCTATATCTTCAACGACCTCGTCCACACAAAGACCGACGATTACGGCACCTACAATATCGGGCTCTATTCCAACCCCGAACTGGACGCCAAGATCGTCTCGCTGGGCACCATGACGGACCTCGAGGCCCGCGACCAGGTGGTGGCCGAGATCTGGGAGCAGGTGCAGGAAGATCATGTGTTCCTCACCGTCCATGTCCAGATGCTGGCCTATGCGATGCGTGACGACATGACCCTCGCCGTGCATCCGGAGAACCAGCCGAATATGACGACGATCACCTTCGAGTAAGTCTTCGATGGATCGAGGCGCTGCGCCACTCCCGGCTTCAGGCCAGTGGCGCAGCGCTTTTTTTTGATCCCGCATTCGCAAGGATTGTCGCCACGGCGTTTTCCGCTACACTTTATCTGTCCGGTCGCGTCCCGCACAGGCGCGCTTCGGACCCTTTCGCGCACGCGTTCACGGAGACCGCGAAATGCTGGCCTTCATCATAAAGCGCCTCGGGCAGTCCGTTCTGGTGATGCTCGTCGTCGCGCTGATTTCCTTCATCATGTTCCGCTATGTGGGCGATCCGGTGGCCTCGCTGGTCTCCCAGGAGGCCACCATGGCCGACCAGGCGCAATTGCGCGAACGCCTCGGCCTCAACGATCCGGTCCACGAGCAGTTCTTCCGCTTCCTCGGCAATGCGGTCCAGGGCCAGTTCGGCATTTCCTACCGCCTGCAGACCCCGGTCTCCGAGCTCATCCTGTCGCGCCTTCCCGCCACGCTGGAGCTGGCCTTCACCTCGGTGGTCATCGCCCTGACGCTGGGCATCCTGCTCGGGGTCTTCACCGCCCTCAACCCCAAGAGCTGGGCCTCGGCGGGCATCATGGCCTTTTCGCTGGTCGGCGTTTCGCTGCCCACCTTCCTCATCGGCATCGGGCTGATCTACATCTTCGCCGTCGAGCTGCAATGGCTGCCCAGTTTCGGGCGCGGCCAGGTGGTGAGCCTGGGCGGCTGGTGGCGCACGGGCTTTCTCACCGAATCCGGCCTGCGTTCGATCATCCTGCCCGCCATCACCCTGTCGCTGTTCCAGATGACCCTGATCATGCGCCTGGTGCGCGCCGAGATGATGGAGGTGCTGCGCCAGGATTACATCAAGTTTGCCCGGGCGCGCGGGCTCTCCAAGCGGGCGATCAATTTCGGCCATGCGCTCAAGAACACGCTGGTGCCGGTGATCACCATCACCGGGTTGCAGCTGGGCTCGGTGATCGCCTTCGCGATCATCACCGAAACGGTGTTCCAGTGGCCGGGCGTGGGATCGCTGTTCGTCAATTCGGTCGCCGTGGTCGACGTGCCGGTGATGGCCGCCTATCTGATGTTCATCGCCTTCGTGTTCGTGGTGATCAACCTGATTGTCGATATTCTCTATTACATCGTCGACCCGCGCCTGCGCGTGGGCGGCTCGGCCCGGGGGACCTGACATGAGCGAAATCGTGCCTCTGGCGCGCAAGTCGCGCTTCGCCCGCATCATCGATTCCGATATCTTCTATTCCTATCGCCGCTCGCCGGTGGCCATCCTCGCCTCCATCGTGGCGGCCATCCTGATCCTCGCCGCCGTGCTGGCGCCCTGGATCTCGCCCTATGACCCGTTCAATCCGCGAACCCTCAATCTCATGGACGGCTTTACCAAGCCCATGAGCGAGAGCTTTGCCGGCAATTTCTTCGTCATGGGCGCCGACAACCAGGGCCGCGACGTGCTCTCCACCATCCTGCACGGCAGCCGCGTCTCACTGTTCGTGGGGCTGTCGGCGACCCTGTTCGCCATGACGCTGGGGGTTGGATTGGGGCTCGTCGCGGGGTTCCGTGGCGGGCTCACCGATGCGGTGATCATGCGCATCGCCGATGTGCAGCTCTCGTTCCCCGCCATCCTCATCGCGCTGCTTATCTTCGGGGTGGCGCGCGGGCTGATCCCGCCCAGCCAGCAGGAAAACACCGCGCTGATGGTGCTGATCCTCGCCATCGGGCTGTCGAACTGGGCCCAGTTCGCCCGCACCGTGCGCGGCGCCACCATGGTCGAGCGGCAGAAGGACTATGTCTCGGCGGCCCGTATCATGGGGGTCAATCCGGTGCTGATCCTGATCAAGCACATCCTGCCCAATGTGGTGGGTCCGGTGCTGGTCATCGCCACCATCGGGCTGGCCCTGGCCATCATCGAGGAAGCGACCCTTTCCTATCTCGGCGTCGGCGTGCCGCCGACCCAGCCCTCGCTGGGGACGCTGATCCGCATCGGTCAGCAATATCTGTTCTCGGGCGAATGGTGGATCCTGTTCTTCCCCGCCATGACCCTCATCCTGCTCGCGCTTTCGGTCAACCTGCTCGGTGACTGGCTGCGCGATGCCCTCAATCCCAAGTTGCGCTGATGACCGAACCGCTTCTTTCCGTAAAGAATCTCAAGGTCGTCTTTCATCTGAGGCGCGGGGATTTCACCGCCGTCAACGGTATTTCGTTCGACATCATGCCCGGCGAGGTGCTGGGGGTGGTGGGCGAATCCGGGGCCGGCAAATCGATGACCGGCACCGCCATCATGGGTCTCATCGACCGGCCGGGCGAGGTGATCGTCGACGAGATCCGCCTCAAGGGCGAGCGCATCGATAATCTGCCCGAGGAAAAGATGCGCCACATCCGCGGGCGCCGCATCGCCATGGTGATGCAGGACCCGCTGACCTCGCTCAACCCGCTCTATACGGTGGGTGAGCAATTGGTCGAGACCATCCGCCGCCATCTGCCGCTCAGCCACGACCAGGCGAAAAAACGCGCCATCGAGCTGCTGGCCGATGCGGGAATTCCCGATCCCCAGAGCCGCATCGATTCCTATCCGCACCAGTTCTCGGGCGGCATGCGCCAGCGCGTGGTGATCTCGTTGGCCCTGGCCGCCGAGCCGGAGATGATCGTTGCCGACGAGCCCACCTCGGCGCTCGACGTCTCGGTGCAGGCCCAGATCATGAAGGTCCTCAAACGCCTGTGCGCCGAGCGCGGCGTGGCGGTGATGCTGATCACCCACGACATGGGGGTGATCGCCGAGAACGCCGACCGCATGATCGTCATGAACAAGGGCGAGATCGTCGAGACCGGTTCGGTGGGCGACATCATCAACCGCCCCCGCGAGCCCTATACGAAAAAGCTCATCGAGGCCATTCCCTCCATCAAGACCCAGAACCCGCGCTATGCGGCGGCGGTGGCCCGGGGCGAGGCCGAGACGACGGCCGAGGCGCTGGTCGAGGTCAAGGGCCTCTCCAAGACCTTCGACCTCTCGCCTTCGCTGGTGTCGCGCCTGTTCGGGGGCAAGCACCGCAAGCTGGTCCACGCGGTCCAGGATGTGAGCTTTGCCGTCGAGAAGGGCAAGACCTATGGGCTGGTGGGGGAATCGGGCTCGGGCAAATCCACCTGCGCCCGTATGCTGGTCGGCCTGCTCGAACCCAGCGCCGGAGAAATCCGCCTCGAGGGCACCGATATCTGGCGCGATCGCAACGCGGCGGCCAAGCGGCGCTCCAAGATCCAGATGATCTTCCAGGACCCCTATGCCAGCCTCAATCCGCGTTGGCGGGTGGGGGCGATCATCGCCGAGCCCATGCGGGCGCTGGGGATTTCCACCAATTCCACCGAGATCGCCGACCGGGTGGCCGACCTGCTCGAACGCGTGCGGCTCGATCCCGAGGCGATGCGCAAATTCCCCCATGAATTCTCCGGCGGCCAGCGCCAGCGCATCGCCATCGCGCGGGCCCTGTCGAGCCAGCCCGAATTCATCATCTGCGACGAGCCCACCTCGGCGCTCGACGTATCGGTGCAGGCCCAGGTGCTCGAACTGATGCGAAGGCTGCAGGACGAGTTCGGGCTGACCTATCTTCTGATCAGCCACAATCTGGCGGTGATCCGGCAGATGGCCGATTCGGTGGGCGTGCTGCACAATGGGGTGATGGTCGAAAACGGGCCGGTGGAGCAGATCTTCGCCAATCCGCAGGCCGACTACACAAGGATGCTGCTCGACGCGGTGCCCGACATCTCCAACGTCGCCTAGGGACCCTGTCGGCGGACTGCCCCAAACCCACCACAATTTGAGCGCCCCATCGGCCCTGCGCCGGGGGGCGTGCCTGTTGTGGGGTTTTGTCATGCAATCGATTTCCCGTATCGTCGCCGCGCTGCTCGTGGCGCTCGGACTGGCCGCGGCGGGGGCGCTGGCCGGGCAGGCGCTGATCGACTCGCGCCAGCCGATCCGCACCGTCACCGTCAAGGGCCTGTCGGAGCGCAACGTCACCGCCGACCTCGCCTATTGGCCGATCAAGTTCGTGGCCACCGGCCCGACGCTGGAAGACGCACGGGCCGAGCTGGAACGCGCCGACGCTTCGGTGCGCCAGTTCCTCGCTGGGCTGGGCTTTGCCGAGGAGGCGATGAGCGTCCAGAACATCCTCGTCGAGGACCGGCTGGCCGGCTACAACGCCTCCAACACACCCGACATGGCGCGTTTTGTTCTGACCGAGGAATTCATCGTCACCTCCGGCGACGTGCCGGCCATCGCCCAGGCCTCGCGCGATGTGGGCGAATTGCTGCGGGCTGGGGTGGTGTTCTCGTCCGACAGCTACAATGCCGGGCCCAGCTACATCTTCACCGCGCTCAACGAACACAAGGCCGATATGCTGGCCGAAGCGACGCAACGGGCCCGCGAGGCGGCCAGCCAGTTCGCGGTGGAGGCCGATGCCGAGGTGGGCACCATCCAGACGGCCAATCAGGGGGTTTTCGAGATCCTCGCCGCCGTCGACATCCCCGACCAGCGGGCCGAAAAGCAGATCGAAAAGAAGTTGCGCGTGGTGACCACCATAACCTATTTCCTGGAGTGAACTGGTGGGGCGCGCCCCTCATCGGTCTCGGACCTTGCGGTCCGATCCTCCGTCTCCCCGCGCCACAAGCTCGGCGGTCTACGCCGCGCAGGCGCGGCAGGAGCCGCGGATTTCCATGGTGGTGCGGCTGACGACGAAGCCCTCGCGATGGGCCCAGTCATGCAGGCGCTCATGCACGATGTCGTCGGAAAACTCGGCCACCTGGCCGCATTTCTCGCAGATGGCGAAGGCGATCAGCCCCGAGGCGTGGCAATTGGGCCGGGCGCAGGCGACGAAGGCGTTGAGCGATTCCAGCCGGTGGGCGAGGCCCATGTCGAGGAGCTTGTCCAGCGCGCGATAGACCTGCAGCGGCGCGCGCAGGCCCTCCTCGCGCAACTGGTCGAGAATGGCATAGGCGCTGAGCGGCGCTTCGGCCTTCTCGAGCCGGTCGAGCACCAGCGATTGGTTGCGGGTGAGATCAGCATGCGCAGTCATCGGGCTGTCCCTTTCTCGCCAAGCGGAATGATCGAAGTGATAGCAAATACGCCGAGGGCCGCAACCACAATCGAGGGGCCCGAGGGTGTGTCGAAGTGCAGCGAGCCCCAGAGCCCCAGGAGGACGGCGGCGATGCCTCCCAGGGCCGCATAGAGCGCCATGCGCTCCGGCGTCGTGGCCAGCCGCCGCGCGGCGGTGGCGGGGATGATCAGCATGGCGGTGATCAGCAGGACGCCGAGGATCTTCATGGCGATGGCAATCAGCCCGGCCAGCAGCACCATGAAGATCAGCCGGGTGCGTTCGGGCTCCAGCCCCTCGGCGCGGGCGATGTCCTCCGAGACGGTGCCGGCCAGCATGGGCCGCCACAGCCAGGCGAGGACGCCGAGGACGACGATCCCCCCGCCATAGATGACGGCCAGGTCGGTGACCGAGACGGCGAGGATGTCGCCGAACAACAGGCCCATGAGGTCGATGCGGATATGGGGCATCAGCGAGACCAGCACCAGCCCCAGCGCCAGCGCCGAATGGCTGAGCAGGCCAAGCAGTGAATCGGCCGAGAGGGTGCCGCGCCGCTCGAGAAAGCCCAGCAGCACGGCGACCAGAACGGCGATGGCGAACACCCCGGCCACGGGATTGACGGAGAAAAACAGCGCCAGCGCCACCCCCAGAATGGCCGAATGGGCCATGGTGTCGCCGAAATAGGCCATGCGGCGCCATACGATGAAGCTGCCCAGCGGACCGGAGACCGCCGCGAGCCCGATGCCGGCCAGCAGCGCCCGGGTGAAAAAGCTCTCAAGCATGGCCATGGCCCCCGTGGTCGTGGTCGCAATGGGGCCCATGGGCGTGGTGGTCGAAATGGAGCTGTCCATCGGCGCCGCGCACCGATCCGTCAGGAAGGTGCGCATGATCGTGCTCATGGCGATATATGGCGAGAGTCTGGGCCGCGCGAGGGCCGAACAGCGCCGCATATTCGCCGCTGGCGGCCACCGTGTCGGGGGTGCCCTGGCAGCAGACATGGCCGTTGAGGCAGATGACCGTATCGGTGCGCGCCATCACCACATGCAGGTCGTGGGAGATCAATAGGACGCCGCAGCCCGTGCGGTCGCGAATGGCGCCGATGAGGTCGTAAAGCGCCACCTCGCCGGAAAAATCCACCCCCTGCACCGGCTCGTCGAGCACCAGCAGGTCGGGCTTGCCGATGATGGCGCGGGCGATGAGGGCGCGCTGGAACTCGCCGCCCGACAGCGCGTGCACCTGCGCCTGTTCCAGATGTCCGATGCCGGTGAGCGCCAGCGCCTCGGCGATCGCGGCGCGCGAATGGCGGCCGGTGAGGGTCATCAGCCGCGCCACCGTCATGGGCAGCGAGCGGTCCATGGCGATCTTTTGCGGCACATAGCCGACCCTGAGCCCGGCGGCGCGCCAGACGCTGCCTTCGTCGGGGCGGATGATGCCCAGCACCGTCTTGACGGTGGTGGATTTGCCCGAGCCGTTGGGGCCGATCAGCGTCAGGATCTCGCCCCGGGCGATCGACATGTCGACCCCGCGCACCAGCCAGCGCCCGTCGCGCCGGACGCCGGCGCCGGTCACCCTCACGATTTCGTCGCGGCGGGGCGAAACGAAGTTTTCCATGGATCGATCCCGTTTCCGGATTGACAGGCCGGCGGATGTTACAGCATTACATCGCGGCGTAATGTCGTAACATAAGCGTCCGGAGTGCCGACGACAATGGCCAAAACCATGCTTTCCCTCCTCGCCCCGGCGGCCCTGGCGCTCTTTGCGGCCGGCCCCGCCCTCGCCGCGCCCAATGTGGTGGCGACGATCAAGCCCCTGCATTCGCTGGTGGCCGGGGTGATGCAGGGCATCGGGACGCCGGACTTGCTGATCACCGGGGCGGGGAGCCCGCATACCTTCTCCATGCGGCCCTCCGATGCCGCACGGCTCGAAGGCGCCGACCTCGTCTTCTGGATCGGCCCGGACCTCGAAACCTTCCTCACCGGCCCGCTCGACACCCTCGCCGCCGACGCGACCAAGGTCGGCATGATGGCGGTCGACGGCATGAGCATCCTCCCCTTGCGCGAAGGGGGACTGTTCGAGGCGCATGCCCATGGGGAGGATGAGGATGAGCACGACCACGATCATGACCATGACCATGGTCACGGCGATGCTCATATCTGGCTCGATCCGCAGAATGCCCGCCTGATGGTGGCGGCGATCGCCGATGCGCTGATCGCGGCCGACCCCGACAATGCCGCAACCTACAACGCCAACGGCCAGGCGCTGGCCGCCGATCTTGAGGCGCTGCAAGGCGAGATCGGCGCCGAGATGGCAGAGATCCGCGACCGGCCCTTCTTTGTCTTCCACGACGCCTATCATGGCTTCGAGCACCGGTTCGGCATCGCGGCGACCGGGAGCTTCACGGTCAATCCCGATATCGCGCCCGGCGCGGCACGGCTCACCGAAATCCGCGCTGTGGTGGCCGGCGCCGATGCGGTGTGTATCTTCGCCGAGCCGCAATTCTCGCCCCAGGTGATCGAGACCGTGGCCGAGGGCACCGGCGCGCGGATCGGCACGCTCGACCCGCTGGGGGCGGAGATCGCGGATGGGCCCGAGCTCTATTTCACCCTGCTGCGCGCCATGGCCGACAGCCTTTCGGACTGCCTCGCCGACGTGTGAAGGCTCAGAGCCGGATCGGCCCCCGGAAGATGAAGAAGGCACCCAGCGCGATGAGGGCGAAGCCCAGCGCGTGGTTGATGGTGAACCGCTCGCCCAGATAGAAGATGGCGAACAGCGCGAACACCGAGAGCGAGATCACCTCCTGGATGGTCTTGAGCTCGGCGGCGCTATAGGGGCCGTAGCCGATGCGGTTGGCCGGCACGGCCAGCCAGTACTCGAAAAAGGCTATGCCCCAACTTATCAGCACCACGACCCAGAGCGCCGCGCCGGGAAATTTGAGGTGTCCATACCACGCGAAGGTCATGAACACATTGGACGCCACCAGCAGCAGGATCGGCGCGGCGAGGGAAAACAGCGAAGGAGTGGCGGCAAGGGCGCTGGGCATGGGGAAATCTCGTGAAAACGGCCCGCCGGACGCGGACGGGCCATTCCCCATCCAGAGCGCGCACCGGCGCCGAAAGCAAGGGGATTTTGCGCGTGCTCAGATCGCGCCGCGGATATGGGGCCGCACCGCGTCCTTGTAGAAGGCGGCCAGCGCCTCATGCACCGGGCGGGGCAGGGGCGGAAGGGCGCTGGCCTCGGCATTGGCGGCGATCTGGTCGGAGCGCGAGACGCCCGCAATGACCGTCGAGACCTCGGGGTGGTCGAGAATCCAGCGCAGGGCGAAGAGCCCCATGTCCAAACCCTCGGGAACCATGGCGCGCACCTTTTCGGCCAGTGCGACGCCGGTCTCGAACGGGATGCCGCCAAACGTCTCGCCCACCGAAAACGCTTCGCCGTCGCGATTGTAGCTGCGGTGGTCGGACGGGGAGAATTCGGTGTCGCCGGAGAACTTACCGGTCAACAGGCCCGAGGCGAGCGGCAGGCGGACGATGATCCCCACATCGGCGGCCGCGGCCTTGGCGAGGAGGGTGTCGGCAGCGTCCTGGCGGAAGATGTTGAAGATGATCTGCAGGGTGGCGAGGCCCGGCTGGCGCAGGCAGAGCTCGGCCTCGGCGATGGTCTCGACGCTGGCGCCCCAATGGCGGACCAGGCCTTCTGCCTGCAATTCGTCCATCCAGCCGAAGATCTGCCCCTCCTCGAGCACAGCGCGGGGCACGCAATGGAGCTGGGCGAGATCGAGGGTTTCGACGCACAGGCGCCGCGCGGACTCTTCGAGACTCTCGCGCAGGCCGCCCTTGGTGTATTTGTCCGGATAGAGCGCGCTTGACCGCCCCACCTTGGTCGCCACCACCAGGGGGTCGGGCTTGCCGTAGAAGGTCCCGATGCGATGCTCGGACAGGCCATTGCCATAGACGTCCGCCGTATCCCAGAAATTGACCCCCAGCCGCGCGGCATTGGCCAGGATCGTCGAGGCCTCATTGTCCTCCATGGGTCCGAACTCGCCCCCAAGCTGCCAGGTGCCCAGCCCGATTTCAGAGACCGCGAACCCCGTCTTGCCCAAGCGCCGCGTGTTCATGATCGTTGTTTCTCCCGTGCCGTGGTTTCGGTGATAGGCGAGCCCGCCCGGCGATGCAATTGACTTCGACGCGTCGGGCGTGCCAGTGGTTAAACCGTGCTGGTTCCGCTTTCGTTGCAAGAGTCGAGGGCGGGAGCAAAAGGGAACACGGTGCGGACGACCCGGAACGGGGCCAATGCCGTGGCTGCCCCCGCAACTGTAAGTCGTGATGGACCCTCCACGCAAAGCCACTGGCCGAATGGCCGGGAAGGCGGAACGGTCCGCCCGAGCGATGAGCCAGGAGACCTGCCAGCACGCAGGCCGGGGACCATCCCCATGAACGACAATTCGGCACGTCGGGCGGACGTGCAGGGAGCCAGAGCTATGTCACAAGTCAAGATTCCGACCACCGTCATCACCGGCTTTCTCGGTGCGGGCAAGACGACGCTGGTGCGTCATCTGCTGGCCCATGCCAAGGGCAGGCGCATCGCGCTGATCATCAACGAGTTCGGCGATATCGGGGTGGACAAGGACGTCCTGGCCGGGTGCGGGGACGAGACCTGCCGCGAGGAGGACATGATCGAACTGGCCAATGGCTGCATCTGCTGCACGGTGGCCGACGATTTCATCCCCACCATGAAGGCGATTCTCGCCCGCCCGGAGCGGCCCGACCATATCGTCATCGAGACCTCGGGCCTGGCCCTGCCGCAGCCCCTGATCCGGGCCTTCAACTGGCCCGAGATCAAGGCCGAGGTGACCATTGACGGGGTGGTGACCGTGGTCGACGCCGCCGCCCTCGCCGAGGGGCGCTTCGCCGCCAACGAGGAGGCGGTCGACGCCCAGCGCCGGCTCGACGAGATGCTCGATCACGACACCCCCCTGGGCGAATTGTTCGAAGACCAGCTGGTCGCCGCCGACATGATCGTGCTCAACAAGACCGACCTTGTGGACGCTGAAGCGCTCGACGCGGTGGAAGGCGAATTGCGCCGGCACATGCGCAAGGGCACCGGCATCGTGCGCGCCGCCAACGGGCATGTGGATGCCGTGGCCCTGCTGGGACTGGGCATGGGTTCGGAAGACGATCTCTCGGGGCGCGAGAGCCATCACGAGATGGACCATGGCGGGGAAGGCCATGAGCATGACGATTTCGACTCCTTTTCCGTGATCCTGCCGGCCGGACCGGGGCGCGACGACCTGCTGGCGGCGATCTCGCGCACCATCGCCACCCATGACGTGCTGCGTTTGAAGGGGTTCGCCGCCATTCCCGGCGCACGGGCGCGGCTGGCCATCCAGGCCGTGGGACCGCGCGTCAACGCCTATTTCGACCGCGACTGGGCCGAGGGCGAGGAGCGGGCGACGCGGCTGGTGGTGATCGGGGAGAGCCCCCTGGCGCGTCCGGCCATCGAGGCCGAGCTCAGGAAGGTCGCCGAGGCGGCGTAACGCGCCATGCACCTGCTTGCCGCACAGGCCGGAGCCCTGCAACAGGAGGGCGAGGCGATCGACCTGGCCCAGTCGCCGGGCGATCTGGTCTTCGCCTCCTCCGCCGACAGCGAGCTGGCCATGCTCGCCGCCGCCGCCGACCGGGCCGGCGAAGAGGGCTTGCGGCTGGCCAATCTCATGCGGCTGGCCCATAATTTTTCCGTCGACCTCTGGTGCGAGGATACCCTCGCCCATGCGCGGCTGATCGTCATCCGCCTGATCGGCGGGGCGGCCTATTGGCCCTATGGCTGCGACGAGATCGAGCTGCTGGCCCGGCAGAAGGGCATTGCCCTGGCGCTGTTGCCGGGCGACGCCATCCCCGATCCGGTGCTTCTGGCCCGCTCGACGGTGTCCGAGGCCGACTGGTACCAATTGCACCATCTGTTCCTGGCCGGCGGCCCGGACAATGCCGACGCGATCCTTACGGCGTTCGGGGCGCTGGCGCGGGGCGAAAGCGTGCCCCAGGCAGCTCGGGCCTTCCCGGCCTTCGGGTTCTGGGACCGGCGGCGGGGGATCGTGGAGGGGTTAGCTTCCCTGGCCACCCCCACCCCCACCCCTAGCCCCTCCCCTCAAGGGGGAGGGGAATTCAGCCCGCAGCTTGGCTTCCCTCCCCTTGAGGGGGAGGGATTGAGGGTGGGGTGGGGCCAAGAGCACCGACCTGCCGTCCCCATCCTCTTCTACCGCGCCGTACTCGAAGGCGCGGGGACCGCGACCCTGGAAGCGCTGATCGCGGGGCTGGAGAGCAAGGGCCTCCTCCCCGTCCCCATGGTCATCTCCTCGCTCAAATCGGTCGATTGTGCCGCTTTCGTGCGCGAGGCGCTGGGGGCGCTCGAACCGGCGGCGATCTTCAATCTCACCGGCTTCGCGCTGGGGGTGGGCGATCTGGCGCCCGAGCGCAATCCGTTCGCCCTGACCGACGCGCCGGTGATCCAGCTCGTGCAGGGCTCGCGCCCGCCGGCCCTGTGGCATGACGATCCGCGCGGACTGACCGCCAAGGACCTCGCCATGCAGGTGGTGCTGCCCGAGATCGACGGACGGGTCGCCGCGCTGATCGTAGGGCACAAGGCCGAGGCGGTGTGGCACGCGCGCACCCAATGCCCCCTTGCCGCCTTTGCCCCGGAGCCCGAGGGCATCGCCCGTGCCGTGGAACTGGCCGGGAACTATGCCCGGCTGCGCGCCCGGGCGCCGAAAGAGCGGCGGATCGGGCTGGTGCTGGCCAATTACCCCCTGCGCGACGGGCGATTGGCCAATGGCGTCGGCTATGACGCGCCGCAATCCACCGTGGAGATTTTGAAGGCGCTGGCCGGGGCGGGGTATGACCTTGGGGGCGGTGAGCCTCTCCGGAGCGACGCGCTGTCGTCGGGCACCGCCCTCGTCCAATATCTTCAGACCGGCCCGACCAATGCGCGGCCGGGGCGGGGGATGTCCGATGCGGTGATGAAGCTGGAGCGATATGAGGAGCTGTTGGCCGCATTGCCCCCTGCGATGGCGGAGGCGATTACGGCCCGCTGGGGGGCGCCCGGGGCTGATCCGTTCGTCCGCGGCAGCGCGTTCCATCTGCCGGTCAAGCGCTTCGGCAATGTCGCCATTCTGCTCCAGCCCGCGCGGGCCTATGACGGGGCCGAGGAGGAAAGCTTCCACGATCCCAACCTGGTGCCGCCGCATGCCTATGTCGCGGCCTATCTCTGGCTGCGGCACGACTTCGGGATGGATGCACTCATCCACAATGGCAAGCACGGCAATCTCGAATGGCTGCCGGGCAAGGCGACGGCGCTCGACAGCCTGAGCTATCCCGTGGTGCTGTGGGGGCAGGTGCCCCATCTCTACCCCTTCATCGTCAACGATCCGGGCGAAGGGACCCAGGCCAAGCGGCGCATGGGTGCCACCATCATCGACCATCTGGTGCCGCCCCTGACCCGGGCGGAGACCTATGGGCCGCTCAAGGATCTCGAAGCGCTGCTCGACGAATATTATGCCGCCATGGGCATGGACCAGCGTCGCCTGGAAAGCCTCGCCCGGCGCATCCTCGACTTCGCCCGCGACGCGCGGCTCGATGCCGATGTGCCGTTGCCCGAGGACGAGGCGGTGGCGCTCAACCGCATCGACAATTTCCTCTGCGAGCTCAAGGAGAGCCAGATCCGCGACGGCCTGCACGTCTTCGGGCAATCGCCCCGGGGCCAGTTCGAGCGCGACCTGCTGGTGGCCTTTGCCCGCGTGCCGCGCGGGGAGGGAGAGGGCGGCGATGCCTCGCTGGTCCGGGCGCTGGCCGACGACCTGCGGCTGGGGATTGACCCGCTGGCCCTCGACCTCGCCGCCCCTTGGACCGGGCCGCGGCCGGAGATTCTGGAGACTGGCGGCGTATGGCGCACGGGCGGGGACACCATCGAGCGGCTGGAAGCCTTGGCGGCCGAACTGGTCGGCGGGTGCGCGGCGGAACCCGACTGGCGGGCGACCCGCGCCGTGCTCGAAACCATCGAGACGGTGATTCGGCCCCGGCTGGCCGCGTGCGGGCCCAATGAGATGCGGGCCCTTCTCGACGGGCTCGACGGCAAGTTTGTCGCTCCCGGGCCGTCGGGGGCGCCGAGCCGGGGGCGGCTCGATACCCTCCCCACAGGGCGCAATTTCTATTCCGTCGATAACCGCGCCATCCCCACCCAGACCGCCTGGGCGCTGGGGCAGAAGGCGGCCGACAATCTGTTGCGGCGGCATTTCCAGGATCACGGCGCCTATCCGCAGGCCATCGCCATGAGCGTCTGGGGCACGGCCAATATGCGCACCGGCGGCGACGATATCGCCCAGGCGCTGGCGCTGATCGGGGCGCGGCCGGTGTGGCAAGGCTCCTCGCTGCAGGTTTCGGGCTATGAGATCGTCCCTCTCGCCCGGCTGGGGCGGCCGCGCGTCGACGTGACCTTGCGCATTTCCGGCCTGTTCCGCGATGCCTTCCCCAACCAGATTGCCCTGTTCGACCGCGCCGTGCGGGCCATCGGCGCCCTGGACGAGCCGGTAGAGGACAACCCGATCGCCGCCCGTATGCGGACCGACGCGCTGGGGCTGATGGACGGGGGCGCCCGCGAGGCCGAGGCGGCGCTGCGGGCCGGGCACCGGATTTTCGGCGCCGCGCCGGGGGGCTATGGGGCCGGGGTGGGCAAGCTGGTCGAAACCGGACGCTGGCAGGACAAGGCCGATCTCGCCCGGGCCGTGGTCGAGAGCGGGCAATATGCCTATGGCGCCCATGTGGAGGGCGTCGCCGAAAAGGTCCTGTTCGCCGACCGGCTCAAGGGGGCCGACGCTGTGCTGCACGTGCAGGACAATGCCGAGCACGACCTGCTCGATTCCGACCAGTACTACCAGTTCGAGGGCGGGCTTTCGGCGGCGGTCGAAGTGCTGTCGGGGCGAAGGCCGGCCGCCTATCACCTCGATACCTCGCGTCCCGAGCGCCCGGTCGCGCGCACGCTGGAGGAAGAGATCGCCCGCGTCATGCGGGCCCGCGTGGTCAATCCCAAATGGATCGCCGGCATGATGCGGCACGGCTATCGCGGGGCGTTCGAGATCATCGCGACGGTGGATTTCATGTTCGGCTTCGCGGCGACCACGGGGGCGGTCAAATCGCACCATTTCGACCTGGCCTTCGCGGCCTTCGTCGAGGACGGCGCGGTGCGGGATTTCCTGCAATCGGCCAACCGGTTCGGTTTTGACGAACTGATCGATAGATTTCGTGAAGCGCGCGAGCGCGGCTTCTGGGCGCCGCGCTCCAATTTTGCCCATGCCCTGCTCGAGGATGAGAGATGACCGACCGCCAGCCCAAAAAGACCGATCTGATGAGCGAGGCGGAGCGCGATGCGTATCATGCCGAGAAGATGAAGAAGAAAAAGGCGGCGCGCGACAAGCTCGTGGCGGCCAACCAGGCCGAGAAGGGGCTGCTGATCGTCCATACCGGCAAGGGCAAGGGCAAATCGACCGCCGCCTTCGGCATGGTGTTCCGCGGCATCGCCCATGGGTTCAAGGTGGGTATCGTGCAATTCGTCAAGGGCAAGTGGCACACCGGCGAGCGCGATATCCTCGAGCATTTCCCCGACCAGGTGTCGATCAACGCCATGGGGGACGGCTTTACCTGGGAAACCCAGGACCGCCAGCGCGATCTCGCCGCAGCGCGGAAGGCCTGGGAGCGCGCCAAGGAACTGATCGCCGATCCGGACTACCAGATGGTGCTGCTCGACGAGCTCAATATCTGCCTGCGCTACGACTACCTGCCGCTCGACGAGGTCATCGCGACGCTGAAGGCCAGGCCGGAAGACAAGCACGTGATCGTCACCGGCCGCAATGCCAAGGACGAATTGATCGAGATCGCCGACCTCGTCACCGAAATGACCCTCGTCAAGCACCCGTTCCGCGAACAGGGGGTGAAGGCGCAGGCCGGCATCGAGTTCTAGCCCTATTGCTTGACGGCCCTCTGGCTAGAAACAGCCGCCATCCTGGGCGAGGCTCTGGCCGAGGCGGTTGACGATGGCGTCGAAATTGGGGACGTCCATGGCCGGATAGTCGAGCCGGACATTGGCCGTCTGCCGCCCGTCGCAGGTTGAAATCGCCTTGGCGTAGAAAATGTGCCCGCCCCGCGTGCCGCCCCAGGCGGCCCAGTCGGGGGTTTCGGAGCGGTAGGTGATGGTCCAGCCCTGGGCCTCGTCGCCGGAAATGCGGCTGCGGATCTCGCCCATGAAATCCCCCATCTGGCTCGGCCCGCCCCATACGGCGATGGTCGAGCGACCATTGCCAGCGCGGAACAGCTTGCCGTCCCCCGCCACCGCCGGCGCGCCATCGGCCCGGTAGTCGGCGGGGATGTCGACGGCAGTGCCGAAGCGCGGATTGACATAGCGGTGCCAGTCGCTGGCCCATAGGGGCGACGCGCAGCCGAAGATCAGGACGAGACAGGCGCACAGGCGAATCATGACGCCTCACTGTGCCTGCGATTGCGACCGGCGCAAGGCCAATATCAATGGTGGTGATGGGGATGCCCGTGCCCGGCCGGCTCGCCCTGCCGCAGCTCGCCCAGCGCCTGGGTGATCACCCGGCTGGCCGAATGGAGGAACAGGCCGGCCATGATGCCGGCGACCACGAGGTCGGGCCAGCCGGAATTGAACACAAAGACCAGCCCGGCGGCGCCCATCACCGCGACATTGCCGATGGCGTCGTTGCGCGAGCACAGCCACACCGAACGCACATTGGCGTCGCCTTCAGCATATCGCACCAGAAGCAATACGCTGGCCACATTGGCGAGAAGGGCGATGAAGCCGACCACGCCCATCACCTCGGGTTGCGGCATGCCGAGGAAAAACAGCTGGTAGAGGGTGGAACCGGCCACCCACAGCCCCATGAGCAGCAGCGATATCCCCTTGGCCAGCGCGGCGCTGGCCCTGAGCCACAGGGCCTGCCCGATCACCAGGAACGAGATGAGATAGGTGACTCCATCGGCGAAGAAATCGAGCGCGTCGGCCTTGAGCGCCTGACTGCCCGACAGGGCGCCGGCGGTCATCTCCAGCGCGAAGCCGGCGAAATTGATGATCATGACGGCGATCAGCCGCCGCTTGTAATCGGCGGACATGCCGTCGAATTGGGGCTCGTGAGTATGCGCGCAGGCCATGGGAGAAGCGTCCGTTGCTCTTGCCAATAGGGTTCGGACCCCTCACATAGGGCCTCTAGTCACTAGAGGTTCAAGAGGGAAATGCGGCATGGCTGAAAGTTTTTCCATTGGCGACCTGGCGCGCCGCACCGGCATCAAGGTGCCCACCATCCGCTATTACGAATCCATCGGCCTGATGCCGGAGCCGGACCGCACGGCGGGCAATCAGCGCCGCTATGGCCGCGACGCACTCGACACGCTCAATTTCATCGCTCATGCGCGGGCCTTCGGCTTTCCCATGAAGTCGGTGCACCATCTGCTCGACATCGCTGCCCATCCCGAACGCCCTTGTGAGGATATCGACGCCCTGGTCGCCGAGCGGCTGATCGAGGTGGAGATGCGCATTTCGGGGCTGACCCGGCTGCGCGACGAGCTTTCCGGCCTCCTCGCCGGGCACGAGCACGGCACGGTGGGCGAATGCCGCATCATCGAGGCCTTTTCCGACCACAGCCTGTGCGCGCCCGGGCACAAGCACGACTTGCCCATGGAATAGAAGCGCTGGACCGGCTCGATCGTGCTAGGGACGAAAAATCGATCTTCTGGCAGGGGCCATGATGTGAAAAGACCATCGATCGGCGATGTGGCGCGGCATGCGGGGGTTTCGACCGCCACGGTGTCGCGCGCCCTCAACGCCCCTGGGACCGTGGCGGAAAAGACCCGCCGCAAGGTGCAGCAGGCGGTTGACGCGCTGCATTACGTGCAATCGGAAACGGCGCGCAATTTCAAGAAGCAGCGCGCCAGCGCCGTGCTGGTCGTTGCAAGCGATATCGGCAATATCTATTATTCGGAGATCTTTCGGGGCATCCAGCGCCGGGCGGAAGCCTCGAACTATGCCATCTCCATCGCCAATCCCAGCCCCGGCGGCACGAGGGAGATGATTCTCTCCACCCTGCGCACCGCCAGGGTGGACGGGGTGATCATTCTCTCGGGCCACCAGATCGCCGATGCCGATCTGGGGCTGTTGCGCCAGCTCTATGCCGGTCCGCCGCCGCTCGTCGCCCTCAGCGAGGAGCGCGGTTCCCTGAAAATCCCGCATGTGCTGATCGACAATGAGCGCGCCGGTTGTCTGGCCGGGCGGCATCTGGTCGCTATGGGCCACAAGCGGATCGGCCATGTCCAGGGGCCGCACGATACCCCGGTGCGCCGGGCCCGCCGCAACGGGCTGCGCCGGGCCCTGGCCGAGGCCGGGCTTTCCCTCGACGCCGATCATCTCTTCGAAGGTGGGTTCAACGCCGAGGGCGGGCGGGCAGCGGCCGAGCGCTTCCTGACGCTCGAGGAGCGGCCGACGGCGGTGTTCTGCGCCAATGACGAGGCGGCGATGGGCTTCATCGCGCAATTGCACCACCACGGCATCGCGGTGCCACGGGATCTTTCGGTGATGGGGTTCGACGACATCGCGCTGGCAGACACCTATGTGCCGGCGTTGACCACGGTGCACCAGCCGCGCGAGGAGATGGGGCGGGAGGCCATGGGCCTCCTGCTCGACATCATCGAAAAGCGCCTCGCCGATCCCGTGCCGGTCGTTGAACTCCCGGTGCATCTGGTGCCGCGCGACAGCGTGCGGGCATTCGATGACGGCAGCGGCAAGCAATGATTGTGAAGGCGGCAAGTTTCGTGCTAGGCGAAAACCAAACTGCCTCACTCAAGTTAAATCATCCGGCGTGAAGACACCGCTCATATTTTCGACCTCTCCCCGCGGCGACGAGATCGCCCGCCATGTGGCCCAATTGCTCGGGGCTCCCGTGCATCTGTGCGGGGCGGGCCGCGAGGATGCCGCGCCGCTGGTGCAGGCGGCCTATGCCGAGGGCGTGCCCATCGTCGGGGTCTGCGCGGCGGGGGTCTTGATTCGCCTCCTGGGGGGGAGCCTGGGCGAGCGCGCCTCCGAGCCGCCGGTCCTCGCGGTTTCCGCCGATGGCAAGGTGGCGGTGCCGCTGCTCGGCGGCCATCGCGGCGCCAATGCGCTGGCCCGCTGGGTGGCGGACGGGTTCAAGGGGTTTGCGGCGGTGACCTCGACCTCCGACACGCTCTATGATTTCTCGCTCGACGATCCGCCCCCGGGCTATGTGGTGGCCAATCCCGAAGCGGTGCGTCCGCTGATGGCGGCGCTGCTCAATGGCGAAAAGCTCCGCGTCGAGGGGCTGTCGGGCTGGCTGGAACTGGCCGGCTATCCGGTCTCGCCCGAGGGCAGCCAACTCCTGCGCCTGAGCGAAAGTCCGGCGCCGGGGCCGGGCCTGCTGGTTCACCCGAGGACGATTGCCGTGGGCGTGGGCTGCACCTCCGCAGCGACGGCGGACGAGATCGAGGCCTTGATCACCGGGGCGCTGGAGACGGCAGGGGTCGCTGCCGGCGCCATCGCGCTGCTGGCCAGCCTCGAAAAGCACGCCAAGACTCCGGCGCTGCGCGCGGTGGCCGAGCGGTTCGGGGTCCCCTTGCGGGTGTTTTCACGCCGCGAGCTGGACAAGGAGAAAAAGCGCCTGCTGACGCCCTCTCCCATCGTCGAGGCGGCGACCGGGCTGGCCGGAGTCTGCGAGGCGGCGGCGCTCAAGGCCGGCAATCTGATCCTGGGCAAGCAGGTTTCGGCCCATGCCACCTGCGCGCTGGGACGGGCCGATACCCCCATCGATCCGGCCCACTTCGGCAAATCCGCCTAGATCAAATCCGCCAGCAGGGCCGCGACGCTGGAAAAGCTGCGCACCGGCGGCAGCGGGGGCCGGGCGACCATGATGACGGCGATTCCCAGATCGGCCGCGGCATCGAGCTTGGCGTGGGTCTGATCGCCGCCGGAATTCTTGCTGACCAGATGGGTGATGCCCCGGGCCGAAAACAGCGCGCGCTCGTCGTCGCGGGAAAACGGCCCTCGGGCCGCGATCGCCGTCCAGTCGGCGGGAAGCCCGGACGGCACCTCGATCATCCGCGCGACGAAACGGCAATCGGGGCGGGAAAAGAACGGCGCCAGCTCCTGCCGCCCGATGCTGAGAAAGCCCGTCGCGCCACTGGGCAAGATGGCCGCGGCGGCCTCGATGGTCGCGACCTCGATCCAGGGATGGTCGGGCGGCGCCGACCAGGCCGGGCGTTCGAGCCGGACCAGCGGCGTGCCGGTCCTGCGGCACGCGGCAGCGGCATTGGCCGAGATGCGGGCCGCGAAGGGATGGGTGGCGTCGATGACCAGATGCGGCCGCTGGGCGGCGAGATAAGCCGCCAGCCCCTCCGCCCCGCCGAAGCCGCCGCTCCGCACGGCGCCGGCCGGAAGGCTCGGGGCGCTGGTGCGCCCGGCCAGCGAGGTGGTGACCTCATGGCCACGGGCCACGAGGGCGGCGGCCAGCGCCCGCGCCTCGCCGGTTCCGCCCAGAATCAGGATGCCGCCGCGATCTGCGTTGCCGTTGCCCATGGCCGGGCTTTATACAACCAAGTTCTAATGGTGTGCAGCGGGGATTCGCGTGTTCGGCTGGCTGAGGCGCAAGTGGCGGGAAAAAGGGCATTTCGCCCGGCTCGATTCGGCGGCCTTCCCCCGCTTCGAGCCCGGCTCGGTATGGCTGGTGGGGGCCGGCCCTGGCGCGCCGGGGCTCATCTCGCTGCTCGGCTATCACGCGCTGAGCGAGGCCGATGTGATCGTCCATGACGCGCTGGTGGGGCCGAGCTTGCTCGAGCTGGCCAATCCCCGGGCCAAAACGATCTTTGCCGGCAAGCGCGGCGGCAAGCCCTCGCCGAAACAGGCCGATATCACCCTCAAGCTCATCGAGCACGCCAGGGCGGGCAAACGCGTGCTGCGCCTCAAGGGCGGCGATCCGATGATGTTCGGGCGCGGCGGCGAGGAAGCGGAGACCCTGGCCCGCAACGCCATCCCCTTCCGCATCGTGCCCGGCATCACCGCCGGCATTGGCGGGCTGGCCTATGCCGGCATCCCGGTGACCCATCGCGACGCCAATCACGCGGTGATGTTCCTCACCGGCCATGACGAGAAGGGTGGCGTGCCCGAAGGGGTGGACTGGGACGCGGTGGCGCGGGCCGTGCCGGTGATCGTCATCTACATGGCGGTTAAGCATCTGGCGCTCATTGCCGAGCGGCTGCTGGCCGCCGGGCGGAGCGGCGACGATCGGGTGGCGATCATCTCCCACGCCGCCTCGCCGGCCCAGTCGGTGATCGAAACCCGGCTGGCCGATATCGGGCAACTGATCCTCGCCGACATCCCGACCCCGGCCATCGTGGTCTTGGGGCCGGTGTCGAACTATCGCGCCGCGCTCGACTGGTACAGGGGCGCGCTGCGGGAGAACTCCCTTGGCTGAGCCGCGCGGGCTGGTGATCGCCGCGCCGCGCTCGGGATCGGGCAAGACGGCGGTCACCCTCGGCATGGCGCGGGCGCTGGCCGACCAGGGCCATGCCGTCGCCCCGGCCAAGACCGGCCCCGATTATATCGATCCCGCCTTCCTCGCCCGTGCAGCCAGAACAGGCGCGGCGATCAATCTCGATCCCTGGGCCATGGATGCGCCGACCCTGCGGGGCCGCGCCTTCGCCCATGCGGAGGGGCACGAGCTTTTGCTGATCGAGGGGGTGATGGGACTGTTCGATGCCGCGCGCGACGGCACCGGCGCGACCGCCGACCTGGCGGCGGCGCTGGCGCTTCCCGTGGTGCTGGTGGTCGATTGCGAGCGGCAGGCCCAGTCGGTCGCCGCCCTCGTCCATGGGTTCGCCACCTGGCGCGAGGACGTGAATATCGCCGGGGTGATCCTCAACAAGGTGGCGTCCGAACGGCACGAGGCCATGCTGCGCCAGGGGCTCGCCGCCACCGGACTCCCCTGTCTCGGCGCCCTGCCGCGGCGGGCCGACATGATTTTGCCGGAGCGGCATCTGGGGTTGGTGCTGCCCGGGGATGTGGCGGGGATCGAGGACCGGATCGGCCGAATGGGGGCGATCATGGCCACCCATGTCGATTTCCACCTGCTTCGGGCCATGGCGGCACCGCTGGCCCCGGCGGCGGCGGTGGCCGCGTTGCCCCCGCTCGGCCAGCGTATCGCCATAGCCCGCGATGGGGCTTTCGCCTTTGCCTATCCCCATCTTCTGGAAAGCTGGCAGCAGGACGGAGCGAGTCTCTCGTTCTTTTCGCCTTTGGCCGATGAAGCTCCCGACGCCGATACCGATGCGGTGTTCCTGCCCGGGGGCTATCCCGAGCTCCATGGCGGGGCGCTGGCGGCGGCGGGCCGATTTCGCGCGGGGCTGATCGCGGCTCGGAATCGCGGGGCGCTGATCTATGGCGAGTGCGGCGGCTTCATGGTGCTGGGGGAAGCCCTCACCGATCGCGAGGGCGTCACTCATGCCATGGCGGGCCTGTTGCCGCTCGAGACGCGCATCGACCGCCCGCGCCGTGTGCTGGGCTATCGCCGCCTGTCCCATGACGGAGCCCTTCCGTGGCCGGAGCGGCTGATGGGGCATGAATTCCATTATTCCAGCGCGGCAGCGGGGGATATGCCGCCGCTTTTTAACGCTGCCGACGCGGCGGGCGCGCCGCTGGGGGCCATGGGCATGCGACTCGGACGCGTCATGGGGTCCTATGCCCATGTGATCGAGGCGGCGCGATGACGGCGCGGGCGCTGATGATCATGGGGACCGGGTCCGATGTGGGCAAATCGCTCATCGTCGCCGGGCTGGCGCGGGCCTTCGCCAATCGCGGTTTGAAGGTCGCCCCGTTCAAGCCCCAGAACATGTCCAACAACGCGGCGGTGGCCACCGATGGCGGGGAGATCGGCCGGGCGCAGGCCTTGCAGGCCCGCGCGGCCCGGCGCCCGGCGGTGACGGCGATGAACCCGGTGCTGCTCAAGCCGGAAAAGGAGACCGGCAGCCAGGTGGTGGTGCGTGGCCAACGTATCGGCTCGATGAGCGCGCGCGACTATTTCGCCCGCCGCGCGGCCCTTATGCCCGACGTGCTGGCGGCCTTCCACGAACTGGCGGCGGACAATGACCTGGTGATCGTCGAGGGGGCCGGCAGTGCCTCGGAGATCAATCTGCGGCAGGGGGACCTCGCCAATTTCGGTTTCGCGCAGGCGGCCGGCGTGCCGGTGGTGCTGGCCGGGGACATCCATCGCGGCGGGGTGATCGCGGCGCTGGTGGGGACCTTCGCGGTGATCGATGCCGCCGATGCCAATCTGGTGGTGGGGACGCTGATCAACAAATTCCATGGCGATCCGGAGCTGTTCGCCAGCGGCCGGGCGATGATCGCCGAACGCACCGGACGCCCCTGCCTCGGGGTGATCTCGCATTTCGACCTGGCCCACAGGCTGCCGGCCGAGGACGTGCTGGCCCTCGAAGCGCCGGCCGAAAGCACAGGCGATATGCTGATCGCCGTGCCCCGTCTGGCGCGGATCGCCAATTTCGACGATCTCGATCCCTTGAAGCGCGAGCCGGGCGTCCGGCTGCGCATCGTCCAGTCCGGCGAGCCGCTGCCGCGGGACGCGAGGCTAGTCATCCTCCCCGGCTCCAAGGCGACGCGGGCCGATCTGGATTTTTTCCGCCAACAGGGTTGGGACATCGACCTCGCCGCCCATATCCGGGCGGGGGGGCATGTGCTGGGGCTTTGCGGCGGCTACCAGATGCTGGGGCGGTCGGTCGCTGACCCCGGGGGCGTCGAGGGCGAACCGGGCACCAGTCCGGGGCTCGGGCATCTCGCGGTGGACACGGTGCTCGAAGGGCAGAAGCAATTGCGCAGCGAGGCGGCGCGGGATGCGGTCTCCGGCCTGCCGCTCACCGGCTATCACATGCATATGGGGGTGACGCGGGGCGAGGATGCCGCGCGTCCCTTCGCCCATGTGGCCGGGGCGCCGGAAGGGGCGCGCTCGGCCAATGGCCGGGTGATGGGCACTTATCTGCATGGCCTCTTCGCCGCCGACGCGTTCCGCCGCGATTTTCTCGGCCGGCTGGGCATCGCCACCGATCCGGCCCTCGATTTTGAGGCCGATATCGAGGCGACGCTGGACGCGCTGGCCGGCCATATCGCCGCCCATGTGGATCTCGACGCCCTGCTCGACCTGGCGCGGGAGCCGCGGGAATGATCGCCCTTCTCGCCGCGGTGATCGAGCGCCTCGTCGGCTATCCCGCCTGGCTGGTCGACCGGATCGGCCATCCGGTGATGTGGATGGGGACGCTGCTCGACCGGTTCGACCGGCGCTACAACACCGCCGAGCGCTCCTATGGCGCCCGGCGCGCCCGCGGGGTGTATGCCATTGCGGCGCTGGTGCTGGCCGTGCTCGTCATCGCGCTGGGCCTCCAGGCGCTGCTGCGGTTGCTGCCGTTCGGCTGGGTGGCCGAGGCGGTGCTGGCCTCCTCGCTCATCGCGCAAAAGGGACTGCGCGACGCGGTGATGGCGGTCGCCGATGCCCTGCGCGCCGAGGGCATTGCCGGGGCGCGCACGGCCGTGGCGCGGATCGTGGGGCGCGACACCAGCCAGCTCGACGAAGCCGGCGTGTCGCGCGCGGCGATCGAAACCCTGGCGGAGAACGCCTCGGATGGGGTCATCGCGCCGCTGTTCTATCTGGCCCTGTTCGGCCTGCCCGGCGCGGCGGTCTACAAGGCCATCAATACCGCTGATTCGATGATCGGGCACCGCAGCGAACGATATGCCGCCTTCGGCTGGGCGGCGGCGCGCATTGACGATTGGGCCAATTTGATCCCCGCCCGGCTGACCGCGGCGCTGTTCGCCGCCGCCGCGCGGTCGATGCCGGAGGCCGATGCCCGGGCGGCATGGGAGACGGCGCGGCGTGATGCACCGGGCCATGCCTCGCCCAATGCCGGCTGGCCGGAAGCGGCGCTGGCCGGGGCGCTGGGCTTTGGCCTGGGCGGGCCGCGCAGCTATGAGGGCGAGATCGTCGAGCTGCCCCGCATGGGCCAAGGCCGGCGCATCCTCGAACGGGCCGATATCGAGATCGCCATCAGGCTCTATGACCGGGCCATGCTGCTCGCCCTCGCGGGCCTCGCGGTCTGGGCTCTCGTCCTGATGGTCGTCTAGAAGGCCGGCGGCGCGCCCTTGACCACCATGGGAAGGCCGGCGACGACGAAATAGACATGCTCGCAAATCGCCGCCAATTCCTGATGCGCCGCGCCGGTGAGGTCGCGGAAGGTGCGCGCCAGGGCATTGTCGGGGACGATCCCCAGCCCCACCTCGTTGGACACCACGATGATGCGGGCCGTGGTGATCGCCTCGAGCGTCTCGATCAGCGTATCGACCTCCTCGGCCACGTCGCGCTCCATGCTGAGCAGGTTGGTGATCCACAGGGTGAGGCAGTCGACGAGAATCACGTCATGGGCGTGCGAGGCGGCGAACAGCGCCTGGGAGAGCTCCAGCGGCTCCTCGATGGTGGTGAACCGGCCTTCGCGGCTGCGCTGATGGGCCGAGACGCGCTCGATCATCTCGTCGTCCAGCGCCTCGGCGGTGGCGAGGTAGGCTGGGGCGGTGCTGCCGGCGATGGCCAGACGCTCGGCCAGCGCCGTCTTGCCCGAACGCGCCCCGCCCAATACCAGAATATGTCCTGTCAAGATCGCCGCCCTCCCTGTGCGTCACCGAGCGGACAAATATCCTGCCTCGCGATCGGTTCCACAAGTGGTGGCGGCTCAATGGGACCCAATTACGATTTGACCTCATTATACTTTCGTCCTATGCCGCTGTGCCATAGGCGGCGCCAGACCAATCCGGAGTTTTCGCGATCGTGGCCAAATATTTTCTCGGCGTGGACGGGGGTGGCACCAATTGCCGGATTCGGCTGGCCGATGCCACTCTCATGACCCTGGCCGAGGCAAGGGGCGGGCGGTCCAATCTCCAGCTCGAAGGCGGCGATCCCGCCTATGCCTCGATCCAGGAAGGGACGCGGCAGGTCTTTGCCATGGCCGGGCTCGATTACGCCGAGACCGCCCGGACCGAGGCCTGTTTCGGCATGGCGGGCGGCCGGCTGCCTTCGGCGCGCGACGCCTTTGCGGCGCGGCCCTGGCCCTTCGCCCGCGTCACTGTCCATGACGATATCGATATCGCCCGCGCCGGCGCCCATGCGGGCGAGGACGGGGCGGTGATCATCGTGGGCACCGGGTCGGCGGGCCTGGCGCTAGTCAAGGGACAGCGCTTTCAGGTCGGTGGCTGGGGCTTCCATATCGGCGACCAGATGTCGGGGGCCATTCTGGGGCGCGACCTCGTGCGCCAGGCGGTCGAGGCCGAGGACGGGCTGGCCGAAACCTCCCCGCTCACCCGCGCGGTGATCGCCCAGTTGGGCGGGGATCTCGATGCGGTGATGGCCTGGAGCTTCGATAAGCGCCAGCCGGCCGATTATGGGGCGCTGATGCCGCTGTTCATGGAACATTTCGAGATGGGCGACCCGGTGGCGCTCGACTTGATGGAGCGCGAGTTGGACCATGTTGACCGCTATGTGTCCTATTTCAAATCCCGCGGCGCCGAACGGCTGGCCGTGGTCGGGGGCTTCGGCCAAAGGCTGATGCCGCTGCTCGAAATCCGCTATGGCGGCTATGTGACGCTGCCGCGCGGCGAACCCCTCGACGGCGCGGTGATCCTTGCCCGGCAGAACGCAACCCTAGACCAGATTCTCTAAGACGGAGGCCCGTCCTTGTCCGCACGCATCATCCCGGTCCAGCCCTTCGACTATGTGGTGTTCGGCGCCACCGGCGACCTCACCCGGCGCAAGCTGATTCCGGCGCTCTATCATCGCTTCGCCGATGGCCAGTTCGACGCGCGCTCGCGCGTCATCGGCGTGTCGCGCACCGCGATGAGCGATGCGGACTTCCAGAAGCTGGCCCGCGAGGCGGTGACCGAATTCGTCAGGCCCGAATATCAGGACAAGGACAGAATCGAAAAGTTCGTGGCCTGCTTTTCCTATGTCGCGAGCGACGTGACCAAAAAGGAAGGCTGGGCCGATCTCGACCACGCCCTGCGCACCGATCCCGACATCGTGCGCGCCTTCTATCTGGCGGTGGCCCCGTCGCTGTTCGGCCCGATCTGCGACTATCTCGACCACAAGGGCTATTGGCGCCGCGATGCGCGGGTCGTGGTGGAAAAGCCGCTGGGCCACGACCTCGAATCCTCGATGGAGATCAACGACGCCATCTCCGAGGTGTTCGCGGAAGATCAGGTCTATCGCATCGATCATTATCTCGGCAAGGAAACGGTGCAGAACCTTCTGGCGCTGCGCTTCGGCAATATCCTTTTCGAGCCCATCTGGGACGCGGCCCATATCGACCATGTGCAGATCACCGTCGCCGAGGACGTGGGGGCGGGAACGCGCGGCTATTACGATGAATCGGGCGCGCTGCGCGACATGGTGCAGAACCATCTGATGCAGCTTTTGTGCCTCGTCGCCATGGAGCCTCCCGCGTCGGACGACGCCAACGCCCTGCGCGACGAAAAGCTCAAGGTGCTGCGCTCGCTGCGACCGATCACCGGCGATGCGGTGGCCCGATGCACGGTGCGGGGGCAATACAAGGGCGGCGCCGTCAATGGTGGTTCGGTGGCCGGCTATCAGGACGAATTGCCGGAAGACAAGAAGGGCTCGCGGACCGAGACCTTCGTCGCCATCAAGGCCGAGGTGGAGAACTGGCGCTGGTCGGGGGTGCCCTTCTACCTGCGCACCGGCAAGCGGCTGGCCAGCCGCGTCTCGGAAATCGTCATCCAGTTCCGGGCCATTCCCCATTCGATCTTCGACCACGCGGAAGGCGCCCCCCGCGCCAACAAGCTGGTGATCCGCCTGCAGCCCGACGAAGGGGTGAAGCTGTTCCTGATGATCAAGGACCCCGGGCCGGGCGGCATGCGCCTGCGCGAGGTGCCGCTGAACCTCTCCTTCGCCGAGACGTTTCACGAGCGGACGCCGGAGGCCTATGAGCGCCTGCTGCTCGACGTCATCCGCGGCAATCAGACCCTGTTCATGCGCCGCGACGAGCTCGAGGCCGCCTGGCGCTGGATCGATCCGATCCGCGCCGCCTGGGAGAGCGGGTCGGACGCCCCGCAGGCCTATACCGCCGGCACCTGGGGCCCGACCGGCTCGGTGGCGCTTATCGAGCGCGACGGGCGCACCTGGCACGAAGGCGATTACTGAGCCCGGGCCTGCGACATCAACCCCACCTTCCCTACAGGGGGAAGGTGATAGGAATAAGGACCCCGACGCACCCAGCAGGCCCCTGACGGACCGGCTTGGGGCTGTGGGTCGGTGAGTGGAGATTTTTCAAGATGACTGTCGAGCGCAACGTGTTTTCCAACAAGGACAAGCTGGCCGAGGCGCTGGCCGATGCGGTGCTGGATGCCCTCAATGCCGGCCTCGATGAACGCGGCCGCGCCGTGCTCGCCGTTTCGGGCGGCTCCACCCCCAAGAGGTTCTTCGAGGTGCTGGCGGCGCGCGACGACGTGGATTGGGAGAACGTTATCATCACCCTTGTCGACGAACGCTGGGTCGACGAAAGCTCGGACCGCTCCAATGCGGCGCTGGTCAAGGACCACCTCCTCGCCGGGCCGGCCGCCGTGGCGCAATTCGTGCCCCTCTATGCCGGCGGGGAGACGCCCGACGCCGAGGCCATCGCGCGCACCAATGCACGGCTCGCCGAGCTGCCCCGCCCCTTCGACGTGGTGATCCTGGGCATGGGCAATGACGGGCACACGGCCTCGTTCTTTCCCGGCGGCGACACGCTGGAGGCGGCGCTGGGCGATGACGGCCCGGCCCTCGCCATCCGCGCGCCCGGGGCTGGCGAGCCTCGCGTGACCCTGACCCTGCCCCGCGTCCTCGACACTCGCGCCCTCTATCTCCATATCGAAGGCGACGAGAAGGCCCGGACCCTCGACAAGGCGCTCGAGACCGGCCCGGTCGCCGACATGCCGGTGCGGGCCGTGTTGTCGCAGGGCCACGTCCCGGTCTCGCTCTATTGGTGCCCCTAGGATTTTTCTTTCAACCTGTCCTCCAAATTCCTCGCTCAGGAGGCGACCATGACCGTCAAAACTGCCATCAAGGATGTCACCGACCGCATCGCGGCGCGTTCGGAGCGTTCGCGCCGCGACTATCTCGACCGGCTGGACAAGGCCCGCGCCCGCGGCGTGCATCGCGCCGCGCTGTCCTGCGGCAACCTCGCCCATGGCTTTGCCGCCTGCGGACCGGCCGACAAGGCGAGCCTCGCCGGGGAGACCGCGCTCAACCTGGGCATCATCACCGCCTATAACGACATGCTCTCGGCGCATCAGCCCTATGAGACCTATCCCAACCTGATTCGCGCCGCGGCCCATGAGGCGGGCGGAGTGGCGCAGGTGGCCGGCGGCGTGCCTGCCATGTGCGACGGGGTCACACAGGGCCAGATGGGGATGGACCTGTCGCTGTTTTCCCGCGACGTCATCGCCATGGCCGCGGCGGTGGGGCTGAGCCACAACATGTTCGACGCCGCCGTGTTCCTGGGCATTTGCGACAAGATCGTCCCCGGCCTCGTCATCGCGGCGCTGTCCTTCGGGCATCTGCCGGCGGTGTTCATTCCCGCCGGGCCGATGACTACGGGCCTGCCCAATGACGAAAAGGCGCGGGTGCGCCAGCTCTTTATGGAAGGCAAGGTGGGCCGCGCCGAACTGCTCGAAGCGGAGAGCAAATCCTATCACGGTCCCGGCACCTGCACCTTCTACGGCACCGCCAATTCCAACCAGATGCTCATGGAGATCATGGGCCTGCACCTGCCCGGGGCGAGCTTCGTCAATCCCGGCACGCCCTTGCGCGACGCGCTGACGCGGGCGGCGACCAAGCGGGCGCTGGCGATCACCGCCCAAGGCAATGAATATACCCCGGCCGGCCACGTCATCGACGAGAAGTCGATCGTCAACGGCCTTGTGGGACTGCTGGCCACTGGCGGATCGACCAATCACACCCTGCACCTGGTCGCCATGGCCAATGCGGCGGGGCTCAAGATCACCTGGGACGATATGTCGGCCCTGTCCGAGGTGGTCCCGCTTTTGGCCCGGGTCTATCCCAATGGGCTGGCCGATGTGAACCATTTCCACGCGGCGGGCGGCATGGGTTTCCTCATCCGCGAGCTGCGCGATGCCGGCTATCTCCATGACGACGTCACCACCGTCTGGGGCAAGGGGCTCGACGCCTATACCCGCGAACCGCGCTATATCGACGGGGAGCTGACCTTCGAGCCCGCCCCGGCCGAAAGCGGCAATCCCAAGGTGCTGGCCCGGGCCGCCGAGCCCTTCGCGCGCACCGGCGGCCTGAAGCTCCTCTCGGGCAATCTGGGCAAGTCGGTGATCAAGGTCTCCGCCGTCAAGCCGGAGAACCGGGTGATCGAGGCCCCGGCCCGGGTGTTCCACACCCAGCAGGGCCTGCAGGACGCCTTCAGGGCGGGGGAATTGACCTCGGACTTCATCGCCGTCATCCGCTTCCAGGGTCCCAAGGCCGTGGGCATGCCCGAACTGCATAAGCTCACCCCGACGCTGGGCATCCTGCAGGATCGCGGCCTCAAGGTGGCGCTGCTGACCGATGGGCGCATGTCGGGGGCCTCGGGCAAGGTGCCGGCCGCCATCCACCTCACTCCCGAAGCGGCCGATGGCGGGCCGATCGCCAAGATACGCGAAGGTGACATGCTGCGGCTTGATGCCGAGGCGGGAACCCTGCACTATCTCGGCGACGAGGTGGCGTTCCTCGCCCGCACGCCGGCCACGGAAAACCTCGAAGGGGAGCATTTCGGCATGGGCCGCGAGCTGTTCGCCGGGTTCCGCCAGCTGGTCGGCGCCGCCGATCGCGGCGCGAGCGTCTTTGCCTGATGCTGCCGGCGCTGACCCTTCTGGAGGTGCCGGCCTTCTCGCCGCTGGCCAATCTGGGCTTTGCGCTGCGGCGCGAGGTGTTCATCCTCGAGCAGAACGTGCCGCCCGAACTCGAGCATGACGCCGACGACATGATCGCCACCCATCTGGTGGGCATCGCCGAAGGGGCGGTGGTGGCCGTGGCGCGGGTGGTGCTCAAGCCCGACCATGCCAAGATCGGCCGGGTGGCGATCGCCCGCACGGCGCGTGGGCGCGGCTTCGGCGCCAGGCTGATCGCCTTCGCGGTCGCGACGGCGCGCGAGAAGGGGGAAAGCCGCTGCTATCTCGAAAGCCAGGCGGACAAGACGCAATTTTATGCCCGGCTCGGCTTTGTCGCCTATGGGGAGGAATTCCTCGACGCCGGCATTGCCCATGTGCGGATGAAAAATTACTGACCGCCGGCCTGGCGCAGCAGCAGGTCCTTGGCCTGGTTGATGCGGGCAGCGAGGAAGGCCGAACCCCCGGCATCGGGATGCACCTTCTTCATCAGGGCCCGATGCGCGGCGCGGATGGCCTCGCGGGAGGCCCCGGGCTTGAGGCCGAGCACCTCATAGGCCTCGGCGACCGAACCGACCGCCGCGCCGCCCGATTGCTGCGACGGCTCGTCGTCTTCCGCCTCCATGCCGAACTGGGCGGTGAAATAGTCCTGCCAGCCCGCGCGGTTGACGTCGAGCCAGCTGCGATAGAGCGCGAGGGAATCGGGGTCCTCGGCGACCTCGTTATAGAGTTCCCAACACTCCTCGGCCGACAATTCGGCCAGGTCGCGGCCCTTGAAGCGGCCGGCCAGGACCCCGCCCTCCACCTGTCCGGTCTCATGTTCGAGCCGCATGGCGAAAAAGCGCGACCGCACGGTGGAACTATTGTGGGGGCTGGACATGCCGGCGCCGAAATCGATCGGCCCGAGCCGGGCCCGCATCAGCACGCCCAAGCCGCCGGCGCCCAGAAGGCTGGCCAGCATCATCTGCCCGCGCAGGGCGAGAAACAGCGCGCCGGCCACCATGCCGCCGCCCACCACCCAGCGCAGCATGCGCACCAGCTTGCGGATCTCGCCGGACATAAAGAGCGCGAGGAGATAGAGGCCGAACCCCGCTGCCGCCCCGGCAGCCAGCCACCAGATCATCGCAGCTGTTCGAGCAACAGCCGTGCCGGCCCGCTCTTTTGCAGCCTCAGGGCCGAGCGCCCGCCGCTGGCAAAGGCGGCGACGGCCCGCAGGAGAGCCGCCAGCTCGGCGGCCGCCCCGGCATTGAACCGGGCATAGGCGCCCTTGGTCAGGCGGGCAAATTCCTTGAAGGCGCGCTCCGCCACCACGTCATGGCCTTCCTGGAAGAGGAACATGGGACAGCCCAGAAGGCCGAGCTCGCCCGCCTTCTGGGCCAGCCGGTCGATATCTTCCTCCATGGCGTCGCCCACATAGACCACCGCGTTGACGGGCTCCTTGTTGTGCTCGGCGCGGGCATGGGACAGCACCTTGGAGATCTGGGTGTGCCCGCCCCGGCAATCGATCCCGCTCATCAAATCGGCGAGAGCGCGCGCGTCGGAAACCCATTTGGAGGCCTGGCATTCGCCGAAGCCGCGGAAATAGATCAATTGTACGTCAAGTCCCCCCGTGCGGGCCACGGTCTCGAACATTTCGCCCTGCAGCTGGCAGGCCAGGTCCCATGTGGGCTGGCGGCTCATGGTGGCGTCCATGGCGAACAGGAGCCGGCCCCGCTTGCCGGTCGGTTCATGGGCGCGCGCGTGCGTCATCGCGTTGACCCTGGCGACGAAATCGGCGACGGCGCCGCTCGACTGTTCGGTTTGCGGCGGGGTGGTAGGCTTGGTTGTGGGCTGTTTGGTGGCCAAAATGTCTCCTTTGTCCTGCAAATATGGGAGAGGTCCCGAATGTGTGCAAGCAGAGGCCGCGTGGCAACTTGTGCCCTAGTCAAATTTACGGCACAAGAGAACGTATCCAGACCGACAGCCGGGCTCAAAACCATACATGCCGATTTCGTCTAAGGGCTTCGCCCGGACCAGTCTTGCGCTGATCATTGTGGGGCTGATCGCCCTTGTCGGCATTGTCGGAACCGCCATCTGGCTGGTCGAGCGCACCCAGGGCCATTTCGAGGCCGTGGTCGAAGCCCGCGAGACGCGGCAGGCGGCCGTCGACCTGCGTAACCTGCTCCAGGACGCCCAATCGGGCCAGCGCGGCTATCTGCTGACCCTGGACGAAGCCTATCTCGAACCCTATGGCGCGGCCATCGGCGCGATCGATGCCGCCTATGAGCGCGTCGAGGGCGTACTGGCGCCCTATCCGCAGACCGAACAATCGGTCCGCGGCCTGCGCGCCGATATCGACGCCAAGCTGACCGAACTGGCCGAGACCATCGCGCTGGCCCGACAGGGCAATGTCGCCGCCGCCATCGACATCGTGCGCACCGATGCGGGTGAAACGACCATGGGACGGATTCGCTCCATGCTCGACACGGTGATCGATGTCGGCGACATGCGGATTTATGACGGCGTGGTCGAACAGCGCGGCGCGGCCACGGCGCTGCGCGTCGTGGCGCTGATCGGGGCCCTGGTCATCATCGCGGTGATCGGCGGGGCGGTGCTTCTCGTCCTGCGCTATACGCGCGAGCTCGACATGGCCACCGATGCGGTCGAAATCCTCAACCGCGACCTGGAGGATCGGGTCGCCGAGCGTACCGTCGACCTAATGCGGGCCAATGAGGAGGTGCAGCGCTTCGCCTATATCGTGACCCACGACCTGCGCGCGCCACTGGTCAACATCATGGGTTTTACCTCCGAGCTCGATGCCGCTCTCGACCCGGTCAACGCGCTGGTCGATCAATATCCCGAGGACAGCGACGACCCCATCGTGGTGGCCGCGCGCCAGACGGCCACCGAGGACCTGCCCGAGGCCATCGGCTTCATCCGCTCCTCGACCCGCAAGATGGACGGGCTGATCAACGCCATTCTCAAGATTTCTCGCGAGGGGCGGCGCGAGCTCAAGGCCGAGCGCATCGACCTGCAGGCCCTGGTCGAATCCGCCGTCGCCGCCGTGCATCACCAGATCGACGAATCCGGGGGCGAGGCGAGGATCGACCTGCCCGCCCCGCCCATTTTCACCGACCGGCTGGCGCTGGAGCAGATTTTGGGAAATATTCTCGACAACGCGATAAAATACCGGCACCCGGACCGCCCGATCCATATCGACGTTGACGGACGGCAGGAGAGCAATGGACGCATCGTCATTTCCATCCGCGACAATGGCCGGGGCATTCCCGGCGAGGACCACGACCGGGTGTTCGAACTCTTCCGGCGCTCGGGCAATCCGGACGTCCCCGGCGAGGGCATCGGGCTTGCGCATGTGCGCATCATGGCGCGCAACCTGGGCGGAGATATTACATTGCAGTCAAATCCCGATCATGGGACCACGTTCATCGTGACGATCGCACCCGATCTGCGGGTCATCGCAAGGCACAAGGCTTAACATCCATGGCAATCGATCCCAGGCCCGTCACCATCATCATGGTCGAAGACGATGAGGGCCATGCGCGCCTCATCGAAAAGAACATCCGGCGCGCCGGCGTCAACAACGAGATCATCCCCTTCACCAGCGGCAATGGCGCGCTGACCTATCTGTTCGGCGAGGATGGAAGCGGGGAGGTGAGCGCCCATCGCCACTTGCTGATCCTGCTCGACCTCAACCTGCCCGACACCACCGGCGTCGCCATCCTCGAAAAGGTCAAGGCCAACCAGCACACCAAGCGTACCCCCGTCGTGGTGCTGACCACCACCGACGACGAGCGCGAGATCCAGCGCTGCTACGATCTCGGGGCCAATGTCTACATCACCAAGCCCGTCGACTATGATGGCTTTGCCAATGCCATCCGGCAGCTTGGCCTGTTCTTTTCCGTCATGCAGGTTCCGGAGACCGCATAGGCAAATGCCCGAAAACCCCGCCAAGATCCTCTATGTCGATGATGATCCCGCGCTGGGGCGCCTCGTCCAGAAGGTGCTGGGACGCCGGGGACGCGATATCGTCCATGTGACCGACGCCGATGCGGGATACAGGCGCCTGGAGGACGGCGACATCGACGTCCTGGTCCTCGATCACTATCTCGGCGACCGGACGGGGCTGGCCATGCTCGAACAGGTCTCGGCCCGGCCCGACGCGCCCCCCATCGTCTACGTCACCGGCTCGACCGAAGCATCGGTGGCGGTGGCGGCGCTCAAGGCCGGGGCTTCGGACTACGTGCTCAAGACCGTGGGCGAGGATTTCCTCGAACTGCTCAACAGCGCCGTCGAGCAGGCCATCCAGACCTCGCGGCTGCACAAGGCGCGCGAACAGGCCGAGCGCGAATTGCGCGCCGCCAAGGAGCGGGCCGAGCTGGCGCTGGCCGAGGTCAACCACCGGGTCGCCAACTCCCTGGCGCTGGTGGCGGCGCTGGTGCGGATGCAGGCCTCGGCGGTCAGCGATCCCGCCGCCAAGGACGCGCTGGCCGAGACCCAGGGACGGATTTCGGCCATCGCCGGCATCCACAAGCGGCTCTACACCACCGATGACGTCCGTTTCGTCGAGATCGACGCCTATCTGAGCAATCTCGCCAGCGATATCCAGGCGTCGATGAGCCTCGATGGCGCCGTGGCCGATATCAAGCTGCGGGCCGAACCCTTGCGCCTGCCCACCGACAAGGCCGTCTCGGTCGGGGTGATCGTCAACGAACTGGTGACCAACGCGGCCAAATACGCTTATCGCGACAGGACGGTGGGCGAAATCCGCGTGCTGGCCAGCCGCACCGGTCCGGCCCAGATCGAGATCATCGTCGAGGATGATGGGATCGGCTGGAATGGAGAGGGCCATATTCAGGGGACCGGCATCGGTACGCGGGTCATCGCCGCCACCGCCACCGGGTTGGGGGCCACCCTCGCCTATGACACGGTGGCGCGCGGAACCCGGGCCCGGCTGCAGCTCGATATCGAAATCCACTGAGCGGCGCGGTGGACCGCAGAACAGCAGGTCTCCTAGAACCCGCCGCCGGTCTTGAAGCCGCCGCCCTTGCCGCCGAAGCCCCCGCCGGTCTTGAACCCCTTGCCGCCGAAGCCGCCGCTGCGCGGCCGGGAAAATCCGCCTCGGCCGCCCCCCGATGACGGGCGCGGGGAAAACCCGCCCGGCGGCAGGGTGAACCCGCCACCGGATTTGCGCGACGCGGAAGGCCGGCTGCTGGGCACGATGGGGCCGGAGGTGCCGGACCAGTCCTGGGACTGGTGCCATTTGTCCCAATAGGTGGCGGCGGTCATCCCGCCCTTGAGGAAATCGGTGAGGAAATCGCCCACCAGTTTCTCGTCGCCGAAGCGCGAGCGCGGATCGTCATAGCGCGAGCGTTTGAACTCGAATTCGATGTCCTCGAGCTCGCGCCGGCGGCTTTCCAGGGTCTTGAGGCGGGTGCGTTCTTCCTCGAGCTCGCTCTGCTCCTCGGCCATGCGGCGGCGGGAATCCTGCAGCCTGGCGACGATCGCGTCATCCTCCGGCGTGCGCGTGGCGCGGGCGTCGGCAATCAGCCGCTCCACATCGGTATCCCGGATGGCTCCGGACAGCACCTCGACCGCTTCGCCGAACGCGGGGTCGGTGCCGTCGGCCAGGCGCTTCTGCTCGGCGGTCAGCGTGTCCCGCTCGTCCTCGATCGCGAGGATTTCCGCGTCGATCGCCGTCAGCCGCGCGCTGGCGGCCTCCAGCGTCTCGCGGGCCGGCTTGCCGCCGGCCTGGTCTAGGGCGGCGCGGCGCCGATCGGCCATGGCGGTTTCGATCGCCACCACATCGGCCTCGACCCGGTCGGCATGCTCGCGCAGCCTTTCGGGAATGGCGTTGAGCATGGCGTAATTGGGCCGCGCCTTGTGGAAGTCGACCAGCCGGGCCACCCAATTGTCGAGAAGCCGCGTGATATTGCCGGCCTTGTAGTCGGGGGTGGCATAGCCACGCTCCCACAGATAGAGGAACAGCGGGTCCTCGCGATAGGGGCGCCCTTTTTCCTCCCGATCGGCTTCCGCCTTGTCGGCCTTGCGGTCGGCCTCGATGGCAATCGTCTCGCTTTCGGCAAAGGACGTGGTGAGCGCCCGGAACTCGGCATCGGCGCCCAGTCCGGCCTCGACCGCTTCGGCCAGCGCGTCGATCTGCGCCTGGGCCGATCCGGCCTCGGCCAGCCGCTCCTCGCGTTCCCGCGACAGGCGGGTGAGGGTGGCTTCCTTCTCGGCCAGCGCCTTTTCGTTTTCGGCCATGGCCGCCGCATGCGATTTGAGCATGGTACGGGCCTGCTCCTCGGCGCGGCTGAGCGTGCCCGACAATTGCGCCTGGGTCTCCGGATCGAGCCGGATGCGCGCCAGATCGCGCAAATGGGTCAGCTCCGTCTCGCGCAGCTTGCCGATCCGCTCATTGGTGCGCGCGATGCGCCGGGTGATGTCGTCTTCCTCGCGCCTGATGTCGCGCAGCGCATCATCCAGTGCGCGCATGGCTTTCGGACCGCTGACGCTCATAGCCGCCTCACCACTGGGTTATCGCTCCATCGAGCACGGGCATCGCGAAATCGGTATCGAGGAAACCATATTGCTTGATGCCCAGAATATTGCGCTGGATGATGCCGTCATCCTGCCGGTCGACCCGCACCGATTCATAGGTGACCTCGGGGACGCGGATCGCCCAACTGGTGACGGTCTCGGTCTGGCCGGTCTCCTCGCTCTCGATCGGCAGGGTGACGAGATCGCCGTCCGGTCCGATGGCCTCGACCACCAGATAATAGTTGGTGGCGTCGGTATTGTCCTCGGGGAAGCGCCAGATGCCGGTGGATTCCCCGGCCCGGTTGACGATGCGGATGGAGTATTCGGCCAGCAGGCGGTCGCGCAGGGTTTCGAGCTCACCAATGGCCGAGAGGGCGGCCGGGCGGTCGCCCCGCTCGGCGGCGGCCTTGCCGCGCTCGACCCAGCCCTCGGCCTGCTCGATGGCCGATTGCACCTTGGCCTCGTTATAGACCTGGGTGTAGAGCGCATCCATCCGGGCCGGCAGGGTCTCGGCCAGTTCGATGCGTCCCGCCTCGACCTGGCTGGCCTGGAACGGCCGGTAGACGAGGAAATAGCCGCCGAGCACGAGGGCGATGGCCAACAGTCCCAGCAGCACCGGCCGACCCCATTGGCCGCGGCGCACATAGAGCCTGGCGAGGCGCGTCTGCAGGGTGTCGGGGGGCGGGGCATAGGTGAAGCGGCTTTCGGCCAGCGCCGCCACGCCTTCCTTGAGAATGCGGTCGGGCACCTCGATGCCCTGGTCATGATAGATCTTGCGCAGGCGCTCGATCAGCTGGGCTTCGCGGTCCGAAGCCCCCAGTTCACGGGCGACGAGATTGTCCTCATGGCGCAGCGTGTCCACCACGTCCATGGCCAGCATGACATCGTCGAGAGGCGCCTTGCCGGCTTGCCCCATCATCGGCCCGACCCAATTCTCATATGTTCCAACCGCGTCTTACCCCGCCGAGAGCAGCGCGTTGCCTTCGGCGGCCAGCGTGGCCAGCCGCTTCTTGCCATCCTCGACGGCGTCCCGGATCTCCGCCGAGTTCTTCGTGGCCTGCTCGCGCATCTCGCCGATGATGGTGTAGGATTTTTCCTGGAAGTTGACCACGCTGTCGACCAGCTTCTTGACCGCATCGGCGCGGATGGTGGGGCCGTAGCCGGCCTTGAGCGCCTCTTCCTGCACCTTGCCGCCGATCTCGGAGAGGGTTTCGAGGCTCTGGCTCATCCCTTCCTTCATGGCGTTGAGGGTCTCGGTGGATTCATGCAGGCCGAACAGGCCCGTGAACGAGGCCGAGAGTGCGGTCAGCACGGTCTCATTGGTGGAGAAGAACGAAATCGACTGCTGATAAACCCGTTCCTTGGCATTGGTCGTCTGCATCAGACGCGCCATGATCACTTCCGAGGTGGAATAGGAAATGGTGAGGTTGTCCGACAGGTCCTTGGCGATCTGGTAGCGGCGCTCCTCGTTCTGAAGATCGCGCAGCCGCTCGTCGCGGGCCATTTCCAGCCGGGCCCGGTCGGCCGGCGTGCCATCGGTGAAGGCGTTGAGCGCCTCGGTGGCCTGGCCGAGTTCGGTCTTGCGGCCTTCCAGCTGGGCCTGGGCGATCTCGAGCACTTCGAGCGCCATCACCTCGGCCGATTTCAGCGCTCCGCGGAAATCGCGATAGGCTTCGAGGATGGTGTGCTCGCGGTCGATCTGGTCCTTGGTGTCCTTGGAGACGTCGAGATAGGTGTCGCGGATCTTGTCGAAGCGGCTGGCGATGTCGCCGCGCGATACCTTCATCCACACATTGGAGGCGCGCTCGAAGATATCGAGCCGGCCATCGTCGAGCTGATCGACCATGGACTTGGCGTCGTCGCGAATCGAATTGAAGGATTTGGTGATGTCTTCGTAGCGCTCGCCGACATTCATGGCGGCGACCTGGGAGCGCACCACTTCGTTGAAGGCGCTGGCCTGGGTCAGGACGCGGCCGATCAGGATGACCTTGGTGTCGTCCAGATGGGTGATCTGGGACAAAAGGCCGGTGATCGGGGCTTCCTGCGGCTCGCCCTCGGGCCAGATGCCGAGCTCCTTGATCGCGGCGACGGCGCGGTCGAGATATTGCAGCGGCCGGTCCAGCAACTGGGCGTTGGTGATCGGTGTGGCGGACACGGTGGAGGGGTCGACTGCCGGGTTTGGTTCTGTGGTCATGTGCGCACGTCCCTGTTGCATCTTCTGGCCATTTGGTGACATGATTCCGCGTGACAAGGCAGAAGACAATCGACCACGACCCCGCGCTGTCGTCTTTTCTTCCCATTGGTGCCAAAAAGCCGCATACACGGAAGGCGTTGATACAAAAGGAGCCAGCGTGGAGTTTGGTGGACGCTACAGGGTGGAGGCCGGCCGCGAGGCGGTGTGGCAGGCGCTCAACGATGCCGATGTCCTCAAGGCCTGCATTCCCGGCTGCAAGCGGATCGAATGGGTGGCCGAGGGCGGGCTCGAGATCGAGGTGGCGGTCAATCTGGGCATCGTCCATCCCACCTTCACCGGCGATCTGACCCTTTCCGACGTGGAGCCGGCACAACGCTACCGGCTGACCGGCAGGGGACGGGGCGGCCTTCTGGGCAAGGCGCAGGCCTTTGCCGACATCACGCTCTCCGATTGCGATGCGGCGACGCTCCTGGTGTTCGACGCGACCGGCGGCGCCTCGGGGCAGCTCGTAAAGCTGGGCAAGGCGGTGATCGGAAACTCGGCCCAGAAGATCATCGACGGCTTTTTCGAGCGCTTTGGCGCGGCGATGGGGGCCGATGTGACGCCCCTGCCGAGCGCGGGACGCTAGATTGTAGCGCCGGCAAGGGCGCAAATTTTGCCCAAATGGTCAAAAACGCGAAATTGGCTATTGCGTCCGCCTGTTTTGCACGATTGTATCGCAGTCAAGCGCGCGTGGGAATGCACGGGCACGGTGCCGTGCCGCTTCCTGCAGCCCGCGAATAGGGAGAGGATCAATCCATGTCCAAGACAAAAACCGCAGGCTTTGCCGTTGTCGCCGGTATCGCCCTTACCACGCTCATGGCCGGCACGGCGCTGGCCGACCCGGCGCTGGTCTATGACGGCGGCGGCAAGTTCGATGCCTCGTTCAACGAATCCGCCTATAACGGCGCCGAGCAGTTCAAGGCTGATACCGGCCAGGATTACCAGGATCTCGAGATTTCCGGCGACGCGCAGCGCGAGCAGGCCATCCGCCAGTTTGCCGCGCGCGGCAACAACCCGATCGTCCTGCCGGGCTTTTCCTGGGAAACCGCCCTGCGCTCCGTGGCCGCGGATTTCCCCGACACCTCCTTCCTGATCATCGACACGGTGGTCGATGATCTCGACAATGTGCGCTCGGTGGTCTTCAAGGAGCACGAGGGCTCGTTCCTGGTCGGTGTCCTCGCCGCCATGGCGACCGAAACCGGGACCATCGGCTTCATCCCCGCCTTCGACTTCTCGCTGCTCCAGTCCTTCGGCTGCGGCTACAAGCAGGGCGCCCGCTACATCGACCCCGACGTCCAGATCATCGAGACGGCCATCGGCACCGGCTTTGACGCCTTCAACAATCCCGGCGGCGGCACGGAAGTCGCCCTGTCGCAGATCGATCGCGGCGCGGATGTCATCTATCACGCGGCCGGCGGCGCTGGCGTGGGCGTGCTGCAGGCGGCGGCCGATTCCGGCGTGCTGGGCATCGGCGTCGACTCCAACCAGAACCATTTGCACCCGGGCAGCGTGCTCACCTCGATGATCAAGCGCGTGGACGTCGCCGTCTACAACGCCTTCGAGGACTTCGCCAACGACACATGGACCAATGACGTCCAGGTGCTGGGCCTGGCCGAAGACGGTGTCGGCGCGGCGTTCGACGACAACAATGCCAGCCTGATCACCGACGAGATGCGTGCCGCGGTGGACGACGCCACCGCCAAGATCATCTCCGGGGAGGTCGTGGTCCACGACTACCGCACCGACGAATCCTGCCCGGTTTAATCACCCCTGAAAGGGGAGGTCCACCGATGGATGCAGTGCAATCCGATCACACCCGGCGGCCGGTTCCGGCCGCTGGGGAGTCGCTGGCCATCGAGCTGAGGAAGATCAACAAGCGCTTCGGCCCGGTGCACGCCAACAAGGATATCGACCTCGCGGTCGCCCGCGGCACGATTCACGGCATTGTCGGCGAGAACGGGGCCGGGAAATCGACCCTGATGTCGATCCTCTACGGCTTCTACCATGCCGACAGCGGCGAGATCGTCGTAGGCGGCGCGCCGGTCACCATCCACAATTCCTCCGACGCCCTGCGGCTCGGCATCGGCATGGTGCACCAGCACTTCATGCTGGTCGACAATTTCACCGTGCTCGAGAACGTCATTCTCGGCGCCGAGGATTCGGCGCTCCTGAAACCCAGCGTCGACAAGGCGCGCCGCGAATTGCAGCGCCTCGCCGACGATTATGGCCTCAACGTCCCCGTCGATGCGGTGATCGAGGACCTCTCGGTAGGCCAGCAGCAGCGGGTCGAGATTTTGAAGGCCCTCTATCGCGGTGCCGATATCCTCATCCTCGACGAACCGACCGGCGTGCTCACCCCGGCCGAGGCCGATCATCTGTTCCGCGTGCTGCGCACCCTGCGCGAGGAAGGCAAGACCATCATCCTCATCACCCACAAGCTGCGGGAGATCATGGCGATCACCGACACCGTGTCGGTGATGCGCCAGGGCCAGATCGTCGAGACGCTGGCCACCGCCAGCACCAGCCCCGAGCAACTGGCCGAGCTGATGGTCGGGCGCCGGGTGCTCCTGCGGGTGCACAAGGAAGAGGCCAAGCCCGGTGCGGTGCTGCTCGACGTCAAGGACCTCGTGGTGGCCGACGATCTGGGCACCGAACGGCTCAAGGGCGTCTCGCTGCATGTGCGGGCCGGCGAAATCCTCGGCATCGCCGGGGTGGCCGGCAATGGCCAGTCCGAACTGCTCGAAGCGCTTTCGGGCATGCGCGCCGCCAAATCCGGCACCATCCGCCTCAATGGCGAGGACGTGACCGCGGTCAATGACGAGAGCGCGGCCCTGCTGCGCCACAAGGGCCTGGCCCATGTGCCCGAGGACCGCATCCGCATGGGGCTGGTGACCAATTTCTACGAGTGGGAAAACGCCATTCTCGGCTATCACGACCTGCCCAAATACGGCAAGGGCCTCTCCCTCGACGTCAAGGCGGCGCGGGCCGAGGCGCAGCGCCATATCGAGAAATTCGACATCCGCCCTGCCAATACCGACCTCAAGACCGCCAATTTCTCGGGCGGCAACCAGCAGAAGATCGTCCTGGCGCGCGAGATGGAGCGCGATCCAGACGTCCTGATCGTCGGCCAGCCGACGCGGGGGGTGGATATCGGGGCCATCGAATTCATCCACAACCAGATCATCAAGATGCGCGACGCGGGCAAGGCCATCCTGCTGGTGTCGGTCGAGCTCGACGAGATCCGGGCGCTGTCCGACCGCATCGTGGTGCTGTTCGACGGCCATATCGTGGGCGAAGCCGATCCCAGGACCGCCGACGAGGGCGAACTGGGCCTGCTTATGGCGGGGGTCAGCCAGAAGGGCGCGGCACAGTCAAGCGAGGCCAATCCATGAGTTCTGCCATGCCCTTGCCCCGCTGGGTCGATGTGGCCCTCCTGCCGGTGCTCAACGTCACCCTGGCCTTCCTGATCGGCGGCGTCGTGGTGATGATCGTGGGCGAAAACCCCATCGAGGCCGTGCGCATCATGCTCTATGGCGCCTTCGGCTATGGCTATGGCTTCGGTTTCACCCTCTATTACACCACCAATTTCATCTTCGCCGGCCTCGCCGTGGCGGTGGCCTATCACGGGGGATTGTTCAATATCGGCGGGGAGGGGCAGGCCTATGTCGGAGGGCTGGGGGCGATCCTGGTGGCGCTGGCGGTCGGCGGCCTGCACTGGGCCTTCGCCCTGCCGCTGATCATGATCTCGGCGGCGCTGTTCGCGGGGGTCTGGGCGTTCATCCCGGGCTATCTCCAGGCCAAGCGCGGCAGCCATGTGGTGATCACCACCATCATGATGAACTTCATCGCCACCTCGATGATGAGCTATATCATCTCGCGCATCCTCAAGCCCGCCAACGTCAATTCCGACGAGAGCGCGCGCATCGATCCGCTGACCCGCGTTCCCTTTCTCTCCGAATGGGTGCCCCTGCTCAAGAACACCCCGGTCAACATCTCCTTTTTCATCGCGCTGCTGGCGCTGGTCGGGGTCTACTGGCTGATCTGGCACACCAAGTTCGGCTACGCCCTGCGCACCATGGGCCATAACGGTACCGCGGCCCATTACGCCGGCATGTCCAATGCCCGGCTGATCATGATCACCATGGCCATCTCGGGCGCATTGGCCGGAATGGTCGCCATCAACGATACCGCCGGCGCCCATGGGCGGCTGCTGCTGGGCTATGTGGCGGGCACCGGCTTCGTGGGCATCGCCGTCGCCTTCATGGGCAAGGCACATCCGATCGGGGTGGGACTCTCGGCGCTGCTGTTCGGCGTGCTCTACCAGGGCGGGCAGGAACTGGCCTTCACCATGCCGGCCATCACGCGCGAGATGATCGTCACCATCCAGGCCCTGGTGATCCTCTTTACCGGCGCCATGAGCAACATGCTGCGCCGGCCCGTGGAACTGGCCTTCATGGCGGCGCAATCGGGGGCCGAGCGATCCGGGTCGCCGGCCGAAGAGAAGAGGGCATAGGCGATGGAAGACCTCATCTCCATCCTCGTCACCACGATCCGCGTTTCGACCCCGCTGATCCTGGCCTGCCTCGCCGGGCTCTATTCCGAGCGCGCCGGCATCGTCGATATCGGGCTCGAGGGCAAGCTCCTGGGATCGGCCTTCGGCGCTGCCGTGGTCGCCGCGGTCACCGGCAATGTCTGGCTCGGCCTGCTGGCGGGGATCGGCGTATCGCTGGTTTTCTCCGGCATCCATGGCCTCGCCTCGATCAATTTCCGCGGCAACCAGATCATTTCCGGCGTGGCGCTCAATTTCCTCGCCTCCGGGCTGACGGTGTTCCTGGGCGCTGCGTGGTTCGGGCGGGGCGGCAACACCCCGCCGCTGTCGGGCGGCGCGCGCTTTTACGCCATTCAACTGCCCTTCGCGCGCGAACTGGCCGGGGTGCCGGTCATCGGCCCGATCTATTCGGGGCTGATATCGGGGCACACCATCCTCACCTATATCGCCTTCCTCGCCGTGCCCCTCACCGCCTTCGTCCTGTGGCGGACCCGGTTCGGGCTGCGGCTGCGTGCCGTGGGGGAAAACCCCAAGGCGCTCGACACCGCCGGCATGTCGGTCTCCTGGCTGCGCTACAAGGCGCTGGCCATCACCGCCGTCCTGGTCGGCATGGGCGGGGCCTATCTCTCGACCGCACAGGCGGCGAGCTTTTCGCGCGAGATGAGCTCGGGGCGCGGCTATATCGCGCTGGCGGCGCTGATCTTTGCCAAGTGGAAGCCCTATCCGGCCCTTGGGGCCTGCCTGCTGTTCGGCTTTCTCGAGGCGCTGCAATATCGCCTGCAAGGGGTGTCGCTGCCGGTCATCGGGCCGGTGCCGACCCAGGCCATGCAGGCGCTGCCCTATGTGCTCACCATCCTGTTACTCGCCGGCTTCGTTGGCCGCGCCATCGCGCCCAAGGCGTCGGGCCAGCCCTATGTGAAGGAGCGGTGATGGACAGGCTGACGGCGGAAGACAGGACCCTGTTCGAGGCGGCCGAGGCGGTGCGGGCCCGGGCCTATGCGCCCTATTCGGGCTTTTCGGTCGGCGCGGCCATCCTCGCCGATGACGGCAGGGTCTATGCCGGCTGCAATGTGGAAAACGCCGCCTATCCGGTCGGCAATTGTGCCGAGCCCTCGGCCATCGCCGCCATGCTGGCCGGCGGGGGCAAGCGGATCGAGAAGATTTTCGTCACCGGACCCGGGGCGATGCCGGTCACGCCCTGCGGCGGCTGCCGCCAGCGCATCCGCGAATTTGCCTCCGACGCTACCCCGGTCATCTGCCTCGGGGTCGAGGGCGAGCCGCTGTTCACCACCCTGGGCGCGCTGCTGCCGCATTCTTTCGGTCCGGAATTCCTGGACCGCCCGCGCTGACGGCGCGACACACTGGAAAACAAGGCACCAAAGAGATGGCCAAAGCTCTGAAAACCATCCGCAACCAGGCAGGAGAGGCGCCGATCGACGCAGCGCTGATCCTCGGCTCGGGCCTTTCGGAGGTCGGCGACCTGCTGGCCGAGACGGTCGCGATCCCCTTTGCCGAGCTCAAGGGCTTTCCCCGCGGCGGCGTGTCGGGGCATGGCAAGGACCTGCTGATCGGACAGATGGGCGAGAAGCGCCTCGCCATCCTCACCGGAAGGCAGCATTATTACGAGCAGGGAGACGCCGCCGCCATGCGGCCGGCGCTGGAAACCCTCGCCGAACTGGGCACCAAGACGGTGCTGCTCACCAATTCGGCCGGCTCGCTCGACCATGACGTGCCGCCGGGCAGCCTGATGCTGCTGGCCGACCACATCGCCTTCGGGCCCAATCCGCTGATCGGGGAAGAGACCGACCGCCGCTTCGTCAACATGCTCGACGCCTATGACCCCGAATTGCGCGCCGCGACCCATGCGGCCGCTTCCCGCCTCGAAATCGCCCTCAAGGAGGGTGTCTATATGTGGTTCTCGGGCCCCAGCTTCGAGACGCCGGCCGAAATCCGCATGGCCCAGACCCTGGGCGCCAATGCGGTCGGGATGTCAACGGTGCCCGAAGTGATCCTGGCGCGTTTCCTGGGCCTGAGGGTCTGGGCCTGCTCCTCGATCACCAATATGGGCGCCGGCATGGCGCAGGAAACCATTTCGCACGCCCAGACCAAGGAGGTGGCCCGGCTGGGGGCGGAAAAGCTCAAGCGCCTCATCCCGGCGCTGGTGGAGGAGATATGAGTCTCAAGGTCGTCGACACCAAGGCGCAGGCCGTGAGCCACAAGCGCAATCCCGGCTTCCCGCTCGATCTCGACTGGGTCGAGCGCGTGCGGATGAACCGCTCCGCCCTCGAACGCCGCGCGGCGACCATCGGGACCCGCCGCACCGTCAAGAAGGACTATCAGCTTGCCTGGCTGTTGAAGGCCGTCTCGCTGATCGACCTCACCACGCTCAATTCCGACGACACGCCGGGCCGCGTCGAGCGCTTATGCGCCAAGGCGCGCAATCCCATCCGCGCCGACCTGGTCGAGGCGATGGGCGTGCGCCATCTCGGCATCACGCCGGCCGCGGTCTGCGTCTACCACAATTTCGTCGCCACCGCCGTGCGGGCGCTCGAGGGCACGGCGATCCCGGTGGCCGCGGTCTCCACCGCCTTCCCGCACGGGCTGACGCCCCTCAAAATCCGCCTGGCCGAGATCGAGGCCTCGGTCGAGGACGGGGCGCGGGAAATCGATATCGTCATCGAACGCGGCATGGTGCTCAATGGCGACTGGCGGGGGCTGTACGACCAGGTGAAGGCCATGCGGGCCGCCTGCGGCGAGGCTCATATCAAGACCATTCTGGGGACGGGGGAACTGGCCACCCTCACCAATGTGGCCAAGGCCTCGCTGGTCTGCATGCTGGCCGGCGCCGATTTCATCAAGACCTCGACCGGCAAGGAAAAGACCAATGCGACGCTGGCGACCTCGCTGGCCATGATCCGCATGATCCGCTGGTTTTTCGAGGAGACCGGCATCGAGATCGGCTACAAGCCGGCCGGCGGCATCTCCAAGGCCAAGGACGCGCTGGTCTATCTGGCGTTGATGAAGGAGGAACTGGGCGCCCGCTGGCTGCAGCCGCACCTGTTCCGCTTCGGGGCCTCGTCGCTCCTGACCGATATCGAGCGGCAGATCGAACATGGCGTCACCGGCCACTACGCCGCCGATTACCGCTTCGCGATGGCCTGAGGGATTGTGCAAATCATGAGCAAGGTGGCTGAAATCTTCCAGACCCTCGAATACGGCCCGGCCCCCGAGGCCGCCGGCCCGGCGCTGGAGTGGCTGGACAGGCACGGCAGGACGTTCGGGCATTTCATCGGCGGTGGGTTCACCAAGCCGGGAAAGACCTTCGCCTCGGTCAATCCCGCCAATGGCGAAAAGCTCGCCGACGTGACCGACGGCACGGCGGCGGATGTGGCCAAGGCCGTCAAGGCCGCCCGCGCCGCTTTTGCCGGCTGGTCGGGCCTTTCTGGATTTGAGCGCGCCAAATATCTTTACGCCATCGCCCGGCAGATTCAGAAGGAGAGCCGGCTGTTCGCCGTGCTCGAAACCCTCGACAGTGGCAAGCCGATCCGCGAGACGCGCGATATCGACATCCCGCTGGTCGCCCGGCATTTCTATCACCATGCGGGCTGGGCCCAGCATATCGGGACCGAATTCCCCGGCCATGTTCCCTATGGGGTGTGCGGGCAGATCATCCCGTGGAATTTCCCGCTGCTCATGCTGGCCTGGAAGATTGCCCCGGCGCTGGCGGCAGGCAATACGGTGGTGCTCAAGCCGGCCGAATTCACCTCGCTCACCGCGCTGCTGTTCGCCGAAATCTGCCAGCGCATCGGCCTGCCTGAGGGCGTGGTCAATATTGTCACCGGCGCCGGCGAGACGGGGGAGGCCATCACGGCCCATCCCGATATCGACAAGATCGCCTTCACCGGCTCCACCGAGGTGGGCAAGATCATCCGCCGCGCCACGGCCGGTTCGGGCAAGGGGCTCAGCCTCGAGCTGGGGGGGAAATCGCCCTTTGTGGTCTTCGAGGACGCCGATCTCGACAGCGCCGTCGAGGGGTTGGTCGATGCCATCTGGTTCAACCAGGGGCAGGTCTGCTGCGCCGGCTCGCGCCTCTTGGTGCAGGAATCGATCGAGGAACGCTTCATCGCCAAGATCAAGGCGCGCATGCAGACCTTGCGCACCGGCGATCCGCTGGACAAATCCATCGATATCGGCGCGCTGGTCGCCCCGGTACAGGTCGAGCGGGTGCTCGATCTCCTGAAGGCCGGCCGGCTGGAGGGCGGGGACTTCTATTCCCCCGATACCGAAATCCCCGGCGATGGCTGCTATTTGCGCCCGACGCTCGTCACCGGCATTTCCCCGGCCCATTCGCTGGCCAGCGAGGAGATTTTCGGCCCGGTCCTGGTCGCCATGAGCTTCCGGACCCCCGAGGAGGCCGTGGCGCTGGCCAACAACACGCGATACGGCCTCGCCGCCTCGGTGTGGACCGAAAACGTCAATCTCGCCCTCGATATCGCACCGCAGATCAAGGCGGGCGTGGTGTGGATCAATTCCACCAACCAGTTCGACGCCGCCGTGGGCTTTGGCGGCTATCGCGAATCCGGCTTCGGGCGCGAGGGCGGCAAGGAAGGCATGGGCGCCTACCTCAAGCCGGGCTGGGAGAAAAAACTTTCCGCCGCCAAGCCGCCCAAGCTGCCCGCCGCGGCTGGACGGGGCGAGGCGGCGGGCATCGACCGCACCGCCAAGCTCTATATCGGCGGCAAGCAGGCGCGCCCGGATTCCGGCTATGCCATGGGCGTTGTCGGGGCCGATGGGCGGCATCTGGGCGAAGTGGGCGAGGGCAACCGCAAGGATATCCGCAATGCCGTGGAAGCGGCGCGCAACGGATTGAACTGGGCCCGCACAACCGCGCACAACCGCGCGCAGATCCTCTATTATCTCGGGGAAAATCTCGATTATCGCCGGGCTGAGTTCGCCGATCGCATCCAGGCCATGACCGGGAGTTCGGCCGAGGCTGCGGCCCGCGAGGTCGATCTCTCGGTCGAGCGCCTGTTCGGCTTTGCCGGCTGGGCCGACAAGTTCGACGGCGCGGTGCACAATCCCCCGGTCCGCATGATGGCGGTGGCCATGGTCGAGCCGCTGGGCGTGCTGGGCATCGCCGCCCCGGCCGAAAGCCCGCTACTCGGCGCCATCGCGCTGCTGGCCCCGGCCATCGCCATGGGCAATACGGTGGTTCTCATCCCCTCCAGTCCCCACCCGCTGGCAATGACTGATTTCTACCAGGTGCTGGAGACCTCCGACATGCCGGCCGGCGTCGTCAACATCGTCACCGGCCCCGCGCCGGATCTGGCGAAGGTCCTCGCCGAACATGACGGGGTGGACGGCATCTGGTTCGCCGGATCGTTCGGCGATTGCGCCGATATCGAGCGGCTCTCGGCAGGCAATGTCAAGCAGAGCTGGACGACGCGCGGCCTCGCCTATGACTGGTCGGCTCCCGAACTGGCCGGCGATTACCTCCTGAAAAAGGCCACGCAGATCAAGAATGTCTGGGTGCCCTATGGGGCGTGAGGGGGCTGGAAACTGGTGGGACGGCCGCTTGCCGCCTATATTGGGCTTTTGGAGAGGTTGAATGACATTTGACCGGATTACCCGGAGGCCGGGTCTCATGGGTGGCAAGGCCTGCATCCGCGGCATGCGGCTGACTGTGGGCATGATCGTCGGCCAGATCGGCGCGGGCGTGACCATAGAGGAACTGCTCGAGCTCTATCCCGATCTGGAGCGCGAGGACATCTTGCAGGCCCTGCGCTATGCCGCATGGCGAACCGAAGACCGCGAGATCGATCTCGAGATCGCATGAGTTCCTGTTCGACATGAACCTCTCTCCCGCCTGGATCGATGCTTTAGGCGAAGCCGGATATGATGCGGTGCATTGGCGCGTATTGGGAAAGGCGTCCGCGCCCGATGGCGACATTGCCGATTATGCACGGGAGCATGGATATGTTCTCGTGACCGCCGACCTCGATTTCGGCAAGCTCCTCGCCGCGGATCGCACCCGATTGCCTAGCGTCATTCAATTGCGGCTTGGCGATCTGCGGCCGGCCACCCTGCTCGAGACCTTCCGCCGCACGGTCGCCCGGACGGAGCATGAGCTACAAACGGGGGCTTGGGTGACCATCGGCGCCAAGCGCGTCCGCGTCACCACATTGCCCATCGATCATGGTGAGGACGTCCAATGACCCTTCTCCCCCAGGAAGTCATCGCCCGCAAGCGCGATGGGGAGACGTTGACGGCCGGGGAGATCGCCGGCTTCATCGCCGGGTTGACCGATGGCGGGGTCAACGATGCCCAGGCGGCGGCTTTTGCCATGGCGGTCTATTTCCGCAACATGGATATCGACGAGCGCATCGCGCTGACCCTCGCCATGCGCGATAGCGGGCGGGTGCTGGACTGGTCGGGGCTCGACGGGCCGACCATCGACAAGCATTCCACCGGCGGGGTGGGCGACAATGTCTCGCTCATGCTCGCCCCCATCCTTGCCGCCTGCGGCGCCTATGTGCCGATGATCTCCGGGCGCGGGCTCGGCCATACCGGCGGCACGCTCGACAAGTTCGATTCCATCCCCGGCTACACCACCAATCCCGATATCGACACCCTGCGCCGGGTGGTGCGGCAGGTGGGCTGCGCCATTATCGGGCAGACCGACGACCTCGCCCCGGCCGACCGCCGGCTCTACGCCATTCGCGATGTCACCGCGACGGTAGAAAATATCTCGCTGATCACCGCCTCCATCCTCTCCAAGAAGCTGGCGGCGGGGCTCGACGCGCTGATCCTCGACGTCAAGACCGGATCGGGCGCCTTCATGAAGACCCTCGCCGATTCGGTCGGTCTGGCCGAGAGCCTGACGGCGGTGGCCAATGGGGCGGGCCTTACGACCCGGGCGCTGATCACCGACATGAACGAACCGCTGGCCAGCGCCGCCGGCAACTGGTTGGAGGTAAAGAACGCCATCGATTTCCTTACCGGCGCCCGGCGCGATCCCCGCCTCGAGGAGGTGACCCTGGCCCTTTCCGGGCAAGGACTGGCCCTGGCCGGCATGGCATCGGACGCCGATGCCGGCCATGCGCAGGCCCGGGCGGCGCTCGATAGCGGCAAGGCGGCGGAGAAATTCTTTGCCATGGCCCGCGCTCTGGGCGCGACGCATGATCTGGCGCGCTATGCGCCCGACCCGGCCCCCATCGTCCGCGACGTCTTTCCCGAGGCCTCGGGCCATATCCGCGCCATCGATACGCGCGGGGTGGGCATGGCGGTGGTGGTCCTCGGCGGCGGGCGAGTCAATCCCGGCGACAGCATCGATTATCACGTTGGCTTCGACCGGCTGGCCGGGCTGGGCCACAGGGTCGACCCGCACACTCCCATCGCGCGTCTCCACGCGCGCGACGCGGCGAGCGCCGACGCCGCCGAAGCCCGGCTGCGCAAGGCCTATGCCATCGGCGAACCCCACGCCGCCCGGCCCGTTCTCTACCAGTATATCGCTCCCCAAGGAGATTTGTGATGCCGCGCGCCATTCTCTGCGTTCTCGACAGTTTCGGCATTGGCGGCGCCCCCGATGCCGCCGATTTCGGCGATGAGGGCGCCGATACGCTGGGCCATATTGCCCAGGCTTGCGCCCAGGGGCGGGGCGATGTCGCGGGCATTCGCACCGGGCTGCTCTATCTGCCCAATCTCGACGGGCTGGGGCTGGGCGCCGCGGCCGAACTCTCGACCGGGCGGGTTCCTCCCGGGCTGGGCAATATCCCGCTCGGCGGCCGCTGGGGCGTGGGCCGCGAGGTGTCCATCGGCAAGGACACGCCATCGGGCCATTGGGAGATCGCCGGCGTGCCGGTGCCCTTCGCCTGGGGCTATTTCCCCGATAAGGATCCGGCTTTCTCGCAAGACCTGCTGGATCGGATCTACGCGGCGGCGGGCATCACGGGCTCGCTCGGCAATACCCATGCCTCGGGCACCCAGGTGATCGAGGATTTCGGCGAGGAATCGCTGCGGACCGGCAAGCCGATCTTTTACACCTCGGTGGATTCGGTGTTCCAGATCGCCGCGCATGAAACCCATTTCGGCCTCGAGCGGCTCTATGAGCTGTGCCAGACGGTGTTCCGCTTCACCGCGCCCATGAAAATCGGCCGCGTCATCGCCCGGCCGTTCCTTGGCGAGGACGCGGCGAGCTTCAAGCGCACCGGCAACCGGCGCGATTTCGCCATCGACCCGCCCGAGGAGACGCTGCTCGACCGCGCCAAGGCGGCGGGGCGGCAGGTCTATGCCATCGGCAAGGTTTCCGACATCTATGCCGGGCGCGGCGTCACCCACAAGATCAAGGCCGCCGGCAATATGGTCCTGTTCGACCGCACCCTGGAAGCGCTGGACATGGCGGCGGACGGCGCGCTGATCTTCACCAATTTCGTCGATTTCGACACCGAATTCGGCCATCGCCGCGATCCGGGCGGCTATGCCGATGCGCTGGAACAGTTCGATCGGCGGTTGCCGGAACTGATCGCGCGGCTGCGGGATGACGACCTGCTGGTCATCACCGCCGATCACGGCAATGACCCGACCTGGAAGGGCACCGACCATACCCGCGAGCAGGTGCCGATCCTCCTGTTCAGCCGCCGACTCCCCAAGGGCAGCATTGGCTTGCGCCCGGTTCTGTCCGATATTGGCGAAACCATCGCCCATTGGCTCGGGCTCGCCCCGGGCAAGCATGGCACCAGCGCCCTCTGAAACCACAACGAGACCCGGCATGCAGAACCTGACCATCGTCGATCACCCGCTGGTCCAGCACAAGCTGACCATCATGCGCTGCAAGGATACCTCGACGGCGAGCTTCCGCCGCCTGCTGCGCGAGATCGCCCATCTGCTGTGCTATGAGGTGACCCGCGACCTCGAGACCGAGCAGATCGATATCGAGACCCCCGTTGGTCCCACCAAGGCCCCGGCGCTCAAGGGCAAGAAACTGGTGTTCGCCTCGATCCTGCGAGCCGGGGAAGGGCTGCTCGAAGGCATGCTCGACCTGGTGCCTTCGGCGCGCGTGGCCCATATCGGGCTCTATCGCGACCCCGAAACCCTCGAGGCGGTGGAATACTATTTCAAGATGCCCTCCGACGCCGCCGACCGGCTGATCATCGTCGTCGATCCCATGCTGGCGACGGCCAATTCGGCCATCGCCGCCGTGCAGAAGCTCAAGGATCGCGGCGCCAACAATCTGCGCTTCCTGTGCCTGCTCGCGGCGCCCGAAGGCGTCGAGCGCTTCACCAGGATCCACCCGGACGTGCCGATCTTCACCGCGAGCCTGGACGAAAAGCTCAACGATCACGGCTATATCGTCCCCGGCCTGGGCGATGCCGGGGACCGCATGTACGGCACGCGTTAGGTCGCTTTGTTTTGTCGCGTTCCCGAACCGAATAAGTGGTGCCCACTAATTCTGGAAACGCTCAGGACGCCCTCTCCGCGAGCGGCAGGCCGTAGCTGATCAGTTCGGCCCGCAGGGCCTCGGGGGAGGAGAAGTGGATGGTCTCCATCCCCACGGCCCGGGCCGAAACGATATTGGCCGGGTTGTCATCGATGAACACGCAGGATTCGGGCGCCAGCGCATAGCGGTCGCAGAACAGCCGGAAGATGCGCGGATCGGGCTTGACCAGCTTTTCCAGCCCCGACACCACCACGCCGTCGAACTTTTCGAGGAAGGTCCACTCGTCGAGCATCGACACCCATTTCTCCCAGGAGAAATTGGTGATGGCGAAGGTGGGGATATCGGCGGCGATCAGTTCGTCATGGATATCGATGGTGCCCTGGAACACCCCGCCAAGGGTTTCCTTCCACCGCGTGTCATAGGCCTGGATCTCGCGCCAATAGCGGGGGAAGCGGGTGATGAGCTTGGCAACCCCTTCGGAAAAGATGTCGCCGGCGTCGAATTCGAGGTTCCAGTCCTTGGTGCAGATGGTTTCCCCGAACCAGCGTGCCTCCTCTTCCGTCTCGAACAGTTTGCGGAACAGATACATGGGGTCCCAGTCGACGAAGACGCCGCCCAGATCGAAAACGGGGATGAGGGGTTCTGACATGGGGGAGACCTCCGCAAGGGGTAACGATGGTTCCCTCTTGTCAGACCCGGGCCAAGGTTGCAATGGCCGGCTGGAAAGCGCCGTTAGGGGATGATGCTGAACGTGTCCAGGTCGCGCCTGACCATGTGGACCGAGCGCTGTTCGAGCGTCATGGTCGCGTTGAACACCGTCGCGAACATCGGTGTGTAGTCGTAGCGTGCGGTCGCGATAACGGCATATCGCCCGGCGGCGAGGTTGTAGACGTCATCTTCGAGCCCGGCTACCGCGCCGCCCGTCCAGTTGGAGGACGTGGCGTGCGTCACATTGCCGGGGGCTCCGGCGGCGTTCACCGGGACGACCACGACCCGCAATTCGGTGCTGTCGAAATCGAAGGGCCGCATGATGGCCAGCCCGGCATTGAAATAGCTCTGCGCCTTCTGCTGGGAGATGGGAGCGGCTTCCTGCGCCACCAGATCGCTGACCGTCGAGGCGACCTGGCCGAGCTTGCGATCTATGGCGATGGCCTGGGTCAGATCGGTCGCGCCCAGATAGGTGAGCAGCATCAGGGGCGCGATGAGCGCGAATTCGACGGCGGCGATGCCAGCCTGATTGCGAAGGAGCCGGCGAAGGGAAAACAGCGGGTTGCAGCTCATAGCGTGGGCTCCGTCCTGAAGACGTGCGCCGCCGCCAGAAGGCGCTTGCCATCCGCGGTCTGGCCGGCATTGAGGCCGGGAATGTTGAAGAAGGTCGGCCATTTATAATAGGCCTCGATCATCACATAGGCGTCGTCGCCGATCACTTCATAGGGCTGGGAATAGGACCATGCGCCGGAATTAGGGTCGATGGGGTAGGTCGCCGAAAAATCGGAGAAGTTATCGATTTTACTTACCCCGATGCGGATTTCGTCGCAATCGAACATGCCATAGAGCTGGCCGCACAGCGCGGCGCGATAATCGTTCGCCGTATGGGTATAGCTGCCCTGCCCGGTGCGGATCAGGCGCGAGCTGTCGATGACCGCCGTGTCCAGCGCATAGCCGGCGAAAAAGGTGATGGCGGTCTCGATGGTGGCGCCGATCAGGCCGAAGAAAATGGGACCGACAATGGCGAATTCGATCACCGTCACGCCACGGGTCGAGCGCGCGAAGCGGCGCAACAACCCTGAAAGGCTGGTTTTTCTGGAGCTGGATGACGCTGTCCCGATACGCATGCGGCCCTGAATCCCGGTGATGGCGGAAACGGGGATAGACTACGCAGGGCAACCCTAACCGAACGTTAGGAAAGCGCGCCGGCGCGAACGGCTTGAAACCAGCGTAAACCAGGACTTAACCGAAAGTGCAAAATGCCTATTGTCCCGCCATCGACTGCACGACCGAGCTCGAGGTGAGCGCCTCCGTGGTGAAGCTCGTATCGTCGCCCATCATGATGACGGGCTGGCAATTGGGGGCGCAGGCGATCGAGGTGCGCGCCGAGCCCATGAAGACCGTCACCGTGTCGGACGCCAATTGGGCGACCTCGACCACGGTATCGGCGATCGGATCGCCATTGGCATCGAGGATGATCATATTGGTGCGGCCATAGCTCTTGCCGGTCAGCACCAGGGTCTGGGGGTCCTGTATGGTGACGTCGGCCACGCCGGGATTGCCGATGATCACCGTCGCCGCCGGGGCATTGATGCGCAGGACACGCGCCATGTTGACGTTGACGGTGACCAGCGCGTCGGCCGCCGACTGGGCCGCAACGGGGATGACCGGCGCCATTCCCAGGAGGGACAGCACCGCAACCGAAAGAGCGCTGCGCACAAAATGGGGCATGATCGTGATCCGTATCGAGACAACATGGTTATCCGAATATGGCCGGCAATGGTTTATATTTGGCAAACGCGCCGGGCGGGGCTGGACTTGCCGGGCTCAAGCAAACCCGTATGCGAATAGTTAAACTTTGAACGCTTCAGTTTACCGCTTGATAGTCATATGGAGTATTTCGGCGAGAACCCCGCAACCTGGCCCGCCGATTAACTCAATTTCAAGGGCTCGGGACTAGCGTGGCCCCAAGTTCGATGTGTGAGGCGTCGAACGATGCCGTCACACAGTGGACGCACGAACTCAGGAGCTTGGTTATGAATCTGTTCAAGAAATTTGCCGCCGACGAATCCGGCGCTACCGCTATCGAATATGGTCTTATCGCAGCGCTGATGGCTGTGGTGGTGATCGCGGCTATCAACATTCTCGGGCCGGAGATCGAAAAGTCCTTCGGAAGCATTGGGGAACAGCTTACTAATCCGAAAGAACAGTACACCGGCGGCACCGGCGACGGCGTTTGATAATTTCTAGAATAGAGCATGGGAGGGGGAATTTCTCCCCTCCCTGCCTTCTACTTGCAGATGAGGCCATCATGGTGCAAATGAGGAAGAAATTTCTAGAGTTTGCCAGTGAAGATGGTGCTACGGCTGTAGAATATGGCCTAATTACTGCTCTAATTGCTATTATAGTAATTATAGCTTTTGGTTTCTTAAGCAATCCAGTTAATGGATTATTTTCAAGCATAGTAGACGCGTTCGAGAGCGTCGGAAAAAAGTAGAAATCGCATGTCAGCATCGATGACAGCGTTATCTCTCCTTCTCATCTTCCCCGCCCTCATGGCTTTTGCCGCCTGTTCGGACTTGCTCACCATGCGCATATCCAACCGGCTGGTGGGCATCGTGGTGCTCGCTTTTGTTGGCGTGGCGCTTGTCATGGGGCTGAGCCTTGAGGCGATCGGCATGCATCTGGCGGCGGGTGCGCTGATGCTCGCGATCGGCTTTGGCCTTTTTGCCATGGGCTGGATCGGTGGGGGCGATGCCAAGCTCACCGCGGCCATCGGACTGTGGCTGGGCTTCGGGCTTTTGCTGCCCTTCCTTCTTTATGCGTCGATCCTCGGGGGGGCGCTGACCCTGGGTCTTCTGATGGCCCGCAATTATGCGCTGCCCGCACCGTTGCTGGGCGCCGAATGGGCCGTGAGGCTGCATAATCCCAAGACCGGGGTGCCCTATGGCATCGCGCTGGCCATCGCCGCCATGCTGGTCTATCCCCAATCCTTCGTTTTCTGATCACCCCCTTCGCGGATTGAATTGCCTGACCGGTTCGACAATCGATCCGGGCTTATTCATTTCCCGTATCAAGCAATCGCAGCGAAACCTTTGGTTAACCTTTACGGCAAATCAAAGTTTAACCAAGTTTTGACCCTTTTCCCGCAATAGTTCAGCCAGTTTCACTGGTCCGCCCTGCTTTCGGCATTGCGGCGGAGCCAAGCGCCTCCCACGAGGCGGGGGCAGCGGGAGTACGATTGGATATGAAACCGGCGCGCATTCTGCTCATCGTCGTAGCGGTCGTGGCCGGGGGGCTTGCCGCCTTCCTCGCGACGCGCGGCAATTCTCCGGCTCCGCAAGCCCAGACCGCCCAGGCAGAGATCGTCCAGGAGGCGCGCGAGCGGGTGCTGGTGGCCAGCGGCGCCATCGGACTCGGCCAGCGTCTCGCCGCCGAGGATGTAAGCTGGCAGGATTGGCCGGCCGGTGCGGTGCGGGCCGAATATATCACCGCCAGCGCCGTTCCCGACGCGCCGGCCCAGGTCAGCGGCGCCGTGGCGCGGTTCGAATTCTTCCCCGGCGAGCCGATCCGCGAGGCCAAGCTGGTCAACTCCACCCAAGGCTATCTCTCCGCCGTCCTCTCGCCCGGCATGCGGGCGGTTTCGGTGTCGGTTACCCCCGACTCCGCCTCGGGCGGCTACATCGTTCCCAATGACCGGGTCGATATCGTCCTCACCCGCTCCAGTGCCGATTACTCGGAAACCATCCTCTCCAATGTCCGGGTGCTGGCCATCGGCAAGCGCCTCGGGGAATCGGGCGAGACCGGCCGCCCGGCCGATCCCGAGGACCCAAGGTCCCAGGTTTTCGACACCACCCAGATCGCCACCTTCGAGGTGACGCCGGGCCAGTCCGAACTGCTGCTCCAGGCCGGCACGGCCGGGCGGCTCGCCCTCGTGCTGCGCTCGGTGGCCGATTTCGCCGAAACGGCAGAGACCGAGACGGGCGGCAACGACACCGTCCAGACGGTCAGGCTGATCCGCAACGGCCAGGCCCAGGTGGTGACGACACCGGCGGTCCGGGCATCGGGTCCCGGCACGACAGTTTCCGCCCTCAGCCTTCCGGTCGCAACCCCGGACGGTGCCGATGCAACGCCCGCAATCGAGGTCCGCTAGATGTTTGCTTGGTCCAATAGAAGCTACGCGCGCCGGATCAGGGCCGCTCTTGCCGGCCTCCTCGTCGGTGCGGCCATCCTCACCACCCCGGCCCTGGGGGCGACCACGCCGCATCTGCGGATCGCCTATGGCGAGATCGGGCGCACCCAGTTCGTCGAGATCGGCGTCAACAAATCCATGATCATCGACCTGCCGGCCGAGGCCGGCGAGGTGATCGTGTCCCAGCCCGGCGTCGCCAATGCCATCATGCGCACCCGCACAAGGGCGGTGATCCAGGGCGTCGCGGCGGGCGAGACCAATATCCTGTTCCTCGATCCCTCGGGCGCCGGCATCGCGGTGATCGAAATCTCGGTTGCCCAGGATTCCTCGGGGCTGGCCGCGACCATCAACCGCCTGCTGCCCGGTGCACGGGTGCAGGTGCAGTCCTTCGCGCAATCGGTCATCCTCTCGGGCGATGTCCAGTCGGGCGACGATGCCCAGAAGGCCATCCAGATCGCCGCGCAATATGTGGGCGGGGAAGGCAATGTCACCAGCGTCATCAACGTGGCGGGCGGCCAGCAGGTGGCCCTCAAGGTGACCGTCGCCGAGATCAAGCGCGATGCGGCCCAGCAATTGGGCATCAACCTCTCCGGCGCGCTCTCGGTGGGGGCGCTCAACCTGGGGCTGAACTCCACGCAATCGAACCTTGCCAACGGCTATACGAGCAATTTCAGCCAGGGGAGCTTTTCGATCGACGCGGCCCTGCGCGCCATGGAAAGCCGCAATGCCGTCCGCCTGCTCGCCGAGCCGGTGCTGACCGCCATGTCGGGCCAGAGCGCCGATTTCCATGTGGGCGGCGAATTGCCCATCCTGGTCATCAAGGACGGCGAGCAGAGCTACGACTACAAGCCCTATGGCATCCAGCTCAACTTCACCCCCACCGTGCGCTCGAACGGCCTGATCGGGCTCGAGATCGAGACCGAGATTTCCGAGCCCCAGCTCAACAATGCCCTCAACACCCGCAGCGCCTCGACCTCGGTGGAATTGCAGGCCTACCAGACCCTCGCCATCGCCGGCCTCATTGACGAGCGCATGCGGCGGCAGGTCTCGCAACTGCCGGGCCTGGGCAATATCCCCATCCTCGGCGCCCTGTTCCGCTCCTATGAATATGTCTCCGAGCAGACCGAACTGGTGATCCTCGTGACGCCGATGATCGCCCAGCCCAGCCATGTGGCGCCGGTGCTGCCCACCGACATCTCCGTGCCGTCCTCCAATGCCGAGGCCATGTTCCTGGGCCGGATGGAAACGCTTTACGGTGTCAACGGATCAGGCGGGGGCGGCGAATTCCGCGGCTCGGTGGGCTTCATGCTCGACTGAATGCGAAAAAGGGGGCGCGGCAGCCGCCACGTCCCCGCAAGTCCAGGACAATTCCCAGCGGGACCAGATGCGATGACCTTTATCGAAACCGACGCTCCACAGACCGACATCGAAGCCCCGGGCGATGCCGTGACCGGTGCGCGTCTCATCCCGCGCATCACCATCCAGGCGTTTTGCGAGCACTCCCAGACCGCCCAGATCATCGAGGACACGACCCACGACCGGCGCATGTCCAAGGTGGCGCTCACCACCCATAATGGCGGGCTGGAAGGGGCGGTGGAGACCTATCGCACCAATCCCACGCCCAATCTGATCATCGTCGAGACGACGCTGCCGGCCGACCGCATCGAAGCCGCGTTGCAGCGGCTGGCCGATGTGTGCGACGCCTCGACCCGCGTCGTGGTGATAGGCCATGCCAATGACGTGATGCTCTATCGCAGCCTGATCCGGGCCGGCGTGTCTGAATATCTCGTCATGCCCGCTACCAGCGCGACCATCATCAACGCCATTTCCGACCTGTTCGCCAGCGAAGGCGCCGGCCGCATCGGGCGCTCGATCGCCTTTATCGGGGCCAAGGGCGGGGCGGGGTCCTCGACCCTCTCGCACAATGTCGCCTGGTCGATCGCCAAATCGCTGCGCCAGGACGTGCTCGTGGTCGATCTCGACCTGCCTTTCGGCACGGTGGGGCTCGATTTCAACCAGGACCCGCCCCAGGGCATCGCCGACGCGGTCTATGCCAATGACAAGATGGACGCGGTGATGCTCGACCGGCTGATGAGCAAGGCGGCCAACCACATCAACCTCCTGGCGGCGCCGGCCAGCCTCGACCGGACCTACGACCTCAATGAAAGCAGCTTCGAGCAGATCATCGAACTGAGCCAGAAGCAGGTGCCCATCGTCATCCTCGACATTCCGCATTTGTGGACCGGCTGGGTGCGGCGCACCCTGGCCGCCGTCGACGAGATCGTCATCGTCGCCGAGCCCGATCTCGCAAATCTGCGCAATGCCAAGGCGCTCGCCGACACGATCAAGGCCATGCGCCCCAGCGAAAACGATCCGGTGCTGCTGGTCAACAAGACCGGCATCGCCAAGCGCCCCGAGATTCCGGCCGGCGAGTTCGCCTCCTCGATCGAGTGCCGCCTGGCCGGCCAGATCGCCTTCGAGCCGGCCCTGTTCGGGACCGCGGCCAATAACGGCCAGATGATCGCCGAGGTCTCCGCGACCCACAAGGTCAACGACATCTTCCGCTCGCTCGGCCTGCAACTGACGGGGCGCCAGACGGTCGAGGCCGGCGGACGGGCCGGATCGATCAATCTTCCAGGCCTTCTGCGCAAGCTCAAGCGGGCCTGACGGAACAAGAACGAGGACGCGAAATGTTCGGCAAGCGCACGAGTTTTGGCGGCAACAGCCAACCGGCCCCGGCCCGTCCGGCCCCGACGGCCATGCCCGAGTTCGAACGCGCCGGCGCGGTCTCCCCTGCCGAAAAGCCCGCGGAATCCGCCGAGGCGATCGAGACCGTCGACAAGGCCAATCGCGACAAGGGCTATTTTCAGACCAAATCTTCGATCTTCAACGCGCTGATCGATTCCATCGATCTCAGCCAGCTCGCGGCGATGGATCAGGATTCGGCACGCGAGGAAATCCGCGACATCGTCGCCGAGATCATCGCGCTCAAGAATTTCGTCATGTCGATTTCCGAGCAGGAGGATCTGCTCGACGACATCTGCAACGACGTCCTGGGCTATGGCCCACTCGAACCGCTCCTGGCCCGCGACGACATCGCCGACATCATGATCAACGGCTCCCAGAAGTGCTATATCGAGGTCAATGGGCGGGTGAAGCTCACCAATGTGCGCTTCCGCGACGACGCGCATCTGATGAATGTCTGCCAGCGCATCGTCAGCCAGGTCGGCCGCCGGGTCGATGAATCCTCGCCCATCTGCGACGCCCGGCTTCCCGACGGCTCGCGCGTCAACGTCATCGCCCCGCCGCTCTCGATCGACGGCCCGGCCCTCACCATCCGTAAGTTCAAGAAGGACAAGCTGACCCTCGCACAATTGGTCAAGTTCGGCTCAATTTCGCCGGAAGGCGCCGAAGTGTTGCGCATTTTGGGCCGTGTGCGGGCCAATGTGCTGATCTCGGGCGGTACGGGTTCGGGCAAGACGACCCTTCTCAACTGCCTCACCGCCTTCATCGACAAGGACGAGCGCGTCATCACCTGCGAGGACTCCGCCGAGCTCCAGCTGCAGCAGCCGCATGTGGTGCGGCTGGAAACCCGTCCGCCCAATCTCGAGGGCGAGGGGGAGATCACCATGCGCGAACTGGTCAGGAACTGCCTGCGCATGCGGCCCGAACGCATCATCGTGGGCGAAGTGCGCGGACCGGAATCCTTCGACCTGCTGCAGGCCATGAACACCGGCCATGACGGCTCCATGGGGACGCTGCACGCCAACTCGCCGCGCGAGGCGCTGTCGCGTCTCGAATCCATGATCACCATGGGCGGCTTTGCGCTGCCCAGCCGCACCATCCGCGAGATGATCGTCTCCTCGATCGACGTGATCGTGCAGGCGGCCCGCCTGCGCGACGGCTCGCGCCGCATCACCCATATTACCGAGGTGCTGGGCATGGAAGGCGACGTGATCGTCACCCAGGACGTCTTCCTCTACGACATCATGGGTGAGGACGGGAACGGCAACCTCATCGGCCGGCACCGCTCCACCGGTATCACCAAGCCCAATTTCACCGAGAAGGCGCGCTATTTCAACGAGGAGATGGCGCTGGTCGAGGCGCTGGAGCGCTCCAATGTCGAACACAACGAATTGCTGCGCTAGACCATGACACCCTTGCTCCTCTCCGTACTGGTCATCGTCTGCGTCGGCGCCCTCGGCCTGGCCCTGGTGCCGTCGCTGGCCGGGTCGAGCCGGGCCGACAAGCGTATGAAGGCGCTGCGCACCGACGTGCAGGTCCGCCGCCAGTCGGCATCCATCGAGCGCACGCGCGAAAGCCGCCGGCGCACGGTGCAGGATGCGCTCAAGCAGCAGACCGACGCGCTCAACGCCAAACGGGCCAAGAAATCGCTCAAGCATCGCCTGTTCCAGGCCGGCATGGCGGTCGATCCGCGCGTCTGGATCCGCAACACCATCATCGGCGGCGTGGTGCTGTTCGTCGTGCTACTCCTCGTCCAACTGCCCCTGCTCTATGCGGCGGTGTTTGCCGCGGCCGCGGCCTATGTGCTGCCCAATTTCTACATTTCCAGCAAGCGCAAGCGCTACCAGGCCGCCTATCTCGATGAATTGCCCAATGCGGTGGAAGCCATCGTGCGCGGCGTGCGGGCCGGCATGCCGCTCAACGATTCGATCCGCCTCGTGGCCAAGGAGGTCAAGGAGCCGGTCAAATCCGAATTCGTGCGGGTGCTCGAGCAGCAATCGATCGGCAAGAACATGGCCGAGGCCGTCGAGGTATTGTTCGACCGCGTCCCCTTGTCCGAGGTCAATTTCTTCATCGTGGTCATCAACGTCCAGCAGCATGCCGGCGGCAACCTCTCGGAGGCGCTGACCAACCTTGCGGGCGTATTGCGCAACCGCAAGAAGATGAAGGCCAAGGTCAAGGCGCTGAGCGCCGAGGCCAAGGCGTCGGCCATCATCATCGGCGCGCTGCCGGTCGTCGTCGCGGCCTGCGTCTCGGTGGTGAGCCCCACCTATCTGACCCCGCTCGTCACCACGCCCGGCGGCATGCTGTCGCTCGGCGTCGCCGGCATCATGCTGGCGGCGGGCATCTTCACCATGCACCGCATGATCCAGTTCGACTATTAGGAGCGCGAGATGGTCGAAAGACTCGTCAGTCCCGATTTCCTGATCGCGCTGTTTGCGGCCATTTCGGCGGCGGCCATCGTCTTTACCTTCGGCGCGCACCTGTTCGAGCGCATCGAGCGCAAGGACCGCATGAAGAAGGTCGCACTGGAGCGCGAGCAATTGCGGGCCCGCGAGATGGCGCGCCTGCGCAACCAGGCGGGCAGCAAGGAAGCGGCGCGCGGCAATATCCGCGGCGCGGACGCCCGCTCCTACATGAAATCCACCGTGGAGCGCTTTTCGCTGCAAAAGGCCTTCATGGACGAAAACACCATGGAGCGGCTGGCCCAGGCCGGCCTGCGCGGACAGGGGGAGCTGACCAAGCACCTGTTCCTGCGCTTCGTCACCCCGTTCGTGCTGCTCGGCGTGGCGGCTCTCTATCTCCTCGTCATCTCCCCGGGCGGGCGGCCGCTGTTCATCAATCTCGTCTATGCCATCGGCGTGGGGCTGGTGGGCGCCTATCTGCCGCTGCTGCTGCTCAAGAACCGGACGCAGAAGCGCCAGCAATCGGTCAAGCGCGCCTGGCCCGATGCCCTCGATCTCATGCTGCTCTGCGTCGAGGCCGGCATGTCCATCGAGCATTCGATCAAGCGCGTGGCCCGGGAAATCGGCCTGCAAAGCCCGGAACTGGCCGAGGAACTGACCCTCACCACGGCGGAATTGTCGTTTCTTGAGGATCGCACCCGCGCCTATGACAATTTGGCCCGCCGCACCGGGCTCGACGGCGTCCGTTCGGTGATGACCGCGCTGATCCAGGCCGAGCGCTACGGCACTTCGGTCGGTCAGGCCCTGCGCGTCATGGCCGAGGAAGGGCGCGAGATGCGCATGAACGAGGCGGAGAAAAAGGCCGCGGCGCTGCCCCCCAAGATGACGGTGCCGCTGATCCTCTTTTTCCTGCCGGTATTGTTCATCGTGATCATGGCGCCGGCCATCATCACCGCCATGGCGCTCTGAGAGGTTAGGCGGGCGTATCGCCCTCGATCTGCTGCCAGCGGTTCTGCTGGGTGAGCAGGGCCCGGATATAGTCCATGGTCGGCTCGACCGCCTCGGCGGGCAGCACGGCGGCGTAGAGTAGGCGAGCTTCGGCAAAGCGGCCCTGCAGGCCGAGGACGAGGGCGAGGTTCTGGCTGGTCCTGGCATTGGCGCCGGGGAGGCTCATGGCCTGGCGCAGATGGGCTTCGGCGGCCTGCAATTCCCCGGTCATGGCGTAGGAAAGGCCCAGATTGGCATGGAGCTGGCTGGCCTGCGGCGCCAGCAGCAGCGCCTGGCGATAGCTCTGGCGGGCCTGCTCGTGCTGCCCCATCTGGTCGAGGATCGCCCCGCGTACCGACAGGGCTTCCCAATCGGGCGCCACCGGATTGGTGGCATTGTCGACCACCCTCAGCGCCTGCTCGAAGCGCCCGGCCGCTGACAGCGCCTTGCCATAGGCCAGCCCCACATCGGCATCGCCGCCATAGGTGCCCATGAGGTTTTCCAGGACGATCACCGCCTGATCGTTCTGCTGCGCGGCCCGCAACGCGGCGGCGTAGTGAATGCCCAGCGACTTGTCGCGCGGATTGGCGGCATAGCGCTGCGCCAGATCAGCGACGCTGGCCTGGATCTGCGGCCCCGAGAGATTGGAATAATCGGCATTGAACGCGGCGGTCCGATTGGTCGCGCATCCGGCGAGGACGAGCGCCGCGACGCCTGCCAGCAATACCATACGCGTCGTCCTCATCAGCGATGACGGAGTCATGATCGATGTCCTCGCGCCGCGGGCGCTTCCCGGGTTCGATCCCAGAAATACTTCATTAACCCTAACGCGCGGTTAAGCCGCCTGTGGGCACGATTGCCCCATGGCGGGCGAGGCGATAGAAGGGCGGGGAGTTTTCGTCCCATCCGGAGGTGTTCCGTGTCCCAGACCCGCGCGATCGTTTGCGTCAGCCCATCCGAGCTCGAAGGCGCCGGCCTTACGCCGCAGCACCTCGCCTGGGCCAGAGCCAACGGGTTCACCGGACAGGCGGGCAAGCTCCTGGCGCTGCCCGACGCCGAGGGCGGGGTCGCGGCCTATCTGTTCGGCATGGGGGACGGGAAGGACCGCTCGGCGCTTGTGGTCGGCCTAGCCGCCGCCGGCCTCCCCACTGGCCGCTATCGGCTCGATGGCTCGTTTGGCGACGCGACCGCGGCGGCGCTCGGCTTCCGGCTGGGGGCTTATCGCTTCGACCGCTATCGCAAGGAAGGGGAACAGGTCGAGCTCGACCTCCCCGAAGGCGCCGACGCTGCCGAGGTGGAACGGCTCACCCAAGCCGCCTTCATCGCCCGTGATCTGGTCAATATCGCCTCCAACGATCTGGGCCCCGATGCCTATGAAGCCTGGATCGCCGATTTCTGCGCCGAGCGGGATATCGCGCTCAAGGTGACACGCGGCGATGCGCTGCTGGACGCCAATTTCCCCATGATCCATGCGGTGGGGCGTGCCAGCGACCAGGCGCCGCGTCTGGTCGATTTCTCCTGGGGCGATGCGGCCCATCCCAAGCTGACCCTGGTCGGCAAGGGCGTGACCTTCGATACCGGCGGGCTCAACATCAAACCGGGCAATTCCATGGCTCTGATGAAAAAGGACATGGGCGGCTCGGCCAATATACTGGGCCTCGCCCATGCCATCATCGATGCCGGGCTGAAAGTGCGCCTGAGGGTTCTGATCCCCATCGTCGAAAACGCCATATCCGGCTCGGCCTTCCGCCCCGGCGACGTGCTTCCCTCGCGCAAGGGCCTGACGGTGGAAATCGGCAATACCGATGCCGAAGGGCGGCTGATTCTCGCCGATGCCCTGGCCCTCGCCGATGAGGACGACCCCGAACTGATCATTGACATGGCGACCCTTACCGGCGCGGCGCGGGTCGCGCTCGGACCGGAATTGCCGCCGCTCTATGCGCGGGATGAAGCCTTTGGGCGGGCGGTGTGCGAACACGGCGCTGCCCTGGACGACCCGCTCTGGCCGATGCCGCTCTGGCCGGGATATGACCGGCTGCTGGCCTCCAAGATCGCCGATGTCAGCCATATCTCGACCGGGGGCATGGCCGGATCGATCACGGCGGCGCTGTTTCTCAACCGGTTCGTAAAGCCCGAGACCGACTGGCTGCATCTCGACATCTATGCATGGGCCCCCGAGGCGCGCCCCGGCCGGCCCTATGGCGGGACCGATCAGGGCATCAGGGCGCTTTATGCGGCGCTGAAGGCGCGTTTCGGTCAGTAGCCCTTGCCCCTGTCGACGACATTGGCGAGCGGCTGGCCCGCCTCGTGGTCGAGCAGCATTTTGGCAAAGTAGCGCACCCCGCTCTGCTCGTTGGAGATCGCCGCGATGTGGGGGGTGATAAAGCAGGTCTCGATGTCCCAGAGCGGGCTGTCCTTGGGCAGCGGCTCGACCTCGAAGACGTCGAGGCTGGCGGCGGCCAGCGTGCCGTCGCCCAGCGCCGCGGCGATGTCGGCTTCCTTCTGGTGCCCACCCCGCGCCGCGTTGACGATGGCCGGCCCGCCAATCAGCGGCCCGCGCCGCAGCTTGCCGAACGTCTCCCTGTTGAGGATGCCCGCCGTCTCGGCGGTGAGAGGCAGCAGGCAGACGAGGATATCGGTGCGGGCGAGGAAGGCGTCGAACTGGTCGTTGCCGGCAAAGGTCTCGATGCCCTCGATGGTCTTGGCCGACCGGCTCCAGCCCGCGACGTCGAAGCCGATGGCCTTGAGCTTGTGCGCCGCGTCGACGCCCAGGACGCCCAGCCCCATGATGCCGACGCCGATCTCGTGACTGGCGGGCGGATAGAGCTGGCTCCACACCTTCTTTTTCTGATGCGCCGCATAGCGGGTGAACAGGCGCTGATGCATGCTGACCTGGGAGATCACGTAATCGCTCATGCAATGGGTCAACTCGTCATCGACGAAGCGCACGATGGGAACGTCGGGGAGGGCGGGGTGCTGCAACAGGGCATCGACCCCGGCTCCGAGCGAGAAGATGGCCTTGAGGTTGTCGAGCCCGACAAAGGCATCGGCAGCCGGCTTCCAGGTGAAGATGTAGTCGATGTCGGCGGGCTGATAGGCGTCGGAGCGCTGCTTGACCGGATAGCCGGGCAGGGCGGCCCGGAACCCTTCGGTCCAGCCCGTCTCGTTTATACCGGTGAGATGAATCAGCATCGCCATGGTGGGACATCCTTCACTGCGCAGAAAAAGGGCCGTCTCCCGGTCGGGGAAACGGCCCGTTCATAGCGGCTCTTCGAGCCTATGTCATTGGGCGGGCGCGGCGGGTGCGTCCTCGCCTTCGAGGGTCAGCGCGTCGACCTCGTCGGCGACCGGCTGGTCGGGCTCCGCGGGGGCGCCACCGCCGCCGGTCAGGTCCATGGGATCGTCCGACAGCGTGTTGAGGAAAACGATCAGCGCGGCGCGGTCTTCCGGCGAGGAGAGGCCGGGGAAGCTCATCTTGGTGCCGGGGGCGAAATCGCGCGGGCTCTCGAAGAAGGCGTCGAGATTGGCGGGGGTCCAGGTCTCGCCGGCCTCGCCCATCGCCGCCAGGGCGTCCGAATAGGCGAACTCGGCGTGGTGGGCGATCTCCTGGCCCACGATGTCGTAGATGCCCGGGCCGACGCGATTGGCGTTGGCGGCCGTATAGTCGTGACAGGCCTGGCAGCGCACGATCAGCGCCTGGCCCTGCTCGGGGGTCACCGAAGCGAGCAGCATGACGAGCTCGTCATCGGCAGGCGCGGCGGCTTCCTCTGCGGGGACAGCGGCTTCAGCAGCTTCAGCAGCTTCCTCAGCCGCCGGCTCTTCGGCGGCGGGTTCCTCGGCCGGCGCTTCGACGAGCGGGGTGGGATCGTCCGACAGCGTGTTGAGATAGACGATCAGCGCGGCGCGATCTTCCGGCGAGGAGAGACCGGGGAAACTCATCTTGGTGCCGGGAGCGAACGTGCTCGGGCTTTCGAAGAAGGCGTCGAGATTGGCGGGCGTCCAGGTCTCGCCATCGACGCCCATGGCGGCCAGGGCGTCCGAATAGGCGAACTCGGCGTGGTGGGCGATCTCCTGGCCCACGATGTCGTAGATGCCCGGGCCGACGCGATTGGCGTTGGCGGCGGAATAGTCATGGCAGGCCTGGCAGCGCACGATCAGCGCCTGGCCCTGTTCCGGGGTCACCGAAGCAAGCAGCGTGCTGAGTTCGTCCTGGGCCGGCGCGGCGGCTTCATCCCCGGCGCCTTCGGCCGCCGGCTCCTCGGCGGGTGCTTCGGGCAGCGGATAGGGGTCGTCGGAATTTTCCCGCAGGAAGGCGATCAGATTGGCGCGGTCCTCGGGATTGGAGAGGCCGGCAAAGCTCATCTTGGTGCCCGGGGCGAAATTGCGCGGGCTTTCGAGGAAAGCGTCGAGATGCTCGTAATCCCAGACCTCGCCCTCGGCGCCCATCTCGGCCAGAACGTCGGAATAGGCAAAGCCGTCATGGCTGGCGATCGGGTGACCGACCACGCCATAAATGCCCGGGCCGGTGCGGTTGGCGTTCTCGGGGGAATAATCGTGACAGGCCTGGCAGCGGGCAATGAGGCCCTGGCCCGCAGAGGCCGACGCCGTCTGCATGCGCGCGGCGATGGGAGCGACGCCCGGCACCTCCTCGGCGCCTCCAGCCGCGCCATCCTCGACGGGCTCCGGCAGGGCGTAGCCCGCTCCGCGCCCTTCGATGGGCGCATAGATTTCGTCGGCGATGAAGCCGACACCCATGACAAAGACCAGGGTGCCCAGAATGGCGCCGAAAATCTTGTTGACCTCAAAAGAATTCATAATCTCGGTCTCTCCGTACCGTTATCCCCGCCCGAGCCCCGGCAGCCGAACGCAAATTACGGCCCAGCTCCGACAAACCCGGCTGCACGAGGTTTGCACCCCTGCGCCAAAGGCTCGGATTCGCCTGCATGGCCCGCGCGCGGACTGTATAATGGAAGCCACGGCCCGCGCAACCGGCATAGGCCGGGTGCGACAATCCCGCAAGAGGGAATAGGGAGCCCGTGCACAATTGACTTGCCCTGGGACGAGGCGTTAGGTGCACGCGCAAAGGTCAAGGATGGTGTCACATGTCGCGCAAGATCGCCTTTCAGGGGGAATTGGGAGCTTTCAGCCATGCGACGGCCATGGCGGTGTTTCCCCATGACGAGGTCGTGCCCTGCGTCACCTTCGAGGACACCATCGGCGCGGTGCAGACCGGCAAGGCCGACTACGCCGTGGTGCCGGTGGAAAATTCCCTCTATGGGCGGATCACCGACATCCACCATATCCTGCCCGATAGCGGGCTTTACATCATCGGCGAGTATTACCTGCCGGTGCGGATGAACCTTCTGGGAATCAAGGGCACGACGCTCTCCGAGATCACCGCGGTGCAATCGCTGTCGGTGGCGCTGGGCCAGTGCCGCAAGTTCATCGCTCGCCACGGGCTGCGCACCATCAATGCCGTGGATACGGCCGGATCGGCCCGCGAAGTGGCGCAGAAGGGCGACCGCAGCCTCGCCGCCATCGCCTCGAAATTTGCCGGCGAGACCTATGGTCTGGACGTCATCGCCGAAAATATCGAGGACGAAGCCCACAACACCACCCGCTTCCTCATCATGTCGCGCGAGCCGCAATACGCGAGGCCCAACGGCACCCAGGTCAAGACGACCTTCGTCTTCCGGGTCCGCAACGTGCCCGCCGCGCTCTACAAGGCCATGGGCGGGTTCGCGACCAATGGCGTCAATATGACCAAGCTGGAAAGCTACATGGTCGGCGGATCGTTCACCGCCACCCAGTTCTATGCCGATATCGAGGGCCATCCGGACGACCACAACGTCAAGCTGGCGCTGGAGGAACTGGGGTTCTTCTCCGATCACTTCAAACTTCTGGGCATCTATCCGGTCGCCGATTCCGCGCCGTAAAAAGCCGTCCCGCCCCTTGCAAACCGCGCGCCGATGCAGCACATAGGGGCCGGGAGGTTGGTGGCGGACGAACCGCTCGCCAACCGGGTCAGGTCCGGAAGGAAGCAGCCCTAACGAGTACGGCACGGGTCGTCGTCAGCCTCCTGCTAACCCGCCAGAATTCGATGGCGCGGCCCTTCCCCCCGCATAACGGCATGTGATGGTGACCTCGACGACCCCAGCAACGCCCTATCAGGTTCTGGCCCGCAAATACCGGCCGTCGAGCTTCGAGAGCCTTGTTGGTCAGGACGCGATGGTCCAGACCCTGGACAACGCCTTCAAGGTGGGGCGCATCCATCACGCCTTCATCCTCACCGGCGTGCGCGGCGTGGGCAAGACCACCACGGCCCGCATTCTGGCCCGCGCGTTCAATTATGCCGACGCGGCCGGCGCCCGGCCCACCCTCGACCTCTCCAAGGAGGGGCTGCACTGCGCCGAAATCATCGCCGGCACCCATGTCGATGTGATGGAAATGGACGCGGCCTCCAATACAGGCATCGATTCCATCCGCGAAATCAATGCCATGACCCGCACCCCGCCGATGAGCGCGCCCTATAAGGTGTTCATCATCGACGAAGTGCACATGCTCTCCACCTCGGCCTTCAACGGCCTGCTCAAGACGCTGGAAGAGCCGCCCCCCTACGTCAAGTTCATCTTCGCCACCACCGAGATCCGCAAGGTGCCGGTCACCATCCTGTCGCGCTGCATGCGGTTCGACCTGCGCCGCATCGCGCCCGAGGTGATGACGGACTATCTCGGCGGGCTGCTGGCGCGCGAGGCGGTGTTCTTCGAGCCCGAAGCGCTGTCGATGATCGTGCGGGCGGGGGAAGGCTCGGCGCGCGACTGCCTGTCGCTGACCGACCAGGCCATCGCCCATGGCGGCGGGGAGATCACCGCGCAATCGGTGCGCGACATGCTCGGGCTGGCCGACCGGGCGCGGATCATCGACCTGTTTGAAAAGTTGATGGGCGGCGATATCGCCGGGGCGCTCGACGAGGCGCGAGCGCTCTATGATTCGGGCGCCGACCCCACCACCATCGTCGCCGACCTGGCGGAACTGACCCATCTCATCACCCGCATCAAGATCGTACCCTCGGCGGCCGAGGACCCGGTGCTCACCCCCGACGAGCGCGGCCGGGGTGCTGACCTGGCGCAAAGGCTCGGCCTGCGCATCCTCACCCGCACCTGGCAGATTCTCTCACGGGGGCTGACCGAGATCGCCCAGTCGGGCAATGGCCTGCAGGCGGCGGAAATGGTGCTGATCCGCCTCGCCTATGCCGCCGACCTGCCCGGCCCCGAGGAACTGATCGAAAAGCTGTCGAGCCCGCCCGCCGAGGGCGGAGGGCCGCTGGCCGGCCCTTCGGTTTCCGCGGGCGGCGGGGGCATGCAGGCCCGCGCCATGGCCCCTGTCCAGCGTTTGCAGCTGGCCCCGGTCGCCGCGGCGGCGCCGCAGGCCGCCGCCTTGCCGGCGCCGAAATCCTATGAGCAATTGGTGGCGCTGGCCGGTGAGAAACGCGATCTCCTCGTCAAGCACGCGCTTGAATCGGATTTGAAGCCCGTCGCCTTCGAGACCGGCCGCATCGAGATCGCCCTCACCCCGACCGCCAATCTGGCCATCGTCTCGACGCTGTCGGCGCGGCTCAAGGAGTGGACGGGGCGACCCTGGATGGTCACGGTCTCGACCCGGCAGGTCGACGCCCCCACCCTGCGTGAGGCGCGCGAGGCCGAACGCGACAACCAGCGCAATGCCGCGCTGGAAGACCCGCTGGTCAAGGCGGTGATGGAGACCTTTCCCGGCGCGCGGCTGGTCGATATCCGCACCCGCGCCGATACCGAAGAGGCCGAGGCTTCAGCCGAAGGGCCAGAGATGGCGCCAATCGATCCGGAGGACGATGAATGAAAGACTTGATGGGCATGATGAAGAAGGCCCAGGAATTCCAGCAGCGCGCCCAGGAGATGCAGGACGAGGCAGCCAGCCATCTCGTCGAGGGCGTGGCCGGGGGCGGCATGGTGAGCGTCACCATGAGCGCCAAGGGCGACCTGCGCGGCATCAAGATCGACCCCGGCCTGCTCAAGCCCGAGGACGCCGAGATCGTCGAGGATCTGATCGTCGCGGCGCATGCGGATGCGCGCCGCAAGGGCGAGGAGTTCCTGGCCGAGAAGATGAGCGAGATCACCTCCGGCCTGCCCATTCCGCCGGGCATGAAGTTTCCGTTCTAGACGCAGGGCCGTTTTCTATGGCGAACGCCACCGGCGGGCCGGAAATCGAACAATTGATCCAGCTGCTGTCCCGGCTGCCCGGCCTCGGCCCGCGCTCCGGGCGGCGGGCCGTGCTGCACCTGATCAAGAAGAAGGAGCAGCTGATGGTGCCGCTCGCTGCCGCGCTCGAACGCGCGGTGGCGGCGGTGAGGGTGTGCGAAAGTTGCGGCAATATCGATACCGTCTCCCCTTGCGGCATCTGCTCTGACCCCAGGCGCGCCGAATCGGGCCTTCTGATCGTCGTCGAGGACGTCGCCGACCTCTGGGCGCTGGAGCGGGCCGGCATCGGGCCGGCGCGCTACCACGTGCTGGGCGGGGTGCTCTCGCCGCTGGACGGGGTGGGGCCCGACGACCTCTCCATTGACCAGTTGCTGCGCCGCGCGCCGGACTATTCGGAAATCGTGCTGGCGGTCAATGCGACGGTCGAGGGGCAGACCACGGCCCATTACATCACCGACCGCCTGGCCGGAACCGGTGTGACCATCACCCGGCTGGCCCATGGCGTGCCCGTCGGGGGCGAACTCGACTATCTCGACGAGGGCACGCTCAGCCAGGCGCTCAAGGCCCGCACGCGCTTTTGAAACCCTTCGTTAAGCCTGCCGCGTGAGTTCCCCCGCCTGCGGGCGGGACATCGCTCTTTGTTTACGCTTGCGGCCCCATAGGCGGTATTCCATACGCATTTTTGGGGATGGCGGAGATGAGCGAAATCGTCACTTCTCTTTATTTTCAGCACGATATCCGCTTCGTGCTGCTGGCCGCGGCGATCTGCGCGCTGTCCGCCTTTGCCTGCATCTCGATCCTCAACCATGCCCGCCGCTCGGCGGGCTGGGCACGGGCGGCCTGGATCGGGGTCGCCGCCGTCTCGGTCGGCTTCGGCATCTGGGCCACCCATTTCATCGCCATGCTCGCCTTCGATATCGGCTTTCCGGCCAGCTATGATGTCGGGCTGACGGCCGCTTCCCTGGTCATCGCCATCGCCATATGCGGCACCGGCGTCGCCATGGCCGTGCTGGGCAACCGGACCGCCGACCTCGCCTTGGGCGGCGCCATCGTCGGGGTCGGTATTTCCACTATGCACTATACCGGCATGCACGCCCTGCAGGTGGGGGGCGAGGTGAGCTGGAGTTCGGGCCTCGTCGCGCTCTCGGTGATCTTCGGCATGGCGCTCTCTGCCCTGGCTTTCACCCTGGGCAGCCGCCGCAACCGCTTCGGCCTGCGCCTGGCGGGGGCCGGGCTTCTGACGCTCGCCATCTGCGCCATGCATTTCACCGCCATGGGCGCGGCGGGCTTTGAGAACTGCTACGCCATCGTGGGTCCGGACGATATCCGTCCCGGCCTGTTGTCGCTGATCGTCGGAGCGGCGTCGATCCTCATCCTGATCGCCGCGCTGGGGGGCGTGATGCTCGACCTGCGCGACCGCAAGCGCATGGCCGCCGAGGACAGCCGCCTGCGCAGCCTCGCCGACGCGGCCGTGGAGGGGCTGATCGTCTGCCATGAGCGCACGGTGGTGGCCGTCAATGAAAGTTTCCAGCGGCTGATCGGAGATACGGGCGAAATGGCCGGCCGCGCCGTCGAGGACTTCTTGCCTCCGCCCGATTGCGACATGCTGTTCGCACAGCCCAACCAACTGCTCGAAATGGAGTTGTCCGCCGCCAGCGGTGAGCGCATTCCCGTCGAGGTGGTGCTGCGCGACGTCGATTTCGGCGTCGAGGCCCATCGCGCCATTGCCGTGCGCGACCTGCGGGCCCGCAAGCAGGCCGAGCACCATATCCGCTTCCTCGCCCATCACGACGCCATGACCGGGCTCGCCAACCGCACCAGCTTCAGCAAGCGGCTCGAGGAGGAAATGGAGCGCAGCCGGCTGACCGGGCAGCGCCTCGCCGTGCTGTGCATCGACCTCGACCGCTTCAAGGAGGTCAACGACCTGTTCGGCCACGCGGCGGGCGACGCGCTGTTGCAGAAGGTCGCCACCGTCATGGAAGGGGCGCTGGCTCCCGGCCAGTTTGCCGGCCGGCTGGGTGGCGACGAATTTGCCATCATCGCCCCCGCTGTGGGGGAGAAGCCGGAAGAGGCGGCCATCGTCCTTCTCGAAGCCTTCGCCGATTCCAATATCGGCAGCATCGAGGGCGGCATGATCTCCGCCTCGATCGGCATCGCGCTCTATCCCGACCACACCGTCGAAGCCGACCAGCTGATGACCTTCGCCGACACGGCGCTCTATTGCGCCAAGGAGGAGGGACGAGGCTCCTATCGCCTGTTCGAGCCGCAAATGGGTGCTCAGGTGCGCGACCGCCGCCTGCTCGAGCACGATCTGCGGCTGGCCCTGGCGCGCGATCAGCTGGCCCTCGTCTACCAGCCCCAGGTCGATATCGAGACCGCCGAAGTGACAGGTTTCGAGGTGCTGCTGCGCTGGACCCATCCCGAACGCGGTGCGGTGCCGCCGGCCAAGTTCATTCCCATCGCCGAGGAAACCGGCCTCATCATGCAATTGGGCGAATGGGTCATGCGGTCCGCCTGCAAGGAGGCGGCGAGCTGGTCCAATCCCCTTTCGGTCGCCGTCAACGTCTCGGCGGTGCAGCTCCACGCGACCCATTTCGTCGATTTCGTGCGCGATGTGCTGCGTACCACCGGCCTCGCGCCCGCGCGGCTGGAAATCGAGATCACCGAGACGGCGATGATCCGCAACATCAACCGCGCCATCTCCAATCTGCGCCAGGTCAAGGCGCTGGGGGTCAAGGTGGCCATGGATGATTTCGGCACCGGCTATTCCTCGCTCTCGAACCTGCGCGCCTTCCCCTTCGACCGTATCAAGGTCGACCAGTCCTTCATCCGGGCGGTCCATGACAACGACCAGTCGGCCGCCATCGTGCGCGCCGTGCTGGGGCTGGGCAAGGGGCTCAACCTGCCCATCCTGGCCGAAGGGGTGGAACGCCCCGAGGAGCTGGAATTCCTGCGCAATGAAATCTGCCATTCGGCCCAGGGCTACTGGTTCGGGCGGCCGCAGCATATCGGGGTCTATGCCGACGTCATCTCCGGCCGGCGCCGGACCCTCGATGCGCACCTGCCGCCGCTCGGCGAGAAACGCTCCGCTTAGGCGATCCGCCATGGGGGTGTGATCAGTCGATGAGGCTGGGGCGCTCGTCCTCGAATTCCAGCGCCTCGATCTTTTCCCCGCGCCGGGTGACTTTGCCGGTGGAGATCAGGATCTGCTCCACATCGGCCTGGGTCTGGGCGAAATGCGATTTGAGCTTGCCGACCCGCTCGTCCAGCCGGTTGACGTCGGCCAGGAGCGCAATGACTTCCTTCTGGATGATATGGGCCTGTTCGCGCATGCGCACGTCACGCAGCAGGGCCTGGATCACCTGGATCGAGAGCATCAGCAGCGAGGGCGAGACAATGACCACCCGGGCCCGCGCCGCCTTCTGCACCACATCCTCGAAGCGCTCATGGAGGTCCGCGAAGATCGATTCCGAAGGCACGAACATGAAGGCGGTGTCCTGGGTCTCCCCCGCGATCAGGTATTTTTCCGCGATGGCCCGCACATGCACCGTGCAGTCATTGCGGAAGCCGGTCATGGCGGCGCGCACCGCCTCGGGGGTTTCGGCCTCGGAAAGCCGCTGCCAGGCTTCGAGGGGGAATTTGGCGTCGATGACCAGCGAGGGGGCGCCATTGGGCATGTGGACCAGCGCGTCGGGGCGCGAATTGTTCGACAGCGTCGCCTGGAAGGAATAGCCGTTCGAGGCCAGCCCGTCGGCGATGATCGCCTCCATCCGCCCCTGGCCGAATGCCCCGCGCTGCTGCTTGTTGGCAAGGATCGATTGCAGCGAGACGATTTCGCCGGACAACTGGGCGATATTGGTCTGCGCCCTGTCGATCACCGCCAGCCGCTCGTTGAGCTTGGTGAGGGTTTCCTCGGTCTTGGTGCGGGTCTCGGTCATCGACTGGTTCACTCGGTGCGAACTGGCGTCGATCCGCTCGGTGAGCAGACGCGCCAGATCCGAGGTCCGGTTGCCGAAAATCTCGCTCATGGTCTGCATGCGCCCGGTCATTTCCGACTGGATGCGCATCATGTCGGCCATGTGCCGTTCCATTTCGGCCGCCTTGGCCGCATCGCCCGCAGCCTGCTCCTCGCGCCGCGCCGCCGCCCGGTTCTGGCTTGCGAGGATGAGGACCAGCCCCACAACGGCGACGGCAAGCCCGAGCACCAGGGCGATGGCGAGAGTGACGGGCGTTCCGCCGATATCGAAAAGCACTGTTTCCATAATGTTCTTGTTATCTGATTCGCCGCGTCCCATATGAGGCTTGCTTGACCGCGCCGGGGCGCGTGGATTAACCAGAGCGCACCAACCCACAAGAGACGTTCAATGGCCGTTCGCGAAATTCTTATCCTGCCCGATCCCCTGCTGCGCAAGGTGGCCGAACCTGTCGCCGAATTCGACGACGAGCTGAAAAAGACCGTCGAGGACATGTTCGAGACCATGTACGAGGCCCCGGGCATCGGGCTGGCCGGCCCGCAGATCGGCTATATGAAGCGGGTGATCGTCATCGACCTCGCCGATGAGGAAAATCCCGATTCGGGCAAGATCGCCATGGTCAATCCCGAGATCGTCGGCGTCAGCGAGACCACGGAAATCTCCGAGGAAGGGTGCCTGTCGATCCCCGAATTCTACTACGAGGTCGAGCGGCCCGCCGAGGTGACGGTCAAATACCGGACGCCCGAGGGTGAGGAAGTCACCCGCCACGCCACCGGCCGTCTCGCGGTCTGCATGCAGCACGAGATCGACCATCTCGATGGGGTGCTCTATATCGACTATCTCTCGCGGCTGAAGCGCGACCGGGTGATGAAGAAATTCCAGAAGCGGGCCAAGCTCGCCTCCTAGTTGCATGTGGCCGACTTTAACGGAGAATGACGATGAAGCTCGTCTTCATGGGCACGCCCGATTTCGCAGTGCCCACGCTGACCGAAATCGTCATGCGCGGGCACGAGGTCATCGCCTGCTATACCCGTGCGCCCAAGCCGGCCGGGCGCGGGCAGGCCGAGCGCAAGTCCCCGGTGCATCTGGCCGCCGAGGAGTTCGGCATCCCGGTCTTCACCCCCAAAAATTTCCGCGACCCGGCCGATGTGGCGGTGTTCGCGGCACTGGGGGCCGAGGCGGCCGTGGTGGTCGCCTATGGCCTGCTGCTGCCCCTAGCCATTCTCGAAGCTCCCGACAAGGGCTGCCTCAACCTGCATGGCTCGCTCCTGCCGCGCTGGCGCGGCGCGGCGCCCATCCAGCGGGCCGTCATGGCCGGGGACCGGCAGACGGCGGTGTCGGTGATGCGCATGGAGGAAGGGCTCGATACCGGCCCGGTGAGCCTTATCGATATCATCCCCATCGCCCCCGACATGACCGCCGGCGAACTCCATGACGAGATGATGCGCACCGGAGCCGACCTGATGGGCCGCGCGCTGGCGGCGCTCGAACGCGACGCGCTCGAATTCACCCCGCAGCCGGACGAGGGCGTCACCTACGCCAAAAAGATCGACAAGGCGGAGAGCCGCATCGATTTTTCCCGCTCCGCGGCTGAGGTCCACAACCACATTCGCGGCCTGTCGCCCTTTCCCGGCGCCTGGTTCGAGATCGTGCGCGATGGCAAGCCCGTGCGGGTCAAGGCCCTGCGCTCGGCGGTCGTCGAGGGCGATGGCGCGCCGGGAACCGTGCTCGAGGGGCTGGTCGTCGCCTGTGGCGGGGGCGCCGTGCGCCTCACCCGCGTGCAGCGCGAGGGCAAGGGCGCCATGGACGCCGAGGCCTTCCTGCGCGGCATGGGCGACCTCCGTGGAGCCGTGGTGGGCTAGGGTCGACATTCAACTATATCACGTTCACGATGGAGACGAAAATGGCCAGATGGCAGGAAGAGAGCGTAGCGCGTATCGAAATACGGGTAAGCTTTCTGACGCACCAGCTGGCCATTTTCGTCCCACCCCGGAGGGGCGCGCCGGCTGTGCCCGTCCGGTGCGTCAAGCCGCTTGCCCGTGTCAGGACACGGGCGTCGCGTCTTTCCTGCCGAGCCGAACACATCCGGCAGCGTCGTGAGCGTGATATAGTTGAGTGTCGACCCTAGCGATGCCCCGCTACAAGCTCACCATCGAATATGACGGAACCCCCTTTGTCGGTTGGCAGCGTCAGGCCGATGCGCTCTCCGTGCAGGAGGCCGTCGAGACGGCGATCCAGCGCCTCTCGGGCGAGGATCTGCGCATCCAGACCGCCGGGCGCACCGATGCGGGGGTGCATGCGCGCGGGCAGGTGGCTCATGTGGATCTGGAGCGCCAATGGGAGCCGTTCACCGTGCTCCAGGCGCTCAACTTCCACCTCAAGCCGCACCCTATCGCCATTCTGGCCTGCGAGATCGTCGACCCCGCTTTCGAGGCCCGCTTTTCGGCGACCGCGCGCCATTACCGCTATCTGATCCTCAACCGCCGCGCCCGGCCGGCTTTGGAGGCCAACAAGGTTTGGCACGTCGCGGTTCCGCTCGATGCGGACGCCATGCAGGCGGCGGCGCAGACCATTCTCGGCCGGCACGATTTCACCACCTTCCGCTCCGCCCAGTGCCAGGCCAGATCGCCCATCCGCACCCTCGACCGGTTCGATGTGCGGCGCGAGGGGGACATGATCGCCATCGAGGTTTCGGCCCGCTCCTTCCTCCATCACCAGGTGCGCTCCATGGTGGGCTCGTTGAAGCTGGTGGGAGAGGGGAAATGGTCGGCGGGCGATTTCCGCGCCGCCCTCGACGCCCGCGACCGCACGCGCTGCGGCGCCATGGCCCCGGCGGCAGGGCTCTATCTGATGGCCGTGGATTATCCCTAACACTAGAACCGATGCCGCACGATGCTGGGCGGCGGCTCGGCCGCGGCCAGCCGCATCTCGGCGGCAGCAGGTTCGAACCCGGCCTTGCCGGCCAGCACCGCATGGAGCGCAAAGGGCGGCACGACGAAGACGAACAGGAATGCCCAGAGCGGATAGCGCATGATCGAACTCTCCCTGCCCGCCGGATCGGGCATTGGAGGCATCATGACGGCGAGATGCGAAGGGCGCGCTTACCGGTTCGATTGCATTTTATCGAAGGCGATCGAGAGCACCGATTCCAGCGTCAGATAGGACCGCACAAGGCGAAAGAGGATATATTCGGGCAGGCCCACCAGCGCCTTCACCCGGCCATTGGCCAGCGCCGCGAAGGCCGCCATCAGGGCCGGGGCGCCGAGCACCACGGCGACCACCGCCGGCAGGGTCAGCGGCGTCATCGGGTTGAAGCCCACGAAATAATAGAGGACGCCGAAGATGACCAGCGGCACGGTCATCGCGCGGCGGCCGGAATTGAGCAGCATGAAGGGCAGGATGATTTTGCCGCGCACCGACCCCGTCCAGCCATCGAGATAGGCGCGGTTGCGGGCCGAGACGTGATAGACCGAGCGGAACCAGCGCATGCGCTGCTCGCGCAGATGCGTCCAGCTGCGGGGCACTTCCGAAACATAGGTGATGGTGGGATCGCCGACGATCCGGTAGCCCATCTCCCCGATGCGCAGCGACATGTCGGTGTCCTCGCCATTCATGCCGCCCACGAAGCCGCCGGCTTCCCGCACCGCCTGGGTGCGATAGACCGCGAACATGCCCGGCACCCCGACTATGGCGTCCACCGCGCCATAGGCCACCTGATAATAGCCGTGCTTGAGGAGGGTTTCGAGATCGCGGGCCCGGTCGAATTTCCCCGTCCCCGGTGCGATGGGCAACCCGCCTACCACGCCCATATCGGGGCTCGCGAAATGGCGCAGCGCGTACCGGATCGCATCGGGATGGATCTGGGTGTCGGCGTCGATGCGGATGACGAACGGCGTGTCGGTGGCGGCGATCCCCGCATTGAGGGCATTGGATTTCCCCGGCACGGGGACCGAAACCACCCGGCCGAGAATATGGCCCAGCGCCGCGAAGGCCTCGGTCGCGGCCTGCGGCGTGGTGTCGGTCGAGCAATTGTCGAGCACCAGCACATGCACCTCGCCCTCATAGCGGGCGGCGGCGGCATCGAGCGCCGCCAGGGTACGCGGCAGGATATGGGCCTCGTTATGGGCGGGAATGATGACGGTGACGGCGGGGCTGAACCGGCGCTTGCGCCCCAGCACCGATTTGAGCGTTCCCAGCACGTAGAGGATGAAGAACAGGACGGGAAGGAACAGGAAGACCCCCGGCCCGGTGCCGCCCAGCAGCGCGACCGAGCGCAGATCGTCGACCAGCGGCAGGGCCAGCCCGTCGACCCAGAGCGAGATGGCCATGGCAAGGGCGACGGCGGCGAGGATCGACAGGAAGGACAGGGGCTTGAGCGCCAGCCTGAACGGGGCCGAGGGCGCGCGCGGCGGCATGGTGCCCTGATCGAGCAGGCGAGTCGAGAAGATGAAAAAGCCGAAAAGGCCCGACAGGATCTCCACCACATGGATGGAATAGACAAACCCCGTCAGCCGGAAGGCGACGATGTTGATGAGGTCGAAGGCGGCGCAGACCACGAGATAATAGAGCGTCACCTCGAGGAAGAATTTGAGTCGCCCCGGCGCACGCGCGCCCACTACGGCGGAAAAGGCCACGGTGAACGAGACGATGAAGATGCGCAGCGGGATCGAATGAACCCCCAGATAGGGCGAGAACACCACGTCCCCATTGGGAAACCAGGAGCGCAGCGGCTCGGTGCTGATCAAGGCGAGCAGCACCGTCGCCACCATGGTGAACAGCACCAACAGGGTGGGGGCCGCCCACACCGAGAGCGGCCGCGTCAGCCGGGCCGGCGCGCTGTCCACCGACCAGTAATCATGGTCCCTCGATGCAGGCTGGAGCATGGGTGCTATCGCGTGACCATGAAGATGACGGTATCCCCGGCGAGGTCCTGGACCATCGGCAGGGCCTCGAACAGGGAGACGAGGCCCGGAGCGCTGCCGTCCTCGGCATTGGCGATGACGAGGCGCATATTGAAGTCGGCCCCGATCTCGCCGATGTCGCGCAACGCGGCGCGCAAGCCGCCCGCCGTGGTGACGGCGATGGAGATGGGTGCCTCCCCCGCCTCCGCCCCGAAGCGCACCTCAGCCGAGGCCGGCAACAGCTTGCCCAGCATGGCCGCTGCCACACGCTGCGACCCGGCATCGAGCGGGGTCGCGACGGTCAGCCCGAGGGTCCCCGCATTGGCCATCTCACGCACCAGCAGCGGCAGGCCCTCCCGGGGCTGGGTGCCGGCAACGGTAAGGCTGGACTGGCCGAGCAATTGCGCCTGCGCGCTCGGCAGGACCTGGCAGACGGACGTGTTGGTGCTGGTATCGATGAGTTCGACCTGCAGCACATTGGCGAGGGCCTGGACCGCGATGGGCAGGGAGACGTCGAGGGCGAGGGTTTCGCTCTGCCCGTCGAAGCGCTCGGTGGTCAAAAGGTTCTCGTTGAGCGAGACGCGGACCATCCAGTCGGTGTTTGCCGCCAGCTTGGAGGGCTTGATGGCGAGGCGAAAGGTGCGTGGCATCAGCCCGCCGGGAAGGTCGGCCAGCGCGTAGGGAATGGCCCAGCGCCGCGAGCCCCGGAAGGTCTTGAGCAGCGTTTCCGCGCCGAGGGTTTCGACGGAAATCGGCCAGGTCTCGATGGCCTGCGCCACCGGGGCGATGCCGCGCGTCCGCAACAGGGTGTGGATTCCGCTTCGCCCCGAGACCACGATGCGGTTCGCCGCATCGAGGGCGAGACCGGACTCGGCCCCCTCCTGGACGATGACGATGTCGGCGGCGTGGTCTTCGGTCGCCCAGCGCACCGCGACCCCGTTGCGTTCGAGCACCTCGCGGCCCCAGATGGCCAGCGCCTGCTCCTCGGGCGAGACGCCGCGGTCGAGCCGGGCCGGGTCGGCCAGGGTGGCGATGCGCACCGGGAGGGTGTCCGTGGCATCGGCGGTCATCACTTCCAGCCCGCTTTCGGCCAGCAGCGTGATGGCCGCGCCCGAATTGGTGGCGTCGACGGGGCAGATCTGCCCGCCGCTGGTGGTGCCGCGGCCTTCCAGCGTCACGATGACGAGGTGCCCCAGCATGTCCGCCGCGTCGAGCGCGATCTCCACCTCGTGCCGCGAGCGGCCGGCATTGAGGACGATCTCGCCGCGCCGGTCGCCATTGACGGCGATGGTCATGCGCCCATCGCCATCGGCGCTGAGCTCGGCCTCGAACGCCAGCCTGAGGACGGCGGATGCGGCATTGATCCCCGCGGGCAGGGGAAAGCGGATTTCGCTCGAATCGGGGAAGCCGGCCAGTCCCATCCAGCGCTCCTGATGCGGGCGCGGCACCCAGACCCGGTTGAGCCCGGCTTCAGGCGGCGTGTCGGACAGGGTGAGGTGGGGCAGGCTGTCGACGGAGACCGCGGTCAGCAGCCGGTCGAGCACGTCCCCGCCCCGCGTATAGGCAATGGCAGCGCCCACGATCACGAAGCTGAGCACCGCGATCAGGAGCAATCGCAGGAAGTCCTTCATTGCGCGGCTCTTCCCAGAGCGTCGGCCGAGGAAAGGCCGGGAGCGTTGTCGCGGGTCCACAGCGCGGTGGCGGCAATGGCGTCGGGATTGTGCCGGTCGATATATTTGGCGGCGATCTCCGTGGTTTCCGCCAAAAGCCCGTCGCGCAGCAGGATGGGATCGAGCCCCAGGGCGCGGAAGGTGGCGTTGGAGACGCGCAGGTCGTTTTCCGCCGCCTCGTTGCGCGGGTTGTCGACATATTCGACGCTTGCGCCGGTCACCTCGGCCACCAGCCGGGCCAGGTCGCGCACGCGATGGGTTTCCGCCGCCTGGTTGAGGATCTTGACCGGCTCGCCCCTGGCGGGCGGGTTGGCGATGGCCAGCGCCACGCAGCGCACGGTGTCTTGGATATTGATGAAGGCGCGGGTCTGTCCGCCCGTGCCGTGCACGGTGAGCGGATGGCCGGCCACGGCCTGCATCAGGAAGCGGTTGAGCACGGTGCCATAGTCGCCGTCATAGTCGAAGCGGTTGACGAGCGCCGGATCGAGCCTTGTTTCCGCGGTCTGGGTGCCCCAGACGATCCCCTGGTGCAGGTCGGTGATCCGCAGACGGTCGTTGCGGGCATAGAAGGCGAACATCAGCTGATCGAGGGATTTGGTCAGGTGATAGACGCTGCCCGGCCGGGTCGGATAGAGGATCGAACGCGGATAGCGCGTGCCGTCCGGTCCCTCGACGGTAACGTCGAGATAGCCTTCGGGAATTTCCAGCCCGTCCCCGTCATAGCCATAGACCCCCATGGTGCCGAGATGGACCAGATGGGTGTCGTGTTCGAGATCGGCGAGGACGGCGAGCAGGTTATGGGTGCCGTTGATGTTGTTGTCGACCGTATAGGTCTTGCGGCGCGTGTCGCGCATGGAATAGGGCGCGGCGCGCTGCTCGGCGAAATGGACCACCGCATCGGGGCGAAGATCGGCCAGCAGCGCGCGCAGCCCGGCGAAATCCTGGGCGATGTCGAGTTCGACGAAGTCGATGGTCCGGCCGCTGACGCGCCGCCACGCCGTGAGGCGATCGTTCATGGGCGAGATCGGGGTGAGGCTCGGCGCGTCCAGTTCGTCGGCGATGCGGCGCCGCGAGAAATTGTCGGCGATGGTCACGGCATGGCCGAGGCGCGAAAGATGCAGCGCCGTGGGCCAGCCGCAAAAGCCGTCGCCGCCGAGAACGAGAATGGAAAGGGGCACGCAATATCTCCTTGGTCGCCGGACGCATTGCGCCGGTCGATGTCACATTTGGAGTTCCCGGTGTGCCCCGCTTGCTTGATTGACCTAAGCGTCATCAAGACAACCAATACGAAAACTTCGATTGGTAAATACGCCTTAACCTGAGTTTACCAAGTAGGCTAAAATACGAACGGAGCATTGCCGCGCCGCGCGATAATCAGTTGTCACTTTTCTGTCACAGTGGGGCTGGCGGTCTACAGGAGCAGAGCGAGGAAGATGATTCCCCCGATAAGCGCAAACCCCTGGGCGGCGAAGGCCTGGATGATTCCCGCCACATCGAGGTCGACCATCAGCCGCGCGATGTTGATCTCGGCGATGAGGGCGGTGATGGCGACCGCGGCCCAGACGAGCAGCACCAGGGTGACGATCCGCTCTCCCGCCTGCGGCCCGAGCAGCAGGGCGCCCGCGAAGGCGCAGACGAAGGTGGCGATGAGCAGGACAGAGATGGCAATCGCCTGCGTCCAGTTGCTGGCCACCATGAAGGCCCGGAAGCGGCCCAGCGCGCCGAAGCGGGGCAGAAGCAGCCGCATGGCGCCATAGCGCAGCGCCACGAGAACGCCGGCGATGAAGAGTTGCAGGCTTGGCGAATGCTGCCCCCGTCCCGCATCGCCCAGCCCGGCGAACGCGGCGAGCAGCACATGGGCGAGGATCAGCGCGATGAAGCTGCCGGCCAGCCCGCGCTGGCTGGTCTCGAACCACTGGCCGGAAGCGGCCCGCCCCAGAACCAGCATGAGGACGCCGCTCAGCGCATCGCGGGCTTCGGCGAGCAGCGTGGGCAGGGGCTGGACGGCCGACATCAGATTTCGGTTGGCGCCACGGGGGCGAACAGCACGCCCACGGCCAGCAGCGCGATCAGCATGCCAATGGTCTGCACCACGATCAGCATGACGATCTGCCCCGCCTTCATACCCACCACCAGCCGCGCATTGTTGATGCGGGCCAGAAAGCCGATCACCACGGCCAGCAACAGGATGAGCTCGGCCGACAGCGTTACCATGGCGACCACCGCCAGGATCAGCGAGACGATGGCGTTGACCCAGTTCTCGACGGTGACGAAGGCGACGAATCGGTCGCTGAGCCCGGTGAGGCGCAGGACGACCCAGGAGCTGCCCATGATCCCGCCATAAAGCAGGGCGTTCTGGATGAGGGCGGCGAAGGTCGAGCCGCCGGTGCCCCCGGGGGCGATGATGGCCGACATGGCGAAGGTCACCACCACCGAGACCAAGAGGGCGACGAAGCTCGACGCGAGTCCGCGCAGATCGGTGAAGAAATAGCCCGGCGCGTCCCGCCGCCCCAGGATCAGCCGCCAGCTCCCCACGATCGCGGCGCGTGTTTCTTCCATGAGGGTCGGCTGGGCGGTGGTCACGACAATCGGCTCTCGGTTCGCGTGGTCGGGTCGGAGTTCAACATGTAGAGGGCGGCGGGGCATCCGGCAAGCATGTCAGGCCGGCGCCCGCCCCAGGAAGGCGGCCACGTAGCGGGCGTAGAAATCGGAGAGCCGCTCCACATCGGCGACCGGCACGCGCTCGTCGACCTGGTGCATGGTCGCCCCGATCAGCCCGCATTCGACCACCGGGCAATATTGGGCGATGAAGCGGGCGTCCGAGGTGCCGCCAATGGTCGACAACTGCGGCCGGATGCCGTTATGGGCTTCCATGACGTCGCACAGATGGCTCACATGCCCGCCCGGCGGGGAGATGAAGCAGCGAGAGATGGGGCCGACCTGCTCGAAATCCACGCGGCAGCCGCGCGTCTCGACCGCGGCCAGCCGGGCCTGGATCTCGGCCAGCAGCGTCTCGCCGGTCCAGGTGTCGTTGAAGCGGACGTTGAAGCGCAGCGTGGTCCGTTCCGGGATGACGTTGGCGGCCGGGTTGCCGGTGTCGATCCCGGTGACCTCGAGATTGGTCGGCTGGAAATGCTCGGTGCCGGCGTCGAGCGGCGCATAGAGGGCACGCACGATCTCGGCCGCGACGGGCATGGGATTGTTGGCGCGCTGGGGATAGGCGGCGTGGCCCTGCTTGCCGGTCACCGTGATGCGCCCCGACAGCGAGCCGCGCCGGCCGATCTTGATCGAATCCCCGAAGCGTTCGAACGAGGAGGGCTCGCCCACAATGGCGAAATCATAGGTCTCGCCGCGCGCCGCCGCCCATTCGAGCAGCTTTTTCGTGCCGTTGACCGCGTCGGCTTCCTCGTCATTGGTGATGGCGAGCGACACCGTGCCGGCCTCCAGCCCGCCCTGGGCGGCAAGCTGCTGCATGGCGCCGCAAAAGGCCGCCACCCCGCTTTTCATGTCGGTCGCCCCGCGGCCCCACATCACCCCGTCGACGATACCCGCCGAAAAGGGGTCATGACTCCAGTCGGCGGTGTCCCCCGGGGGGACGACATCGGTATGGCCGGCAAACAGCAGATGCGGGCCGGGCCGCTCGCCCTTGCGGGTCGCATGAAGGTTGTCGACAGGGTAGGAGCCGTCGCCCTCGAAGCGCAACCGCGTGCACGCGAAGCCCAGCGGGGTGAGAAAGGCCTCCAGCACGTCCAGCACCCCCGCCTCGACCGGGGTGACTGAGGGACGGCGGATGAGATCGGCGAGCAGCGAGACGGCGGGATGGGCCATGATGGGTGTCGGTGTCCGGAAGGAGGAATTCAGTCGCGCAGCAAATCGTTGATCGAGGTTTTCGAGCGGGTTTTCTCGTCCACGCGCTTGACGATCACTGCGCAGTAGAGATTGGGCCCTGGCGTGCCGTCGGGCAGCGGCTGGCCGGGCAGCGAGCCCGAGACCACCACCGAATAGGGCGGCACCCGGCCATGGAAGATCTCGCCGGTGGTGCGGTCGACGATCTTGGTCGACTGGCCGATGAACACGCCCATGGAGATGACCGAGCCCTCGCCCACCACCACGCCCTCGACGATTTCCGAGCGCGCGCCGATAAAGCAATTGTCCTCGATGATCACCGGTCCGGCCTGCAGGGGCTCGAGCACGCCGCCAATGCCGACGCCGCCCGAGAGGTGGACGTGCTTGCCGATCTGCGCGCAGGAGCCCACGGTCACCCAGGTATCGACCATGACGCCCTCATCGACATAGGCCCCCAGATTGACGAAGCTGGGCATCAGGATGGCGTTGCGGCCGATAAAGGCCGATTGGCGCACGATAGCGCCGGGCACAGCGCGAAAGCCCGCTTTGCGGAAGGCGTCCTCGCTCCACCCTGCGAATTTCGAGGGCACCTTGTCCCACCATTGCGCGCCCCCCGGCCCGCCGGCGATGGCCTGCATGTCGTTGAGGCGGAACGAGAGCAGCACCGCCTTCTTGAGCCATTGATTGACAGTCCACTGGCCGTCGGCGCCTTTTTCCGCCACGCGCGCCCGCCCCGAATCGAGCAGCGCCAGCGCCTCCTCGACGGCGTCGCGGACGACTCCGGTCGTCTGGTAGTCGATGGTGCCGCGGGCCTCGAAGGCGGCATCGATCGTGGCGGCGAGGTCGGTCATGGACATGATGTCATTGGCCTTGGAGAGGTTTGCGGAGGGCACGGCGCGGACCATAACCGAACCGCCGGGGGCGCGAAACCCACAATTGGGAACCGATCCGGGTCAGATAGCAGGCATGGGCGTTCGCACGCACAACCGCGTCATGGGGCTTGGAAAATCAGGCACCGATCCTTAACACCGCGCTGGCATGGTAAAGAGAATCGAAACGAACGGGAGCCGTCGATGGGCCGCAAACGCCATTCCTCGCTGAGATCGTCCAAGGAGGACATGGAGGCCGTCCGCCACACGCCGCAGACGCCGCAGACTCAATCGGCCGCCTATCGCCTCGCCTTCGCCGACGAGGAGTTCATGACGAGCGAGGACCTGCGCGGCGTGCGCTTCCAGCTCGAATATCTCAAGATCGAGTTCCGCCTGCGCGAGGCAGGGATCAATTCGACGGTGGTGCTGTTCGGCGGCGCCCGCATTCCCGAGCCGGGAAAACCCGCCTGGGCCGCCAAGACAGAGACCGCCAAGAAGAATCTCGAGCGCAACGCGGTCTATTACACTGAGGCCCGGCGCTTCGCGCGGCTGGCCTCGCTCACCTCCAAGGCCTCGGGGTTCAGCGAATATGTGGTGGCGACCGGAGGCGGCCCGGGAGTGATGGAGGCGGGCAATCGCGGCGCCGCCGATGTGGGGGCGCCTTCGATCGGCTACAATATCGTCCTGCCGCACGAACAGGCGCCCAACACCTATGTGACGCCCCAGTTCGCCTTCAATTTCCACTATTTCGCGACGCGCAAGATCCATTTCCTGATGCGCGCCAAGGTGGTCGCCATCTTCCCCGGCGGCTTCGGCACCATGGACGAGTTCTTCGAGGCGCTGACCCTCATCCAGACCGGGCGCATGGACCGGATTCCTCTGCTGCTGTTCGGTCGGGCCTTCTGGAAGCGGGTGCTCAATCTCGAGGCGCTGGCCGAGGAGGGCACCATCTCGCCCGACGATTTCAAGCTGTTCGAATTCGTCGATACCGCCGAGGAAGCGTGGGAAATCGTGCGCAAGACCTACAATCTCCCCCATGTCGCCGAGGAGATGGGGGAAGTGCCCGCCACCGAAAGCGGGCACTGAGAGGGGCAGGCCTGCCCCTCCGCGGCGTCCGCGGCAGGATCAGTCGTTGGCGGTGATCTGCACGTTCAGCAAGTCGACGAGGACGAAGGGATCGGACTCGATCTCGTCGGCGCGCTCCTCGAAGGTCGAGAAGGCCACCGGCTCGTCGGGAGCGACCGAAATGGTGAAATTCTGCGGGTCGGCGATGAAGGTGTTGACCGCGTTGGTCACCATGGTCTTGAACGCCTGATCCTCTACTTCGGCCAGCGCCATGGGCACCATGAACTGCAGCCCGGCCTTGAAGGTGTCCGCATCCACGCCCTGCTCGGCCCCGATGATCTCGAGCACCTTCATGAACAGCGACGCATCGTCATAGCGCAGCGAGCCGCTGGCCAGCTTGACGTCTTCCATGCTGGCCAGCATGGATTGCGACATGGCCATCACCTGCTCGTCGGAGAGCTCTTCGCCGGCCTCGGTCATCTCGGCCATCTTGAGATTGATCTTCATCATCTCGGTGTAGAGTTCCTCGGTATAGCCTTCGAGCGCGAAGGCCATGGAGAAGGAGGCGAGATCGTCGGCGACGAAGCTCATGTCGTCGAGGCTGACCACGCCGGTATCCGGCCACCAGGTGCCCGAACCGCCCATGGAGCCGGTGAACACCTCCATGCCCAGCGCTTCCAGCGCCTTGCGGGCCTCGGGTTCCTCGAGAGAGCTGAGATCGACCCTTATGCCCGAAACGTCATAGCTCGAGGTGATGCCGCCATCGGCGGCGCTCTCGCTGACTGCGCTTTCCATCAGCGCGACGGTGAATACCTCGTTGCCGTCCGGATCGGTGACGGCGAGGGGGCCGGCCACCATGCGGTCGTAGAGGCTCATGCCGATCTGCATGGCATTGGCGACGCTGACCTGGGCCGGCAGTTCGATGCCCTCGACGGCGATGTCGACCAGACTCACCGAGAAGCCTTCATCCTCGTCGGTGTAATCGACATCGGCAATGGTGGCGCGGGCGGCGGTATAGCCGCCATCGGCGGTTTCGACCACGCCCTCGAAGACCAGGTCGCCGGGAACCTCGATGGGGTCTTCGCCCGGCAGCAGGATGGTGAAATCGGAAATCGTTATCGTATCCCCATCCGCCGTCGCCGCGTCATAGGCGAAGCTCAATCCCATGATGCGGGCGGTTTCGACCAGCCGGTCGGCGAATTGGTCCGCCTCGAGCGCCAGGGCGGCGGTGCTGGTTCCGCCGAGCAGGGCGGCGGAAAGAAGCATGAGACGCGTAACGTTCTTGATCATGATGGTCCCCGTGTGCGCGCCATGAAATCCAGCGCTGTTCAAATTGGTTTCACAGACGGCCGCACCGCCCATGACGGCCTAACGCGCTCAACCGCGTTTGCGTTGCCGGAGCGAAATCTATCGTCAAGCCTGCGGCGAGAACAAGGCATCAGCGGCAGCGGACGAGGAAATCGGCGATATTGTCGGTGACATAGTGCACATGGGTTTCGCCCTCGGCGCGTCCCAGCTCCCACACATCGCACTGTTCGTGCGCATAATCGGGCCCTGCCACCACCTGCACGGTGGTCATGCCGATCTCGTGGGGGACGCGCAGATTCTTTTCCAGGTCGTCGAACATGATGGCGCGGCCGGGATCGACCCCGTGGGCATCGAGAAATCCCGCATAGGCGACTTCGAGCGGCTTGGGCTGGTATTTGGCGGCCTTGATGTCGAAGATGCCTTCGAACAGGTCCTGCGCGCCCAGCCGGGCCAGCACGGCCTCGGCGTGCGAGACGCTGCCATTAGTGAAGATGAACTTGCGCCCCGGCAGCAGGGCGATGGACTGCACCAGCTCCGGATGGGCGTTGACCGGGCCGTAATCGATGGCGTGGACGGTCTGGAGATAATGCTCGGGATCGACCTTGTGCGACTTCATCAGCCCGTTCAGCGTCGTGCCGTGATCGCGGTAATAGAGCTTTTGCAGGTCGCGTGCTGCGGCGAAATCGAGCCGTGCCACCTCCATCACATATTGGGTGATCAGCGTATCGATCTGCGCGAACAGGTTGCACTCACGCGGATAGAGCGTGTTGTCGAGATCGAAAATCCAGTCGGTGATCCGATCGAAGGCGGGCGAGGGGGAAGACATCTGGTTCATGACCCCATTATGCCTCAAATCCGTGAACGGCACATGACTGAAAACGCAGCTGTGATCACCTCGTCCTACCGCACCATCAGCGTCCCCGCGCCGTGCTCGGTGAACAGTTCGAGCAGCACCGAGTGGGGGGTCTTGCCGTTGACGATCACCACGCCCTCCACGCCCCGGTCGAGCGCTTCGATGCAGGTTTCGACCTTGGGGATCATGCCGCCCGAGATGGTGCCGTCGCGGATCAGCGCCCGGGCTTCCTCCACCGAGAGCTCGGGGATGAGGTCTCCCTTCTTGTCGAGGACGCCGGGGACGTCGGTGAGAAACAGCAGCCGCTTGGCGAACACCGCCCCGGCGATGGCGCCAGCGAAGGTGTCGGCGTTGATGTTGTAGGTCTCCCCGTCCCGTCCCGGCGCCACCGGCGCGATCACCGGGATCATTTCCGAACGGGCCAGGAGGTCGAGCAGGGTGCGATCGATGTCGACCGGCTCGCCCACAAAGCCCAGGTCGAGGATGCGCTCGATATTGGAGGTCGGGTCGATCACGGTCTTCTTGGCCTTTTCGGCGAACACCATGTTGCCGTCCTTGCCGCACAGCCCGATGGCCCATTCGCCCTCGGCATTGATCAGCGCCACGATCTCCTTGTTGATCGAGCCGGCGAGCACCATTTCGACGATCTCGACCGTCTTGCGGTCGGTGACCCGCAGCCCACCCTCGAACTTGGATTCGATGCCGAGCTTGCCCAGCATCTCCCCGATCTGCGGGCCGCCCCCATGCACGACGATGGGGTTGACCCCCGATTGCTTGAGCAGCGCCACGTCGCGGGCGAAGGCCCGTCCCAGCTCGGGATCGCCCATGGCGTGCCCGCCATATTTGATGACGACGGTCTTGTTCTCGTAGCGCTGCATGAAGGGCAGCGCCTTGGACAGCACCTCGGCGTCGTAAGCGTTTTCCAGTCCGGCCATGGGGCTTGGCGTCTCCTCTTATGATGAAACCTGTCTATCCCAATCGTGTGGCAATTCAATAGGGCTTCGGCGACCCACACACGGGATTGATTGGACGGGCCGGCGCCGGGCATGCGAAAAGGGGGCGAGAGGAGACCGGACATGATCGCACGCCGCATTTTTCTCACGCGCGGGATCGCGCTGGCCGGCATGGCCGCCTTTGCCTATCCCTTCGGGGTTCGCGCGGCGCAAGAGGATTTTCCCTTCGCCCTGTCCGACGAAGACTGGCGCGAACGGCTCTCGGACATGGAATATCTCGTCCTGCGCCAGCATGGCACCGAACACGCCTTCACCTCGCCGCTCGACAAATTCTACGAGCCGGGCGTCTATCATTGCGCCGGGTGCGACGCGGCGCTCTATGCCTCCGAGGTCAAATATGACAGCCGCACCGGCTGGCCGAGCTTCTGGGAATCGCTGCCCGACGCCATCGGCACCTCCACCGACACCGCCTTCATGATGGTGCGCACCGAATGCCATTGCGCCAATTGCGGCGGGCATCTGGGCCATATCTTCGACGATGGCCCTCCGCCGACCGGCAAGCGCCATTGCATCAACGGCGTGGCGCTCCGGTTCGCCCCCGCCTGAGCGGCCCGCGACCCGGGCTTGTGGACTTGGACCGCCCGTGCCAGTCTCGCCGCCATGAAACTCACCATTATTGAAGCCGGCGCGCCGCCGGCGCCGCTCGCCGGGCGCTTCCCCTCCTATCCGGACATGTTCCAGGCCATGTTCGCCCGGCACGAGGCCGGATTCGGCCATGAGGTGGTGAAAATCCTCGACGGCGCTCCCTTGCCCGCCCCCGAAGGGCTCGATGCGGTGCTGATCACCGGTTCGCCGGCCGGCGCCTATGAGGACCATCTCTGGCTGCCGCCGCTGCGCCAGTTCATCCGCGCCGCCCATGACGCGGGGACCAGAATGGTGGGCGTCTGCTTTGGGCACCAGATCATCGCCGATGCCCTGGGCGGGGTGGTGCGCAAATCGGAAAAGGGCTGGGGGCTGGGGCGGCACGATTATGAGGTCGTGCCCTTCCCGCCCTATTTCGACCCCGGCCGCCCGAGCCTTGCCATCGCCTGCTCGCATCAGGACCAGGTGATCACTCCGCCTCTGGGCGCGTGGGTGGTGCTGCGCTCCGATTTCACCCCCAATGCGGGGCTGGTCTATGAAACGGGCCGGATCTTCACCGTCCAGCCGCATCCCGAGTTCGACGACGCCTATGCCCGCGAACTGGTGCAATTGCGGCGCGGGCGGGCCCCCGACGCGGTGATCGAGGCCGGCCTCGCCTCCATGGCCAGGCCCTCGGACGGCCCGGTGCTGGCGCGAGCCATCATCCGCTTCCTCGCCGCCTAGGATCGGAACGAAAACCGACGCTGGAGCGCCCGGCCTAGCCCTGCGTTAAGCCCGGCGCACAAAAGGGAACGGAGGACCCTTTTGTGCGTTCTCCTGCGCCTGACCGGCGGTGCGATCGGGTTTTCACGAAAAGGATGACCGGCATGCAAGCGGTTCTGTCTCGGTGTGTTCCCGACATCGGTTCGGTTGCGACTGTGCTTCTCGCAGGGGGGAGGGGGACGCGGCTCCACGAGCTGACCGAGGCGGAGGCCAAGCCCGCGATCCACTTCGCCGGCTCTCACCGCATCGTCGATTTCGCCATGGCCAATATCGTGCGCTCGGGCTTGCAGCGGCTGCTGGTCGCCACCCAGTTCGCGCCGCACACCCTCGCGGCCCATATCCCCTTGCACTGGGGGAGCCACTTCTCGCCGGGCAGCCTGCTCGTCAGGGACGGGCGCGACGCCTATCGCGGAACCGCCGATGCGGTGCGCCGGAACTGGCCCGTTCTCGTCGAATCGGGCGCCGAGGAGATTCTGGTCCTGGCCGCCGACCATGTCTACGCGATGGATTACGCCCAGTTGATCCAGGCCCATCGGGCGGCGCGCGCCGAGGTCACCGTCGCCGTCGATGTGGTGCCCCAGGCTGAAGCGCGCGAATTCGGCGTCATGCAGGCCGACCGTTCCGGACGAATCGTGTCCTTTCGCGAAAAGCCTGCCGATCCCCCGGCCATTATCGGCGAGCCGGGCTTCTCCATGGCCAGCATGGGCGTCTATGTCTTTTCCCGCTGCTGGCTCGACGCGGCGCTGGCTGACGATGACGCCCTCGATTTCGGCCATCATCTCATCCCGCGCGCCGTGGCCGATGGGGTGGCCATGGCCTATCGCCTGCCGGCCAGCCCCGAAACCGGACGGGCCTATTGGCGCGATGTGGGCACCCTCGACGCCCTGCGGCTCACTCAGCTCGATTTCGCCGAGGCTCTGCCGGTTCCGCTGCCCGATGCGGCTGATGCGCATTCCTGGCGGTTCGGCCGCGACAGCGTCCTGATGCCCGGCGCCAGCGTATCGCGCTTCGTGCGGCTGGCTCGCGCCATCGTCTCGCCCGGAGCGCATCTGCCGCCGGGGCTGGTGGTGGGCGAAGACCCGGTCGAGGACCGCCGCTGGTTCCGCCGCACCGAGGGCGGCACGGTGCTGGTCACCCCCGCCATGCTCCAACGCCGCGCCCAACTGCGTCCGCGCAAGACCTTGGTCGCCCTGCGCTCGGTCTCTCCCACGGCCCTCGGCGCCCGCCTGCGCCCCGCACTGGACAATCCAAATGCATAAAAAGCTCGATGCTGCCCCGCGTTTCGACCATCACGCCGGGCGGGCCGATAGTCTCGGCACCGAATATGACGGCGAGGGCACCAATTTCGCGCTGTTTTCGGACCACGCCACGCGGGTGGAGCTGTGCCTCTTCGACCCCGAAGGCAAGACCGAGATTCACCGCCTCGACCTGCCGGCCATGGAGGGCGGCATCTGGTTCGGCTATCTCCCCGGCATCGGACCCGGCCAGGTCTATGGCTATCGCGTGCACGGCCCCTACGCCCCCGAGGAGGGCCACAGGTTCAACCCCAACAAGCTGCTGCTCGATCCCTATGCCCGCGAGATCAAGGGCGAGATCGTGTGGGACGACGCGCTGCACGGCTATCGCATCGGCGAGGACGACCTCTCCTTCGACGAACGCGATAGCGCGCCCTTCATGCCCAAGGCCGTGGTCGCCGATACCCATTTCGACTGGGACACAGACGATGTGCTCCGCAACCGCTGGCAGGATACGGTGCTTTACGAGGCCCATGTGCGCGGGCTGACCATGCAGCACCCCGGAGTGCCGGAAAAGCTGCGCGGCACCTTTGCCGGGCTGGGGACCGAGCCGATCGTCTCTCACCTCAAATCTATCGGGGTCTCCGCCATCGAACTGCTGCCGGTGCATGCCTTCGCCAATGACCGCTATCTGGTCGACAAGGGATTGTCGAACTATTGGGGCTATTCCACCCTGGCCTTCTTCGCGCCGCACGCGCCCTATCTCCACACCGGGCAGATCCGCGAGGTCAAGCACGCCGTGCGCCAGTTCCACGCGGCGGGGATCGAGGTCATCCTCGACGTGGTGTTCAACCACACCGCCGAGGGCAACGAACAGGGTCCGACCCTGTCGTTCCGGGGCATCGACAATGCCAGCTACTACCTGCTTTCGCCGGAAAACCCCCGCCACAGCTTCGATACCACCGGCACCGGCAACACGCTCAACGTCGCCCATCCCATGGTGTTGCGCATGGTGCTCGACAGCCTGCGCTACTGGGTGCAGGCCATGCATGTGGACGGCTTCCGCTTCGACCTCGCCTCGACGCTGGGGCGCGAATCGGAAGGCTTCGAGCGCGACGGCTCCTTCTTCAACGCCCTGCGGCAGGACCCGGTGCTGGCCGGGGTCAAGCTCATCGCCGAACCCTGGGACGTGGGCGATGGCGGCTATCAGGTGGGCGGCTACCGCTGGCCGTTCCGGGAGTGGAACGACAAGTTCCGCGACGACACCCGTGCCTTCTGGCGCAAGGACCCGGGCATCCTGCCGGCCCTCTCCGAGCGGCTGGCCGGCTCGCCCGTCCAGTTCAACCACAGCCACCGCCCGGGGACCTCGAGCGTCAATTTCGTCGCCGCCCATGACGGGTTCACCCTATGGGACACGCTGAGCTACAACGACAAGCACAACGAGGCCAATGGCGAGGATAATCAGGACGGCCACGACAACAACCTCTCCGACAATATGGGGGCGGAGGGGGAGACCGATGACGAGGGGATCGTCGCGGCCCGCATCCGCCGCGCCCGCGCCATGCTGGCGACGACGCTGCTGAGCCAGGGCGTGCCGATGATCCTGGCCGGCGACGAGTTCGGCAATTCCCAGGGCGGCAACAACAATGCCTATTGCCAGGACAACGAGATTTCCTGGCTCGACTGGGCGCGGGCGCGCCCCGAACTGCAGCAGGCCATGGCGGCCTTGGCCGCCTTCCGTGCCGAGACGCAGATGTCCAAGGCGCGCTTCACCGTGGCCGAAACCGACGAACCCGACATCCAGCCCACCGCGCAATGGCTGCATCCGCGCGGCGGCGCCATGGGCGAGGAGGATTGGCAGGATGCCCAATTGCGCTCCATGGGCCTTTATCTGTGCGCAGGCCAGGGGCGGGACGTGCTGATCCTCGTCAATGCGGGCGACGACGCCGAATTCGCCCTGCCGGAGGGCGAATGGATCCTGCGGATCGACACGGCGCGCGATGCGGTGGGCTGCGAGGAGCCCGTCTCAGGCACCATCCCCATCTCCTGGCAGTCGGTCCTGGCGCTGGTCCCGCCGCAATAATGGCCGGGGAAGGGCCCTCAAGCCCTTGGACAGCGGCGCCCCGAACCGGGTAGGCTAAGGCTTTCCGCCTTGGCATGGGAGACTTAACCAATGAACAGGGAACTCAGCCTCTCCGGCCCGCTGGTCGATACGTCCTGGCTCGACAGCCGGTTGGCTCATCCCGATCTGGTCATCCTCGACGCCAGCTGGTATCTCCCCGATGCCGGGCGCGACGGCGCCGCCGAATTCGAGATCGAGCGCATCGCCGGCGCGCGCTTCTTCGATTTCAATACGCGCTTCGCCGATCCCGATACCGACCTGCCGCATATGCTGCCCTCGGCCGCGCGGTTCGAGACCGAGGCGCGCAAGCTCGGCATCAGCCAAACGAGCGTCATCGTCTGCTATGATGGCGCGGGGATTTTTTCCGCCCCGCGCGCCTGGTGGATGTTCAAGGCCATGGGCCATGACGCGGTGGCGGTGCTCGATGGCGGCTTTCCGGCCTGGAAGCGCCGGGGCGGAGCACTCGAATCCGGCAAGCCCGCCACCCCGCAACCGGGCGATTTCATCGCCCGGCCCGATCCGGCCCGCATCGCCGGCCTCGAAAGGGTGGACAAAACCCTGCGCTCCGGCGGGGCGAATATCCTCGATGCGCGCGGCGCCGCCCGCTTTGCCGGCACGGTCCCCGAGCCGCGCCCCGGCCTGCGCGCCGGCCATATGCCGGGCGCGGCCAATCTCCCCTATACCGAACTGCTCGCCGAGGGGCGTTTCAAGGACGCTGCGGACCTGCGCGACCTGCTCGGGAAGAAGGGCGTTACCGGCGACGAGCCGGTGATCACCACCTGTGGGTCCGGCGTCACCGCCTCGGTCCTCGCGCTGGGCATCGAGCAGGCCGGCCTGCCGCCCGCCGCGGTCTATGACGGGTCTTGGGCCGAATGGGGCGCACGGGACGACCTGCCGCTCGCCACCGGCAGCGACGGCAAGCCGTAAAGCCCCGCAGGGCCGCCCTATTGTCCGGCCCGGGCCCTGAGGCGCGGCAGGATGTGCTGGCTGTAGAGCGCCATGAAGCGGTCCTGGTCGGCACCGGGGGCATGAAACACCAGATGGTCGAAGCCCAGCTCGGCATAGTGCCAGATGCGCTCCACATGCTCGTCGGGGTCCGAGGATACGATCCAGCGCTTGGCCACCCTCTCGATGGGCAGGGCGTCGGCCAGCTTTTCCATTTCCAGCGGGTCCTCGACGCTCATCTTTTCCTCCGGCGTCAGCGCCAGCGCGCCCCAGAACCGTGTGTCCTCGAGCGCCCGCCCGGGATCGGTGTCGAAGGAGACCTTGACCTCGATCATCCGCTCGAAGGGCTTTTGCGGATCGGCCGCCTCGGCAAGCCCGGCTTCCAGATTGGGGATCAGGGTTTCGGTGTAAAGGGTCTCGGCCTTGCCCGAGGTGCAGATGAAGCCGTCGCCGGCCCGGCCGGCATATTTGGCCGTTTGCGGCCCGGCCGCTGCGACATAGATCGGCACCGGCTTTTCCGGCCGGTCATAGATGGTGGCCTGCTCGGTGCGATAATACTCGCCCTCGAAATCGACCCGCTCCCCGGCCCATAGCGTGCGCATCAGCGTTACCGCCTCGCGCAGGCGGGCGAAGCGCTCCTTGGGCGAGGGCCACTCCATGCCGGTCGCCGGCACCTCGTTGAGCGATTCCCCGGTGCCGATCCCCAGGATCACCCGGTCGGGATAGAGCTGGCCCAGCGTCGCAAAGGCCTGCGCCACGATGGAGGGATGATGGCGGAAGGTCGGGGTGAGAACGCTGGTCCCCATGGTGATGGTCGAGGTGCTGGCCCCCAGCGCCCCGAGCCAGGCGAGGGAAAAGGGCGCATGCCCGCCCGTATGCCGCCAGGGCTGGAAGTGATCGCTGATGAAGACGGAATCGAACCCGGCCTTTTCCGCCGCGATGCCGAAGCCGAGAAGCGCGGAGGGGCTGAACTGCTCGGCCGAAGCCTTGTATCCGAAACGCATGATGGGCCCTTTGTCGTTTTATCGCTGCCGGCCGGACTGCTGCCGGCCCGAGGTGATCCTGCCCTGTCGCGGCCGGCTCGGAAAGCCCCCTCTCGCCCATCGGCCAAAGGGAACGATAATGTGTGTGCAAAAGGGGTTTTTGAGAAAACCGTTCTCTTTTCCCGCTCCCCGCGGGCACGGCAAATGGACTAAGGTCCCGCCAAAATCGTCTTGGAGGACTTTTCGATGAAGCTCGATACCATTGCCCTGCACCATGGCTATACGCCCGAAGCCACGACCCGGTCGGCGGCGGTGCCCATCTACCAGACCACGTCCTATACCTTCGACAACACCCAGCATGGCGCGGACCTGTTCGACCTCAAGGTCGAAGGCAATATCTATACCCGCATTATGAACCCCACCAATGCGGTGCTGGAACAGCGCGTGGCGGCCATGGAGGGCGGCATCGGCGCTCTCGCCGTGGCCTCGGGCATGGCGGCGATCACCTATGCCATCCAGACCATTGCCGGTGTGGGCGACAATATCGTTTCGGTGAGCCAGCTCTATGGCGGCACCTATAATCTGTTCATGCATTCGCTGCCGCGCCAGGGCATCGAGGTGCGCATGGCCAAGGGCGACGATTTCGAGGCCTTCGACCGGCTGATCGACGCCAACACCAAGGCGGTGTTCTGCGAATCCATCGGCAACCCGGCCGGCAATATGGTCGATATCGAAAAGCTCGCCGAGATCGCCCATCGCCATGGGGTTCCGCTGATCGTCGACAACACCGTCGCCACGCCCTATCTGTGCCGCCCCTTCGATCTGGGCGCCGATATCGTCGTGCACGCGCTGACCAAATATATCGGCGGGCACGGCAATTCTATCGGCGGCATCATCGTCGATTCCGGCAAGTTCGACTGGGTGGCCAACAAGGACCGCTTCCCCATCCTCAATGAGCCCGATGCCTCCTATCACGGCGTGGTCTATACCGAGGCGCTGGGAGCCGCGGCCTATATCGGGCGCTGCCGCGTGGCACCGCTGCGCAATACCGGCGCGGCGCTCGCCCCGCAAAACGCCTTCCTCATCCTCATGGGGCTGGAGACCCTGGGCCTGCGCATCCAGCGCCATTGCGAAAACGCCCTGGCGCTGGCGCAATATCTCGAAAACCATCCCAAGGTGAACTGGGTCAATTATGCCGGGCTCGCCTCGAGCCCCTACAAGGCCATTTGCGACCGGCTCTACAAGGGCAAGGCCTCGGGCATCGTCAGCTTCGGGGTCAAGGGCGGCCGCGAGGCCGGGGGCCGGTTCATCGACAATCTCAAGATGATCTACCGGCTGGTCAATATCGGCGACGCCAAGTCGCTGGCCTGCCATCCCGCCACCACCACCCATCGCCAGCTCAGCCCCCAGGAACTGGAGGAAGCCGGCGTCTCGGAAGACCTCGTCCGCATCTCGGTGGGCATCGAGGATATCGAGGACATCATCGCCGATGTCGAGCAGGCGCTCGCCGCGGTCTGATTGTAACCCCATGAGAAAGGCCCGCTTTGCGGGCCTTTCCTTCTAAAAGCCGGTGGAGGTTAGTGGATCGACGCCGAACAGGGCTGCATGGCCGCCATGGAGCAGCCAGGCGCTGAGCCCGGCGGCCAGAAGCGCGGCGATCACCATCGGCAGGTCGATCCGCAAACGCGTGCGCCCCTGCGCCATGGCGAGGAAGGGGATCACCGAACTGGTCGCGGCGAGAGCGTCCCAGCGCGCGCCCAGCTTGCGCCGGGCCCGCCGGTCCCCCAGCGCAAATCCCGCCGCCGCAAGCGCCGCCATGCTCCCGAACAGCAGCACCGACCGCAGATCGCCATTGGGCGGAATGTGCGAAAGGGCCCAGAGCAGCGCCCCCCAGAACACCGGATGCCGCGTGATGCGGGCAATGCCGCTGCGCGTGTCCGTTGCGCCCGGCCGCAGGCTGAGCGAGAGTGGATTGGGCGAGATGAGGCCGGCCACCAGCAGGAACAGCGCCACCGGCATCAGCCCGATCGTCACCCAGGCCTGCCAGCCCGCCATCGGCCACAGGACCACCACCGGCGCCCAGAGCGTCGCGAGGATCAGCCAGATGAGGGTAAGGGTCGAAAGGACCGAATGGAGGGCGATATAGCCCGGTCGGCCCAGCCGCTCGATCATCCTGTCGCGCATGCCGGGGATCACCGGGATGAGATGGAGGATCAGGAACACCGCAAGCGCCAGGGCGAGATGCAACATGGTCAGTCATTCTTCCATTGCCGGGCGGGCTTGCCGCTGAGCCTATGCGGGGCCCGGGGTTCGATCCAGAGCTAACGGGCGCTGCGACACGATGTCCATGCGCGCACCTTGCGCCCGATCGTGGAGAGGCACATCCTATAGGCCAGCAAGGGCACGATCGAACGAGTGGCGTGGTGAAACTCTTTTTCCAGCGCATGGCGAGCGGCGGCATCCCCCGCGGCGTGGCGCAAACGGGGCCGGCCATCCTCTCCTATGGCTTCCGGCCGTTCTTCCTCGCGGCCGGCCTATGGGCGATCGCCGCCATGGCCCTCTGGATCGCCGCGCTGACCTATGGCCTCGCCATCGGCGGCAGCCTGGGCGCGGTCCATTGGCATGCCCATGAAATGGTGTTCGGCTATACCAGCGCCGTCCTGGCCGGCTTCATGCTGACCGCCATCCCCAACTGGACCGGCCGATTGCCGGTCTCCGGGCCGCCGCTTCTGGTCCTGGTGCTGATCTGGCTGGCCGGCCGCCTGGTCTTTCTCGTGCCCGATCTTCTGGGCGCCGGCGTTTCCCTCATCGTCGAGGCCGCCTTCCTGCCGGCCCTGGCCCTCATCGCCCTGCGCGAGATCGTCGCCGGCCGCAACTGGAAGAACCTCAAGATCCTCGGGGCCATCCTTGCCCTTGCCGGTGCCGATATCTGGTTTCATGTGCATTTGGCCGGGGGCGGGGTGCCGGCCGCGCCGCTGCGTCTCGCCATCGGCGCCTGGGTGGTGCTGATCATGCTGGTCGGCGGGCGCATCATCCCCAGCTTCACGCGCAACTGGCTGGCGCGCCAGGGGAGCAAGAACCTGCCCGCAGCCTTCGGCCGTCTCGATCAGGCCGCCATCCTCATGGCCGCCATCGGCCTCCTCGCCTGGACGGTCTGGCCCGAGGGGCCCGTAACGGCCGTCCTCTGCGCCGCCGCGGCGCTGATCCATGCCGTGCGGCTGGTCCGCTGGCGTGGATATGCCTGCCTCGCCGAACCTATCGTCGCCGTGCTGCACGTCGCCTATCTGATGCTGGTGGCCGGCCTCGCCCTCGTCGCGGCCTCGGCCATGGGCTGGCTCGGCTATGAGGCGGCGATCCACCTCATGCTGATCGGCGCCATCGGCGGCATGACGCTGGCGGTCATGTCCCGCGCGGCGCTGGGGCACACCGGCCGTCCCATACGGGCCAGCCGCCTGACGGTCCTCGCCTATATCCTCGTCTTTGCCGCCGCCATCGCGCGGCCCCTGGTCGATCTCGCGCCGCAGCACCATATGACGATGCTCGCGGCGAGCGGCATCCTGTGGGTGCTGGCCTTTTCCGCCTTCACCTGGGTCTATGCCCCGGTCCTGCTCTCGCCCCGCGTGAGGGCTTCCAACTAGAAAAGCGTGTCCATGCTGCGTCTCGTCTTCCTCATCCTCGGATTGCTCTGCGTGGGCATCGGCCTGGTCGGCATGGCGGTGCCCATCCTGCCGACCACGCCCTTCCTCCTGCTGGCGGCGCTGTGCTTTGCTCGCAGTTCGGCGCGGCTGCATGCCTGGCTGCTCGGCCACCGGACGTTCGGCCCGCTGATCCGCGATTGGCAGGCCGAGGGTGCCATCGGCCCGGGGGCCAAGACCATGGCGCTGGCCAGCATGGCGCTCGCCATCGCCATCACCGTGGCGCTGGCGCTGCCCCTGCATGTCCTGCTGATCCAGGCCCTGGTGCTGGCCAGCGCGGCGGCCTTCATCCTGTCCCGCCCGGCCCCCACCCGCCGGGACCGGGGCGCGGGCAATCCCGCCAACCCATAGGAGCGCTGCGATGCTGGCGGCGGGCTTCACGACGGCGACCACGCTACTTGTCGGGCGGGCCGTTCCGCTCGCCGGCAGCACGGAGGTGAGCGGCATCGACAAACGGCCGTCGGCCGGCCCGCTGCATCTGGGGCGCGAGGGCTTCGACGGCGACGAGCAGGGCGACCGCAAGGTGCATGGCGGGCCCGAAAAGGCCGTGCACCATTATGCCGCCGATCATTATCCTTACTGGCGGAGCGAACTGGGCCTGCGCCCGGTGCTCGCCACCGCCGGAGCGTTCGGGGAGAACATCTCCGCTGACGGGCTGACCGAGGATATGGTCGCGGTGGGTGACGTGTTCCGCCTTGGCACGTCGCTGCTGCAGGTGTCGCAGGGACGACAGCCCTGCTGGAAGCTCAATCTGCGTTTCGGTCAGCCCGACATGGCGCGGCGGGTGCAACGGACCGGGCGCACGGGCTGGTATTACCGCGTGCTCGAACCCGGCACCGTTACGCCGTGCGACCGGTTGACCCTTGTCGACCGCGTGGCGCCGGACTGGACCCTCCACCGGCTCTGGCACGTCTTCTATGTCGACCGCCTCGACCGCGAGGCGCTGCGCGGCATGGCCGACCTTGCGGTCTTGTCCGAGGGGTGGCGGGCCCGCGCGGCGAAACGGCTGCACAGCGGCCGGGTGGAGGACTGGTCCGCGCGGCTCGACGGGCGCAAATGATGGCGATGGGCCTTGCCCCATCGGGCCCGCGGGTGGATAACACAAAGAGATGTGAGGCGCGCGAAGGCGCGAACGCCAATGACCGGGAATTCCCCAGCGATCAAGCGGGCCTATGAGCCGGCCGACAAGGAGGACGGCTACCGGGTGCTGGTCGACCGGCTCTGGCCGCGCGGGCTGCATAAGGACGATGCTGCGCTCGACGAATGGCTGAAGGACGTGGCCCCCAGCACCGAACTGCGCAAATGGTTCAACCACGATCCCGAACGTTTTCCCGAGTTCCGCCGCCGCTACCGAAAGGAACTGTCGGACAATCCGGATGTCGAGAAGCTGGCGGCGCTGGCCAAAAAGGGCAAGCTGACGCTGGTCTATTCCGCCCGCGACGAGACGCACAATCAGGCCCGGGTGCTCGCCGAATATCTGGCGGAGCGGCAGAGGAGCCATAAATGAGCCGGGAGGAGGGGCGTGTCGAGGCGTTGCTGGGCTGCCGCCACCCCATCGTGCTGGCCGGGATGGGCGGGGTGGCGCGCTCGGATCTGGTCGCGGCGGTCACCGAAGCCGGCGGCTTCGGCTTTCTGGGCATGGTGCGCGAGCCCGTCGGCCTGATCCGGAGCGAGGTGGAGGCGCTGCGCGCGCGGGGCCATCGGAACTTCGGGGTCAACCTCATCCCCGCCGCGACCGACAAGAACCTGCTGGAGCGGCAGGTCGACGCCATCATCGATCTCGGCGTTCCCGCCGCCATGCTGTTCTGGGCCGTCGACGCCCCTGTGGTGCGGCGCCTGCGCGCGGCGGGGGTCACCGTGGTGCATCAGGTGGGATCGCCCGAGGAAGCGCGCGAGGCGGTGGAGGCCGGGGCGCAGGCGATCATCGCCCAGGGGTGCGAGGCAGGCGGGCATGTGCGCGGCACCACTCCCTTGCGCCGCTTGTTGCCTGCGGTCTGCCGCGCGGTCGCCGTGCCGGTGCTGGCGGCTGGGGGGCTGGCCACCGGGACCGATCTCGTCACCGCCCGGGCCCTCGGCGCGAACGGCATCGTTCTCGGCACCGCGCTGATCGCCGCGAGAGAATCCTTTGCCCATGACCATCACCGCCAAAGGCTGATTGCCGCCCGGCCCGAGGATACGCTCCTCACCGACGCTTTCCACGTCAACTGGCCCGACGGCGCCATGGTGCGGGTGCTGGCGAGCGCGGTGACCCGGGGAGAGCGCGGCGACCCGCGCGGCGCCTCGGAAGTGATCGGCGAGGAGGAGGGGCGGCCGATCTACCTGTTCTCCACCGATTCCCCCCTGCGCTCCATGAGCGGGGATTTCGAGGCCATGGCGCTCTATGCCGGCACCGGTGTCGGCGCTGTCACTGCCATCCGGCCTGCCGCCGCCATTATTGCCGACATCCTCGCTGGGGCCGACGCCCTCCTGGATGAGGACGGCGACCCCGAACACGCAGTCTCCGCCTCCCCGACCTGTTATGCCGGGGAAATGGGCGGCGCCTATATGGGCCTCCTTGACGACGCCGAGACAGCGGCCGAAATGGACGCCATCCTCGCGCTCCTGTCGCAGGGGCTGATCGCCGCGCTGGAGCGGCGGGGCGACGGACCAAATCAGCCGCCCTTCGAAGGGGCCGATCCGCTCTATGCCCGCCATATCCTCGCCCTGCGGCCATTTGCCTCCGGATCGCCTGGTCGGCCCGCGCCCGAAAGTGGCGTGGCGCCAGAGGCCCTGCCGGCCGCCATTGCCGCCCGGGTGCGCGCCGTCCTGCCGCGCTTGCCGGAGACCGCGGGCCGGCGGCGATTGCTGGCGCTGGCGCAGGCGCTGGAAACCAGGGCGATTCCTGTCGTTTGAGGGTTTTTGCTCCGTCTTCGGATGCCATTTCCGGTTGGCGCGGTCGGCCGCGCTGTGAATAATTTGGAATGCTATTCCAATTGAGAAACAAATATCGTAACGTCCCGGCCAAGGAGAGCCCAGATGACAGTTGCCGCAGTTGCCCGGTGCTTGAACGTGCTAGAGGCTTTGGCCGGAGAGGCGGAATCGGTTGAATTGACCGATCTGGCCGCGCGACTCGACATGCCGGCCAGTGCGCTGCACCGGCTGATGACCACGCTGATCGCCCAGGGCTGGGTGGTGCAGGACCCGCACAGCCAGCGCTATGCGCTCTCGCTCCGCATGGCGACGCTCGCCTTCCGCAATCTCGATGCCCGCGCGGTGCCCGATGTGGTGAGCGCCGTATTGCAGAAACTGGCCCGCCGCACCCGGGAATATTGCCGCCTGGCTATTGTCGAGGGCGAGGATCTTGTATGGGTGGCGCGGGCCCAGGGTGCGGTGACCGGCCTGCGCTACGACCCCGACATGGGTCAGGAAATCGTCCTCCACGCCACCGCCAACGGCAAGGCCTGGCTTTCGACCCTGCCCGAAGAAGAAGCCTTGCGCATCGTCTATGCAAGGGGCTTTTCCGCCAAGCGCGAGCTGGGCCCCAAAAGCGCCTCGACCATCGACGAGTTCCGCCAGAAGCTCACCGAGACCCGCCAGCGCGGCTACGGCATCTCGCTCGAGGAGGCCGAGGCCGGCACCGCGGCCATCGCCGTGCCGTTCTTCTCCAGCACCGCGCCGGGGGCGGCGGTGGCCGGCACGATCAGCGTGGCCGGCCCCACCGTGCGCATCCCGCCCGAACGGTTCGGCGAACTGGCCGAGGCGCTGCACGAGGCGGCGCGGGAAATCGCCGGCATCTGGCCGCTGCGCAGCCGCCAGCGCGGCCGTCTCAATCATTCTGCTGCCGTAGAGGCCGTATCATGACGCAAATATCGATGCTTCGGCGGGTGGCCGAGCCGGCCCTCTGGTTCGTCGGCCTTCTTGTGGTCTGGGAAATCCTGGTGCGGGGCTTCGCCGTGCCGACCTTCATCCTGCCCGCGCCGAGCCAGTTTCTCACCCAGATGGTGGTCGACTATCAAAGGCTGGCCCAGCATGGCTGGGCGACCACCCAGATGATCCTTATCGGCTTTGTGGCCGGTGCGGTTCCGGGGCTGATCCTCGCCTATCTCATCGCGCGTTTCCGTCTGGCCGAGCAGATCCTTTATCCGGTGGTGGTGTTCATCCAGGGCCTGCCCAAGATCACCCTGGCGCCGCTGCTGCTGGTGTGGTTCGGCTTTTCCGACTTCCCGAAAATCCTGCTCACCGCGCTGATCACCTTCTTTCCCGTGCTGGTCGATGCGGTCACCGGCTTTCGCTCCATCGACAAGCGGCAATATTATCTCAGCCGCTCCATGGGCGCCTCCTGGTGGCAGACCTTCTCCAAATTCGAGCTGCCCACCGCCGCGCCCTACATCTTCTCGGGCTTCCGCATCACCGTCGTCGTCGCCGTCACCGTGGTGATCGTCGTCGAATGGCTCAATTCCCAGACCGGGCTCGGCTATCTGGTGCTGCGCGCCATGGACAGCTCCAACACGCCGCTCCTGTTCGCCATCCTGTTCGTCGGCTCGATGATCGGGGTCGCGCTGAGCGCCTGCGTGACGCTGGCCGAAAGACTCTTGCTGCCGTGGAAACAGGCCTGACGGCGCAAGCGGAGAAAAAGCTTCACTTCAAGGAGGATATCATGACTGCATGTTCAACCAAGGCTCTTATCGTCTCGCTGCTGATGGCGACGGCGCTGCCGGGAGCGGCCCTCGCCCAGGACCATGTCAGCGTCCAGATGAACTGGACGGCGGACTCCGCCCATCTGGGCTTCGCCATGGCCGAGAGCCTGGGCATCTATGACGAATACGATCTCGACGTGGAGATGATCGAGGGGCGCGGCTCGGCCGTCGCTGCCCAACTCGTCGCCACGGGTCAGGTCGATCTGGGCTATGCCGACGCGGTCGCCGCGCTCAACGTGGCGTCCCAGGGTGCGCCGATCCGCATCATCTCGACCATCTGGAAATCCGGCCAGTTCGGCATCCAGTCCCTGGCCGATTCGGGGATCGAGGGACCCCAGGACCTCATCGGCAAGCGCCTTGCCGTTTCACCCGGCTCGGCCATGCTGCCTCTGATTCCGGTGTTCCTGCGCGCCAATGGCATCGCCGAGGGCGACGTGGAGATCACCAACTCGTCGGAAAACGCCTTTATCGGCCTTCTGACCTCGGGTCAGGTCGACGCGGTGTCCCAGACGCCGGAAAACATCGTCGTGCCGCTGGCCGCCGAGGGCATCGAAGCCAACAACATGTATTTCTACACCAATGGCGTACCGCTGGCGAGCCTCAGCCTCGTCGGCCGCGAGGACAAGCTGGCCGAGCGTCCGGAGGTCTTCTCCCGCTTCCTCGAGGCCACGGCCAGGGGCTGGCAGGAAGCCATGCAGGACCCCGAAGCCGCCGTCGAGGCGCTGATGGAGATGTTCCCCGAAACCGAACATTCGCGCGAAGCGCTGCTCCAGGCCGCCGAATACAGCTTCGCCTCGGTCTGCCCGGGTGGGGAAGGCGACATCATCGGCTACACCTCGGCGGAAACCTGGGACGAGATGTATGACGTGATGACCACGGCCATGGACCTCTCCGCCGACCGGCCGGTCGCCGACTACTATACGCTCGATTACACCCCGGAAACGGACGTTCTCTGCAATTGAGCGCCAACGGCTCCGCGCCAAGATCGAGCGGGCCATCGCCCGCTCGAAACAGATCATAGGCTGCAATCATGTCGGAACAGGCTTTGAGCACCCCTCAAACCGAACGCTCCCCCCTCTGGTACAGGCTGGACCGCCTCCGCTCGTCCTTCGCGGGCTCGGCCGTGCTCGGCCTTTTGGCCATCGCCGCGCTGCTCGGCCTGTGGGAGTGGCTGGCGACGCTTTACAACGTGCCGCTCTGGCTGGTGCCCAAGCCCTCCAACTTCCTCGGCCGGCTGGTGTCGGACTGGCAGATGATCGGCGGCCACGCCATCGCCACCTCGATCACCATCGTCGAGGGCTTTGCGCTCGGCGTGCTGATCGCCGTTCCCCTCGCCCTGGCCATCGCCGCCATTCCCGCCCTGGAGCGCGGGCTCTATCCGGTGATCGTCTTTCTCAACATCATGCCCAAGACCGTCATCGGGCCCATTCTGATCGTCTGGTTCGGGATCGGCCCGCTGGTCGCGGCGCTCATCGTCTTCCTGATGTGCTTTTTCCCCATCCTGGTCGACGCCATGTCCGGCTTCAAGGCCGTCGACAAGCGCCTGTTCTACATTTCGCGCACCATGGGCGCCAATGAGTGGCAGAGCTTCTGGAAGTTCCGCCTGCCGGCCGCCATGCCGCATATCTTTTCCGGGATGAAGATCGGCGTGGTCAAGGCCGTCGAGGGCGTAATCGTCGCCGAATTCATCGCATCCAATCGCGGACTGGGATTCATGGTCATGCAGGCCTCCGCCTTCATGGATATTTCTCTCATGTTCGCCGGGCTGGTGGCCGCCGCCATCGTCGCCCTGTTCTTCAACGGCGCCATGAGCGTGGCCGAACGGGTTCTGATGCCCTGGTCGCGGGCCGGACACTAGGAAAGCTCAGCACAATGAACCAAGTATCGATGACAAGCGCCCTGTCGACCGGCCAGACCTCCGTCGCCGGAGCCTCCATCACCGCACAGGCCATCACCAAGACCTATGGCGAAGGCCCGGCCGCCTTCCATGCCCTTGGTCCCATCGATCTCGATATCAAGCCCGGCGAGTTCGTCAGCCTGATCGGCCCCTCCGGCTGCGGCAAGAGCACGACGCTGCTGCTCGCCTCGGGGCTCGAGCCCCTGAGTTCGGGAACCCTCGAGGTCGACGGCAAGCCGCTCACGAGGCCCCTTTCGGAGGTGGGGATCGTGTTCCAGGACCATCTGCTGCTCGATTTCCGCACCGCGCTCGACAATGTCATGTTGCAGCAGGAAATCCGCGGTCTCGATAAGGCCGTCATCCGCGAGCGCGCCGACATGCTGTTCGACCGGCTGGGGCTCAAGGGCGCCCAGAAGAAATATCCCCGCCAGCTTTCCGGCGGCATGCGCCAGCGCGTGTCGATCGCCCGGGCCCTGGTGCACGACCCCTCCATGCTGCTGATGGACGAGCCCTTCGGCGCGCTCGACGCCATCACCCGCACCCAGATCCGCCACGACCTGGAAATGCTGTGGCTCGAAACCCGCAAGACGGTCCTCTTCATCACCCATTCCATCGAGGAGGCGGTGGGCCTTTCGGACCGGGTGCTGGTGATGTCGACCAGCCCGGGGCGGATCATCGAGGAGATCAAGATCGACCTGCCGCGCCCGCGCCCGGCCCATCTGGGCGAATATCCCGAATTTTCCGCCTATGCCGAGAAGATCTATTCGATCTTCGCCAAGCTCGGCGTCTACAAGTTTTGAGACGGGGAGTTATCGTGTCGGCGGGCAGGATCGTCATCAATCACGCCACGGTGCGCGAGACCGCCGACATGGTGGCCTTTGCGCGCCTGTGCGCCGAGCGCGGGCTCGATACCGTCTCCATCTGGGGTTCGGAAATCGACAAGGTGGGAGAGAAGGCGGCCCGCGCGGCGCTCGAGGAAACCGGCCTCAAGGTGTCGGGCTATAACCGGGTCGGCCCATTCGAGCCGCAATTTCTCGACCGGGCCCGCTTCGAGCTCGAACGGGCGGCGCGCTTCGGGGCCGATCACGTGCTGGTTTTCACCGGCGGGCTGGCCTCCGGAGACCGCGATCTCGCCGCCTGCCGCCGCCGCCACGAGGATGTCATCGGTAGTCTGCTCGATCTGGCCCGCGATGTGGGGATCACGCTCGCCCTCGAACCGCTCCATCCCATGCTGGTCGGCGATCGCACCACCCTCGCCAGCCTCTCCCATGCCAATGCCCTGTGCGATGCGCTGGGCGAGGGGGTCGGCATCGTCATCGACGTGCATCACGTCTGGTGGGACGAAAGGCTGGGCGCCGAGATCGCGCGCGCCGGGCAAGCCAGGCGCATTGTCGGCTATCACGTCAATGACTGGCTCGTCCCCACCCGGCATCTGCTGCGCGACCGCGGCATGATGGGCGATGGGGTGATCGACCTTGCCGGGGTGACCCGGATGGTCCGCGACGCCGGCTTTGCCGGCCCCATCGAGGTGGAGATCTTTTCCGACGACTGGGCGCGGCGCAGCGCGGCCGAGGTGATCGATCTTTCCATCGCACGCTGCGCGGCGATTTTTGGCGGAGCGCTCGCGGCATGACCGACCTCATTCCCAATCTCGACGGGAGCTCGCGCATCTATGCGGTGTTCGGAGACCCGATCGCCCAGGTGCAGACCCCGGCCCTGATCAACCCCCTGTTCGCCGCCGCCGGGCGCAATCTCTTCGCGGTGCCCTTCCACGTGACCGCCGCCGCCTTCCCGGCCACCTGGGACGCTTTGGCCGCCCTGCCCAATATTGCCGGGATCGGCGTCACCGTGCCGCACAAGATCGCGGCGGCACAGCGCTGCGATACGCTGACCGATACGGCCCAGGCGGTGGGCGCGGTCAATTCCATCCAGCGCGATGGCGAGGGGCGTCTGCATGGCGCGCTGTTCGACGGGGTCGGCTTCGTTGCCGGGCTGGGCGATGCGGCCGACAGGCTCCGCAATGCCCGCGTGCTGATGGTCGGGGCCGGTGGCGCCGGGCGGGCTATTGCCCATGCGCTCGCCGCAGCGGGGGTGGCCCGGCTCGATCTCATGGATCTCAGCCCGCAATCGATCGCCGACACCGCCGCCATCGCCAATGCCGCCGCCGGGCAGGAGATCGCATTCCCGGCCGAAGGCGGACGCTTCGACCATGACGTGATCGTCAATGCCTCGCCGATCGGGCTCAAGGGCGACGCCCGCTTCCCGGTGCCCGAGGCGGCGCTGGAGCCGGGCATGCTGGTCGCCGATATCGCGGCACTGGGCAAGATCACCCCGCTGCTCGAAGCCGCCCGGCGCCGGGGCTGCGCGACCTCTGACGGCCATGACATGCTCACCGCCCAGATCGCCATCATCGCCGGCTTCGCAGCCGGCCTGCCGGCCGGGACGGCACTCGTCGCTTGAGGCCAAAGCGTTTCCAGGAAAAGTGGAACCGGTTTTCCGGTTCGGAAACGCGATAAAACAGAGAACCTAAGCCCAGATTGCCATGAAGTGCTCGGCGGTCAGCCCCACCTGCCCATGGATCATTTCAAGCCCGGAATGAATCTGGGCGTTACGGGCCCTCGCCGCTTCGAGCAGCGCGGTGATCTCGGGCTTGGCCACCACTTCGGCTACCGTCATCGTCTCGTCGAGCACATCGGGAGGGAAGGGCAGCGGGTCGCTCGCCGCCATGCCCAGAGCCGTCGCGTTGATGACGAGGGCGCCGCGCTCCGGCACCACCGGGCCGGCCACGGCAAAATTGCGGCCGGCGGCGCTGTTGATGGCCTGGACCAGCGCCTCGGCCTTGGATGGCGTGCGGTTGGCGATGGTGAGTCTTGCGATGCCCGCTTCGAGGAGAGCGAAGGCGATGGCCATGGCGGCGCCACCGGCCCCCACCATCACCGCGTCGCGGCCTTCGAGAGGGATATTCTTCGCCCTCAGCCCGCCGACAAAGCCCACGCCGTCGAATTGATAGCCGCGGAAGCTGCCATCGCGCTCCCGCCGCACCAGATTGACCGCCCCGACCCGCGCCGCCAGCGGGTCGATGCTGTCGCACAGCGCAAGCGCCGCCTGCTTATGGGGCAGGGTGACGCCGAAGCCGATGAGATTGGGCATGGCTTTCAGCCCCTGCCACACGGTCGCGAGGTCTGCGGCCGGCACATGCAGCGGCACGCAGGCGATATCGGCCCCCGCCTTGGCGAAGATCGCGTTGATGGCCGTGGGCGTACGCACCTGGGCGATGGGATCGCCGATCAGCCCCATCAGACGCGTCGTGCCGCTGATCGCCACGCCGTCTACCATGACAAATCCTCGCGCTTGAGCCAGACAAGGCTGCCGTCCTCGACCCCGACCACGAGGTCGAGCTGGCCGCGTCCGGCCCAGTCCACCGCCTCGGGCGAGGCCACATGCATGGCCATGGCGATGGTCTCGCCCTTCCAGGCCATGGCGCGGGGCAGGGAAAATACCGGTTCCTCCGGCGTGCCCACATTGCGGCAGTAAAAGAGCCCCGCCTGCTTTGTGGTGTTGCGCGGCGCCCCCTCGGGCCCCGGCGGCACGGAGGCGCGGGCATGGGTGCCGAAGATCAGATCCTTGCGCCCGGTGCCCTCCCAATCGCAGACGCACAGCTTGGCGCGACCCCGTCCGCCGCCGACATCGACGGTGAAACTCATGATCTCGCCGGTCTCCCAGCGGATGAAACGCTTGTCGTCGAGCTCGGTGTCTCCCACCCGCCGATAGTCGGCGAGCCGGCCTTCCTCGTCGAGGCACAGGTAATGCAGCGCCCCCGAACCGGTCCAGTCGACGACGGCCGGGCGTACCCGCCACACGGTCTTGAGCGGCTTGCCGCCATGATGGAGCAATTGTGCGGCGGCGAAGTTCGGCGGGTAGGCGCCGTCGCCGAGATTGCGGTAGAAGCGGTGATGCCCCAGCACGTCGCTGACCAGCAGGTCCGCATGGCCGTCGCCATCCCAGTCGGCGATGGTGGGGCAGCTATAGCCGAACATGATCTCCGAGGGCCCCTGGATGGAACCGGGGAGCCCCGCCGCGATGCGGATGGGCGCGCCATCGGCGGTCAGCAGGCTGTCGCGGCCCAGCGTGGGCGTGTCGTGCGGCCCCATGGCGGGAAAGAACATCAATTCGCCGCTCGAATTTCCCACCACGAGGTCGTATCGGCCGCGGCCGGAGAAATCATGGGCGGCCGGGGAGGGCAGGGCGCCCGCATGGATCACCGGCGCGCTGGTCTCGACCCGGCCGACCTTCTCGAACACCGGATGACCGTCCTCGCCGGTGCCGCAATTGCGCAGATAAGTGACATACCCATCCTCTGCGCCGACGAGAATGTCGAGCCGGCCGTCGCCATTCCAGTCCACCACGCAGGGCATGTGGATGCACTGGTCGAGCTCCAGGGGCGCGCCCTCCGGCCCCTTGATCAGCGAGAGCGGCTGGAAATGCCCGTCCTCGGCCTGGCGGGCGATGTGCAATATGTTCCAGAACTCCCCGGCGATGAGGGACGTGGTCTTGCCGTCGAAGGCACCGAAGGCCGGGCCGAGCTGGCCATAGACTTCGAGCGGGTTTTCCCCGGCCCGCATGGCGGTGCCGCGCGAAAGGACCGGCGCGGCGAGGGTGCCGGTATTCTTGAAGACATAGAGAAAGCCGCGCAGCGGTCCGCCCAGCCATCGCCCGGCATCGTCATAGGCGCGATAGCCCTCGTCGTTCCACTCCAGCCCGTTGGGCCAGTAATCGTTCCAGTAATCGCTGCCGACCACCAGTTCGAGCTCGCCATCGCCGTCGATGTCGACGAAGCGCGCCATGTGGAAATATTCGTTGCCCTTCACCCAGTCGGCCTCGAGGTCGAGGGCGATCGGATCGCCGAACCGCGGCGCGCCGGGCTCCCCGATATTGGGGAAGATGTAGATCTGCTTGCGCATGCGGGAAGCGGAGACGAGGTGGAAGATGTCGCCGTCGCGATAGGCGGTGACATAGCCCCTTACGCCCTCGATCAGTTCCTGGGCTCCCAGGACCGGCGTGCCGTCCGGGTTCTGGCCGATCTCGCGGCGCAGGAAGACCCGCCCGTCATAGCAGGGGTCCCAGGCCGATAGCAGCAGGTCGCGACCGCCATCCCCATCCCAGTCGAGCACGTCGACGCAGGTGATGATTCGCCCGTCCACAAAGGCGCGCTCGACGCTCGGGTCATAGGTGATGGCGGCCTCGCCGTAAAAAGGCCCGGTCCACACATTTGCATCGTCTTCCCACCGCTTGACGCTCAAGCTCGCCTCCTTGTAGATTTCTGGAATTGAATTCTGAAACGAAAGCGTATCATAAAAATGCGATTTGGAAAGGGTCGGGTGACCAGATGACCACTGCAATCGAGGGCATCGTCCCGGTAATGCTGACGCCGATGACCGCGGCTGGCGCGATCGACTGGTCCGGCCTCGACCGGCTGGTCGCCTGGTATGGCGACAAGGGCAGCGACGCGCTGTTCGCGGTCTGCCAGTCGAGCGAGATGCTCAAGCTCACCCTCCCCGAGCGGGTCGACCTGGCGCGGCGCGTGCGCGAGGCGGCGCCCAAGGGCATGCCGGTCATCGCCTCGGGGCATATTTCTCCCGCCCTCGACGACCAGATCGCCGAATTGCGGGCCATGGCCGAAACCGGCATCGACGCGCTGATCCTCGTCACCAACCGGCTCGATCCCGACAATGCCGGCTTCGACGCCTTCCGCGCGGCCCTCGATACCCTGTTGTCGAAGCTCCCTGCGGACCTGCCGCTGGGGCTCTATGAATGCCCCGCCCCCTATCGCCGGCTGCTCAGCGACGATGAGTTTTCCTATTGCCGCGACACCGGCCGGTTCGTGGTGCTCAAGGACGTCTCCTGCGACCTCGATACCGTGCGTCGCCGCGCCCGCCTCGCCGAGGGTTCGCCCTTCAACGTCATCAACGCCAATGCCGCCATCGCCTTTGACGCCATGCGGGCCGGGTCGCGCGGGTTCTCCGGTGTGTTCACCAATTTCCATCCCGACCTTTATGCATGGCTCTATCGTAACCGCGACCGTGACGACCAATTCATTCATGAACTCAAGGTCTTCCTGGCCCTCGCGGCCATGGGGGAATCCATGGGCTATCCCAAGCTGGCCAAGCTCTATCACCAGAGACTGGGCACTTTCGATTCTCCGGCCAGCCGCGTCGTCGACTATGATGTGGAGGAGCGGCATTGGGCCGCAGGGGTGCTTCTCGACCATATCCATGAAGGAACCGAGCGGTTTCGGGCCCGCGTAGAGGCCGGCGGCTGAAGCGATCACGAAGTTTTGGCCGGGCTCTCTTTGCTTGCTTCCGTCGTCTCGGAGCGGTAGATTTGAGACCTTATTGCATAAGAAAAAAAGCCGCGTCGCCCATCGGCGTGTTGTTTTCATTTAGGGAGACAAGCTTGACCATTCGATCGAAATATCTTGGCACCAGAACGGTCCTGGCCGCGGCCGGCCTTTTTGGGCTTTGGGTCGCACCGGCCTCTGCCGATGTGTTCACCGAAGCCCAGGCGGCGGCGGGCAAGCAGTCCTACGCCACCCAATGCGCCATGTGTCATGGCGACGCCCTGCTCGGGCCGAACGCTCCGGCGCTGGTCGGAACGGAAGTCATGCAGAATTTCGATACCGCCCAGGGCATGTACAGCTATATCGCTGCCGCCATGCCGCCCCAGGCGCCCGGCGCCCTCGATGAAGAGGTCTATGTCAACATCATGGCCTATATTCTCGAGGCCAATGGTGCCGTGGCCGGCGACACCGAGCTGACCGCCGATCCCGCTCTGCTGAGCGCGATCAAGCTCGCTGAAGTGACTGCGGGCTCCGGCGCCGCGCCTGCCGCGGACGGCGCGCCCGCTCCGGTCGAGACCGACGTGCCGCAGGCCTATACCTGGGGCCAGACGCTGCCTTCGATCCTGCCGTCCGCGCCGGAAGCGCAAGAACCTGCGGTGCCGCAGGCCTATACCTGGGGCCAGACTCTTCCGACCGTCAATTGAACGGGCCTTTCTTTTAAAAATCTGATCGGAGCCTGAGGCTTCGGCACATTGTGTTGCAATTGGGAGACAGCCATGAACAGTTTCACCCTTAAGACCCTCCTCGCCCTGACGGTCAGTGCGTCGGCCTTGGTGAGCGTGGCCAATGCGCAGGGGGTTCGCGAGGACTATACGCCGGTTACCGACGAGATGGTTCTCAACCCGCCCGAAAACGAGTGGCTGTCCTGGCGCCGCACCCCCGATAACCAGGGCTACAGCCCGCTCGACCTGATCAACCGCGACACGGTTGGCGATCTCGAGTTGGCCTGGGCCTGGCCGATGGCCGATGTGGGCATCCAGGAAACCGCGCCGCTGATGCATGACGGCGTGCTGTTCCTGCAGACCAACAACAACATCGTGCAGGCGCTCGACGCCCGCAGCGGCGACCTGATCTGGGAATACCGCCCGGCTTTGGCCGAAGTGCCGGCCGAATGGGGCTACCAGCTCTATCAGTCGCGCCGCCAGAAGAACTCCATCGCCCTCTATGAGGACACCGTGGTTCTGACCACCGTCGATGCGCGCATCATCGTGCTCGACGCCACCGACGGCAAGGTGCTGCGCGAAGTGCAGGCCTTCGACTACACCGTGGGCTACAGCTACACGGTTGGCCCGATCGTCGTGAACGGCAAGATCATCTCGGCCATTTCGGGCTGCTCGATCTCGGGCACCGCCGGCGGCTGCTATGTGGTGGCGCACGATTTCGAGACGCTCGACGAACTCTGGCGCTTCAACACCCTCGACGATCCCAACAATCCCGAGCAACTGGCAAGCTGGGGCGACGTGCCGCCGGAAAACCGCTGGGGCGGTACGCCCTGGGCGACCGGCTCCTATGACGCGCGCACCAACACCACTTTCTGGGGTGTCGGCATGCCCGCGCCTTACGCCGCGCTCATCCGCGGGTCGGAAGACGGCGATGCGCTCTACACCAACTCGACCCTGGCGCTTGACGCCGACACCGGCGAATTGAAGTGGTACTTCCAGCACCTGCCGCGCGACGACTGGGACCTCGACAGCCCGTTCGAACGCGTGCTGGTCGATCTGGAGGAGAATGGGGAGACCCGTCACCTGCTGATCTCCGTGCCGGGCAAGAACGGCATCTTCTTTGCCCTGGATCGCGACACCGGCGAATATCTGTGGTCGCAGGAAACCGTCTACCAGAACTCGGTCACCAGCATCGATGATGACGGCACCGTCCACACCAACGAAGATCTGATGCTCTCCGCCCTGGGCGAGGAAGTGCTGATCTGTACGTCGGTTTCGGGCGGTAAGCTCTGGCAGGCCGGCGCCTACAGCCCGCTGACCCAGCAGTTCTACGTGCCGCTGACCGAAGCCTGTAACGTGGTTTCGGCGACTCAGACCGAGTTCACCGCCGGTAATGCCACCGGCGCCATGCGCTTCGGTCCGCGTATCCTGCCCGAAGGCATTACCGAGGCCGGTCTGGTCGAGGCGATCCAGGTTGGCGTGACCAAGTCGGAAGACGCCGGCTGGAAGGTCCGCCAGCGTCCGTCGATGACCTCCTCGCTGCTGACCACCGGCGGCGGACTGGTGATCGGTGGCGACGCCGGCCGCTACGTCAAGGCCTGGGATCAGGAAACCGGCGAAGTGCTCTGGCAGCAGCGCCTCAATGCGCCGATCGGCGGCTCGCCGATGACCTTCGAGCTCGATGGCGAGCAGTATCTGGTCATCCCGACCGGGTTCAGCGCCGCCGCTGGGTCGATCTCCTCGGCCTTCCCAGAAATCCCGCTGCCCTCGGGCAATGGCAACTCGATCTTCGTCTACAAGCTGCCCAATTCGGCAAGCTGAGCGACGGCTCGATCCTGAGCAAGAACTGGAAAGGGGCCCAAGGGCTCCTTTCTTTTTTAAGGAGAGCGGAAATGAGACGTTTGGCACCGGCCCTGGTCCTGGGGCTCACTCTGGCGTGCGGCGCGATGCCGGCCCAGGGACAGATGCTGCCCCCGCAACTGCTCGATTCCACCCGCCCCACCCAGGGCGACAGCATCCGCGCCTGCGTCGATGACGACAGCCCCGGCGGGCCGCTGGACCGGGCCGTGGCGCAGGCGATCGGCGACGCGCTGTTCCTCGATGTCGATTTCGTCCCTGCCCTGCGCGGCTTCCCCCTCGACGGCGATGGCTATCTCGCCGAGATGGAAATCCATCTCAACAATGATTGCGACCTGTTCATGGGCATCGCCGTACAGCCCAATTCGCCCTTCCCCGAATGGGCGGCCATGACCCGGCCCTATGCCCAGGTGCCCTTCGTCCTGGTCGTCGCCGACCCGGACTATCGATCGCTGGGCGACATCCCGCTGGGCAGCACCATCGGCACCGCCGTTGCGAGCCTCGGGGAGCGGGTGTTCATCACCTCCATGCTGCAGCGCCCGCGCGAGGAGCGCTGGCGGCGCCTGCCCTATGCCGATTTCGACCTGATGACCACGCGCCTCCTCGACGGCAGCCTCGAGGGCATGCTGCTCTGGCAGCCCGCATGGGTGCGCATCGCCGAGCAGAACGCGGCGGCGAGCCATCTGCGGATCATCCCCCTCGATCCGGTTCCCCAGGCCGTGGTCCAGGTCGGTGCGCTCATTTCGTCCTACGACACTTTTCTGCGCACGGAAGTGGATGCCGCCATCGGAGCGCTCGCCGCGGACGGCACGCTCGACGCCATTCTCGGCGATCTCGGCCTCGACTGAGGCGCCGGTTCAGAGGCTGGAAAATATTGGCCGCAGGATCGGCAGCAGGCGATCGGGCACCAGCACCCCGGCCACCATCAGGATGACGATCGCCGCGAGGACGGGGATTTCCAGCCTGCGCCACAGCCTCGCCCGGTCGGGGAACAGCGCCACCAGCACCAGCCCGCCGGTCAGCCCCGGCAGGGGGAGGGCGTTGATGGCCACCGAGAGCAGCGAGATGTCCTGCACCGCGACGATGACCGTGAGGACCGCATAACCAGCCGTGCGCGGCATGCTGGCGGCGATCCATGGCCGCGCCAGATCGAGCAGCGGCACCAGGGCCAGGCTGATCAGCAGCGCCGCGACGGCAATGGCGACCAGCGCCGGCCGGCCGCCGCGCAATTGCGCCGGGTCGATATGGGCCGGCCGGGCCCAGCCGGCGCGGAACAGCACCGCCATGGCCAGCCCCCAAAGGGAGAGATGGGCCAGGGGGCTGGCCGTCAGCCGCCCTTCCTTTTCCGGCATGGCGCTGCCCAGAAGCCGCGCCATCAGCGCCAGCATGCCTCCATGCAGCGCGACGAAAATCAGCATCCCGGCAATGCGCGAGACGATGGCTCCCATGGTGAGGTCGTGCAACAGGCTCATCGCGGGCTCTCCACGGACATAGCGGCGATCATCCGAAAAGCTCCCCGATGTCGGCCGCATCCTCCGGCCCGCCATCGAGGCCGTAGCGTTCGGCAATCGAGGCCAGCGTGCCGTCCCGTCCCATGGCGTCCATGGCGTCGCGCAGGGCGCGCCTGAGGGTAAGATCGCCCTTCCACAGGCCGAAGGCGAGGGGGAAGCGGGCGAAGGGCGGCTCGGGGAGCCAGAGGATGCGCGCATCCTCGTCCAGCGCCAGCGTCGCGATGGTGAAGCGGTCGCTGATCGCTATATCGGCCGCCCCGGTTTCGAGCGCTGCCACCAGATCGCCCGGTGCCCGTGCCGCCAGGGTCCTGATGCCGTTTTCGCGCAGGAAGCCGCTGAGTGCCAGCCGGTCCAGCCCCTGGCTGCCGGGGAGGACCGCCGCGGTGCCCACCGGCCCGAGGGCTTCCCCCGGCGGCACGATGGCTGCCCATCCGGTTTCCACGCCGGTCGGCAGGAGTTGCAGGAAGCCGCGCGTCGCCGCCGAATCGACCACCCCGCCGGCGATCACCGCGCATTGGGCGCGGGTGAGGCGCCAGTTGCGCGGATTGAAGTCGCGCCCGATGGCGGGGTTGATGTTGAGGGCCAGCCGCAGGCCCAGCCGCTCGGCCAGGTGCTGCAGCACCTCGATGTCATAGCCCGGTGCGGCCGGGTCGCCGGTGACCAGCGGGGCGGCGCTTTGCGGCACGCAGACCCGCAGCGTGCCGCTGCGCCGCACCTCGCCCAGCGAGGTGTCCGGCGGCAGGAAGGTCGCCGCGAATAAGAGCGCCGCCACCACGAGGATGTTGATCGCCCCGGGCAGCCAGCGCCGGCTCTGCCTGATCGGCCTGGGGGTTCTCATCGGCGCCTGAAATCGAGCCATGCGATGAAAAAGAAGGCCACGGCCAGCCCGATGATGACCGCCGGTCCCAGGCGCGGATCGAACTGATGGAAATTGATCAGCACCCCGCGCAGGGCGTCCACCGCATAGGTGATGGGATTGATCTCGACCAGGAACACCAGCCACTCGGGATAGAGCGCCGCGGTCTGGGCCCGGGTCAGCGAGGGGTCGAGGGGAAAGATCGAGGACGAGCAGAAATAGAGCGGCAGGATGATGGTGTTGGAAAACACCCCGAACCCCTCGAAGCTGCGCACCCTTGCCGCGAGGATGACCCCGAAGGAGGTGAGGCCGAAGGAGAGGCCGAACATCAGCAATAATGCCAGCCCCACCTGGCTCCAGCTCAGGGTGATGTCGGCGAAGCGGGCGAGGATCAGCACCAGCCCCCCATGGGCGGTGGCGATGGTGCTGCCCCCGAGGATCTTGCCCAGAAGGATCAATCCCCGCGGCACCGGGGACACGAGGATGGCCCGCAGGAAGCCGAACTCCCGGTCCCAGATCACCGACACCGCAAACAGGATCGAGGTGTACATGATGTTGAGGACGATCACCGCCGGAAACAGGAATTGCAGATAGGTATAGGGGATGACGAAGCGGACTTCGCCATAGACCTCGCCGCGGAAATAGGGGTTGAGGCCGATCCCCAGGATCAGCAGCCAGATCAGCGGCCTGGAAACGCCGCCGATCAACTGGCCGCGATCGCGAACCGCGCGCATCACCTCGCGCAGCCAGATGCCGTAAAGCCCGCGGGCCAGGGGGATGAGATCGTTCATATCGCCTGTTCCCCCACGCCGGCCGCCGTGTCGTCGCCGGGTGCCCGATCCCGCAATTCGCGCCCGGTGAGCGAGAGGAACACGGTTTCGAGACTGGGTTCGTCGATCTGGATCTGCCGCAGCCGCGTGCCATAGGTGGCGAGGAAAGCGTCGAGCATGTCGGGCGAGGCCAGCGCCACGCCGAGCCGGCCGCCGGCCAGGGAGCGGATGTCGGGATAGGCGGCGCGCAGGGCCGCCTCGGTCTCGGCGTCGCGCGGCATGCAGCGAATCATCGAGGTGCCGTGCCGGGCCCGCAATTCCTCCGGCGTCCCATTGGCCAGCAGCTTGCCGCGATCGATGATGCAGATGCGGTCGTGACCGGCGACCTCCTCGACATAATGGGTGGTGATGAGCTGGGTGAGATTGCGATGGGTGCGCAGATGTTCGAGATAGGACCAGATGCGGGCCCGCGTCTGCGGGTCGAGGCCGACTGTGGGCTCGTCGAGGAACAGGATCCGGGGCTGATGCATCAGGGCGCGCGCGATCTCGAGCCGCCGCTTCATGCCGCCGGAAAATCCTTTGACGATCTCGTCGCGCCAATCGCCGAGCTCGACCAGGTCGAGCACCTCGTCGATCCGCCGCGCCCGCTCGCGGCGCGGGAGGCCATAGACGAGTCCGTTGAATTCTAGGTTTTCCCAGGCGGTCAGCCGCGTGTCGAGACTGGGGTCTTGGAAGACCGCGCCGATCCGGCGCCTGATGGCGTCGGGCTGGCGCGCGAGGTCGACCCCGTCGAGCATGACGCGCCCGCTATCGGGCTTGATCAGCGCGCACAATATGTTCATCAGCGTGGTCTTGCCGGCGCCGTTCGGGCCCAGCAGCGCCACGCTGGTGCCCTCCTCGATGCTGAGGCTGATATCGTCGAGCACCTTGCGCCCGGCAAAGGCGTGGCTGAGATGGACGATCTCGATCCCGCTGGCGGTGTGTGGGGTCACGTTTGGTCTTCCTTCGCAAAGCGGGTGTCGATGCGCTTTGCGAAGGAATGTACGGATTGCGGCGCGGCCCGGCAACACGCGTCATCGCGGTCCCGCCCACCCGCCGGGAGCGGCACGGGGTCGCAGCGCGTGCCGCGCCCCGGTGCCGGTCCTATTTTCCCGGCCTCGTGGAGAGAGGCGCGCGGAACCTGGCAATGTCCGCGCGCCATTTGGTATGCCTACTCTCCAGGCTGATACACTATTTCCTCAAGATCCGGAATGGAGTCAATAAATCCGTATTTCAGAGCAAGCTCAGCGCCGAGCTCGAGGCTTTCCGGTCCAAAATCCGTGCTCCAGAGCGAAAGATCCACAGACTCAGCAAGTTCTTGGCTTACATTATTGTTGAATCGAGGAAATGCATCCCTGACTTCGTCTGGATTCTCACTGGCATAGGCCATGGAATTGTTGATCGCCCGAATAAAAGCATCCACGACATCCGGCCTCTCCTCGATGAGTTCACCGGAGGTGATATAGACCGACAGCGGAAAACCCTTCTGAGTGTCGAGGAGTGGATTGGCTATGATGCGCAACCCACTGTTCTTTCCCACAGTAAGAAAAGGCTCGACTGCAAACCCGGCGTCGACACGGCCAGCGCTGACGGTCGGCACGACGTCGGGGAAGCCGAGTTCGATGAATCCGACGTCATTCAGGGGATCTTCGACACCGGCGAGTTCGAGTGACCGTAGAACGGTGACATGAGGCGCATTCCCGAACGTGTCGACCGACACGCGGAGCCCTTGGAGATCAGCCATGCTTTGGATGGGGCTGTCTTCTGGCACGAGTACGCCGTGGGCTGCGCTTGTCTCATCGCTCTCCCCTATCGTGCCTGAAGCGATCGCATAAATATCGAGGCCTCGCGAACGCGCTGTAAGAAATGAAGTCTGATTGGAAAACCCAAAGTGGTACTCGCCGGCAATGATTGCCGTAACGATGTCTTGGCCGGCCGGCTCTGGTTTGAACTCGACCTCCAGTCCTTCGTCAAGGAAAAAGCCCTGCTCCGCTCCAATGAACGCCGGTATCATCGGGCCAATAGGCAACGTGCCGAGAACGATCTTATAGGGATTGTCGGGCGACAAAGTGTCCTGAGCGACAGCAGCGGTGCCGGTCAACGCCATTGAACCAACTGCCAGCAGCCCTAAAAAAAGCATGCGGTGCGATATCATGTATATCCTCCTTCAATACGGAGTTAAAGATTGCACACGCGTATCTGCGTGACCAATACAGCCTGCGGCTTTGAGCAAGACAAAAAACGTTGCGCAGTCCGAGATGGATTTAATAGCCGAGTAGAAACCCGATGGCGCTGTGCGGGCGGGCCCCGTTGCAGATCTCAGAAAATTACACGCATAAAAATGCCAAAGTAATTCTATGCTGTTCTGATTATTGAGGTGACCGAGTATAAAATTGTACTAGAAGCTGCCGCACTTGTTCTGCCAGTTCATCGAACGGGCCATCAACAACGATATCATCAACAACTTCACGGATTGGAATTACACGAACTTTCGACGCTGGGGCTTCCAGGTCTGCATGCCATCGCGTCAACTGCTCCGATGAGCTGATGTAGACGATCCGCCCAAGCCCTGCCCAACCATGTGCCGCAGCGCACATGGCGCAATGTTCCGCCGTGGTGTAAACCGTTGCCTTGGCCCTTTCGTGAGGGGCCATGTTTTGCGCAGCCCATCTGGCGATCGCCAATTCCGGGTGCTGCGTGCGATCGTCTGCTGTTCCGCGGTTGCGATCTTCGAAGATAACGTTGCCTTCAGCAGAAACGAGCAGCGCTCCGAAGGGCGGACTGCCCGCAGCGAGAGCCTCCTGAGCGAGTTCTATGCAGCGCTTCAAGTATTTTCGGTCGATAATCTCGGTCATTTTGCACCGGAAGCAGACGATCACTGGGCTGAAGGATTGTAGACGCCGTAGGGATCGATGAAAAGCGAGCGAATGGGATGACCCTGAGCGATGCTCGATACAATCAGACTAAGGTTTTTGCGGGCGCCCAGCTAAATACCAGTCGATAATCTCGCTTCCTGTCGCGATCCAGACATCATTTCGCGACGAAATATGCTCAAGCGCCCTCGCAAAGTGTTTGGCTCTGTAGGGATGCCCAACAAGGAAGGGATGCAACGGGATTGCCATCACGCGGCCGGTGGTGGCGCCGTCCTCGTATAGAACGTCGAACTGATCCATAAGGTTTTGGGCATAGGTTTCGGCGCTCTGCTTCATGTCCAGGAACGTTGGAATATCGTTCATCTCGGCGCTGTAGGGGATGGATGTCATCCGCCCGGAGCGGACGCGCATGGGGTATGGCTGCTCGTCGTTCACCCAGTCTGCGACGTAGTCGATTCCATGCTCCGCCAACAGGTCCAATGTATGAACCGTTTCCGCCATGACGGGCCCCAGCCAACCTCGTGGCGGCCGACCCGTATGATGGGCGATGGTCGCGACCGTCTGGGCGATGATCGCACGTTCCTCTTCCTCTGATTGGTCATTGAGGAGCACGGAATTGGTTATGCCATGCCCCATCCATTCCCATCCGGATTCCAGCCCCGCTTCAATGACCCTTGGATAGAGTTCGCACACTTGCGAATTGAGCGCGACGGTGCCCTTGAAGCCATATCGATCCATTATTTCGCGCATGCGCCAGAAGCCGACGCGAAGGCCGTAGTCGCGCCAGCCGTAGTTCAGCACATCGGGCTTCAGTCCGAAGCTGGCCATGCTGATGGGGGTGGCAGGCCGATCGAACAGGAAGTGCTCAAGATTGGGAATAGTCCAGACTGCAACCCTGGCTCCGTTTGGCCAGACCAGTTTTGGGCGGTCGACAATAGCGGAATAGTCGAAACGACCATGCTCGGGAGGAACATCGGTCATCGTACATTTTCCAGGCCATTTAGATACGCGAGGGTTTCCTCGAGCCCCACCACATCGGCATATTTGACATCGAGATCGAACAGGCTCTGCTCATGGGCCTGGGTCGACCGGTCCCCGACCGCCTCCCGGACCACCATGGGCCGAAACCCGGTCTGGCAAGCGTCCACGGCGCTGGCCCGCACGCAGCCGCTGGTGGTGGCCCCGGTCACGATCAGCGTATCGGCGCCATAGGCGAGCAGCCGCGACACCAGATCGGTGCCGAAAAAGCACGAGGCGTATTTCTTGACCAGAAGCGAATCTCCGTCCTGCCAATGCAGCCGCTCATCGAGCTCCGGGCCGTCGCCATCGGCGACCAGCGTGGCGGTGCCGCTCTGCTTGAGCGCCCAGATGCCGGCATCCTTGAGGTTCTTGTTCTCATAGCTCACCGTGGAATAGATCACCGGCGCGCCGGCCGCATGGGCGGCATCGATCAGGGCGTTGATCGCCTCCACCTGCGCGTCGAGATCGGATCCCAGCGGCCGCTTGGGATCGGTGAATGCCTTGACGATGTCGACCACCAGGAGGGCGGGCGTCTTGCCGAAGCCGATCCGGTGCCCGAAGCCGCGCTGGCGGAAGAAGTCGGTTTCGTCGGAATAAGATGGGGTGCTCATGGCCAAGCTCCTCGGTTAGGCGGTCTGCGCGGTGTTGGTGCGCATGATCTGGGTGTAGACATGGCTGCGCAGTTCGAGGAACTGCGGCTCGCTCTTGGTGGTGATCTGGTCGCGCGGATGGGCGAGGGGAACGTTCAGCGTTTCCTTGACCGTGGTCGGGCGCGACCCCAGGACGACGATATGGTCGCCCAGATAGACGGACTCGTCGATGTCGTGGGTGACGAACACGATGGTCATGTTGTACCGGGCGCGCAGCCGCAGCATCAGGTCCTCGAGGTCCGAACGCGTCTGCGCGTCGACGGACGCGAAGGGCTCGTCCATGAGCAGAATTTCGGGCTTGTAGGCGATGGCCCGGGCGATCGCCGTGCGCTGCTGCATGCCGCCGGACAGCTGCCAGGGATATTTGTCCATCGCATCGGCAAGGCCGACCGACGCCAGCGCCTCCTCGATCCGCTCATCGCGGTCGCTGGCGGCGAGACGCTTCTTGCGCAGCGGGAAGGCGACGTTCTCCCGCACTGTCATCCAGGGATAGAGCGAGCGGGAATAATCCTGGAACACCAGCGCCATCGATTCCGGAGGCTCGGTGATCGGCTTGCCGTTGAGCAGCACCCGGCCCTTGCTCGGGGCGAGCAGGCCCGAGAGGCATTTGAGCAGCGTGGTCTTGCCGCAGCCCGAGGGGCCGACGATGCAGGTGAACTTGCCGGCGGCGAACTCGGCGGTGATGTCGCCGATGGCAACGAAATCATTATAGGACTTGCCCAGTCCTTCGACACGCAGCATGAAAGCCTCCCTAATTTCTCGACGCGGCTGCCCGGGAGCCGCGATGCCATGCCAGCAGGCGCGCCTCGACAAGCAGCAGGATTGTATTGAGCAGGATGCCCAGGATTCCGAGCAGGATGATCCCGGCCCACATGTCGGCGATGTCGAAGGACCGCCGCGCCCGCCAGATCGAATAGCCGACCCCGTTGGTCGCGGCGACGAACTCGCTGATCACCATCATGATCACCGCCAGCGACAGGCTGGTCCGCAGTCCGGCGAAGATCGACGGCATGGCGCCGGGAATGAGCACGTGCAGGATGCGGTCCCTGAGCGGGATGCCGTACATGCGCGCCGTCTCGCGCAGCAGCGGATCGATCCCGCCCACCCCGGCCATGGTGTTGAGCAGCACCGGGAAGAAGCAGACGAGGCCGATCAGCGCCACCTTGGCGGTGTCGTCGACCCCAAGGACGAGCAGCGTCAGCGGCAGCAGGGCCGGGGGCGGCAGCGAGCGGAAGAAATCCACCAGCGGGGCCGTGGCGATGCGCGCCCGGCGCGAGGTCCCCAGCACGAGGCCGATGGCGATCGCCAGGATCGAGGCGATGAAGAAGCCCAGCAGCAGGCGCCGCAGGCTGGGCCAGATATCGGCCGTCACCTTGGCCCCCAGCCAGTCCTCGACAAAGGCCGACAGGATGACCTGGAGGGGCGGGAAATAGATGTCGTTCCGCGGCGCGGCCCAGACGGCATAGGCGGTGATCAGGGCGGCCGGAACCGCCAGTTCGAGCGCCAGGTTCAACAATTGACGGCGGTTGAACTTCATGGGGTGACGCTCCTGTAGGAGGGGTGCCAGTGCAGCAGGCGCGCCTCGATCACGGCAAACATCGTGTTGAGCGCCCAGCCGAGCAGCCCCGAGGCGAGGATCAGCGCATAGACATTGGGCACATTGGCCCCCTGGCGGGCATTGATGATCATCAGGCCGATGCCCGGTATGCCGACCACGATCTCCATGGTCACGACGATGATCAGCGCCACCGCCGAGGCGATGCGCAAGCCGGTGCCGATATAGGGTGAGGCCGAGGGCAGCATGATGCGCGTCCAGATATCGCCACGCCCGATGCGGAACGAGCGCGCCGTTTCGAGCGCCGTGGGGTCGATGTCGCGCATGCCGTAAACCGTCTGGATGAGGATGGGCCAGAAGGCCGAAAACGCGGCCAGGTAGATCTTGGCCTCGACATTGGCCCCGATCAGCAGGATCGCCGCCGGGATCAGCGCCACCGAGGGAATCGGCCGCAGGAATTCGGTGGTGAGGCGCAAGGCGGAATAGACGAGCGGCGACGCGCCCATAGCAAAGCCGATGGGCAGCGCGAACACCGCTGCCAATAGGAGGGCCGCAGCCCAGCTCGACAGCGTGTTCCACAGCGCCCAGTGGAATTCCGGCTGGGTGATGAGGTTGGACAGCGCCCAGACCATTACGCTGGGGGGCGGGAAAAAGCGCTGCGGCAGCACGCCCAGCCGGACCACAGCCTCGAAGGCCACGACGAAAATGGCGACGCCCGCAAAAGGCAGCAGCATGTCGCCCATGGCCGGCCATCTCGATCGGGTCCGCACTTGCGTCTGGCTGGTGCTGGTCATCATGCCTTGCTCCAGGCGTGGGGACGATGGGGCGGAATGCCTCCACCCGTCACCCTTCCCGATATAGCAGACGGTGCGCTCGGGCTCCGCCTAAATCGTTGGACTGGAAACATGAATCCCTCAATGGCTCGATATCGCTGATCCTAGCCATCGCACAGGCACCGGCAGCGAGCCAATATCGATTGCCGTTGTGAGCAAGCCAAAAATTGTTGCGCAGCCGATCGGCCAACCGCTTAAAGTCGCCACCATTGCGGGCCGGTGCCATCGTTGGCGCTTATTATCGCTTAGGACAAACGAAAAAGGGGCCGGCGTGACGCCGGCCCCTCGCCTTGCCTGTCGCCCATGGGGCTCAGGGAATGAACACCAGTGCGTCGAGATCGGGAACCGCATCGATGAAGCCATAGCGCACGGCCATCTCGGCCCCCAGCTGCAATTCGCCGGCCGAAAGCGAGCTGGACCAGGTCGGCATGGCCATTTGCGCCGCCACTTCGGGGTTCACATTGGGGTTGAACTCGAGGAAAGCCTCGCGGGCCAGCTCCGGATTGGCCTGGGAATATTCCATGGCCTTGTTCATCGCATTGGCGAACCGCGCCACGATCTCGGGGTGTTCGTCGACGAACTGCCCGGAGGCGAAATAGACCGAGAACAGGAAGCCCGGTTCGGCCTCGAAGGCCGGGCGCAGCACGGTGCGGGCGCCATCCATGGCCGCGATGGTAAGGAACGGCTCGACCATCCACGCAGCGTCGATCTGCCCCTGTTCGAGCAGGCCCGCCATGTCCGGGAAGCCCACTTCGATGAACTCGACCTTGGAGGCGGCGTCCTCGAGCCCGCCGATCTCCAGCGAATTGAGGAACAGCATATGCGGGGCATTGGCCAGCGTGTTGACCGCGACGCGCTTCCCTTCGAAATCGGTGGCGGTCTCGATATCGCTGTCTGCGCGCACGAGGACGGCGTTGAAGGCGGTCTCGGCGTTGAACTCGCCGATCACCCCCGACGCGATGGCCCGGACATCGAGGCCCTTGCTCGCGGCGACCAGGAACGAGGTTTGGTTGGAAAAGCCGAAATGGAATTCGCCCGCCACCACCGCGGTGACGATATCCTGCCCGCCCGGTTCGGGACGCAATTCGACCTCAAGGCCTTCCTCGGCGAAAAATCCCTCGCGCTCGGCGATATAGACGGGCACCAGCGGCGCGATGGGCTGGATGCCGAGGATCAGCTTTTCCGGCGCCTCCTGGGCGACAGCGGAGCCTGCCGCAGCGGCAAGGGCCAGCGCGCTCCCCACGATCGTCAACCGGCACGCCTTTAAGGCTCTTTCGAGCGTTGTGTGTTGCATCATCCTTCCCTCCGTTTGAAGCCGATATGGCCAGATGGGCAGCATGGCATGAGGCGATGGAGGAGGAGAACAACAGTTATGGCAGCCCTGCCATTCAGCTTATGTCTGGCAGATGGCACGGCCAAGCATTTTCGCTCTGGCTTCCCAACGCCAAATGAGGTGGACGCGTCGCTTGGCTCGGCAATAGGTTCGGTGGCGCTGCACTCACTTGCGTCCAAGAACACGATCCGGGAAAAGCCTGATGACAAACCTGCGCCTGTCCGTCGCCATCGGCGACTATGATAGAACACGTCCCCTGGTAGACGGCACCGTTCCTGTCGAAGGCGTAGATCCGACCTATATGCGCCTGTCGCCCGAGGAGATCTTCTTCCGCAGCTTCCGCAATGGCGAGTTCGACATTTGCGAGATGTCGGCGAGCTCCTACGTGGTCAGCCTCGCCAAGGGCACGGCCAATTATGTCGCCATCCCGGTTTTCCCCTCGCGCGCCTTTCGCCATACCTCGTTTTATGTGCGCAAGGACCACGGCATCCATTCGCCCGCCGACCTGAGGGGGCGCCGCATCGGCGTGCCCGAATACCAGTTGACGGCCTGCGTCTGGGCGCGGGCCCTCCTTGAGGACGAATATGGCGTGGCGCCCGGCGAGATCACCTGGGTGCGGGGCGGGCTCGAGGAGCCGGGGCGCGTCGAAAAGATCGAACTCAACCTGCCCGGCAATGTGCAGGTTGAGGCGGCCCCCGCCGACCGCTCGCTTTCCCAAATGCTCGAAGCGGGCGAGATCGATGCGATCATCTCGCCCCGGGTGCCGTCATGCTTTGCGGCGGGCAACCGCAATATCGGATGGATCTTCGAGGATCCCATCGCCGAGGCGTTGGCCTATTTCGAAAAGACCGGGATCTTCCCCATCATGCATCTGGTCGGCATCAGGCGCAGCGTCGTCGAGGCCAATCCCTGGCTTCCCACCAGCGTCATGAAGGCCTTCGTCAAGGCCAAGGCTCATTGCCTCGCCCATCTGTCCGATACGTCCGCCACCAAGGTGACGCTGCCCTTCATCGAGGAGCAGCTGCAGCGCGCGCGCACCGCGATGGGCGAGGATTTCTGGTCCTATGGCTATGAGGCCAATATTCATGTGCTCGACGCGTTTCTCGATGCCCATTACCGGCAGGGTCTCTCCCCCCGCCGCGTCGAGCATGCCGAGCTGTTCCACCCCGCGACGCTGAGCACTTTCCGCGTCTGATATCAGACCGGGCTGCAGCCCGGCAGCCGCTCGGTGAAGCGCGCCACCAGCAGTTCAACGAAGCGGCTGATCGCCTCCTCGTTGAGAAAGCGCCCGCGCCGCGCATGCCGCGACACGTACAGCGTGCGCTGGATGATCGGTGACACGATGCGCCGTGCGGACAATTCCTTGCGCTCGAGGGCGGCGGCGACGGTGCCATAGGGCATGACGCTGACCACGTCGGAACCCTTGATGACGTCCAGCGTGGCGTTGAGCGACTGCACCTCATAGGCGATCTCCAGCGAGATGTCCCTGTTGCGCGCTTCGGCCTCGACCTTCTGCCGGATGGGGTCGCGGTCATGGACGAGGACCAGTTCGAACTTGGCCAGTTCGCCGAAGGTGATCTCGCGATCGGCGAGGCTCGCGTCATAGCGCTGCACCAGCAGCAATTCCTCATTGACCAGCGGAATGCTCCTGAGGTTGACCTGATCCTCCACGTCATAGACCAGCGCGATATCGACATCGTTGCGCGCGATGCCCTCGACGAGCAGAAAGCTCGGCTCCTCCACCAGCCTCAGGAAGACTTTTGGCATTTCCTGGCGCGCTGTGGTCAGGATGTCGCCGCCGATCAGGCCCATGATCGATGGGGTCACCCCGAGGGTGAGCGTCTCGCGCTTCGATTTCGTGAGCGACTGGATCTCGTTTTCCGCTTCCTCCATCAATTGGAGGATGACCTTGGCGCGCTCGTAAAGGATGCGCCCGGCGGCGGTGACCGCGACCCCGCGCGAGTGGCGGTCGAACAGCGGCGTGCCCAGCAGGTCCTCGAGTTGCCGGATCTGCAGGCCCAAGGCGGGCTGGGCGACGTTGAGCGCTTCCGCCGCCTTGGTCATGTTGCCCTTCTCGACTACCTGCGCGAAATAGCGCAATTGCCGGTCGTTTATATTCGCCTCCTCCAGTAAGGACGAGCGGCCTCAACCGGGCCCGCCATCCCAGAACAGTTCGTCCACGGCCTTGAGAGACCCGATCAGCCCCTGCTCGAACGTATAGCGCTGTGCCATCTCGATGGCCTGCCTGTTGATGGGAATCAAGCCGTTCGGCCACGCATCGGGGCCGAAAAGAGCCTGTTCATCCTCCCAATGTGCGCCGAACCAGGCCAGCGACACAAGCCGCACATTGCGCATTTGGGCGAAAGCGGCCTGCTTGGAGCGCTCGAAGGCGTCGGCGAGTGACCCGAGCAATTGCGGGTGCTCCCGGGCGAACCGGTCGCTGACCGCCATCAGATGCATGATCGGGAACTGGCCGCTGCGCTGGAAATAGGCCCGTTCCCGGGCGACATAGTCGGGGTAGAGGCGCCGGATTCGCCCGTCGCCCGCGATGACGGAAGCGGGAACCAGCGGCGAGATGATCGCATCAATCGCCCCCTCGACCAGCAGGTCGTCGAGGCGCTTGCCCTGCGGCGCGCGTTCGGTCCGGGCCGCGAGGGCATGGAGAAAATCGATCTCCTCGTCCTTTTCGGTGACCCAGGTGACGTCCCGGTCGTCCAGTTTGCCCGCGTCGCGCAGAATGCCACGAATCCACACATTGGAGGCCGGTTGCATGTTGGGCACCCCGATGCGCCGACCAGCCAGTTCCCCGGCGCTGGTCAGGCCGCTGTCGCCGCGGACGAAGATCGAGCCGTGCCGAAACTTGCGGAAGGGAAAGATCGGGATGGCGGTGATCGGCACGCCCCGCTCGCGCGCGATGAGATAGGTGCTGACATTGAGCTCGCATATGTCGAATGCGAGATCGCGCACCATGCGTCGATGACGCTCGGGATTGGTCATCTCCGTTTCGAAATGCAGCACCGCGCCCTCGACCCCGATGCTGCCGTCCTGCAGGGCGCGCATGGTATCGAAGGCGTCGCAGGCGATGCGAACCGGAACCGTCATCTAGGGTGCCAGCAGGATCTTGCCGATACTGGCCCGCGATTCCAGCGCCGTATGCGCCTTTGCGGTCTCGTCGAGGCTGTAGCGTGCGCCGATCGTCTGGCGCAGGCCCCCGTCCTTCATCCAGGCGAAGACCTCGTCGGCGCGCTCGAGCAATTCGGCGCGGTTGGTGATATAGCTGTCCAGCCCGGTTCGCGTCACATAGATCGAACCCGCCGCGAGCAGCTTCCTGACATCGAAGGGTGGAACCACCCCGCTGGCCTCCCCGTAAAGGACGAGCATGCCGCGCGGCCGCAAGGCCTCCATGCTTTTTTCGTACGTTTCCAGGCCCACCGCGTCATAGACCACATCGACCCCGCGCCCGCCGGTCAAGTCCGATGCGCGGGCCGCGAAATCTTCCCCGGTATAGACGATCACGTGGTCGGCGCCTGCGTCCCGCGCAGCGTCGACCTTGGAGGGGGACGAGACGGTGGAAATCACTGTTGCCCCACGGATCTTGGCGATCTGGGTGAGCAGCATGCCCACGCCGCCGGCGCCGGAATGGACGAGCGCCACGTCCCCTTCCTTGAGCGGATAGGTCGAGCAGCCCAGGTAATGCGCGGTCAGCGCCTGATAGAATGTCGCCGCGGCGGCGCCGAAATCGATGAAATCGGGAAGCAGCGCAATGCGCGCGATCGGCACCACCACATGGCTGGCATAGGAGCCCGGCGCGAGAATCCACACCACCCGGTCCCCCGGGGCGACTTCGGTCACGTCCGGGCCGACCGCCTCGACGGTTCCGGCGCCCTCCGTGCCCAGCACGGCGGGGAGGGGGCGGGCATAAAGCCCCGAGCGGGCCTGGGTATCGAAAAAGTTGACGCCCGCCGCGGCGACCCGGACCAGCGCCTGCCCCGGTCCGGGAACGGGCAGGGCGAGTTCCTCGATCTCGATGACGTCGGGGCCGCCATGGCTGCGATAGATGGCTCGTCTCATATTATTTGACGAAGACATAGTGTTTCAGTTCCGGATTGGCCTGGTAATACGCTTTGCGGAAATCTTCCTCGCTGTCATAGCTGTCCCTGGGCAGGTGGCGATAGACATACTGGATCGGCAGCGGATCGACATCGAAGGGGTAGGGATCGATCCGCACATGCGTCTCGCTCTGCGGGGTGAGGGTCAGGCGAACCCCTTCCTTGCCCCGGTCCTTATAGGATTGCGGCACGAACTCGATATGGTCGGGCACCGGCTCCTTGGCGCAGAAATAGAGCGAGAGAAAATCCCAGGCCTGCAGCAGCCGGTAATTGACCTCGAATTCGTGCGGGTCGACCGATTTCAGCCGCTCCTCATGGTCCGCCTCGGCGCGCGCAATGAATGCCTCGACCTTGTCGCTGAGATTCTTGGCATTGTAGACGACCGGATAGTCCACCGAGCCGTAACGCCCGCGCCACAGCCCGCTGCGATGGCGGTTGATGAGCATCCCGGCGTAAGGGTCGATATCGGTGAGCCAGTCGGTGGCCCACTGGAAGGCCCCCAATTGCACGTCGTCGAGCGGCACCTGCATGAAGGAGGGGCTGAACCGGGTTTCCGCATCGTAGAGCGGCTTGGTTTCGTAGCGATACCACCCGGCATCGTGCAGCGTCGCGGCGCGCAACGCGGATTCGAATGGCCGCGGCCGCTCGAAGCGATCGTTCCCCCAATGCGCAGCGAGAATGCCCGAAAGGCGCGAATGGTCGCTTTGCCCGATCAACATGGCGGTGCCGTCGCCCAGCTTGCGAACGATCATAACAAAATCCTCTGGATATGGCTTTATCAGATCGAGCATTGAACCTATAAATAGGTTTATGTCAAGGGCCGCTACGGGAGAAGGCGTATGGACAGGAAGGGCCGCCGCGAGGTCGCGCGCTATGTGCAGCTTGCCGAAACGTTTCGCCGTTCCATCGTGCAGGGCGACTGGACGGTCGGCATGCGCCTGCCCACGGTCGCCGAACTGGCGCTCGAGCACGGGGTCGCCAAGATAACCGTCCGGCAGGCGATGGATATTCTCGATGCGGAAAAGCTCATCGCCCGCTCGCCCGGCAAGGGCATGCATGTGATCGACCGCCCGGTGCAGATGCGCTGGCACAATCTGCGGGCCGATTGGGATGAGTTCCTGCGCTCGGCCAGGGGCGCGAGTTCGGTGCTGGAGAAGCGCCGCAAGGTCCGGGTACCCGAGGATGCCGACCTGCCCGGCCCGCTTGAAGGAGAGTTCGGCTTTTTCCGCATTCTGGGCACCCGGAACGCGGTGCCGGTGTCGATCCGTGACGTTTATGTCGCCGATCACCTCTACCCGGCCGTATCGGCCCGCCTCGGGAGCGAGCTGGTCATGGCGATCTTTGCCGATTACGCCGATGAGATCCTGATCTTCAACGAAATCCGCGCCGCCATCCCCGAACAGGCCGAGGCCCTGGCGATCTCCCCCGGCACGCCGGTGCTGGTGGGGCGGCATATCGGCCTGGATGGGGATGGCAAGGTGCTGTTTCTGGACTATCCCGTGCTCCGGGGCGATTACATCAATTTCCAGATCCATCTCAGGCGGGACGCCGGGACGGGTGACCCTACGCGCCTTTGAGGGCCCAGTCGACGGTTTCTCCGGCGAACAGCGGCACCACGGCGTCCTCGCCGACGGCGATGGTCTGGGGGGCGGTCCATGCCCGCTTTTCATACGTCACTCGAACCTGGGACGGTTCGAAGCCGTAGAATGCCGGTCCGTTGAGTGCGGCGAAGGCTTCGAAAGCATCGAGGGCGTTTTCTTCCTCGAAGACCTTGAGATAGGCCTCTATGGCCACCGGGGCCGAGAATACGCCGGCGCAGCCGCACGCCGCTTCCTTGAGGTGCTGCATATGCGGCGCCGTGTCGGTGCCGAGAAAATACTGCGCCGATCCGCCGGTCGCCGCCGCGCGCAGCGCCTCCTGATGCTCGCGGCGCTTGAGGATCGGCAGGCAGTAATAATGCGGCCGGATACCCCCCACGAACAGGACGTTGCGGTCATAGAGCAGGTGCTGCGGCGTGATGGTCGCCGCGACGCGCCCGCCCCGGCTGGCCACGAATTGTGCGCCATCCCTGGTCGTGATGTGCTCCATCACCACCTTGAGTGCCGGGTGCCGGTCGAGCAGCGGCGCCAGCACGCCGTCGATGAAGCGGGCTTCGCGGTCGAAGATGTCGATGTCGTCATGGACCAGTTCCCCATGCACCAGCAGCGGCATGCCCGCCTCAGCCATGGCGGCCAGCACCGGGTCGAGCCCTTCGATCGAGGTGACCCCATGCGCGGAATTGGTGGTCGCATGGGCGGGATAGAGCTTGGCCGCGGCAAAGATGCCGGAGGCGTGGCCGCCGATGAGATCGGCGGGATCGGTGTCGTCGGTGAGGTAGCACGTCATCATGGGCGTGAAGGCGACCCCTTCCGGCACCGCCGCGAGGACACGGCCGCGATAGGCTTCGGCGGCGGCGGCGGTGGTCACCGGCGGCACCAGATTGGGCATGACGATAGCCCGCGCGAACTGGCGCGCGGTATGGGCCACCACGGTTTCGAGCATGGCGCCGTCGCGAAAATGAACATGCAGATCGACGGGCTTGCGGAAGGTGATCGATTGCATTGTCCTGCCTCTCGGGTTTTTGCGCTCGGTGAGCGATCCTATTTGGAACCGCTGCGGCCCAGAAGGTCAAATCGGTCGAATTCGAAGGGCCGGGCTTCCCCCTGCCGGTGGATATGCAAGCACTGGCGGGCCAGTTCGCCGTTGCGCTGCGACACGGCGGCGAGATCCGCCCTGACGATCCCGGCCGCCTCCTCGATCTCTTTTGCCAGTGTCGCCAGCCCGGTATGGACTGGCCGGCCGCCCTCCACCACGGTCTCCCCGCCGACGATCACGCTGTGTATGGCGCGCGGGCCGGCTCCATAGACCAGCTGGTTGAGCAGGTTGTTGCGCGGGGCGAAGGCCGGATCGTTGAGATCGAGAATGGTGATATCGGCGGTCATGCCTGGCCGCAGCGCGCCGAGGGTTGCCGATTTGCCCAGCGCCTTGGCGCCGCCCAGCGTGGCGGCCCGGAACGCTTCCCGCGCCGAGCCGGTGGTGCCCGCATCGGCCTGGAGATTGGTGAACAGGGCGAAGAGCTTCATCGATTCGAAGATGTTCTGCGCGTCGTTGCCGCTGCAATTGTCGCAGCCTATGGCGACGCCCACCCCGTGGTCGAGATAGGTGCGCATGGGGGCGATGCCGTTGCGCAGCTTGAGATTGCTGGTCGGATTGACCGCGACATTGGCTCCGGCCGCGCCCATGGCGGCAATCTCGCTGTCGCCGATCCAGACCCCATGGGCGATGGTGAGGCGCTCGTTGAGGAGGCCGACGCGCTCCAGATGCCGGATATAGGACCCGCCATCCTGCCCATAGTGCTCGCGCGCCTGCAGCGCCTGGAGCTTGGCTTCGTAGACATGGGTGAAGACCTGCGCGCCGTGTGTGCGTGAGAGCTCCGCCACCCAGCGGAGGAAATCCTCCGAGCAGCGCTGCGGTGCCGACGGCGCCAGCACCCAGTCGAGCCGCGAGGAGTCTCCTTGCGCCAGCAGTTCGGCAACCAGGGCCTGGGCCGGGCTGACATCGGGCGCCACACTGAGGCGCGCCAGCGCCTCGGCCGGGAGGTTCTCCCGCCAGCCATAGGATGCGTCGGCAGGGGCCCGATCGGCGATCTGCAGACCCACGGCGGCCCTTATGCCGCTGGCCGCATAGGCATCCACGATCGCCTCGCAATGCTCGCGGTCGCTGTCGACCACCGTCACCATGTCCTGCACGGTGGTGATGCCCGCCATCAGGCATTCCAGCGCCCCGGCTATGGTGCGCAGATAGACTTCCCTGTTGCTGCGGCGCGAATATTGCTGCGGCGAGCTGTAGAGCGACCAGACATCGAGCGGCAGGCCCTCGAAGCTGCCGCGCAGCAGGACGTCATGGGAGTGGTAATGGGCGTTGATGAAGCCCGGCACCACCAGCTTGTCGGAAAGGTCCACCGTCCTGAGCGCCGCGCGATCGGCCTTGCCGGCCGCCTCCGCACCCAGGGCGACGATCTTGCCGTCCCGGACCAGGATGTCCTCGACCCGGGGAGCGTCGAGATCGCCATCGGGATGCAGGACGATGCCTCCGACAAGGAGCAGGTCGCCGGCGGAAGATGCAGTGGAACGCATTGCGGTGGGCCTTTCGTGTCCGGGGATCAGGGCTGGGCGGCGGTGCCGCGCATGGCCCAGCCGACGGTGCGCTGTTCGATCACCGCGGCGACCGCATACATGCCCACGCCCATCACCGAGGTGACGAGCAGGCCGGCGAACACCAGCGGCACGTCGAAGCGCGATGCGGCCGACACCATCAGATAGCCGATGCCGCTATTGGCAGCCACGGTTTCCGAAATGATGGCGCCCACGAAGGCCAGCGTGATGGCGACTTTCAGCGAGGCGAAGAAATACGGCATCGAGCGCGGAATGCCCACCTTGAGCATGATGTCGCGGCGCTTGGCGCCCAAGGCCAGCAGCACGTCCTTGAGCTCGGGCTCGAGGGTGGCGATGCCGGTGGCGACGTTCACGACGATGGGAAAGAAGGAGATGAGGAAGGCACTGATGATGGCCGGAACCGTCCCGATGCCGAACCAGATGACCAGAACCGGCACCACCGCCACCTTGGGGATCGAGTTGAACCCGATCAGCAGCGGATAGAAGGCCTTGTAGAGGGTGCGCGACGAGCCCAGCACCACGCCGCCGAACAGGCCGAAGGCCACGGCGATCAGAAAGCCGATGCTGGTGGTGAACATGGTCTGCCAGGCGTGCCCCATGATGGGCCAGAAGCTTTTGACGATGACGGCGAAAATGGCCGAGGGGGCCGGCAGGAGAAATTGCGGGATCTGGAAAATGATCGTGGCGAGCTCCCAGATCAGGAAGAACGCTATGATGACGATCAGCGGGATGGCGGCCTCGACCAGAGTGGCAAGCGGTTTCATTGATGTCCTCCAAATATCGTCGAAGCCTAGCGGGAGACTTCAGTAATTTTTGCCCGAATGGACGAAAAAATCTCTCCGAACTCGGAGTCGAAGGTGAGGGTGAGGGGCCGCGGGCGGGTGAAGGTGATGGTCTGCTCGCTCACGATGCGGCCCGGCTTCGCCGCCATGATGATCACCCGGTCGGCGAGATAGACCGCTTCGCGAATGTCGTGGGTCACGAGGATGATGGTCGGGCGCTTCTTGAGCCAGATGTCCTGCAACGCCGTCCACAGGTCCTCGCGGGTGAACATGTCGAGGGCGCCGAAGGGTTCGTCGAGCATCAGGAGCTTGGGATCGTGGATCAGCGAGCGGCAGATCGAGACGCGCTGCTGCATGCCGCCGGACAATTCCCAGGGAAATTTGTCCTCGCTGCCCGCAAGGCTGACCATGTCCAACAGGGTCTTGGCGGCCTGGACGTATTCGGAGCGCTTCTGGCGCCAGTTGTAGCGCTGGGGCTTCACCACTTCGAGCGGCAGCATGACGTTGTCCAGCGTATTGCGCCAGGGCAGCAGGGTGGGGTTCTGGAAGGCCATGCCGACGCAGTTGACCGGGCCCTTGACCTTGGCGTTGTTGACGACGATCTCGCCGCTGGTCACCGGCCACAGGCCGGACGTGGCCTTGAGAAAGGTGGACTTGCCGCAGCCGGACGGTCCGACGATGGCGACGAACTCGCCTTCCTTGACCTGGAGATTGATGTCGCTCAGCGCGAGCAGGCCTTTTTCCACCCCGCCATAGCGAAGCGAGACATTCTTGAAATCCACAAATGGCTGCATTGTTTGAACCCGCTTTCCCCTACCATCGCCGAAGCGATGTCTCTTAATTTAGACTGATCTTAGTTTCTAGACGGTCTGTTTTTTCGACGCAAGAGTGATCCCGGTCTCGGGATCACTTCTGCGGGGAGGAAAACGGTTTCTGCCATGGGCTCGATGGCTTCCAGCGTCAGGATCGTGCCCGGCCGGCCCTGAGCGGAGCCTGGCTGGGGGCGGTCATGTTCTCGATCCGGAACAGCTCGGCCAGCGCGTCGGGCGCAAGGAGCTTTTCCTCGAGGATGATCTCGCTCACCCGGCGCTGTTCCGAAAGGGCGCGCTTGGCGACGCGCGAGGAGGTTTCGTAGCCGAGTACCGGAGCCAGTGCTGTCACCAGGCTGATCGAATCTTCGACCAGCGCCAGACAGCGCTCGCGGTCGACTTCGATCCCCTCGACGCACCGGGTCCGCAGCACGGTCACCGCGGCGGTGAGCTGGCGCAGGGAGGTCAGCAGGCAATAGCCGATGGTGGGTTCGAACGCGTTGAGCTGCAATTGCCCGCCCTCGGCACAGAGCGTCACCGTAAGGTCGTGGCCCATGACCATGAACGCCACCTGGTTGACCACTTCCGGGATCACCGGATTGACCTTGCCCGGCATGATCGAGGAGCCGGCCTGCATCACGGGCAGCCGGATCTCCCCCAGCCCGGCGCGCGGGCCGCTGGAGAGCAGCCGCAGGTCGTTGCTGAGCTTGGAGAGCTTGACCGCGACGCGCTTGAGAACGCCCGAGAACTGGACGAAATCCCCCATGTCGGAGGTGGCCGCGATGAGGTCCGGGGCGAGGGCGAGGCGCAAGCCCGAGACGCGGGAGAGTTCTTCCGTCACCAGCGGCGCATAGCGCGCATCGGTGGTGATGCCGGTGCCGATCGCCGTGGCGCCGAGATTGATCTGGCAGAACAGCGCGGCCGCCTCGCGCAGGCGGATCACATCGTCGCGGATCGCCGTGCAATAGGCGTTGAATTCCTGGCCCACGGTCATCGGCACCGCGTCCTGCAACTGGGTGCGCCCCACCTTGAGCACATCGGCGAATTCGGCCGATTTCCGCGCAAAGGCATCGCCCAACTCCTCGAGGGCGGCCAGCAGCGGCTCGGTGGCAAAGATCAGCGAGAGTCGGAGGGCTGTCGGATAGACGTCATTGGTCGACTGCGCCATGTTGACGTCGTCATTGGGGTGCAGCAGGTGGTAGCTACCCTTGGCGTGCCCGCCCGCCTCGAGGGCGATGTTGGTGATGATCTCATTGGCCATCATGTTGGTCGAGGTGCCGGCCCCGCCCTGGATCATGTCGACGGCGAACTGGTCGGCGAAGCCGGCATCGGCGATCACCCTTTCGCAGGCGCGCTCGATCGCCCCGGCCTTGTCCGCTTCGAGATCGCCCAGCGTGCAATTGGCGCGCGCCGCGGCCTGCTTGACGAGGGCCAGCGCCCGCACCAGCTCGGGAAAATCGCCGACCTTGACGCCCGAAATGGGGAAATTCTCCAGCGCCCGCAGGCTGTGGACGCCCCAATAGGCGTCGGCGGGCATATCGGCCTCGCCCATGAGGTCGCGCTCGCGCCGGAACACGCCGCGCTTTTTCGCTTCCCGAACCTCGGGGGGATCCTGGTCATTGGCCGCGGCCCCGTTTTCCAGATTTGTAGCGAGCGCCGAATCGGCGCCACCCCCAGTTACCTTCGTCTTTGTCATTGAAATGCATTCCTGATTGCGTCTCGAAGCACCGCGCGGGCGCGCGGCAAAGCCTCGATAGCCATTGCTTCCCTCGGGCCGGACGGCCCGTTCTCTGTTGGCGCGAAGACCATGGCGCTCTTCGCGCCGGCGTGTGCAGGCGCCGCAGCGTCATGTCCCGCGCCGCTGGCGATACCACGCCCGGCAGGCCGGATCGAGAGCGGAGCGTCCTTGAGTCGCACTATTGCCGCCTGGCTCACAGGCGTGAGACGGGGCGGGAGGGCCATCATGACGGCTTGCGTCGGGCCTTGAGCCGTTCGACCGCCATCAGCACCCGCTCCGGGGTCGCCGGAGCGTCGAGATTGGGAGCGAGGGTGTAATCGGCCACGCTCGCCACGGCCATCGACATGGCTTCGAGCACCGAGGTGGCGAGCATCATGGGCGGCTCGCCCACCGCCTTGGAGCGGCCGATGGTGAGGGATTTGTTCACCGACCAGTCGGCCAGCTTCACGTTGAAGACCGGCGGCACGTCGGATGCGAGCGGAATCTTGTAGGTGGAGGGGGCATGCGTGCGCAATTGGCCGCGCTCGTCCCACCATAACTCCTCCGTGGTCAGCCACCCCATCGCCTGGATGAAGGCGCCCTCGATCTGACCGATATCGATGGCCGGATTGATCGAACGCCCCACATCGTGGAGGATGTCGACGCGCTCCACCTTGTATTCGCCGGTCAGGGTGTCGATGACCACTTCCGCGCACGCCGCGCCATAGGCGTAATAAAAGAACGGGCTGCCGCTGGCCGTGCTGCGGTCCCAATGCACGTCCGGGGTCTTGTAGAACCCTGCCGCCGAGAGTTGGACGCGCGCCATATAGGCGTCCTTGATGAAATCCGCCCAGGCAAACTCCTGCTCGCCCACCAGCACCGTATTGGCGGCGAAGGCGACGCTCTCCCGCGCGACGCCATATTTCTCCATGGCGAAGGCGATCAGCCTTTCCTTGATCTGCCGGGCCGCATCGGCGGCGGCCATGCCGTTGAGATCGGTGCCCGAGGAGGCGGCGGTGGCCGAGGTGTTGGGCACCTTGGCGGTGGTCGTCGCGGTGATCTTGATCAGGTCGAGGTCGACCTGGAATTCGTCGGCCAGGATCTGGGCGATCTTGACGTAAAGCCCCTGGCCCATCTCCGTGCCCCCGTGGTTGAGGTGGATGGAGCCATCGGTATAGACATGGATCAGCGCGCCGGCCTGGTTGAATGCGGTGGTGACGAAGCTCATGCCGTGCTTGACCGGCACCAGCGACAGGCCGCGCTTGAGCACCGGCGAACTCTTGTTGAAGGCGATGATCTCGGCCCGGCGCCGGCGATACGCGCAGCTGTCCTCCAACTCCTCTACCAGGCGCATGAGGATGTTGTCGCGCACCACCTGATGATAGGGGGTGACGTTGCGCTCGGTCTCGCCGTAGAAATTGAGCTTGCGGATATCGAGCGGGTCCTTGCCCAGCGCATAGGCGATATCCTCGATCCAGCGCTCGCACGCCACCATGCCCTGCGGCGCCCCGAACCCCCGGAAGGCGGTATTGGAGACCGTATGGGTCTTGAGCGGTTCGCTGCGCAGCCGCGCCGCCGGATAGTAATAGGCATTGTCGGCCTGGAACAGCGCGCGGTCCATAACCGGGCTGGACAGGTCGGCCGAATAGCCGCAGCGCGCCGCCAGCACCGCGTCCACCGCCTCGATGCGGCCCTCGTCGTCGAAGCCGACAGTGTAGTCGACGACGAAATCGTGCCGCTTGCCGGTCATCGTCATGTCGTCGTCGCGATCGGGGCGCACCTTGACCGGCCGCCCGAATTTCCTGGCCGCCACGGCGGCGACCGCCGCAAAGAAATTGGCCTGGGATTCCTTGCCCCCGAACGCGCCGCCCATGCGCCGGACGATGATGGTGACCGCGTTGAACGGCACCCCGAGAACCTGCGCCACGATGTGCTGCACTTCGCTCGGATGCTGGGTGGAGGAATGGACGGTGACCTCGTCGTCCTCGCCGGGAAACGCGAAGGCGATCTGGCTTTCGAGGTAGAAATGCTCCTGTCCGCCGATGGCTATGCTGCCCTCGACCCGCCGTTTCGCCGCGGCGAGATTGCCTTCGACATCGCCCCGCAGGAAGGTGATGTCGGCGGTGACCAGGGCGCTGCCGGCCGCGCGGGCCGCGGCGATGTCGTTGACATGCGGTAGGGCCGCATAGTCGATCCGGGCCGCCTGCGCGGCCTTGCGCGCTTCTCCGCGCGTCTGCGCCAGGACTCCGAACAGCGGCTGGCCCCAGAACTGCACCACCCGCTCGGCCAACAAGGGCTCGTCATTCTTGTGCACGGTGCTGATATCGTTGAGGCCCGGAACATCCGCCGCGGTCAGCACCCCGACCACGCCGGGCATGGCCAGCACCGGATCGAGATCGAGCCGGGTGACCTCCCCATGCGCCACCTTGGATAGCCCGATATAAAGATGCAGCGTGCCGGCCGGCTCGGGCATGTCGTCGATATATTCGGCAATCCCCGCCACGTGCTTATGGGCGGAATCGTGGCGCTCCGACTGGCCCTTGCCGCCCTTGATCGACCGTTCGAGGGTTTCCCGCCTGAAGCTGTTGGCCGTCACAGCACGCCTCCCGCCGCCAAGCGTTCATCCGTCTTGTCGAGGCTCGCCAGATAGAAGCGCATGAGAAGATTTCTGGCCACCGTCATGCGATAGTCCGCGCTGGCCCGCCAGTCCGACAGGGGCTGGAAATCGTCCTCATAGGCCGTCATGGCCCGCTCGACCGTCGCCAGCGTCCAGGGCTGGCCGAGCAGCGCCGCCTCGACCCGACGCGCCCGGCAGGGGATGCCCGCCATGCCGCCATAGGCGATGGCCGCCTCGCGGACCACGCCGTCCTCGATCCGCAGGTTGAATGCGCCGAGTACCGCCGTGATGTCCTCGTCCCGGCGCTTGCTGACCTTGTAGGTGGCAAACAGCCTCTGCGGATCGGGCCGCGGAATGCGCACGCTCTCGACGAATTCGCCCGGCTGGCGGTCCTGCCTGCCATAGGCGATGAAGAAATCCTCCAGCCGCACCGCGCGCCGGACGTTGCCCTTGCGCAGCACGATTTCCGCGCCGAGGGCGATCAGGGGCGGGGGCGTATCACCGATCGGCGAGCCATTGGCGATATTGCCGCAGATGGTGCCCATGTTGCGGATCTGAGTGCCGGCGATGCGATCCCACAGCGCGACCAGCGCTGGGAAATGGCTTTCCACCGCCGGGCGCGCGTCTTCATAGGTGACCGTGGCGCCGAACTCCACCGCATCGGGTGTGACGGTGATGCCCCGCAGATCGTCGAGATGGCCGATGAACACTACCGGCGCGATGCTGCGCATCATCTTGGTCACCCACAGCCCTACATCGGTAGTGCCGGCGGCGATGGTCGCTTCGGGGTGCTCGGCAAGGATGGCCGCGAGATCGTCCGCATCGGCGGGGAGGAACAGCCGGCCGTTCGCGCTCTCGATCACCACGCGCTTGCCGTCCTTGAGGTCGCGCAGCCGGGCCAGGGCTTCGGCGGAGGAGCGGACGAGGGGATCGTCATCCACATTGCCATAGTCGGAAATCGACAGCGCCGCATCGACGATGGGCCGGTAGCCCGTGCAGCGGCACAGATTGTTCTGGAGATTGAGCAGCACCGACTCCCGGTCGGCATGGGTGCCGTTGAGCCACATGGCGTAAAGCGCCATGACGAAGCCGGGGGTACAGAACCCGCATTGGCTGCCATGCTTGTCGACCATCGCCTCCTGCACCGGATGCAGGGCGCCGTCCGGCGTGCTGAGATGGTCGACGGTGACGAGGTCGCATCCGTCGAGGGTGGCGAGAAACCGTATGCAGCTGTTGATCGCCTGGTATTGGAGCTTTTCCTCCCCGCCGTCCTCTCCGGTGAGCCGGCCGACAAGCACGGTGCATGCGCCGCAATCCCCCTCGGCGCAGCCCTCCTTGGTGCCGCGCAGCATGGCGTTCACCCGCAGATAGTCGAGGATGGTGAGATCCGGCGCGACGTCATCGAGAATGACCAGTTCGCCATTGAGATAGAAGCGGATGGCATGGCGGGGGGACATCGCAGGCTCCAGTGAGGAGCCGCCGCGCGGGGGGCGCGGCAGCTTGGTGCATGAATTTCCCGGCAGCGCGGAAAATTACTGCTGGATCTGCAGCAATTCGCGCGCCGGCAGGTAGCTGTCGTCATAGACGGTCGAAACGTCCGGGGCGTCGAAGCCAAAGATTTCGGCGGCCGAGGCGAGGCTGTCCTGCAGATGCTCCATATCGGGCGAGCTCAGGCCATTCTCGAGGACGTTCTCGGTGAAAAAGCCCGAGGATGCCAGTTCGAGCCGCGACAGCTCGACGTCGCGGTCGAGGAAGGCATCGCGCTTGACGATGGATTCATAGGCCGCTTCCGGCGAGGCATAGGTCACGTTGAACCCATGGGCCATGCCGGTCAGGAAGGCGGTCACCACGTCCGGATTGGCTTCGGCGAATTCGGGGCGCGTGATCACCATGTGGCCGTAGAAATTGAGGCCGTAATCGGCATAGGCCATCACCGTAAAGTCGTCGGCGCTGACGCCGCGCGACAAGAGGTTGGGGACCACGGTGGTCAACTGCCCGGAGATGGCGTCGGTGCTGCCCTGGATCAAGAGGGTTTCGCGCAGGTCGGCGGTGACGTCGAGCCAGGAGACCGAGGACGGATCGAGGCCGTTGAGCTCGGCGAATACCGGGAACAGCTGGCGGCTCGAATCCCCGGCCGGTGCGGCGATCGTCCGGCCAGCCAGGTCGGCCGGCGTCTCGATGCCGCTCGACTTGAGCGTGGTCACCGTGACTAGGGCTCGGTCGTGGGTCAGCATCACGCCGATGACGGGGCGCTCGGGGTTCTGGGCGTTGAACTGGGCCACCGCATACATGTCGGCATGGCCGAAATCGTACGAACCGCTGGCGACCTTGGAGATCGAGTCCACCGACCCGCCCCCACGGTCCACGGTGACGTCGAGGCCGAGATCGGCGAAGGTCCCGTCATCGACGGGGATCGTGAAGGGCGCCTGATAGCTCAGGAAGGCCCAATCGAGTGCGACGTTCACCTGAGTTTGCGCCCACGCTGCCCCGCTCGCGGAAACGGCCAGTGCAGCCGCTGCCGTGGCAATGGCGAATTTTCTGATGCTCATTGTTCATCCTCTCCTTTAGGGGCACGCAATTCCAGTGCTTTCCCTTGGATCATGGTACTGCTCAAATACAAAAAATCAATGCGAAAACCCGCATTTTATAAATTTTGATACGAGTTTCCTTTTGCGGAACACGCCGGAAACGCGATGCAAAAGGTCTCGACCGGCATGGCAACACCACCCGCAAGACAAGGCGGGTGGCATTGGGCCAGCATGTTCTCATTTTCAGAAGGCGCCTTCGGTTTCTTCCTTGGAGGTGCGGTCGAGAATACGTTGCAGAACGGCCGCGCCTTCCGACCCTTTCCGCGCCCGCTGCCATTCGCCCAGGAATGTATTGGTGAAGGACTTGATCGCTTCGGGTGCCGAGGTGACCAGCGCGATGCCCGAGGAGATGTTGGGCTGGTCGCCCAGGCGATAGGGGCTCAGCGTCACCGTCGACTTGCTCCCCAGTTCGTAGATCTGGAAGGTCTGGGTCGGGGGCTGGCCCTCGATCACCCCGATCTGCATGCCGATGGGCTGGTCGAGCATCGCGTCGCGGATTTCCTCCACTTCGTGCCGCGCGGCGGCCCGGCGTTCCCTCAGCGTTTCGGTGGAATGGTCGAAGCGGCCAATCAGCCCCAGGCGCAGGATTCGCTCGAGGTCCTGCTCGCCCACTATGCTCACGATCGGCGCGCGCTTTTTCTTGAACGAGTCCCGGCGTTGTACCAGCAGTTCGAGCACCCGGTCGATGAGGTCTTCGCGTCCGGCTCTGCCGTTCTCCCCGGCCGGGATCGCTTCCATCAGCATGATGCGCAGGAACTTCATGTAGCGATCCGAAAGGATCAGCGACGACAGGGGGGAGAAATTGCCCATGATATGGGTGGCCTGATCCTCGAGCTGCCGCATGCGCTCGAAGAATCCCAGGGCATTGCTGTAATATTCCACTTCCACGCCGAGCAGCGAGGGCAGCGAAACCTCCAGCAGGTCGGACAAGGCTTCCAGGGCCTGAATCTTGACGATCTCGCCCTTTTCCAGGCGATAGACCGCGGCGCGGGAAACGCCGATCCTCTCCGCGATCTGATCCGCGCTGAGCCTCTTGCCCAGCCGATAGGCCCGCAGCCTCTGCCCGACTTCGTCAAATCTAATGCTCATCGGTCCCAACCCTTGCTCAAGGTTTTTACTAGTGGAGTCAGGGCCCGATGTCCATGTGGCGGGAATGAGCGGCTCGCGTCGCCCTTTCGCCCATAGGCCTGAAAAGCCTCCGAAATCAGCGCACCAGCATGGCTCGGAAGTCGTTGACATTGGTGCCGGTGGGGCCGGGGACGAAGAGGTCGCCGCTGGCGTGGAAGGCGCTCCAGGCGTCATGGCCGATCAGCGCGGCTTTGGGGTCCACCCCGGCCGCCCGCATGCGCGAAAGGCTCTTGCCATCGGCAAAGGCGCCGGCATTGTCTTCCGAACCATCGATCCCGTCCGTATCGGCAGCGAGCACGTCTATTCCGGCCACGCCCTCGATGTCATGGGCCAGCGCCAGCAGCAATTCCGTATTGCGTCCGCCTTTGCCGGCGCTGCCATTGCCTATGGTTACGGTGGTCTCGCCCCCGGAAAGGATCACCACCGGCTTTTGGAACGGACGGTTTCGAAGCGCAGTTTCGCGCGCGATCGCTGCATGCATCCGCCCGATATCGCGCGCTTCCCCTTCAATGGCGTCCGAGAGGATCATCGGCTCGATCCCGAGCGTTCGGGCGCTGACCGCAGCGGCGTCGAGGGAGACGCCCGCCGAGGCGATGACGTGAACCGCGTTGCGCCGGAATGCCGGGTCATCGGGCGAGGGGGCCGCCGCTGCCCGGCTGCGCAGATGCAGCGCGACCCGCTCGGGCAGGGCCAGCTTGAATTCGTCGACAATGGCCAGCGCATCCTCGACCGTCTCTTTTCCCGGCACCGTCGGCCCTGAGGCGACCATGGCCGGATCGTCTCCCGCTACGTCCGAAATGATGAAGCTGACCACGCGCGCCGGCGCCGCCGCGCGCGCCAGGCGACCGCCCTTGATGGCGGAGAGATGCTTGCGCACCACATTCATCGCGGCAATCGGCGCCCCCGAATGCAGCAGCGCGGCATTGACGGCCAGTTCGTCTTCAAAGCTCAATTCCCCGGCCGGGCAGGGCAGGAGCGACGATCCCCCTCCAGAGATCAGGGCTACCACCAAGTCATCGGCCGAAAGACCGTCGACCGCGGCGAGAAGGCTGCGCGCGGCAGCGATCCCCGCCTGGTCGGGGTTGGGGTGCGCGGCTTGCAGGACCCTGATCCGTTCCGTCCTGGGCACGGGGCCGTATCGGTCGACCACGACTCCTTCCAGCGGCGCGTCCCAAAGTGCTTCGAACGCCGCCGCCATCTGCCCGGCGGCCTTGCCGGCCCCGACGACCACGGTCCTGCCCTTGGGCTTTTCGGGTAGATGTGCCCTGATCGCATCGTAAGGATCCGCCGCCGCGACGGCCGCATCGAAAAGTCCGGCAAGCAATGCCCGTGCGTCTGAATCGATCATCGATCTCCCCCTGGAATGGCAGCATTTTGGCGCGCCGCGCACGGTCCATTGTGCTTCAAACTCCCGGCCAATCGCAAGGCCGGCCCGGGGCCTGAACGTTCCGGCGGAGATGGAGCGCATATGGGCGTCAAGTGTCGTCCGCTTGACTGCCGCATTCCCGCTCGAGCCATTCCCTGAATGCCATGAGCGGCCTGTAGCTTCCGCGCATGCGTGGCCAGGCCAGCCAGTAGGCTCCTGTTCCAGCGACAGCGGGTCGCAGGATGGGGGTCAGCCGACCGTTCGAAATCTCGGTCTCGGCAAGATAGTGAGGCAGAAGCGCGATCCCGAGCCCGGCGATCGCCGCTTCCACCATGGGTGCGAATTGATCGAACATCATCCCGGAAATGGCTGGAGCCTGTGCCCCCTGTCCCGCAAACCACGCGGCCCAGGCGTGTGGCCGAGTTTCGAGCTGGAACAATTGCTGTCCCGCGAGATCGTCCGGCTCGGCAATGGGCCGTGCGGCCAACAGGGCCGGGGCGATGCAGGCCGTCAACTGCTCGTCGAACACTTTCAGATGGTCGGCGTCGGGCGCGTTACCCTCGCCGAAATAGATCATGGCGTCGAACCGCTCGGCACCGAAATCGATCGGCCTCACCCGTGAGAACGGCGGTGCAAAATTAGTCCACGGTAGCGGCTGGATTGTCCTGCTGCGGGCGGCTTAAAAGTCGTCCACCTAT
>NZ_QQNH01000030.1 GCF_003345525.1 Pelagibacterium lacus
CCGGCGCTCGATACCCCCAACATCAAGTGGCCTGGTTTTGCGCCGCCCAATGGCCGACTTTTACCCCGCCGTTGACAAAACTGGGTCGTTGAGTCTGACTCCACCGTGACGGACGGCCAATTTCAGCATTTTGGTGTATTTCCGGCCCGCGTTTGACCTTCTGCGGTGCCCGGAACGGGCGTTTTCCCGGTTTCCGGGCAGACTCATGGCGTGACGGCGCGCTTTTCATGAAAGACCAAGCGATCGAAATTGTAGGCCAGATTGGCCAGGGTCAGTTTCGCCTCGGCCCGCGTGACGCCGATGGTGCGGATGAACAGCCCGAACTTGTTCTTCTGATGAGCGAACACATGCTCGACCCTGGCGCGGATTGAGGACTTGGCGGCATTAGCCCGCGCGGTCGCGATCGGCATCGACTTGCCCTTGGGCTTACGGCGGTGGATCCGGCTAGTCAGCATGCGATCGGCCAGCCAAGCTTCATTGCTCTGTGAGCGGTAGGCGCTGTCCGCCCAGACCTCGCTACCGGTGTTCTCCCGGTCGATGACCTGGCGTAGCATCCGGCCATCGGGATGGGCGGCCGAAGTGACAGCCGCGGCCCGGATGAAGCCATAGCGCCGGTCGATACTGATATGGCTTTTGTAGCCGAACACCGGCAGCGCGATCATGGGCAGTGGCGTGCCATCTGGCCGGTAGCGCACTTTGCCCCCGATCTTAAGCGTCCAGCGCGCATCGGTGTCCTTCTGCGCCGCCTTGGCCGGTTCGTCGGGCCAGATCTCATCAGCGGATTTACCCGCCTTGATGGCCTCCCGCTCGCCGTCGGTATTGCGCTGCTTGGGCGCCGGCACCAGCGAGGCATCCACGATCTGGCCCGACATGGGAATGTAGCCCTTCTTGTGCAATTGCCACTCGAAGGCCTTCATCACCCGCTTGAGCGTACCCGTCTCGGTCATGCGGTTGCGGAAATGGCGGATGGTGTTCTCATCGGGCGTACGATCGCCGAGCGAGAAGCCCAGGAAGCGCATCCAACTGAGCCGATCCCGGATCATGAACTCGGTGCGAGCATCGCTGAGGTTGTGCTGGGCCTGCAGGATCAGGATCTTGAACATGGCAACCGGATCAAACGGCGGCCGGCCACCCTTGCTGCCGTTACTGTAACCAAGCCCCTCGACCAGCCAAGACCGGAAATACTCGAAATCCACCGTCCGCTCCAAAACCTCCAGCGGATCGCCATGCTGGCTAAGGGCTTCAAGGTGATCGTTCAGGCTGAAAAGCGAATGCGGGTCCATGATGACGCTCCATGATCGGGCGATATCAGTGAATCACGACTCAACCAAAGGTGCGAGGGTTTTTGCGGGTCTCCATCTGCGAATTAGTCCGATGGGCACCATAGCCCGCTTCGAATCAATGCAACGTTCGTTCTTGTGAGACCTGATCCGCAGCGCTCGGCTTCTGCCTGGCGCTCCTTGCGTTCCGACAAGCGCATCGCCGTCCACAGCTGCCTTCCCGAAGACGTGGAGGTGATGCTGGCGCGCGCCAGGTCCAAAGCAATCGATTTTGTGCTGATCGACAACGCGCCCAACTGGACCAGCGCTTCCCCCAGGATCGCTGCTTTGGCCGACCTTTCGATCGTCACGGTTCGGGCAGCGGGTTTTGACCTGGTGGTCGGCCTCGATCGGGTGAAATTTCTCAGCCAGCAGCGGCCGAGTACTCGCTTCGTCGTCGTGATCGGGCCGGCTCCGGCCCAGCGCCTGGGGCAGGACAATCCCCTTGTTCGGTCGGCGCGCGAAGCGTTGCGGCACGTTGGCGGCCGCGTCTGGCAACGCCAGATCACTCACCGGCATGTGGTGGTTGAAAGCGTCGGACAGGGAAAGACTCTGATGGAAACTGAACCGAACGGACCGGCGGCACGGGAATACTGCCGCTTGTGGAATGGCATCATCACCGAACTGCAGAGGACCTGATCATGACCAAATCGCTCGCCGATGGCGTTCAGCGGATCGCCGAATCCTCGTCGGTCTCGGCGCAGGATCTGGGCCCTGCAGCCGAGGAAGCTGATGCCACGGAGGCCAAGATTCTTTACCGCACCCGGAAGGAAGTTCGGCAGACGCTGCGTCAGATCGCCCTGGACGAGCAGTCGTCCATGCAGACCCTGATCACCGAGGCCATAAACGATCTCTTCATCAAGCGCGGCAGGGCGCCTATTGCGTAATTGGGAGAGCTAAGCTGTGTGGTGATAGCACGATAGCAAGCCAGCGTGCATCTCAACGCATGAGAGCATCGCAAGGTGTGTGAATTGGGCAGTTTGGAATGGCGGCTTTGCGCCCCCTTTCCGGTCGTTTGGGCCGCGACGGCGAATGCCTAGAAGCAGACGTTCAACGAGCTCACGGGTTGTGTAGCGCGGGTTCTTGGTATCGAGCTGCCGCATCCGTTTGCAAAACTTTGGCAACCTGGGGACCGCTATCTTCGAACGATGCCGCTGCTGCCGTACGAAATGAACGCCGAGCGATATCGTTATCTGCTCGATATCGCTTCGGCATTGGCATTGCTCGCCCGTTTCGTGAACTAACATTGAAAATTCCGAATCAAGGGTAGGCGGTCAAGGTACATGCGGGCGGTCTGGGCGGAAACAGGGGGCGGTGCCGAGGTATTGCGGATCGTGGAAAGGGCGCTTCCCGAGCCGCAAGCCAATCAGATTCGAATTCGCGTAGCCGCCGCCGGCATCAACAACGCCGACATCGTGCAGCGCAAATCCGGCATTGCGCCGGCCGGCGCGCCGCCGGGGCTCGGGCTGGAAGTTTCGGGAACGGTGGATGCGGTCGGCGAAGACGTTGCCGATTGGTCGGTGGGCCAAAGGGTCTGCGCCTTGCTCGATGGCGGCGGCTATGGCGATTTCGCTCTTGCGGATGCGCGAAGCGTGCTCCCTGTCCCCGATGATATCACCCATTGCGAGGCGGCCGGGTTGCCCGAAGCGCTGCTGACGGTATGGCAGAACCTCGTTGTAAGCGGAAATTGTCAGCCCGGGGACACCGTCCTCGTTCATGGCGGGGGCAGCGGCATTGGCTCGATGGCGGTGCAGGTTGCGAAAATGCTCGGGGCCCGCGTCGCGACGACCGCCGGTTCCCCGGAGCGATGCAACAGGCTGACCGAGCTCGGCGCCGATCGGGCCATCAACCACAACGAGGAAGATTTCGTCACCATCGTTTCCGAAATGGGCGGGGCCGACGTCATTCTCGATATCGTCGGCGGTCCCTATCTCAACCGCAACCTCGCGGCGGCGCGAGAAGGGGCGCGTATTGTTCAGATCGCGTTTCTCGAGGGTGGCGAGACGACAATCGACCTCGCGCTGCTTCAGCACAAGCGCCTAGCGCTGACCGGGTCCAAACTGCGGCCGCGCAGCGCGGCGCACAAGGGCGAACTGACCGATGCGATCCGCCGGTTCGTATGGCCCACCGTCGCGCGTCGGGGGATAACTGCGGTGATCGACAGGATCTTTCCGCTCGCCGAGGTAGCCGACGCGCACAGATACTTCGAGGCGAGGCGGCATTTCGGCAAGGTGATCCTCGACCTCCAGAACTGAGCGCGAGGGCCCTATCCTTGAAATACGCGCCCCAGACGATCGGCCTGCCCCTTGGCGTTCTGCAGATCCTGGCGTGGGGAACCACCTTCTATATGCCGACGGTCCTGTCGGTATCGATCATCGCCGATACCGGATGGCCGCTATGGGCCGTTTCGGCGGGGCTGACGATCGCCCTGCTTACCGCCGCACTGGTTTCGCCTTACGTGGGCCGCAGCCTCGCGCGGGGCAGGAAGGTGGTCATGGTGCTGGCGCCGGCCTTCATGGCGGGCGGATTGGTTGTCCTGTCGGGCGGGCAGCACCTTTTTCTCTTTTGGCTCGGTTGGGCGATCGTCGGCGTCGGGATGGGATGCGGGCTCTATGACGCGGCCTTTGCGATCCTGGGCCATTACTATGGACGAGCCAGCCGGGCCGCTGTCCCGCTGATCGCCATTTTAGGCGGGCTTTCCAGTTCCATCGGCTGGCCAGTGGGCCTCGCCCTTGAGGGTGCCGTTGGCTGGCAGGGAACGTGCCTCGTCTATGCCGCCGCGCACCTGCTCATCGGTATTCCCCTCGCCTTGGACACCGCCCACCGCCTTCCGGCGCCGCCGAAAGAAACTGCCGCCAGCGACGTGGGAGAGGTGATGGCGACCGGTGTCAAGCCGGCCTTCGCGCTTCTCGCCATGGTTTTTGTCATCACGACCGCTGTCAGCACGAACGTTATCGTCCATCTGGGCGCCATCCTGACGGCCGCCGATATTGCCAGTGACGACGCCGTCGCCCTGATGGCGATGGTGGGCCTGTCTCAGGTCGCGGCGCGGCTGTTGCTGCTGATCCTGGGGAAACGAACCGGCCCGTTCTGGACGATCAATTTCACCTGCGCTCTGCTGGCGCTGGCCATTGCCGTTTTCGCCGCCAATGGCTGGGGCTTGACGGTCGCGGTCGTCGCCTTTGGCATGGGGATCGGCCTCAACTCGATCGCCAGGGGACTTCTGCCGCTGCATCTGCTTGCCGGTCCTCATTTGGCCCGGCTCATGGGCTGGTTGGGTGCGCTGCTCATGACCAGTCAGGCCGTTGCTCCATTGATGGGAGCGCTTATCATCGACGCGTTTGGACTTGCCGCGCTCATGGCCGGGCTGTTGCAGCTTTCCGCCCTGGCAATGGCGACGGCGCTGTTCCTGACATTGCGACACGGCAGGAAGAGTCCATAGAGCCCTATGCTCAAACGGCATCGTCCGAATGCAAATGATATCTTAGACACATGAGGTCGGCCTTGATAGGCCTAGGCTACCCATTGGTGAACCGCCAGTGTGGACGTGCCGGACCCGGGGTTCGGGCTAATTGTTTGGAGGAGAATGTCCTATGAGGTTCAATCTGACGACGAGAATGGCCGCCATTCTTTTCGCTTCGTGTGCGATGGCGGGGGCAGCCAGTGCCCAAGACGACTTTCCCAGTCGTGCCGTCACCATTGTGGTGCCCTACGCCACGGGTGGAATGAGCAGCACGCTCACTCAGCTGATTGCGGAAAAAATGCAGGAAAATCTCGGCCAGCCTGTGATCGTCAGCAACCAGCCTGGCGCCAATGGTAATCTCGCCTCGGGGGCTGTGGCCCGAGCCGCACCTGATGGCTACACCATCCTGCTCGGAACCCCATCGACTCTGACGCTTAACCCGCATCTTTATGCCGAAACGCCGTTCGATCTGTTCGAGGACTTCGATCCGCTCGGGCTGTATGCAATCACCTATTCCGTCGTCCTGACCCATCCCGATACCGGCTACGAAACGATCGATGACATCGTGGCAGCCGCGCAGGCAGCGCCCGGAACGATTAATTTCGGCTCTTCGGGCCCGGGTAGCTTCGGTCATCTGGCTGGCGAGCTTCTGGCCGCCCTCGGCGACGTGGAAATGACCCATATTCCTTACCCCGGGGGTGGTCCGGCCCTGACCGATCTGATGGCAGGACGCCTCTCGTTCATCTTTGGCGATACGATCGCTCTTGAACAGGTCGAGGCTGGCAATCTTGATGCCGTCGCTTTGGCGGGCATCGAGCGCATTGCACAAGCGCCGGATCTCGAAACGGTCGCCGAGCAGGGCTGGGAACGGCTCGACTTCACCGGCTGGCAAGGCTATGTCGTGCCGCGTGGCACGCCCGAGGAGATCGTTGTCCGGCTTAACGAAGCCCTTGCCTACGCTCTCGAGGACGAGACGCTGGGTCAGCGGATAAACGAACTGGGAGCCGACGTGGCTGATCCCAGCCCGGAAGTCTTCGCGGAAGTCCTCAGGTCCAACTACGACAAATGGGATCAGGTGGTTCAGGACGTCGACGTCGTCATCGAATAATGCGCTTCGCCGCGCGGCCCTGATTGGTCGCGCGGCCATACATCGAGGAATCGGCCATGAAAGTCCTGGATCGAAGATCTTTTGTCGGTGGCATCCTTCTGCTCGCGACGGGGATCGGATTCGCCGCCTTCAGCTATTTTAACTACCGGTTGGGCACGCTTGCCCAGATGGGGCCTGGAATGGTTCCGATGGGCGTCGGTATGGTGCTGGTTCTGGTCTCCGCCCCTATAGTTTTAGGCAGCTTCACGGTTTCCGAGGGCGATCGGCCGAGCTTTGACGTCCGACCCGCGCTGACTATAATTCTGTCGGCGATCGTCTTTGCAATGGCGATCAGCTTTGGCTTCCTGCCGGCGGTTGCCCTCACCGCGCTCGTAGCGAGTCTGGCGGACGACACGTTCGATGCTTTGAAGACGGCGATCAACGTGATGGTTCTCACGGCTGTGGCGGTCGTTGTTTTCGTCGTATTGCTGCGTCTTCCCATCCCATTGATCCGCTGGTAGCGAGATGGACATTCTAACCGAACTCTCGGCCAACGCCTCCATGGGGCTGGCCGTCGCTCTTCAGCCTGCCAATATCCTCTATTGTTTCATTGGCGTGTTCCTGGGAACCTTGCTCGGTGTTATTCCCGGCATCGGCACCCTGGCGGCGATGACGCTTCTTTTCCCCTTTACGTTTCAGCTCGAGCCGACGAGCGGGCTGATCATGCTCGCGGGGATTTACTACGGAACCAATTATGGCGGCACGATCGCAGCGATATTGCTCAACGTTCCGGGCACGCCGGGAGCGTCCGTGACGTGCCTTGACGGATATCCCATGGCCAAGCAGGGACGCGCGGGCGTGGCGCTTCTGATGACGGCGGTGCCCTCGTTCGTCGGTGCCAGCTTCGGCATCATTCTGCTTATGGTGTTCGCACCGGTCATTTCGGAAAATGCGCTGCGTTTTGGGCCCGCGGAATATTTCTCTCTCATGGTCCTGGGCCTGGTTGCGGCGTGTACGATCAGTTCAGGGTCGGCCGCCAAGGGCTTGGCCATGGTCGTGCTCGGCATTGCCTTCGGGCTTGTCGGCTCGGACATTTATACAGGAACGCAGCGGTTCACCTTCGGCGTTCCCGTGTTGACCGATGGGATCGAGCTGGTCGCTCTCGCCATGGGTTTGTTCGGACTTCCCGAGGTGATCGCGAGCGTTCGTGGGGCCAAGGACGTGAAGCTGACCCAGAAGAGGGTGACGCTCAAATCTATGATTCCCACCCGGGACGATATCAGGCGCTCGTTGGCTCCCATGCTGCGGGCGTCGGGCATTGGGTCCTTCTTCGGAACACTTCCCGGCACGGGCGGTCTCATAGCCTCGTTCATGTCTTATTCGGTGGAAAAGCGAGTATCCAAGGATCCTTCGCGTTTCGGAAAGGGAGCGATCGAAGGAGTCGTCGCGCCCGAGACGGCCAACAACGCGGCCGATATGACCGCGTTCATACCCACGCTGACGCTGGGCATTCCGGGAAGCACTCAGATGGCGATCATGCTCGGCATCTTCATCATCCACGGGATCACGCCCGGCCCACAGATTCTCACCCAGCATCCCGAATTGGTCTGGGGGCTGATCATGAGCTTCTGGTTGGGCAACATCCTGCTTCTCGTGCTCAACATTCCCTTGATCGGGCTTTGGGTCCGGATGCTTTCCATACCCTATTCGCTGCTCTATCCGGGAATCGTGGTTTTCATCTGTGCCGGTGTCTACAGCATCTCCAACAGTGTCGCGGACGTGATTGTCATGGTATTTTTCGGCGCATTGGGATATTTGATGCGGTATCTCAATTTTCCCGCTGCGCCGCTCATACTGGGGTTCGTTCTTGGCCCGATGATCGAGGAGCATTTCCGCCGCGCCATGCTTTACTCGCGTGGCGATCCGGCAACATTCATCCAGAGCCCGATCAGCGGCGTCATTCTGGCCATAAGCGCCGTGCTCGTCATCTGGACGATAGTGAACGCATTTCGCTCCCATCGACAACGCCGAGCTTTGAATGAAGGCATAAACCAAGTCTGAAATCGGGCGCGTGCGCTTGTGTATGACAGGGCTGCTCCGAGATCGGGGCAGCCCTTTTTTGCGGGTCGGTCCATGCCTGTGCGGCATACGCAGGATTGCACTTATGTCTTGGACAGATAGTCGAAACGGTCGCTACTACCAAAGCTGGACCGAAAGCCGGATATCAGACGGACAGGAGCGAACATGCACGACCGAGTCAGCAAAACCAATCGAGGACAACAGTCCGACATGATCGTGGACCGCGACGTCATGATCCCGATGCGCGATGGCATACAACTCGCCGCCGATATCTATCGTCAGCCGTCTGACCAGAAGATGCCCGCGCTTTTGGCGCTCAGTCCCTACGGTAAGAATCTTCAAGCCCTGTCCTTGACGCTCCCGCCGCAGGCCCGACCCAACCCCTTGTGGGATGGTGGCATCGAAGCGGGTGACATCCGGCGCATTGTGGATCGCGGATATGCCCATGTCATCGCTGACGTCCGGGGTACCGGCGGATCGGAGGGAGAACTCTGCGGCAACTACGACAGTGGTGGCCACGGAGAAGGGAAGGACATCTACGATCTGGTGGAATGGCTGGCCGTGCAGCCCTGGTGCGACGGCAACATCGGGATGGTCGGGATTTCCTATTTCGCCACGGTGCAAGTCCTGGGGGCAGCCGAGGCTCCTCCCCATCTTAAGGCCATCTTCTGCAATGGTGGCCATTTTGACCTTTACGAGCTGGCCTATCATGGCGGTGTTCTCTGGCTTATGCCTCGGGCTTCGCGCGAGGGGCGGGGAGGGGACAGCGGCGTGGCCGTGGGGCGGGTGAAATCGAAGCTGCGCGAGGAGCTCTCGGAGGCCGATTATTCGGCTCGCGTCGCCGAGCGCTTGTCAGATCCCGATATCCAGAACTGGCCCAATCTGACCCACGTCATCAGCTATCCAGAAACCCACGAACTCTGGCTCGATTTCGTGCTCAATCCGCTCGACGGCCCCTTCTACCGCGAAGGTTCGCCCGTTACCCATGCCCACAAGGTTGAAATTCCCGCTTACTTCCAGTCCAAATGGGGAAGAGGTTGGACGATCGACGGCACCATCGACACCTACGCGCGCGTCAAGGGCCCGCGCAAGCTCGATCTCCTGGCTTCTCCGCCTATGCAGGAGCGTCCTTTCCATGAATCGCATGAGGAAATGCTGCGCTGGTACGACTACTGGCTCAAGGGCATCGACAACGGCATCATGGACGAGCCGGAAGTCAATTATTTCCTCGAAGGCGCCCGCGAATGGCGTGGTGCCCAAAGCTGGCCGCCCCAGGTGGACTGGGTGCCATTTTTTCTTCGGCCAAGACATCGGCTGGCTTACGATCCCGAGCCCCTGAGTGCCGAACATTCGCCGCCCGACGGCTTTTATCAGGCTCCGTTGACCGTCACCTCGGAAAACGGCAAGGTCGTCTGGATGACGGACGCGCTGCTCGAGGATATCGAGATGGCGGGATCGGGTGCGATGCATCTGTTCGCGGCCATCGACACTGACGACACCAATTTCATCGTCAAGCTCTATGATGTCGATCCGCACGGCAAGAAGCGCCAGGTTACGACCGGATTTCTGAAAGCGTCGCACCGCGAACTCGATGAGACGCTTTCTACGCCGGGTCGCCCCCATCACCCGCATACGTCGGCGACACCAGTGACGCCCCACGAAATCGTGGAATATGCGATAAGGCTCTATACGTTCGCCAACGTTTTCAAGAAGGGCCATCGCATCCGCTGCGAACTTTCGTGCAATGAATCGTTTACCGACGAGCATGCACAGCTTCTTCCCCCGGACAGCTTCCACCTGCCCAGCGGCCGTGCAACGGCGCACAAGATTTTCAGGGACCGCGATCACCAGTCCCATCTGCTCCTGCCCATTGTCGCAAAACAGACGGAAAAGTGATGACTTTGATCAACGCCGAACCGCTCCCCATCGAAGACGAGCGTCAGATTTTGCGGCTCTACGCACTCTATTGCCATACCTTCAATCATGGCGATGCGCAGGACTTCGTGGACCTTTTCACGCCCGAGGCCGGATTTGTGAAGCTGAACACCGGGGTCAAGGAATTTGGCAGCCTTGGTACCCCCAAGGGCGACGCGCATGGTCATGCCGAGCTTTTGGACCTTGCATTGGGGCGTCGCGAGCTTTTCAAGGGGCTGGTCCGGCATCAACAGACCGACATGGTGATCTGCTCCGGTGAAAGCGAGGATGTCGCCTGGGGGAAATCCTTCATACTGGTCACCGATTGGCGCGACGGCCCAGGTCGTCTCGCTGCCGTGGGCGACTGCACTGCGAGCTTTGCCCGAACATCGGCAGGGTGGCGGTTCTCGCGCATCGAACTTTCGACCCTGCCGCGTCCGGGTGCCGTTGCCAATTCTTCGCCCGGCAACGATTGACAGCGTGCCGACGCCGCTTTCACATATGTCCGGTCGCCCGGCCCATCGAAAGCTCTTTTCCGAGGCCCTGGGAGGAGTGAGGCATATGGATTTTCGATCGCTGCGCTATTTTCTGGCCGTGGCCGATGTTCTGAGCTTCTCGAAAGCCTCGGGCATTCTCCACGTGGCGCAGCCCGCGCTGAGCCGCCAGGTGCGCAAGCTCGAGGACGAACTGCGGGTGGAATTGTTCGTTCGTACCGGAACGGGGGTGGAACTCACCCAATCTGGTGAACTGCTGAGGGCCCGGGCGCGTACGCTGATGCAGCAGATCGCCAATATGGCCGAGGAGGTCCGCGCCGAATCCGAGGTTGTGCGCGGGAAGGTCACTGTCGGCGTCACGCCGGCGACCGGCGAGCTTTTGGTGCCGCTTCTCGCCAAGCGCTGCAGGGAGGACTTTCCCCAGATCGAGCTGCGGATCGTGGAAGCTTATGCCGGCCTGATCTATGGCGGCCTGGTCAAGGATGAAATCCAGCTCGGCCTCATCCACTCTCCGGCCGCCCATCGCAGCATCAGAATCGAGCCAGTCCTGGTCGAGCCGATGTATCTCATCGGGCCACCTCAACAGTCCACCGGGTGCCCACCAGCCAGCCCGGAAATCGCCATCGATTCCGTGCCGCTCATCATGCCGCGACGCGGGCACTCTTTGAGGGAGCTCCTCGAGGCGGCGATGGATCAGGAGGGGCGCGAGCTCGATATCGCCTTCGAGGTCGATGGGCTGGTGTCGACCCGCGCCCTTGTCGCCTCAGGGCTCGGGTATACGGTACTCGCCTATGGTGCGGTTCACGACCAGCTGATGAGCGGGAAGCTGACGGCCGTTCCCCTCAGCGATCCGGAGATACTCTGGCGCCTGTGTCTGGTTTCAACCAACGAGATACAACACTCTCGGACGGTCACCGTCGTGCGCAACATCATTCGCTCGGAGATCCACAAGCTCGTCGATGCGGGCATGTGGCAGGGCTCGGTCAATTACGCGGATGAAGAGATCCAACTGCCGGCCGATCTTTCGGATTCTCGCTGAACATCGTCTCAGCTTAAAGCGCGCCGAGCGGCCTCTCTCGCGGCTGCGACGAGCGCAAGCGTGTAGCGGCCGGCCAGGCCGATCTGCTCGCTCGCCGACAGATGGGCGTGGCGAGCATTGGGAGCCTCCACGCTGACATCGATATGGGGCGGGACACTTGAGAGGATTTCAAGCAGCGGTAGTTCGCCTTCCCCTGGATAGAGCCTCAGCGTACGCGCTTCGGTGGCCAGATCGTCGACCTGGGCTGTCGCCGTTGCATCACAAAGATGGATATAGCCCAGCCGCTCGAGCGGAAGGTTGGCCATATCCTCGGCGCTGCCCCCGGAGCGCATCAGGTGCAAGGTATCGACGAGCAGACGTAAATTGGACCGCCCCACGGCGTCCTGCACCCGCATTGCGGCCCCCAGCGTGTTGATCGAGCGAAACGGCATGAACTCCAGCACGGAGGTAAGCCCAAGCCGAGCCGCATGGTCGCACAAGAGGCCGCATCGCTCGATGAATCGCTGCTCATCGGCGTCCATCGCAGTAACCAGGAGATGGGTTGCGCCCATCTCCGATGCCGCTTGGAGGCCTGCCAGATAGTCTGCAATCTCGGTCTCGGGCCAGATGGGAAAGGCCTCTGCTTCGAACACCGAAATTCCTGCGTCCGCGGCGCGCTGCCGCAACGAGCGGGCCCGCGCCAGATCTCCGGCAACCGGCCATCGATCGGGCGTGTGTCGCGGCGCTTGGATGCGCAATCCCACGCCCTGAAAGCCTGCGGCCGCTGCGGCGTCGATGAAATCTTCTGGACTCGCATCGAGTGCTGTGAGGTGGGAAATCGAAATCATGATCTGATGCTTTCGTTGGACTGCGGCGGTCTCAATAAGTGGCGATGGCGGTCAGAAATGCCCGCAAATGCAATGCGGCCTCCGCTGTTCTTGTCGCAACCGCATCTTCGGCCCTTACGGCTCCGGGCACCTCCAGCACCAGGGGAACCGAGGGCGGGACGCAGGCAAGAATCTCAGATAGGGCAATGGTGCCGGTGCCCGGATGCATCCGCCCCGCACGCGCTTCGACCATGAGGTCGCGGGGATAGGCGACTGGAGCGTCGCTCAATTGTACGCACGCGATGCGCTCGGCATCGAGCGACGCGACGACCTGAAGCGAAGCTCCAGTGCGGTGGAGATGCAGACAGTCGAGAATGACTTTTGCGTTGGACGCTCCGGAACGTTCGATCAATAAAAGAGCCTGCTCGAGGGTGCCGATTTCCCGAAAACCCATGAACTCTACCCCGATATCCACGCCGGTGGAGGCGGCCTTCGTGCAAATTGCTGCAAACTGTGCCGCAAGGGCGGCCGGATCGGATCCGCTTCCCAGGCGCGGACCTATGCACGAGATGTGGCGGGCGCCTAAATCAGCGGCGAGGTCGAACAGAGGATCGAGGGCCGCCAGATCGAGGTCGGGATCAAGCACGATCGTTTCGATATCACTGATCCGCATGCCGGTTTGGAGGGCGTGCTCCCGAACCTGGGCGCGCAGGTCGCGGTCGGAGACCAGATCGTGTTCGAGCCGCTTTCCTATGCCGGAACGCCCCAGAAGGCTGACGGCGCCGAACCCCGCTTCGGCAGCAGCCGAAATCAGCGCCACTGGCCCGGCATCGTAGAACCCGAGTTGGGCCAGGGATATTTTCGATATATCCGCGTCCATGTCGCTACACCGACGGCTCGGCCGATATCCATCGGCCATTCGCGCGGCTCGACTCCAGCACTGCATCGATGAAGTTCACCCCCAGAAGTCCATCCATGGCGTCTGGATAGGGGTAGGTAGCCGGTGTGCCCGTCAGCTTTGCTGCTACGGCATCTGCGAAGTCGCTGTAGACATTGCCGACAGCCTCGATGAAACCTTCTGGATGGGCCGGTGCCACGCGCGAGGCCGAACTGACCTCCGATGGCGTTCCGATCCCGTTTCGTGTGAGGATCTGCCGCTCTTTGCCCAGGCGATGAACGAGGAGTTCGTTCGGTTGCTCCTGCACCCATTCGATGCCGCCCGTTTCCCCGAATATCCTCAATCGCAGCCCGTGCCATGCGCCGGCGGCTACATAGCTGATCCACATCGACCCGCGTGCGCCATTCTCGTACCGGCACAGAATCTGGGCATTGTCCTCGAGCTGGCGACCGGGCACGAAGGTTTGCGTATCGGCGCTGACTTCAAGCAGTTTAAGCCCGGAGACATAACTTGCCAGATGGGCGGCATGCGTACCGATCATGCCCAGAACGGCTGAGGGGCCGGCTATGTCGGGCTTGGTGCGCCAGTTGGCAGTACCATCTTCACTCATGGACCCCACGCTGCCAAGCGCGAACTCGGCCTGGACCAACTGCACCTTGCCTATGGCGCCGGCCGTGATCATCGCGCGCGCCTGGCGGACCATCGGATAGCCGCTGTAGCCATAATTTACGGCCAGAAGTCCTCGCCGCCTTTCGACTTGCTCTACCAGAGTCCGAGCATGCTCGATCGTATTGGCAAGTGGCTTTTCGCAGATTACGGCGAACCCGGCTTCAATGAGAGCCTTCGATATCGGGAAGTGGGAATCATTGGGTGTCACCACACTGACGACATCGACCGGATCGGCACGGCCTCGTTCGGCCGCGATGAGATCCTCATAGCTGTCATAGGCCCGCTCGGGCTGGATAAAGAGATCGCGAGCAAATGCCCTTCCTCTAGGCGCGTCGACGTCAAGCGCTCCAGCAACCAGAGCGTATTTGCCATCGAGGCGGGCCGCGTAACGGTGGGTCGGCCCGATCCGGCTGGTGGCCCCGCCGCCGATCAGTCCCCAGCGCAGGGGCCGGCCAAGTTTCCGCATCGGTTCTGAAAGTGTTTCCGCCACGGCGTTTTCCTCCTGGTCGCCCGCTCGTCAGGTCCGGTCCTAGCTATCAGGCGGCGGGAATGCGGTCCAAGATATAACGAACATCCCGTAGATGCCGGATGCGCATAGCTGTTGGGCCCACACGCCATGCCGAATGCAGCAGCGGCATATGCCGACAAACTCTTGGACCTGCCGGGCTGCTCCCGATAAGAGGCCGAAGGTCGAACGAGGAGATGGCTATGCGGTTTGCAATCGTGGGCGCTGGTGGATGGGCAGGCCAGCGTCATGTAGACGCCGTACTGGCGCTTGGTCATCAGGTTGTCGCCCTCATCGATCCGGCAGACGCCGTTGGGCAACGAGCCATGGACATCGGTGCTGCATGGTTCGAAAGCCTTGATGCCCTCGACCTCGATTCCGTCGATGCCGTGACCCTGGCCTTGCCGCCCGAATTTCACCCTGAAGCGACCAAGCGGATCGCCACGGCAGGCAGGCATGTGCTTTGCGAAAAGCCCATGGCGCCCGACCTGGTGTCGGCGCGCGATCTGGCTGCATTCGCGCGTGACGCGGGCGTCACGATCATGCCGGGCTATATGCTGCGCTGCCATGCCCATCTCAGGGCCTTCGCCGAGGCCTTGCCCGCCATCGGGCGGCTGCGGCGTTTGAGCATTGCCACAATGACGCTGAAAACGGAGGTCGGCGGCTGGCGAACCCAACCGGGTCATGGCGGGGTTATGCTCGTCAACGGCATACATCAGCTCGATATCGCCAATTGGCTTGCCGGATCGTTGACAGTCGAAAGCGCCGACTTCAGGAACGTGCATTTCGATATGCCCACCGAGGACTATTTCAGCGCCTTGCTTAGGGGAGTGGATGGCTGCTCGGTCCGGGTGGAGAGCGCTTGGTCGCCTTTTCCGCCGCAATATGCAGACGGGATGTGGACCACGCCCAACGGAAAGATGCGCATTGAGGCCGAGGGCGACGCAGGGGCTATCGTGCTGACCGCTGGCGGTTACCGCATCAATAAGGAAGTGATTGACCTCAGCGCAATCGAGGTCGCCGACCCCTTTGTTGCTGAGTTCTCTCACTTCATCGATACGGCTCTTGGACGGGCGGCACCTTGGATGACAGTCTATGATAATTTGAGGGCCCAAGAGCTCGCAGCTGGTTGTCGGCGAATGTACCGATCTGATGATCAATGATGTTAGCATGATGCGATCACTACGGAGCAATCGTCCGCTAGTGACTGATAAATATCAAAAGTTGCCGTTCAGCTATCGGCCATGGCCGCATAACCTAAGCAAATGGCCTCCGGCGAACCTGGCGCAGTTCACTTCCAGAACGCTACAGCATAAGCTTTCAGAGCTTCCGCGCGTGCGATTGGTGCCGGCACTTCCTGCGGCGCAGAGCGGCCCAGCCTTGAAAGTGGTACGAGTTCCGTCCAACCAGATGGCAGTTCTCCGTGTCGAAGGTGAGGCTGGACGATCACGCCCTAACTCATGCAAGCCTGATTATTCATTCGTGCTTCGCCATCTTCGAGCGTTGAACAGATTCCATCCGTGACGGTCCTGGGGTAAAGTCTTGTCGTTCCGCGTCACGGGCGACGACTCAATGCCCTGTCAGCCTCCTGTGCGGCCGTCGCCGCCGCCCCGATAGACACAATACGGCTCCAGGCTATATTGATCCGGTCTATCCGTCGGGGGCGGTCGCTCGTGGGATTTGGGAGCGGCTCGTTGGAATTGGTATGCATGCAGCGGCGCCAAATTCCCCCCTTTTTGCAAAATTGCATTCAAATTTGGGATTTTCTATGTTCTTCTACTTTAGTTGGTGTAAGAGCGCCGATGTAATGTGAGGTCGTAATGGTTGAGTTCGCTACCCAAGTAGAAAATCCTGCCGAAAGTGGCCAGCAGGAAACATCTCTTCATAGTGAGGTCCTGGAACGGCTCAGGGACTATATAGTCGAAGGAAACATTCCTGAAGGTGGGCGTATCCCCGAGCGTCAACTCTGTGAAACGTTCGGAATTTCCAGGACACCGCTGCGCGAGGCACTCAAGGTCCTGGCATCGGACGGTTTGGTGGAGCTCATGCCCAATCGCGGCGCGCGCGTGCGTTCCCTCAGCGCTCACGATATCAAGGAACTTTTTGACCTAATGGGCGGTTTCGAGGCGCTCGCGGGTCGCCTCGCTTGCGAACGGATTACAGAAGAGCAGTTCGAAGAGGTGCTCTCGCTTCACACCGAAATGTACGGGCACTATCTGAGGGACGACAGGCACCATTATTTCCGCACAAACCAGCTGATCCATGACAAAATATTGGAAATATCGGGAAATTCCGCCCTCATTCGTTCCGCGCGTTCCCTGTCAGCGAGTCTGCGTCGAGTGAGGTATGCCGCAAATCTCGACGACAAGGGTTTGCGATGGGCCGAAGCGGTACGGGAACATGAACAGATAATCGACGCCCTCCGTCGCCGGGATGCTGACGCCTTGGCCTCGATCTTGTTTCATCATCTTCGCAACAAAAGTGCTGCCGTCCTTCGAAGTTACGAAGAAGCGTATAGATAGCGCTTCCAGTAGGCGGGCGCCCTGCCTGTCGATCTCAGGGGCGTTCTGATCTTATGCGCGCCCCAGAATATTTGAATTCAAAATTTCACTTCGGCGTCAAGGATACGTCCCATCAGCATGGACTCGGGTTTGTAGCGTCTTGACCCTTAACAGCAAGGGAGCCCCCCGTGTTTCCCTTGCCTTGAGAGTTCAAGATTGGTGGAAGGCGGCAAAATTGTCCGGTTCTCTCGGGTTTATAGCGATCGTCTTTTGGCTGGCGTTATGCCATGGCGATAGTATCGCGTGTCGGAATATCGCAAATTTCCTGTTGACTGCTGTGTTTTCCGTTATAAAATGAATTACAAAATTTTATATCGCGCATCAAAACGAATTCTAATTCTGACATGCCGTTGGAGGCGCCCCTATCGCGTTGGGCAATGAAAGTTGGAGTCGATTGAGGATGGTCACCCCTTTGCGGCGAAGTTTGGTCGTCGCTTTGTAACGATTGTCGCGACTCTCAGGGATTGGTTGCCCGCCTTGGGGGGGGGGCTGGAATTAATGATGCATGGCATTGTTGGTATGGAGATATAGTAATAATTTTCGATAGTAATAAGTAAATTATAGTAAATATTGCTGAAAGTGGAGGGTCGGTAATGTTATTGAATAATGTAGCCAAGTCGCGGTTGCTTTCTGGAAAGATCGCTTTTGGGCTTGGAGTCCGCCACTCGCGGACCGTCGATATCGCGCGTGCGGCCAAGGCCGCTGGATATCATTATCTATTCATAGATCTCGAACACTGCACGATGGATATCGCAACGGCGGGTCAGATTTGCGTCGCCGCGCTCGATGCAGGCGTTACTCCGGTGGTCCGCGTTCCCGGTCACGAACATTTCCATGCGGCGCGCATTCTCGATGGCGGTGCCCAGGGCATCGTCGTTCCGCATGTGGAAACCGCTGCGCAGGCTCGACAGGCAGTGTCCAATTGCCGCTATGCGCCGCTCGGGCACCGTTCTGGCATGGGACCGATGGTCCATCTGCACTGGAAGGGAATGCCGCAGGATCAGATCAGTGAAGCCATCAACAATGATGTTCTTCTGGTCGTCATGCTGGAATCGCCCCGGGCCGTCGAGAATGTGGAGGAGATCGCTGCGGTCGAGGGTATCGACGTGATCTCGATCGGCACGAACGATCTAGCGCTGGAAATGGGTATTCCGGGCCAAGTCGAGCACCCGCGCATTCTCGAATGCTATGATCGCGTCGCTGCTGCTTGCAAGAATAACAATAAAATTCTGCGGCTTGGCGGAATTTATGAGCATTCTCAGATCATGCGCACCATAGAGCTGGGATCGCGAATGATCATGCTAGGAAATGATTTTGGATTTATGATGCAGGCGATGAGAGGAAAAGCAGAGGAAATTTCTTCTCAGGTAGATGTGGAGCTCATTTCTTAAAATGTAATATGGAGGAGGAGAACGATGAATAAGAGAATAAGCTTAGTAGTGGCATTTTGCATGCTGGGAGGCATGACTGCTTCGGCGGTTGCCCAAGTTAATCTGCCTTGCGGGAGTGCCAGGTTGGTTGTGGCGTCCAATCCGGGAGGGAATTCGGACGCTATCGGCCGAGTTGTTGCTGAGGCTGTTAATCGCAACTCGCCGGCTGTTCCGTTGCAAGTAGTGAACATAGGTGGGCAAGCCACAATGCGTGGCTCCATCGAAGTGGCGGATGCACGGCCAGATGGATGTACACTGCTGATCAACCACCAATCCCTTATCCTTTCGCACCTTACGGCCCAAGGACCGGTCACATATTCAAACCTGGTTCCCGTTGCGCGCCTAACCCAGGACTATTCGATCGTCAACGGTGCAAGCGGAGCGCCCTTTGACGACGCGCAGAGCTTTCTTGATTATGCAAGAGCGCATCCTGAAGAGATATTGACCGGTGCATCTTTGGGCGGCACGAGCCACATTTCTTTGCTTCTTCTCTCCGAATTGGCCGGAATAGAACTCAAATACGTCTCATATAACGGTCTGCAGGAACGTATTACGGCAATGCTTGGTAATCACATCCAGCTTTCCGAGGCCGATATCGGCGTTTCTGCGCGCTATTCTGCTAGTGGTGATTTCAAGCCGCTGATCGCCCTGTCTGAAGATCGCATTCCTCAATTGCCCGAAATTCCCACGGCACGGGAACTGGGTTACGATGTCGTCTTCGGTTTGGCCCATGGCATTTATCTTCCTGCCGAAACGCCGGACGAGATCCGCGACTACTATGCGAACCTGTTTGAAGTCGCGCTCAGTGATCCTCAGTTGTTAGCACAGTTCGAGGCCAACGGCACGGCAATCAGCTTCCTAGCGCCCGACGAGTATGAAGCGGCACTGACCGTCGAATTCAATGCATACAAGCTCTTGCTCGAAAACATGGGCATGCTGGACATGCCGTGACGGTATCCCGCGGCGGGCATAAGTGGTTCGTCGCTATTCGACCGCACCGGCAGGTGCAAGACACTTCTACAATATTAAAAAGGTGAAGCATGGCGCTGAATGATACGCAGCAGGCAGAATTCTTGACACTCGTGAGTGGGCACGTGAGCGATGCAATGGAGATTCTTGGCATCAAGCGCAGCGTGCTGACTAATTTCATCTGTCTCGGCAGTAATCACGCCCGGATGGTGGGGACCGCGTTCACGATCCGCCAGCGTGCCAAATCCTCGGTGACCCCCAAGGACGAGCCGCTTGTCCGGCATGCGGAGGTGTCGGGGGGGCTGGCTGGCAAGGGGGAGGTGGTCGTTGTCGATATCGGGGGCCGGACCGATGTGGTCAGTTGGGGCGAATTCCACACCTATAAATGCCTCCTCAACGGTGTGACCGGCGTACTAATCAATGGCGCCACCCGCGATGCCCCGCAAATTCGCGATTCAGGCATGACAGTCATGGTCAAGGGGTTGAGTCCTATCAAGAGCCGATGGGATCTGGAAACCGCGGAAATCAATGGTCCCGTCACGATAGACGGCGTTGGCATCCGTCCTGGCGATGTGATCTTTGGCGACGAGACCGGTGTCGTCGTGGTGCCCCAGGAGCGCATCGACGATGTTCTGGCCAAAGCCAAGGAGATCAGGGACTTCGAGGATGGAGAACGCGACGCTGCAATGGCCAAGCTCCATGGTTGAATGAAATTCAACTGAACGTCCGTTCAAGCTGGAGATTGACGTGAACATTCCCTTTCTTTCGGCGAGAGAGTTGACCGCGGCCTATGCCGCGGGCGACCTCACCCCGAGCCATGTCGTCAAATGCCTCATTGAGCGCATCGAGCTCCTCAATCCCAAGATCAACGCTATCGTTGCGCTCGATACCGACGTCATGCGCGAGGAGGCATCCAGGAGCACCGACCGCTGGACTGCCTCGGCGCCCCTCTCGAATTTTGACGGCGTACCTTTTATTGTAAAGGATGCGATCAATGTTCGAGGCTTGCCGACGAGCTGGGGCAGCAGGGCCTTTGCTGATTATCACCCCGAAGCTGACGAGTTACCCGTGGCAAGGCTGCGGGCAGCCGGTGGGGTCGTCGTAGGCAAGGCCAACGTTCCTGAGTTCACCTTAAGGGGTTTCACCCATAACGATCTGCACGGCGTAACCCGCAACCCCTGGGATGTGCGTTTGACCCCTGGGGGCTCGAGCGGGGGCGCTGTTGCGGCTGTGGCTGCGGGGTTCGCGCCTCTCGCGCTGGGGACGGATGCCGGTGGGTCTATCAGGCGTCCCGCCGGGTTCACAGGTCTTGTCGGATTCAAGCCGAGCGCGGGCCGGGTTCCGCGCCTTGACACCTTGCCCGCCATCGTCGCCGAATATGAAGTCATCGGCCCGATTGCCCGGACCGTCGAGGATGCAGTTCTTTGTCTTGAGATCATCGCCGAACCGGATTCACGGGACCGGCAAAGCATCAATTTTCCTTATCCGGTGGTGAGCGGGCCGCTTGGCACCGTGCGCGACGGGCTCCGTATCCTTCTCATCGAGGAGTTCCGGGGCTTGCCTGTTGACCATGAGGTCGCCGCCAGCGTGCGCGAGGCCGCCGGGCGCCTCGAAAGGCTCGGCCACCGTATCGAGGTTGCGGAAGCTCCGTTCGATACGCGCGCTTTCGGAAAGAGTTTCGGCGCGATTTCAAAAGCGGGTCTTGCGCGTGTGTTCCAAGATAGGCCGTGGAAGGGGCTGGTCACGCCCGAATTTGCCGAGGCGATCAAGGCGGGCGAGACGGTGACGGGGGTCGAATACGCGACCGCCCTCGAGGTGTTGCGCGAGGCGAGGGAGGAGATTGCTTCGGTCTTTGGACGCTACGATTTGCTCATGACGCCGTCCTCCGGAACCTTGCCTTGGCCGGCCGGAGAGCGGGACCATAAATCTATCAACGGTCAACCGGTTGAAGGCGGTGAACATTCTGTCTTTACCGGCTTTGCGAACGTGACCGGTTGTCCCGCAATAAGCATTCCCGGTCCTGCGACCGAGAACGGTTTTCCGATCGGGTTCCAACTGGTGGCCCCATTTGCCGCCGATGGTTTGCTACTCCATCTCGCCCGTCAGTTTGAAGCCAACTTTCCTTGGCCGACCGACAGTGGCTTTGGCGAGAGCGCAAGACCATGATCAGCCGGACGCGTGTTGAAGTGATTGCCGCCCTGGTGCTTTGCGTGTTCTGCGGCATTGGATGGCAGCAGGCTCTGCTAATTCGACATCCGCGGCTTGTCGAGGTGTCGCCGGGCCTGTTTCCGATGGTGTGCCTGGCCTTCGTGTCGATTTGCTCGGTGGCCTATCTGATTCAGGCTTTTTCCGGAACTGTCAGGTCCGAAGCGGAAGAAGGCGAGCGTGGCGCGCTATGGCTACTGAATCCCGCGATATGCATCGTCCTGTTCACCGGCTTCATATTGGCGCTCCCTTATCTCGGTATTCTCATATCCGGCACGGCCTTCATGGTCTTGTTATTTTCCTTCACCGGACGCCGGGACGCGAAAGGTCTGATAACCAATTTTCTCGTTGCCTTTGGATGCTCGGCAACCATGTGGGCATCGATGCGCTGGATATTTAGAGTATACATTCCCTCCGGCAGTTTGACGGGGTTCTGACAATGTTGGGCCAGGCCGTAGCTAATCTAGGAGAGACGATCCCGCTCTTCTTTACCCTCAACAATATGATCCTCATCAGTGCTGGCGTGTTGTTTGGGTTGTTTGTCGGTGCCATCCCAGGCTTTTCGACCTCGATGGCACTCGTCCTTTTGCTGCCCTTCACGTTCGGAATCAATCCGATTAACGGTTTGTCGCTGATGATAGGCGTTCTCATCGGTAGTATATCGGGAGGGCTGGTCACAACCAACATTCTGGGGATAGCCAGCAGCAGTTCGTCCATACCTTCTCTCTGGGATGGGCACACGCTCTCCAAGAAGGGGGAGGGTGCCTATTCTGTCGGCATTGCGCTTTGGGCATCGTTTTTCGGCGGCATGATCAGCTGGGCGGTTCTGGTGACGTTCGCTCCGATGATCGCCCGGATCGGCTTGCAGTTCGGCCCTTGGGACTTTTTTGCCCTGATGGTTTTCAGCCTGACGATCGCTGCCAGTGTCTCAAGCGGCACGATGACCAAGGGTCTGTTGGCGACGGGCTTGGGCCTGCTCGTCGCCCTGGTTGGGCGTGATCCCATCAGCGGTGTGAATCGTTTCACCTTCGACATTCCTTTCCTGACCTCCGGCTTTGAGATTCTCGTGGTCCTGATTGGGGTATTTGCCTTCAGCCAGCGCCTCTATGACATGCAGGATCGCGAAAGGACCCACCGGTCGATGGGCGGGGGAAGCATTAGGTTTGAGGGGATTCCCCATCTCCGGGCGGTAAAGACTAATTTGCAGAACTGGCCGACACTTCTCCGGTCCTCCTTGATCGGGGTTTTCATCGGTGTCGTGCCTGCGCTCGGTGGGAATGTCTCGAGTATTCTCGCCTATGACCAGGAACGTAAGTTGGCGCGGCCCGAACAGAAATTCGGCGAAGGCGAGCCGGCCGGGATCATCGCACCCGAAGCAGCCAACAATGCCGATGCGGGGGGCTCGCTAACTGTCCTGATGGCTCTTGGGATTCCCGGCGATATCGTTTCGGTGGTTCTGCTCGCCGCGCTGACCCTGCACAATGTCGCGCCCAGCCCGATGTTCATCACTGACCACCCTACCATCGCCTATACCATCTATATCAGTTTTTTAGTCGCCAGCATCCTGATGGTGTTCTTCCAGTCGATCACTATCCGCTTTTTTTTACTGCTGCGGTGGGTTCCGGACTATCTGATTAATCTGGTGTTGTTTCTATGTGCGATGGGTGTGTTTGTCTGGGCCGGGACCTTCGATTCTCTATGGGTCCTGCTGCTGTTTGGCCTATTTGGTTATGCGATGCGATCTTTGGGCTTCCCCATCGCTCCATTTATTCTCGGTGCCGTCCTGGCAGAGCCCGTCGAGGTGAATCTTGTGCGGTCATTGTCGAGCAGCGCTGATGTTTCGCTGTTCTTCATAAGACCTTGGGCCATGTTGTTTTGGGTGCTGACACTCTATTCTCTGTTGTTTCCATTGTATCATTCTATGGGGAGGAGGTGGAGAATAATACAGTCGCTCTATTATCCGTCTCTGGGTCTTTTGCTGTCGATACCGCTTTTTATGATGGGCTCGTTCGGTGCAGCTATTGCCGGTTTGCTGTTCATTTTGGTCTCGGTCTGGGGTGGATATACGGCAATGCAGCGGCAAAAGGCCATCCAGAACTAGATCCCATACCTCCTGATCGGCAGCGGGCGCCTTTCGATGACGATCGATACGTGGTGCAGCATCGCAAGGGCGATCGCGAGATGCCAAAGGGAGGCGGAGGCATGAGCGGTCGGCTGCTGACGTGCGGGCGGCTCTTGCCGTGGTTGCCTATCGATATCTGGCGGATGGCCGGATGACCTCCGGAAACTCAGCCCGATGAGTCTTGAATTTCGAGCCATCAGATTTTGCATTCAATATGTCAGGAGAAGAAAATGAAAAAAGCTGGCCGTCACTTTCTGCAGATCCCAGGGCCTTCACCAGTCCCCGAAGCTGTACTGGCGGCGACCGCGCAACAGGTCATCGACCACCGCAGTCCTGAATTCGGCGCACTTGGAACCAGAGTGCTGGGCAATCTCAAGAAGATATTCAAGACCGAGCACCATGTCGTCATTTATCCCTCCTCGGGCACCGGGGCATGGGAAGCTGCGATGTGCAATACGCTCTCGCCGGGAGACAAGGTCCTGACCTATGAAACGGGGCATTTTGCCTCGCTTTGGGCCAAGCTCGCCAATCGCTTGGGGTTGGTACCAGTCATGGCGGGCGAAAACTGGCGGGCCGGTGCTGATCCAGATATCATCGAAGCACAGTTGCGCAAGGACACCGGACACGAGATCAAGGCGGTATGCGTCGTCCACAACGAGACCTCTACGGGCGCGACCACCCGGCTCAAGGAAGTGCGGGACGCAATGGATGCGGCCGGACATCCGGCCCTATTGATGGTGGATTCGATCTCGGGACTGGGTTCTGCGGACCTTCGGATGGACGAGTGGGAAATCGACGTAGTGGTGGCGGGCTCGCAAAAGGGCCTCATGCTTCCGCCCGGTCTGTCGTTCAATGCGGTCGGGCCCAAGGCGCTGGACTACTCGAAATCGGCCGGCATTCGCCGCTCCTACTGGGATTGGAGCGAGATGATTGCCTTTAATAGAACCGGTTATTTTCCCTATACCCCAGCGACGAACCTGCTGTTCGGTTTGGATAAAGCCATCGACATGCTGTTGGACGAAGGGCTGGATAGTGTGTTCGCCCGTCACGAGCGCCTTGCCGAAGCGACCCGCCTTGCTGTGCAAGCGTGGGGCCTGGAAAATCAGTGCCAATCTCCGAAACATTTCTCCCCGGTTCTGACTGCTGTTCTGATGCCCGAAGGCCATAGTGCCGATGCTTTCCGGCGCACTGTTCTGGAAAATTTCGACATGTCGCTGGGCTCTGGCCTGTCCAAGGTCGCGGACAAAGTCTTTCGGATCGGCCATCTGGGTGACATCAACGAACTCACCTTGATGGGTACGCTGGCCGGATGTGAAATGGGATTCGAGTTAGCTGGCGTGCCCTATCAGAGAGGCGGCGTCGACACCGCCATGCGGTATCTGGCCCAGACCGGTGCTTCAGGACAGCACTGACGGTAGCCAGTCAAGAAATTTTTCTTGAAGATGGCTGGTCTATGACATTCTGCGCCAGTGATTGGATAGAGTTTATTACCGATAATCCAATACTGGAGGAAGGTTCTGCACTTCTCAATTCTGCAAAATACGGTGGGGCGCACCTGCCACGCTACACACAGCTATTCGACCGTAGGTCATCCAAGGAACTTGGGCATATCGATAAATTGTTATTTGATATCAACCGCGTGTGCCGATTTTTTGCCTTATTCTGGGCTGGCGCACGCGCTTCCATGACTGAATTTCCCGCAGAAGCCCCCGAAAAAACTATCGTTTCACTGGAAATTCCCGAGGGCATCGCGAAGCGCCCCGCTCCCTTGACGCGCCCCGTGATTTGCCGCAAACAGGCGGTGGTCGGCGGGTGTAGCTCAATGGTAGAGCAGAAGCTTCCCAAGCTTACGACGAGGGTTCGATTCCCTTCACCCGCTCCATTTTCTGTTCACTGCGAAATTGCTATCCTACTGTAATGGCCTATAAATTCGGCACATGTCGTCTGAATTGCCTTGTCGGCTGCCGAAATACGTGACACAATCTGCTCCGATAACGTGATACATCGGAGCGAATTGACATGCCGAGGGGGTCTCAACTCGACCGTTTTCTGCAGCGTCGCGGCGACCGCTGGCAGTATGTTCGGCGCGTCCCGGCGATGGTGGCCGATCAGGACAAGCGTGCCCCGGTCATCCGCAGTTCGTTGAAAACCCACGACCTCGCTGTGGCTCGTGTTATGCGAGATGCATTGGAGAAAGCCGACAACGACCTTTGGGCGTCGTTCCTGTGCGACGAGGAGGAATCGGTGGCGCTGAAGCGGCACACGGCGGCCGTGCGTCGGGCGGCGGCACTGGGGTTCGCCTATCGCCCCGCCGCAGAACTCGAGGCCAAGGCGAGTTGGCGCGAGATGGCAGAACGGATGGAAGCCATTCTGGACTCGCGAACCGCGCACGCGACCGAAGCCGTGGTGCTTGGGGCAGCGCCAGCGACTTCGGCGCCGATCAGCCAGGCGCTCAGGGTCTACATTGAGGAAATTGCGTCGTCCCAGTTGGTGACCAAATCGCCGCAGCAGCGCAGGAAGTGGCGAGTCATTCCCGAACGGGCCGTCCGCAATTTCATCGAGATCGTTGGCGACAAGTCGATCGTCGATATTACTCGGGACGACGCACATAAATT
>NZ_QQNH01000031.1 GCF_003345525.1 Pelagibacterium lacus
GCGGAACCATCGCCGAAATCCTCGTCAGACCCGGAGACCAGATCGACGCAAAAGACCTCCTCATAACAATCGGGTAGTTCGGCGGCTTCGCCGGCGGATCGCCTCGCTATAGCTGTTCGGCGCGGAGTTCGGCGGCGCTTTTGGGGGAGAGCAGCCCGGGGGCGACGTCGAAAACGGTGATGGCCCCATAGCGTCCCGCCGCGTTGAGGCGATGGACGGCACGGGCATAAGCCACCAGCACGCTGGAGGTGAATTCGGGATTGCTGTCGAGCCGCAGGCCGTATTCGATCACCTGGGTATTGTCGTCGGAGGTGTTGCCGCTGCGGATCACGAATCCGCCATGCACCATGGCGTGGTGATCGCGCGCCAGCTCTTCCGCCGTGACGAACTTGACCGTTGTGTCATAGGCGTCGAAATAATGCGGCATGGTGACGATGGCGTGGCGCACCTGGTCGGGGTCGGCGCCGTCCTCGAGCACGACGAAACATTCGCGCCGGTGTTTTTCGCGGGTGGAAAGCGTCGGGCGTGTGCCGCTGCGGACGCGATCCACGGCCTCCTTGACCGGGCGGGTATATTGCACCGCCCCGGCAACGCCGGGCACCTTCCTTACCGCATCGGAATGGCCCTGGCTCAGTCCGTCGCCCCAGAAGGTATAGGTCGCGCCATCGGGCAGCAGGGCTTCGCCGATGACGCGATTGATGGAAAAGAGGCCGGGGTCCCAGCCGGCCGAGACAAGGGCGGTCCGGCGTGCGGCGCGAGCCGGGGCATCTACGGCGGCGAAATATTCCGGGATGCGCGCATGGGTGTCGAAACTGTCGACGGTGTTGAACAGGGCGGCCAGCTCCGGCCCCTGGCGCGGCAGGTCCTCCTTGGAACCACCACACAGGATGAGCACGTCGATGCGGTCGCCATGGGTGGCGAGCCCATCCATGGCATGGACCGGGGTCGCCGGGTCGCGCGGCACAAGGCTTTCGGGCGGCCGGCGGGTATAGATGCCGGCCAGCCGCATATCGGGATTTCGTGCCACGGCGGCCTCGACGCCACGCCCGAGATTGCCATGGCCGGCGATGCCAATCCGGATCTGTTCAGTCATTGCGCGAAATCCCTCACTCGTTTGTCCTAGCGCGAGGGATAGCAGATGGCGCGGTGCGGGCAAGATGGTCTTGCTGCTGAGGGATGGTCGCCCGGCCTTTATTCCGCGGCGGGCGAGTCGATGACCCAGGTCACGCCGAACCGGTCCAGGGTCATGCCGAAGCCTTGCGACCAAGGTTGCGGCTCGAAGGCCATGAGCACCTCGCCGCCTTCGGACAGGGCCTCGAAGATGCGGCGGGCATCCGCGACACTGTCGGCGGAGACGGTGACGCTGTAGCCGCTGCGGCCGGAAAAATCCTGCATGTCCTGGCCCATCAGTGCCTGGTCGCCGATATCGATCCAGGCATGGATGATGCGGTCGAGGCGATCTTCAGGGACGCCTTCGGCCATTCCGGGCATGTCGCGATGGCTGAGCATGCCGCGAATTTCCCCGCCCAGAATCCGGGCATAAGTGGTGAACGCCTCGCGGCAATCTCCATCGAAATCGATATTGGCGACGACTTTCATGGTGTGCTCCTCCGTGTGCATGGAGGGCGACCCTAATCGCGTATTTCAACGAGAATGTGACTGCAATCGCGGGGGTCGCATCGCTTTTCGGCACTGGGCGGGGAGACGGAGAATGATTCTTTTGCCGCTGCCCAAAAGAGCACAGCTTTTCCTCAATCTCGATAAACCCAGTAGACAAAAACGCTATACTGGAACCGCTTGAGGGATGGATATCGACCATATCCCCAACGTCTGAAATACGACAAAAATCGTATTTTACAACAGTTTTCGAATGCTGCACGGTCTGGGTCGGAGAAGCGTTTCCCACTGGGCCGGGAGAGCCGGGGACGCGCAGGGAGGACATTGCAATATGCTGACAGCGCCCCTGCTTATCGGCGGCGAACTGGTTGGATCTTCATCCGGACAGGTGATGGAGAGCATCGCGCCCGTGACCGGGGACGTGCTGGGGCAAGCCCAGTGCGCCGCTCCCGACGATGTCGATGCGGCGGTGGCCGCGGCCCGTTCGGCCGGGCCGGCCTGGCAGGGGCTGGGCATGGATGGCCGCATCGCCGCGCTGCGGCGCGTGGCGGTCGAAATCCGCACCCGCGCCGAAGACATCGCTACCCTCGAAACCCACGATACGGGCAATCTCTATGCCCCTATGCTCGGCGATGCCCGCCGCGCCGCCGACCGCATAGACTATTATGCCGGATTCGGGCATGCGGTTCTGGGCAATACCTATCCGGCCACCACGGGACACCTGCATTTTTCGACCCGCGAGCCGTTCGGGGTCGTGGCCCGGATCGTCGCGTTCAACCATCCGTTCTATTTTCTCGCCTCGCGCATGGCCGCGCCGCTGGTGATGGGCAATACGGTGGTGCTCAAGACCCCCGACCAGGCGCCGCTTTCCGGCGGCATCCTCGCTGAAATCTGCCAGAAGCACCTGCCGGCCGGGGTGGTCAACATCATCCATGGCGAAGGGGCCGTGGCGGGGGACGCACTCGTCGTCCATCCCCAGGTCAAGCGCATAGGCTTCATCGGATCGGTGCCCACCGCGCAGCGGATCAGCGCGCGGGCGGCGGGGGCCGGCGTCAAGTTCGTGACCCATGAACTGGGCGGCAAGAACCTGATGGTCGTCCTGCCGGACGCCGATCCGGAAAAGGCGGCAAAGCTCGCCATCGAGGGCATGAACTTCCAGTGGCAGGGCCAGTCCTGCGGCTCGACCAGCGTGCTGTGCGTGCATGACGCGCTGTACGACGCCGTCGTGTCGCGGGTCCAAGAGCAGATCAGGGCCATACGGGTCGGCGATCCGTTCGATCCCCAAAGCGGCATGGGCCCGCTGATCAGCGCCGATCACCACAGGAAAGTGACGGCGGCGATCGAACGCGGCCGGGCCGAGGGGGCGACGCTTCTGGCCGGCGGCGGCCGCCCGGAGGGCGAGGGTTTTGCGCGGGGCTATTGGGTGGAGCCGACCCTTTTCGGCGATGTCGCGCCCCATGCCGCCCTGGCGCAGGACGAAATCTTTGGCCCCGTGCTCTCGGCGGTGCGTTGGTCGTCGGTCGAGGAGATCGTCGCCATGGACGACCGCTCACCGCTCGGGCTGACCGCCTCGGTGGTGGGGCGCGATATTGAGGCCACGCTGGCGCTCGGGCGCAGGCTCAATGTGGGCTACGTCTATATCAACTGCGTCGGGCCGCACTATGTGGGCGTGCCCTATGGCGGCATGAAGAACTCGGGCGTCGGGCGCGAAGAGGGGCTCGAGGAGATGCTCAGCTACACCGAGACCAAATCCTTCAACATCGCCGTACCGGCGCTCTAGCCGACAAGGAATAACGAGATGACAAAGCCATTTCCGAGCGAGCCATTGCGCTATCCCGTCCCGCAGAAGGGACATGCGGTCTATGGCTCCGACCTGATGGTCGACTTGCTGGCCGAGTTGGGCGCCGAATATGTGTTCATCAATCCCGGGTCGAGCTTTCGCGGGCTGCACGATTCCCTCGTCAACTATCACGGCAATGCCGGGCCGGAGATCGTCCTCGTCACCCATGAGATGATCGCGGTGGCCATGGCGCATGGCTATTGGAAGGCGACCGGCAAGCCGGCCGTGTGCATCCTGCACAATCTCGTCGGGCTGATGAGCGGGTCGATGGCGATCTTCAACGCCTTTTGCGATCAGGCGCCGATCCTGATCCTGGGCGGGAGCGGGCCGGCCGATCCCCGCCAGCGGCGCTTCATCGACTGGGCGCATTCGGCCAATACCCAGAGCGACCTGGTCCGGCCCTTCGTCAAGTGGACCGACGAGCCGGCCACCCTCGAAGCCTCGCTCGACGCCATATTGCGGGCCCGGCGCATAACCCTCACCGCTCCCCAGGGACCGGCCTATCTCTCGCTCGATGCGGGCCATCAGGAACAGGAGGCGGGGGAGATCGCGCGCCCCGATGCGGGGCTGCCGCGCTATCAGGCGCCGGCGCCGATCCACCCCGATCCCGAAGCCATCGCCAAGCTGGCCGATCTCATGCTGGCCAGCCGCAAGCCGCTGGTGATCGGCGGGCGCTTCGGCCTCGACGCGGAGATCACCGGACCGCTGGTCGAGCTGATCGAATTGACCGGTGCCGGCTATATGGACGACCGCGCCATCGTGTGCGTGCCCACGGGCCATCCCCAGAACATTTCCGGCGATCGCGGCTTCCGGTCGGATGCCGACCTGGTGGTTTGCTTCGACGTGCAGGACCTGACGGCCGCCACAGGCGGCTATGGCTCGCAGCGCAGCGGCATCATGGGGGCCGGAGCCGGGGTCGAGGGCGCCACCATCGTCGATATCTCGCTCAACGACTATTTCGGCAATTCGTGGACCCGCTTCGGCGGCCCCATCCCGCCGCTCGACCTGCAGATCACCGCCGATTCCAAGCTGGCGCTCCAGGCGCTGCTCAAAGCCCTCAAGGCCCGGGCCGGCTCCGCCGACGCGGAGCCGATTGCCGAAAGGCGCGCGGCGCTCAAGACCCGCAAGGAAGCGCTCGATGCAAAGCGCCGGGCGGTGCTGGAAAAACGCTGGGACGAAACTCCGATCGCGCTCGAACGGGTCACCCATGAGGTCCATGCGGCCCTGACGGGGAAGCCCTGGTCGCTGGTGGTCCGCAATCACCGCACCTGGGCCGAAGGTTATTGGCAGTTCGGTGGCGCGGGCGAGTATCTGGGCGGCGATGGCGGCGGCGGCGTCGGCTATGGGCCGGGCGCGGCGGCCGGCGCGGCGCTGGGGCTCAAGGGCAGTGGCAGGCTTCCTGTCGCCATGCTGGGCGATGGGGATTTCATGATGACCCCGGGCGCCGTCTGGTCGGCCTGCCATCATGGCGCCCCGCTTCTCATGATCCTGCTCAACAACACCTCATGGGGCAATGACGAGCTCCATCAACGGGAGATCGCGACCCATCGCGGGCGATCCTCTCAAACCGCCCATATCGGGCAGACGACGCGCGATCCCGAGGTCGACCTCCTCAAGGTCGCCTCCGGGTTCGGGGCCGCAACCTTCGGCCCGGTCAGCGACCCGGCGGAGCTGGCCGGCATTCTCGCCCAGGCCATCGCCCGGGTGGAAGCGGGCGAGGTCGCCGTCGTCGAAGTCATCACCGCACTCGAATAGGAGGAGCAATGACCCAAGCAAGCGAAACCCGGTTGAGCGCGCGCTGGCGCGGCATCTCGGGAAACGACCTGGCGGCGGGGCTGCTCTGTCTGGCCATCGCGGCCATAGCACTTTTCAACGTCACCAATCTGCGGTTCGGCACCGTGATGCGCATGGGGCCGGGCTTTACCCCCACCGTGCTGAGTTGGCTCCTGGCCGGGTTTGGCGTCGCCCTCATCGGGGTGGCGGTGGCGCGCGGCTCGGAACAGATGGAAGCCTGGAAGATCCGTCCCATGCTGGCCATCGGCGCCGCCATCCTGCTGTTCAGCATCGGCATGCAGCAGCTGGGCCTGTTCGCGACCACGGTGGTGACGACGCTGGTCGGGGGCCTGGCGGCCACGGATTCGCGCTGGCACGAGGTCGTCATTATGGCGCTGGTCCTGGGGGCCGCCTGCCATCTCCTGTTCATCGTCGGACTGGGCATGCCGCTGCGTGCCATGCCCGTATTTCTCTGAGGCGCGGCCATGGAATTCTTCGACCATCTGGCTCTGGGCGCGGAGGTCGCCCTGCAGCCGCACAACCTCTTCTTCTGCCTGATCGGAGCCCTCGTGGGCACGCTGATCGGTGTCCTGCCGGGCATCGGCCCGGTGGCGACGCTGTCGATCCTGTTGCCGCTCACCTTCCATCTCGAACCGACCAGCGCGCTGATTATGCTGGCCGGCATCTATTACGGGGCGCAATATGGCGGTTCGACCACAGCGATCCTGGTCAACTTGCCAGGGGAGGCCTCCTCGGTCATCACCTGTATCGACGGCTATGAGATGGCCAAGCAGGGCAGGGCGGGGGCGGCCCTGGCCATCGCCGCGCTGGGCTCGCTGTTCGCCGGTATCGTGGCCACCATCCTGCTGATGCTGTTCGCTCCGCCCCTCGCCTCGATTGCGCTGCAGTTCGGGCCGGCCGAATATTTCTCGCTGATGCTGCTCGGGCTCGCCACGGCGATCGTCCTGAGCCAGGGAAGCCTGCTGCGTGCCTTCGCCATGGTGTTGATGGGGCTGCTGCTGGGCACCATCGGCACCGACGCCACCACGGGGGCGCAGCGGCTCACCTTCGGGATGATCGAACTCTCGGACGGGATCGACTTCGTGCCGGTGGCGGTGGGGCTGTTCGCCATTCCGGAGATCATCCGCAACCTCGAATTTCCCGAGGCGCGCAGCGTCGTCAACACAAAGATCACCTCGATCCTGCCGACGCGGGAGGATCTGGCGCGGTCCTGGAAGGCGGTGCTGCGCGGCACAGGCATCGGCTCGCTTCTGGGCATCTTGCCCGGCAGCGGCGCGCTGATTTCGTCCTTTGCCGCCTATGTGGCTGAAAAGCGCTTCTCGAAAACCCCCGATCGCTTCGGCAAGGGGGCCATCGAGGGCGTGGCGGCGCCGGAAGCGGCCAACAATGCCAGCGCCCAGATGTCGTTCGTGCCGCTGCTCACCCTGGGCATTCCCGGCAGCGCCACGCTGGCGGTGATGGCCGGAGCGATGACTATGCAGGGCATCCGCCCCGGCCCTGAGGTGATGACCACGCGCCCGGACCTCTTCTGGGGGCTGATCGTCTCGATGTTCGTGGGCAATCTGATGCTGGTCATCATCAACCTGCCGCTCATCGGGATTTGGGTGTCGATGCTCAAGGTGCCCTACAGGCTGCTGTACCTCGTCATCCTCGTCATGTGCTGCGTGGGGGTATTCACGGTCAACAGCAGCCCGTTCGATCTCGTCCTTTTGTGCATCTTCAGCCTGCTCGGCATCGGGCTGCGCAAATGGAAGTTCGAAATGGCGCCGCTGATCCTCGCCTTCATCCTGGGCCCGCTGATCGAGGAGCATCTGCGCCGGGCCATGCTGATTTCGAACGGCGATCCCTCGGTGTTCGTCACCCGGCCCATATCGCTCGTCTTCCTGGTGCTGATCGTCGCCCTGATCGGTGCGGTCGCGCTGCCCCAGATCCGCAAACGCCGCGACGAAGCCGTCGCCGAATAAACGAGGGGATGGGCGAGCCACCCCTCGGTACAAACTCAAGGAGAACCATCACATGACCCTATCTGGAAAACTTTCCCTGGCCCTCATCCTGGGCAGCACGGCGCTGCTGCCCGCTGCCGCCATGGCGCAGGCCGACTGGCCCACGCAGCCGGTGCGGGTGATCGTCCCCTTCGGCGCGGGCGGGGCGGCCGATACCCTGGCAAGGCTGATCTCTGACGAGTTGAGCCGCACCTTCGGCCAGCAATTCGTGGTCGAGAACCTGACCGGCGCCGGCGGCGTCATCGCGCTTTCGCAACTGACCCAGGCGCGGCCTGATGGCTATACGCTGGGGGTGAACAATATTTCGACCACGGTCATCGCGCCGGCGATCAATCCCAACGTCACCTATGATCCGGAGACCGACTTCACCTATATCGCCATGCTGGGCGGCTCGCCCACCGTGTGGGTGGCCAATCCGTCGGTCGGCGTCGACTCGGTGGAAGGCTTGGTCGAATATGCCCAGGCCTCGTCCACCATTCCCGGCTATGGCTCGCCCGGGGCGGGCACGCTCTCCCACCTGATCGCGCTCAAATATTTCGATGATATCGGCCTTCCCATGGAGCACATCGCCTATGGCGGCGCCGGGGCGGCCTTCCTCGACGTGGTGGCGGGGCATATCCCGCTCGCCTCGGGCACGCTGTCGACCGCCAGCCCGTTCATCGACGCCGGCCAGGTCGTTCCCGTTGTCCTGAGCACCGAAGAGCGTGATCCCGCGCTGCCGGACGTTCCGACCTTTGCCGAACTCGGTCATCCCGAACTGACCTCGACCACCTGGTTCGGTTTCGTCGGCCCGGCCGATTTGCCCGAAGATATCGTGGAAAAGCTCAATACCGAGATCAACCGCATCCTCGATCTTCCCACGGTGCAGGAACGGCTCGAGCCCGAAGGGCTGGTCGGCGACCGGATGACCGCCGACGAATTCGCGCAGTATCAGGCCGATCAATATGCCCTTTGGGGCCCGATCGCCGCTGCCGCCGAAATCGAGCAGTAGGAAAGACGCGTGCCGGGCGGGGCTCTCCTGCCCGGTTCACAACAGGGGAGCGGGATGAGCGCATATAGCGACGGCCTTCATTTTATCGATGGCGAGTGGATGCCGGGGCAGGGCGAGTGGGTGGATTCCCTCGATCCGGCCAATGGCGAGCGCGTGGGGCGGTTCTCGGCGGGCGGCCTTGCGGAAGCCGAAGCGGCCATCGCCGCGGCCCGCCGGGCCTTCGCCCGCCCGCACTGGGCGCAGAACCCCCGGTTGCGCCAGCAGGTGCTGCTCGGCTGGGCCGACGCCCTCGAACGGGAAACCGAACCGCTGGCCCATCTCCTCACCCGGGAAAACGGCAAGGTGCTCGCCCAGTCGCGCGGCGAGATCGAACGGTCGGTCTCGGCCATCCGCTATTATGCGGGCCTGGCGCGCAATCTGGCCGGGCATGCGCTGGAGATCGCGCCGGGGGAATTCGCCACCATCCTCAAGGAACCGGTGGGGGTGGCCGGATTGATCATCCCCTGGAATGCGCCGGTCAACCTGCTGATCCGCTCGCTCGCCCCCGCACTGGCCGCCGGGTGCACGGCGGTCATCAAACCCGCGCCGCAGACCAGCCTCGTGACGGCTGCGGTGCTGCGAACGCTGACCGGGGTGGAGGGGCTGCCGAAAGGCGCCGTGAACCTCGTCCTCGAAACGGGCCACGCGGCGGCGCGCCATCTGGTGGCTGCGCCGGATGTGGACATGATCAGCTTCACCGGGTCCACCGCCGTCGGCTCGCAGATCATGGCCGATGCGGCGCCCACGCTCAAGAAACTGTCGCTCGAACTGGGCGGCAAATCGTGCTGCATCGTGTTCGACGACGCCGATATCGAGGATATCGCCCCCAAGCTGGTGGGCGCGGCCCTGGCCATTTCCGGCCAGCAATGCGTGGCCGCCCGGCGCATTCTGGTGCAGCGCTCGCACTTGCCGGCCATGAAGGCGGCGCTCAAGCGCGTGCTCGAAGCGATCAAGGTCGGGCCCGGCCTTGCCGACACGGCCCAGATGGGGCCGCTGATCGACCGCGCGGCGCAGAATGCCGTGCATGCGCGCATCGAACAGGCCAAGGCCGAGGCCGACGAGGTGGTGGTGTCCGGCGGCGTGCCGGGTGCCGAGGGGGCCTTCCTCACGCCCACCCTGGTGGCGCATGAAAACCGGCAATCCTTTTTCTGCCAGGAGGAAATCTTCGGGCCGCTCATCGTGTTGGAAGGCTTCGAGACCGAAGAGGACGCGGTGGTCCGGGCCAACGATACCGTATTCGGCCTTTCGGCCAGCGTCTGGACGCGGGACGGCGCCCGCGCCTGGCGTGTCGCGCGCGCCCTTGCCGATGGCATCGTCTGGATCAACGACCATGGGCGGCTCAACGCCGAGGCCGCGGCCGGCGGCTATCGCCGCAGCGGCATCGGCCGGCTCTACGGGGTCGAAGGCCTCGAGGATTTCCAGGAGGCCAAGCAGATTTTCCAGAGCGTCGGCGCGCTGGATATCTGACGGGCGGCATGACCGGGCGCACGGCACGAGTCTGCCCTGTCGACCATATGTGACGCATATAGAAGCGTATAAAATCAGTATTTTACGACGTTAAAAATATCCAATATCGCTGCTGAGAGGGTTCCCAGCCAAGCTGGACAACAAGAGGTAGAGTGATGGAAAAATCCACTCAGGTGATCATTGCCGGCGCTGGTGCCGGAGGACTTATCCTGGCGCTGAGCCTGCACCAGATCGGTGTTGACTGCCGGGTCTATGAGGCGGTGCCCGATATCCGCCCGATCGGCGCGGGCATCAATCTGCTGCCGCATGCGGTGCGCGAGCTCGACGAGCTCGACCTGGTTCCGGCGCTGGACAAGGTCGGTATTCGCACCAAGGACGCGTCCTATTTCACCCATCACGGGCAGCTGGTCTATACCGAGCCGGCCGGCGAGGCGGCGGGTTATCCCTGGCCGCAATTCTCGATCCATCGCGGCGACATGCAGTTCACCTTCCTCGATGCGGTTCGGGAGCGCCTGGGTCCTGACAGCGTCCAGACCGGCCATCGCCTGGTCAAGGTCGACCAGGACGAGGACGGGGTGACCGCCCATTTCGTCGATCCCGAGGGCAATGCCCTGCCGCCGGTGCGCGGCGGGATGCTGGTGGGGGCAGACGGCATCAAGTCGGCGCTGCGCAAGCAGTTCTATCCCGATGAGGGCGAGCCGATCTATTCGGGCCTCACCATCTGGCGCGGCGTTACCCCGTTCAAGCCATTCCTGTCGGGCGCCAACACCATCCGCATCGGCTGGATGTCGGTAGGCAAGCTGATGGTCTATCCGATCCGCAACAATATCGATGCCGAGGGCAACCAGCTCATGAACTGGGTGGCGACGCTGGAGCGGCCCAAGCCCGAATCCTATGACTGGAACCGTCACGCGTCGCTGGACGATTTCTTCGAGCCCTACAAGAACTGGCATTTCGACTGGCTCGACGTGCCCGCCCTGCTGCAGAAGACCGATCCCATCCTGATCTTCCCCATGGTCGACCGCGATCCGCTCAAGACCTGGACCTTCGGCCGGGCGACGCTTCTGGGCGATGCCGCCCATCCGATGTATCCGCGCGGTTCGAACGGGGCGGGCCAGGCCATTCTCGACGCGCGGTTCCTGGCCGGCTGCATCAAGCGCATGGGCGTCGGCGCCGAAGCGCTGCAGGCCTATGACAAGGAACGCGTGGCCGCCACCTCCAAGGTGGTGCTCATGAACCGCAAGAACCCGCCCGACGCCATTCTGCGCGAGGTGCACGAGCGGTCCGGCGGCCGGAAGTTCGACCATATCAACGACGTGATCTCGGTCGACGAGCTCAAGAGCATTTCGAGCAATTACAAGCAGGTCGCAGGGTTCGACATCGAGCAGCTCAAGGCGCGCCCGGCCTTCGTCTAATTGCCTGTTTCGTCCGGCGGAAGCGGCAGCATGCCCTTCCGCCGGAGGTTTTTCCAATTCCCAAGGAGAGAATGAAGTGAAGCTACCCGGCCTGATCGTTGCCCCGCTGACCCCCTTCGATGCCGATCTCAATGTCGATGACGCGGCGCTCAAGCGCTGCATCGACTATGTGATCGACGATTCGGCGATGATCATCGCGGCCGGCGTCGAGGCGCAGGAATATCAGTATCTCGATCTCGACCAGCGCATGGACCTGATGGCGCGGACCATCGATCTGGTCGACGGACGGGTGCCGGTCGCGGCCGGGGTTTCGCACGCATCGGTGAAAACGGTGGCAAAGCTGGCTGGTTTCGCCAAGGACCGGGGCGCGGAGGCCATCCAGGTGCTGGCACCGCTGCGCCCGTTCGGCGGCGTACCGACCGAGGCCGATCTCGTCACCTATTTCGAGGCGGTCGCCGCCGAAACCGACCTGCCTATCGTCCTCTATCTCAATGCCGGTCCGGGGGCCGACCCCAGCCCGGCGGCCACCATTGCGCTCTCCAAGATCAACAAGGTCGACTACATCAAGGAAAGCTCGCGCGACCTTTCCCGCGTCGGACGGCTGGTGGCCGAGATCGAGCTGGCCGGCCATGCCCGCTATTTCACCACCATGCAGATGCTGCTCGCGACCCTGCTGCTCGGCGGGTCGGGGATCACCCTGCCGCCTCCGGCCACGCGGCTCGCGCGCATGGTCATCGATGCGTTCGAGGCGGGGGATATTCTCGAAGCGGCGCGCCTTCAGCGCCAGTTCTCGCTGTGGCCGTCGCGGTGGATGAACCACGGCCTGCTGCCCACCATGAAGGCGTCGATGGATATTCTCGGCATCCCGGTCGGCGATCCCTATCCCCCCTTCAAGCCCATCACCGGCAAGGATCGCGACTCCTTGGCGGACTATCTCAAAACCACCGATCTGATGAAGGACTGACCCCATGCTCACCATATCGAGGCTTTCGCGCGAAGAGGCAGAGGTGCTCGTCGAAGGCGCCGTCGCCAAGTCCAACGCGATGAACATTCCCATGTGCATCGCGGTCTGCGACGAATCCGGGCATCTCATCGCCTTCGACCGCATGGATGGCGGCAAGGTCAGCTCGATCTCCATCGCCATCGACAAGGCCTTCACCGGCGCCGTGGCCCGCAAGGGCACCCATGTCTACAACCAGCTCTGCCAGCCGGGCCAGCCTACCTTCGGCATCCATGTCACCAATGGCGGGCATTTTTCCATCATCGGGGGCGGGCTGCCGGTCACCGTCGACGGCACCATCGTGGGCGGCGTCGGCATCAGCTCGGGAACGGCCATCGAAGATCAGGAAGTCGCCGAGGCGGCCGTGGCCTATTTCTACGAAAAGACCGGATATTCAGCATGAGCGCGGTTCTTTTCTCGGAGATGAAGCCGGCTCCCGAATGGGAGGATCGCTTCAACACCTGGTACGATACCGACCACATCCCGGTGCGCATGGTGCTCGAGGGGTTCGAGGGCGCCCAGCGCTATCGTTCGCTGGACAACGATAATTACCTCGTCGTCTACGACATGGACTCGCTCGCGGCGCTGACGACGCCGGGCTATGAGAAGGTCAAGACGGACCCGACCGACGAGACCAAGTGGATGCTGGCCCATGTCGAGAACTTCACCCGCTATCTCGGCACCGAGATCGGGCGGGAGGGCCGGATCGACGCCCAGGCGCTCGAAGCGCCCTATGTGTTCTGCGCCATGTTCAACGTCCCCGAGGACGCGACCGAGGCGTTCGATGCGTGGATGACCGAGGATCACATGCCGATCCTGCTCGGGAACAGGGACTGGCTGGGCGTGCGCCGGTTTTCGCTTTCGGTCGGCGAGCCGGTTCCCTATACCCGCCTTGCCATCCACTACCTCGCCTCGCTGGATGCGCTGTCCTCCTCCGAGCGCGAAGCGGCGCGGGGCACCGCGTGGCGCCAGCGCATGGCCGACGCCCATCCCTGGTTCTCCCAGGGCAGCTATGGCCGCTTCGAGCGGCTCGGACGGCGGTTTCCGGCGCAAAGCTGAGAGCGGCACTAAAGGGGGTGGTGGCTTGCGGAGCCGGCACCCCCTTCGACTTTGGCCGGATTGCCTGGCTGCGGCTTATCTGGTTTGGTTCCATCCGTTTATCGTTCCTTCCGCATTCCCGGCCCGCCCGCATGACCAGCTTTGAATTGACCATCATCGTCGCTTGCCTCGTGGCCGGCGGCATTCTCAAGGGCGCAACGGGGGCGGGGGCGCCGATCCTCGCGGTTCCGGCCATTTCCCTCATCGCCGATGTGCGCTTTGCGATCATCGTGGTGCTGGTCACCGGCATCGTCACCAATGTCTGGCAAGCCTGGATGTTTCGCGACCGGCTGCGGACCCTGCCTTTCATCGCGCCCTATCTCGTTGCGGCGGGACTGGGGATGGTGGTGGGCACCTATGGCCTGGCCTATCTTCCCATGGATGTCCTCACCCTTGCCTTGTGCGTGGCGCTCCTCGCCTATATCGGGCTGAGGCTGGCCCGCCCGGGCTGGTCGCTTTCGCTCGATAGCGGTCGCCGCCTTGCCGTGCCGGCCGGGATCACGGCGGGGGTCCTACAGGGCGCGTCCGGCCTTTCGGGGCCAGCCGCCCTCTCCTATCTGTCGGCCATGCGGCTGGGACGAGAAGGATTCGCCGGCACCATCTCGCTGCTGTTCGTGGTGCTCGGCCTCGTCCAACTGCCTTCGCTGGTCGCATTGGGGCTGATCGACGGCCAGGGGCTGTTGATCAGCTGCCTCGCCGTGCTGCCGGTGGCGCTGGGCATGGTGGCCGGCAATGCGGTGGGCAAGGTGATTTCCCCGGTGGTGTTCGACCGGATCGTCCTGGCGCTCCTCGCCGCCTTCATGGTCAAGCTGGTTTTCGACCTGCTGGTCTAGGCTCCGGTCCGGGTCTGGCGATCGGGTGGCCTTCGACCACCGCCTTGGCCATGGCGATGAAGCGCCGGGCCGCCTGCGCGTCGGCATATTGCCGGAAGGCCATGGTCAGGGGAACGCGGAAGCTGTCCTCGGGGCTGAGCGGGACGAAGGAGACGGCGGTGTTCCGGAACGAGGTCAGGGCGTTGGGCAATACCGTCACCCCGAACCCGCCGGCCACCATATGGATCGCCGAAAGGATGCGCGGGGTCTCGTCGGTCACTTTCGGCGCAAAGCCGCTGCGTGCGCAGGCCGCTTCGAGCTGGTCCCAGATCCCCGATGCATTGGGCTGGCGGAACCGCACGAAATTCTCGTCGGCGAGATCGACCAGCCGCACCGCCTCGGCATCGGCCAGCCGGTGGCCCAGCGGCAGGGCGACGCGCACATCCTCCATGTCGATGGTGATCGAGGTGAGGGCCGGGTGGCGCTCGATGGTCGAGCGCACGAAGACCACATCGAGGGCTTCCTGCTCCAGGGCCAGCAGCAGGTCGTGATTGGCGCCCTCCTGCACCTTCATGGTGACCAGCGGGTTGGCGACGCGATAGCGGCGGATGATTTCGAGCGTCCGGTCGTGGATCGAGGACGAGCTGGTCATGCCGATGCGCAGCGTTCCCTCCTTACCCAGGTCGAAATCGCGAACCCGCTGCACCGCGTCGGCCGCCATGGCCAGCACCTTGCGCGCTTCGATGAGGAACAGCTTGCCGGCGGCGTTGAGCTTAATGCTGCGCGGGCTGCGGGTGAAGAGCGAGACGCCCAACTCCTGCTCGAGGGCCTGGATCTGCTGGCTCAGGGGCGGCTGCTGGATTCCCAGGCGCCGGGCGGCACGGGTGATGTGCTCCTCCTCGGCCACGGCCACGAAATAGCGCAAATGCCGCAATTCCATCCCCGCTCTCCCTTTCCAATGTTTCCGATATCAAACAAGACTAAATTCGTATTTTACATACATTATGATTATGCTTTCTCTGCCTGTCGAGAGTGTCGGGACGATTGAGAGGAGAACCGCGTGACCGAGCGTGAGAATGAGGGGCAATTGTCGGCGGCGGACGTCATCATCCGGCAGCTATCCGCCCTCGGCATCGATTATTTCTTCGCCAATGGCGGAACGGATTTCCCGCCCATCGTGGAGGCCTATTCCCGGGCCGCGACCGAGGGCGCTACTGTTCCCAAGCCCCTGATCGTCACCCATGAAAACGCCGCCGTGGCCATGGCCCATGGGGTTTATCTGGCGACGGGCCGGCCGCAGGCGGTGATGGTGCATGTCAATGTGGGCACCGCAAATACCGTCAATGCCCTGCTCGATGCGGCGCGCGACAACGTTCCCGTTCTGCTGCTGGCCGGCCGGTCGCCCTATTCGGAGACCGGCCGGTTGGGCACCCGCTCCCAGCACATCCATTGGGCGCAGGAAATGTTCGACCAGGCGGGCCTGGTACGCGAAGCCACCAAATGGGAATATGAACTCCATATCCCCGAACAGGCGGCCGACGTTGTGACCCGCGCGCTCGAAGTGGCGACGGCGAGCCCGGCCGGTCCGGTCTACCTCACCCTGCCGCGCGACATTCTCGCTTTGCCGGCCGCCGACGCGCTCGACACGCCGCGCCGGGCCCGGGCCGCCAGCCCATCCCCCGACCTTGCTTCGCTCGAAGGCCTGGCCGAGCTGATCGCGGCGGCCGATCATCCGCTGATCGTCACCGCCAATGCGGGGCGCACACGCGAGGGCTTCGATGCCCTGTCGCGCTTTGCCGAGCGGTTCTCGGTGCCGGTGGTGAGCTTCCACCCGCGCTATGCGTGCCTTTCGACCGACCATCCGATGCATTTGGGCTTCCTTTCGGGGCCACAGGTGGCCAAGGCCGACCTGATCATCGTGCTCGAATGCGATGTGCCGTGGATTCCCTCTCTCGATACGCTGCGTCCCGATGCCAAGGTGGTCCATATCGGGGAGGACCCGTCCTTCGTCCGCTACCCCATGCGCAGCTTTCCCATGGATATGGCGATCAGGGCCACGCCGGCGGCGGCGCTCGACGCGCTGGCCGTGCTTCTCGACCGGCGCCCCGATATCGCTTCTGCTGCCATGCAGCGCCGCGAACGTCTCGCCGAACCCTGGGCAGCGCTGCGCCGGAACTGGGCGGCGATGGCGCGCATCGAAGACGAGACGATGACCGCGGACCATGTGAGCCGCGTGCTCGGCGAACTTCTGCCGCCCGAAGCGGTGGTGGTGAACGAGTACACCTTGCGTCCGCCGCAATTGCCGCGCAGCCTGCCGGGGACCTTTTTCGGCCTCAGCCCCTCGGGCGGGCTGGGTTGGGGGCTCGGCGCGGCGCTGGGCATCAAGCTCGCCCAGCCGGAAAAGCTGGTGGTCGCGACGCTGGGGGACGGAGCTTATATGTTCGCCAACCCGACCGCCTGCCACTGGACGGCGCAGATGTACGACCTGCCGGTCCTGAGCATCATCTTCAACAACCAGCTCTATGGCGCGGTGCGCAACTCGACCATGGCTATGTACAAGGACGGTGCCGCTGCCTCCATCGGCGGCACCATGCTGGCCGATCTGTCGCCGGCGCCCGATTTCGAAAAGCTCGTCGAGGCAAGCGGCGGCCATGGGCAGCGGGTCGAACGGGCCAGCGAGCTGCGCGCCGCGCTCGAAAAGGCCATCGAGGTGGTCACGGTCGAGCGGCGCCAGGCGCTGGTCAACGTGCTCATCGCCTAGCGATCCAGCTCCGGGGCATCGATGGCGAGGAAAGGGGGCGTAGGGGCCATGGCGGGGACCACATAGGCGGAAGCCGCCGCCTGTAGCTGATCAAGCAGGGCGGCATAGGGCCCGGCCCGCCGGTATTGCGACGGCACCAGGGCCACGATGCGCCGCGGCGGGGCCTGCACGCGATAGAGCCGGACGCCGCTGCTCGAATCCATGCTTCCGGCGATGGCCAGTGCCGGCGCGAGGCATATGCCCGAGCCGCCGCGGACCAGACGGATGGCGGTCTCGAAGCTGCGGCAATGGGCAATGGTGCGATGCTGGGGCAGGAGTTGGTCGAACCATTCGGCGACCCGCTGGGCCTGCTGGCTGCCGAAAACGAATTGCAGCGTCTGGTTGAGCAGGGTCCAATGCCCGGGGCTCAGCTCCCGTTCGGGATCGATAACGCCGTCGAGGGAAAGGGCTTCTGGCACCACCAGCACATAGGGGTCTTCCAGCAGCGGCACCTGCACGAAGCCGACCCCGGCCTGGGCCACCGAATTGGCCGCCAACAGGCCGATATTGATCCGCCGGCCATAGAGCAGTTCCAGAATATCGGTCGGGGCGCTTTCCTGGATATCGAAATCGAGCGCCGGAAAGAGTTCCTGCATGGCGCGCAGGGCCGGGGGCAGGAGGACGCGGAGCACCGAATTGACGCCGGCCAGCCGCAGGGTGAGCCGCTGGCCGCCGCTGAACTGGGCCAGCCCGTCCTCGACCTCGTTGAGGATGCGCAGGATCTGCTCAACCTTGGGCAGCAGATACTTCCCCGCCTCGGTCAATTCCATCTCGTTGGAGCGGCGGTGGAACAGCAAGGTGCCCACATTGGTCTCCAGCCGGCCCAGTTGCTGCGACAGCGAGGGTTGCGCCAGACCCAGCTGCTTGGCGGCATTGGTCAGGGTTTCCGACCGCGCCACCGCCCAGAAGATGCGCAATTGATGCAGCGTGGGGTCGGCTGCCCTTTGCGGCGCACGGGCGGCCCCTTCGGGAGATTTCCGGCCGCGCGTCCCGCTCCTCGCTTTGTCGTCCATATGGGTCCGCTTTTCTCCTCATGCAGCCGCCGGCCATTGGCTGCGACTATGAGGTCCATACATTGTTTCGCATCCAAGCGCGACACTATGCTGGGCGGTAAAAAAGGACCTCTCCATGACCGAGCTGGCGCCAGCCCATCGCACGGCCCCGACCCTTGCTTCGCCCCATTCCCCATCGCCCGTATCTTCGGCCGCCGTCCTGGCCGAGCGCGCCCGGACCCGCCGGCGCCGCGAGCAGGGCATGGTGCTGGGGTCGCAGGTCACCATCGCCCTATTGTTCCTGGTCGGCATGTACGCGCTCAATGCGACGGCGGGAAACCTCACCATGCCCAACCCCCTCGATGTGCTCGACAAGAGCATCATCATGTGGTCGGACGGCACCATACCGCGCGCGCTGGGGCAATCGCTGACCGTATTGGGGCTCGGCTTCCTGCTGGCGGCGGTGACCGGGATATCGCTGGGGATCCTGCTCGGGGGCTTCCGCTTCGTCGGGCGGGTGTTCGACCCGTTCGTCAATGCCATGAACTCCACCCCGGGCGCGGCCTTCATTCCCCTCATCATCGTGTGGTTCGGGCTCTATACCGAGGCCAAGGTCATCGTGGTGTGGAACGCCGCTGTATTTCCTATCCTCATCAACACGGCGGCCGGCATTTCCAGCGCCAACAAGGATCTGGTGGAAATGGCGCGCGCCTTCGGGGCCAGCCGCATGACCCTGTTCTGGAAGGTGATGGTGCCCGACGCCATGCCATCGATCCTCAGCGGGCTGCGCATCGGGGCGGCGATCTGCACGGTGGGCACGGTCATCGCCGAGCTCACCATGGCCCAGTCCGGGCTTGGCGGGCTGCTCATCGCTGCGGGCAACCGCTTCCAGATGGACCGCTATTTCGCGGTGGTCATCGTGCTCATGGCGCTGGGCACGCTGATCACGGCGCTGCTCCGCTATGCCGAACGGCGCCTGGCCCGCTGGCGCGTTTCATTGCAGGAGGGCCGCTGAGATGGCCGTCTCGCAAGCGCCGTTGATCTCGCTGCGCCAGGTGGGCAAATCGTTCAAGGACGGGAAGGTCCGGGCGCTGGAGAACATTTCCTTCGACGTACGCCCCGGCGAATTCGTCAGCCTCGTGGGGCCGAGCGGCTGCGGCAAGACCACGCTGCTGCGGCTGATCAACGGGCTGATCGAGGCGGATGAAGGCCAGGTGCGCGTGCTCGGCCAGCCGCCCGAGCCGGGGCCTGATCTCGCCATGGTGTTCCAGTCGGCCCGGCTGCTGCCCTGGCTCACCGTCGTCGGCAATATCGTCTTCGCCCTGGCCCTGCGCGGCATCGCCCGCGAGGATCGCACGCAGCGCGCCCTGGCGCTGCTGGGCGCGGTGGGGCTGCGCGAATTCGCCGATGCCTATCCCCATGAATTGTCGGGGGGCATGCAGCAACGGGTCGGGCTGGCGCGGGCTCTGGCAGTCGAACCCAAGGTCCTGCTGATGGACGAACCCTTCGCCGCCCTCGACGCCATGACGCGCGAAGTGCTGCGGGGCGAATTGTTGCGCATGTGGTCGCGGCGGCGCATGGCCATCGTGTTCGTCACCCACGATATCGACGAGGCGGTGCTGCTCTCCCAGCGCATCGTGCTGCTGCGGCCGCGGCCGGGACGGGTCGACGAGATCCTCGATGTCGAATTGCCCGAACCGCGCTGGCAGAACGATCCGCGCACGCTGCCGGCCTTCGCGGCCATGCGCAAGCATTTGTGGGATCGCATTCACGCCATGGTCGGGGACGGGGCCGAACTCGAGGAACTGGCGGGGGCGTTTCCCGATGTCGAGCCGCCGCAAGCGCAGGCGCGATAAGGATTTCCTATCACAAGGATAGACCTTTGCGCGCCGCTGCATGGATGGCTTTGCGGCAGGGGGCGGCTTAGCATTTCAGACTAGGATAGAGGGGTAGCACTGCATGACATCGCTCCGCGCCGGAATTTTGACGCCGATCGAGGCCACGCTCTGGGACTATGACCGCGCCGCCCATCTGCTGGAGCGGGCCGGGTTCGGGGGCACACCGGCCGAGATCGAGCGCCTGGCCGAGATAACGCCGCAGGACGCCGTCGCCTCGCTGGTCCAGTATGCCGATGCGGATGACAGCCATCTGCCCCCCTTCGAGGAATCAGGCTTCTGGGACCCGACCCTCAAGGATTTCCCGGTGAGCCGCCCGGCCATGACCAGCCTGGCAGAACGGACCGGCAGCGCCCTGGGGGTCGCGGTCAAGCCCGGCGGGGATCGCGTGCTGCAGCCGGTCACCAACCGGTTCTTCTACTGGCTGCGGGCGACGGTGCTGGAAACCCGTCGCATCGCCTTCTGGTGGCTGGACCGGATGGTGCGGACCAGCCGGCCGCTGGAAGAAAAGATGACGCTGTTCTGGCACGGCCATTTCGCCACCAGCGAGGAAAAGCTGCGCGACTATCGCAAGATCAAGCTGCAGCTCGACACCTTGCGGCGCGGCGCTACCGGCAATTTCGGCGATCTGCTGGTCGCGGTCGCCAAGGACCCGGCCATGCTGGTGTTTCTCGATGCGGCCCAGAACGTCAAGGGCGCGCCCAACGAGAATTTCGGCCGTGAGGTCATGGAATTGTTCACCATGGGCGTGGGCAATTACACCGAGGACGACATCCGCGAAGCCGCGCGGTCCTTCACCGGCTGGGGCAATGACGATCTGACCTTCGTCGTCGACCCGGAAAAGCACGATGCCGGCAGCAAGACCTTCCTGGGGCGTAGCGGGAATTTCACCGGCGAGGATATTCTGCGCATCATCCTCGAGCAGCCCCAGACCGCGATCTATATCGCCAGCAAGCTCTACCGCTTCTTCGTACGCGAGGAGATTTCGCCCCAGTTCGCGGAAGAACTTGGGGGCCTGCTGCGCGATCACGACTATGAGTTGGCGCCGTTCCTCACCACGATCTTTCTTTCCGAGGATTTCTACAGCGAGCCCTCGGTGGGGTCCCACATCAAGTCGCCCACCGAATTGCTGGTCTCGACCTATCGCAAGCTCGGGCTTGCGGTGACGCCGGGCATCCCGGACCCCTATTCGGTGAGCAAGACGCTGGGCCAGGTGCTGCTCTATCCGCCGACCGTCGCGGGTTGGAGTGAGGGGCGTGCCTGGATCACGCCGGGCCTGTTGTTCGAGCGGGCCAATTTCGCCCGCGCGGTCATGTTTCCCGACATGATCGAATTCCGCGACCCCAATCACGATCCGGGGGGCGAAGTGCGGCGCGTCAATCGCAACATCGCGGCGGGCATGGAGATCACTGCGGCGACGCTGGAGGAGGGGGCGGCGCCGAGTTCGGCGGCCGGCATCCAGGAGACCTTCAACACCCGCTATGCCAGCCTGATGGGCTATCAGGAGGCGCTGCGCAAGCTCAAGCCCATACCACGGGCCGCGGCCCGGTTCAGCCTGTCCGATATCGTCAGGGAGGCCGGCGCGCGGACGAGCGGCGAGGCGGTCGATGCGCTGCTGCGGCAGTTCCTGCGGGTGCCCCTGACGCCGCCGGCGCGCCTGGCGCTGATCGAGACGCTTACCGACCAATTGGGCACGGACGATCTGGCGCAGGCCGAAACCTATATGGAGCACGCGCTGCGGCTCGTAGCGCATCTGATCATGAGTTCACCCCAATACCAGCTCGCCTGAGCGAGCGGCAGCGGAGACGTGCAATGGCCAAATCACCCAAGCTAAGCGGCGCCGACCGGCGGGACCTGCTTCAGTCCGGCTTCGGCAGCATGGTGCTCGAAGGCGCCAGCGGCATCACCACATCCCCGGTCTGGTCGCGGGTCGCCGAGGCCCAGGCCGCCGCCAATGACCGCATCCTGGTGATCGTGGAGCTATCCGGTGGCAATGACGGGCTGAACACCGTGATCCCCTATGCCGACGACGCCTATTATGCGGCGCGCCCCCATCTGGGAATCCGCAAGGACAAGCTGCTCAAGATCGACGATCATTTCGGATTCCAGAAGTCCATGGAAGGCTTCGAGCGTCTTTACAAGGACGGGCTGATGGGGCTGGTGCACGGGGTCGGCTATGACCAGCCCTCCTTCTCGCACTTCTCCTCGATGGCCTTCTGGCAGACCGGGGTCCCCAATGGCGGCGAGGCCTATGGCTGGCTGGGCCGCATGGCCGATGCCATCGACCCGCTCGGCCATACTACCAATTTCCTGGTCAATATCGACGATCACCAGTCGCTGGCGGTGCGCGCCATGAACCATGTGCCGCTGGTGTTCGACAATCCCGACAATTTCACCCGGCGCATGTATCACGAGCAGCAGGATGCCTTCGGAGCCATCGACATGCGCGGCAATGGCAGCTCCAATCCGGCGCAGGACTTCCTGTTCGACATCGCGGCCAGCGCCAACAGCTCCGAGCAATTGGTGCGCGATGCGTGGAATTCCTACAGCACGCCGATCGATTACGGCCTGGCGCCGTTCGGGCTGGAGCGGGTCGCGGCGCTGATCGCCGCCGACTTTCCCACCAAGGTCTATTACGTGCCCTATCGCAACAACGCCTTCGACACCCATGTCTATCAGGCCGACCTGCATGCGCGGCTGTGGTCCTATACGTCCGACCACATCTCGGCCTTCGTGCGCGACATGGACCGGCTGGGCCGGGGCGATGACGTGGTGGTGATGGCGTTCAGCGAGTTTGGCCGCCGGGTGGCGGAGAACACCAGCCTGGGCACCGATCACGGCACGGCCGGTCCTGCCTTCATCATCGGCAAGGGGGTGGCAGGCGGCCAGTATGGCGCGGTGCCCAGCCTCACCGACCTCGATGACGGCAACCTCAAATACACCACCGATTATCGCCGCCTCTATTCCACGCTGATCAGCGGCTGGATGGGGCATGAGCATCCTTCAGCGGTGCTGCGCGACGAGTTCGCTCCCCTCTCCATCTTCGATCGCATGGCGTGATCGCCCTTTCCGGCCCAAAGGCCCAGTCCCGCAGGAGACTTTAATGCAGAGCAAGCTGAGAACCATGACGCGCATCGTCACGAGGACGTTGGGCGCCGCCATCATCGCGCTGATGGCCGCCGGGCCGGCCCTGGCCCAGCCCGAGGACGTGCTGGAAATCAAACTGGCGCTCGGTGTCATCGACGCCAATTTCAATCCGACCAATGCCTCGGTGTTCAAGCTCGCCGAGACCTTCGGCTTTTACGAAAAGCACGGCGTCAAGGTGACGATCATCGCGCTGGACGGCAGCCCGCAGGCTGTCGCGGCCCTGAACTCGGGTGCGGTCGACATCGCCGATATCACCATCGATTCGGTGGTGCGGCTGCGGGCCGAGAACGACCTCGCCATCCGCGGCATCGTCGGGGTCTCCATGGGCGGCAATTTCCTCATCGCCGCCAATTCCGAGATCGAAACCATCGAGGACTTGCGGGGCAAGGCCTATGCAATCGCCGACAATGGCAGCCTCGATCACGCCCTGACCCAGGTGGTCCTGCGCAGTCTCGGCGTGTCCGATACCGAGCTCAACTTCGTGGCGATCGGGGCGCCCGACGTACGGGTCCAGGCCCTCGCCGCAGGCCGGGTCGACGCGACCACCGTCTCCTTCGGCACCTATATGTCGGTGGCCGAGGTGCCGGGCCTGCATGTGCTGATGGAGACCGACGAGTTCTCCCGCCGCGGGCCGGCGCTGTCCAAATTCGTCGCCGCCCTCGAAAGCACGATCGAGACCAAGCGTGAAGCCTTGCAGCGCTTCACCAATGCGCTGATCGATACCTCGCGCGCCATGGAGGCCGATCCGGAGCGCTGGATCGCGGCCGCGATCGAGGCGCGTCCGGACCTGTCGCCGGAAAATATCCAGACCACCTCCAACATGATCGCGTCGCGTTGGTGCATCAATGGCTGCATGCCGGAAGAGGGGCTGGCCGCTTCCGTCGACTTCGTCTACGGCAATCCCGACTTTGCCGATGTCGCGGTCATCGACAGCGCCGACATCATCGATCTGAGCTTCACCGCTACGGCCATGGAGACGTTGGGCGTGGCCGGCGGTTCGGCGCTGGACGCCCGCTGACGGCTTGATTCCGGCGGGGGGAGGTCGACCATCGCTCCCGCCTATAAAACCCTTTTATAGGTCCATTGAAATTCTGTACTGGAGCAAGAGTCGGGGTTTCCATAACTAGGGTCCAAGCAGTCAATTGCACCGGCTTGGGCAAGCGGGAGAGGAAACGATGGACCTTGGACTTTCGGAAAAGACGGCTCTGGTGTTTGGCGCCGGCGGCGGGCTGGGCGGTGCGATCGCCCGCTCTCTGGCGGCGGAAGGGGCACGGGTCGCGGTGGCCGATATCAA
>NZ_QQNH01000032.1 GCF_003345525.1 Pelagibacterium lacus
CCGGCGCTCGATACCCCCAACATCAAGTGGCCTGGTTTTGCGCCGCCCAATGGCCGACTTTTACCCCGCCGTTGACACCTATGCCCGTATCGCCCTGAGAGAATGGCGGGCTGACTACAATGGAAATCGCCCACACTCGCGGCTGGGCTGGCTCACCCCAACCGAATACGCCACCACCTTCACCCCACGACGGGACCTGGCGCTGCGCTCAATGGTCAGCTCCTCGCCAGCCCCCGTCTTCCACCAGGCTCAGCAGGGCCAAAACAACTCCAGGAGTCTACGTCACGCTGGATAAAAGTTGGGGGCAACGTCACATGCTCTCGCGCATGGAGGCGGCCAAAGAGCGTTCCAGCCCTCTGGACACCTGACCAACCGTGCGCCGATTGGATGCCGCCAGCGTATCGGCGCTGAACCCGATCAGGGGGCTATCGCGCCGCCCTGAACCCACTCGCAGGGCCTGGAGATATGCCCTCTCCACCTGCACCGCACCATGCACAAGCGAACTGCCCGCTTGACCGGCAATCATGGGAGCGTTCCGAGCTGCCCGATATGCTAGGCTTCTCGGCCTGGGGTCGTTCGACGATAGTCATGTCGAGCACATTAACCGGCCCCCTTTTCCGCCCGCTCCAACAGCGCTTCCAGTTCGTTTTTCGGCAGAGCGGGTGCGAAATAGTATCCTTGGACAAGGTCACAGCCCTGAGCCGCCAGGAAATCAAGTTGCTCCTTGGTTTCCACCCCTTCCGCCACCACTTTGAACAACATGCTCTTGGCCAGTCCGATTATGGCGGAGGTCAGTTTGCATTGTTTGGCATCGTGGGGGATGTCGGTAATGAAACTCCGGTCGATCTTGATATAGTCGCACGGCATGTCGCGCAGGTAGGCAAGAGATGAGTATCCCGTACCGAAATCGTCGATGGCGATGCTGACACCCATTTCCCTCAATTTGTGGAGCAAGGGCGTCACTTCTTCCTCACGCTCAATGTAGGAGGTTTCGGTTATCTCGATTTCAAGTTGCCGGGCGGGGAAGCCCGTTCTTTCCAGTGTTCTGGGCAAGACGGATGCAAAGCGCCCGAATCTGAGCTGGCTTGCCGAAACGTTGACTGACACGGTGATGGGTGGATGCCCGTCTTGCAGCCATCGCTGCCCATCCTGACAAGCGCGTTCAAGAACATATTCGCCAAGGACTTCAATAAGGCCGGTCGCCTCCGCCACGGGTATGAAATCGCCCGGCGAGATGACGCCAAGTTCCGGATCAGTCCACCGGGCAAGCGCTTCCACGCCGCGCAATTTGCGGCTGACAGCATCGAATTGTGGCTGATAGTGAACGTCCAACAAATTACCTGCCAACGCATTTTTCAGCTTGAGGCTTAGTTCCATTTTCTTCTGGGTCTCGCCACTCAAGCCGTGATGATAGACCCCGATAGAACCGCGCCGTTTGCGCTTTGCTGCATAGAGGGCGGTGTTCGCCTCAAGAAGGACGTCACCATTCTGCTCGATGTCCTGGTAGCTCACGCCGATCGTTGCGGTGGTGAATACCGCCAGGCTGTCATCAATGCTGATAGTCTGTTCAACGACATGTTGAACCTCCTCCGAGACGCGCTCAACAAAGCTGCGACCCTGGGATTGGATGACGAAGACAAAAGCATCGGCACTGACGTTGCAGAGCACATCGCCTTCTCCCAGATGGGCCCTTCGGAGCGCGTCAAGGCGCTCGCCTATGATTTGAAGGACGCGATCTCCCGCGCCGTGGCCATAGCTGTCGTTGATATCCCTGAAGCGATCAAGATCGACCGCAACGAGCGCGTGAGGCTCACCTTGAAGACCGCTCAGAAGTCGATCCAGAAAACGCCGGTTTGGAAGTCCCGTTAGTTGGTCGTGTAGTACGAGATGTTCCAGTCTTTCCTGCGTGCGTTTTTGCTTGCTAATGTCAACCAGGGAACAGACGTGGGTGTCGCGGGGGTCGCTTTCCCCTTCAACGGGTGCAATGGAAAGAATGCCCACACTCTGCTGATCCCGCCCAAACGTGACCTCATTGCGCCACCGCGCCCCAAGCGTTTTCGACAGGTTGAGGGGTTTATTCGCATACCAGAACGCATTGCTCAGGTCCTTAGCCTCAGGGTCGATCCCGAGCATCTTCTGGAATGCCAAATTTGCCTTGAGCAGCGCACCTGACCCATCAACAATCGCAAGACCTTCGGACGAGTTCCTGAATATAGCAGCTCCGCGCTGGACCTCCTCATCTTTTCTGGCCATCTCCCTGATGAGGGCGGCGCTACTGGAAGTCAGAAGACGCCAGCGGACTACGTCGCTCTCAAGATAATCGACGAATGCCTCTCGCTGCCAGAACATGAACAGACCGAGCGGTATGCTGAAGGCCGTCGCCATCAACACCTTGCCGGGAATGCCTCCGAAAACAATGGCCACGATTTCCGAACCGACGCCGAAGGCAATGAAGAAAAAGGCAAAGCCATCCAACACGAGGACAAGAATGAACGCGAGGATGTAGATCGCGCCATTGGCGAGCGGCGAGCTTATCCTCTTTTTGGCCGCCTCGAAAATGAACAGAAGGATCAGCAATTCAGCGATAATGAGAACGCCGCCTACAACAATCAGGTAGGTGGACGCCTCAAACATGTCCGGCGGAACATTGTGGGTATTGATAACGCCGTCCGCCCTCAAAAGGGCTTGAGTGAGAAAGGCAAAAACGATCTTGAAAATATTGACGAAAATCACAAGCCGGACGAGATGTCGCAAGATGAACGTGTCTCGCTCGACCCAGACAAACATCACAGACGCCATCATGAAGGCGCCGTAGCAGAGGTTGCCGCCCGAGATTACGGCACCATCGGCTATCGGCACCGAATAGACGTTCCCCATAAAGCCGCCGATGAGCAGGACGAGCGCTATATAGACATAGAAATGAACCCGCCGCATTGGCGCGGGTAGCGTGGTAAAATATAGCGGAAACAGCGAAAGCGCGATGAATTGCAATGTCAGCAAAAGAGCCATGTGGTCGATCCGGTCTATCGAAACACGCGCTGCGCGCGGCCGTTGAGCTTACATCACAATGCCTTCAGACAGGTAGTCGTCTGAAAAGAAAATGCGTAGCCTCCCGGCCTCCTTGCGAGGTCGGCAAATGATAATGAAACAATTCTCTTAGAATTGCAGCAGTTTTGTTATGCCTTTGGCAATGCTGACCGGCTGTTTCGGCTTTGGTTCTGGGAGCAGATCAGCCCTCTTGGAATTGTTCTTACAGGAGGTGGAAGGACCAATGCCATCAGTCTATTTGCTCGTGCGCGACAGGGTCGTACAGAGCCGTGCAATGCTCTCAGGCGAGGATTTGTTCGACGCCGAACTCGATCGCAATTTCTCACTGCTGCTTGACCGCTTGCAGGTGCTGGACGCCATAACCGTGGAGCCTTTACCCCGCCGTCTGGCGGTAACGGTGGCGTTCTCGCCCTTGGGGTCGATAACCACCGCTGAACCCGGCCAAAGGATCAGGTTGGGCACGATGATGGATGTGCCTTTGCCCGAGCGAGTGCCGCTGACCACGAGCGCATGGCGGTCGTCGGCATAGCCGACAGACTCGCCCGTATGCATCCGTGACAGCCATAGATCGCCGCTTTTGAAGGAGGGTTTCTGGCCTTCGGGGAAGCTATACCATTCGGCGGTGCCTAGGCGTGTTACGCCCTTGCCCTGCCCAATATTACCGGAAGGAACTGGAAGGCTCATGGTTATGTCGCCTTTCCGAACTCAAAGGCCGAAATCAACGCCGCGCTGCGGCGTGTTTTCATGCTGACGGGCGCGTTGCCGTTCCGTTTGTCGGCTGATGCGGAGCATCTGTCCGATACGAGCGGCAAGCTGCATGGGCTTCCTCGAACGCCCCGTGCAGGTCACGCGCGGCAAAGCCGCGCAGTTCCTGCACGGTCACATGGTCATTATCTTTGTCATTGAGCAGGTGGCAGGCAAGGTTGCCCGCACCGCCCCGTTGGGAGCCAACCAGTATCATGGGCGCAGCCCTCCCATGCCGGAGGCTGGGGCAAAGCGGATGCCGAGCCGCTGGCCCGGCACCGGCGTTTTGGGAGGCTTCTTGCCCAGGGCTTCGAGCAGATGCAGGTGCATTGCGCTAATATCGTCGCACGCTGCGGCGAACTTCGCCGCTAGCCTGTCATCCACATAGAGACTGCCATTGGCGGCGGCGTAGGACAGCCGTTCGAGGGAGGCGGCGAGTTGGCTTGCGCCCAGCGCCGCCAGCACCTTCGCCAATGCCTTCTGGTCATGGCGGGTACGGGTCGGCGTCCGGCTTGGCCGATAGCCCTGCAATGCAGCAATCTTGATAAATCCTGCCAGCGACATTGAGCCTGCCAGTTGCTCAAGATGCTGGCGTTCCTCCGGTGTCAGGCGGATAGACAGCGGTGCGGGGCGTTTGCCGTAGGGTCTGCGGTGGAAGGTGCTCATGGCTGCACCTCCTCGAAAACCACGTCAGCGTGCTTTAGCTGGTGTTCCCAATCAGAAAGGGTTTGGAAAAACTCATCAAAATCAGTTAGTTCTAGGTTCGAAGAGTCTCCCTGACTCTCCGCCACTTCGGTATAAAATCGAGAACGCCGATTCTCGCCGATTTCCCTCCCGGTGTTCCCCATGCAAAGGTAGGACGGCCGGACGCGGGAAGACCTTGGGGCGATTTCGAAGGCGGTAATCCGCAAGGTACGAACTCCCCGCCGCTCTCAAATCCTGTCCGCTAAGCCTGCCTTCAGCGTCCCTTGTTCTGGCGCCGTTCGATCGCCCGTCGATGCTGTCGGGAAACGGGTATTTCTGGAGTTGGTGGACGTTGGGCGGCAGCGCGGCGACGCAGCGTCCTGATCAGCAACGCGACTGAGACGGCCACAAGGAAGCCGAGCAATAACGGTATGAGAATTTCGGCCATGAATGTTCCGGTTCCTGCGTGCGCCTTTACTTAAATCTGGAGCGTCTATCGGACAACCAGAACGGGGACCGTACTTTGCGTGAGAACCTCCGTAGTTTGGCTGCCCAATAGCGCCCGGGCGATTCCGCGCCGGCCATGAGACGACATGACAATAAGGTTGCAGCCCAAGGACGCGGCTGCCTCTACGATTGCAGTTGCTGCCGTCTGGTTGGGAACGTGAACGGTCTCGGCGACGATGCCCATCTTTTCAGCTTCCGCTTTTGTGGACGCCAGCAGCTCGGCCGCAGCCTTGCTGTTGATCTCTTCAAACTGCTGCGCCTCCTGGAGGCCAGGTTGCCAGTATCTGCCGTAGATGATCGGAAAGGGCTCGGTTGCCGTGATGATTGTGACCTTGCTGCCGAGCGCTTTCGCGAGAGACAGGGCATGGCTGACGCCGTACTGTGCCAGTTCGGAGCCATCCGTGGGGACGAGGATGTGAGTGTACATTCATGATCTCCAGCAAGAACTTGGGGCAGGAAATCACAGATGGTTCTAGCTGCCAAGCGGCAGCGGTCCATTCAGAGCGACGCAAGTCACTCGTGGGATTGTTTGCCGATCCTTCCAAGGTGAGTGAAATGGAAGCCCTCTGTGGATTTAAGTCCGTAACCGAGCATCCGGTCAAACCCGGAGTGGGCGATCCACAGAGCTCCAAGGGCGCTCAGCATGGGCAACGACAACGCCGTACCAGCAACCAGAAACGCTGCGCCAAACGCATAGACATGGACGAGGTTGTACGTGAAGGCACCAACCTTTGGCCCTAATAAGTAACCCGAAAAGCTGAGGTCAGGGACGAAGAAGACGAGGATGGCCAGCCACCACGTAAGGCCGCCGTCACCGAGCAGGTACAGCCAGATTCCCACAACGAAGACGACCGCGCCCTCAAGTCTTTGCCATAGTACGGTGTCCTGCATCGCCTCTGCCATCCTCTCAGGCTAGCGTCAGCACAATAGAATGCCCCGCAAGCCACCGCCCCGCAAGCTACCGCTGCAAAACATATTTGAAAGCTGGAGAAGGTCCGGTTTCAGGGCTGCCGTATCTGGCGAGCGCTGGCTGTGGGCCCATCTGCATATTGCGGGCAGAAAATTGCGTGGTTTGTGCGTGGGGGGCACACGTGTTTTCCTTCGCGGCGGAAATCCAGAATGGCGGCGGCTTGTAATGTATAGTTATCAGATGGACTATTGGTGCGCGGCCGGCACGGGGCATCAAAACTCCGCGCCAGCCCGGCCAAGGAGTTGATCATGTTCGAAACCGTCCAAATCGCCCGCCGTCATCTCATCGGATACGAATATCCCGACGCCAGATGCGCGGTGGAGGTTTCGGCATCGTGGTCCGGGGCCATTCTCGACCCGCTCGGATGGTTTGCCAGCCGGCCCAGGGCCGAGGCTTCCGAGGGTGAAGACGAGGAAGGCGGGGCGGCCGCCATGCTCAGCTATGGCTGGCCGAATTACTGAGCGGAGCTCCCATGACCCCTACGCTGATCGTTCCGGGCTATCTGGGGTCGGGCGAGGGCCATTGGCAACGCCACTGGCTGGCCCGCGATCCTCGCGCCGTTCTGGTGGAGCAGGACAATTGGGAAGCACCCGATCTCGATCGCTGGCTCGCGCGGCTCGGCGATTATGTCGCGCGGTTTCCGGGCAGCACGCTGGTTGCCCATTCGCTCGGCGTGCCGCTGGTCGCGCATCTGGCCCGACGCCATCCCGATCTCGATATCGCGCGCGCCCTGTTCGTGGCGCCGGCCGATGTGGATCTGCGCGTCGACGTGCATGAATGCTTCCGGTCCTTCGTTCCCATGCCGCTCAATCGCCTGTCATTCCCGGTGACAGTGGCGGCCAGCCGCAACGATATTTATGTCGCCTTCGAAAGGGCGGCATCGTTCGCGGTTGCCTGGGGCGCGCGGCTGATCGACCTGGGCTATGCCGGCCATGTCAACGTCGAAAGCGGATTCGGCGCTTGGCCGGGGGCGCCTGACCTGTTGCCGCCACTGCCCGTGTCGGATATGGCGCTTGGCGCCTGACCGGGGTTTTTCAAGAACTCTTTCGGATCGCAGGCTTGGGGAATGCTATTCCAGGCTCGGGCGAACATTGCGAACATGCGGCCATATGCGCCCGTTCGGTCGTCTGATGATGCGGTTAAAACATGTGAAAATCGCACATTGCGTGCGTATCACAAGGAATTCGGGGTCTTCCCTTGATCGAATTGCACAATGTCCGGAAATCTTTCCAGCAGGGACGGGTGTCCGTTCCCGCCGTGGACGGCGTTTCCCTTTCCATCGCCAGGGGGCAGATCTTTGGCGTGATCGGCTATAGCGGCGCGGGCAAGAGCACGCTGATCCGCCTCATCAACGGGCTCGAGCACCTCGACAGCGGGACGATCACTGTTGGCGAGCTCGACGTCTCGCGGGCCGGCGAGGCCGAACTGCGCCGGGCGCGGCCCAAGATCGGCATGATCTTCCAGCACTTCAACTTGCTGTGGTCGCGCACGGTTGCCGCCAATATCGCCTTTGCGCTGGAAATCGCGGGGGCGCGCAAGGCCGATATTCCGGGGCGGGTGGCCGAGCTGATCAAGCTGGTGGGCCTTGAAGGGCGCGAGCATGCCTATCCCTCGCAGCTGAGCGGCGGGCAGAAGCAGCGCGTGGGGATTGCGCGGGCGCTTGCCAACCGGCCCGATGTGCTGTTGTGCGACGAGGCGACCTCGGCGCTCGACCCGGAAACCACCGACGCCATTCTGGACCTCCTGTCGGGGATCAACCGGCAATTCGGGCTGACCATCGTGCTGATCACCCATGAAATGCACGTGGTGCGGCGCATCTGCGACCAGGTGGCGGTGATGGATGCTGGCCGGATCGTCGAGGCCGGGGCGGTGTCCGAAGTGTTCGCCCGGCCGCAATCGGAGGTGACGCAGCGCTTTCTGCGGCAGCTCCTGGCTGGCGAAGGGGTCGGCGAGAGCCTCGATCTCAATGCGGTCGATCCGGGGCAGGGCGCCTTAGTCAAGCTCACCTATATGGGGCCGCAGGCGCGACAGGCTGCGCTGGCCGATGCCATCCGCCACTTCGACCTGCCCATCAACATCCTGCACGGAAGGGTAAGCCGCACGCGGGAGGCCTCGGTCGGCGACCTCTATGTGCAGATTCCCGCCTCGGACGAAAAGCTCGAAGAGGTGCTGGCCTTCCTGCGCGAGCGCGACATCGCCTCCGATATCATCGGGCGGGAGAAACGCGCATGATCGAGTGGCTTTTCCCCAATCTGCGGCTGGCGCAATTCTGGACCGCGACGCTCGACACGCTCTACATGACCGCCGTGTCCGGGGCGGCGACCTTCGTCCTGGGGCTGGTGCTCGGCACGGCGCTGTTTCTGACCTCGCCCGGCCAGTTGCTGGCCAACCGGCCGGTCTATGGCGCGCTGTCGCTGCTCACCAATATTTTCAGGTCCATCCCGTTCATCATCCTGATCGTGCTGCTGATCCCCTTCACGCGGTTCGTGGTGGGCCGCATGCTGGGGGTCAATGCCGCGCTGCCGGCGCTGATCATCGGCGCCGCGCCCTTTTATGCCCGGCTGGTCGAGATCGGCTTCCGCGAGGTTGCCAAGGGGGTGATCGAAGCCACGCGCGCCATGGGCGGGGGGATCGGAACCATCATCTTCAAGGTGCTCATCCCTGAAGCGGGGCCTGCTCTGGCCTCCGGGCTCACCGTCACGCTCATCTCGCTGGTTGGCTATACGGCCATGGCCGGGGTGATCGGGGCTGGCGGGCTTGGGCATCTTGCCTATCTCGAAGGCTTCCAGCGCAACAATGGCGATGTGACGCTGGCCGCCACGGGCATGGTTCTGGTCATCGTGTTCGCCATCCAGTTCGCCGGCGACCTCGTAACCCGAATTCTCGACAAACGTTAATTGATCCAAGGAGTTGATCATGAAAATCAAACTGTTGACTACTCTCGCCGCCGGCCTTGTCGCCGCTACTGCCCTCACCGCGCCGGCTCTCGCGCAGACGCAGCTGGTGATCGGCGCGTCCTATGTGCCGCACGCCGAAATCCTCGAAGAGGCCGCCCCGATCCTCGCGGCGGAAGGCATCGAGCTCGAAATCGTGCCGTTCCAGGATTACATCCTGCCCAATACGGCACTGGCCCTGGGCGAAATCGATGCCAACTACTTCCAGCACCTGCCTTATCTCGAGGAAGTGCTGGCCAACAATCCCGACTATGATTTCGTCAATGCCGGCGCCATCCATATCGAGCCGATCGGCATCTATTCGCAGCGTTGGGAAGGCCTTGCCGACCTGCCGGAAGGCGGCGAGGTCATCATGCGCGACTCCGTGGCCGATGAGGGCCGAATCCTCGCCATTCTGGCCAATGAAGGCGTGATCGCCCTCCCCGAAGGCGTCGATCCCTATTCGGCCCGCGTCAGCGACATTGCCGAAAATCCAAAGAACCTCACCTTCCGCCCCGATGTCGAGGCAGCGTTGCTGCCACAGGTCTATCTCAATGATGACGCCGACGCGGTGGTGATCAACGCCAACTACGCGCTCGATGCGGGCCTCGATCCGGTCAATGACCCGATCATCGTCGAGAGCGGCGAGAACAATCCCTATGTCAACATCATCACCGTGCGGGCCGGCGACGAAACCCGCCCGGAAATCGTCAAGCTGGTGGAAGTGCTTCATTCCGAGGCCATCCAGCAGTTCATCCTCGACAAGTATCAGGGCGCGGTGCTCCCGGTCAGCGAGTAATCGCCATCGGGCCCGGTGGGGCTTCGGCCTCACCGGATCTATCCCTCGCGCAGGCGGGCAAGGGCCTGCTATAAGGCCGCTTCCGATTTTTCCCGCCGAGGTTCTGATGCAGCCCTGGATTCACCTCGACACCGCCAATGTTCCGGGCGGAACGACCCAGTTGCGCCTCATGCGGCGGGGCGACGAGTTCTCGATCATGCTGGGCACCAACGAGCTCATGAACAGCCGCCTCAGCGGTTCGGAACAGGCGCTTGCCGAACTCGCCGCCGAGCGCATTGCCGCCAAAGCCAAGCCACGCGTGCTGATCAGCGGGCTGGGGATGGGCTTTACCCTGCGCGCGGCGCTGAACTGCTTCGGGCCGGATACGGAGATCGTGGTCGCGGAGATCGTTCCCGAGGTCGTCGCCTGGGCGCATGGGCCGCTCGCCCCGGTGTTCGGGACCTGCCTCGCGGACCCGAGGGTCGAGATCGTCACCACCGATGTGGCGCGCCTCATCGCAGGCGGCAGGCTCGGCTATGACGCGATCCTCCTGGATGTGGACAATGGACCGGACGGGCTCAGCCGGGAGCAGAACGACAGCCTCTACGCCCCATCCGGGCTTAAGGCAGCCTGGTCGGCCTTGCGGCCCGGAGGGGTGCTCGCGGTGTGGTCCTCTGGCCCCAACCCCGACTTCACCCGCCGTCTCGGCCGCGCCGGGTTCTCCGTGGAAGAAAAGCGGGTCCGGGCCCGGACGGGCGGCCGCGGCGCGCGGCACACGATCTGGATGGCCAGTAGGGCCCGGTGACGGGTTTGCCTCACGCGCTGAGCGTGGCGCCGCCGTCGATCATCAGATTGGCCATGGTGATGTGGGAGGCGCGGTCCGAGAGCAGGAACAGGACCGCATCGGCGACCTCCTCGGGGGTGGCGAGCTTTCCCAGCGGTATGCCGTTCTTATAGGTTTCCAGCGAACCAGCGATGACCTTCTGGCTGCCGGATTCGTCCGCCCACATGCCGGTTTGCATCGGGGTCAGTGTCGAGCCGGGGGCGACCGTGTTGCAGCGGATGCCGAAGGGCGCCAGTTCGAGCCCCAGGCAGCGCATGAACATCGACGTCGCGGCTTTCGAGGCGGCATAGGCGGCCATGCCATGGCGGGGTACGCTGGCGGCGTTGGAGCTGACGGTGACAAGGGCGCCGCGCCGGCGGGCCTGCATCCTGCCGGCCAGGGCGCGCGCCACGTGGAAGACCCCGTGGGTGTTGACGTCGAAGACCCGCTTCCACGTCTCGTCGCTGGTCTCGGTGACGAGGTCGGTGGCCAGGATGCCGGCCACGCTCACGCCGAGATCGATCGGTCCCCAGCTCTGCTCGATTTCGGCTATGGCGGCGTCGACGGCTGCGCTGTCGCTGATATCGAGCGTGAGGCAGCGCAGCGCGGGGCCCAATTCCGATGCGAGCCTTTCGATGCCCCCGGGGGCGATATCGGTGGCGACGACCCGGGCGCCTTCCGCATGGAGACCCCGGGCGACAGCCGCGCCGATGCCGCTGCCAGCGCCGGTGACAAAGGCGATCTTGCCGGCGATCCCGCTCGGGCGGAGGCTATTGGGGGCGGTATTCATGCAAGGAAACTCCCGGTCGCCATGCGGGCATCAAGTTCCCGCGCGATCATCGCGGACGCCGCCGGGACGACCATTTGAGGATGGAGGAAGGGCAGATCGACAGTGTCGATCGAGCGGGCATAGGGCCGCCACAGCGTGGGCAGCAGGCCGCTTTCCCGATGATCCAGCGCGGCGCGGAAATGGGTCAGCGGGCCGTCATAGCGGCGGTGATAGTGTCCGCGCACCAGACGGTTGACGTCGAGGACGACGCGGATCACCCCGTCGAGGGCATCGCCGGGCAGGGCGCCCAAGGGACTGTTGCCGGCCTTGAGGAAGGAAACGATCTGCTCGCGGGTCACGAGATCGGGGTGCTCCTCGGGCACATGCCCGGCCACCGCCAGCAGCGCCCGCAAGGCTTCGGTGGGGGTGGGCTCCGCTTCGACGCGCCAGCAATCGGAGGGGTAGGAATCAAGGAGGGCCACCACGCCGACCTCCTCGCCCAGCTCCCGCAGGCGCACGGCCATGGCCTGGGCGATGATGCCGCCCACCGACCAGCCGGCGATGTGGTGGGGGCCGCGGGGAGAGACCGAGAGGAGGCGGTCGACATAGCCGGCGGCCAGCGCCTCGAGACTGTCGGGAAGGGCGGTGCCCGGCGTGAGCGCCGGGGCCTGCAGGCCATAAACGGCGCGGCGCGGCGACAGCATTCCCGCCAGATGGCGATAGCACCAGGCGATGCCGCCCACCGGGTGGACGACGAAGAGCGGCGCCAGCGTGTCGCGGCCCGATCCCAGTCGCAGCAGGGGTTGGAGGCCGTTGTCGGAAACGGGTGCGTTGGCATCGATCCGCTGTGCGAGGCCGGCGATGTCGGGCCGCTCGAACAGCGCGCCCAATCCCGGATCGGCGCCCCACATCTCCTCGATGCGCAGCATGAGCGTGACCGCCAGCAACGAATCGCCGCCGAGATTGAAGAAGTCGCCCTCTGCCGAGGGTGGCTCGGGCAGGCCGAGCAGTTCGGCGTAAAGCGTGGCCAGTGCCCGCTCGGTGGGGGTGGCGGGTGGCCGGCCGGCCGTTTCGGCGAAGCGGGGCAAGGGCAGGGCCGACCGGTCCAGCTTGCCATTGGCGCTGACGGGCAGCGCATCGAGGGTCACCAGCGCGGCGGGGAGCATGTAGTCGGGCAGCACCCCCTGCATATAGGCCCTCAAACCGTCCTCCACGTAATGCGGCCCCGGCACGACATAGGCGATCAGTCGCTTCTGGCCGGCGCGGTCCTCACGCATGACGATGGCTGCGGCGCCGACAAGGCCGGACGCCATCGCCGCCGCTTCGATCTCGCCGAGTTCGATGCGCAGGCCGCGAATCTTGACCTGGTTGTCCGAGCGCCCGAGAAAGACGACGGCGCCATCCTCGCGCCAGCGGGCCAGGTCGCCGGTGCGGTACATCCGTTCGCCGGGCCTGAAGGGGTCGGGCACGAAGCGTTCGGCGGTGAGGTCGGGCCGGCCCAGATAGCCGCGCGCCAATTGCACGCCGGCCAGATGGAGATGGCCAACCATGCCCGGCGGCACGGGGCGGTCATGGTCATCGAGAACGTAGAGCCGCGAATTCCACACCGGAAAGCCGATGGGAATTGGCCGGTCGCCGGCTTCGGCCCGGACCGGCCAATAGCTGATGTCGACGGCGGCTTCGGTGGGACCATAGAGATTGTGCAGTTCGGCCTCGACATGGGCGTGGAACCGGGCGCCGAGATCGGCGGGCAGTTCTTCCCCGCTGCAGAACACCCGGCGCAGCCGCAGGCCATGGGCGTCCGGCGCGTCGAGAAAGACGGACAGCATGGAGGGGACGAAGTGTATGGTGGTGACGCCGTTGTCGCGCACCAGCGCGGCGATGGCCTTTGGGTCGCGATGGGCGCCGGGCGGGGCAACGACCAGCGCGCCACCGCTGATGAAGGGCAGGAAGAACTCCCAGACCGAGACGTCGAACGTGGCCGGGGTCTTTTGCAGGATGCGATCCTCGGCCGAAAACCCGTAATGCTGCCGCATCCATTCGAGCCGGTTGACGATGGCCCGGTGCTCGATCATCACCCCCTTGGGTTCGCCCGTCGAACCGGAGGTGTAGATCACATAGGTGAGGTCGCCGGGAGCGGCCGGGCTGGGGAGCTCCGATGCCATGGGCTCATCGTGCCACGCCCCGGGGGCGAGGACCGGCAGCGAGCCGGGAAGAGCGTCTTCCGAGGCGGCGAGGATCAACCGCGGCTGGGCCGAGGCAAGGATGCGCGCGATCCGTTCGGGGGGATGGTCGAGGTCCAGCGGCAGGTATGCGGCGCCGGCCCGGATCACCGCCAGAAGGGCTATGACCAGTTCGGGCGAGCGGGGCAGGGCGATGGCGACGATAGCGTCGGGGCCGATGCCCTGCGCCTGGATTTGCAGGGCGAGGGCCCGCGTGCGGCGTTCGAGGTCGGCATAGGTCCAGGTTCGGCCGCCAAAGATCAGGGCCGGGGCGTGCGGTGTGCGCCGGAGGCCCGCATCGAGCAGGGCGGCAAGCGTCGTGTCCGGCACCGGATGGACCGTGCTGTTCACGGTTTCGGTATAGCGGCGGGCCTCCTCGGCCGTTGCCATGGGCACGTCCTCGAGCGTCGACGCGGTGAGGGCGCGCGAGATGAATTCGGCCAGCCTTGCGGCCTGGGCCACGCCCTCCCGGGGGGCGTAGAGGCCGGGATTGGTGTCGAGCTCCAGGGCCAGCGCGGTCCGGCCATCGCCGCGAAAGGTGATGGTGATGTCGTCCACCGGTCCGGTGCTCAGGGTTTCCATGGTCACGGCGATGCCGTCCAGCAGTGGCGGCACGTCGAAGGGCAGGACGTTGATCAGCGGCCCGTAGAGGCGGCGATACCCGCCCAGCAGGCCGAGGTCCCGGCGCATCTGCTCGCTGCGATAGCGCCCATGGCGGCGGGAGGCGACGAGGGTTTTGGCCACGGCGGTGACGAAATCTGCCAGCGGCAGGGTCTCGCTCGCGGCGAGGCGCAGGGGAAGCACGTTCATCACCATGGCCGGGACGCGGGCGGAGGCGCTGCCGAGGCGGCCCATATGCGGAACGCCGACCACGATCTCGGGACCTCCGGCAAAGCGGCGGCAATAGGCGGCGGTGAGCGCGGTCAGCAGGTCCGGCCAGGGAAGGTTCCATGCTCTCGCCCGGGCCTGGAGATTTTCCAGCACTGGGGCGTCAAGGCCCATGACGGCGCGATCGAAGCCATGCGCGCTCAGTGCGCGGCCCGGCGCCAATCCGGTCACCTCGGGCAGATCGGCCAGCGCGGCGTGCCAATAGGCTGCGTCGGAGCGGCGCTGGTCGCTGGCCCGATAGGCCGCATCCTCGGCAAGAACTGCCGCGAGCGAAGGGAATGCGGGGCCAGCCGCGCGCCCGGTCCTGCGGGCGTTGTAAAGCTCGGCGACCCGGGCGTTGAGCAGCGCCATGCCATAGCCGTCGATGGCGAGGTGATGGACGCGGCGATACCAGAGATGATGGCCAGTAGCCAAGACGAACAGCTTTTCGCTGGCAAGCGGGCCGGACGCCGGATCGGCTGCCGTGCCGATATCGGCCTTGATCGACGCCAGAGCGGCGGCGCGCGGGTCGTCCTGGTCCGAAAAGTCGACAACCTCCAGGCGCGGCCGCCTAGCCGGGTCGAGCATCTGATAGGGCCCGTCCGATCCCTGGCCCATCTTGAGGTGCAGGGCCTCGGCCTCCGACAGCATCTGATCGGCGGCAGCGCGGAAGGCGTCGCGGTCGAGGGGACCCCGGAGCTCGGCATAATGTCCGGTATTGAACAGCGGATTGGCCGGGTCGAGCCGCTGAGCGTACCACAGCCCCTCCTGCGCCTCGGTCAGCTTGTGCCGGTCGGAGAGGGAGGGGGCGCCCGAAAGGCCGGGCTGGCGCAGCGCGGCCTTCACTTTGCGTCCTGACGGGCCTGAGCCAGTGCCCACCATCCGGCAAGCGTGGGCTTTTCGGCCAGCGCGGAAAAGTCGAGGTCCACGCCGGCCTCGCTCCAGGCGAGCACGAGGTTCATGGCGCGCATGGAATCGAGGCCGAGATCCATGAGGTTGTCGTCGAGCCCGATATTGCGAGGGTCGTCATGGAGCATGCGGGCGATGTCGGCGCGCATCGTCTCAAGGGTCAGGGTCATGGGTCGAGGGTCGCGATCAGTTGTCGTGTACTCATGGGGACGCCGCACCGCTCCGCCACATAGTCGACGGCCATGTCGTGCCGTTCGCGCGAGAAATCGGCGATGGCGTCGGCGATGAAGAAGGTCTCGATGTCGCGCTGGAAGGCTTCGGCGGCGGTCAGCATGCAGCCGATATGGCCATAGACGCCGCAGATGACGATCTGGTCGCGCCCGCGGGCCCGCATCAGCGTTTCGAGGTTGGACCGCTGGAAGGCGCTGTAGCGGTGCTTGACGAGGACGAAATCCTCCGGCTGCGGCGCGAGCGCGGCGACAATTGCCTGGTGCTCGGGCGCGCTGGTCATGCCCGGCCCCCAGATATCGGCCTGCAACCCCCGGTCGCGGCGGTCCTGATCGCCGTTCTGGGCGGTGTAGAACACCGGGATGCCTGCCAGACGGCAGGCAGCGGCGAGGCTCGCGATATTGGCGATGACCGGCGCGATGGGCGAGGCATCGGGGGCGTAGACGCGCAGGAAATAGTTCTGCATGTCGTGGATCAGCAGGGCGGCCCGATCGCGCGCCACGATCCACGGGCCCCGCGCCTTGGGAAGTTCGGTTTCGCTGGGCAGCGGATAGGGGGCGATCTGCGGCAGTCCCATCACGCGGTCTCCTGCTCGGCAAGGAAAGTTTCGCGCAGGCGGGCGCGCAGCTGCTTGCGGCTGATCTTGCCGACCGCCGTTGTCTCGAAGCCCGGCACGAGCACGATCTGGTCGGGCACCTTGAAGGCGGCCACATCGCGCTGGCGCATCCAGCCCTTGAGCGTGGCGGGCCTCGGCTCGGCCCCGGCATGGGCTATGACGAAGGCGCAGCTGCGCTCGCCCAGCGCCGGATCGGGGATCGAGACGACGACTGCGTCGAACACGTCGGGATGGGCGAGCAGGTGGTCCTCGATCTCCTCGGCCGAAATCTTCTCCCCGGCCCGGTTGATGTGATCGGTGGCGCGGCCCTGCACCACGAGGTAGCCCTCGGGCGTGCGCTTCACCACATCGCCGGTGCGGTAAAAACCATCGGTGGTGAAGGCACGCAGATTGGCCTGGTCGTCATTGTGATAGGCGCGGATCGTGTAGGGGCCGCGGGTCAGCAGATGGCCGGGCTCGCCTTCGGGAACCGGATTGTCGGCCTCGTCGACGATCCTGATCTCGTCATCGGGGCTGATGGGCCTTCCCTGGGTCTCGACGACAAGAGAATCGGGATCATCGAGCCGCGTGTAATTGACCAATCCCTCGGCCATGCCGAACACCTGCTGCAACTGGCATCCCAGTTCGGCGCGCACGCGCCGAGCCGCTTCGGGCATGAACTTGGCGCCGCCGACCTGCAGGATTTCGAGGCTGGAAATGTCCTCCGGGCGCGATTTCGCCGCCTGCATCCACAACAATGCCAGTGGCGGCACGAGGCCGGTTATGGTCACTTTCTCGCGCGCGATGAGCGGAAACGCCACTTCGGGGCCGGGGGCGGGCGCCAGCACGATGCGGCTGCCGGCCCAGAGCGCCCCGAGCACGCCGGGCGAGCTCATGGGGAAATTATGCGCGACGGGCAGGGCGGCGAGATAGACGCTGTTCTCATCGAGACGACAGATGCGGGCGCTTTCGCGGACGCTGTAGAGATAGTCGTCATGGGTCCGCGGAATGAGCTTGGAGAGGCCGGTGCTGCCCCCGGAAATCTGGAGGAACGCCACATCGGACGGCGCGGCATCGGGCGGAAGGCGCCCGGCATCGGCGGGCAACCCCGCGAGGGGCGTGAATTCGGCGGCGTCGCCGACCACCACCACGTGCCTTATGGCGGGCAGGGCGGCGCAAAGCTCGCGGGCCAGGCCGCGATAGTCGAAGCCGCCGAAACTCTCGGCGCAGACATAGGCGGCGGCCTCCGCCTTGCGGGCGAAATGGGTGATTTCCGTAAGCCGGTGCGCCGGAAGGGCATAGACGGGGATGAGCCGGGCCCGGAACAGGCCGAAGATGACGGCGAAAAATTCCGGTATGTTGGGCAGTTGCACGACGACCCGGTCGCCGGGACGCAAGCCCAGGGCGAGCAAGCCGGCCGCGATTCGTTCGGCGCGCGCGAGAAGATCGCCATAGGTCCAGCGCTCCTCGCCGCCGACCACTGCCACGCGGTCGGGCCACCGCGCCGCGCGCTCGCGCAGCATGTGCGAGAAGGTCTCCCCGGTCCAGTATCCGGCGGTGCGGTAACGTGCGGCCAGATTGTCGGGCCAGATCTGCTCGAGCGGCTTCACGAGTCCACACCATCGAGCGGGCGGCCATGCTCATCGATCCCCAGGGCATGGAGCAGGGCGAGGAATTTGGCCGAGGTTTCCGCGATCTCGGCGGCGGGATCAGAGCCGGCGACGATCCCCGCGCCCGCAAAGAGCGTGATGCGGCGATCGGCGATTTCCCCGCATCGCAGTGCGATATGCCATTCGCCATCGCCGCTGGCGTCGGTCCAGCCGACGGCGCCTGCATAAAAGCCCCGGTCAAAGGGTTCGAGCTCGCGGATCAGTGCCTGTGCCCGCTCGCGCGGGACGCCGCATATGGCCGGGGTCGGGTGGAGTCGCGCCAGGAGGTCGGCGCAGGAAATGTCGTCGTCGCGCAGCCGGCCCTCGATGGGCGTGCCCAGATGCCACATGGAGGCCGTCGCGTGCAGCGCCGGGCCGTCAGGTGCCGTCAATTGCGCACAACAGGGCGCCAGCGCGTCCATGATCGCCTCGACGACCACGGCATGCTCGCGGCGATTCTTGTCCGATGCCGCAAGAGCTTCCGCAGCCTCCCGGTCGACGGACCGATCCGCCTCTCGCTTGGCGGAGCCGGCCAGCGGACTGGAACGGATGGCGCGGCCCTTTTTTTGGAGCAGCAGCTCGGGGGTGGCGCCAACCAGTGTCCGCGCCGGGCCGTCGAGGGAAACGGGCATGACGAAGGTCGTGATGCTGGGGTCGCGGCCAAGCCGCATCGCCACCGACCGGGGATCGAGCGCGGCATCGGTTTCGACGACCAGTGTCCGGGCGAGCACCACCTTGTTCAGTCCGGCATCGCTTGCGATCCGCTCCAGCGCCCGATCCACCATGGCGCCATACTCGGCCTGGCTCGGATGTGCGGTCACCCGCCAGCGCCCGTGCTGCGCAACGGCCGCGAGGGGCGGTTGCGGCACGATGTCGGCGATGGCCTGCGGCTGGAAGAGGCAGTCGGGCTGCGCGCGGTCGAAGGGCAGGGTGCCGAGCAAGACCTGCGGCCCGTCCGCCGTGCGGAAGAAATCCCTTACCCGCGCGCCCAGCGTATCGAGTGGCCCGGCGGGCAGAGCGGCGCCCACCCCTTGCGTCGAAAACTGGCTATTGGCCGAGCGGAACAGGGCATGGGGCGCTGGATCGGGCATCTGCTGGGTTCGATTTGGCACGCTGTTGATAGTCATACGTCCCCGTCTGGCCTGCGCCGTCATGTGCGCCTGAATGATTGCAAAAGGGCCGATCCGCCCGAAACATCGGGTGGACGCAGCCGGAAGCGCTTCGCGGCGAACCACGCGGCGGCGCAACATGACTCTTATGCTCATGTTTTTCAAGCTGGAACTTGATTGAAAAAGTCATGATTATGCTCTAGGCATGGCCGGCCACTGGAAAACAGGCGCAAGCGTGACAGAGTCCCCTCATTCCATCGGTTCGGATTGGCCGCTGGCCAGCATTCCCGATACGCAGGTGCGGCCGCTCTCGGTGGACGGCACGACCTATCGCATCAGCATCGCACTGCCCGGCGGCCCGACGCCTGCGGGCGGGTTCCCGGTGCTTTATCTGCTCGATGCCGATGCCGGATTCGCGACAGTGGTCGAGACCCATCGGCGGCTGAGCCGGCGGCCCGATGCCACCGGCGTGGCGCCGGCGGTGATCGTCGGGATCGGCCATGGCGGCGGCGGCCTCTATGATCCGGGGCGCCGGGAGCGGGACTATGTGCCCAGGGCTTTGCAATCGTCCCATACGGATGGGGCGGAAGCCTTTCTCAACTTCATCGAAACCCGCCTCAAGCCCGATATCGGCGCGACGCTTGCCGTCGATCCGCGGAGGCAGGCGCTGATCGGCCATTCGCTATCGGGATATTTTACGCTGTGGACCCTGGTCCGGCACCCCGGGGCGTTCCAGAGCTATGCCGCCATCAGCCCCTCGCTATGGCGCGACGAAGGCCTGATGGCCGATATTCCCGCTATCCGGGGGGACATTTCCAGCGTCTTCATCGCGGCGGGGGAGTGGGAAGAAGCGCTGGCGCCGTGGCAGGCGGAACATGCCAACAGCGCCGACATCGCCCGGCGCCGGGCCGAACGCAGGATGGTGAGCAATGCCCGGACCTTCGCGGCAAGGCTGGGCGACCATATCGGGGCCGGGCGCGTGCGTTTTGAAATGTTCCCCGACCAGGACCACGCCTCGGTGTTCGGCGTCGCCATCAACCGCGCCCTGCGCATGGTGTCGGGACCGCATTTAACTTGACAAGTGTTATCATGTTATTGCTGCTCGGCGGCGAGCAAACGCAAACCGGGAGAGATACCATGTCTGCCCTTCATACCCGTTTCAGGGACACCGTTCTGGCCGGCCTCAGCGCGGCCGCCATTCTTCTATCCGCCGGCGCGGCGCTGGCGCAGGATGGCGAGGGCTGGCCCCGGGCCTTCGAGAATGCCGATGGTTCGGTCACCGAAATCCCGGTTCAGCCGCAGCGGATACTCTCCACCGCGGTGACCATCACCGGGACGCTGCTGGCGGTCGATGCGCCGGTGGTGGCGAGCGGGTCGGCCGGGAATGGCACCTTCTTTGCCCAATGGGCCGCGCTGGCCGATGAGCGCAGGGTCGAAAACGTCTGGCCGGCCGGCGGGGTGGATATCGAGGCGGTCTATGCCGTCGAGCCCGATCTCATCATCGTCTCGACCTCGGGCATGGATTCCGCTCTCGACCAGATCGAGGCCTTCCGCGCCGTGGCGCCGACCATCGTCGTCGATTACGGCGGGCAAACCTGGCAGGATCTCGCGGTCGAGATCGGCGAGGCGGCGGGGATCGAGGGCCAGGTCGAGGTAGCGATCGACGCATTCGACGCCTATGTCGACGCGGCCCGTGAGGCGATCACCATTCCTGAGGGCACGGCCAATATCATCTCCTTCAACGGGCCGGGGCAGGACAATCCCATCGCCCGCGCCGGCAGCGTGCATGGCCAGCTTCTCGCAGCCCTTGGCTTCACCCTCGAAGACCCCAATCCCGAATGGCACGCCCAGCCCAATCTGCGCGAGGATTTCGTCTGGGCGCCCTATGAAAATCTCGTCGCCTTGACGGCGGAGACCACATTCCTGCTGCGCGTTGACGACAGCGGCGTCGCGCCCTTCGTCAACGAGCCGACCCTTGCCAACCTGCCCTCGGTCCAGGCGGGGCAGGTTTACGGGCTCGGTGTCAATTCGTTCCGCATCGATTATTTCAGCGGGCGCGAAATCGTCGACGGCATCGTCGAAGAATTCGGCCATTGATATCCGGCGGGCCGCGCGAAGAGGCGTATTTCGCGCGGTCCTCCCCAATCCCGGTCCACCGATGACGGCATCCTCACCCGCACGTTCCCGCCTTTCGGCCCACCGGCTGCGCGTCGCGGGCCTGTTCATACTGCCCTCGATTCTCCTCGTGCTCATGCTGCTGAGCGTCGGGGTCGGCACGCGGCCCATCCCGCCCCGGGTGACATGGGATGCGCTTTTTGCCTTCGATCCCGCCAATTCCGACCATCTTCTGGTGCATCATCTGCGGTTGCCGCGCACGCTCCTCGCCGCCATCGTTGGGAGCGCGCTGGGCGTGGCGGGGGCCATCATGCAGGCCCTGACCCGCAATCCGCTGGCCGATCCGGGCATTCTGGGCGTCAATGCCGGCGCTTCGGCGGCGATTGCCGCGGCCATCGCCTTTCTGGGGATCGCCGATGTCACGGCCTATATGGCCTTCGGTCTCGTGGGGGCGGCGCTGGCCGGGGCCGCCGTCTATGCGCTGGGCAATCTCAGCCGGGCGGCCAATCACGTCCGCGTGGTCCTTGCCGGGGCGGCGCTCAGCATCGTGCTGCTGTCGCTGACGCAGATCATCCTGATCAACAGCGAGGAACAGGTTTTCGACCAGTTCCGCCACTGGACGGTCGGCTCGCTGCAGGGCAGAGGCTATGGGGTGCTGGGGCCGGTCTTCGTTCTGGTATCGGCGGGACTGGTTGGCGCGCTGTTTCTCACCCGCGCCCTCGATACGGCCGCGCTCGGCAACGATCTGGCGCGCGCGCTGGGCGGCAATCCGGTGCTGATCTGGGGCTTCTCGGCCATCGTCGTGGTCATATTGGCGGGCGGAGCAACCGCCGCGGCGGGGCCAATCGCTTTTGTCGGGCTCACCGCACCGCATGTGGCGCGGCTCATCACCGGCCCTGGGCATCGCTGGGTGCTGCCCTATTCCATGCTCCTTTCGGCGATCCTGCTGGTCGCGGCCGATACGCTAGGGCGGGTCGTCGCACCGCCGGGCGAGGTCGGGGTGGGCATCATGGCGGCGCTGATCGGCGGGCCGTTCTTCATTGCTTTGGTACGCCAGCGCCGGATCAGCCAGCTATGACTTCGCCCTTCGCGACGGGCGTTGTGGTGCGCAATGCCGCCATGTCGATGGTGGTGAGGCCACGCGTCATCGTCGTGACGCTGGTCATCTGCGCACTGGCCCTGTTCTGTGCGGCCTATGCCATCACCGTCGGGCGGGTCTCCATCCCCCTGGGCGAGGTTTTTGCGACACTGCTGGGGAGCGGCGAAGGCGGGGTCAACAGCCAGATCATTTTCAACGTGCGCCTGCCGCGCGTCCTGACCGCGATTTTCGTGGGCGCGGCGCTGGGGGTGTCGGGCGCCGTCTTCCAGTCGGTGTCGCGCAATGCGCTGGGCTCGCCCGATGTCATCGGCTTCACCACCGGCGCGGCGACGGGAGCGCTGTTCCAGATCATCGTTCTGGGCGGCGATGGCTTTGCGGTTGCGGCGTCAGCCGTGTGCGGAGGGCTGCTGACCGCCGGGGCGGTCTATCTCCTCTCGGTCAGGAACGGGGCCACCGGCGGCTATCGGCTCATTCTGGTCGGCATCGGGGTCGGGGCGGTGCTGCTGGCGCTCAACAATCTGATGCTGGTGCGCGGCGACCTCGACAGCGCCATCGTGGCCAATCTCTGGCTGGCCGGTTCGCTCAACGCGCGGACCTGGTCGCATGTGGTGCCGGTGATGGTCGGCACAATCGTTATCGTGCCGCTGGTCTGCCTTTCGGCGCGCAGCCTCTCGATGATCGAGATGGGCGACGACATCGCGCGGCAATTGGGCATCGGGGTCGAACGGACGCGTATCTGGATGATGTTCTGCGCCGTGGCGCTGGCCGGGCTTGCGACGGGAGCCGCCGGTCCCATCGCCTTTGTCGCGCTCGCCGCGCCGCAACTGGTGCTGCGGCTGACCGGGGCGAAATCGGTGCCTGTGCTCAGCGCGGCGTCCATGGGGGCGCTGTTGCTGGTCCTTGCCGATCTCACCGCGCAGCTCTCGCCGCTCAATCTGGTGCTGCCGATCGGCCGCATGACCGGGCTGGTGGGCGGGCTCTATCTCATCTGGTTGCTCACCCGCACCCGGCGTCGCTGAAATAGGCCTATTCGGCCTCGACCAGCGTGACCCGCAAGGTGGGATTGCGCACCTTGTCGTTGTCGCCCATCGCGCCGGTCAGAAGATGGATGGTGTGTTCCTCGCCGACGCTCCAGCCCGCATCGGCCGGATAGGGCAATTCGGCCGAGAACGCGCCGCTCCCATCGGCGGTGATGCGCGCCCAGATGTCGTCCATCTCATCGAGCGGATCGGTGGGAACCACCTCGCCGAAATCATATTTGACGCCGATCACCGAGCCGCGGTCGCCCGCATGGGTGGTCCAGTTCTCGCCCGCGATGGCGAGCGGTTCCCCGATCACCCATACCGAGGGCAATTGGAAGGTGGCGCCATCCAGCGTCGAGCCGCTGATGGGGTCCTGCGCAACGACCGGCGCGAGGAACAGGGTGAGAAAGACGGCGGTCGCGGCGGATGTCCGCACCAGCACGGGCATAGTCATGAGAAAACTCCCTTCTAGGCTGAATCGACATTCATCGCATCCACAGCATTGCTGCGGCGAGTTGCAAGAAGCTTAGGAAGTGGGTCGCGCG
>NZ_QQNH01000033.1 GCF_003345525.1 Pelagibacterium lacus
CCTCCAGATCATTGAATCTGGAAACCCATGAATCACACTCCCCGACAGAATTGAATCCTGAATGTCGATTGAACCTAGGCCGCGTCTTCTGCGAACCCGAAATAGGCCGCATCCAGTTTCTCGCCGCCGGCAAGTTCATCCGGCGTTCCATGCAAGACGACCTTCCCGTTGCGCAGCACATAGATGCGGGATGCAAGGTTCATGATCCTGCCGGTCGACTGCTCGACTATGAGCAGGGTCAGCCCGGTCTCGTTCAGCTTGCGCAGATTCTCGTAAACCTGATCGATGACCAGGGGAGCGAGGCCGAGAAATCGGAGATGTGCCGGGCAAGGGCGGGCGACCGCGGTCTCGCGCTCGAATTTTTCGGCCAGACCAATCATGAAGGCGATCTCATCGGCTGGGTGCATGATGCCTGGGCGGCCAACGCCGCCGTCATCATCAATCCCGGCGCCTGGATGACGACCTCCGCCGCCATAGCCGATACCCTCAAGATATGTCGGGAGCCGGTGATCGAAGTCCACCTCTCCAATGTCCATCGAAGGGAGGGTTTTCAGCAAGGCTCCCTTGTATCGAAAACCGCAGACGCCGTCATCGCGGGACTCGGGTATCGGGGCTATCTCTATGCCATCGATGCCATCGCGGACCTGGCTTCCGGTTGAGGCCCCTGCGGGTTCCCAGCGAGCCCGCAACGATTGTTCTCCGGGGGGATTTCAAGATGAGGATAAGCGAGCAGCCCGGCGTCGTTCTGGATTGCCGGATCAATCTGGGGGAAAGCTGCCTCTGGGACGAGCGGACGCAGACGCTGCGCTGGATCAATATTTTTGCCGGGGAGATATGGAGCTGGTCGCCGTTTGCGTCCGAGGAACCCAGGATCACCAAACTGGAGGAGCGCATCGGGGCGATCGCCTTGCGCGAAGGCGGGGGGCTGGCCCTTGCGCTGGAATCCGGTTTTGCGCTTTTGGACGAGGGTCAGCACCGTCCGCACAGGCTGGTGGAGATTGAAACTGATCTGGACTGCACGCGGCTCAACGATGGCCGCGTCGATCGCCAAGGACGATTTGTGTCTGGCGGGGTGCACGAGGCGATCCCCCAACGGCCCGTATCGGCCGTCTATGCGCTGGAGCCCAGCGGCGAGGCAAGGACGCTGATCGAGAGCGTGCACTGCGCAAACTCGATCTGCTGGAGTCCGGCGGGGGACATCATGTATTTCACCGATATGCCCACGGGAAAAATCGAGGCGTTCGACTACGATATCGGTTCGGGACGCGTCTCCCACAGGAGAGTTTTCGCCGATCTCGAAGGCGAGCCCGGACTGGCCGATGGCTCGATCGTCGATGCAGAAGGATGTCTTTGGAATGCCCAATGGGGTGGCGGCAAACTTGTGCGCTATTCGCCCGAGGGACGCGTTCTAAGCGAGGTTGGACTGCCGGTGGACAACCCCACATGTCTGGCCTTTGGGGGCCCCGATCTCGACATTCTTTTCATCACGACCGCCTGGTACGGTCTGGATGCGCAGCAGCGTTCGCGCCAGCCCCAGGCCGGCAGCCTGTTTGCGTTTCGTCCGGGCGTTTGGGGGCTGAAAGAAAGCCGCTACGCCGGCTGATTATGCTCCGCGATAGATCGCCGTCGAACCCTCATCGCTCCCCCGGTTCCTCCAGAATGGCAGGATGCGGCGGCGCAAGCGATAGTGCCAATAGCGGTAGAACAGGGCATTTGTCATGATGTGCCGATAGGCCCGCGCATGGGCCACCGGTGCGTTCAGATGCCACGGCTTGGCGCGGCCGGTATAGTGGAGAATATAGGGGCCCAGGGCTTTGACGTCAGGCCCTGGCGAGAGCATGTTCCAGCGCGGGTCGAGAATCTTGAACCGGTTGCGGAATACGAGGTTCAGAAGCCCCTGGTCGTGATAGAGGCGGTGGAGAACGCCGAGGTCCTTAAGCCGGTCCACGTGACCCATCAGGTCGGCCGCGCGCCATTTGTCGACATCGATCACCAGGACGCCTGAGTTGAAATAGGGATCGGCCGGGTCGTAGAGGTCGCGATTGGTCTTGATGTCGCGATTGAATGCGGCGTGCAGCCAGGAAGGGTCCAGCACGCCGCCCAGCGCATGCCCTTCGAGGTCGGTCGTAAGCAATTTCGCGATGTCTGTGAGGACCAGGGTGTCGCTGTCGAGATAGATCACCCTTTGGATCGTCGGAGGCAGAAGACGATCGAAGATGAGCCGGGCATAGACAATGGAAGGGTGGAGGCCGTCGCCGCGCACCTTGGTCGAAAGCGCGGCGAAGTCGGAAGACTGGTTGAGGTCGTAATAGATGAGGCTGGCGCCGAATTCGCCCTCAATCGCGGCGAGGTCCCGGCGATGGGCCTCGGTGATGCCGTCGGTCAGAATATGGAAGCGGATGTCCGCGCGCCGATGCGTCGTCAGGCAGGTGGAGCGCATCACCGCATAGGCAGGCGCCCAGAAGAAATCGTTGAATGCCAGGACGATGTCGATGGGTTGGGTCATGCAGATGCGGAACTCTCTGGACAGGCGCCTCCCTTATCCCAGGATGGTCGCTCGAGCCAGTGATGCCGGCGCCGAATGGGTCTCTTGCGCCCAATATCTTTTCGACGCCGTCGCAAACTCAGGCAAAGGACGCGGCCTCATCGAAGGTCAGGCGCGGCAGGCGGCGGTAGATGCCTTCGGAATCGGCATAGCCCAGGCAACACAGAAAATTGGACCGCACGGTCGTGCCGGCGAAAAACGTCGTGTCGACCGCATCATGGTCGAAGCCGGAGAGCGGACCGATATCCAGGCCGACCGCCCTGGCCGCCAGCATGAAATAGGCGGCCTGAAGCGTCGCATTGCGAAACGCGCTGCGCTCGGCGTGGACGCCATCGACCATGAAGTCCTGTGCGGCCTCCGGTCTGTGCGGGAACAGGGCCGGCAGTTTCTCAAAGAAGCGCAAGTCATAGCCGAAGATGGCGGTGACCGGTGCCTGCATGATTTTCGGGCGGTTCGACTCCGTCACGGCTGGCAGCAATCGCTCCCGCGCTGCGGGCGAGCGAACGAATATGATGCGCGCCGGCTGCTGGTTGGTGCTGGTCGGGCCCCATATGGCGATTTCGTATATTCGGCGCAGAACGTCCTCTTCGACGGGATGATCGGTCCAGCGATTATGGGAGCGGGCCCGGGTGAAGAGCACTTGACGGCATCGCTCGTCGACGCCCTGGTTGTCAGAACGCAAGCGCGCAGCATCTCTGCGCGCCGCCTGATCGAGCTCGTAGTGTCTCAAGCTGGCCTGTTCGGTCAAGGTTCTGATCTCCGATATCGCGTCGGGCCCAAACAAAAATGCCTGCTTTTTCAGTCTTCCGGCTTTGTGGCGAAGCCGGGCGGAACGTTGCGGCCCCAGTGATAGGCGGCGCGGTCTATATCGTGCCAGACTTTCGGGCGCTGTGGGAAATCCTCGTGCCAGGGGCGAGGCTCGTAAAAGCCAAGGCTCTCGTCCTGCATCCGGTCAAGTTCGCAGAACAGCTCGACCATCTGGCCGTTCGGGCCCCGGTAATACATGGCGATGTTGTGGCCGATTCCGTGGCGCACCGGCCCCCAGACGACTTCCTTGCCCTGGCGAACGACAATGTCGCAGGCCTGGTTCAAATGGGAGGCGTCACGGAGTTCGAAAGCGATGTGATGCATGTTGGGTTTCTCGGCCTGAATAAAATTGACCGTGTGGTGGTCGGGGCCACAGCGCATGAAGGCAAAGAAATCCGCCATCCAGTCGGCCTCCCTGAAACCGAGCATGTCGCGATAGAAGGATACGGTTCTTTGGATATCGGGCGTATGGAAGGCCAGATGGCCCAGTTTGTTGGGCACAACTCCCGCGCGTCCGAAGCCGGCCGTGGAGAAGCCGGACGAACTGAACAGCTCGATCGTCGTGCCGCAATCGTCCTGGAAACTTAGAAGATCCGATATGCCCGGCTGCGCATCGCTCTTGCGCTGACTGGCCACACCCGCCGCACTTAAGCGCCGTGCAAAGGCATCCAGATCTTCGGGGCCGGAAACCTGGAAGCCGAGGGTCGCGCAGCGGATGGCCGAGCCCCGCCGTATCACGACGTTATGGTGGTCCAGACCCGTGCTGAGAAAGGTGGTATCCCCATCCTTGATCGTTACGTTCAAGCCCAGCATTTCGGAATAGTGCTCGACCTCCGGCACGACATCCGGTGTCTCGATGACGGCGTGTACCACACGGACAATGCGTTCCACTTCTGCCTCCAACCTGTTGCATGAGTATTTTTATGGCGACGGGCGGCCGCGCCGCCGATCGCAAAGCCGTTACCTGACGAGGATCGTAGCGATCCACGGGAACATGAAAATTATACCCAGGACCACCACCATCATCAGGGCGAAGGGCGCCGCTCCGATGAAGATGTCGTTGAGCGTTATCGAGGAGTCCCGCAGATTGGAATGAATGACGAAGGGCGATACTCCCACCGGGGGCGTCAATAGGCCGATCTCGACGGCGATCACCATCAGAATGCCCAGCCAGATGAGATCGACGCCAAAGGCATGCATCGTTCCGATCATCATCGGCACGAGGATCAGAAGGACCGATCCGGCATCCAGGATGGTTCCCAGAATGAGCGCCGCGACCAGGAACAGAATGACCATGCCGTGGGCGTCGAGGCCAAGGCCGAGCATATGGTCCTGCATGACATTGGGCAGGCCCGCGAAGGCCAGCATCTTGGTATAGATGCTCGCGCCCACCAGCAGGAAGCAGATGGAGGATGTGACGTGGCCTGTCTCGCGCAAGGCCTGCCAGAAGATCGACCAGTTGAGCTTGCCCTTGAGGAAAACCAGCAGAAGTGCAAGCGCCGCGCCAACACCGCCGGCTTCCGTCGGTGTGAAGAAGCCGCCATAGATGCCGCCTATGATCAGCAGTATCAGGACCGCCACGGGCGTGGCTTTCACCAGCATCTGCGATGCTGACAGAAGTTCTCCCTCTTCCTCTTCGGCCTCGGGCTGTACGGGTTTCGTGATAACCGAGCGGGGAAGGAAGCGCGCCATGACATAGATCATGGCGATATAGCTCACGGCCAGGAACAGGCCCGGCAAAATGCCGGCGATGAACAGATCGCCGATCGATTGCTCGGTCAGGATGCCGTAGAGGATCAGCAGCAGACTCGGCGGGATCAGCATGCCCAGCACCGAGCTTCCGGCAACGACCCCGACCGCGAAGCGTGGATTGTAGCCGCGGGCGATCATTTCAGGGACCGATATCTTGGTGAACACCGATGCGGAAGCGATGCTGGTGCCGGTCACGGCGGCAAACACCGCATTGGCGAGCACGGTGGCCATTCCAAGCCCTCCGAGAACGCGGCGGAAAAGCTGGTTGGCGATGTCGTAGATGTCCTTGCCGATCCCGGCGGCGCCAGCAAACAGCCCCATCAGCACGAAAAGCGGAATGACGCCGAACTCATACTGGAAAATGCTGGTGGCGGCCGCGCTCGACAAAAGCCGGCCGCCAATCGTGGGGTCGCCGCGCATGAGCCAGATGCACGCAAAGGACGTGAAGGCGAGCACCACCGATATCTCCGCCCCGCTATAGATCAGGAGCAGGATTACCACCACGGACAGCAAGCCGATCATTTCGGTGGATAAGAAGCCAGCCATGGCCGCGATGCCGAAGGCGACGATGCAGGCCGTTGCAATGGTGAACAGCAACAGGAACGAACGTCCGCCAGCTCCGGCCGGGGCCGGCGGCAATTTGGCGGCCAGCCGCAAGTTTCCCACGGCAAGCCGGATAAACTGGGCGGCTGCCAGTACGGAGCCGAGCGTGATGGAAAAAAACAGCGGCCATTGCGGTATGGTATAGACGACCTCCGTACCGAAATACGTTCCGTCCTCCCAAGCGCGCGTCAGTCTTGGCCACGTATAATAGGCCACGATCGAGAAGGAGACCGCTCCCAGGAGATGAAAGACCGCCTCGAACAGGCGCCCGGAGCGGGGCCTCTCCTCGATCAGGCGGCCCAATGCAACCATGTTGCGGGTGGTGCGCCCCAGCCGCGTCGCATCGGCGATCTGCAGGAACACGATCGGAACGATGGAAAAGCTGACGATCAACGCGACGCCGGGCAAGGGCATGTTCAAAAGGGTCCGCAGCAGGACGTCGGCCGTGACCAGCAGCACAAGCCCGAATATCCAGATTGCGCCTAGCGTATTGAAGCTGCTTACGATTACGGAAAAGGTCTTTCCCGCCAGTGTTTCTTTGGTCCGCATGCGCGTCCACCTCAGGCACGAGTCATCCGTCACGACGCGCGACGGATGACTGATTTAATGGCCAAACTTTTGCTTATTGGTCCCACTGGCGGGGCAGATCAACGCCCCGATTGCGAAGCTCTTCCATATAGGTCTGGAGCACTTCAGTTCCGGGAAGACCGCGCGCATCGAGGCCGGCCGCCCAATTCTTGCCGATTTCCGGCAATGCGTTCGCCCAGCGTGCCCGCTCTTGCTCGCTCAGTGCGGTGATCTGGGCGCCTTCATCTTCCATCTGGGCTCTGAACTGGTCCACCCGATCGATCTCGACCTGTGCATAAGCGCGCGACCAGCCGCGTCCAACCTCGAGGAAGATCTGCTGAACGACCTCGGGCATGCTGTCCCATTTGTCCTTGTTCATGGTCAGCGCGCCGCTCAGCACCGAACCGAAGCCGGTCAGCGTGCCGTATTCGGCGACCTGATGGAATTTATAGGGGAAGGCCAGGCCAATCGTTGCGGGATAGCCCTCATAAAGGCCCGTCACCATGGCGTTGTAGCCTTCCGTCATCACGCTGTCGATGACGACCGCCCCGGTCCCGACCAGATAGTTGGCCGAAACGCCACTCGCCCCAATGCGCCGCCCCGCCAGATCCTCAAACTTCTCAACCGGGAATTTCGTAAAAAGCTCCCACGAGCTGCTGGGCCCGCTGGCGATATGGACCTGGTTATAGTCGCCCCACATTTCGTTGAAGGTCGGCACTCTTTCCTGGATCGCCTCGATAATCTCCACCATTTGCAGCGGGTCGGGTGTGCCGAATGGCGCCATGGCGGTAACCTGGTGAAGAGGTAATTTGGCTTCTTCGAACTGGTAGAAGAACACGCCCATGTCGACGATGCCGTCCTCGATCCCCTGCATGGTCGAGGTCAGGTTGACCAGCGATCCACCATAGACCTCGTTCCACTGAATTTCGATGTCCGGCGCCTCTTCCCTCAGCCGCCTCTCCACCTCGGGAATGAAATGTTCCTTCAGTGCCACGATGGCTGGAATGGTCGGCGGGGAGCCCGCCCCCACGGTAATGTTGATGGTTTCCCCATAGGCGTGGCTGCCGACGCCAAGGGCAAGAAGCGCAGCGATTGCGACCTGTTTCATGTATTCCTCCCAGTTTGCTTTTGGGCCAGATGCCCATGCTCCGTATTTTACCGAACGAGCCTGTTCTCAAGCTCTCCAAGCCCTTGAATGGTGACCTTCACCACGTCCCCCGCCTTCATGAATTCGGGCGGAGTGCGCGCAAAGCCAACGCCCGAAGGCGTTCCGGTGGCGATGATGTCGCCGGGTTCCAGCGTCATGATCCGCGACAGATGCTCGATGATCGCCGCCACGCCGAAGATCATGTATTTGGTATTGGATGACTGCTTGACGACCCCATTCACCGTCAATGAGATATCGAGGTTCTGCGGGTTTGGAACGAACAACGACGGTTTGATCCAAGGGCCGGTGGGCTGAAAGTCGTCCCAGGCCTTCTGCATGACCCAGTCGGTTCCAACGGCCGGCCGCTCCTTGATCCAGTCGCGGGCGGAAATGTCGTTGATGACGGTATATCCCGCCACCGCCTCGAGGGCCTCTGCCGCCGAAACCCCTCGAACGCGGCTTCCCATGACAACGCCGAGTTCGGCCTCCCAGTCAATATCGACAACCCCTTCCGGCAGCGCAATATCCTGCTCATGGGCGGAGAGCGACGTGGTGGGGCGCATGAACGAATAGGGAAACTTCATTATCCCCTTTGAGTTCATTTCGCTGACATGCTCGCTATAATTATTGCCGATGCAGATCAGCTTTGCAGGGGCCAGCACGGGTGGAGCAAAGCTTCCCTCGATGGGATGTGCATCGCCGGTGAATTCGGAGACGCTCGCAGCGAGCTTCTGCATGGCATCTGGACCCGCCTCCAGCAGGGCCATGATCGAGGCGGGCGCTTTCTCGCCGCTCCACAGGTCCGACAATTTGTATGCGTTGTCTTCGATCCGTACGGCCGGGGTTTCGATCCCGTCCACGACCAGCGTGCCCAAAAGGAACTCTCGCAAGGCTACCTCCCGCTCATTGAGACTGCCTCCTTCCTATCTGCAGAGCGAATTGTGAGCAACCAAAATTTTAAAATTTTTGTTGTTTATAGATATTACAATGATTTTTCGAACTGTTGCCGTGACGGGGGAGTTGGTGTAATCCTGAACGCACTCCATCCGGCTACAAAAACGAGAAGAAGCCCGTCGCAGGGATTACAAGATCATGAGCAATATCTCATTTGTTCCGCCGTCGCCCGATAGTGAAGCGAAATCCCTTGCAGGCGTGGCTTACAACAAGATCTACGAAGATATTTTGCAATGCCAACTGCGTCCCGGGGCAAAACTTGGGATGGCAGAGCTGCAAAAAAGATATCAGCTTGGAGTTGGCCCTATTCGCGAGGCGCTGGCCCGGCTTTCAAGTGAAAATCTGGTCATAGCGCGCGAGCAGAAGGGATATCGCGTGGCGCCCATCGACCAGGCCGAGATCCAGGAAGGGTTGATAGCGCGGCTCGTCGTAGAGCTCGGCGCGCTGCGTTTGTCGATGCAGAGCCGTACGCCCGCGTGGGAGGGGGAGCTGTTGTCAGCCTTCCATCAGCTGGATCGGGCGTCCTTTCCGGACGATGACGCGCAACACGCGCGGGAATGGCGGGTGGTACATCGGCGTTTTCACATGGCTTTGCTGTCCAATTGTGGATCCAGAATTCTCGTCAAGACGGCCGAGCGCCTTTTCGACCAGTCGGAGCGATCACGTTTCCTCCGGTCAAAATCGCTGACACCGAATTCTCTCGAAATGATCCGCAAGGAGCACAAGCGGATTTTGAACGCGGTGCTGGACGATCAATACGACGACGCATCGAAATATCTTGAGCAGCACTACAGGCGGACCACCAACGACACGTTGAAAACCCTGCGGGCCAATTCCGATCAGACCGGATGAGGCCGGTTCGGGAAAGATTTGACGCCTATTGCGATCCGCGGCCCCCGGCTCCTCCGCTGTCGGAGAATTTCTCGCCGCAAGGATCACGGCGTGGACAGCGCTTCCAATTCGAATAAAAGCGGGTAAACATCTTCGGGTAACTGCGTTCCGGGTCCAAGCATGTCCGAACACCTTCGGTCCGCCGAAACACCATCGGTGGAGAGTGAGGTCTCTACGCTCCCGCCCCCCGCGCCCTCGGCCTTGGGGGGGCATGCTCATCCGGAGATGGCTATTGTCGTCATCTGCGTCGGCGCCTCCCCGGAGGTCGTGGGCGCCGTGCAGTCGATCTTCGATCTGGGCACCCCGTGCGAGGTGATCGTCGTCAACTCCGGAGGCGGCGACGTCAGGGAGCGTCTGGGTACGCTCGGCGATCGTGTGAAGATAATCGAGCACGAGGCTGTCCTGTGGGTCGGGGCGGCGCGGAATCTGGGTATCGAAGCCGCCAGCGCTGCCTATATCGCGTTTCTGGCCGCCGATTGCCGGGTGTGTCCCGGGTGGATCGACAAGCGTATGGCACGTCACAGGCAGGGGCATGCGGCGGTGGGCAGCGCCGTGGTCGGGTCGGGAGGCTGGAATCCCTTTGCCTGGGCTTCCCATTTCACCTTGTTCGACAAGCGCCTTCCCGACATTGCGGCCAGGACCGCCACGCCCTATGGCGCCAGCTATGACCGCCGGCTGTTCGCCCTTTACGGGACGTTTCGGGCCGATCTCCGGATCGGCGAAGATACAGAGTTCCACCAGCGCTTGCCCCGCGGGGAAAAACCGGTATGGGCTCCGGAGGTGCTGACCCTCCATCGCTCCCCCGGCGGACCGGTGAGCATGCTGGCCGATCAGTATTGTCGCGGTATCCGCTCGGGGCATTATTGGCCCGGTCGCTCGAAGGGTCGGGTTGCCCGGCGTCTCTATTACCGTCTGCGCGAGCTGGCCGGGAGGATTCGCCGCGGCGGCTATCGTCCGGGTACGCGCTGGAGGATAATCGCCCATTTTCCGCTTATCGCACTCAACATGGCCGTGTTTGAACTGGGCGTTCGGAAGGGTAAGACAAGCGCCGATCCTCTTGCCGCGTGCGAAGCCGCCGCCCGGCGGGCCGAGCGGGCAAAGCGATGGGACGAGGCCGGCGCGCATTGGCGGGCCGCAGACGAACTCAGCCCGGGGCATCCCACCCTGAGCCTGAATCAGGCCCGATGCCTGCGGATGTCCGGGCACCTGGACGCGGCGCTGGCCATCTGCGACACCGTCGCCCGGGCCCATCCTCAACTGGTCGCTCCCATCGAGGAGCGGGCGCGTCTTTGCGAAAGCATGGGCGCCTGGACCGAAGCGCTGGCCGGCTGGAGGCAACTGACCGAACGCAATCCGCGCTCGGGTTCGGCGCAGTTGAACCTTGGCGAGGCGCTCGTCAAAGCCAATGACTGGCAGGGTGCCCGCGTGGCTTACCAGGCGGCTCGCCTTCTCCTGCCCGACGCCTCCACGCCCCTTCGCGGGCTTGCCGCCGTGGCCGGCGGGCTGGACGACAACGAGACCGCACTCGAGCTTTACGATAGTCTGTGGAACCGGTTTTCCGACGAAAATGCGCTGATTGCCTGGATCGAGTTGCTTTTGAAGCTCGGTCGACAGGGCGAGGCCACGACGCTTGTAACCCAGGTCGAAGCCGCTCCCTCGGCCACCTCCAGCAAACTTGCCGCCCGGGTTACCCTGCTCCGCTGGCATCACGACTGGGAGGGAATCGTCGCCCTGCTCGATGCGCATCCGGATATCGTGACGCGCTCGCGGCACCTGCTCGGTCTGCAGATCAACAGTCTGTGCATGCTCAACCGGCAAGCGGACGCTCACGCCGTGATCGCGCACCGCGGCGTTTCGAGGACCGTCAGCAAGCGGCTCACCCTCGACGTCCAGCTCCGTTTCGGAGACTATGCCGCCGCGCGGCAAACGCTCTCGGAAAAGCTCGAAGCGGGCAATATCGACGATATTTCCACCTTCCACGCGACCCCGCTCATCATCGGGGCCTATGAGCAGGCCGGGCTGGACGGCGCCCGCGACGTCGTCGCCTCCCTCGCCCGGGGTTCGGTCAACAGTCCGCGCGGGGAAATCCTGCGCCTGTCGCTTCCCTACCAGAAGCTGCGTCTCGATTCCCTCGCCTGGCTCGAAGGCGGAAGGTCGGCCGATAGGGCTGAGCCTGAACGCGAGGTTCTCGACCTGCTGTCGCAAAGCCGTCCCAGAACCTTCGCGCCCGATGCCTATGACAACCTTGCCATGGCCGGTTCCACCCTGGCCCGCATGCGCCGGGCAGTGCCCGATTTCCATCCCGACCCGCTCTACAGCCTTGCCGATGCGCTGGCTGTCGCCCGGCATATTGTGTCGGCCATCGAGGATGCACGTCCTCTGTCCCTCGTCCGGCTGGGAGACGGCGAAGGCAAGTTCTTCCCCTATCCGTCCCATCTTCAAGGGTTCGCCGAAAAGGACCGGATCATGGTGACGCAAAGCTGGTGGAACCTGGCCGCGACGGGTGCTGTTGCAGGCGATGAGCTGAGCGGCCTGATCTCCGCCGCCGCCGACGCGTCCGATATTTTGGGTATCCCCGATCTGTCGCGGATTATCCGCGTGGCGTCATCGGGCCTGAATACGCCGGGTTCCGACGTTGCAAGGAACGCACGCGGTCTGTTTGCCGCTCTTGATTATGCCTCGGGCATCGGCGAGGGGCCGGCCGGCCGGGTGGCGGCCGCGCCCATGATCACCTCGTGTCATATTCACGAGGCGCTGGCATTTTGGGCCTTATGGCCGCCGCTGCTGCGGCATATGCGGGAGGTATCCCTCGTCACCTGCCATTCCGATCTCCCGGCGGCCCTGCGCGCCAGGTTTGGAGTTGAAACCCGAATCCTGCATCTCATCCCGTCCGAAAGCAAATACGCGGCGCTGTTTGGAGAGGACGAACCCGACGAGCCGCATTTCCCCGATGTCTTTCGCCGCATCGAGGAGGCCCTGGCCTCCACCCCATCGGGACATGTGCTCCTAGTGGCGGCCGGGGCGCTGGGGAAAGTCTATTGCCACCGGGTTCGCGATGCGGGCGGAATCGCCATCGATATCGGCAGCGTGGCCGACTATTGGTGCGGCTATCACACGCGCGGCTATGACGAGACCCTGGCCTATCGCGGCCTGCCCGGCCTGCCGGCCCTTTACGACGCGCTGGCCGATCGCGATCCCGGCTTCGCCCGCTTCTGGCGCAGCGCGGCGTGAGCGGAGGCTCATTTCCCGGCGAGCGTTTTGACGGCGTCGAGGAGGACATTTGCTCCTGCGACCAGATCGGGATCGGCGGTGAATTCGCGCGGGTTGTGGCTGATGCCGTCGCGGCTCGGCACGAAGATCATCGCCGCCGGACCGATGCGCGCCATCATCTGGGCATCGTGCCCGGCGCCCGAGGTCATGTGGTGCCACTGGTATTGCCGGCCCGATGCCGCGCCTTCGAGGACCCGGACGATCTCGGGGCTGAAGACCACCGGGTCGAAGCGGGCGAGCCGTTCGGTCGTGATCGCCACGCCGTCCTCGGCCGCCACATCGCGCAGGAAACCGGCCAGTTCGGCTTCGGCGGCGCGCAATCGTTCAGTGTCCGGGTCCCTTAGATCTACCGTGAAGCTCGCCTTGCCGGGGATGACGTTGATGGCGTCGGGCTCGAACCGCATGGTCCCCACCGTCGCCACGGAGCAGCCCCCGGTTCTGGTCGCAAGATCGCGCAGGAAGACCAGGATGCGCGCCGCGGCAACGCCGGCATCGCGGCGGGCCTGCATCGGTGTAGTGCCGGCGTGGTTGGCGACCCCTTCTATAATGATGCGCTGCCAGGAAATCCCCTGGAGATTTTCCACGACGCCGATGGCGGTGCCGACCTGCTCGAGAATGGGACCTTGCTCGATATGCAGTTCGAGATAGGCATGGGGCCGCAGGAAGCCCGGCTCGGCCGGGCCGGCATAACCGATGCGGTGCAATTGGTCGCCGAGCCGGGTGCCGTCGGTGCCCTGGCTGGCCAGGGCTTCCTCGACATCGAGGCCGCCAGCATAGACGAGGGAGCCCATCATGTCCGGCGCGTAGCGGACGCCTTCCTCATTGGTGAAGGCTGCCACCGCGATCGGGCGCTGGGGCATGAACCTCGCCTCCATCAGGGCGGTGATCACCTCGAGGCCGGCGATGACGCCAGAGCTGCCGTCATAGATCCCCGCGTCGATCACCGAATCGATATGCGACCCCATCATGATCGGGTCCGCGTCCCCATTGGCACCCCCCTGCCAGACGGCGACGATATTGCCGATGCGGTCGATATGCACATCGAGCCCGGCCGATCGCGCCCAGGCGACGAACAGATCGCGGCCCTGCCGGTCCTCGTCGGTCGCCGCGACGCGAACCAGTCGTCCCTCTGCGTCCCGCCCGACCGCGCCGAGCTGGCGGATGCGCGACAGCAGTCTTTCGCCATTGATGTCCATGTTTCTGCTCATGACGATACCTTGTCTTTCGAACGCTGTTGCAGGACGGCCTGGGGGGCGAGGCCAACCAGCTTTTCGTATAGGCCGGGATCGGTGGCGCCTTCGGTATTGACCACCAGCACCCGCGATTGCGCGGTGAGGCCGACAAGCGCCCGCAGGCGCGGGTCCGCTGCCACCCGCATCACCCCGGCCAGTCCGGCGCCGCCGCTCTCCCCCGCCACGATGGCCGGGTCCTCCCCTTGCGGCCGCGCCAAGCGGTTCATGGTCCGCACGGCATCGTCCTCGCCTACGGTCATGAAGGCGTCCGCGGCACGCGACAGGATGCGCCAGGCGACGAGCGAGGGTTCGAAGCATTCCAGCATGGCCATCACCGTGGGCGCGGTGGGCGCGACCTTGACGAGACGGCCGGCGCGGGCACTTTCGAACAGGCATGCCGCCCGTTCGGGATCGACCACGACGAGGAACGGCCGGTGCGCGCCATGGACGAGGGACAGATAGCCGGCCATCGCGGCGGCGATGCCGCCGACGCCGGACTGGATGAAGACATGGGTCGGCGGCTGGTCGAGGGCGCGGCGCGCCTCCTGCAGCAGGGCGGTATAGCCCTGCATAACGAGGCCGGGAATCTCCTCATAGCCGGGCCATGAAGTGTCCGAGACCACCGTCCAGCCGTTCTCGGCGCTGACCCGCGACGCCTCGGCGACGGAGAAATCGTAATTGCCGTCGACCCGGACGATCTCGGCGCCCAGCGCGGCGATCGATTGCTCGCGCTGCGAACTGACGCCCGCATGCAGGAAGATGACCGCCCTAGCGCCCACCATCTGCGCGCCCAGGGCGACAGACCGCCCATGATTGCCATCGGTGGCGCAGGCGACGAACAGAGTTGATGTGACGGCCCTCACGTCAGGGCTGGACAATTCGGAGATATCAACCGGGCGCCCCAGGCGCGCGGCGGCTGCGGCCAGCGCCAGGCGAATGACGGCATAGGAGCCGCCCAGCGCCTTGAAGCTCCCGAGGCCGAGCCTCTGGCTTTCATCCTTGAGATGGAGGGCGCCGATCTCGAGTTCGCTGGCGAGGCCGGGCAGCGCAACCAGCGGGGTCGGCCTGTGGTTCTCGCGATAGGTGAGGAAGCGCTCCACCTCTTCGGCCTGGGCCACGCCCAACAGGCCGGCATCGGCGGCCTCCAGCGGCTGGCGATAATCGGGATGAGTGTTCAAGACCAGCATGCGAAGGCCTCCGAAAAGAAAGGGGATCGCCGCGCGTGAAATGAAAATATCTCAATGCATGCGTTATGTGTTGGCGTTCTGGGCCAATCAAATGCAAGATTCTTGCATCGAGACCGCTATTAGGGGAGAGAATGCAGAAATACCGATCTACGCTCGATCGTTTCGACATGAAACTTCTGCAACTGGTCCAGGTAAGCAACCGGACGCCGCAACACGTGCTTGCCGAGGAGGTCGGCCTCTCCGCGCCGGCCATCGCCAGGCGCCTGCAAAAGCTGCGGGAGCAGGGGGTGATCCAGAAAGATATGGCCATTATCGACGCCGCTGCCGTCGGCCGCCCCCTGACCATCATCGTGCAGGTGACGGTTGAGGACGAGAGCTTTGCCTTGCTCGATGAAATCAAGGAAAGGTTCCGGCGCTGCGAGCAGATCCTCCATTGCCACTACGTGACCGGAGGAACCGATTTCGTTCTCATCGTCAATGTCAGGGATATGGAGGAATATACCCAGTTCACACGCACCCAGTTTTTCGAATTGGGTAACGTGAAGAGCTTCCAGACCTACGTATCCATGGAATGCATAAAGGCGAATGAGGGGATTCCGCTCGACCTGGAATAATAATCGGTTTCGGCTCGCCCCGGTGCTCACCGCACCTGCCAGGGCACGACGCCGGGGACGAAGCGGCGGCCAATCAGGTCGATGACAAGGGCAAGCCCGAGCGTGAACACCACGATGACGCTGGCCAGCGCGGCGGCCGAGGGCGAATTGCCCTCATATTGCAGGAAGAACACCATGACCCCGAGCGTTTCGGTGCCCGTGGACCAGAGCAGCGCCGAGAGGGTCAGTTCGTTGATCGCCGTCATGAAGATCAGGAGCGCCCCGGCCAGTGCCGAGGGCAGGGCGATGGGCAGGACGATGAACACCAGCCGCGAAAGGCTGTGGGCGCCGACGATCCGCCCGACCTCGTCGAGTGCGCGATCCATCGAGGCAAGGCTCGCTCCGACCGGACGCAGCGCAAGCAGCAGGAAGCGCGAGAGATAGGCGACGAGCACGATCCAGAACGTGCCGTAGATCGATATCCCGAGTACGGGCAGGGGCGGCAGGAAGACGATGATGGTGGCCAGGGCCACCACGGTGCCCGGTACGGCATAGGGCGCGTCGGCCAGCGCGTCGAGCAGCCAGGCCAGAGGGTTCTTGCGGACGACCGAGAGATAGGCGAGGGGAACGGAAACCGCTGCGCAAATGATCGCCGTCGCGAGCGCGAGAAAGAAAGAATTGGAAAAGGCCCGGGCGATAGCCGGGTTGCGCAGCACGGCCTCGAAATTGGCGAGCGACAGGGTTTCGAGGGAAAGGCGCACGCCCAGCGCCGGGACGAGCGCGCTCGCGATGAGCGCGACAAGCGGCAAGATGGCGATGAGGATCGCCAGCATCCAGAAAGCGAGCGCGGCGGGGGCGCGGAAGCGCCCGAGCCGGAAGGGTTCGAGCGGCGCGCCCGTGCGGTCGAGCGGCGCGGCTGCGAAGCGCGAAGCGAACGCCCTCACGCCCAGGCCGATGGCGGCAAGGCCGACAAGCACCAGCGCAACCGTCGCGACCTGACCGAGCACCGAGGGGCCGAACCCGTTGAGGCGTTGATAGATGAGCGTGGTCAGTACCGTCACACGCCCCGGAATGCCGAGAAGTGCGGGCACCCCGAAATTACCGATCGCCGACACGAAGGAGAGAGCCGCTCCGGCCAGGATCGACGGACCGAGCGCGGGCAGCACGATGCTGACCAGAAGCCGCCATGGCCGCGCGCCCACAATGCGCCCCGCCTCGATCAGGTCGCGCGGCACGGCGGCCATGCCAGCGGCCACGGCGAGCAACACCAGCGGCGCGTGCTCGAGGCCCATCACCCAGATGATGCCGCCCATGGAATAGAGCGGGTTGGTGGTACCCGGTGGCGGCGCCAAGCCGGCAAGATTGAGGAGCGGGCTCGACGGGCCGGACAGTTCGATCCAGGCCAGCGCCGAGATTTGCGACGGAATCAGCATGGGCATGAGCATCAGGAACATCAGCGCCGTGCGGCCGGGCATGTCGGTCAGGCGTAGGGCGATGGCGGCAAGCGTCCCGATGGCGACCGAGAGAGCGGTTGCCGCGAGCGAGGTGATCACGGTATTGCCCAAGGCGCGCGAAACGGCCCGGTTGGCGAGGCTGTCGAAGAATACGCCGAGAATGGCGCCCGAGGCATCGGGGCGCAGGGCTTCGGAGAACAGCCGGCCCAGGGGAAGCGCGACCAGGATACCCACATAGAGAAACAGTCCGGCGAGCAGGATATGCTCGCCGGACAGGCCCAGGATAGGACGCGATGCGGCGGGTGCCGGATCAGCCGCCAAAGAGGTCGGCGAAGGCCAGCTTGTTGGCCTCGTCCTCGGCCAGCATCACGACCGGATCGGCTTCGAGAATGTTGAGATCGGCAACGGCGGGATAGCCGGCGGGCGGCTGGACGCCTGCAAAGATCGGGAAATAGCCCTGGGTGACCGATTGTTCCTGGGCGGCCTGGGAGAGCTGCCAGTCAACGAACACCTTGGCCGCTTCGATATTGTCCGAACCCGCAAGGATGGCGACGGGCTGGGTGATCGAGGACACGCCTTCCTCGGGGAAGACGAAATCGACCGGCGAGCCGGCGGCCTTGGCGTTCAGCGCCATGTATTCGATGATGATGCCATAGGGCTTTTCACCACGCGCCACCGCTTCGACCACGGCGCCGTTAAGGCCGGCTTTATTCATTCTGACGTCGGTGGTGGTCTTCGCGATCACCATAGACCTTTTCGGTCTGATTCCGGCCATTTTCATCACCGGCGTGATTGCTGCCCTGGGAGACACACGCACGCGGCTCCATGAAGCTGCTGCTATTGGTGCCATCATGGCCTTGGGCATTTGGGTGGTGTTCGTTTTGCTCCTCAATTTACCGATAGACGCGCTGAGGCTCGGTTGAAATGGAATTGCTAAGCAATCTGGCGGGGGGCTTTGCACAGGCCTTCACCCTTACCAATCTCTTCTATTGCTTCCTTGGTGTAACTGTCGGCACTTTTGTCGGCGTCCTCCCCGGCATTGGCTCAATGATCGGGATCGCGGTCCTGCTGCCACTGACCTTCTATTTGACCCCTGAAGCGGCTTTGGTCATGTTGGCCGGCATTTACTACGGTGGCGAATATGGCGGATCGATCGCTTCGATCCTCATCAATATGCCGGGTAGCGCATCGACGGCCGTCACTTGCATTGATGGTCATCAGATGACTCGCAAGGGCAGGGCGGGAGTTGCCTTGTTCGTCACAGCGGTGGCGTCATTTATCGGCGGCAGCTTCGGCATTATACTCATGACGGTATTTTCGCCGGCCTTGGCCACGTTTTCACTGGCTTTCGGCCCCGCCGATTATTTTGCCGTGATGATCCTTGGCCTGATCGCATCGGCCACTGTTGGACAAAGTTCGCCCCTCAAAAATGCTCTTTCTGTCGTTATTGGTGTCCTTCTCGGACTGGTAGGAACCGATATCAATACAGGAATTCAGCGCTACATGGGTTTCATTCTGGGTCCATTGATGGAGGAACATCTGCGCCGCGCGCTTTTGCTATCCTATGGCGATCTCACGGTTTTCGTGAGGGAACCTATAAGCGCCAGTGTTTTGGCGGTAACAGCGCTTATTCTGGTGCTCCCGGCCATAGGATGGTGGAAACGGTCACGTGCACGTACTGCCTAAAGGCTCTTGTAGATCGGTTAGGCGAGCGTCAAGTGTGAGGGTGTTGCGAATGTCCGGATTGGTGAACGAGCGGCGCTTGTACCGGACCGAAGCGCTGGCATTGTGGCCGCGGAAAACCGGGCAAGCGATTTTACCATCAGGTAGCTGTTGGCAGCGCCGACTTCCCGTGGGTGAGAGAGCCATGAACAAATTTGCCTTCGGTTACTCGCCTGCGGTCAGTTGCGTCCCACGGTCTGCGATTCGCAAACTGCTGCACTGACAGTGAGCTGCCCCCTTCGCTAGAGGGATTTTGGCATCAATTATGCTATTCGCTGGACCTGCCGCTGAGGTTTGTGTCATGCGCTGTCAAGAGGGTATGGCAGGCGGTTTTTGCGCCTGGCGTATCCAAACTATCGAGAAGGACTGAGCATGACAGAATTTGACGGCAAGCTTGCGCTGGTCATGGGTGCCAGCGGCGGCATCGGCGCTGCAGTGGCGACGGCTTTTGCCGCGCAGGGTGCTCATGTTGCGCTCCACTATAATCGCGGGGAGGCCGCAGCCCAGGCCGTCGCCGACGCCATTATCGCCAACGGCGGAACTGCTATGGTCATTCAAGGCGATGTCGCTGAACGCGGTGTGCCCGCAAAGGTCGTTCGCCAGGCGGCAGAGGGCCTCGGGGGTCTGGACATCCTGTTTAACAATGCTGGAGCCATGATCCGCCGCATGCCGTTCATGGAACTCGACGATGCTCTTTATGAGGAAGCCCTCGACCTCAATGCCCGCCCGGTGATTGCTGCATCGCAGGCTGCAGTGCCCTATATGGAAAAGCGCGGCGGCGGTTCAATCATCAATGTCGGATCGATCGCTGGTATCGATGGCGGCGGCAGCGGCTCGGGTCACTACGGCAGCGCCAAGGCCTATGTCCACAACCTGACCCGCCATATGGCACGTGATCTGGCGCGGCTCAACATTCGCGTCAATGCCATCGCTCCCGGGGTCGTGCAAACCGCGTTTCACGCGGCGACCCCGCCAGAGCGGATGCAGGCGATGCAGGCAACGATTCCGCTGGGTCGCCTTGGTACACCCGATGACTGCGTCGGCCCGGTGCTATTTCTTGCCTCCTCTGCATCCAGCTATATGACTGGGCAAATCCTGCACGTTAACGGTGGCATGTATTTGCCCTAGCAAGATCCTGTCGCAGCTCGAAGGAAACAGAACGGCGGTCGATGCGGATGAGACGCGCGACGACCGCCCTTCGGGGCACCGAAATAACCACGGCCCTCAAAGGGGTAGTCCACACCTGACGCAGAACCGAAAGCTTCTCCTCGTCCGACCAGAGCCGTCGACGCTCCACTCTTGTCATCACCTCCTGGTGCGTGAAATCTCCGCCGCTTCATTGATGTCGATCATTTCTTGCCCGGCCTGTTCGAAAAGCCCGCCTCGGCGAGAACATGGCTAGGTCAATCTGCCGATGGCGGTACTGATCTGGCTGATGATTGTTTCGATGCTGATCCGCATCGACCTTACATCGCTGCGTCCAGCCGCGAGTCTTGAGTTCATTTTTCGATGTCGCGCGCGATCGCCTCGGCCTGGATGCAGAAGCGGCGCAATTCTTCATCTGGCATTGCTTTGGCGGCTTGTTGCAACCGATCCACGAGATCGGAGCGGGACGTGCGCTTCTCGCCCTCTGAAGTCACGCCGAGAAGGTAATTGGGCGAGGTGGCGAGTGCCTCGGCGATACGAACCAGTGTGGCAAGGTCGGGCTCGCGTCGCCCATTGGCATAGTGGGCGTATCGCCTTTCATCCAGGCCAGCACGCCGGCCCGCCTCGGCATTGGAAATGCCCAGCTGTTCGGCCCGTTCTCGAAGTCGTCTAGCGAAGATGTCCATAGGAACGAATTGTTCCTGATAGACACGAATGCATCCATGAACGTTATGGAGTTCTTTAGGAACGAAACGTACCCTTTGCCCAGCACAGGAGTTTCGATCAATGAAGCAACCCACCTTTGGAAAGCGGGGACTGGCTGCACATGCACGGGCCATCCCGCCCAAGAATATCAAGCGTTCAACGCGATCCGAACCAGAAAGTCCTCGATTTCAACAGCCAGTGCCGGAATCCATTTATCCCGGTCATCAACCTCGGCTTGCAACCGGCCTCTATATTTCCGACAGGGAGGAACAGAGCGCGCTCATTGCCGCGAGAAAGAAGGGGCATGATTCACTTGTGGGCATGGTGATCCTATGTGCTTTGGTGGCCATTGGAATCTCGATGTGCCAACCCTCGGCTGCCGATCAGGAAAAGTCGGCCCAAGGATCTGCTGCCAATAGAGAGAAGGGTTTCCATTGCCTGTCGGCCTGGGATGGCTCGAACTTCGCTCTCGTCCAAGCCGTCAAAAACGCTATGCGCGATCCGAACAGCTTCGAACATATAAAGACGGTAATCACCCCGGTGCGAAGTGGAAAGCATACTATCGTCATGGACTATCGCGGACGCAACGGCTTTGGGGGGATTGACGTTGCCCCCAACTTTTATCCAGCGTGACGTAGACTCCTGGAGTTGTTTTGGCCCTGCTGAGCCTGGTGGAAGA
>NZ_QQNH01000034.1 GCF_003345525.1 Pelagibacterium lacus
TGTTGCGCTTCATCTCTGGTCCTTTTCGATGGGCCAGAGTCTATTTCAAACTGGATTAGCTCCAAGGGGCAACGTCAGTCTGGACCGCGACCGTCGCGGCCTTCATGGCGGCGAAAGCCCACGGGCGGGACGGGGCGGCATCCGGAGCGTCCAGCGGAGGGCCGAAGCGAACGCGGAGGATGGCAGAGGCCGGCTATTTTGCTTCGCGATGGAAAGGCGCCGCACAGGATCGCGAACTGGTCCCAAAGTATCGCGCCGCCGGAAAATGGCCGACCGGCGCCATTACCGAGCCGACCGCTTGTGGGCGTGCTCGCCCTCTCGAAGGCCGGGCCGCGGCTCTAGTGGCGGGAGAATCCATGCGACGGTGACACACCCAATAGGACCTGTCCTTCTCGACCAAAGCAGGGCGAACGGTAATATGGGTGGAACGAAAACATCCGTCCCCCGACAGGATGATGAACGGGTCCACGCCCCCTAACTGTTTCTTCTTAGACATGGATCAACATCAACCAGAGAGGAAGCCTTGCAAGGCTGCCTCTAGGTACTGCCGATGCTGCGGCGTAGTCTGACATTCCCAAACTACCATTAAATCCCAACCCAGAGCACGAAGCTGCCGCTCGTTCTCCGCATCTCTCTGCGCATTACGTTCCAGTTTAGGAATCCAGAAATCCTGTCTCGTCTTCGGAACGCGTGCCCGCCCGCACGAAGGATCTGGATGACGATGCCAGAAGCAGCCCCTAACTTCGATGACCTTGCGAAGGCCAGGGAGGACAATATCAGGGCTACCCGGCAAGTCTTTCCGATGCAGGCGGAAACGGTAGCCCATTCCGTGCACGAGGCGCCGGACAACCATTTCGGGTTTGGTGTCTTTCTGGCCGACTCTCGCCATGGTCCAACTGCGGTGAGGAGAGGTGTTCAGCATGCGTCGAGGTTCGCGCATATCAGAAGAAATCGTAGTTGCCTTCGATCATCTTGATCACGTTGGCGCTGAAACGGTCGGCTTCAGCGTTGGGGTCTTTGGCCGCGAGATCGTATCGTAGCCCGAACATTTTCTTGCCGGCGGCGGTGCTTCCAAGAAATCTCGATGTGTCGACGCCGTTGGCCGGACAGACAAAACCGCCGATCGAGACGTTCATCGCATCCATGAAGGAGAGCACCTCATATCGATCTTGTTCCTTCGGGTCCGTCTTGTACTTCGCATCGAGCAAGGTGACCACCTCGTCGTCCTTGCGGATGACAATATCCGGGTGGACCGAATATACGCTTCCTTCGACGAACAGGTCGCAGGGTTTCTTCGTTCCGTCCTCAACCTTATATCCATACGGCGCAAGCCGATCCGCCAGCTCTCGCCGGATAAAGGCTTCGAAAACGGCCGAGACGTCGATGATCAAGGAGTCCAGCTTAACGTACCCGTCGAAGACCACTTCAGGCAACATGCTCTGCAAGATGAGAAACGCCGACCAGAGCGGGTCGCGGTAATGGGATAGCTGCGGTGGGATTCCTCTCACCTTTCGGGCCAGTTGAGATACAAGGTCTGCCCTCGGACTCTCCCAGTCGGCAACGGTCCACAGGTCATGCAAGAGTGTGTTGATTTCCTTGACTATGGCGTTCTTCTTATCGTTCGCCAAATACCAGGTTCGGACCTGCTTCAACGCCTCTTTGAGGCTGATGTTCTCAATGACGGTCGGCGACAAGATGCTGTGATCAAATTCGTGTCTGTATCGGACACCCTTGGACGCATGACGCCTCACTGTCTCGGAGGCGAGGAACCGCCCACGCCATGGGGGAGTGTTCGGATTCCGCACGTAGGACTTCATGAAGCCGCGTTTGGCTATGAGCTTCGCTCCGTCCACCAGTGAGCGGCCGTAAATCTTCTCCACGTTATCGGCAGCCACAAAGCGGGGCATGTAGCCGCGTGTGAAGCCGTTGACCGCTGTCGGGATAACGCCCGATCTGACCAGCATGTACGACAGATTGGCGATGCTTGCCCTTGGCGTGACCTTGACGCTGAGCTTTGGCGTAACCGGTATGGTGCCGACAAACCGTGTCGTCCGGAAGACGATTTGCCCGCCGCTCATAGTGGCCATCAGGTAGCCCTTGGAGGCGATACGTTCGTCGATTTTGAGTTCGCCGTCCTCCATCAGCGATCCGAGCCTCACCGCCAGTTCGGTGAACTCTTCGCACTCAACGATCTCAGGTATCACCGCTCGTGCCTTCAAGTCTCTTGATGAGAGCATCGAAGCTAGCGACCAGGTTCTGTAGCGCGCCGTCGTTGAGATCGATCGCAAGCGTGGCCGCCGGCTTCATCCGGTATTTCCAGACCAGCTTGAGATGGTCGAGGTTTTTGACGTCCGCAAAGAAGCTATGCCCTAGCCCGAAAGGTACCATCTTCTGGACATTCTCGAACCACTTGCCGATCTCTGTGATCCGGTCAGGGGTAAAGCCTCCCCCAGCCTCGAGCATCTCTTCAACCACATCGCGGGACGGCGTGATCTCTACATGGTCGAACCGCCGGACGAACGCGGCGTCCATCTGAGCAACGCTCCGGTCGTAGGGATTCATAGTCCCGAGCATGACCAGGTTGTTCGGTATGGTGAAAGGCTTCCCGGAAAACGGCAGGACAAATGGATCGTCGCGGTAATTCCGCTCTATGTAGGTGAGTAGTTCTCCGAACACGCGGGCCGGGTCGCCCCTATTGATTTCATCTACGATTAGGACAACCAACCCGTTGTCCGCCTTCACCGCTTCCGCGCGCTTGCAGGCATCTATGAAGGTTTTATCGACGATCTTATAGCCGGAGACGGCATCCTCCTCCGGTCGGTATCCTTCAACGAAGTCCTCGTATCCATATGACGGGTGAAACTGGACCCGGAAGATGTCTTTCTCCAGAGAGCCCACCAAGTGGGTCGCAACCCTTTTCGCGTAGTACGACTTTCCGGTACCTGGAGGGCCGGTGAAAATAATGCCGGAACTACCGAACGTCAGGAGCTGCTGCACCTGCACCAGGACGGGGTCATCTAAATCCAGCGATACGGGAGGCGTCGGGATCGACGGTATCGCTTTCGCCGTCTTCACATCAGCTACGAGCGCGTTTTTAATGGCGTCTTGGTAATTCTGAGACTCCGTATCCCCAGCGAAGATTTTTTCCCTATCCTCAGGGTGGAAGACAAATAGCTTCTCGTAATCTTCATCGCGCTGCGGGAACCGTTCTCGAAAACGCTTTTCAAGAGCGCTGGCGTCATCGGCGTTGTCGAAGATTTCGTTCCGGAAGAAAAGAATGGCGAGATCGACCACTGGCGCGCGGGTGACCTGCCCGCTCTTGCTAAGGACATTGGTCCGGAAAACGTCGGCGTAATTGTCCGCCAACCTCCATTCCTCACCCTGCGAACCTACGGTCCGGACCGCTCCTTTCCATTTCCCCTCAAACGTGTTCTTTCTGATCGTAGCGGCGTTGCTGTGCGGGAAACCCGCCTCCGCGCGCCTCAGCGTCACCGGGTTGAAATACGGCTTGACAGTGTCTCCATCTTCCAAGTGGAAATACCGGTCCCAAAACTCAAATTCTTCCGGCTGCTCCCGAAACAGGACGGGGTCCGGCCCCATATTGCCTGCGCCCTTTTCCAGAAGGGCTAGCAGAGGCATCAGGTGCGCAGTTGCCTGAGACCGTACCTCATCTTTCCAATCGGACAGATTGTGCAGAGCCAGAGCCGCCCTCTCGGCTTTGATCCTGACGGGCATCAGGCTACACGCCGATAGCTCTTACGGGTGCCTCTGGATTGCATCAGCTTTAGAAGGTGTGTGCCGATGGCCTTCGCGAGCAACGGCGGTACGGCGTTGCCGATCTGTCGGGGAAAGCTAGCCCCGAGAAACTGGTATCGATCTGGGAACGACATGAAGCGTGCCGCTTCGCGGTGCGAAATAGCGCGATCTTCATACGGATGCAGAAACGGCCCGGAAGCAACGTTCTTGTAGTTGCAGGTGATGGTGTACGATGGCCTGTTTGGATCGAGTCTGTGGTAGAGCGTAGTGCAATCTCTCCGGAGCTGACCGTTAGAGATCGTCCGCATCTTTGTGAAGCGCTCGGGCAGGAACTCCATGGGCACCGCTCTCAGGCCCTGCCCCTGTCCGATGTGGGCAGCCAATGAACTGGCCTGTTTGGACAACGGACGGCCGACATGCAGTGTGACCTCTGTTGGGGCACCGTATCGGCAATAAACCTGATACCGTCCTTTCGGTGCGGATGCGTACTTCCGCTGATCCGCGGTATAATCCTTGCCCATCAGCGGCAGGTCGCCGATTGCCTCCGCCACGGTGACATAAGGCTTCAGCCCCTTGACGTTGTCTCCATGCGTCGGCGCAGGAAACGACAACTCGATGTCATCATCCCGGGTACCAATGAAAAGGATTCGATGCCGTAACTGAGGAACTCCGTAATCAGCCGCCAGCACCTGCGTGAAATCTGTCCGATATCCGATTTCTCTGAATGCGGCCTCGATCTGCCGCCGGAACTCACCTTTCGCGTAGGTCAGCATGCCCTTGACGTTCTCCATCAGGAACATCCGAGGACGAACTTCGTCGACAAGTCGTACGAAATGCTTGAACAGGAAGTTCCGGGGATCGTCTTGAATCCGTTTTCCGTGTGTGCTGAATCCTTGGCAGCTCGGACCGCCCGCGATGAGATCGATGTCGCGGGTTCCAGCTAGCTGGAAGAGCTGCTCCCCTGTCACCTTCTCGATATCGCCTTCGATGACTGGAACACCGGGATGGTTATGCCGATAGGTGGCGGCGGCGTGTCTATCGAAGTCAACACCAACCCGAGGATTGAAGCCTGCTTGGCGGAGACCTTCGCTCAACCCGCCGGCCCCGCAAAAAAGATCAATAACTGCAGGGCGTGAACCACCTGAGCCATCCGTCATGGAAATCTCCTCCGAATCATCATTCATCAGCACCGCCGCATTCCATCGATAAATAATTAAGATTTTGGAGTCGCGAGGAACAAACAAAGAACATACTGATTTTCTCGTTTTGTCAACATGCAATACCTGCATGCCCCTTGAAACGCCTTGGTCGCTGTTCGGCCAATTGCCGCTGACGCTTGTTGACCACGAAGGGCAGTTTTCCGGCCCACCTCTGTCAGTCCACGCTTTACCCCACCTCGGCCTCTCCCGTTCAAGTTCATGCCACGTTTTTCCGTTTCAGATATCGGCTGCGATCGCGCCGCAGCAGCTGGCCGGCAATCGCTGTGCGAAGCGATTCGATGCCGAGGACCTGCAGATCGTCGTTGAAGTCATCGCGTTGCGGGGACAGGACGATCGCCCCGATATCTGCCGCGCGTGCCCGCGCGGTCAAAGCATCTCGCGCAGCATCACCCGCCGGATCCCTGTCGTGGATGAGATAAAGGCGGCGCAGTGTTGGTGGAAAGCAAATGGCAGCAAGATGGGTGGCCGACAGGGCCGCCGCCATCGGCATGAGAGGGAATGCACATCGAAGCGAAAGGACGGTCTCGATGCCCTCGCCGATGGCCATGACGTCGTCGGGGGTCCCGAAACGGACGGCATGACCGAGCAGGCTGCCCATTGCCCGGCGGGGCGTCGCCACAGGGGCCTTGCCGATGCCGTCCAGCGCGAGCCAGGTCCGATGGATGCCAGTCAGTCGACCGTCGAGATCGGTGACGGCGGCGATCATCGCCGGCCAGGTTTCGACCGGTCGAAAATCGTCGGGCCGATAATAGCAACGCGGATGAAACCGCAAAGATTCGGTGTCGAACAGAGCGGTGATGCCGCGGTGTCGTAAATAGGTCTGAGCGAGCGTGCCGATGATCGGGTGAGAGATTGCGAACAGGCGCCGGGCCGTTTCCTGCGATACATCGGGATCCCGGACCCCCGCACCACTCTTTATATATGACAGGCCGTTTAGGGTGGGCATCGGCGCGGCGGTCGACACGCCAAGAAAGCGCGCCGCCTCCTCGATGGTCTGGACGAAACCGGATAAGCCGCAACTCTCGCGGATAATGTCGAGCAGATCGCCATGTTCGCCCGTTGCCGCGTCGGTCCATTTGCCCGCCGGACCTTTGTCGGACGGCAACAATCGGACATAGAGGGAACGGCCCGGCGTGTTGCGGGCATCGCCGACCATCCAGTATCGGCCATATCGTTTTCCATTCGACAGATAATGCCGACATACCGCCTCGGCGCGTTCGGCAAGCCGGCGCGCAAGGTCGTGTGAATTCTCCGCCATGGAGCGCCTCCAGATAGAATAAGGAATGGACCCACCATTGCCGGTGGACCCACGCTGTGAGATCGATGCCCGAAAATCACTCGGCCGCGACGGCCGGTTGAATTTCATCGCGTTCGCCGGCGATGTCGGCGGAGCGGTCAGGATGATCGTTAGCAGCGCCCTCCCCGCCTTTGGGATCGGTCTCGGCATGATCGGCGTCGAACGAATCCAACTGACCTTCCGTGACGCGGCCGCCTTCCGACAAGCCCGGCGTCCGCAATGGCTCGGGCAGCCAGCCAGTATCGGCGAGCAAGGTCTCGGCCTCGATCGCCATATCGCCTTTCTTCAAATGAGCGATGCGGTCGGCGGCCGATTGACACTTTGCTTCGGCGATCGCCTGGAGAATGCGTGCTTTCGTAACGCGACCGAGGAAATTGTCGACCGACGGCTTCCATCCGCTGGCCATGTCGAGATCGGTGGCTTGGGCCAGCCGATCGGCATGGGCAAGCGCATTTGGGCGCCGGTTCCACGATTCATAGACGGCGTTGACGGAAAGACTGACCACGTGGGCGAAAAGATCCGACCGGCTGTCCGCATCCCATTCGCCCAAGGCATCCCAAAGGTCTTGTGGATCTTTCGGCAGGGCATTCGACCAGGTCTCGTGCCGGGCGCTGATGGCCTGGGCCGAAGCGCAGTCGGCAAGACCGGGTGTCTGGCTGGAGAAGGTCACGCTCTTGAGCTCGAGCTCAAGGCAGCTTTCCGTGCCAAAGTGATAAAAGACCCTGAGCACCAGCGCGTGCAGTGCGGCGAGGAAGGCGACATCTGGCCGATCGCCGATGGCATGACGGATCGCGAGCGTGCGATGCACGGTCAGTTCTGTCATCAGCCGATCGGCGATCGGCGATAGACCCTCGTCGTCGGATTCATCGGCGGCCGGTGGGCTGATATCTCCATCATCCTGACCGCGATTAGCGGAGTCCGCGTTGCCGTTGCCTTCCGCCGCGTCCGCGCCGGTCGCAGGCTCGAGGGGAATTTCATCCTCCGGCCGGACATAGCCGCGCTCTACCCGAAGGCTACCGTCGGCCGCGATGCTGACAAAGGCGCCAGCCGAGGCAAACTCGTCGGTATCGTAACTGAGCGGTCGATTCTCGAAACCTTCGAGCCCGGTTTCGAGTTCGCCCAGCCGGGCATCGACCTCGTCGGGGAGGTCGTCGGCACCGTCATACTCTTCGAGCAGGCGGTCATATTCAGCCTGCATCGCGGTCCGCGCATTTTCCTCCTCGGCCGTCAACAGTGCGGGCTCGCCGCGCAGCCGCCGCAAACCGTAGGTATGGCCGTAAGGAAAATCGGGTGCGATTTCGAGCCACTTCCAGCCTTCGGCGGCAATCGCCTCGGATTCGGTCTTGAGCTTGTCGGCCACCAGTTCGTCGAGGAGAGCGGCATCCTGCAGCCAGCCATCATTGTCGGCGTCGAAAAGGTCGCGCAGCACGGTGCCGCCGGCTTCGATATAGACGTCGACACCGATAAATTGCGCGCGCTTGTCCGAGACCCTGACCGTGCCTTCGGTCAGCATACGACGGATGGTATAGGCCGATTTGTCGTAGGACGATTGCAAGCGCTCGAACACCTGCTCCTGGCGCGCGTGGTCGGTCGCAACCGTAAAGGCCATGAGTTGATCGAGCGTCATGCCGTCTTCGGCATAAATGTCGAGCAGTTCCGGCGAGACGGAAGCGAGCCGCAGCCGCTAGCGAACGACGTTGACGGAGACGAAGAACGCAGCGGCGATCTCCTCTTCGGATTGCCCCTTCTCGCGCAAAGTCAGAAAGGCCCGGAATTGGTCGAGCGGATGCAACGACGCGCGCTGGACATTTTCGGCAAGAGAATCTTCTTCAGCGATGCCGTCTTCGCGAACGATGCACGGCACAGGGGCGGATTTGGCAAGGCGCTTGTGTTTGACCAGCAACTCCAGAGCCCGGAAACGCCGGCCACCGGCCGGGATTTCGAACATGCCGGTTTCGACGCCATCGGCGTCGACAACCGGCCGAACGCTCAGCCCCTGCAAAAGGCCGCGGCGGGCGATATCTTCGGCGAGATCGTCGATAGAAACGCCTGCTTTGGTCTTGCGGACGTTCGATTGGCTCAGCACCAGCTTGTCAAAGGGGATATCGCGCGAGGCGCTGAGGGAAATCTGTGGCTGCTTCTTGCTTGATTTCGTCATGGGAACACACTCCGTGAACGGGCGGCCGGAAGCCTCTCTCCCGACCTCAATCCCGTCACAAAGCAAGGCGCCGCCCTCGAACTCTCAAGGACGGCGCCGCAAACCAGACGTTGAAAATGGGACTGGACCGGCAACACGATTTTACGCGCCGCCGGCCTTGAGAACATCAGCCCACCCGGTCGAGCAGCTTTTTCGCCCTGGCTTCGAGTTCGAGCCGAGCATCCTGATGCGGCTTGTCGCGCGCGAACCGCGTCATGCCCTGGACGAAGTCAAAAATGCTTTCGGGGGGACGGCCTTCTTCGGTCAACACGGTATCGATGATTTTGGCCGTATCTGCCCTCGAAAATCCGCGCTTGCGCAGGAATTCGGTGCGATCGTCGTCGTCACGGGCGACGATCTGTTCCCGAGATGCCTTGATCCCATTGATAAATGGCATAGGCGACGAATTGGCGAAGCGGTCCAAGGCTGGAGTCGCCTCATGCGCGAAGCGCGCAGCTGCGTATTTCGAATGGCGAATGGTGATTTCCTCGAAGTCTTCGACGCCCCACAAATTCCGGTTCTGGCACACGGCACGCAGATAGAACGACGCCATACCCAAGGTCTTGGCCCCGACTTCCGAGTTCCAGGTGTAGAACCCGCGGAAATAGAGATCGGGCGACCCATCCGCCAGCTTGCCCGCTTCGATCGGGTTACGGTCGTCAACGAGAAAAATGAAAACATCCCTGTCGCTCGCATAGAGCGTTGTGGTTTGCTTGGTGATGTCGACACCGGGATTGTAGATGCCTGTCGACCAGTCGAGCGTGCCCGGGATTTTCCACCGTGTGTCGCCCGTGCCGTTGCCAGCGAATTTTTGCACGGCGGCGACGAGTTCGTGGTCATAAATGCGCCCGTAGTCAGGTCCTGTCACCGCCCGCAGTTCGACACGACCGTCATCGATCTCAAAGGTCTTGATCTGCTCGGCACGGTGAGAAGAGAGGCCATACTGCAGGTTGATCGCGGCGAGCGGCGCCGGGAGCTTGCGCAGATACATCGCCGGGGCGCCAACCAGGCCGGCAAGCTGGCCGAAGCTCCAATGGGTCGGCGTTGCGGGCCGTTCCGCCCCAGGCAGGATTAAAGAGAGATCTTCGGCGTTGTCGCTGCAAGCCTCCACTTGGATCGAAGCGCTATCCACCGTCCGCGTCCGGCTATGCTCGGTCCGCCGGCGAACCGAAGAATAGAGGTCGGACAGAGACAAGAACCGCTCATCGTCGGGCCGCGAAAACCACTCCGACGAAACCCGCCCTACCCGCTCACCGCGACTGATATCTACCTTGTAGCCGCCGGCTGCGGTCTGGCGGGCATCGAGAACATCAAATGGCATTGAAACCATCTCCGCGACGGCCGCCGAAACTCTCTTTCGACTCCCAAACCGTCACGGAATACCGATTCGGCTCTCCCTCTCGCCGCCCCCAAAAGCCGGGAAACACCCCGAACGATAAACTTGCACCAAGTTTTTAGACGCGGCATTCACGATAACCGTACTCAATTTCTGCCCAAGAAAGCCAAATTATCGCGGCCAATTTCCCGACCAGCGAGGATTTCGAGCTTCGATCCTTGTCAAAGGGCACCAAAATGGGGTTCTCACACGAAACCTTTTCGTATCTTCAAGGGGTTGACCTTCGCGCAAGGATTGAGCCTCCAATCCTTGCGCGAAGACTTACAATCCTTGCACCAAGATCGAAATCGGAGCCATTTTTCGGGTGCACCAAAGGATTGGCTCATGGATTTTAATTCGCTATTTCAAGTGGTTAGCGAAAATACCGGCTCTTGACGATCGAGGAACGAGGTCGCAACTCTGGGGTCATGCCAAGGCGGCACGACAACATGGAGTAAGCGTATGTCGATCGAAATCACAGTTCCGGGCGTGGATGTCATCGTCCAGTACCACCACGAAGACGCGGAGCACGAAATCGCTCGTATGTCGCCTTCCCGCTCTTATGGGGCCGACACCAATCTTTCGACCTGGAGGCGGGCTCTCACGGCCGTAAAGCTGAACGGCACGGATGGCTACGCGTTCGAGGGCCACTCTCTCAAACCCGAAGACTCCGCCACGCTGAACGCTGGCACCGTCGTTATCGCGGTCGACACATCCTGGGCCAGGGCAAGCTGGTATGCGGGCAGCTATGTCAAGCCGGTCGAGCGCTCGGCGCGGCTGTTGCTTGTCAAGGAAGATGGCCTCGAGACGCTGATCGAGAGCAGCAAGAAGAGTTGGGCGCGCGACCTTCTGGGGTACCTGGCGACGAACCGGCAGCTTTGTGAAGAGGCAGGCATCGAGATCATCGGCGGGTAGTCCGGGTTCGTCCCCGTTCTCACAGGGCCGTCTGCCTAACCCACTGAGACGCCAAGTGGATTCGAGATCGATCGATCCGCGAAACCGGGCACCGCGAGCAGCTACACTCTCCAGGTCATGAGGGCACAGCTCCACGCAGGATGACGTGCATGAAGGATAAGATATTGGAACAAGGAGCACAAGCTTTCGCCGAGACTCTCCAGGTACCCGGCGGGCGCACGTCATTTGATTTCGCGGTCCGGGCCCATCGCGAGTGGTTTGCGCAGGCGTTGGCCCGCGGCCTTTCCTGGAACCACATCATCGAGTTGCTGCGGCGCGTCGGCGTCCGTCGCGACGACGGCCGTCCGCTGAGCCGGGGACACTTGTCAGCCGTCTATTCGCGGCAGAGGGCAAGACGGTCGAGCGACATAGCAGCAACGACACCCACCCAACGGGCCGTAGCGAAAACACCGATGCAATCGGTGCGGACGATGCCACGACCGACCGCCACGACAGGTCCTACGGTTGAAGATCACACCTTTGCGTCTCAGTCGTCAAGAAATACCGCAACAGAAAACGCGCAGATCAGATCGTTCATGGCCCGCGCAGCAAATCAGAGGAACCACAATGCAGAAGAATGATGAAAAGCTCTGGAACTTGGTCGTGGACGTGGCCAAACCTGACGCACAGTTGGAATTTGTCAAAACCATCGTCCAGGATCTGGCCAGCCATTATGAGCAGGCCGGAGAATTGCCCGAATGCCGCGAAATTCGCACGTTCTACAAGGGCGAATTCATTGCTCTGCGCATTCATCCGATGGGCGCTATCGGCGAAAAACTGAAACCGCTTGCCGCGTTCATGGAGAATCCCAGCTTCGAGGAGAACTTCCATGTTTCGCCGGCCACTCTTCTCGACTCGCGTCATGCGCGTAACGAAGACTCTGAACGTGCCCGCCCCAGTGCCGCTTTGAAGCTCTTCTATGATGGCTTTCCGGTTCTGACCATTGCCAAGGAGTTGGACCGGCTGAACATCAACATGGATGATTTCGAACACTCAATCGTCATTCTGACGGCAAAAGTTCCCCGAATCTGGGAACGCGTTCGTCGCTTTGCAGGCAAAGTTACCGAGACGTTTCCGAGCCGCGAAAGCGCCGGCGGCACCCGCACCAAGAAGGGCAGAGTTAAAGCGAACGCCCATCGGCAGGAAAAGCTGCGGCAACGCCAGGAGAAGGCATCGCCTATCGGCAAGCTCGGTCTCTTGCTTCCGAAAGCGACCATCCGGCCCGTCGAGGTGAACGAGGCGGCGGCTGGACTCGGCGGCGGAGTTTTGTTGACGCCGATCAGGGGCAAAAAACAACTGTCCGGTGGCTACCCGTCGCGGAAAGTCCTCGAAACGCTTCGGGTAGGGTTGGGTGTTCAGGTGGTTCTCGCTGAGCATGGCCTCTGGTCCCTGCTCGGAGATCGGCACCGGGCGATCGAATTGCTGGACCGCCCGCTCCTAAAGACCCACAAGCATCTGCGCGAATTGGGTCTGGAGGCGTTGCCGACCTGGACGGCGCTCGATAATGAGCGGGCCGTTCGCAATTGGGCAGAAGCCAGATTTCAGGATCATGTCCGGCCCAGACGCGAGGACGCGATGTCGGCACAAATCGAGGCCGAAATGGCTTCCGTAATCATTCTGTCGAAAGCTTTGGCACACGCAGAGCGCATCGTCGTTGCCCATGATCATGCCGAAGCCGTTGAAACCGACGAGGCGGCTGCAATCATCGAACAAGCCTATGAAGACAGTTCGTATTCCGCGCCAGGGCTTGATGAGTTGTTCCAGATTGCTGTTTTTGGAAACATCAATTCGTCAACTTTCTGGGGCGTTCCCGGTCCAACCTATGTGGAGCTTTTCGAGGCGGCGCGGGCGATGGGGCGCGTGCAGGCTGGTGCTGAGGCCATACTCTCGCCCCCGATTCTGCGAGTGGTTCTGGAGGGACGAGATGCAACTTCGTTTCCGGATACTGCACATGGCGACGTCATGAAATTCGTTCGCGTGGCCGCCTTGGCCATCGCCGGATCGGTCGGTGAAGACAACCTCTGGCCTGCACTTGAAAAGGCTCGAGACACTGGACAATACGTGTTGATCGAGCGCAGGGCCCGGAGACCGGTTCTGATTTCGGCAAAGAGGGCAGCGAAAGTCATGCGGCAACGATAGATCGTGGCTATCTGCTTGTTCTAGAAAGCGAATTCTCGATCAATCCTTCCTCCGACATTCCCGATTTTTCATCAGAGAATGGGGCTCCAACAACCAAGGAGCCCTCGATGCCCAAGCCTTCTGACGTCCTCGCCACAACAGCGCTGTCGCCGCCCATCGGCATTGTTCTCGACGCTGATGACGGCGGTGTCGGTAAAACCCATACCGCCCTCCAAGTCATTACTGCATTCCGCCTGGCCGGATTGCCACTCGATCTGTTCCAGCTCGACAGCAAGAAAACGCTGGCGGAAAAATCCGGTGAGAGGGTCACCTCCCTCGTGGTCCCGGATCGTCATGATGTGAACGCCGATGCCACGACCGGTGCCGACGTCATCGCACCGTGGTACCGCACCGCGACCGCCATGGGCGAAACCGGCCGCTCCTGCCTCTTGGAAGTCGGCGGTGCGCTTTCACCCGTGTATCACGAAGCCATCACCGATTTCGATTTGGAAGAGGACATCGGCCTTCTTGGGATCAAGGTCGTGACGATCATTGTCACCAAGGCCGGCGGCGATGCTGCGTCCCAACTCATGCGTGTCGTGCGCCGCACCGAGCGCAATCTCCCGAGCGGTCAGATCATCATCGCGCAAAATGAAATGGTGGGTTCGCCCGTCGCGGCGGCGGCCGAACTGGACAAGAGCCTGCGCAACGAAGTGCTGGGCATTTTCGAGCGCTATCCGACCATCCGCATCCCGCGGCTCAACCCCAGGACGATGGTGCTTTATGAGCGTTTGCCGGTTCTGCCATCGACTATCGTTTCGTGGCATGCCGACAATTATAAAGAAGCGCTTTTGCGGACGGGCAAGCCCCGCGATGAAGCCAAGCGTTTCGTGCGCGACATCGCGGCATGGACCGGCACGATTCAGGAAGAGCTATCGCGCGTTTTGCCGTTTTTGGGGGAGGACGGCACCAATGGCTGACCGTGCAAATTTCAACAAATCGGTCAAGCACATCGCGTCGGACCGCAGGGAGGAGATGGGCAAGTTCATTGCCCATCTCAAGACCCTCACGCCCGACGAGTTCCTTAGACTCCCGCGCCGTGATCTCGAACGCTTGACCATGACTCAGTATGCCGAGGTCGCGGCGGCGATCTGCCCCGGTCTCGACCTCCGCCCTCCGACCGATGAGCCGGAACCGGAGCCGTCGCGTAAGCCCACGCGTCGCTCCCCATCGCTGCGCCGGAGCTCGATGGCGTCGGTCGCGGCAAGCGTCATTGTCGCGGTGGCTCTTGCGCTGACGGGGCCGATTGTCGGCAAGTACAGCGCTGAAACCGAACTGGTCCGCCCCACCTATATCGGCAGTTGGCCCCGATGCGCTCGACTAAACGAGTCCATCGATGGCTGCGTCTATGTCCCCCGGCAACATCTTCCGTGGAATTACGTGGCACACCTGCTCGGCATCGATATCGCGGAGCTTCGCGACCTCAACTACCACCTTCCCGCATCTCATGTGCCGGCCGGTGAGAAAATCATCGTGTGGCGTGACCTTGGTCGGCTGGAGAACTAACCATGAAGTACCATCTTGAAAGTTATGAGCATATCTCGATCTGGCCGGCCGCCTGGCACGCGCTGATACTGGCGCTCAGCACCGGCGCCATCCTGGTCGGGTTGTTCATCTGCATTCCGATGTCGGGCTGGGCCAACGACCAGCCGATCATGGTGACTGCGCCGATGATCCTTGCCGCCATCCACTCTTTCCTCTCCGTCGATGCGCCCTACGCAACGCTCGACTATGATATTGTCGACCAGATCGACTTTCGCCTGATGGCCATCGGCGTCGGCATGACGCTTGCTGCCGGTTTCGGCTACGCCGTCAAGCATCCAACGATTTATCCCAGTGATCGGCGCGTCCATTACAGCGGACGCATGATGTTTATCGGCAAGGCTGCGCGCACAGGCGCGGCTGGTGATATTCTGAGCAAGGTGCGCGGCAAGGGACCGATGCCGCAACTGGCGCCCGGCGTGCCATGGCCGCGCGCATGGCAAGTCCTGAATCTGCTCGTCACCGGTGCAATCGGGTCAGGCAAGACCCGGATCCTGCTCGGCCTCCTGGAAGGACTTATTGATCAAGCCAAGGCAAAGACGAAAGATTTCGGGCTTTTGGTATACGACACCACCGGCGAGATTCTTGAGGGTTTGCCGGTGGACGACAAAGAAATCGCGGTGATTTCGGCCACACGCAGGTCCGAATATGGCTGGGCCATGAGCCGTGATATTCAGACAGTCAGCGATTGCGAATCCGTCGCTACGCAGCGGGCCCGTTCGATAAAGGATAGGGGCTCTGGGAAAAAGGGGCGGCAACACTCGACGCCGGTGCCATGGTTTTGTGCCACGCCGAATACAAGCATTGGTCCGCCCCCGAACTTTACGACATGCTGCTGCGCGATCCGATGGTGCTCAAGCGAGCATGGGAAGAGCGCTACCCCCCGGCAGCGCTGCTCATAGAGATCGATGCGACAACGGGCGAACTTTCAAAAACCACGGCGAGTTTCTTGCTCACATGGCGCGCCAATGTGCTCCGCACGTTACGGCCCCTCGCTGAAGCTTGGGCTGACTTACCGCCGCAAAAGCAATTTTCCTTTGCGCGCTGGCTGCATGGGAAGCCGGGTCAGCCCAAGATCGTCGTGCTGCAGCGCGATGGCCGGCATCCGGACATTTCCGCGGGGTGGATATCCATGGCCATCGACGCCATCGCCGGGCACGTCGGCGACCCTGCCCTGCCCGTAAGCCAGTCCCGTATTCGCAGTTTCGTGCTCGATGAAGCGCCGACGCTCGGGCAACTTGAGCGCTGGCCAGAAATCCTCGATACTGGCCGAAATAAAGGACTTTCGACCATAGCCGTGAGCCAGGACCTCGAGCAATGGCAGACGACATATCAACGCGCGTCAAAGTCAATTTTGCAGCGGTTCCGGCTCAAGATCATTTGCGAACAGACGCCCGGGCCCGATGCCAAGGAAATCGCAGAGGAATGGATCGGCAAACGCAAGACGCAGGATTGGAAGCTTGCCAAAACCACAAATGGCCGAGCTGAACCACCTCCGGTCGAAGACGGACCGATCGTGCCACATGAGCACCTTTCAGACCGCCTCGGTGTCGCAGACGAGAAAGTCTACGCGCTGCTCGTCGGCCTCAAACGCATCTACATGCTGGAATGGCCGATGACTGTCTGGACGAAACGGCGTTAGCACCCGCATCAAGTTCCTGATTTAGCGCCTGTTTTTCCAATCAATCGTTCCGGGCAATGCCGCAAAAAACACAGCTACTTAAAGGGCCTCATTCGGAGGCCCTTTTTCATGGTCGCGACCTTCGCCGTCATGCAATCGACGTCATACTACACCCGCCAATCTGCTCTGTCGTATTATGCGAACGAGGAGACGACGGGCGTATGGCTCCGTGGACACGAAACTCTTGGCATCGCCGCGGGTGATGCTGTCAAGCCCGAAGACTTCGACCGCTTATGCGCCGGCCTCGATGCCCACGGCAATATGCTGGTCAAATCGTCCACCATCGGTCCGCGCATGCTGGGCGTCGATGTAACTTGCTCGGCTCCGAAAGCCATTTCCGTCGAGTTCGCATTTGGCAATCCAAAGAAGCGTGCGGTGCTCGCGGAGTGCGAGCATGAAGCGAACGAAGCTCTTATTTCGCTCGTCGAACGTGAAATCGCCCTCGCCCGGCGCGGCCATGGCGGTGTCAGAAAGGAGCGCGCCAAGTTCGTCGCCGCGGTCTTCACCCATTCTGAAACCCGTCCCGAAGCGCATGCGGACGGCACGATCATGCCGGACCCGCAGCGGCACCATCATATCTGCTTTCCTAACATTGCGCAGCGGGCAGACGGCTCTTGGGGCGGAATCGATAGCGTGGGACTGCGGTCCTGGCGCAACGCGCTCGGGGCGATCTGGAGGCTGGAGTTGTCTTCCGCGCTACAGCGGCGTGGGTATCAGATCGAGCGGGATACCGAGGATGACTGGAAGTGGTCGCTCGCCGGGATTCCGAAAGAGCTATGTGACCTTTTCAGCGCACGCCGTACCTCTCTTGAAGAGCTCCTGGCACAAGCCGGCACGACCTCAACAGTTGCGCCAGCGCTTGCCGCCGCCATCAACGCCACTGAACGCAGGCAAAAGCTCGACCTGAGTCTCGATGAGTTAACGCAGAAATGGCGGCAGGCTGCAGGAGCCTTCGGATTTGAGCCCGATGCCGTCGCCGCAGAAATCCGTGAAGTCGAGGTCGATCTGGAAGAGGCTGGTGCTGATCTCGAGATAGAGCGCGCGGCTCGCATTGCCCCGATCCCGGCGGTTTTGACAGAACATAGCGCGACCTTCTCTCGGCGCGACCTCATCGCGAAAACGGCCAATGCCTTGGTCGGCACGCACGCCCGACTCGGCGAAGCCCTCGCCACGACCGATATGATGATTGCCACGGAAAGTGTGATCGAACTCGGCGAAACCCGAGACGGCAAAGTCTATTCCACGCCGGAAATGGTAGCAGCCGAACGCGCGCTCACCGAACTTGTTATCCGCGCCACGACCACACGCGTTGCCGGTCCTGACAAAGCCGTGGTGGACCAGCTGCTCGCCGATGGCCACCTCAATGCCGAGCAGGAAAAGGTCGTCCGTGCCGCCACGGGGGGCACGGGCTTAACTCTGGTTCAGGGCGGCGCAGGCACCGGCAAGTCCACGACCCTCAATGCGGTGAGCTCCGCCTGGCAGGCGAAGGGCTACACCGTCCTCGGCGCGGCGATTGCGTGGCGCGCTGCCAATACTTTGGCGACCGATCTCGGGATCGAAGCTCGGGCAATCGACGCCTGGCTTACGTCCGTCGAGTACGGCAACGAACCGTTCAATGGCAAGACCTGCCTCATTGTCGAGGTGGGCGGGCTCCAGGCCACGCGGCAGGCGTTGCGCTTGCTCCAGGCCGTCGAGCAGGCCGGTGCCGTCACCATCATCGTCGGCGATGTACACCAGCTCCAGCCAGTGGGCGCGGGTCACGCCATGCGGCTGATCCGCGAAACGGTCGGCGCGGTCCGGATCGAAACCGTTGTGCGCCAGAACGAGGCGTGGGCACGGCAAGTTCCTGGGATCTTTGCGCGCGGCGAAGCGCGTCAGGCGCTGGATGCATTCGTCACACGTGATCAGTTCCATATCCATGATGGCCCCCGCGCCACCATCGTGGCCGTCGCGGAGCGTTGGCAGCAGATCAGGGACACCTCACCACAAAACCATACCCTCGTCGTCGCCAAGACCAATGCGGAAGTCCGGGCCCTGTCGGCTGCCATCCGCAACCGGTTGCGGGAACACGGCGCCATCATCGGCCCCGATGCCAGCCTCGAAGCGGCCGATGCCTCGGGAAACCGTCATACGCTGCGCCTCGCCACCGGCGACCGGATTCGGTTTCTGCGCCGCAATGACGAACTCCGCGTCGTCAACGGGACCGAAGCCCGCATCCTCGAGATCAGCACCGGGCCGGATGGTACGCCCGCGATCACGGCTGAGAAAGACGGGGAGCGTTTCACCTTCTCTCCAGCCGACATCGCCGATGCGAAAGGTCGTGCTCGCCTGTCCCATGCATATGCCTCAACGATTTTCCAAAGCCAGGGCATGACCGTCGACCACGCTCTCGTCCTTGTGTCGGACCGCTTCGACCGGCACGACGCCTATGTCGGGAGCAGCAGGGCGCGAGAGAAGACCGAGTTCTTTCTCGACGGGACTACGCTCGACAAAGAGCTTGAGCAGTCCGGATTACCGGCGGCCGAAGCTGATCGGGCTGAGGCCCGATTAGCCCATCTGGCCGAACGGCTTTCGCGTCGCAGCCTCAAGACCAACGCCCTCGATATCATTGCCGAGAAAGAGCGCGTCGCCGTTCATCGCCGGGAGTTCGAACATGAGCTCTAAGCGAAGCCGGACGGGCAAGTCCAAGAGCGAATTTCCGGAGCTGCCGCGCACGGTCGAGCGCTGCGAACGCTATCTCGATCGCATGGCCCTTGTCCTCGAACGCGCCGGAGACAATGCGTCGGCCTTCCTGCCGATCGTGCGCCGCCTCGAACGCGAGCTTGCCGAGGCGAAAGCCGAGCAAGAAAT
>NZ_QQNH01000035.1 GCF_003345525.1 Pelagibacterium lacus
CCTCCAGATCATTGAATCTGGAAACCCATGAATCACACTCCCCGACAGAATTGAATCCTGAATGTCGATTGAACCTAGCGCGGCGCGTGGCGCTGCAGCCACGCCGCCGTCAGCGTTTCCTCCGCATCGAGCCCCTTGCGGCGCGGGCGGGCGGCGCGGATATCGGCCACTTCCCGCGCGAGCTTGCCCTGCTCCCAATGTTCGAACACGGCGGGATGGATATAGCAGGCCCGGCACACGGCGCGGGTATTTCCCAGCCGGCGCGACACCGCGTCGATCACCCCATTGAGGGTCCGGGCCCGCGCGGTCTTCGCCTCGGGAACCTCCGCCTCGGCCAGGAGGCTGAGGGCGCGCATCGTCCCGCCCCAGGTGCGGAAGTCCTTGGAACTGAACCGCTCCCCGATCGCCTCGCGGATATAGGCGTTGACGTCGTGCGAACCCAGATCGTGCAGCGCCCCCTCGCCGTCGCGATAGCGGAACAGGCGCTGGCCCGGCAGGTCCTCGATGGTCCGCATCACCCGCGCCATGCGCCGGTCCGCGACTTCGATATCCCACTGCTTGCCCGACTTGCCCTTGAACGCGAAATGCAGCCGGGAGCCCGAAATCTCGAGATGGCGCGCCCGCAATGTGGTGAGCCCGAAACTCTTGTTGTCCCGCGCATAGCTATCATTGCCGACCCGGATCATCGTGTTGTCGAGCAGCCAGACGATGCTCGCCAGCACCTTTTCGCGCGGCGTGCCCTGCCGCCGCAGATCCGCGTCGACGATCTTGCGGAGCCTGGGGAGGCTGGCGGCGAAGTCCGGCATCAGCGCATATTTCGCCTTGCCGCGATCCGCGTGCCACAGGTCGTGATAGCGATATTGCTTGCGCCCCTTCTGGTCGCGCCCGGTGGCCTGGATATGGCCGCCGGGATCGTCGCATATCCACACATCTGTCCAGGCCGGCGGGATGGCCAGCGCCTTGATCCGTGCGATCTCGCTCGTCCGGCGCACCGGCTTGCCGCTGGCGCGCAGATAACCGAACCCCTTCCCGCGCCGCCGGCGGGTGATCCCCGGCTCGTCGTCGTTCACATAGCGCAACTCTCCATTGGAGAGCCCCGGATCGATGGCGTTCATCGCCTTGCGCTCAACTGGAGGGGTATTCGCCGCCATCGACGTGAATGGCCTGGCCGGTCATGTATCGTCCGTCCTCGCAGGCCAGCATCAGATAGGCCGGGGCGACCTCATTGGGCTGTCCCGCCCGGCCAAGAGGCGTGTCGGTGCCGAAGGACTTCACCTTGTCGGGCGGAAAGCTCGCCGGGATCAGCGGCGTCCAGATCGGACCCGGCGCCACCATGTTGACCAGAATACCCTTTTCGGCGTAGCGCGCCGCCAGCGAGCGCGTCAGCGCGACGATGGCCCCCTTGGTCATGGCGTAGTCGACCAGTTGCGGATTGCCGCGATAGGCGACGATCGAGGCGGTGTTGATGATGCGCGCGCGCGCCTCCAGATGGTCGATGACCGCCTGGATCATGTACATATAGCCGAAGATATTGGTCTCGAAGACCTGCCGCATCTCCTCGGTCTCCATCGCGGCCAGATCGTCGCGCACATGCTGCTCGGCGGCATTGTTGACGAGGATATCGATGCGCCCGAATTGCTGCCGCGCCCGCCGCCCCACCGATTCGCAGAAGTCCCGGTCGCCCACATCGCCGGCGATCAGCAACGCTTCGCTGCCTTCCGCCTCAATGAGCGCTCGGGTTTTCTCCGCATCCTCGGTCTCTTCCTTGTAGACGATGACGAGCTTGGCACCCTCGCGCGCGAACAGCACGCTCACCGCCCGCCCGATCCCCGAATCGCCGCCGGTTATGATCGCGACCTTGCCCTCGAGCCTGCCGCTGCCGGGATAGAAGGGCGTATAGTCCGGCCGGGGCGTCATTTCCGCCTCGGACCCGGGCTGATGGCTCTGATGCTGCGCAGGTTGTCCGGGCATGGAAAGCTCCTTGGGGTTCGATCATCCGTCGGTGACGGAAATGCGGGGCGGGAGTGCTTCGTTCCCCCACCCCGCCGTCGAACACATGGAGCAACGCCGACCGGCTCAGACCACCGCGACGTCCAGTTCGGCGATTCCCTCCACCCTCGCGACGAGGCGGTCCCCGCGAGCCACGGGCCCAACCCCCGCCGGCGTGCCGGTCATGATCACGTCGCCCGGCAGGAGCGCGAAGGCGCGCGAGAGCGTCGCGATGATTTCGGGAACCTTCCAGATCATCTGGTTGAGATCGCCGATCTGCCGTGGCTCACCATTGACCGAGAGGGTGATGGCCCCGCTATCGGGGTGCCCGATATCGCGCGCCGTCGCCAGCGCGCTGCACGGCGCCGACTGGTCGAACCCCTTGGCGATATCCCATGGGCGCGACAGCGCCTTGGCCTCGCTCTGGAGGTCCCGGCAGGTCATGTCGAGCCCCACGCCATAGCCGAACACGTGATCGAGCGCCGCATCCACGGCGATATCGGTTCCGCCCTTGCCCAGCGCGACGATCATCTCGACCTCATGATGCACGTCGCTGCTCATGGCCGGATAGGAGAACCTCCCATCGACGCTGAGCGCGCTGGCCGGCTTGAGAAAGAAGAACGGCGGCTCCCGCGTCGGATCATGCCCCATCTCCACCGCATGGGCGGCATAGTTGCGGCCGATGCAGAAGATGCGGTTGACCGCGAAACGCTGCGCCGACCCCGACAGGGCAAGGCTGGCGCGCGGCGCGGGGGGCAAGGCGTAGTCGGGTTCGGTGGGCATTGAGCGTTCAGCCTCTGTTTTCGAGCGCCGCCTGGCGCAGTTTCGCAAGTGTGGTGCGTGGGGTGATCGCCTCCGGATCGAGCTTGAGCTCGATCACGGCGGCCTTGCCGGCGGCAAGGGCCCGCTCCATGGCCGGCCCGAACTCCGCCGTCTCGGTCACCGTCTCCCCATGGCCACCAAAGGCCCGGGCATAGGCGGCGAAGTCGGGATTGACAAGATCGGTGGCCGACACCCGCCCGGGATAATGGTTCTCCTGATGCATGCGGATGGTGCCCAGAATGCCATTGTTGAACACGATCACCACCGGCCGCGTGCCCGCGGCCATGGCCGTCGCCAGTTCCTGCCCGCTCATCAGGAAGTCGCCGTCGCCGGCAAAGCACACCACCCGCGCCTCGGGCCGTACGATGGATGCCGCCACCGCCGCCGGAACGCCATAGCCCATGGAACCGGAGGTGGGCGCCAGTTGGGTCCCAAATCGGCGGTAGCGGTGGAACCGGTGCAGCCATATGGCGAAATTGCCGGCGCCATTGGTGTAGATGGTGTCCTCCGGCATATGCGCTTCCAGCCAGGCCATGATGTCGCCCACCTGGATCGCCCCGGGATTGGGCTGGCACACCTGCCAGTCCGTATAATCGGCATGCGCCGCCGCGCCGCTGCCCCGCCAGACCGGGTCGGCGATCGGCTCCAGCGCGGCCGCCGCCAGGGCGAATTCGCGCGGCGTGGCGTTGATGGCCAGCGTGGGATGATAGACCCGCCCCAATTCCTCGGGATCGGGATGCACATGGACGAGCTTTTGGCTCGGCAACGGAATGCCGATCAGGGAATAGCCGCCCGTGGTCATCTCCGTCAGCCGGGCGCCGACCACCAGCAGGAGATCGGCCTCCCGGATGCGGTCGGCCAGCTTGGGATTGGGCCCGATCCCCAGATCGCCGGCATAGAGCGGGTGGACATTGTCGAACCGGTCCGCGCGGCGGAAACTGGTGGCCACCGGCAATGCGTTGGCTTCGGCAAAGCGCTGCATGGCGACAACCGTCTCCGCGCTCCAGGGTGCCCCGCCCAGCAGCAGCATGGGCCGCTGCGCCGCCGCCAGCATGGCGCGCAGGGCCGAAAGCTCGCCCGTGCCCGGCCAGCTTTCGAGCGGCGCATAGGGCAGCGCATCGGCCACCTCGGCCATGTCGGTGAGCATGTCCTCGGGCAAGGCCACGGCGACCGGCCCCGGCCGTCCGCTGGTCGCCACCCGGAAAGCCCGGGCGATCAGTTCGGGCAACCGCGCCGCATCGTCGACCTGAACCGTCCATTTGGTCACCTGACCGAACATGCGCCGATAGTCGATCTCCTGAAAGGCTTCGCGCTCGACCTGGTCGCGCGCCACCTGGCCGATGAAGAGGATCATGGGCGTCGCGTCCTGCATGGCCACATGCAGGCCGGCGCTGGCATTGGTCGCCCCCGGTCCCCGGGTCACCATGCAGATGCCCGGCCGCCCGCTCAGCTTGCCATGCGCCTCGGCCATCATCGCCGCATTGCCCTCCTGGCGGCAGGTGATCGTGCGGATCGAAGGCGCATCGTAAAGCGCGTCGAGCACGGCAAGATAGCTCTCGCCGGGGACGCAGAACACATGGTCCGCCCCATGCAACTTGAGTTGATCGACAAGAATCTGACCGCCGGTTCGCCTGACCATCAGTAAGCCCTCCCTATGCCCTGGGCAGAGCCTCGCCGGAGAGGCGCGCCCTGTCCAGAGGCCAAATGCGGATTCGGCCAAGAGAAATGTGCGATGCGGCCCTTGGGCCGAGGCCGCGCTCAGCGTTTCTCGTCGATCCGGGGCAGGAACCAGGCCAGAAGCCCGGCAAGGGGAAGGAAGGAACAGATGTGATAAACCGTCTCGACCCCATAGCTGTCGGCCATGGCGCCCAGAACGGCCGCCGCGACGCCGGCCAGGCCGAAATTGAGCCCGTAGAACAAGCCCCCGATCAGGCCGATGCGGTTGGGCAGCAATTCCATGGCATAGATCAGGATCGAGGCGAAGGCGCTGGCCATGATCACGTTGATCGATATGGTCAGAACCCCCGTCCAGAAGAGGTCCGCATAAGGCAGGATCAGCGTCAGCGGCAGCGGCCCCAGCACCGACAGCCAGATGACGCGATTACGCCCGATCCGGTCCCCGACGATTCCCCCGATCAGCACCCCCACCGCGGCGGCGAGCAGGAACACGAACAGCATCATCTGCGCCGAGGGGATCGAAAGGCCGAACCGCTCCATCAGGTAGAAGGTATAAAAGGACCGGAAGCTCTCATTATAGGCGTTCTTGGAAAACATCAGCAGGGTCAGCACGGCCAGCCCGACGCCGATGGTGAGCGGCGCATGCCGGACCGGGGTGCCGCCCGCCGCCCGGGCGGTGGCCCGTGTTGCGGCGAACTCGGCGCTGATCTCGCGCTGCTTGCTGCCGATCCAGGCCAGCAGCAGCATGGCGGCGAGGGCGGCAACCGCGAACCAGGCGAGGCTCGTCTGTCCCCAGGGCACGATGACCACGGCGGCCAGCACCGGACCCAGCGCTCCCCCCGCCTGCCCGCCGACCTGGAAGATGCCCTGCGCCAGCCCCTGCCGCCCGCCGGCTCCATAGCGGGCCATGCGCGTCGCCTCGGGGTGGAAGATCGACGACCCGATGCCGATCAGGGCCACCGAGACGAGCACCATCGCATAACTGTGCGCATAAGCCAGACTAACCAGCCCCGAAAGGGTGAACATCATGCCGACAACCGGCGAATAAGGCGCTGGTCGGCGGTCGGTCACCATACCGATCACCGGCTGCAGCAGCGATCCCGCGATCTGGAACGTGAGGGTGATCATGCCGATCTGCACGAAATCCAGCGCATAAGCCTCCCTCAATATGGGATAGGCCGCCGGGATCAGCGACTGCATCAGATCGTTGAGAAGATGGCTGAGACCGAGAATGACCAGCACGGTCATATGGGTTCTGGGCCGGCTGGCGGACAGGGAGGCGGTCGTCATTGGCGGGGGCTTTATAACCTGATGTCGGACCTATCGACCGCACAATGCGGCGCTGCGACAGACCCCCAGAATAGGCCATCGCACCGGACAACCGCAATATGCCGATAAGACGGATGCGCAAGATCCTGCCGGCAGTCCAACTTGACCTTTTTGCCGATACATGGACGAACTTACGCCACCGTGGCACGATAAGATCAGAATATTCTTGGGGGAAAAAAATGAGCATAGAACAGGCGCTTCATGTACTTTCGGAACGGGTAAAATCTCATTCCAGCACGATGATAACCGAAGAGGCCGTAAAGACGGCCGTAGTCCTTCCTTTCTTCCAGGCGCTTGGCTACGACGTGTTCAATCCATCCGAGGTCATCCCGGAATTCACCGCCGATGCGGTTGGTAAGAAGGGCGAGAAGGTCGACTACGCAATCCAGATTGATGGTAACATTCGCATCCTGGTGGAATGCAAGCCGATCACAACGCAACTCGACAAGGTGCATCTGGCCCAACTCTTCCGCTATTTCACGGTCACGACTGCAAAGTTCGCTGTTTTGACCAATGGCCGGACATTTCATTTTCATAGTGACCTCGAGGAGCCTAACAAGCTCGACACGCGGCCGTTCTTGAGCTTCGACCTTTCCGATATCCAGCCTCATCTCCTGGCCGAACTCCGAAAATTCGAGAAGTCAGGCTTTGACGTCGACGGGATATTGGCGACCGCCGAGCGCCTCAAATACACCTCGCTCTTGAAGGCCGAACTCAATAAACTGATCGAAAGCCCTTCCGAAGAGTTTGTCCGCCTGGTCGCTGGGAAGGTGCACGAGGGCCGCTTTACCGCCGCTGTGGTCGAGCAATACACAAATATGGTGCGGGGTGCCTTCCGAGAGGTAATCCGCGACTCAGTCAAGAACCGCCTCTCGTCGGCGTTGGCAGAAACCGACCAGGTCATCGAAGAGATCGAAGCGCCCGAGCCGGACATCGTAACCACGCAGGAGGAAGCAGAGGGCTTCATGATCGTAAAAGCGATCGTGCGCGACACGATCAATGTGTCACGAGTGCATATGCGCGACACGAAGTCCTATTGCGGAATCTTGGTCGACAACAACAATCGGAAACCCCTTTGTCGCCTGCATTTCAATAGAGCCGTCAAATATATCGGCCTGTTCGACGGCGAGCAGGAAGAAAGGGTCATCATCGAATCGCTGGACCACCTTTACGACTACACCGATCGCCTGCGGGCAACTGCGGCGAAATACACGGAGTGACCGACCCCACATTCTATGAACTGACAGGCAGACGATGGGCAGACTGGAGCGGGTGAAGGGAATCGAACCCTCGTCGTAAGCTTGGAAGTGCGCTGGCCGCTCCGCAGTAGCTCGGCCCCACGTGCAGCACATTATAACTCGTTTTGTATCACAATCATAGCCGATGACATCGAGCTTCGGAGTTGCATAATGATGGACAGCGGCTAAATGAGATAATGGCCAGAAGGGGTGGTTGTCGCTCACCAAAAGACAACACGAGACGGAAAATAAACTCCACCGACTTGCACCAAGGGCCTTGAGGGCTAGTTTGGATTTCCCCCGGCCCGTTTTCGTTATTCCCTTAGAATGAGGAGTTCCGTCGGGACCGTCAGTCGAGGAAGGTGAGCTGGTCCTGATCTCCTGTTTCACTCCGCCATCGGCCACGCGCCGGGCCTCAAAGCCACCGCAAAACCGGAAGGTAAATCCAACCTCCCGATTGTTGCGTGCAGCTCCTTGATCATGTATCATACCGCCCGGAGCCTGGACTCCGTGGCCTACTCCCTATCAACTGGGTTCCGTGGTCGCTTTAAAATTGAGGTAATCGTCCAGTCCGGCTTCGCCACCCTCGCGGCCATAGCCTGACATCTTAATGCCACCGAAGGGAACCTCGGCACTCGATATCGCCCCCGTGTTCAGGCCGATCATGCCGGCTTCGATCTTCCCGCCAATGCGTCTCAGGCTGTCAGGCGAGCGGGAGAACACATAAGCGGCTAGGCCCGCTTCAGTGTCATTGGCTAGTTCAATCGCCTCTTCCTCGTCACCAAACTCCGCAATTGCGGCGATGGGGCCAAAGATTTCGTCGCGAAACAGGCGCGACGAGAAGGGCACGCGGAAGGCTATGGCAGGATCAACGTAAGTGCCACTATTTGGAAGTTGCGTCTCCGCACGGAGAATCTCAGTGTCTTGCCTTCTTTCCGCATCGATGAGTCCTTCGAGACGGTCCACCGCAGCCTTGCTCGCAATCGCCCCCATCGTGGTTGTCGACGCGAACCCGTTTCCGACGACTAGTGATTTCATGCGCTTCAGGAGCCCTTGAGTGAACCGTTCCGAGACCGAGCGATGAACTATGAAACGGTTCGCCGCCGTGCAGGCTTGTCCGGCATTACGGAACTTTGCGACCATCGCCTGTGATACCGCTTGGTCCAGATCGGCGTCAGCCAGCACCACGAATGGCGCATTGCCGCCGAGCTCGAGTGACAAGCGCGGCAAGCTCTCGGCACTAGCCGCGACGATCGCACGTCCAACGCGGGTCGATCCAGTAAAGCTAACTTTGTCGATGCGACGACTGTCGAGCAACTGCCGCGTCAGACTAGTCGGGTCGTCCACCAAGAGCAGGTTCACCAGGCCTTTCATCGCTCCGGCCTTTGTGAGCAGCCGCACAAGTGCGATCGCGGAGAGCGGTGTGCTTTCCGAAGGTTTTATGATAGAGGAACACCCGGCAGCCAATGCGGCCGATAGTTTTCTTGCTACCATTGCCAGAGGAAAGTTCCAAGGTGTTATCAGATAACATACGCCTATTGGCTGGCGTTCGACTGTGAGCCTTCGGCTCGCATTCTCGATAAGCTTCACTGACTCCGTGCTGCGCAGCAACAAGTCGGCATACCACCGAAAATAACTTGCGGCATAATCGACCTCCGCCAACGCCTCCTGCAGCACCTTGCCGGTTTCTGCCGTGACGACTGACGCCAGCGTCTCCTTGTGCGCCTTGATAGCACGATAGACTGCGAGCAGCAGGCCAGAACGGGTCGAACGCTCAGTGTGCCGCCACACCCTTAGAGCTTTGCTGGCACCCTCCAGTGCACGTTCTACATCGTCCGCCTCGGCATGCAGCACCTCATAGAGAGCGGATCCATCGACCGGACTGTGTATGACCGCGCCGACCGAGCGGGTGTTGATCCACGTCCCATCCACATGGGACGTGGCGGCGTCTGGGCCGAGAATCTGCTTCACTCCATCGAACATAGATCACCTCAGCCTAGCCATGCCGAAGCAAAGCATTTGCGGCCCGCTCGCCGGAACGCAAGCTGCCGTTCATCGAACTCTCCGACGTGTGTTCGCCGGCGATGGCGATGCGGCCGGCCGCCTCTTCGAATGCGGTAGCGAACTCCGGCTTCCAGGCGACACCGGGTGCTGAATATCCGCCACCTATCAGCGGATCCTGCGTCCAGTCGGTCACGATGATCTCATCCGAAATCGTAAGATCAGTCCTATAGGATGAAATCTTGGTCTTCCAGCCCATCCCTCCATCCTCGAGGGCAAGCTCTTCCACCGTACGCTGCCCACCGGCAAAGGCGGTTACGGCCTCGCGCCCGCAGTCGTCGTCGCTAGCCAAGGAATTCCACGTCCACCACAAGGCGCCGGGATACTGGACACCCATGGGAGGACCGGACCCTTCGGTCGCCGCAGAAATTTTGGCGGCAGCGCCCATGACTCGCGCATCTATGGCTCCGCGCATGATTTCCGGAAGTTCGACATCTTTTACCACTTCGCGGAGCGGTAAGAGGGGGATAGCAATGACTGCGAAATCGGCAACAAATGACGTACCATTTGAAGTCTCGAGCGTAACTTTACCGGCATCCTGCTGTACTGACGTTACCCTGTGCCCGAGCAAAACGGGCTTACTGAGCCGCTTCTCGATTTCGAGGGTGATCGCTTGATTCCCGCTTAGTACCCGCGCGCCATGCTCAAGATAAACTGATCTCCTTCCGCGTTCACGGGTAAGGTAACCTCGGGCACTGACTTTCCCAGGGTCGTTGGCGAGCGAGGTGGCGATTCGAATCCACACCGGGTGCTCAACATAGGCATCGTTTCCCCATGTCTCGCGTGCCGCATCTAGGAGTGAGGCATTATGCCGCCCACGTTCGGTGAAGCCGTCGATGGTACCGTGGAGCTGCTGCTCGGCCTCTGCGAGTTGCTCCGTCGAATAGCGCGTTCCCTCCGCCATCCAGCGGCGATTAAACACTATGCCGTGCGGGATTAGTGGCAGCTCGAGCTCCGCACAGACCCGCCGAATAAGATGCTGGTCGGGACCTATGTACTCGCCACCGCGTTCAACGACCTCGCCATTTGAAAGTTTGTGTGACCACGTGCGCCCACCGACCCTATGGGACGCTTCTAGCACCTGAACATCATGCCCGGCTCTTTCAAGCAGCCAAGCGGCATACATACCTGCCAGGCCGGCACCGGCTATAATCACTTCCATTTTTCACTCCCACTTGTGTTTAGACGCGGCGCAACTTGCCGCTTTTTTAATTCTAAAAATGCGAGCCCCCCTACCGTTATGGCACCGCCCACGAGCTGCAGGGGGGTCAGAATCTCGCCAAGGATGAGCCAAGCCACGGCGGCAGACATCACGGGCTCAGACATGCCAAGCGTACTCGCTCGCGCCGGCCCAAGTGCCGCGACACCGGTTAGCATCAATATGCCTGGCAGCACACTTCCGAGGACCACTATTGAACCGACCACCCACAATGCAGCCACGTCTATGCCGCCCAACGCAGCTGGGAGTGTAACCGGCTCCAGAAGTTCGTTAAGCGGAATGTTCCAGACGGGCAGCAGAATGTGCCATATCACCGTCCCTGCGAGGTAGCCGAAGGCCGCGGTGACTATAGGCGGGCGGGTGGTAAGAGCGCGTCCGGCTAGCAGAAAAACTGCAGCGAAACCCATACCCGAGGCCAATCCCGCAAGCACTCCGAGGAAGTCGAGCCGCACACTGCCATTGCTGGCGCCAACAAGCGCGAGTCCGACAAGGCACGTTGCCATACCCCCGAGTATCGACGGAGTGATTGGAACGTTGCGCACGAAACGCATCCAAAGCACGACGAAGATAGGCGCCGTGTACTGCAGAAGCAGAGCGATGCCGATGGAAATCCGTTCAATGGACCAGTAATAGGTGAGCGGTGTGAAGACCATCCCGCAAATGCCATAGAATATCAATACTGGCAGGTCCTTGCGCTTCACCTTAAGGGAAGGTCGATAGAAGATTAGGACGATGACACCCAAGATGACCAATGTGCCCGTCGAGCGCATAAGCAGCAATTCCATCGCCGAGAAGCGCAGTGTGAGCATCACCTTGGCCAACGAGGAGTTGAAAGAAGCCAGCAATGCAGCACCCAGCGCGCAGGCAACACCGATGGCCACCGGAATCTTTGGCATGTCAAGAGGCAGGCTGAGACCAACTTGTTGAGTATTTTGTGGCATTTACTGCGTCTCTGCGCTCGTTTCATCAGGTTCCAGCAGAACGCCACTAGTGACCTTCCAGGCGAGCGACAACTCTGTGCCCAAGTCGTAAGGAGCCCTATCCGGCGGCAGGCGAACAGCGCCCTGTGTACCGTCAGCGAGCTCGATTTCGTACTTCCAATCAGAACCAAGATAGGCGCGACCGGTCACGGTCACCGGAATGCGATTCTCATCGGCCGCTGCAGCTTCACCCCGCGGCGCGAGATCGAGACGCTCAGGCCGGACGAGCAACATACTTCCCATACGGGTAGCATTGGCCACCCTTACCTGCACACCACAGAAGCTGAGGACTGCTACGTTATCATTCTGCCGTTTGGTTGGCGTACCGTGAATGATCGTTGAATCACCAAGGAACGTCCCTACAAAAAGCGTCTGCGGACGCTCGTAGAGTTCACGCCCTGTGCCGACTTGCTCCACCCGCCCGCGATTAAAGATCGCTATGCGGTCCGAAAGCGACAGCGCCTCCTCCTGATCGTGGGTTACGAACACAAACGTACTACCGACATTGGTGTGGATTTTCCGCAGCTCGCTTTGGAGCGATTCACGTAGTTTTTTGTCGAGCGCGCCGAGCGGCTCATCCAATAGTAGCACGTTCGGCCTGTACACCAACGCACGCGCAATTGCGACACGCTGCTGCTGTCCGCCCGAAAGCTCGTGAGGATACCGGTTCTCAAGCCCTCCAAGATCTACGAGCCGCACTACCTCGGCGATTTGATCGGCCTGACTGGCGCGATCGATCCGGCGCTGTCGCAACGGAAAAGCGATGTTCTGCCAGACCGTCATGTGCGGAAACAGCGCGTAGCTTTGAAAAACCATGCCCAAATTGCGCTTATGTGGTGGCGTATCCTGGACCTGCGAATTTGCGATCCTGATCTCACCCTTGGTGAGCGACGTGAAACCCGCGATCAAATTGAGGGTAGTTGTTTTTCCCGAGCCGCTCGGCCCTAGGAAGGTCACGAACTCTCCTGGCTCTATCTTCAGGTCGATGTCTCTGGCTGCATAGAGGTCGCCGTAGGTCTTTGTAACGCCCTCAAGCTCAATGGCAGCACCACGTCTATTGCGCGATGGCGTGTGGTGAGTGTTCATTTGCGCGTCCTTCTCGGCTGGAACAACATGGTGCATGCAGCAAGGCCGATCGATATCAGCATCATCAGCACGGCGACGGCGGCCACAGTCGGATCGCTATCATGCGTAACGCTCTGGTACATTTTGACCGGAAGCGTCTGGAGATACGGGCTCTGTATGAAAAGAGAGATGATAATCTCGTCGAACGAATGCACGAAGGCAAAGACGCTGCCGGCAATTATCCCAGGCAGGATCAGTGGCAAGGTAATCTGCCGCACGACGTTGATTTTTCCGGCTCCTAGACTCGCTGCCGCCACTTCGAGTTTTGGATCGAGCGTTTGTAATGCGGCCCCAACATTGATGACCACCAGCGGCAGGGCCACTACCGCATGAGCGAAGATAAAGCCCTGCAATGTCCCAAGAAGGCCGAGACGCGTAAAAAGTGCGTACAAGCCGATGGCAAGAAGGATGCCGGGAACCATCGCCGGGCCAATAAAGAGACCGGAGATCGCCTGCCTACCGAAAAAGGTCGAACGATGCAGTGTTATCGCGGCCATAGCGCCAACCACCGTCGCGAGCAGCGCCGACGCGAATGCCACCGTGACGCTGTCCCAGAAGGAGCGTCGCCAGCCCGCATCGCCGAAGAAATTCGCGTACCAGCGCAGTGAGAGTTCTGTGGGTGGGAAGTTGTAGCTTGCATCGGCGTTGAACGAGGTCACGACAACTACGAACAACGGAGCGATCAACCAGATTGCGATCAGAGCCACCAAGCCATAGAGAAACACTCTAAACATCACGCTCCTCCCACGTTCCCGAGGCGAACGCCTTTCGTTAGGCGCAGACAAATCGCGAGAACTAAAATGGTGCTAACCAACAAGATCACACCCATGGCGGAACCGCGGCCCCATTGTAGCAGCCCTCCCACCTGCTGCTGAATTAGAGCTGAAAGCATAGTGTTACGCGGCGAGCCGAGGAGTGCTGGGATGATATAGAATCCGAGTCCCAGAACGAATACGGTTAGACTACCGGCGAAAACGCCCGCCTTTGTCATTGGCAAATATACTTTGAAAAACGCGGTGAGCGGCCTTGCCCCAAGTGCAGCGGCAGCTTGAAGATACTTTGGATCGATCTTCGACATTACCGAATAGAGGGGAAGGACCATAAAGGGCAGCAGCATCTGGCTCATGCCGATGATGACGCCGGTGGTCGTGCGGATCAGCGGAACGCGACCCACATGCAGAGCCTCAAGTGCATCGTTGATAATGCCAGAGTCCTGCAGGAGCACAATCCACGCTAGCGTCCGCACCATCAGACTGGTCCATAATGGCGTCAAAACGACGGCAAGTAAAATCGTGCGCAAACGAGGGCCTGCGGTGCTCATAACATAAGCGTAGGGATAGGCGATCAGCAGACAAATCAAAGCCACGGCGAACGCGGTCCAGAAGGTCCTCAACGTTACCGCCACATTTACTTCGGAGCTGAAAAACCAGCTGTAGTTCTGCAGTCCTAGTTGAGGATCGGCGAAACTGATCCGGATCATCTCCGCGAGCGGATAGAGAAAGAACAGAACCAGCAACAGAAGCCCCGGAAGGAGCCCTGGCTTGGCAACTCGAACTAAGTTGCGTGCCGCCGAAGCGGCACGCCCCCTTTGTGTCAAGGTTGTGCTTGTCATCGGACTGTCATCAATAGCCGGAGATCCAGGCGGTCCACATCTCGTTGAACTCGTCCCAATTCTCGACCCACCAGTCCACATCGACGCTCTGCGAGGTCTGGAGGCGTTCTTCATTGAACAACCACTCCTGCGCCAGCGGCGAGATGTCAGGCTCAGCATCCAGATTTACAGGTGCGTATGACGTCAGCTCCGTTAGTTTCTCAGTTTGCTCGGCGCCGAGATAGTAGTTGATCGCCGCATAGGACAATTCCGGGTTAGGCGCACCTTTAGGAATGGCGAGCGCGTCTACCGCCACGATCCAGTCATTCCATACCGGCTTAATATCCGCTCCTGATTGTGCGGCTCCGTAGCCCCGACCGTTCCACACCCAAGCCATTGAGACTTCACCGGACTCAAGCTGCTGTTGCGCTTGCGCACCCGATGACCATGGAACGATGTGCGAATCTATTGAACGCAGCTTGTCAAATGCCCTCTCGAAATCAATCGGATAAAGATTTTCAGGAGCAACGCCGTCACCAATCAGAGCGGCAATAATCAGGCCTGGAGCAGGGCTCGTAGACATATTAACGCCGCGCTTTCCTGGGAAATGCTCGACATCGAAGAAGTCCACCCACCCATTGGGTGCTTGATCGTACTCCGAGGCATTGTAGACCATAATATCGGAGTAGGCGATTACGGGGACCATACATTCACCCGAAATCAATCCTTCCGGAACGCGCGACGTATCGATCTTGGAGAAATCGAGCTCCTCAAAAAGTTCACCGCAATACTGGTAATTGAGGTAACGATTTCCCGTAAAAAGGTCCCAGACAACATTTTTATTCTCTACCATGGCCCGCAGCTTGTTGAAGTCCGCGGTATCCTGCAAAACGGTGACCCCAGCCTCCTCTGTGAACGGATCCCAAACGGCCTCTTGTTGACCCTGTTGCAAGATTCCGCCGGAGGACGTGAACACCATCGTCTGGCCAGAGAACTGGTCCCCCGGCACTGTTCCGGCTACCACTCCCTCCTGCGCCTGCACCGCACCTGTGGCGACTAGCGCGCAAAACGCCGTTCCAAGCATTGCGGAAGTAAAATCTAGCTTCTTCATTGTAACTCCTCCTTTTTGTACCGAATTTAATCGTCCGGACCTACGACAAATAGTATTTCTGCGTCCACTACACCAATATTTCGCATCATGTGCGGCGTATCGGTTCGGTATTCGAGAGCGTCTCCCTTTTGAAGATTTATCTTCGTGCGCCCAACTGTCGCCTCGACGCTCCCCTCGATGATAAATACAAACTCCTGCGCGCTGCCATGAACGTAAGGTTCATTTGCGTTGGCCTCCCCCGGCTTTACGAGATGAATGAAGACTTCGAATGTGCCGTAGCCCTTTTTAGTAATTAGGGATTTGTTGAGGTGTCCCTCAACATCGAAGTTCTTGCGATCTGCAGATGGCACATAGTAAAACCCTCCCGTGTTTTCGTCCGTCAGCAACTCATTCAGGCTTACGTGAAGGTTTGATGCGATTTGCATGAGAGTGGATATCTGCGCACCAGAGACACCCCGCTCAAGTTGACTAAGAAAGCTCGCGCTAGCTCCGCACTTCTCTCCGAGTTCTCTTAGAGAGAGTCGTTGCCGCTGCCGATGCTTCTTCAAATTCTTACCAATAGCTTCCCATTCGTTGCTCATTTAGCAGCCTTTGCGCGCCTTTGTTCGTCCTTCACGTCGCATACAGCAGCAATGCACGTCCTGTAAAGGCCACTTGATGTTTCGGTGCGTTCTACTTTCCAAGTTGTACAGTAGCACTACGCGAATGTCAAGCTGGCAACGCAAGTGTTTGCGCACTGGCGCACATTTAGGCGCAACCAGACGCGGACTTTCAGCCAGAAGCGTTCAATCGGAATCCTCTCTTGGAACACGAGGGTGCACAGGTGTGAGTTCTTCAATCTGCGTCGGCTTGCGTCATAATGCGTCGATCTGCATCAGAGTGCGTCGGGTGTTCTTGAGCCTGATGGAGCGATCGATCAGGTCTGATCATCTCGTGAAATGTCTAGATCAGATCTGGTGCAGCCGAATTGGGATTATCATTTCCTGCGCTCATGCCGCCGGCAGCCACAGGCTCAGGGCAAACCGTGCCGTGTTCGCTCTGTTGACATCCGGTCACGTTCGTCAAGCATCGTGGTTGCTCGCAGCGCCCGGCAGTTTTTTGTCAGGGATATCGCCGCCGTTTGATCGACGCAATGGTGGACAGAAGAGGGTGTCTTTGATGCGCTCGAATGGCTCGAGCATATCGAATGGGAGGGGGTGCCGGTTACTGCCACATTCACCAACGCTGAACTCACGGCGATGGTGGGGCCCGTTGTGCGTCGGGCCTATGAAGAGGACGCGATCATGGTCCATAGAGCATACTATGCCCTGGCCGCAGGACGCCGAAGACGCGTAATCGGTCTCCATCGCACCCTGGAGCTCCGGAGCAATCGTCCCGGGACTCTATTCTTTCTGCGATATCAAGCACAAAAAAGCCCGCCGGCGATTGCCGGCGAACTTTGAATTATTGCTGATTGCCCCGCCCGACTTGCGGACGGGGCGCTGAGATGTTCAGTCTGCATTGCGACGGTTCGGGCGGGACCAGATGAGGCTGTGCCCCTTACCATCCTCGTCTTCAAAGAGGTTTGCGTAGATTGGATGGGAAAAGCTCGGGTCGTCGAGCTTGAGGCCCAGATATTCCCGGCCCTCGTTTGATTTCTTGGCCCAGGCCGCCCCGATCTCGGCTCTACCGACGAACACGCGATGGGTAGGGGCGTTTTCGCCTGTGGCGCGGTTCTCCGGTGCGATGCGAACGTTTTTGGCCTGAAGGCTGAGGGTCATGATTTCGCCTGCGTATTCGTTGGTGGCGGACTTTTTGAAGTTACCGATGGTGGCCATTGTCTTTCTCCTTGATTTGAAGCTTCGAGCCCGCCCCGTGCGGCCTCGATGGCGATCGGCAGGCCCGGGACGATCGACGGCGCACCCGAAGGGGAAACGGCAAAGGAGGGATTTTCTTGTTGCGCGCGGAATGACGGCGCAGCCGGCAGGGGAAGAAAATTTCGACGCCGCTGTTGCGCCATAGGCGATCGAGGCGCCAGCTGGTCCTGGGCCAGACCAAGCCATTGAAAAGGCCGGACGGGGCGGGCTTTGGCACAAACGGTCAAGGGATTTAGGCGACTATGGATATCAAAAAGACCTCATGTGGGCGAAGGAGGTGTCATCCCCTGCCCTGTCCTTCGGCTCGGCTTCGTCGTTCGAACGCATTGCCACGGCAAGCGGCTCCGTTCGTTCGCTGGATTCGCCGAAATCTTGAACGCAGCGTCCGGGCAAGGCTTCGTGGGCATGGCTGTAGAAGGGCCATGTCGGTTGGTCCTCGCATCATATCGATCATGCCTGCCGATGTTTTGGTGACGGGTTCGCTCCGCCTGCCTGGTATCGACCAGCTGCCTCGCAGTTGCGGGCAGACCTGCCTGCCTTCTGCATCCGCATCGGAGCACGTTCATCATCGTCACATGGGATGGCTGGCGTAAACTTGGTGCGTCGTCGCGCGCAACCGGCGGCATCTGACGCAAGCTCCACCTCCTAAATCCAGGCAGAGTTCACCTCCCTGTCAACGGCGGGGTAAAAGTCGGCCATTGGGCGGCGCAAAACCAGGCCACTTGATGTTGGGGGTATCGAGCGCCG
>NZ_QQNH01000036.1 GCF_003345525.1 Pelagibacterium lacus
GGAACTCCGTGGGGGGCCGCGGGGCCGTCATGGCCGATCCGGGCCGAAGCCAAATCGCAAACGATCATGCGCTGGGCAAACTCCATGCGAAGCACTGGCCGTGCTGTCCCTCGTCACAAGCTCCCGTCTTTAGCCATCCCCGAAGATCGAGGCAACTGTTCCCGCAACTCCAGATAGGGAAAATCGCGGCGCGACCTCCCGGCTCCAGGCCGGACTACGACACCATCTTCGAAGGCTGGACCTGGCTTTCAACCGTCTTATGGAGGACCTTGTCCTTGTAGAGCCGCCGATCGGCAACGGCCACGAGGTCTTCCTGGGTGCCCATGGCTTCGCGGCTCTGGGCCGCGCCGATGCTGGCCGACAGCGCCAGGCTCCGTCCCTGCCACATGAAGGGCGTATCCTGGAGACGCGTCCGGATCTCCCGGGCGATTTCCTCGGCGTCGTCGCGGGTGGCGCCCGGCAACAGGATGCAGAATTCGTCGCCCCCGATACGGGCCACCACATCGGTGCTGCGCACGCATTCGGAGATGAGCCGGCCGAAAAACTGCAGCGCGGCATCCCCCGCGGCATGCCCATGGGTGTCGTTGAGGGGCTTGAAGTCGTTGAGGTCGATGAGCAGCACCGAATGGCCCGAGCCGCGCAAGCCGGCCGCATCCAGAGCCCTTTGCAGCGCCCGCCGGTTGGCCAGCCCCGTCAGTTCGTCGGTTTCCGAAAGCCGGGCCAGCCGTTGATGCAGGCTGTCGACGGTCATCATGGCAAAGCCCAGATTCCACACGGTGCCGCTGAACACCGTGCAGAGGAGTGCATAGGAGGCGAGCGCGTAATAGACCGCATAGTCGAGAGTGCCGGCGAGAACCGCCCAATTGGTGACGATCACCATGATCTGCCCCAGCCCAGCCACCGAAAAGGCGACGATGGCGATGAAAGCGCCAATGCCGGGCAGCCGATTGCGCAGCAGATGGATGAGACAGACCAGCATCACCGTGCTTTGCCCGCCCGCATAAACCATCGCCCGCCCGCGGTCATTGTCATGCATGGCGACCATCAGGCCGAACGCGATGGCGGTGATGGCGACCGCCGCCCCCTGCCCGCCGGCCATATTCCGGAAGCGGCGCAGTCCGATCCAGAACTGGCTGAAGCCGAAGATGATGATGGTATTGCCGGCGATTGCCGGGACGAGCGCCCCTTCATTGCCCTGCACCGCCAGCACGATCCCGCCCACCAGCGAAAGCGCGCAGGCGGCCAGCCAATGCACCGACGCGGAATGGGGCCGGTATATATAGGCAAAGGCAGCCCACACCACCGTCACGGTGAGCGAATTGAGGAAGATGACGATGTAGAGCGTCAGAAAATCGAGATCGAGCATGGCCACTCCTTGCCATGGTCCGTAAACCACGCAGGTTCAATGGCCGTTAAAGCGGATCGATAGAATGCACCCGGTTGCATCAACTCCCCGTCAGGGAGTGAAGCGGCCGGCTGATGAGAAGACGCTGGAAGCGGTGGTGCCCAGGGACGGGCAGCACCGATACAGCGATACGATATAGTTAGCAGGAAGTGGGGCCGTCAAGATCAGCCCCCCATGCTAACGCATTCCCAGTTTTTGTCCCACCGGCAGAATTCAGAAAAATTGCCCGGCAGCGCGCTAACGACATCGTCCGCCTCTCTCCCTACCAGGTCGACCCTGAACGCATTCTGGCGGCGCGAGACGAAATCGCAGAGGACATCCTCTTAGATCTCGAAGCGGAACTTGAGGTGGCAAAATGACCATTATCAAGCGCAAGCGATCTGAGAACTTTGCACTCATCCCGAACGCACTGGCAGATGACGAGCGGCTGTCTTTCGAGGCAAGAGGATTGCTGGTGTATCTTCTGGCAAAACCAGACAACTGGTCGGTTTCCATCAACGATCTGCGCGCCCAAGGCGGCATAGGCCGGGACAAAGCCTACAAGCTCATCAACGAGCTAATCGAAGGCGGATATATCTCGCGCGATCGCTGTACCGATGAGAGCACAAAGCGCATTACCGGCGTCAACTACACGGTGTTTGACTGCGTTCAAGTAGGGCAAAAGCCACTTCCGGAAAATCAGGACGCATACAAAGAACTAAGAGATAATAATAAATATTCCCCCCATAGCCCCCCAGCGGACAGCGTTGAGCTGTTTGACCAGTTGTGGCAGGTTTTCCCTATGCGGCCGGGCAGCAGTGAGAATGATGCCATTCGAGCCTTTAAGAAGCTCGATCAGGCAGAGCGTGCATTGGCGGTCAAAGCTGCACGTCACTATGCCAAACAGTTCAGAGACGATGCAGCCATTTGTCAATCAGCACTGAAGTTTGCCCCCCTATCGGCATGCAATATTGACCCCCTGGTTTGTGGAGCGGGCGAACCGGTGGAGTTGGCCGGGGTTGCGGAGGCGGTTCGCCCGCGGATCCACTGAGAGCGCATATTCCCTGTTTTTGAATCGCCAGCTTTCGTTGCCGGTCTCGACGATATCGCAGTGATGTGTGAGCCGATCGAGCAGCGCGGTGGTCATCTTTGCGTCACCGAATACGGATGGCCATTCCCCGAATGTAAGGTTGGTGGTGACGATGACCGAGGTCTGTTCATAGAGGCGGCTCACCAGATGGAAGAGCAATTGGCCTCCTGACTGGGCAAAGGGGAGATATCCCAGTTCGTCGAGGATGACGAAGTCCTTGCGCCCCATATACTCGGCCATCCGCCCCTGCCTTCCAGCCCTGGCTTCGATCTCGAGCTTGTTGACCAGGTCGACGACGTTGAAGAATCTACCGCGTGCGCCATTGCGGATACAGGCTCGGGCTATGGCGATTGCCAGATGGGTCTTTCCGGTTCCCGTCCCGCCGACCAGCACGATATTGCGCTGTGAGGCGAGGAAGTTGCCCGCCGCGAGGTCGTTGATCTGGGTCTGGTTGATCCCCGTGTCATCGAACACGAAGTCTCCGATATCCTTTGCCAGGGGGAACTTGGCGATGGTCATCTGATACTTGATCGAGCGGGCCTGCTTCTCGGCGATCTCGGAGGTGAGCAGGTCCGAGACGATGCGTTCGGGCTGGTGCTCGCGCTTTATGGCCGTGGAGATGATCTCGTCATAGGCATTCTTCATACCGTAGAGCTTGAGCGCGCTCATGGTGGTCAGGATCTCGGAACGTTCCATCATATTGCCCTCCTGAGGCTGTCATAGCGGGAACAATCGGCCGTGGGCTCGATGCGGAGCCTGAGGGCCTGAGGGGTGTTGAGGATGACCGGCTTTATGCGCGGCTCGCGCTGCCGGGCCAGGATGTTGAGCACGCTGGTCAGGATCGAGACCATCTGGCGATCTCCATCGCTTGCCGATGCCAGCCGACGGCGTATCTTCTCGATGCTGGCTGGCAGGACCCAGTCCTTGAAGGGCGCGCCGTTGCGCAGCGCGCCGGGTTTGCGGGCCAGAACAGGCACGTAATGCCAGGGATCGTAGAGGGTCTGATCACGGCCAAAACAGCGGGCGTGTTCTCCCACGACCACGCCGTCCTGCCGGATCTCGACCCGATCGGCATAAGCCCTGATCTCGACCGGCCGGCCACCGGCATGGGCCGCCACCGAGTATTTATTGTTGTCGAACCGCACCAGGCACGTCTTGGCCACCGAAGCGGTTACCGCATGGAAGCCATCGAAGCGTCCGGTAAAGGGAACAAGGCTGGGCCTCTCGGCTTCGAACACGTCCCAGATTGTGCGGTCGCCGAACTCGGGATGCTTGTGCGCCCGGGCATAGGCGATGGTCTTGTCCAGCAGCCAGGCGTTGAGCTCCTCATAGGACGCAAAGCGCAGACGGGGCGTAAAGAACCGCTCGCGGACAAGCCCAACCTGGTTCTCCACTTGGCCCTTCTCCCAGCCCGAGGCTGGCGTGCAGGCGACGGGGTCGACCAGGTGATGGCTGCACATTTGCAGAAAACGCCGGTTGTAGAGCCGCTCCTTGCCCACAAAGATCGTCTCGACCGCCGTCTTCATGTTGTCGTAGATGCCGCGCGTGCAGGCACCTTTGAAGAACGCAAATGCCCGGTCATGGGCATCGAACACCATCTCCTGGGTCTCGCGCGGATAGGCCCGCACGAACATCATCCGGCTATGACAAAGCCGCATATGGGCGACCTTGATCGTGACCGTTGTGCCATTGAGAATGACGATCTCGTGGCTCCAGTCGAACTGGTAAGCTTCCCCGGCAGAAAAACTCAGCGGCACATAGGCCGAGGATGCCGATTGCGAGCGCTCACGGCTCCAGCGACGTCCATAGCGCCGGACAGCGTCATAACTCCCACCATAGCCAAGACCGCAAAGCTCCTCATAGATCCGGATCAGCGTCAGCCGTTCGCGCGAGGGCTTGCCTTCATTGGTCAGCAGCAGACGATCCAGCTCTGCCTGCCACGGACCGATGGCCGGCAGGGGCTGGGTCTCCCGCTCATAGGAAAAGCGCGTCTCACCCGACCGGATGATCTTGCGCACCGTGTTGCGCGCAACACGGAGCTCACGCTCGATCTGCTTGATGGATTTGCCCTGCACGAAATATGCCCGACGAACCCGTGCAATCGTATCCACGCTCTTCATCCCCCGACCGCCTGTCAAAAACCAAAACAGGCTGTGCTAAAAACAAAATAAGGGGGGTCAATATTGGATGCTGATTAACCCCAAACCGGGGTCAAAATTGCACGCCTAATCACACGAGCTACCGATCATTCCCGAACTACAGCGGATCATCAACGCATCGCCGTGTGGCGACCTTACCTTCATCATTACCGAGTTCGGCAAGCCTTTCACGCGCAACGGATTTGGCAACTGGTTTCGCAAGCGGTGCGATGAGGCAGGCCTCAATCATTGTAGCGCCCACGGGCTTCGGAAAGCCGCCTCAGCGCGCATGGCAGAGCTAGGCTGCACGGAACTTGAAATCATGGCCGTCACAGGCCACCGGACCACGAAAGAGATTGTCCGCTATACGCGCGGCGCACGCCAGAAGGTGCTGGCCGCAAACGCGATGGCCAAGCTCTCAGCCGGACAAGTCGAGAACAAAAATGCCCCACTTTTAGAGGCAGATTTTGGGAGTGGGACAGGAGCGCCCGCTAACAATCTGGAAAGCAATGAAAAATGAAATGAATGGTGCCCAGGGACGGAATTGAACCGCCGACACGCGGATTTTCAATCCGCTGCTCTACCAACTGAGCTACCTGGGCATCCAAGACGAGGCGGTGAGCCTCGGGTTGGTGGCGGGGTTATAGGAGGTCGAATGGGGTCTGTCCAGCGACCCGAAGGAGATTTTTCCCGCTTTGGACAAATTATTGAATCACGGCCATCATGGGCCGTGAGCGCGGGAAGCCGGGGCTCTCGCCCCGGTCAATCGTCCTCGTCGCGGCTTTCGTCCTCGGCCGGCCGGCCGGGGATGGCGTAGCTGCCCTTGAGCCATCGGTTGAGGTCCACATCGGCGCAGCGGGCCGAGCAGAAGGGGTGGAATTGCTGCACCGAGGGCTTGCCGCAGATGGGACAGGGTTTTGGCGGACGCAGGCGTGTGACGTTCGAGGCCATGGTCTAGACTCCGGTAAGGTTCGCCGGATTGAGCCAGTTGAAATGCACCGGATAGCCTTCGCCCGAGAGCAGCGAAACGGTCTCGTAGAGCGGCAGGCCGACCACGGCATGATAGGAGCCGCTGAGCTTGACGACGAAGGCCCCGGCGATCCCCTGAATGGCGTAGCCGCCGGCCTTGCCGGTCCATTCGCCGCTGGCGAGATAGGCTTCGATTTCCTTGCTGCTCAGGCGCTTGAACCTTATGCGGGTATCGACCACACGCTCGCGGGCGTGCCCATTGGCCGAAACGACGCACAGCCCGGTGAAGACGCGGTGCGAGCGCCCCGACAGCAGCCTTATGCAGCTGGCGGCCTCGTCCATGGTCTCGGCCTTGGGCAGGATGCGCCGGCCCACCGCCACCACCGTATCGGCCGCCAGGATCACCGCATCGCCGCCGATGCCGGCCTGGCGCGCCTTGTTGCGCACTTCCATGGCCTTGGCATGGGCGAGCCGCTGGGCGAGCCGGCGCGGCAGCTCCCCGGTTTCGGGCGTTTCGTCCACATGGGCGGGGATCAGGTGATCGGGTTCGATGCCGATCTGGTTGAGCAGCGCCAGCCGACGCGGAGATGCAGAAGCGAGAATGAGTTCTGGACGTCCGGACACCGATGGCACCCTTCGTGGGATAATGGACGGACCGACGCGGGAAGCGTCGCGGCCGGCCTATTTGAAGCGGTAGGTGATGCGGCCCTTGGTGAGATCGTAGGGCGTCATTTCGACCAGCACCTTGTCGCCGGCCAGAACGCGGATACGGTTCTTGCGCATGCGCCCGGCCGTATGGGCGATGATCTCGTGATCGTTCTCGAGCTTGACGCGAAATGTCGCGTTCGGAAGCAATTCGACAACGACGCCCGGAAACTCGAGCACTTCTTCCTTTGCCATTCTTTCTCCTGATAAGGCCCCCTATTCGCGGGGCGCGCGATTTGGCGCGCAAACTAAACGCAAACGCCGATAAAGGAAAGGGCCAGATCAGACCCCGTTTTCCACCGCCTCCAGCAGGGCCGGAAGCCCCTGGGCCAGGCGCCGGTCGAGCTGGTCGCGCAGGCTGCGATAGGCGGCGAGCGCCGTCTCGCGGGTCCCCTCCACCTCGGAGGGGTCCTCGAGGTCCCAATGTTCCATCACGTCGGCATGCAGCCCGCGCTCGGCGACGGCCCGCCGCGCATCGTCGGCGAGGGTGATGATGATGTCGAAATTGGAGGCCATCAATTCGTCCATGGTGTGGGGGGTATGGACGGACATGTCGACGCCGATCTCCTCCATCACCTGATGCACGAAATGGTCGACCTTGCCCGAGCGCACCCCGGCCGAACGGGCGATCAGCCGTCCGGGGAAATGCCGGCGCGCCATGGCGGCAGCGATAGGCGAACGCACCGAATTCATCGAGCAGACGAACAATATGGTGGGAAGCTGGCTCTCTTCCTCGGTCACCCGGGTGGCATAGGGCTGCACGGCGCAGATCAGGGTGAACAGCCGGCGCGCGGTTTCCAGATCGATCACCAGCTTGTTGTCGAGCCGCTGGATCAGCAGCTCAGCCGCCTGGTTGTGCAATCCGCGCCGGCCCATGTCGACCGCCTCGATCTGATGGGTGGAGGCCGAGCGGATGGCTTCGTAATAGCTTTCGCGGATGCGGAAATAATCGCGGATCAGGCCGCGGAACGGGGTCAGCGAAAGGTAATGCGCGGCGATCGGCTTGAAGGTCTCGGGATGGCGCACGTCGAGCACGATATGGTTGTGGACGATCGAAAGGTGCAGCGCATAAGGCCCCTTCGCGGTGACGCGGGCGGGATAGAAGCGGTTGGTGTCGATCAGGTCATAGCTGGCGATGCGCCATTCATGCACCTCGTCGGGATCGACCGAGGTGATGGTGTTGGGGTCGAGGGTGACCGTGACGATCCGGTCGGTTTTCGGATCGAAGGGCCGCTTGTCCATCAATGATTGAGCCTTATGGACACCGACCGGCCATGGGCCTCCAGCCCTTCGGTCTCGGCCAGGATCACCGTGGCGGCGCCCAGTTCGGCCAGCGCCTGCGGCGTGCAGGAGAGGATCGAGGTGCGCTTGACGAAATCGAGCACGCCGAGCCCCGAGGCAAAGCGCGCCGAACGCGCCGTGGGCAGCACGTGGTTGGAGCCGCCCACATAATCGCCGATCGCCTCGGGGGTGTGATGGCCGACAAAAATCGCCCCGGCATTGCGGATAAGCGCGACGACCGGCTGCGGGTCGGCAAGGGCCAGTTCCACATGCTCTGAGGCGATGCGGTTGGCGAGCGGGATGGCGTCCTCGAGCGAAGGCACGGTGATGATCGCTCCGAACTCCTCCCAGCCGGCACGCGCGGTTTCGGGCGCCCGCAAGGTTCCGAGTTGCCGCTCCACCTCGTCGCGGACCGCTGCCGCCAGTTCCGTGCTGGTGGTCAACAGGATCGCCTGCGCGCCGCCGCCATGCTCGGCCTGGGCGAGAAGATCGGCGGCGACCCAGGCGGGGTTGGCGGTATGGTCGGCGATGACCAGCACCTCGGAGGGGCCGGCGATCATGTCGATCCCCACGGTCCCGAAGACCTGCCGCTTGGCGGCGGCCACATAGGCATTGCCGGGCCCGACGATCTTGTAGACCGGCGCGATGGTGCGCGTTCCGAAGGCCAGCGCGGCCACGGCCTGCGCGCCTCCGACGCGGTAGATCTCGTCGACCCCGGCGATACGGGCCGCGGCCAGCACGGCCGGATTGATCACCCCCCTGGGCGTGGGCACAACCATGGCCAGCCGCTCGACCCCGGCCACCTTGGCGGGAATGGCGTTCATCAGAACCGAGGAGGGATAGGAGGCGAGCCCGCCGGGCACATAGAGCCCCACCGCCTCGATGGGAGTCCAGCGGCTGCCCAGCGTCACCCCGACGGCGTCGGTATAGAGGCTGTCGGCGGGCTTCTGCTTTTCGTGATGGGCGGTGATCCGCGCGTGGGCCAGTTCCAGCGCCGCCCGCACATCGGGAGCGATGCCCTTATAGGCCGCCTCGATCTCCTCGGGCGCGATCCGCAGCGTTTGCGGGGTCAGCGCCACGCCGTCGAGCTTTTCCGTCAGCGCGATCAGCGCCTCGTCGCCGCGCCGGCGCACATCCGCGATGATCGCGGCGACGGTTTCGCCGACCTCGACGGAGGCCTCGCGCTTGGAGGCGAGCAGGGCTTCGAAAGCCTGCGCGAAGCCGGGTTCGGCGCTCGAAAGAAAGACGGTCATATGCTAAGTGGTGCCCTGGTCAGTCGACGTCGTGCTTGGGCTGGGCCTTGGCCGCCCAGACACCGCCGAGGTCGCGAAGGCGCGCTTCGAGACACTCGACTTCGAGCCGCACCCTGCCACCGCCGGCAAAGGTAAGCAAGACATCGCCCTCGGGCGCGTCGCCGGCCGCAAAGCTGATGGCGAGCAGTTCGAGCACGCCGTCCTTGGCGTTGAGGTCGAAGCCTTCCGCATGGGCGGCCTTGACGAAATCGAAATGCAGCCCGGCCCGCTTGCGCTGTCCCCGGCCCCCGGGATCGCTGACCTCCCAGGCATAGCGGTTGATCAACAGGACGAAGCGGCGGTCGGACTTGGAATAGCCCATGTCCCCCACCCTCACCACGGCGTCCTGCACATGGGCGGAAACGATGTCGAGGTCTTCGCTGTCCAGCGCGAGAAGCTTGAGATCGGTCATGGCGGTTCCGGTTGAGATGGCGTCGAGGGTCATGGCGTTCATCTGGGCATTGCGGGCCCAAAGTGCAAGCACATTCGACAGCCCGCCTAGCCCGCGATGCGCTCGATCACCGCGCCGCAGCGGCTGAGCTTGTCTTCCAGCCGCTCGAAACCCCGGTCGAGATGGTAGATGCGGTTGACGATGGTCTCGCCCCGGGCGGCCAGCCCGGCGATGACCAGGGAGACCGAGGCGCGCAGATCGGTGGCCATCACCTGGGCGCCGCGCAGCTCCGGCACGCCGGTGACCCGGGCCAATTGCCCGTCCACATGGATATTGGCCCCGAAGCGGGCCAGTTCGGCCACGTGCATGAAACGGTTCTCGAAAATGGTCTCCTTGATCACCGAGACCCCGTCCGAGCGGGTCATCAGCGCCATGAACTGGGCCTGGAGATCGGTGGGAAAGCCCGGAAAGGGCTCGGTTTCCACATCCACGGGGCGGATGGGCCCCTCCCCGCGCCGGATGCGGATGCCGCCGGCCTCGGGCTCGACCGCGATCCCCGCATGGCCGATCACGTCGAGGGCCGCCTGCAACAGTCCGGGCCGGGCATTGCGCAGCAGCACATCGCCCCCGGTCATCGCCGCGGCCATGGCATAGGTGCCGGTCTCGATGCGATCGGGCAGCACTTCATGCACGGCACCGCCGAGCTTTTCGACCCCCTCGATGACCAGGCGCTCGGTGCCGATGCCGGTGATCCGGGCGCCCATGGCGACGAGGCATTCGGCGAGGTCGCCCACTTCGGGCTCGCGCGCCGCGTTCTCGATCACCGTGGTGCCCTGGGCAAGGGTGGCGGCCATCATCACCACATGGGTGGCGCCGACCGAAACCTTGGGAAAGCGCACATTGGCGCCGCGCAGCCTGCCGCCCGGCGCGCGGGCCACGACATAGCCATTATCGATCTCGATTTCCGCCCCGAGCTCGCGCAGCCCCTCGAGATAGAAATCGACCGGGCGGGTGCCGATGGCGCAGCCGCCGGGCAGCGACACCTTGGCGTGGCCCTCGCGGGCGAGCAGCGGGCCGATCACCCAGAAGCTGGCGCGCATGGTCGAGACCAGCTCATAGGGCGCCGTGGTGTCGACGATGTCGGAGGCGGTGAAGGTGATGCGCTGGCCGCCCATGTCGGCGTCGCCGCGCCGGCGGCCATGCACGGCGATGTCGACGCCGTGATTTTCGAGGATGCGTTCGAGCTGCTTGACGTCGGCGAGGCGCGGCACGTTGACCAGGACCAGCGGCTCGTCGGACAGCAGCGAGGCGATCATCAGCGGCAGCGCCGCGTTCTTGGCGCCGGAGATCGGAATCTCTCCGTTCAGCGCATTGCCACCGACGAGGCGAATACGGTCCATGGGGGGCTCCTTGGCCGGAAGGGACAGGCGAATCGCCGGGCGGGCCGGCGGCGTCGCGATTGGAGGGTCTGGTTAACTCAGGGCGGGGCCGACCGCAAGAAAAGCGCGGGCGCTACGGTTTTTCGTCTCCGGCTTTGCCTCTATCCGTATTGGCTTGATCCGGGTCATGGCGTTCCCCCTGTGACGGCGCGATTTGCGATTGGGTCCGGGCCTTGGCCTGGACCTTGCGGCGGCGCAGATTTTCCCGCAGCTTTGCGGCCAATCTTTGCTCGCGATCGGAATGGGCCATGGCGATGCCTTTTTTCCGGTTGGGAAATGGCTGTTACCTGCCCGTTTTTTGCCCTTGCGTCCACCGTTTCGCTGTGGCACTAGAAGCCCGCATCCGGCTGGCGCCACCGCCACGCCGCACATGATCGTGCTGCCGTAGCTCAGGGGTAGAGCACTCCCTTGGTAAGGGAGAGGCCGAGAGTTCAAATCTCTCCGGCAGCACCACTCTATGTCCTTGAGGCATAAGAACTTATTGATTTGTCTGTCTATTCCGCGCCTCTGTTGATACACAGAGGTGATACACATGGCCCTTGCAATGCCCTCACCCTACAAGCACTCCAGCACTGGCGTCTATTGGTTGCGCCAGCGTGTTCCAGCCAAGCACAAAGCACAAGCCAGGGGCCAAACAGTTTCCGTAATGATCGGCGGGAAGCTTTCCCGGGCCAAGCTCGGCGATGAAGTCAAGGTGTCCCTGGGCACTAAAGACCCAGCGGAAGCCAAGCGTTTGACAGCGGAAGTGCTGCCGCAATTCAATGCCATATGGGATAGCTTTGCCAATGCCCCGGCAAGGCTCACCCATAAACAGATCGTGGCCCTTTCCGGAGAAGCATACCGCGCCTTTTCTGCTTTGGAGGACGATCCTGGCGACCCAGAAATTTGGCAGCGGGTGAGATCGGCAAACGAAGCCGCCTTCACGGGCGATATTCTCTATATCGGCAACGAGACCCAAAGACATGAAGAAGCAATGCGGAGGCGATTCGGCGCCTTCGTAGACGCCACGCTGCAGCGCAAGCATTTGCGAGTTGATGAGCAAACCTATGGCAAGCTCTTGGAGCAATTCGGCAAGGCAATGGATGAGGCTAGCGAACTGCTCCACCGGCGGTCTCTCGGCGACTATCGACCTGATACCAATTCAGAGCGCTTTCCCCCAGTTACTGTAGAACCTCGACAAAATGCTGCCTCCCATAAAAGGCTGACGATTATACGTTTCGATCAGCTTGCTCGCCGCGATCGACACCCTAGTGCAGACTGGGGCCCATGGTAGGAGTCCAGTCCCAACTCTTTGGGGCATTCTCGTGGGTCTCGTCGCCGCCCATTGGTTTGCTTTCAGCCTTGCAGCCATCGCAACGGATACTACCGAGGACCGTAAGAATTCTCTGTTGCACAGCGCTGCAGGGATAGCAGGCGCTGCTAGCGTTGGAATGGTTCTGACGGTGACTTCATGGCTCGTTCCGGCACAGTGGGAAGCTCTAGCAATTACAATAGCATTAATCGGCTATATTTCTATTGCAGCTATCACTATAGCCCGTAGCCGCAAAGCGGGCTGGCTGCGAGGGACAATCATTGTTGTCGGCGTGCTGACCTTATCATTTGGCATTGTCTTTTTAAAAAACTTCCTAGGGGCCTACTAAGCATCCCATTTGTTTGCGAGTGCGCGAAGGCCTTTCCGTGGCGCCAATTTGCGGGCAGCAAAGGTTTAACTTATCAGCAACCCTATTTCGACAAGCTCAACGAGGGCGATTGGTAACGAGTACGCCCCTTCTCGACCGAGGCCAATGCCCGCTTGCACTTCATCCGCTTGGAAGTGGCCCCTGCAGTCTATCGGTGTTTGTAGGGAAGATAGACTGTAAGCCCTCCCTGCACCTTCGTCTTCATCGCCCCCCATTCCTCGTGGGCGGCCGGAATGTGCCGAGTCGTGGGATGCGGCAGACCTGCTCGAGCCGCCACCAATGACGGCCTCGACATGAGGTTCTGTCGATCACATGCAGACCACTATAGTCGGCACGGGAGCCCCTACAAGGCCAGCTATACGGCCGCTGAACTCAAGCCGCACCGTCAGCATGCCCGACGCTGGTTAGCTGAACACGGGGAGCGCAGGGACGTCGTAAGCGCCATTGCTCGTGTTGAAGGCCTCTATCAGCGAGCCGGGCCGCATGTGGAAGCCTTCCGGTTGCGAGGGCTTTCTCCTGAGGACCGCGCCCGGGCAGCCTGGGCACGGTTGCGAAAGGCCCAGGTCAATCCTGTCGAGGTCATCGCCGCCTGGCTCGCTATCGAAGCCATGATCGAGGCAGACCCGCATCCGGAGCACAAGGAGTTCCAGCTCGTGCAGGCCGCCAAGCTCGTGCACAGGATGGCGTCGGGCAGCCACAGGCGCTGGCAAGGCCCCGATGGGGGAACCATCGAGATGCATGTCTATCCGCGCCCCAGGGGCAAGGTTCTGAGGCATCTTGGCAGGGATATAGAGGAAGCGGCCGGGCTGGTCATTGTCGGACGCTAGGTCGAATCGATCGTGAGGGTCTACCCCCGGGGGCCCTTGTAAAGGACCTCGTCGAGGCGAGCCTTCAGTTCCTCATCCTGTCGCCTGAGGGCTGCACAGAGGAGGGCTGCATCGTCGCGGGAGAGGTGCTGGAGCACCACCCCATTCAGCTCCGCCGGACCATCTAGAAGGCCGTCGATCACGCTCCATGAACCATCGTCATGCTGGGTGAGACTATAGCGCTCATTCATGGTTCCCCCTGGGACGGGCTTCGCCCTGCCGGTACTGTGGCCTCCCAAACCGATCCAGAGAAAATACCCCGCAAGTTACTCTCGGACAAGCTTGAGGGTATCACAAACACATTGGTCGAAAGATAATGAGTTGTTCCAGGAGACGGGAACCCGCTGGCTTCGTCGGTCTTTGATTATAACCGACTGAGTCATTATCGAGATCTAATGTCCCACGACCGCACCTTATCCGCGCTTCTTGACCGCATTTCAGATTTGGCGGAAGGCGATGTGTCGATAGAGGATTTGGTGGACTCTATTGGCTATCGAGCGTTCCCAGCTCTCATTTTGGTGCCTGCACTAATTGTTACTTCTCCTGCCAGCGCTATTCCCGGACTGCCGACTTTCGCAGGACTGACCATCTCGATTGTTGCGGCGCAATATGTTTGCGGAAGGAAGTCGGTTTGGCTTCCCAGGTTCATCCTCAAGCGCTCACTTTCGTCAGATATGCTGGGCAAGTTCCTTGGTCTGGTGCGCAGCCCGAGCAGATGGATCGAGCGCATTCTAAAGCCCCGACTGTCCTGTCTGGCCGATAAGCCGTTCGGCTTGGTGCTGGGCTTGCTGATCATGATGCTCGGGATGATAATGCCGCTACTTGAGTTCATCCCATTCACCTCCACCATCGTGGCCGGGTCTGTCAGTCTTCTGAGCCTGGCGCTGCTTTTTCGAGACGGCCTATTAGCACTCCTGGCCGTGGCCATCCTCGCTACGGGGTGCTACGCCATTTATTCTGTGCTGACAGCACTCGGCACGTGATGCACCGCAGGACACCATCCCGCTGGCCCGCCGCCCAGTTAGAGCTCCGCTAAGCGGCTGGATACGTAATTACCCCACCCGAAGCTTTTACCGCGCCGGCAGTCAGCTTCGCGGGTTCGCAGCGTCCTGGCGACATGAGGTGATCCACTTCGTTGCCGTTCATCAACAGGTAGTCCGTGATGATCCTGCGATGGCATCGCCACCAGACAGCTTCGGAACACATCAAAGCGAGTCGGTGATCGCGGCCCAGCTTCATCAGTTGGCGGAGTGCGGCTGCGAACGTCTTGCCCATGGCGTAATCGGCGTAATTGTGAAAGCTCTGCACTCGCCAGAAAGCATTGGTTTGTTCGTCCACGCCCGGTTGCTTGCCACGTCGACCACCAAGCGCTGGACAGTGCCTATACCCGATCTGCACGTTCGCCAGCGCATTCGGCAGGCTTTCAATATTGAACGCGGGATTGGCCCGGGATTGTGGAAAGGTCCGAACGTCGATCAGCAGGGCAATTCGCGCATCGCGCAACATCCCGATCAGTTCGTCGAGTGGTCGATTGGAATGCCCGACAGTCAGGAAGGTCGCCATAATTGCGCCAACGCCCTGGCGTGCTCGACCGTTCCTGTGAACCCTTCACGGGCACTGATAGAGCCATCGCAGCGATCTTATCGATTACGCTGGGGGGGACGTTGCGCCTTCTGACAGGCCAAGCCAAGGCTGAGCCTATTTTAGCAGCTTGGGGCCGGGCGAGATGTCCAAACGTACTGATGCCCCTGCCCCGCCCGATCCGCAATCCCATAGCCTGAGACTTGCGTTCAATTTACGGGCCTCGCCGAGGGCAAGCTATTGCAACAATTCCTGATTTAGCCATAAATGGACTTCGTCAGTGCACCATGGACCTAACCCTAGGCATCAGAGTTGCTACCACATCCCGAACTGGAAGCTGCATTCTTGGCGGCGCTTGTTGCTTCGTCTAACGATGCGATCATCACCAAGAGCCTCGACGGTGTCGTGACGTCATGGAATGACGCAGCCACACGAATCTTCGGCTATCAGCACGATGAGATGATCGACCAGTCCATCACAAAGCTGATTCCCGAAACATTACGCTCGGAAGAGGATGAAATCCTACGCCGGATAAGGCGCGGTGAGCGGGTCGAGCATTTCGACACAGTGCGCAGGACCAAGGACGGCAGCGAGGTTCACGTATCCTTGACGATCTCGCCACTGGTCGACGCACAGGGGCGCATCATGGGGGCGTCTAAGATCGCTCGGGACATTTCAGACCGCAAGCGGAGTGAAGAACGCCAGCAGTTGCTGGTGAATGAACTCAAGCACCGTGTCAAAAACACCCTGAGCACGGTTCGTGCTATCGCCGGACAAACCTATGATGACCCTCAGTTCGCTGATCTGAATGCTGCTTTCACGCATCGCATAATGGCGCTTGCCGCCAGCACCGATCTCCTCATCAAAGATGATTGGAACGGTGTGCAATTGCGTGATCTTGTTGACTCGGTGCTCCTCCCGTTTCATCCCAATGACGATGCCATACAGATCACAGATGGTGCAAAGGTGGAGCTAACGCCGCCCCAGGCGAGTTCATTGGCCTTAGCGCTGAACGAACTCGCGACCAACGCCACCAAGTATGGGGCACTTTCTCAACCCGGGGGATACGTTCTTCTAGGCTGGAAAACGTCGGCAGATTCGCCTGAAATGATGGTGCTGAAATGGGTAGAACGAGGTGGTCCCGAAGTTCACCAGCCGCAGCGCAGCGGGTTCGGGACCAAAATTCTGACATTTGCCCTAAAGCATGAATTGAACGCCGACACTGAACTTAAATACGCTCCCGGGGGTTTGGAATTCAGCATGCGATTTTGATCGACTGCAATAGCTTGTGTTTCCAGACCCGGAGCTCATGTGGATCTGAATAGCCATATCCTAATAGTTGACGACGAATTTCTCGTCCTCCTCGACCTTCATACCCAGCTTCAGCAAAGAGGTTTTTCAAACATCAGCACCGCAAGCAATGTGGCGGGAGCTATGACAATCGTTGAAAATGAGACCATAGTTATGGCCTTCCTCGATATCAATTTGGGCAATGAAACGAGCTACGATATAGCGTCTGCTCTTCAAGAGAGAAACATTCCGTTCGCATTCGTCTCTGGATACGCCAAAGACTTCGTAGACGCTGCCTTCGATGATGTGCCGGTTATTACCAAACCGGTAAGCTCAGGCGATATCGATCAGTTCTTACGGCGAGGCTAGCCAGTCGGGTGAGGCTTGCAAGAGTCCAAAATCTCCCATTCGGCCCGCGGGAACAAGTTCGACCACTATGGGCTGAAATCAATCAGGACGCTGGACAGCGGCCACTTACGTCAATGCCGAATGGCCCGGCGGCGATGAGGATATCAGCCGAGGGCCG
>NZ_QQNH01000037.1 GCF_003345525.1 Pelagibacterium lacus
ATAGGTGGACGACTTTTAAGCCGCCCGCAGCAGGACAATCCAGCCGCTACCGTGGACTAATTTTGCACCGCCGTTCTCACTTGAGGATCCCGCACAATCAACGATGTCGGCGACGGTGACGCGGAAGGTTTCGGGGGGCGCCAGTCGCCGAAGCGTACCCTTACGGCGGGAGAAATCCAGCATTACGGCATTGGTCTGCATGGGTGAACGAGGCCGTTCAAGCTGTAGCATCAAACGTGCCAGGTGGAGGCCAACGGATTGGATGGCGCGCCGGTCTTCAACCGAGCCTGGATGCTGGACGGCCCATGTATCGACCGTAAGGCGATGGACTGACCTCAAAGCTGCAGAACTGTACTCCGCCGCCAGCAGTCTGGTGAAGGCGGCAAAACATGCGGGCGAAGATTGCATATAGGCGTGGGTGGGGCCTTCCATATCGGGGAATACTGCACCGCATCCAACACAGCGTGTGGGCATGGGATGTTCTCGAAATACTGTCAAAGGCTGCGCTAGCGCTTATTTTTCTCCATGTAATGCGCGCGCTCATCTTTTGGCAGTTTTTCGGTTGCCATGCGCAGGCTGATGCGCGGCATGTGTTCCGCATGCTCGTCCAGAAACGCTATCAGTCTGGGCCGGTCGACCTCGCCTGCGGTCCGGAGCCATGATCCGATGGCTTTCTGAACATACTCATGCGGCTCATTGAGCAGCATTGCGCAGATGCGGAACGTGTCGCCGGTATCGCCGGCGCGAATGAAGAACCAGGTGGCCACGATCGCCGTGCGGCGCCGCCATGGATCAGGCGAGGCCGCCAACTCATAGAGAACATCCCTGGGTTTGTCGGCGAGCCAGCCACCAATCACGTGTGGCGCTGCGCGGTCGACGAGATCCCAGTTGTTTACACGGTCGTGTCTGCGCAGATAGAGGTCGAACAATGCTTCGCGTGTGGCCGCATCTGTCTTTTTCGCGCGAGCCTGGAAATCCATGATGGCGACCGCCCCCATGCGTACCTCGTAATGAGGATCGTCCAGAAGCTGTTCGATCTCCGTGAGCGGCATGGCGGCGAACTTTTTTGCCACAGGAAATATCTTGCCGATGCTTACGCCCATCACTGACGTGTTCTCCAAACCGTCGGCGAAGAACCTCGAGACATCAGCAACCTGATCGGGATCGCTGATGTCTCGGAGAGCCCGTATGAACTCGGCTGCGGTTGGACGTTCGCTCATTTCGGGCTCTCCCTGCTCACTTGTGCGGCTGCTCGGTTCCTGGTTCGAAATCAGATGTCGTTTGTCAAACCCGCATCCTGCAATAGGCGGGTTGCGAAATCCTTCCGGAAGTCGCGGATCGAGCTGAAGGAAGGACCTGCGACATGCAGGGCAAACACAACCGGGGCGGCGTCCTCACGGCTCAGATAGCCTGCGTACCAGCCAGAAAACGACCCGCTTGTGTCTTCGGGGTTATCGGGTCCGGAGCCGGTCTTGCCGTGAAGGGTGACGCTACCGAAGCTTCCTTCCTCGCTTGTGCTATCGAGGGCGTCGAGCGATGCTTTCGCCACACCCAGATCGCCCGAGACCAGGGCCTCTAGAAAATCAACCTGCTCATTGACCGAGATCAGCAACTCGCCCGTCAGCCAGAAATCGTCCGAGCCGTCCGGGGCTTCCGCGTTGCCGTAACCCCAGTCCGAGAGCTGCTGGCGGTAGGTGGCGCCACCGATTTCCAACGCCAGATCCTGGAAATACCAGACCGATGACCGTGCAAACGCCGTGCCGAGATCCTGACTTTCCTGCCAGACATCGGGCCAGTGGCTGGCGGCCGGGCGTTTGGCGGCATCCCATTCGCGCCATGCGTCAAGTGACGGGGCAACGCCTGTCTCCAGGGCGATCACAAGGTTGGGAATCTTGAACGTTGAAAAGGGTGTGTGGCGCGTATCAAGATCGCTGCCTTCCAGAACGTATTCCTCCCCGGTTTCCAGATCGCGCGCGAGAAAGGACAGGGTCAGATGGTCGGTTTCCGCGCTGTAGGGCGCAAGTTCGATTTGGTGTGTATCGGCAGCGGCATAGCTGGCGCTTGCCAGCACGAGTGTCGCAGCGGCCAAAGATGGAATGCCTGGGCGCAGGAGGCTGGAAAGGAGAGCAGTCATTGTTGTCGTCCAGTGATTGAAGGTTGATCGGAAGGGTGGAGGAGCACACACAAAGGCATCTGGCCCGGCATGTGCGCTTGATGATCCAGACGCGCGGATAGCGATATCGGCACTGCGAAGAAGGCCGGAGCGATTATCAGCCAGAGTTGCCAGTAAGACCTCATGGCACTGACAGCCCAGATCGTGATGATGGCGATGGCGGCCGCTACGGCCAGTACCAGGCCGACGGCGGTTACACACCTGCGTCGCAAGATGGTTTTCGCCTCCTCCATCTGGTCGTGGTTTGGCATAACGGGGCCGCATCGGAATCTATCTGTAGCCCGCCGCGTCGGCGGGCAGGTCCCGGTCCTGCACTTCACGCAGGTAGCGCCAGCAATCAGGCCGCGACCCGTCCAGATCGTCAAAGCCGTAGACTTGCGCCAACTGTCCGCTCGACAGCGATTGCCGGTTCCAGCGGGCTTTGTCTGGGTCGGCAGCCAGAGCCGCGACGGCACGCCCGACAAAACGCGGGCTTTCCGAGATCACGAAATGGGGGTGCCCTTGGCAGGCGTCGCGCCAGTTCGCTTCGGTGACGCCAAACTCTTCGAGCATGATTTCAGAGCGCATCCAGCCCGGTGTGATCGCTACTGAGGTTCCGCCGCGCGGTGCCAGATCCTTGCCATGCGCCCAGGCCATGCGGATAGCAGCTGACTTGGCGAGATCGTAGAAAGGTGACAGCCGGTAGTTTTCGGCATTGTATTCGGCGGTGCCGTCGGTCACCTCCACGAGCAGTCCACCGGGCCGTTCGATCATCAAGCCAAGGGCGTGATGGGCGGTGATCAGGTGCGTGTCGATGGCCAGCCGCAACATGCGCAGCCCTTTTTCAAGATTGTGCTCCCAGACCGGCGTGTCCCATTCGACCATGTACTCCCCGCCCCAGATATCGTTGACGAGGATATCGAGACGGCCCTGTTCGGCACGGATACGATCAACCAACGCCTCGACCTCTGCGGGCACCAGATGATCAACGCGCACCGCGATTCCCTGGCCGCCAGCCTTTGTCACCAGTTCAGCGGTTTCCTCGATCGTTTCGGGGCGCCCATACTCGGATTGCTGCTCTCGCGTCGTCCGACCGGTAACGTAAACGGTGGCACCAGCGGCACCGAGTTCAGTGGCGATGCCGCGGCCGGCCCCGCGGGTGCCGCCTGCCACAAGGGCGACCTTGGAAGTGAGCATGAATGTCTCCTGATCTCAGAGCCCGTTGCGCCGACTGAGCGGAACAGGTTGCAATGCAGTCAGATTCGTATAAACAAACAATCGTTTATAAAAGGAATCATCTTGTGCCAAGACAAAAGTCGCGCCCTGACAGCGAAATTCTGGAGTCCGCCCTAGCCCTCATGCACGAGCGAGGACCGGAAGGACTGACCTTCGCCTCGCTGGCCGAGCGTACGGGCCTGTCGGCAGCCACCCTCGTGCAGCGCTTCGGCAGCAAGCCTGCCATGGTAAAGGCGGCGCTGACGCAGTCGTGGGATCGGCTGCTGGAGGCGACTGAAGCGGCCATTGCGACAGTGGATAAGTCTCCAAAGGGGGCCGTGGAGCTGCTTGTTGCCCTCTCGGCAGATTATGGCGCAATCGACAGTTACGCCGACGGTCTCCTGATCCTGCGCGAGGACTTGCGCGACCCGGATCTACGAGCGCGCGGTAAAGCCTGGGGAGACAGATTGAGCGCGGCACTTGGTGAGTGTCTTGCAGGTGCAGATCATCCGAACCCAACGCTGGGCAGGCTGATGGCTTCGCACTGGCAAGGTACCTTGCTGTGGTGGAGTTTCGACCCGACAGTCGATGTCTCCACGTTCGTTGAAGAGAGCCTTTCCAGCTTCCTGGGGGTCTTGCGGCAGGGTGAATAGAGTGCATGGGTGCACGATTTTATTTGAGGCTCGCGCCCGAAGGGTAGACGCGGCTCAAGGAATGACCAATAGTCAGTGACTATCCGTCACTTATGACTGAATTGAGGCGTTCAATGGAAACAGTTTCAATCGGCACCGTTATGCGCACTTCAGCCTTAGGTCTTGGATGCATGGAATTTGGGACCCGGATTCCGGCCAATCGCGCTTTTGCCGTGCTGGACGCCTACTATGACGAAGGTGGTCGGTTCATCGACACCTCAAACAATTATGCTTTCTGGGCCCCCGGCGGAAAGGGTGGGGAAAGTGAGGAGGTTATTGGCGCGTGGCTTCGTGAGCGCGGGTGCCGGGGGGAAATGGTCATCGCGACAAAGGTTGGCGCTCAACCGACTGAGCCAGGTGCCGGCCTGGAAAAGGCAGAGGGGCTCGGTGCCGCCACAATAGCGGCAGCCTGTGAGGCGAGTCTCTCGCGACTGGGGCTGGATGAAATTGATCTCTACTATGCGCACATAGACGATGAAGCCACGCCACTGGAGGAAACACTGTTTGCGTTTGAGCAGCTTCGCCAGCGCGGACTCGTTCGTGGAATCGCCTGCTCCAATTACTCTGTGGATCGTTTCAAGGCAGCTAGAGGCAGATCTCTGGCCAAGGGTTGGCAACCCTATGCTGCGATCCAGCAGCGTCATTCGCTTCTGACGCCAAATGCTGATCACGATCTTGGGCTGCAAAGGACACTCGACGAGCGCCTGCGAGCCGAGCTCTGCACATCGGGCATTCCGCTCATAGCGTATTCGGTCTTGCTCGGCGGCAGTTACGATAATGGCGTTTTGCCTCCGGGCTACCAAAGCGAACGTAATGCTCAAGTGCTCAGTGCGGTCCGCGAAACGGCCATCGAGATGGAAACCACACCCAATGAAGTCGTTCTTGCAGCGTTGCTAGACTCGTCGTTTCCAATCGTTCCCCTGATTGCCAGTAGCGATCCGGACCGGATTCGAAAGCTGATGAAAGCTGCGGTCCTGAAATTACCAGAAGACAAGGTCAGGTCGTTGACGGCCGGCTGCTAGGGAGAGCCTTCAAGGCCAAACTTTGCCACCGGATTGAAGAGAGGAAAACCATGCACTCGAAGAAATTCCGACTTGTAACGGAAGAGCAGTTGCATGCCGTGTATGGTGTACCCGCTCCAGCTTCGTTGGCGAAGGAGGCCGATCATGTCCATGAGATCTATCGGCCATTCATCGAGCGCGCGCCTTTTGCTGTTCTGGCGACGTCAGGACCAAGTGGACTTGAAACCTCGCCGAGGGGCGATCCCGCCGGCCATCTGGTCGAGGTACTGGATCCCAATACGCTTCTCATGCCGGACCGGCGAGGCAACAACCGGATCGACAGTCTCCGGAACATCATTTCTGACCCTCGCATATCTCTGTTGTTCCTGATCCCTGGGATAGGAGAGACTATACGTGTGAAAGGGCGGGCTGAGGTGATGATTGATCCGGACCTACTGGAACGCTTTGCCTTGGACGGCCGGAAGCCTCGGACTGTCCTGCGTATTCTCGTTGAGCGCGTGTTTTTTCAGTGTAGTCGAGCGCTGCTCCGTTCGAAATTATGGGATTCGGAAACGCATGTGGAGCGGACCGCTCTTCCGAGTGCGGGCGCTATCCTGAGTGCGCTGTCCGCGAACGAAATCGACGGAGAGCGATACGATATCGAGTTGCCAGCTCGTCTGAAATCTACATTGTACTGATGCTATCAAACCATACGTCGTCAGAAACCGTCGCTTCACAAGCGCGCGAAACGATCGGACTGAGATCATGGATCCTGCGGTCGCTAATATGCGTTGCGTTGATCGTAGGCTTGAAACCGGTATTGGTCAGCGCAGACGAGACGCCCACTGCATGGCAACTGGCGAAATGTCGCTTCTACGAAGAGACCTGGCGCGACATGCTCGCGCATTTTGGGCCTGGTGCTCTAAGCGAACAGTTTGTGGACCAGAACGAGCGCTTCATCGCCGCGCATTGCCTCCAACGGATCGAGGTGTGTCCGAAGACGGAAAATGATCTCGCCGTCGCCAATGCCTTGACCCTCGGCACAATGAATGGCGACGTCGGCGGCACGTTCCTGCCATTCCGCTGCGACTGATCACGACGTCCCCTTTGCGAAGTCCATTCTCGGAAACGGGATATCTGTGATCATTAAATGACCAATAGTCATTGACTCTTGGTCACTATCCCGAGTACCAGAACTTGACGACGATGGTCAGGTTATCGATGCTGTCGGTTCACCCGTCAGATTTCATGTGCTCGGCCACCTCGTCGCGAAATGCGAAGAGGAAACGAATATGACGGAAGTGGCGGTTGCAACAACGGGCCCCTCAAACGAGAAACATTCGTATGAGCAGTTGATACAGACGGGTCCGCTCAGCCGGTTGTTTCGACCTATCATCCCTAAGCTTGCCATCTGCTCGACGTTGTCTGCCTTCGGCGCTGCGGCGGGGCTGCTGCCATACATCGCGATAGCGGAGATTGGACGGGCTGCACTGTCTGCGCCGAACTTGTCGCATGCCGCCATAACAGTTTGGGTCTGGGTCGGGATCGGAGTTGCCGGAGCGATCGCCCGGCTGATCCTGCTGTTCGCGTCCTCTCGCCTTGGCCACTACGCGGATGCACAGCTTCTGCATGATATTCGCGGCAAGCTTATCGCTCATCTCGCCGTCCTGCCGATCGGTTGGTTCCGTGCCTCGGGTTCGGGTGCGATCAAGAAGGTGATGACCGACGATCTGGAGGCCATGCACCAAATCATCGCTCATGCGCTCGGCGAGATCATCGGCGCCACTACGGCAATCGTCGTTGGTCTCGCCTACCTTGCCTGGGTGGACTGGCGCATGGCACTGGTCGTCGCGGCGACGCTGCTGCTGCTTTACGTGGCCTATCGTGTCGCAATGCGGTCGATGACTACGCATATGGCGCGGCTGTTCGAGACCGAGCAGAAGGTCAGCGCCGCCAGTGTCGAATATGCTGACGGCATCACGGTGGTGAAAACCTTCGGAACCGGCGGGCGGATCCTGAAGCGCTTTAACGATGCCGTTCGCGAAAACTCCGCCGCCATGAGCGCCTGGTTCGGCGAAACCCGCTACAGTTCCGCCTTCGCGCGCATCCTTTCCTCCGAAATGACGCTTTTGGGAGTCGTCGCGGCCTCCGGTCTCTGGATGGTTCAGCATGACATGCTGGCGATGGCTGACCTGCTGCCGTTTCTCGTCGTGGGCATTGGTCTGCCCACCGCCGTTTCTCCTGCTATTCAAGGTTCGCAGGGTCTGAGAAAGGGGCGCATGGCGGCCGGAAATGTCGAGGCGATCCTGAAACGTGACGGATTGCCGGAAGCGCGGCAGCCACGACTCCCCTCGGCATTCGATATCGAGTTCTCCGGCGTGAGTTTTTCGTATGACGGCTGCAACAACGTGATCGAAGATCTCTCGGCAGTCTGCCGGCCGGGGACCGTCACGGCGCTGGTCGGCCCATCGGGGGCGGGCAAGAGCACGCTCGCCAACTTAGTCCCGCGCTTCCATGACGTGACGAAAGGCGCAATTCGTATCGGTGGCATCGACATCCGCTCGATACCGAACTCCACACTGCTGTCATCGATGTCGCTGGTGTTCCAGGACGTCATCCTGCTGCGCGATACTGTCCTTGAAAACATCCGGGTCGCTCGTCCGCAAGCCGGTGTTGATGAAGTCATGGTCGCTGCCAAAGCCGCGCGCATTCATGATGTCATAGAGCGCATGCCGCAAGGATACGACACCTATCTCGGCGATGGTGCGGGGCTTTCTGGCGGTGAACGGCAGAGGCTGACGATTGCGCGTGCGATACTCTCCGGCGCGCCGATCGTAATCCTCGACGAAGCGACGTCCGCCCTCGATCCAGACAGTGAAACGGCCGTGCAGGAAGCCTTGGCCGAACTTGCGCGAGGCAAAACGGTGCTGGTGATCGCCCACCGTCTGCACACGATCAGGAGCGCCGATCAAATCCTGGTTCTGCAAAGTGGCCGCCTGGTTGAACAGGGCGATCATGACCAGCTTGTCGCAAAAGGAGGGATCTACGCCCGGATGTGGCTGGCTCAGGAGAAAGGAGCAGCCCAATGATCCTCAATCTTTTCCGTCTCGGCTCCAATCCTGCTCTGGTTTATCGACTGGGAATACTCACGGCTCTACGTGCGCTCGTGCAGGGCATGCTGCTTGCCCTCCTGATTCCGATCTTTCACGCTCTTCTACAACCGCAGCCTGATTTTGCAGCCGCGGGGCCTTGGCTCACCGGCGCTGCAGTTTGCCTGATCATCTACTGGCTGTTGAGTGCGATCGCGACGCCCGCTGGCTTCGCAGCGAGCATCGAACTGGGCGACAGCCTGCGTCATCGCGTTATGGAGCATGTGACGCGCCTGCCACTCGGATGGTTCACGCCCGATCAGAAGGCTCGCTTGTCGCGCGCTGTTACCGTGGACACGACGGCGATCGGCCACCTCGCCGTCGAACTCGGCTCGCCCGCAATCACAGCGACCATCGTTCCGCTTTCAATCATTGTCATCAGTTTCTTCATCGACTGGCGGATGGCGCTCGTTTTTGCCGCGATCGCGCCGCTGGCCTTCATCACGCTGAAGCGTGCGGGAGACATTGCGTCCAAGGCCGACGAGGAACTCGACGCGGCATCAACGGAGTTGGCCGGACGCGCTATCGAACTGGGACAGGCCCAGATCGTGCTGCGCGCAGCGGGACAAGCGGAAAGCGGCAGCGCCCGCATGCAAAGCGCCCTCGATGCGCACCGCGACGTCTATCGTGAAGGTCTGCGTAAATCGATGGTGCCGGATCTGACCTATACCGGGACCGTCACGCTGGGTTTCACCGCCATTTTGCTGCTCGGTGCCTGGCTGCTGACTTCGGGCGAGATCGGCTTAGCCGATGCGGTTGTCCTGCTGATCCTCGCCGTGCGGTTCATGGAGCCGCTCGGTGTCCAGATTGAGTTGATCGGTGCCCTTCGGGCGATGGATAATGCAGTTGCGCGCGTCCGGTCGATACTCGACACCAAGCCACTTCCAGAAGCCCCGAAGCCTGTTCGTCATATCGAAGATGCTTCGATCAGCTTTGAGGATGTGACGTTCGGCTATAGCGATGCTCCCGCACTCGAAAAGGTCTCGTTCGACTGCGCGCCGGGCACGATGACAGCTCTTGTCGGACCTTCCGGTTCGGGCAAGACGACGGTCACGCGGCTTATCGCACGTTTCCATGACGTCGATAGCGGCACGATCCGCATTGGCGGGCATGATCTGCGCCAACTCGACAACGTGGTTCTGATGGAAGAGATCGCTATCGTTTTCCAGGACGTCTACCTGTTCGACACGACGATCGAGGAGAACCTCCGCATCGCTCATCCCGAGGCGACGGAGGAGGAATTCGCAGCTGCTGCTCGCGCAGCGCGGCTCAACGAAGTCGTCTCGCGGCTTCCGCATGGTTGGCAGACACGCGTTGGCGAAGGCGGCGCCCAGCTGTCAGGCGGGGAGCGCCAACGCGTATCGATCGCTCGAGCCTTCCTCAAGCAAGCAAGAATCGTCCTTATAGACGAGGCCAGTTCGGCGCTCGACCCGGAAAACGAGCGTGCCGTGGCCGAGGCGATAGCTAACCTCTCCAGCGACGGCCGTAGAACGGTGATCGTGATCGCTCATCGGCCGGTCACATTGGCGGCGGCTGACCAGGTAATCACGCTCGACAAGGGACGTGTCGTCGAAATCGGCTCACCGGAGCATTTGCGCCAATCAGGCGGCGTGTTTGCCCGGCTGTTCTCCCAATATGAGCGTGCCCGTTCCTGGCGCATCGAAGCCGTGGAAGGCGCGAGCCAATGACGATTTTCAAGGAAACGCGTGCACGCGTCACGATGAAGTCCGACAGCAACAACCTTGCCATCTCTGACACTGGCTTGCGGGTGCGCATAGCCGCTGTACCGCGCGATTATGAGATCGCCGCCGTCGATGTGGTGATTCATCTGCGTCCCGCCGGCGAAGATTATCGGACAGCAGACCCAATATGAGCCGCGTCGAAGATGTACCTGACGCTGACAGTATTGCGCATGCTGGCGCCTCGGCTAAGGCCTTTGACGATGGGCGCGTGGTGGCCACCGATAGATGGACTGCGCTTGTCTTGGCCTCTCTGGGTGTGACGCTTTTTGCCGTTGTTTTGGTAAGTATTTGCGCCGGACAATACACTATCGCACCTGCGACCGCTCTTTGGACTCTGATCGATAAGTTGGGTGGAGCGGACATGCTGGCTTATGGCTTAGGTGGCAGCAGCACGGCGTGGACAGAAATGGACGAGCGCATAGTCACGCTTGTCCGTGGACCACGAGTTCTGCTGGCTGCCCTTTGCGGTGCTGGCCTGGCAGTCGCCGGGGCCGCGTTGCAGGGCATCTTCCGAAACCCACTTGCAGCTCCCGAAATGTTGGGCGTTTCTGCAGGCGCGGCTTTCGGTGGAGCGATAGCGATACTGCTAAGTCTTCCGGGCTTGCTGATGATCGGAGGTGCATTCACATCCGGCATGATCGCGCTCCTGATCGTTGGGGCGATTGCTCGCGTGGAAGGTGGAAGCGCTCCGACGAGTGTCCTTCTCGCCGGCGTGATCGTCGGCGCGTTCTTCATGGCGCTTGTATCGGTGACACAGCTCTTCGCCGATCCTCACAACTCTCTTCCCGCAATCACTTTCTGGCTTATGGGTAGCTTTGCCTCAGCAAGCTGGGACCAGGTGGGAATAGCTTCGCCCGCGGTGTTCCTCGGGTGTGTCGTGCTTTGGCTGATGCGGTTTCGCATCAACGCTCTTTGTCTGGGCGAAGAAGAGGCCCGCACGCTCGGCATTCCTGTCGAAGGCGACCGCTGGCTGGTCTTGATCTCGGTTGCGTTGATCGCGGCAGCGACTGTTTCCGTCGCTGGAATTGTCGGCTGGGTTGGCATTGTCATCCCCCATGCCGCACGATTCCTAGTGGGGCACGATCATCGAATCCTGCTTCCGGCCTCCTGCCTGTTGGGCGCGAGCTATCTCTGCGCCGTGGACACGGTGGCACGTAGCGCAACGCCCGGTGAGATTCCGGTAGGAGTGCTGACTGCCCTCATTGGCGCTCCATTCATAGCCTGGATGCTTCGCAAAGCCCTGATGGGCAGGGGAATTGGCTAATGTTGCAGCTAAGCGATGCCGGCGTCCGCTTTGGCCAAAGGTGGATATTCCGCAATCTGACATTGAAGATCGATGACCTCACCTGCATCGCGCTTTTGGGACCGAACGGGCGCGGCAAGACGACGTTGCTGCGGGCGATTGCCGGACTTCAAACATTGTTTGAGGGCAAACGTTCAGGCCCTTCGAAAATCGGATATGTCCCGCAACTAACCGGAACTCCGCTTCCCTTTTCGGCCATCGAAATGGTCGTGATGGGACGCTCTCGTGCGCTCGGTGTGTTCGGATCGCCCCGAAAGCAGGACTATCAAATCGCCTATGAGGCTCTTGCTGAGGTCGGGCTTTCGGGTCTTGCTAATCACGCATTCGACAGGCTCTCCGGCGGAGAGCGTCAACTCGTGCTGGTCGCACGGGCTCTGGCGAGCGAAGCCACAACGATCATTCTCGATGAACCCGCTTCTGCCCTCGATCTCGCCAATCAAAGCCGGCTTCTTGGCATCATACGCGATCTCAAGGAGCGTTCGCGTTTCACGCTCATCTTCAGCACGCACCTTCCTCAGCATGCTCTGCAAGTCGCCGACGAAACCGTGCTGATGCTTCCACACGGGCAGACCGCTCAAGGTAGCAGTGCCGCTATCCTGACTGAAACCAACATGACGGAGTTGTATGGAATCCCGGTACGTCGTGTGCCGATGCCCGGTCAGGTTGACGCCGTCGTGCCGATCTTCCGTTGAATATCTAGGTGACCAGATGGACTTTCGGGCATTGAATCGCCGCGAACTGATGAAGTCGTTTGCGCTTGGCGTTGCCGGCTCGTTGACGGGCGGCAAAGCACTGGCCAACGACAATGAGGTAAGTTTTGTCGATCTGGCCGGAACGGAGCATATCCTCGATGCACCGGCGACGCGCATTGTCGATCTCGTCGTGCTATCGGCATTCGTAATTGCGGCGCATGGAAATCCAGATCGTCTAATCGCAGTCCATCCCCGCAACAGGGACGAGTTTGAACGGGGGTTCCTGCACCGTATTTTTCCCCGTGTTCTGGATATCGATACCAGCATCATCGTTGGCTCGGACTTCAATCCCAATGTCGAAGCCGTCGCAAACCACGCGCCGGATGTCGTGCTTCAATGGGGAGACATGGGAAATGACTTGTTCCGCCCCCTCGAGAATGCGGGACTCCGCGTGGCGAAATACCAGGAGGTCCGGGAAGGAGCCGATGAAACGATAGAACGGCTCTTGTTGATGCTCGGCGCGATCATTGGAGATACGTCGCGTGCCGAAAGGCTTATCGCCTATCGACGCTCCGTTGACGATCGGCTGAGGACGCTGACCGAGCGACTGGAGCCGGAGGCGCGTCCTTCCGCCTTGATTCTAACGATTGCAGGAAACAGCTTTTATGCTTCTGGCGGCGGGGCCGAGGGAACCTACTCGTTCTACCTTTATCGGGCTGGGGGACTGAATGCCGCTGCAGACCTTCCGAACTTTGCCCAAGTCAGCGCTGAACAGATCGCGGCCATGGAGCCAGACTGCATTTTTCTGTTCAATGTCCCAGGCGTTTCTCCATTGAATATTCTGGAGCATCCCATTCTAGGACTGACGGCTGCCGCACTCAGCGGCCGCGTTTATCTGATGCCGACGGGTTCACATCATTGGGGATCAGTAGGGCCAGAAGATCCGCTGACGTCACTTTGGATGGCTGAGCTGCTGCATCCGGACCGTTCAGACTGGAATCTACGAAACGAGCTGGCATTCGCGTACCGCTCCATGTTCGGCCAAGCTTTTAGCAATGATGATCTCGACGAGGTTCTCCACATCGCGGTTAATCATAATAGTGCGGAATATGGGCGCTTCTTACCTTAGATAAGACGCCTTGATTGTGCCCTTCTAGCCCGATCCTCGACAGGACATGTAGTTTCGCATGACTATGCAGCTAGTCCGACAACCCGCCGACTTAACATCTCTATCTCCTTGATCAGTTTTCTCTTCGTGATCGGATCGGGGCTGAATATCAGATCATCAATCACGCCATGCAGCGCCGAATAGAGGTAGACGGCGACAAAATGGGGGCTGCCGATAGACCATGCGCCGGACTGTTTTCCTGAGGACAACAGCTCTTCGAGCGGGGCTACTATGATGTTGGTAAGGTTGCCGTTTGGTATTTGCGGGTGCTTGTGGAACAACATGTCCACCAGAGGCGCGTCATTTAGATAGCCATCCACGCTGCCAGCTACCCACGCCGCCAACTTCCCTGCGAAATCGCCTTCGCTTTCGTTGTTTATCTCAGCGCGAACTTTCCGAACATATTCCTCGACGAACCGCGATGCCAGCGCCGCATGGATATCTTCTTTCGAGCTGAAATAGATGTAGAAGGTCCCTTTGGCGACTTCCGCGGCATTGGTGATCTGGTCGACAGTAGTATGGTTCACGCCATGCTCGATGAACATGCGCTGAGCCGCATTCATAAGGTCATCGCGTCGCTCTTCGGGGGGCTTTGTCCTTGGGCGCTTTGGAGGCTGGGTATCGGCGGACGTCATCTGGAGCTTCTCCTGAAATGACTGGACCACAGTCACTTCGGTTCTATCTCACGGATCTGCGAGCGCATCAACGCGTAACACCGGACAGGCCGTGGGTCGCTTCCAGAGGAAGCTTCACGGAGAGTTTAATGACTAACCGTCAGTCATAGTATATGTTGGATTGCCGAATAATCTCGGGCGCAGCGGCAACCTACAGGGAAACAACTACGGTATCGAACTATGAGGCGGCGTGTAAGGAAGCGCGGATATGGGAGCTCGTCGGCATCTATGCTCGGAGAGCGCTCCCCATTAGGAGGCCGCATACCGCTTGCGGCGTTGATCCACACTGTTGCCGTCGCCGAACACCTGAACTTCCGCCACGCCGCGAACGCTCTCGGTGTGGCGCAATCCAGCGTTAGTGCACGTGTAAGGGCGCTGGAGGAAGACCTTGGCATACTCCTATTCGAGCGACACGCACGAGGTGTCCGGCTCACCGAAGCCGGACGGCACTTCGTCGAGCAGATAGTGGCCGGCGTGGATCAACTGGACCATGCGGTGAGGACCGCAGGCATGGCAGCATCGGGAAAACTCGGCCGGCTTCGCATCGGCGTCCCTGCCTTAATTCCGCGCAGCTTCCTTGCTGAGCTGATCGCGCAGTATCGCAACGACTACCCCGGCATCAACTTAGAGATAATCGAGGGTACGGCCCGCGATGCGGTGATGCAGCTTCGTGCCAACCGGTTGGATGTGGCATTTGTTGCCGGCACGCCCCATCTGTCCGACTGCCATACACGACCAATCTGGAGCGAACCACTGGTCGCCGTTTTGTCGAATGATCATCGCCTCGCCGGGCAGTCCACGATCACCTGGACCGATCTTGTTGGCGAGACCTTCCTTGTCCGCCACGGCGGCACGGGACCGCAGATCCACGACCACATCATGTTGCGCTTTGCTGGACGCTGGCCGGCGCCGTCCATCCTGCGTTTCGATGTGGAGCGGGGCACACTGTTATCCATGGTCGGACAGGACTTCGGCATCACCATCGTCGGAGGGGCCGCGGCGCTACAACCGATGAGCGGCATCGTGTTCCTGCCGATCGCGGATGAGCCGAAGCCCTTTACCTTTACCGGTGTCTGGTCACCGTTCAATGGCAGCGCCGCGCTGAAAAACCTGCTCAACATTGCAGACAGAATGAAGCGTTCCGGTGATTCACCTTGCCAGCTACGCGGTGGCGATCACCCGACCGGATAGCGGTAAAGGCAGCCCTCCTATTTGCCGCCGGTAGTATCCGGCAGCCCTCCCGCAGCCTCTTCCCTGTTGCTTATCACCATTTTTCCTACTCTCTGATGCTCTTCGTCTCTTTTGCCGACTGGAGACTGCATTGCGCGGAGGCCGAATCCTTTGGGGTCAGATCGCGGTCGTCTTCACCATCGTTCTGGTGATGGTGTGGGCAGCGACACAATGGGTCGCGTTCCGCCTCGGCTTTCAGCCGCAGCTGGGCAATCCCTGGTTCAACCTGGCGGGCTTGCCGGTCTATTATCCGCCCGCCTTCTTCTGGTGGTGGTTTTCCTTCGATGCCTATGCGCCCGCGATCTTCGTCGAGGGTGCCTTTATCGCAGCGTCCGGCGGGCTCATCGCAATTGCCGCCGCCATCCTGATGTCGATCATCCGGGCGCGGGAAGCGCGAAACGTCGCCACCTATGGCTCGGCACGATGGGCCGAGGACAACGAAATCCGTTCCGCCGGGCTGCTCGGCCCCGATGGTGTCGTGCTCGGTCGATATGAGCGCAACTACCTGCGCCATGACGGCCCCGAGCATGTCCTGTGCTTCGCCCCGACCCGATCGGGCAAGGGTGTCGGCCTCGTGGTGCCAACGCTGCTGACCTGGCCGGGAAGCTGCATCGTCCATGACATCAAGGGCGAGAACTGGACGCTGACGGCCGGCTTCCGCGCAAAGCATGGCCGTGTCCTGCTGTTCGACCCCACCAATGCCAGATCGTCCGCCTACAATCCGCTGCTGGAAGTGCGGCGGGGCGAATGGGAAGTCCGCGACGTGCAGAATATCGCGGATATTCTGGTCGATCCCGAAGGCAGTCTCGACAAGCGCAACCACTGGGAAAAAACCAGCCATGCCCTGCTGGTCGGCGCGATCCTGCACGTTCTCTATGCCGAAAAGGACAAGACGCTGGCAGGCGTCGCCAACTTCCTCTCCGATCCGCGCCGTCCCGTCGAGACGACCCTGCGCGCCATGATGAATACGCCTCATCTGGGCGAAAACGGAGTTCATCCCGTTGTGGTGTCAACGGCGGGGTAAAAGTCGGCCATTGGGCGGCGCAAAACCAGGCCACTTGATGTTGGGGGTATCGAGCGCCGG
>NZ_QQNH01000038.1 GCF_003345525.1 Pelagibacterium lacus
CGCGCGACCCACTTCCTAAGCTTCTTGCAACTCGCCGCAGCAATGCTGTGGATGCGATGAATGTCGATTCAGCCTAGGCTTCAGGTCGCGCACGACACCATGCGGAGAAAACCAAGTTGAAGATAGATCTTTCCGGAAAAACGGCGATCGTAACGGGGTCCACCAGCGGGATCGGGTTGGCGATCGCCAAGGGCCTGGCAGCGACTGGGGCCAACGTCATAGTCAATGGCCGATCCCAGGACAATGTGGACCGCGCCATCGAGGCGGTCCGGGCCGAGCCAAGTGCCGGAACCATCAGCGGTTTTGCCGCGGACCTCGGGACGGCGAAGGGCTGCGACGACCTTGTTGCCGCCTTTCCCCGCTGTGACATCCTCGTCAACAATCTGGGCATTTACGGCCGGCAGGACTTCTTTGAGACCGACGACGCCAGATGGATGCAGTATTTCGAGACGAACGTTCTGTCCGGGGTGCGGCTTGCGCGCGCGTATTTGCCGGGAATGGTGGGCGCTGGTTGGGGTCGTGCGGTGTTTATTTCGTCGGAATCGGGATTGAGCATCCCTTCCGATCAAATTCACTATGGCTGCACGAAAACGGCACAGCTTTCCATCGCCCGCGGACTGGCAAAACGGATGGCGGGCACCGGCGTGACCGTCAATTCCGTTCTGCCCGGCCCGACGCTCTCCGACGGCGTCGCAAAGATGCTCGAAGCCGAAATGGCCGGCACCGACAAAACCTTTGAGGAAGTCGCCGTGGAATACGTAACGACCCATCGACCCGCCTCGATCATTCGGAGGCCGGCCAGCGTCGAGGAAGTGGCCAGCATGGTCGTTTACGCATGCTCGACCCAGGCGTCCGCCACCACAGGCGCGGCGCTGCGCGTAGAAGACGGGCTTGTCGACTGCATCTGATGCCCGTCGCTCGCGGCATCGCCGCGATCTCCGCGACGGTTCGAAAACGCCGTAATCACGTCCACGAGAATGTGCCGCCAATCCGTCCCGGACGGAGGCCCCGGCTTGCCTGTGCTGTCATCATGAGGAATATTATGAAGGTTGTTGTACTGGGCAGCGGCATTGTCGGCATAACATCCGCCTATCAACTCGCCAGAAACGGCCACGAGGTTACCGTTCTGGACCGCCAGGCCGGTCCTGCGCTGGAAACCAGTTTTGCCAATGCCGGCCAGGTCTCGTTCGGCTATTGCTCCCCCTGGGCCGCGCCCGGCATTCCCCTGAAAGCCCTCAAATGGCTGCTGATGGAGCACTCGCCGCTGGTCATTCGCCCCAGGCTCGACGCGGCCATGCTCACGTGGCTGCTGCAAATGCTGCGCAACTGCACCGCCGAGAGATACGCCATAAATAAGAGCCGCATGCTCCGGCTGGCCGATTACAGCCGGGTGGCGTTCCGTCATCTGCGCGACGAAACCGGCATTGCTTACGACCACGGCATGAAGGGCACCCTGCAACTGTTCAGGACCCAGCAACAGCTCGACGCAAGCGCGAAAGATGCCAAGGTTCTTGCCGCCGATGGCATAGCTTTCGAGATTTTAGGCCCCAATGCGTGCGTGGCCGTCGAGCCGGCCCTTGCCCATGCGCGCCACAAGGTGGCCGGAGGGCTCCGGACACCAGGCGATGAAACCGGCGACTGCTATAAATTCGCATCCGCCCTGGCGGCCAGGGCCGAAGCCCTGGGTGTTCGCTTCGCCTACAATAGCCGGGTCACCGGCCTCGACATCGTCGACGGAAAGGTGGCCGGCGTTCTCATCGAAGGCAAGGAAAGGATTGCGGCGGATGCCGTCGTCGTCGCCCTCGGCAGTTTTTCGGCCGCGTTTCTGCGCCCCTACAAAATCAACCTGCCGATTTACCCGGTGAAAGGATATTCGCTCACCATACCCATTCGTGACCCGTCCAAAGCGCCGATCTCCACGGTCATGGACGAATCCTATAAAATCGCCATAACCAGGCTGGGCGACCGCATCCGCGTCGGCGGGACGGCCGAGATATCGGGCTATACGAACGGGCTCGACGCGGGACGGCGCAAAACCCTCGAACATTCGGTCAGCGATCTTTTTCCCGGCGGCGATCTCGCCAAGGCGACGTTCTGGTCCGGTCTCCGACCCATGACCCCCGACGGTACGCCCATTGTCGGGGCAACCAGAATTCCGAGGCTGTTCCTCAACACGGGCCATGGCACGCTGGGCTGGACCATGAGCAGCGGATCGGCCCGCATTGTGAGCGATCTGGTGAGCGGCGAGACGCCAGAGATAGACGTGGCCGATCTTGGGGTGGCGCGCTACGCTTTACGGTAGCGCGCGACCTGCGGCCGGCCGCAGGTCAGAACGGCCAGAACACGGGGATGAAGATCATCCCCAGAACCCAGAAGATCAGATTGAGCGGCAGGCCCACCTTGAGAAAATCGGTGAACTTGTAGCCGCCGGCGCTGTAGACCATGGTATTGGTCTGATAGCCGACCGGCGTCGCGAAACTCGTCGAGGCCGCGAAGGTCACCGCGATCAGGAAGGGCGTGGCATCCACGCCCAGCATATTGGCGGTGGACATGCCGATGGGGGTGAGCAGGACGGCCGCGGCCGCATTGCTCATGAACTCGGTCAGCACCAGCGCCATCAGATAGAGCACGGCCAGCACCACCAGCGGACCGAAGCCGCTCACCAGGCCAATGGAATTGGCGACGATGAACTCGGCCGCGCCGCTCTGGCTCATGGCGACCCCCAGCGGCAACAGCCCGGCCAGCAGGATGATGATGCGCCAGTCGATGGCGTCATAGACCTTGTCCGCCTCGAGGCAGCCCGCCAGGGTCATCGCCACGGCGCCGATCAGCGCGGTGATGGCGATGGGCGCCCAGCCCATGGCCGATATGGCGATCACCAGAACCATGGTGGCCAAGGCGAAGGGCGCGCGCCAGCCGGCAGGCTTCTCCGCATCCCGCTCGCTGAGCACGATGACATTGGCGTCGCCGCGCAATGCGACCATTTCGGTTTCCGGGGTGAGCATCAGCAGGACATCGCCCACATTGAGCCGCACATCCTTCAATTGTTCGCGCAGGATCTGGCCGCGCCGATGAATGGCCAGGACGGTGCCATTGTGTTGCCAGCGTCGATCGAGCATCCCCAGTGTGCTGCCGATCACCCGCGACCGGGGCGCAATCATCACCTCGGTCAGCACCTGCTCGGTGCCCTCTTCCAGCGTCCGTGCCTTGAGCTGGAACTCGGTATTGATCTCGAGCCCGGCCTCGATCCGCAACTGGTCGAGCTTGGACCAATCGCCACGGGCAATCAGGACGTCGCCTTCCTCGAGGGTCTGAGACCGGGGCGACCAGACCTTCTTTTCCCCGCGCAGCAATTCGAGGACGAAGACGCCGAATTCCTCGCCCAGCTTCGCTTCACCGACCGAGACGCCGATCAGCGAGGATTCGGGCATGACGCGCAATTCGGTGATGTATTTACCCAGCTCATATTGCTCGACCAGTTCGGTGGCGCGGGCGTCCGGCAGCAGCCAGCGCCCCAGGGTCAGCAGGTAGAAGCAGCCCACCACAAGGCAGATCACTCCCAGCGGGGTGAATTCGAACATGGAAAAGCCGGGATGCCCCAGATCCTGGGCCATGGCATTGACCAAAAGATTGGTCGAAGTGCCCACGAGCGTGCAGACCCCGGCCATCTGCGAAACATAGGACAGCGGGATCAGGGCCTTGGAGGCCGACATGCCGATGCTGGCCGCCGCCGTCATGACCAGCGGCATGAACACCGCGACCACGGCGGTATTGTTGACGAAGGGCGCGACCACGGCGAGAACGCCGAACAGAAGGAGCAGAAAGGTGAGGGGCGATTTGGCCTGCCCCAGCAGATGCCCGATCCCCGACAGGGCCCCGCTGTTCTGGAGCCCGGCCGCGAGAATGAACATCGCCGCCACGGTGATCGTGGCCTGATTGCTAAAACCGCTCAACGCCTCGTCGGAACTGACGAGGCCGAGAATGGCCAGTGCCGAAAGAACCAGCAACGCCACCGCATCGATCCGCAATCTCTCCGTCGCAAACAGCACGATGGCGAAGAGGGCGATGCCCAGCACCAGCACGATCTCGACTGTCATGTGTCGAATCTTTCCTCACCCGATGCCGCGAAACCCTCCCGCGGCAGCATCCCCTTGACGATTCACCAGCAGCGAGCCGAAGGCCAGTACCGTTTTATCAGCTTGAACGCGATCCCGTATCGACGCCGGCCGCCCGATCATCTCTCCTGATGCTAAAGGGCCCGCCCGCATTTTTGCGGGCGGGCCCTTCGCCAACGTCATGCTGCGGAGATTGTTCCCGCCTCAGCTCTGCCGCACGCTTTTGGCGGCCGCCACGATGGAGAGTTCCATATTGGTCGAGCCGGCAATACCCTGGCCGGCGATATCGAAGGCCGTGCCGTGCGAAACGGTGAAAACCGGGACCGGCAGCCCGCCGATGAAATTGATGAGGTGGCCGAACTCAAGGATCTTGATGCCGGAATTGCCGTGATCGTGATACATGGAAAGCACGATATCGAGGTTCAGCTTGTCGATATTGACGAACACCGAATCCGCCGAAATCGGACCCACGACCCGGATGCCTTCGGCGCGCGCATCGTCGCAGGCCGGGCCGATATCGGTCATTTCCTCGGTACCCATCAGCCCATGCTCGCCATTGTGCGGATTGAGGCCCGACACCCCGATCACCGGATCGGGAAGCCCCACCGTGGCGAGGCTCTTTTTGAGCACGCGAATGGCGGCCAGAACGCGCTCGCGCGTGCAATAATCGGCGACCTCGCGCAGGGGAATGTGGTTGGTGACGCGCGCGAGATTGTATTTCCGCCCCATGAGGATCTGGATCGAGGAGGTGGCGCCGGTATAGTGACGCGAGATTTCCTCAAAGCCGGTGTGCTCGTGCCCGCCATCCTTCATGGCGCGCTTGTTGTTGGGCGAGACGACCACGGAATGGACCTCGCCCTGCATGGCCAGGCCGATGGCGTGCGCGATGCTCGCCCCGCTATAGCGCCCGGCCTCCGCCGAGACCTCGCCTCGCACGCATTGGCCGAGATCGAGCCTGTCGAACGGCAGGATCTCGACGGTGCCCGGCGCACCGCTGGCATCGGAAGGCTTGTCCAGCAGCCGGATATCGAGGCTGGTCCCGGCGATTTTCATATCGCGCTCGAAAACCTCGGGACTGCCCACGATAATGGGCGCCGCCGCCTGGCGCACTTCGGATTTGGCCAGGGCCTTGAGGGCGATCTCTGGGCCGATGCCGCAGGGGTCCCCATTGGTGATGGCTACGATGGGCTTGCCGTCGGATGTGTGCATTTGGAACTCTTGGCTTTTGAGAGGAAAAAACGACGTCAATCGTCGTCCCAGATATTCTCGGTATCGGCGATGCTGTCGGGCATGGTGCGGAGCAGACGGTTTCGGCCGGCCAGACTGTGATCGCGCAGGATGCGCGCCAGCCGGCTGGGATGTCCGTTGCGGAATTCCTCGATGATCTGGACGTGTTCCGCCGCCGACGCCCGGACATTGCCGTCGAGGATCAACGCCCGCTTGCGCCAGATATGCAGCTCGCGATCGAGGTTTTCATAAATATCGGCCAGATGCCTGTTGCCGGTGAACCGCATGATGCGGGAATGGAACTGGCGGTTGAGCAGATAGAATTTTTCGGCGTCCTCCGCCTCTATCGAAGCCTCCATCTGATCCTGCAATTGCTGCAGTTCATCGATCTGGGCCATGGTGATGCGCCGCGCCAGGATGCGGCCGGCCTGCGAAAAAAGCGCGGCCCGGACATCATAGATCTCGAGAATGTCGGAAAGGTCGAGAACGCGCACGAAGAAGCCGCGATTGACCTTGAATTCGACCAGTCCCGCCTCCTCGAGGCGCCGGCACGCCTCGCGAACCGGACCGCGGCTCGTGCCGCGCTGATCGGCCAGTTGCTTTTCGTTGATGCGGTCGCCAGGGCCCAGCTGCCCCTCGATGATCATCGTCTCGAGGGCGCGATAAAGCTGCTGGGCGAGCGAGCCGCTCTCATCCGCGTCTTCATAGATGGGCGTGGGGTCCATGATCGCTTCCCTTCGATATTGCCGACACTTAGAAACCCTCGACCAAAGTGTCAACAATAATCCCAGGCCAGGGCTCAGAAATACGTTATGCGCGGGAATTTCCTGTGCCCAATGTCTCATCATGCCCGGAAAATGGGAAAAAACATGTCCAGACTGTCAGTTTTGATTGTTGACAAACCGCGCGATTGTGTGTTTCCCATCAACAAGAGGTACGGAGAAGGCGTGTCGAAATCCTCAGTTTCGCCATCACCCATCGGCCTTTGTATACGATACCGACATGTGGGAGGTTCTAAATGTCGACACTTAAGATCATGGGCGTGGCCGCTGGATTGGCGCTGGGTTTCGCGACCCTGCCCGCACTGGCGTTCGAACCCGAACGCGACGTCACCATCGTCGTCACCAGTTCCGCGGGCGGCGGCAGCGACACCGCCACGCGCATCCTTGCCAGCGTCATCGACGAGCTCGAATTGACCCCGGTCAACTTTCTCGTCGAGAACCGGACCGGTGGCTCCGGCTCGGTCGGCTATTCCTTCGTCGCCGGCCGCACCGGCGATCCCTATCTGTGGACCAAGGTCGGCGTGAGCTTCTTCACCACCCCGCTGATGGGCGAATCCCCGGTCTCCTACACCGATTTCACCCCGCTCGCCGCCATCTCCGTGGACCCCTACATCATGGTGGTCGCAGCCAATTCCCCGATCCAGAGCCTCGATGACATCATCGAATCCGGCCGGATGATTTCGGGCACGACCGGCATCGTCGCCGATCCGGCGCTCCTCGCCCAGAAACTGCAGGAAGAGCTCGAGATCGAAGTCGATATCGTGCCCTTCGGCGGCGACGGCGAAGTGACGGCCGCGCTGCTGGGCGGGCATATCGAGGTCCAGTTCGGCAACCCCAGCGAAGTGCTGGAACTGATCGAAGCGGGCGAAGTCCGCGCCATTGCCGCCAGCTCGGATCGCCGCGTTCCCGGCTTCGACGACATCCCCACCTTCGTGGAACTGGGCTATGACGTGGTCCAAACCCAGCTTCGCGGCTTCGTGATGCCCCGAGACGTGCCGGAGGATGCGGTCGGCTACTGGACGGCGATCATCGAGCAGGCCGTGGCCAGCCCGCAGTGGAAAGAGCAGTATCTCGACCGCTTCAATGCCATCCCCTACGTCCTGTCCGGCGCGGAATTCCAGGCCGAGATGGATCGGCGCAACGAAGAATACACCGAGCTGATGACCACGCTCGGCATCATCGAATAATCTGCGTGGCGCTGGCTCCCTGCCAGCGCCATTCCTGCTTTTGGGAGGGATGGAATGAAAATCATTACCCTCGACAGAATTTTTGCCGGATTGGTGATCCTGCTCGGAATTCATGTCGTCACGACATCCATCGGGCTGGGTCTCTATCGCGGCCATGTGCCGGGCCCGGGGTTTTTCCCCATGGCCTCCGGCGTGCTGATCCTCGTTCTGGCCATTGCGCTTCTGGCCCGCAGCTTCCTGCGCGACAAGGCAATCACGTCCGATGTCATCGCCCCCGCGACCATCGCGGTAATCGGCGTGCTGACCGTCGCACTGGTCGTCTTCGTATTCGCCGCCCCGCTGCTAGGCCTCAGCATAGCGACCTTCATTCTCATGGTGATCACGGGGCTTCTCACCCAGGAGCCCGACCGCCGCGGACGCGCCTTCTACACGCGCCTGATCCTGGCCTCGGCGGCGACCGCCGCCATCTGCCACGTGCTGTTCGGACAGGTGATCCGGATCCCGCTGATCTACGGCCCGTTGGGCATATAAAATATTAAGGGAGTGCCTTTGGTGGAGACTCTAACGCTTCTGGGCAGCGGTATCTGGGCTGCGGCAAGCGACCCGATGATGCTGCTGGCCATTCTGATCGGCGCCCTGGTCGGTCTGCTGATCGGGGCCCTGCCCGGCCTCGGCCCGACCGCCGGGGTGGCCATCATGCTGCCCGTCGCCGTGGGCTTCGAACCCGTCGTGGCCCTGGCCATGCTGGCCGGCGTCTACTACGGCGCCATGTTCGGCGGGGCGGTGACCTCGATCCTGCTCGGCATACCGGGCGATGCGCCCTCGGTGATGACGGTGATCGACGGCTACCCCATGGCCAAGCAGGGCAAGGCCGGCCAGGCCCTGGGAATGTCCGTCTACGCCTCCTTCGTGGGAGGGCTGGTCGGCCTGGTTGGCCTCACGCTGATGGCGCAGATATTCTCGCGATACGCGCTGATGTTCGGCCCGGTGGAAATGACCGCGCTCATGATCCTGTCGCTTTCGCTGGTCACGGTGCTGGGCACCAATGACCGGCTCAAGAGCTTCATCTCCCTGGGGCTGGGCCTCTGGATCGGCACGATCGGCCTCGACCAGATCATGGGCGGCCCCCGGTTCACCTATGGCAGTTCAATCCTCCTCGAGGGTATCGACTTCTCCCTGATTGCCGTGGGCATGTTCGGGCTGGGGCAGATGTTCCTGGCCCTCGAAGAGGGTCCCGCCTCCCGCGTCGACATGGCGAGCTACAGCTACCGCTCCATGATGCCGCGCTGGATCGATTTCATCAAATGCCGCGCCGCCCTGTTTACGGGGTCGATCATCGGCTTCGTGGTCGGCGTGCTGCCCGGCGCCGGCGCGACCGCCGCCACCATGATGGCCTATGCCACGGCCAAGAAGATGTCCAAGGAGCCCGAAAAATTCGGCACCGGCGCCATCGAAGGCGTGGCGGCGCCCGAAGCGGCGAACAACAGCGCTTCCTACGGCAATATGGTGACGTTGTTCACGCTCGGCATCCCGGGTTCGGCAACCATGGCCGTGATGATGGCCGGCTTGCTGATGCTGGGCCTCCAGCCCGGTCCGCGGCTTTTCGAACAGCAGTCGGAATTCGTCTGGACGCTGTTCGGGACCTTCTATATCGGCAATCTCCTGCTGGTGTTCATCACCATCCTGCTGGTGCCGATCCTCGCCGCGGCCGTCTTCGTATCCCGCGGATTGCTGTTCGCCATGGTGATCGGCGTCGTGGTCTACGGCATCTATGGCATCAATCTCAGCCTCGACGACCTGCTGGTCATGGCGGCGTTCGGTGTGCTCGGCTATGTGACGTCCAAGCTCAATTATCCCACCGTTCCGCTGATCCTCGGCGTGGTGATCGGGCCGATGCTGGAACTGGGCGTCAGACGCAGCCTCATCACCTCGCGCGGCGACTTCTCGATTTTCCTCGGCAGCTCGATCTCGGTGTTCCTGCTGGTCTGCACCGTGATCATTCTGGTGCTGCCGCTGTTCCGGCGCTTCCGCCACTCCAGGGCGCTTTCGACCGAGCAATCGGCCTGAACCGGGCCAAAGACAGCCATTTCCTCTTGAAAGAGGGGGCGTGGCGGCAGTAAGGAAATTGCAAGCGCACTGCCCCCGGCTCATACGAGCCGGGGGCATGTGTCGTTCTTTCCGGAGTTTTGCCATGTCCTCTGCCGCCGCGGCCGTGTCCGCCAAGCCAGCCAATTCGCGTTCGCGCGTCCTTCTTGCCAGCCTGGTCGGGACCACCATCGAGTTCTACGACTTCTATGTCTATGCCACCGCGGCAGTGCTGGTGTTCCCGCACCTGTTCTTCCCCACCGGCAATGAGACAACGGCGCTGCTGTCCTCCTTTGCCGTGTTCGGAGCGGCCATGGTGGCGCGGCCGCTCGGCGCGGTGTTCTTCGGCCATCTCGGCGACCGAATGGGACGCAAGACGACCCTCGTCGCGGCGCTGCTGACCATGGGGATCGCCACCTTCCTGATCGGCCTGCTGCCGACCTATGCCGTCGCCGGCTGGCTGGCTCCCGCGCTGCTGGTGATCCTCCGGCTGGCCCAGGGCTTCGCGCTGGGCGGGGAATGGAGCGGGGCGGCGCTGGTCGCGACGGAAAACGCCCCTCAGGGCAAGCGGGCCCTGTTCGGCACCTTTCCCCAGCTCGGGGCGCCGATCGGCTTCATCATCGCCAACGGCCTGTTCCTGATCATTGCCGCGCTGCTGCCCTCGGACGATCCGTCCCGTCCCTCGCTGGCCTTCCTCGATTGGGGCTGGCGCATCCCGTTCCTGTTTTCCGCCGTCATGGTGATCATCGGCCTGTGGGTGCGGCTCAACCTCGTCGAGAGCAACGCCTTCGAAAAGACCGTCAAGACGGGCCAGGTGCGCAAGGTGCCGCTGGTCACCGCCTTCCAGAACAATTTCCGCGAACTGGTGCTGGGCACCTTCTACATGCTCGCCACCTATGTGTTGTTCTACCTGATGACGACCTTCTCGCTCAGCTATGGCCGCGCCGCCATCGATGCAGCGGTGCCGGGCCTCGGCTATGATTACACCACCTTCGTGCTGATGATGATCATCGGCGTGGTGTTCTTCGGCATCTTCACCTTGGTTTCCGGCCCCTGGGCCGACCGGTTCGGACGGCGGAAGACCCTGATCTGGGTTACCCTGGCCATCGCGCTGTTCGGTCTGTGCTGGGTGCCGATGCTGGCCGAGGGCCTCGTCGGCGTGATGGCCTGGCTGATCATCGGCTTCACCCTGATGGGCCTCACCTTCGGTCCGATGGGGGCGCTGCTGCCCGAACTCTTCCCGGCCAATGTGCGCTATACCGGTTCGGGTATATCCTACAATGTCTCCTCGATCCTGGGCGCCGCACTCGCCCCCTTCGTCGCCGTTGCTCTCTGGAGCGCTGGCGACGGCAGCCCCTTCTGGGTGGGTGTCTACCTCACGGCCATGGCCGTGATCACCCTGATCGCCCTGCTGCTCGGGCGCGAGACGCGGGATATCGATATCGAGGAGTGAGGGGCCCCGATTTCTTTATGGGCAAATAGCCGCCTTGCGCTCTGACAACACGTCGCGTTGCCGGTTGCGGCATCAGTGGCTATCATTACAGGATATCCAATCGGAGCGCCGTCGCCATGACCACAGAGATGCCTTCCTGGAAAATCGGCCTGCTCGGCCGGTGTCCCCGTTGCGCCGAGGGGCATTTGTTTGCCGGATTTCTGAGGCTGCGCAAGGAATGTGACGTGTGCGGGCTCGATTACGGCTTTGCCGATCCCGCCGATGGCCCGGCGTTTTTCGTCATGATGCTGGGATGCATTCCCGTGGCCATTTTTGGCTTCTGGCTTGAGGTCGTCCATCACCCGCCCTTCTGGGTGCATCTGGTCGTCACCTTGCCGCTGATCTTTCTCACCTGCGTGCCGCTGTTGCGGCCGGTAAAGGGGTGGATGGTCGCGCATCAATACCATTCCAAGGCCGCCGAACTGCGATCCGACGAGCGCATCCCGTAAACCAGAAAGGCCGCGAGGGGCGATTGACGAAAGCGCCACCGCCCCATACTCCTTATCGATTGGGGGTTTTGGGGTGGTCCGCTTGCGTCCGACAGCATTGGCGATTTCCCGCACCAGCCTGGCGCTGGATGCGGCCGGGCCCCATCGCCGGTTGCCGCGTTCCGGCTATATGCAGCGTCCACCGGCCTTCCACCAGGCCTTTGACGGCCACCTGCTGCTCTATGACGTCTTCCGCCATGCGGATGGCGAGCGCGTTCTCGGCATCGGGCCTCCGCCCCGCAACCTCCTCGCCCTCCTCAAAGCCAGCCGCACCGTCGCCAGACCCTCGGGAACCCCGCTCGCGCTCAAGCTCTATGCGTCGCTTTCGACATCCATCTTTGAATGGACCGGCGCACCGGCCGGCACAGAAGCGTTGGAATTGCAGGTTGCGGACCAGAGGTTTATGCTGCCCGTCCAGCCCAATCATTCCGACGCGCTCAGCGGCGCGCGCCTCCTCTCCACCATCAACAAGAACAACGATCTGGCGTGGATCGGCTATTGGGCGCGCTGGCATGTGCAGTTGCACCGGACCGACACGATCGTCCTGTTCGACAATGGCTCGGACGCCTATCCCATTGCGGCGATCGAAGAAACGCTGGCCGGAGTGGACGGGCTCAAAGCCTTTGCGGTGATCGATTTTCCGCACGCCTTCGGCCCGGTCGATCCCCTGGTGCGGACCGACCCGTTCTGGGCCCGGTTCGCCCAGATCGCCAGCATGAGCATCGTGCTACGCCGCTTCGCGGCCACGGCGCGAGGGTTTCTCAATTGCGATATCGATGAACTGGCCAATCCCCCCGGCGATACCCCCATCTACGACAGTCTCGACCGGACCCGGGCCGGGCTGCTGATCCTGCCCGGCATCTGGGTGGAGCCCGATGCTGCCCCCTTGGCTTCCATCTTCGACCACAGCGCCTTCGCATGGACCGGAACCGAAAAGGAACGGCGCAGGACGCCCGCCAAATGGGTGCTCGACCCGCGCCGCCCCTGGGTCGGCAATCTGGGCGTCCACCCCTATTGGCACTCGATCCGGGGGCGCCCGATGCTCGGCAAGTCCTTCCTGCCCGACGCGTTCTTCTGGCATTTCAAGGCCATCAATACCGGCTGGAAGGATGCCGGCCGCGCCTCCGCGCCGATCCGCAACGCCGGTGATATTTGCGAGGATACGCTATTGCGGGCGCGGCATGCGCAACTGCGCGCGCCGGCCTATGCCCGGGTCGCCTGCGCCATATAGGCCTCTGCCGCATCGATCAGGCGCGCGCCGCTGCCGGACAGCCGGGCGCTCGCCCGCACCGTCTGCAACCCGTCGTGGAAGAGCCGCGCATCGCTTTGCCGGGCCTCCTCGGCATGCGCCGCTTCCTCGGCGGTGAGCAGCCCGGAGTCGATCAGTTTCGACATGGTCCAATGCATGCGCGCCAGAACGAAAGTGGCGTGGAAAATGCCATCCATGGGCCGCGGATCGAGGCGCAGCGGCGATTTGAACAATTCATCATCCGGATTGAAAACCAACGGCTCATCGATGGAATGCCCGAACAGCAAGGTATGGCCGGATTCGTGACCGATGACCTCCACCACATCCATTTCGGTAGGATGGAAGGAGGGATTGAGCACCAGCGCCCCCCACAGGCGATAGCTCGAGCCGCCATCGAAATGATAGGTGCCGCCGGGCTCGCCGACCGCGAGGACGACCTGGCCGATAACGGCGCGGACCTCCGCGAAAAGTTCGGGAACCACCGGTTCGAACCGCGCCCAAGCGCGATCCAGCCTTGAGCGGAACGCCTCGGCCATATCGGCAGGGGGCTGGAGGAAGCTGAACCGCGTGGTCGGGTCCGTATCCATCGCAGACCGGATCAGCGCGGCCCCATCCGGCCCGGCGATATCGTCTATCGATGCGATGGTGAGCCCCGGCGCCATGGGGCGGGCGGCGCAGATGGCGTCGAACAGGGCCTTTGCCTCGGCAAGCCGCCCCTCGCTCATCGCCGCAACGAGCTGATAATACCGCTCGAAGGTGATCGGCTCGAACCGCTCGGCCTTCAACCCTTCGATGACCGTGGCGAGCCCGGTCGTGTCCACGTCGAAATGTCCGCGGGCCTCGTCAGCAAGATAAGCGAGGCTGCTGGCCAGTTCCGCATGCATACGGCGATCGAGATCGGCCGCGGCGCGGGGATCGGGTGAAAACAAATATGACACGATGCTTCACCCGATCCGAGTGTAATCAGTCGATTTTTTCGACCGGCTTGCCGCCGACCTTGGCACTGACTTTGATGCCGAGCTTGGCGCCAACCGAACCATTGATCTTGAAACCGAGAAGTCTTGTGTGATCGAGCTTGATCATCTTGCCCTCCATAGCATGCGTGTTGTGAACAACGCCCGATGAAGCTATGAGATCGGGATTGACTTGTAAATGGCCCTTAAAACTCCGCGGCGATAAATGATCACCTTCGTAGCAACGCGCGCTCATCTTGCGCATCATCGCCACGCCGCAAGATGGCTTCCCCGGGGGATGATGCGCGTCATCAGCTATGATCACCTCTTCGCCGCGCGGCGGGCCCGAACCGGAACCTGGATCTTTTCCGATTTCGACCGTCTCGATTTCTGGGGGCTCGAACTCGCCGGCCGCTACGCGCGCGCATTGCGTTCGGCCGGCGCGCGCGTCCTCAACCATCCGGCCCTGGCGCTGCAGCGCGCTGCGCTGCTCAAGCAGCTCAACAAAGCCGGCATCAACGATTTCGGCGCCTGGCGACCGGTGGACGGGGAGTGGCCCGATCGCTACCCGGTGTTCATCCGCACGATCGCCGCCCACCGGGGCGTGGCGAGCGGGCTTCTGGGCTCGGAAGCCGAAGTCCGCACCGAAATCGATAGGCTGACCGCCCTCGGCCATCCCCTGGGCGATCTGCTGATCGTCCAGTACCACACCCAGGAGATCGCCGATGCGCCCGGGGCCTTCCGCAAGCACGCCGCCTATGTGGTCGGCGGACGCTTCGTACCCGGCCCCATCGTCACCGACACCCATTGGTGCGCCAAGGAAGGGGTGCTCGGAACGGCGCGGGAGGAGCATTATCTTTTCGAGCGCGACTATAATGACAGCCGCCCCCATGCCGAGCTGCTGCTCGATATCGCGAGGCGGGCCAATATCGATTTCGGCCGCATCGACTATGGCATTGTCGGGGACCGGGTGCAGGTCTACGAGATCAACACCAATCCCCATATCCGCCGCCTCAAGAGCCATCACAGCGCGACGCGCATGGAGACCATAGGCAAGGCCACCGCCGAACTGGTGGATGCTCTCGCCGCCCTCGACCAGCCCGCCGAGGGCATCGCCAGGGTGGACGAAACCGGGCTTGCTCCAGCCGACATCGCGGCCCTCCCCCGCCCCCTGGGGCCCCTGCTCTCCCGCCTGTCCCGGCTCCAATGGAGCCGCTGGGTTCCGTAGGGAAGCTGCTGGCCGAACGCCGGCCAAATGCCGGGATTAAACACCTAGCGCAGAGCGCGTTCGGCATAGGCCTGCCGCAGATCAGAGCTGATCGGCCCCGGTCCACCGGAGCCGATTGCCGTTCCGTCAATGCTGACAACCGGCAACAAGAACGTCGAAGCAGAAGTCGAAAATGCTTCCGCAGCCTGCAATGTCTCGTCCGGCGCGAAAGCCCTCTTTTCTACGCGCAGCCCCTTCCGGCGAGCGAGATCGATGATGACCTGACGGGTGACGCCAGCCAATATCTCGTTTCCGATGGGGCGAGTGACCAACACTCCATCCTGCGTTACGATAAATGCAGATGATGACGCTTGAGAACGGCGGTGCAAAATTAGTCCACGGTAGCGGCTGGATTGTCCTGCTGCGGGCGGCTTAAAAGTCGTCCACCTAT
>NZ_QQNH01000039.1 GCF_003345525.1 Pelagibacterium lacus
ATAGGTGGACGACTTTTAAGCCGCCCGCAGCAGGACAATCCAGCCGCTACCGTGGACTAATTTTGCACCGCCGTTCTCACTTCGGGCTGGTCGCCGTCGACGTCGACGGTGAAACCTATGCCATTGCCGATATCGGCATGCGCATGCTGACGCCGCGCGAGCGGTTCCGGGCTCAAGGCTTTCCCGACAGCTACATCATCGACCGCCGGCCGGATGGGTCGAAGCTCTCGGCCACGGTTCAGGGCTCGTGCTGCGGCAATTCCGTCTGCCCGCCGCTAGCCGAGGCGCTGGTGGCCGTCAATTGTGCCGATCTATCGGCCATTTCCCCCAACAACGCAGAAGTCGCCTGAGGAGGCATAGCCATGTCATCGATCAATAAGGCCATCGTGCTGGGCAATCTCGGGCAGGACCCCGATGTCCGCACCACCCAGAACGGCACTAAGGTCGTGACCCTCTCGGTCGCCACCTCCGAGCGCTGGAAATCGAACGGCGAGCAGAAGGAACGCACCGAGTGGCACCGGGTCATTGTCTGGGGCGGGAAGGATAGCGACGGCCTGGCCGGCGTGGCCGAAAAGTATCTTCGCAAGGGCAGCAAGGTCTACATTGAGGGCAAGATACAGACCCGGAAATGGACCGATCAGAACGGGACCGATCGCTACACCACCGAGATCGTGCTGAACGGTTTCGGTGCCAACCTGGTGCTGCTTGATCGCCAGGAAGGATCGAGCAGGCCACCTTCTCCCGACAGCCCTGATGACTACGGCACGTCCAGAAGCCGGTCGGGCGGATCGGCCAATGTGGCCGATGCCGGCGGCATGGACGATGAGATTCCTTTCTGAGGAGCGTGATCATGAACCCGATATTGTCGAACGCCATTGCCGAACTTGAGGTCGTTCAGTCCCGCTTGCGCGATCACCGTGCGGCATGCCTTTCGCTGCAGCTCGACGAACTTGAGATCAAGGATTTCATCGCCAGGGCACGGCGGTATGAACGCCCCACCCTATCCGGCCAGGACGATGAGAATTTGGTAGGCGCTGAGGGCACCGCCCAAAACGCCAGCAACTCCGGGGATGACAGTTCCAAATCCAACGATTTGGTCACCACCCCCGAATACGAACCCCAGCCATCCCCCATGGCTGGCAAGGCAGCGGCTTCCATCCCCCCGGAAGTCGCTGCCGAACCCCATCCCGTAGCGAAAGCCGTCGATGAAGCGACCTCAGGGTCCGCGATGTCCGAACCGCTGGCACCGGCCAGTGGGCCTCAGGAAGCCGAGGCGGCGAGTAGGGTTGCCGGCGACCGGGCACCGGCTGCAACGTCTGAGAGAATGGACGTGACAGCCGGAGAGACGGCACCCACCCTTTACGAGCGCGTTAAGGCGGCCCACGCCGAGCACCCGGCCATGACGGCCCGAGAGATTGCGGAACTCCTCGATGCACCGCGATCCAGCGTGTCGGTCTATCTGCCCAAGGTGAAGCGCGAGGCGGTGAATGCCGCTCTCAAGGCCGATGTGGCAGAAGTCAAAGAGGCGCCCGCCTCGCTACAAGCAGCGAAGGAAACCCTCAAGGACCGCATTATCGCATGCCTTGCGGAACATCCGGACTGGAGCGACTTCGAGATAGCCGCCCATCTTGGGGCCCGCCAGACAAGCGTGTCCGGCTATATCAGTGGCCACAACATGCGCCAGCGTCCGGCGATACCAGAGCGCGAGCTGCCGACTGCCCCTGAGCCCCGCGCGGGCGAGGAAGTTGTGGTACTGCCCGAGGTCCTTCCGAACCCGCTGCGGCGGGAAGCAAAGGGCACGCCGGTCAGGCGCCCGAACGGGGTGCGATTCCGCCTCACGGATGGCAAGGGCAACTTTCTGCATATGTCCGGGGAAAAGATGACCGCGGGGCGCGCCTACGCTTGGGTGGGCACCGAGGCTCAACTGCTCAATGTTCGCCAGCGGTTCCCGATCGCCCTCGATCTGATCGAAGAAGTGGTGGAATGACCAACGGCCGTATCACCCTCAACGATATGCTCAGCGAGGTTAGCGAATGCCTCTTGAGCGCCGAGGTCTCCGAGGAGTTCCACGCGGCGCGGGGCGACAAGCCCTATGCGAAGATGGAACGGCGGATTGCCGTGCTCAAGGCGTTGCGGGACACGCTCCGCATCGTCGAGCCGGTCGAGGACGATTTCCGAGTCTATTGCCAGCGCATTGTGACGGCAAGACGCCGGGAGCGCCAGCATGGCTGAGCACGACTGGCCCGCGATCATACAGCCTGTTGCAGAGTCATTCTGGGGGGAGCCGAACAAGAAACTCTCGAGCGACAAGGAAAAGAAGTGGGGCAGCTACGGCTCACGCTCGATCAATATCGAGAAGGCGTGCTGGTTCGACCATGAAGCCGGCGAGGGCGGAAATGTCATCGAGCTTGTGCAGCGAGAGGCCGGTCTTGGCGACGACAATGCCGCCGCAATGGCATGGCTCGAGCAGGAAGGTTATATCGAGGCGCGCGAGAGGCCGCAGGAGCGGCGGGAGTCTGACCCAGCGCCCGAAGCCCGGCAAGAGCCGCAGCCCCAGGGCGGCCCGGGCGACGATGGCAGGCTCAAATGGGTGAAGGGTTACACCTACCACAATTCCGACGGAGACGGACTGTATCAGGTGTTGCGGGGGCAGTGGGTGTTGCCGGACGGATCATGGCGCCTCGCCAAGGATGGCCAGATCGATAAGACCTTCCGCCAGCGCCGCCCCGATGGAAAAGGCGGCTATATCTGGAACCTCGACGGGATCGGGCACACGATCTACCGCCACAATAAGGTCGAGGAGGCGATAGCCGCTGGTCGACCGATATTGCTGCCCGAGGGCGAAAAGGATGCCGATACGGCTGTTACGCTGGGCTTTGAAGCGTCGACCAACTCCGGAGGCGCAAAGAACTGGACGGCCGAACTCGCCGCACTGTTCAAAGGTGCCGACGTCATCATCCTGGTCGACAATGATGAGGTGGGCATCGCGGCCGGTGAGGCGAAAGCCAAGAGCCTCAAGGGCATTGCCCGGCGCATCCGTATTCTCAATTTCGCAGATCACGTCCCGAACTTCCCGGTCAAGCACGATCTAACCAATTGGGTAGAGGCCGGCGGAACAGCCGATGAGCTTCACCGGATCATCGACAGCCTGCCGGACTGGCGACCTGCCCCTCCGGTGTCGAAATTCGCGGCTCAGCGGGGCATGGACCTTGCCGGCAGCAAGATTGTCTATGACTGGCTCGTCAAGGGGCTCATTGAGCGCGGCGGCGTGTTCATCGTTGCCGGGGAGAAACAATCCGGCAAATCGTTCTTTGTCATCGACCTGGGCATGAAGATCGCCTTGGGCCTTGGCTATGGAAAGGGCGATCAGGCCCGGAAGGTTCGGCAGGGCGCCGTGATCTACATGGCCTCAGAGGACCGCAAGGGCGTCGAGTTGCGCTATGAGGGCTGGCGCCGCGACCATGATGTCCCTCGGGATCAGGACGTGCCCTTTGTCATCATGGGCGGCGGGGACGGGCAGAAATTCAGCCTCATGAGCGACGAGAGCGTCGACGCCTTCATCGCCGAGTGCCTTGAATGGGAGGACTATTACGGCAGCCTCGAAATGATCGTGATCGATACATTTTCGGTCGCTACCGAGGGGCTGGACGAGATCCACTCCGGCGAAGTGGGCAAGGTCCTGGGCCGCGTGAATCGGATCGCCGACAAGACCGGCTCGACGGTCTGCCTTGTGCATCACATGAATGGCGAGGGCAGCCGGGTGCGCGGGCACTCGTCCTTGACCGCGAACGTCTCGCAGGTGATCGAGATCAGCACGCTGCGCCGCCCGTCGCCCAACCGGAAGATGCCGGGGGAGGAGATCAAGGACGCCGACAACCGGATCATTCGCAAGGCCCTGCTGGAGAAGAACAAGAATGGCCCGAACCGCATCGCGTGGCGCTTTATCCTTCGCCAGATAAAGCTCGGGCACGACGATGACGGCTTCGAGATAACCACCTGCGTCCTCGACACACCAAGTTCGGAGCCGGACGAGGAGCAAACCAAGACCGGGCGTCTTCACCCAGCTCAAAAGCTGGTGCTGGACTGTCTGGTTGATGCCGTGGCGGACGCCGGCATAGACATGCCGAGTGGCGTGCGTGTCGGGCCCCAGATCAAGAAGGCCGTGCCGTTCAACGTCTGGCGAGCCTACGTTCGCAAGCGCTGGACATTCAAGGCGCCCGAGAACGACGTCGAACAGCGGAACAAGGAACTGGTCGAGGTTATGGGCAGGACCGGCACGGCGCTGATGAACGCCGGGTATATGGGGCGCGACAACGACAAGAAGATTGTCTGGAGCCTGGGGAAAGAGCGGAAGTCGGTTTCGGCCATGCCGGCCGCCGAGCCGCCCCCGCCATTGCCGGAAGCGGTCCAGCGCGATCTCGAGCATTTCTCCGGCATGCCAGATCAGGTGCCGTTCTGATGGTCGAGGAAGTTCAGCTCGGAATGTTTGGGCGGGAAGATGAGCGGCTGGGGCATCCGCTGTTCACCGAGCGCTGGTCCAATCGCAAGAGCTTCTGGATCGGCGTTCATGCCGGTCGCGGGCTTTCCGCCCCGGCCATCGAACGCGCCCTAGGCGAGCAAGACACTGCCAATGTCATAGCCCACATGATGAACGTCTGGGGTTTCCGGCTCGATGGCCAGAAGCACACGCATGGCATCGTCCGGGTGCCGGTTGCCGCGCTGCATCGGACCCTGATCGCGGAGGAGGCAGTCAGGCGCGAAACGGACCTGCCCGACCTCAGTCGCCAAATCCTCGCCGGTGTTGCCGCCGGTGATCTCTACAAAGCCGTTCTGGACCTATAGGGACACGCATGCACGCCGCGCTCGATCGAACCACCATGAAGCAATGGGACGCCAGGAGCGTCCGCTTCGCCTTAGCCGATGCATTCCGTGTCCTCAGCGCTATAGAGGGCAGGGTGGGTCACAAACGGATGAAGGCCGCATGGCCAGAATATATGCTGGAGCAAATCGATATCGCTGAGCAGCGGCTTGCGAAAAATATCCACCAGGGCCGGCTCAAGGCCGTGATCAAGCCCAACGCACTCCAGATCAGCCGCATGGAGACTGTCTTGCTGGGCTCTGGCGGAATGCCGGGCTGGCTCAATGGTGCCGTGAAGGCTTACCCCGAACATCGGCAGGTGCTCATCGCCGCCGCCCGGGGACAGGCGAAGCGCTACAGCGGCAGAGAGGTGGCCCGATGGCTCGGAATGCCCTTGACCACATTTCAGCGGAATAGGGACTTCGCTGCGAGCCATATCGCTCGGCAACTGAACGCCCAAGGGGTCGAGCTTTGGCACTGACCGCACACGAAAAGAAGATTGTCGTCTTGGCGCAGCTTTCGGAAGGTGACAGGATAGTGAGGCAGCGGGCAAGCGAATGCGGCACCTATCCCGATGCTGCATGGACGTTGCGGCAGCCGCAATCATCGGTATGGATTAGCACCGTGAAATGGCTTGAGCGCCACGGCCTGATTGCGGAGAGCATCGAGCCCGTCGCTGGAGAGACGCCACACGGCACCAACGATCAGACACGGCGCTGGTATCAAGCTGAAATGAAGCACCGCGTTTATGCGATCACGCAAAAAGGGCTGGACTGGTTCATTGATGAGGCTTGAACGCCAACGGTGACACAACCTCGATTGGACATAGTGGGTCAAAATCAGCGATTTATCGCGTGTTCTCGATAGGCTGGACGAACTTTCAGCCGATCCCCCCACATCGAAAGGACTGCCCCATGCGTCGTTCCCACTTCGCCGCGTTCCTTGGCCTGTTCGTCTCGCTGTTCACTGGGCTTGTCTCGGCGGTGCTGCGCCTCGACCTGCTCGATCACCGCGACCGTCTCGAACTCGACCAGGCCGCACGCAATGCCAGGATGCCGTCTGCCATGCAGCGCTTCAAGGCTTTCGTGGCCCGCGCCTTCGAGCATGATCGGTACTCCGCCGGCCGCTTCCATCTGGGGCGAAGTACCGCCACCTAACAGCTTAGATTCATCAAGCGCGCCGCCCACGGGTGACGCGCACAAATATCGCTGTGGCTTGGCGCCGAATTTCATGCCAAAAGCCCTCGTCCGGCTGCGAGGTGCAGCCGTTTAGGGCTAGATTTCCATGATTATTCTAAAGTTTGGAGCTGCAGTATCGATCGCAGCCATGCTCGTCGCCATCCCGGCCGCAGCGCAGGACGTTGAGTTCACGCTCACCAACGATTCCAGCTATACGCTGACCTATTTTTACGCCTCTCCCAGCACTGACGATTTCTGGGGCGATGACCTTCTCGGCGAGGTCGGAATACTGGAGCCGGGGTACGAAGGCACGGTGTTCATCGGCGACGGTTCGGACGAGTGCCTATACGATTTCCGCTTTGAGACTGCCGAAGGGCCTGAACTCGAAGTGGCAGGGATCGATATCTGTGAGCTGGAAAGCTACACATTGACCGACGAGTGATTACCTGGCCGCGTCACCTGCTCGGGTGGCGCGGTCCATATCTGTTCCGCTCGTTGTCCTGGGCTTCGCGAGTCGTTCCCCGTCCGTCATCGGATGAGAGGTCGAGACTTTCCGACCAGCGACCAATAAATGAACCGCAACGCGAGCAGCATATGTCCATAGCATCGACCAGTGCGCTGCCGACCAAGACGTTTTCTGCATGACATGCAGGACACGTGTTCCTTTGCTCAGTGAGCGTGAAATAAGTAGCCATAGCGTTTCCTCCCGTGTTAACGGCGAAGGCGCAAACCTCTTGTAGGGCCTCTGTCTTTCGTCACCAGCGTGCCGCAAATGCTGGAGATGATTGAGCTTAGCCTGTAATTGCGGCGAGCGCGAATCCGCGCCGGATATTTGAGCAGTTGGGGCCCCAAGGGTGCCAGCCCCTGAGTGAGAGTGGGGCTGGCGATGATCGTTAGCGCAGGAGTTCCTGGCAGACGTCCCAATTGCCGAACACGTACCAGTTGATGGCACAGCCGACACGGTAGCCGTATTCGCCATCCCTGAATCCGCCATAAGCCTGAGCCGGTGCAATGCTCGCAGCAGTGATGGCTCCCGTAACGGCCAGTGCGGTGAGAATTTTCTTCATGCTCGTTTCTCCTTTGGTTGGCATACAAAGGTTAGACGGGCCAATGTGACGAAACCTTGGGGCGGTTGCTAGAAAAGTGGTTTTCCCCGGCCGGCGGCGGAGATCCGGCACTAATGCAAGCGGGTGAGCGATGGTCGCGCGCCGGTCTCCAAAACCGAGCGCTGTAGGTTCGATTCCTGCCACCTGTGCCAGATCGACTCATGCTATGGCTCCGGCCATGCCCACCGAGTACCGCCCCAGCGGCCCGACATTCACGCGCAACAACGAGACCGTAACGCCGATGGCGCCGGTCTATTTCTGCGAGGAGTGCGGGCACGAGGGCGCCGGCTTTGGCCAGAAGCACGGCGATCATGTGCTGAGCTATTGCGGCTGGCGTGATGGGCGGCCGGTGTGTGTCGGCAAGGGCGAGAGGAAATAGTAGCCTCTATGGCGTTTGCCAAACAGCGTATGCCTGCAATGCAGCACCGGATAGTACGGCGAGCAGCGCGAGCTTGCCCAGTATACCGTAGATGCGTTCCCACATGAGAGCACCTGGTCTTGGCTCGGTGCCGATCAGCAACGCCCCACGGGTGGGGATTTTGAACGGCATTCCGAAATAGAACAGTCCGAGGACGCCCGCCACATTTAAGGCGATGCCCCACAATGCGAACTCTTTGACCATGCCCATTCTCCCCAATCCTCGTCATGAGAGCTTCGCCCAGGCTCTCGCCAAGGGCAAGACGGCAGACGATGCCTATGCACAGGCGGGGTATCGGCCGAACCGCAAGAACGCATGGCGCTTGAAGACAAATGAGGACATTGCGGCACGAGTAGCGGAGTTGGGCGCGAAAGCGGCAGAGAAAGCCGAATGGAGCGCCGCTGACAGGCTTGCCGCTCTCAAGCGCATCTCGGATGCAGCCGAGGCACAAGACCCGCGTGTGGCCGTCTCTGCCATCAGCGAGGCAAACAAGATGCAGGGCAGCCATGCCCCTGCAAAGCACACCCATTCGGGCACCATCGGCACGATCGATCCGACAAAGCTCAAGGGCATGAGCAACGAGGAGCTAGACCTTCTTGAACGCGCAATGGTCCAGATCGGAATTGCTTCGGGCGATTCGGGCGGAGAAGGAGGCGAGGAGGACTGAGGCCGATCGGGAGAAAGAGCGGGGAGACCTGCTCGCGTCCCATCTGTCATTCACTCGCAAGTTCTTCATCGAGAAGGAGGGGCAGCCTTTTTCGGTGGCGCAGTTCCACCGGGTCATTTGCGATACTCTCGACCGCGTATTTACCGGTGAGATCAAGCGGCTGATCATCAATATCCCGCCGGGTTACGGCAAGACAGAGCTGGCGGTGATCAACTTCATCGCCCGGGGGTTCGCGATCAACCCGCGCTCGCGGTTCATCCATGCCAGCTATGCCGAGCCTCTGGCGCTGGATAACTCGACCAAGGTCAAGGACGTCATCAGCCTGCCGGGCTACCAAGCCCATTGGCCGGTGCAGATGCGCCCGGACCAGAACGCCAAGGGGTTGTGGCGCACAACGGCCGGCGGTCATTTGCGTGCCGCTGCTGCTGGTCAGCCGATTACGGGGTTTCGTGCTGGCATCCTGGCCGAGCCGGGATTTACCGGCGCTCTGATTATCGATGACCCGCTCAAGCCCGATGATGCGTCGTCGGACACGACGCGGAAGTTCATCAACGCGAGGTGGGAGAACACGTTCAAGTCGCGCCTCGCTCATGAGGACGTGCCGGTCATCGTGATCATGCAGAGGCTGCACGTCGATGACTTCGTGGCCCATCTGCTGGAGAACAGTGGCGAGGAATGGCGTCTGCTCAAGCTCCCCGTGCTCATAGACGGGCAGGGAGAGGCGCCGGCGGGCAAGGTCACGCTGATCCCGCACGGGCTGCCCAGCGGGCCTCTGTGGAGCGAGAAGCACACGCTTGAGCAGATCGCGATCATCAAGCAGGCGCCGCACGTTTATGCGGGCCAATACGCCCAGGAGCCGACTGTAGAGGGCGGTAACCTATTTAAGCCGGGGCTTATGCCCCGATACGACGACCTGCCCAAGCTGGCATGGCGAGCGCTCTATGCCGATACGGCGCAGAAGACCAAGGAGCGCAACGATTACACGGTGTTCGAACACTGGGGCGCCGGATTGGACGGCAAGGCCTACTTGCTCGAGGTGGTGCGGGGCAGGTTCGAGGCGCCCGAACTGGAAAAGACCGCCGTGGCTCTATGGGGCCGCTGCAAGGACATGGACGCCGACCGATACGGCCATCTTCGCAAGATGGCGATCGAGGACAAGGTTTCGGGCACCGGCCTGATCCAATCCCTCACACGCAAGGCGATCCCGGTCATTGCCGTCCAGCGTGACAAGGACAAATACACCAGGGCACTCGACGTGGTGCCGGCCGCTGCTGCCGGTCTTGTCATGCTGCCCAAGTCGGCCCCTTGGCTGAAAGACTTCGAATCCGAACTGGCGGCGTTCCCCGATGGTGGGTTCGACGATCAGGTCGATCCCTTCATCGATGCCGTGCTCGATATCTGCGGCTTCCTCGGCATGAACCTGGACAACCTTTGAGGCGGACATGGGAAATATTCTGACCTTCGTCCGCGACGGGCTGGCCAGCGCCATTGCCGGGCTGGGTACTGAGCGGGACAAGGCGGCGTCTGTCTATTACACCGAGACGGCGATCGACGTTCAGCAGCTCGTGGCGGCTTACCGCACGTCCTGGCTGCCCAGGAAGATCATCGACATCCCCGCGCTCGATTCTTGCCGAGCATGGCGCGCGTGGCAGGCCAAGAACCACCAGATCGAGCAGATCGAGGCGGAGGAAAAGCGCCTCGGCGTTCAGGCAAAGGTTCTGGAGGCACGCAAGAAGGCTCGGCTGTTTGGCGGCGCCGCGATCTACATCGACCTGGGCGATGATGCCTCCCAGCCGATCCGGCCCGACGCGGTAAGGGCAGGGGGCATTCGTTTCCTGACCGTGTTGTCCCCGAACCAGTTGCAGCCCGGCGAAATCGAGACGGACCCGCTATCGCCGCTCTATGGCCGCCCGAAGGACTATTCCATCGTTGCTGGCACAACGGCGCAGGTGAAGGTTCACCCATCACGCCTTGCCATCTTCATCGGCAATGAGTTGCCGGATCGCGACATGACCTCGGGTGCGTCTTTCGCTTGGGGGGATAGCATCCTGACTTCGGTCATGGAGGCCGTGAAGCAGGCCGATGCTACGTCCGCTAACATTGCGAGCCTGATCTTCGAGGCCAATGTGGATGTGGTCACGATGGAGGGCCTGATGGCCTATGTCGGCACTCCGGATGGCGAACGGAAGGTCACAGAGCGCTATCGTATCGCCGCCACGGGCAAGAGCATCAACCGCATGTTGATCCTCGACGGCAAGGAGAAGTATGAGCGCAAGTCAGCGAGCTTCCAGACGCTGCCCGACTTGATGGACCGGTTCTTCCAGAACGTCAGTGGTGCGGCAGATATTCCGATGACGCGTCTGTTCGGCCAGTCGCCTGGTGGGCTTAATGCCTCGGGCGAGAGCGATCTGCGCAATTACTATGATCGCATCGCATCCAGCCAGTCTTTGGAAATGCAGCCGGCCATGTCGATGCTTGATGAATGCCTGATCCGCTCGGCCACTGGCGGGCGTGATGCTGATATCCACTACGTCTGGAACCCGCTCTGGCAGATGAGCGAGAAGGAAAAGGCGGAGATCTTCAAGGCCAAGTCCGACGCAGCCCGGACCATTGCCGGCACTGGCGGGACCAGTGAGCCTCTGATGCCTATCGATGCCCTCTCGGACGCCTTCGTCAATGAGCTGATCGAGGATGGCACGCTGGCAGGACTGGAGGCAGCCATCCTAAAATATGGCGCCCTTGCCGAGCAGGACGAGGATGAGGACGACGTGCGGGCCGCCCTGGGCGCCGACAACGACGATGATCCCGCCCAGGGGCGCCGCCAGCGCATTGCGACCCGTGACGCGGCCCCGCGCACGCTCTATGTCCGCCGTGACGTGATCAACAAGGCCGAGATCATCCGCTGGGCAAAGTCGCAGGGTTTCACCGATATCGTCCCTGATCTGCACGTCACCATCGCCTACAGCCGTACGCCGGTCGACTGGTTCAAGGTCGGCACGTCATGGGCTGACAAGGTTGAGATCGCCGCCGGTGGTCCGCGCCAGATGGCAGAACTAGGCCCGACCGGTGATTATAAGGCGCTGCTGATCACGGCCAATGAGTTGGTGTGGCGGAACAAGGAAATCCGCGAGGCCGGGGCTTCGTGGGATTGGTCCGACTATCAACCGCATATCTCGATTGCCGTGGGCGGTGAAATGCCGGACGGCGTCGAGCCCTATCAGGGCAAGATCGTGCTGGGCGCGGAAATCTTCGAGGAAGTCCGGGAGGACTGACCACCATGCAATTCACAGACGCTGTAACCGTCGAGGGTAAGCCTCGCCGGATCGCTGACGGCTACCTTGTCGCGACCGCCAAGTGCGTCCGCACCGGTATCCAACTCTATACCGGAGACGAACTCGGCAAGCCCGATATGCTGGTCGTTCGGGTCTATCGCCCCGCTGAGGAGGTATTCGCCAAGGACAGCCTCCAGAGCTTCAGCCATGCCCCGATCACCATCGACCACCCCACCGAGCAGGTGACAGCAGAGAACTGGCGCCAGCTTTCGGTCGGTGAGGTCAGCACCGCGGCGAAGCAAGTGGGCGATTGGGTCGAGCTGCCGCTGATCTTCAAGGACGCTGCTGCCATTCAGGCGATCGAGGGCGGCAAGCGGGAACTGTCGGCGGGGTATGTGGCCGATTTCGACTTCACGCCCGGCACGACGCCCCAGGGCGAGCCCTACGACGCCGTTCAGCGGTCCATCCGCGTCAATCACCTCGCACTGGTCGACAAGGCCCGGGCGGGGTCCAAAGCTCGCGTTGGTGACAGCGCGAAAACCTGGGGCGCTGCCCCGATCCCTACAACCACCCAGGAGACAATCACCGTGAGTGATGCACTTCGTACTGTGGTCGTGGACGGTCTCTCGGTGAGCACCACCGATCAGGGCGCCCAGGCCATCGACAAACTTCAGAAGGCCGTCGCCGACGCCCAGACGAAACTCACCGACGCCGAAACCGGACACAAGGCCGCCATTGAGGCCAAGGACACCGAAATCGGCACCCTCAAGGCCGATCTCAAGAAGGCGCAGGACGCGGCCAATATCGACGTGTCCAAGCTCGTCGCCGATCGCGTTGCGCTGGAAACCCAGGTCAAGGCCATCGATGCCTCGATCGATCCTGCCGGCAAGACCGATGACGAACTCCGCAAGGCGACCGTTGTGGCCAAACTCGGCGACGAGATGGTCAAGGACGCCCAGCCCGCCGAGATCAACGGCATGTTCAAGGCGCTCACTAAGGACGCCAAGCCCAACGATACTGTCCGCGATGCACTGCGCACCCAGGACCACAGCATCGTCGCCAACGATGGCTGGGGCGAGGGCGTGTTTGCCTCGGCAGGCGTCGAGTTCAAGAAAGGAGCCTGACCCATGGCACAGCTCAATGAAACCCGCGGCACGGCCAATTTCCTCGTCTCCGAGGCCAACGGCATGTACCGCAGCCGTGATACCGGCACGGTCGCTGCCGGCGCCTCGCCCGGTCTGATCGCAGGCACCATCCTCGGCAAGCTGACGGCCAGCGGCAATTATGTGGCGTATGCCCCGGCTGGTGAGGATGGCTCCCAGACGATCGCGGGCATCCTGTTCGAGGCCGCAGTCGGCACCGTCAAGAAGACCGTCGTCGTTCGCGACTGCGAAGTGAACGGTGCCCACCTCATCTACCAGTCCGGCGCCAATGACGCTGCGAAGGCCACGGCCAACGCTGCGCTCAAGGCGCTCGGCATCATCGTCCGCTAAAGGAGGCCGATACCATGGCATCTATGGATATCTTCAACAACTCGGCCTTCTCGATGACCTCGCTCACCGGCGCGGTCAGCAAGGTCGGGTTCAAGCCCCAGCTTCTGGGGTCGCTGGGCATCTTCGAGCCCATGCCGGTTCGCACCCGGTCGCTGTTCGTGGATCGTCGGGAAAATGCTCTCACGCTCATCCCGACCAGCCCCACCGGTGCGCCGCCCAAGGAACTTGAGGTCGATCCCCGCAATGCGGTGCCGCTCAAGACCACGCGCCTCGCCAAGGGCTTTACACTCTATGCCGAGGAAATCCAGGGCATCCGTGCCTTTGGCTCGGAAACCGAATTCGCCCAGGTGCAGGCCGAATATCTGCGCCGCATGGCGATGGTCCGCGACGACATGGATCTGACCCACGAGTATCACCGCCTCGGTGCGCTCCAGGGCCTGTTGCTCGATGCCGATGGCACCACGGTGATCTACAACTACTTCACCGAGTTCGGTGTCTCCGAGGCCACGGCTATTGACTTCGACCTCGACAATGCCAGCCCGGCCACCGGTGCGGTTCGCAAAAAGTGCGCTACCGTCATCCGTGCCATGGCGCGGTCCGCCGGAGGAGCGTTTACTCCGTCCACGACCATCCACGCCTTGGTCGGTGATGCCTTCTATGATGACCTGATCTCGCATCCCGAGGTGGAAAAGACCTACCTCAACTGGGCTGCGGCTGCCGACCTCCGTCAGGATAAGACGTGGCAGGCCTTCACCTACGGCGGGATCACCTGGCACAACTATCGCGGCACCGACGACAACTCGACGGTGGCGATCGATCCGGATGAAGCGAAGTTCTTCCCCGTTGGTGCCCGGGACGTGTTCAAGAAGGCGATGGCTCCGGCCGAGTTTGGTCCCTACGTCAACACGCTGGGGCAGGACGTGTACGCCATGAACATCCCGGACCGTGACCGTCAGGCGTTCACGCGCGGCGAACTTTACAGTTACCCGTTGTATTTCGTGCAGCGCCCGGACGTTCTGCGCAAGGGGACGAGGACCTGACCATGGCCCAGTATCACGTCAAGAACGAGGGCTTTCTCGCGAAGGCCTTCAAGGTTAAGGGCGGCCATCAGGTCGTTCCGGCCGGCAAGTCCGCCGATGTCCTCGACGCCAAGGAACTGACCGAGGCCCAGATCGATGCCTTTGCCCGCGACAAGGTGAAGGTCATCGTGAAAGGCAAGGCCAAGGCCGAAAAGCCCAGGGACGACGATCAGCCCAAGTCCGCTGCCGAAGTCCTCGATCTGGCCGATGGTAACTTCATGGCGTTCAAGGCCGCCGCATCGAAGGTGCTGGGCGATGACACGCCGCCCACCAAGGATGAGATCATCGCGGCGCTGAAGGCCAAGGCCGAGGCTTAATCAACATGGGGCGTGGGAGACTGCGCCCCTAATCCTTCCTGAGTATTTCGTCCGTCACTTCCCGCCCCGTGTGGGTGGGTGTAATCAGGTCGGTGAGGTCAAACCCCTGGCGCTGGGCTTCGGCTAGGTATTCTTCGCGCTCATTGGCAGGCAGGTCTGGTTGACGTGCCAGCAGCCAAAGGTTCTTTCGGTCGGGGGTTCCGACCAAGGACGTCTGGTACTCCGGATTGATTTTCAGCACCCAGTAATCGCCGCTGGTGAACGGTATCCACCGGATGAACTCGGGAAGGAACGTCACCTTCAAACGGGAATTGGCATCATCGACCGGCGTTGCGTTGCCCAGCGCCTGTGAAGGCTCGCCGTCCTCATCGAAGCACCGATTATCGACCCGGACGCTACCGTCCTCATTGAGCGAGTAGGTCGCGGTGATATCGGTCGCCGTCTCGTCCTCGTATTTCAGGGGCAGGCGGCAGATTTCATACCAGCGGCTGTCAACGGCGGGGTAAAAGTCGGCCATTGGGCGGCGCAAAACCAGGCCACTTGATGTTGGGGGTATCGAGCGCCG